>NZ_SZNH01000094.1 GCF_005869855.1 Nostoc sp. PA-18-2419 | reverse complement strand
GGCTTTCCAGCATCGCCGGATCCTCTCCGATGATATGCTGAAACTGATACATTCCATCCAATTTTTTCCGCGACAGCCTGTCCTTCTTCTTCCCCTGAAGATCCAGCTGCGTCCGAACCGACTGCAACAAATGCTCGTTATTCCAGGGCTTATTGATAAAATCCCTCGCCCCCAGCTTCATACCCTCCACCGCCAGCTCAATCGAAGCCCAACCCGTAATCAAAATCACCGGCAAAGACGCATACCCATTCCGGATAGTAGCCAGCAAAGCCAATCCCTCCTTACCCGAAGTATCGATAGAAAAATTCAGATCCAGCACCACCAGCTCGACACCCCCTCCCGCCAGAACCCGCAAAGCCTCCTCCGGACCCGTCGCAACCTGCGTCACAAACCCCTCCTTTTCAAAAAAAAGCTTCAACGACGCCCTTACCGCTATATCGTCATCAATTATCAATATCATCCCACCCGCAACTTTTAACTTTTAACTTTTAACTCCCAACTCATAATTCCCCACGTCTCACTCCTCATGCAGCGCCACCGCMGGATAAATGGCCGCAGCCTGCTTCCCCGGATAGAGACTGCAGATCAGTACCAGCGAATATATGAACAATACCGACAGCAGAATCGCAATAATATAGACCACCGGTGCCAGATCGAATACACGCAGCAAGGGAAACTGTATCGCAAAAAACACCCCAATGGCCAGCGACAGAGTCGCCAATATCATCGACTCGCCCACCAGCTGCCGGGCCACCGATCCCCCCGTCGCCCCCACAGCCCGCCGCAATCCTATCTCCGCCCGCCTTTTGTTGATATTATACCACAACACCCCAAATAACCCCAGTGCCACATTCACAATGAGAAACCCCGCCACAATCAGCGCAATAATCATCGGCACCAGCGTGAATTGATCAATATTCGATAGCAGCCTGTCCAAATGCGTCACTTCTATATTAGCCTGCTTCATCGACCCCGCAAGCACCTTGTACAACCGGCTCTCAAATGCAGCCCCCGCATTCGCCCTCACCTTGATAGCGATATTCCCCATCCAATTGTAGTCACCGCTATCCGCCAGCTGGTACAACGAAGGCCGCGGCAGACTAAAGGTGCCCTTGTCTTTCATATCATCCACAACTCCCACCACTTCATAATATTCCTCCCCATTAAACGCCTTCATCTTCTGCCCAACTGCCATTCCCTTTCCATAATACAATTCCCGAAGCGTCTTGTTGATGACAATATGCCGCCGTTTCGACAAAGCAGGATTGTCCTGCACATTCAACCATCGCCCCTCCCGCAAAGGCGTCTCAAAAACAGCCTTATATGAATAGTATACCGTATAAACATTCACATTGTGAATCTGCTTCCCGTTGACATTTAACCCCGTGCCATTGGTATTCGACATAAACGGAGCGTTCGAGCTCAGATAGCTCACCTCTTTTACCTCAGGCATCGACTTCAGCGTCTTAGCCAGCGTCCCGTAAAAAAGCTGCATGCTGTCTTTACTCCCAAATTCCTGCTGATTGTGATAAGTCGCCAACCATACGTCTTTGTAGGCAATCCCCATCGGCTGCATGTAATTCCGAACAAAATACACCATGCTCGTAAACACCGCAAAAATCACCACAAATGACACCAGCATCTCCACAATCAACAAAGAATTCTGCTTCTTCTTATTCCATATCAATTTAAATAAGTGTCGTATCATATGTCACTTTTAACTGTTAACTGATTAACCCCACTCATAACTCATAACTCATAATTCATAACTCATAATTCTCAACTCCCCTTCAATGCCGCAACAACGTGCATCCTCGACATCCTCCACGCCGGATATACGCCCGACAAAAGCCCAAATACCACACAGGCAATCAAACAGTAACCCAATACCTGCCAGTCTAATCCCAGATCGAGATTCGGAATCAGATTCGAACGATTCAGCGCCTCCAGCACAACCCAGGAAAATACCAGCCCGATAAGCCCCCCCAGTGCCGTAAGGATCAGGTTCTCGATGATAAATTGATATACCAGTGCCCGGGACGACGCACCAAATGCTTTCCGGACCCCGATTTCCGACGATCGTTCCATGATGCGCGTCATGTTTATATTCATCAGATTCACAGTCGGCAAAAGCATCACGATCAAGATGAAGACACCAATCGCAGTGATCGCATATACAAGCCCCGATTTAGCCTCATTCCCCGATCGGACATAGCTGATGACGTAGGGATCTGCATGGCTGTATAATACTTTATACCCCTCATCGACCGGTATCTTGGGAATAAGTGCATCGTAATCTCTCCGTAAAGCGGCCACGTCATCGGCTGACTTGGCCAGCAGAATCCCCATATAGCTGCCACGCAGGGTCTTCTCATGCACATTTTCCTTAGATAAGGTATAAGGCAGATACACGTCACTGTATAACATATAGGTCGTCATCGGCAAGGACTTTACGACACCACATACCCGAAATTTGATATTCTCCACCTCGATGTATTTACCAACTACGGAGGCATCATCCCCGAAGTAATCTCTTTTCATATCGGCCGAAATCACAGCCACAGGTTCATGTGCATCAACCTGCGAAAGCGTAAAAGGCTTCCCCTCCAAAAACACATAATCCAATACACGCCAGTATTCGGCATCGGTGTATTTGTAGTGAATGCCTACTTTCCGGTTGTCGATATAGGTATTGGTAGTTTGAGACATCGAAAAAATAGTCAGATTTTCCGCACGGGACAAAGTCCTGACA
>NZ_SZNH01000093.1 GCF_005869855.1 Nostoc sp. PA-18-2419 | reverse complement strand
GCTCGATACTGTCGCTTCGATTCTTCGCAGAAATGTTTATTTAAAGCTGGATATTTCGGGACATACAGACAGTACTGGTGACGAGGAGAAGAATAAAATTTTAAGCAGCAACAGAGCACAGGCCGTCCTGGATTATCTGATTACAAAAGGGCGCTTATCGCGCAGCAGCCTGACTGCAGTCGGATATGGCAGCGAGCGGCCTGTGGCAGATAATAAGAACCCGGAGGGCAGAAAAATAAACAGAAGAGTTGATATGAAGCTTCGATATTGAGTTGTATTTCACTGGATTTGATAATTATTCTACTGTTTTATCGGATGATGCAGAAAAGAGGGTGTTTTTCCCGTTGCATGGGTTGTTTGTTACAGGTACCTTTCTGTATCTCCTAAAAACAAATCAAATGTCAAACAACTCAATGCCGCTTTCTTTGTCGACACCCCCATTAAAACCCACAAGACAGGGTAGAGGGACGCACGGACTCGTGCGTGGCCTGGATCATGTGCCGGAAAGTCAAAATTTTGAAGGTCGTTTCGGAAGAATGTTCAGACATCTCAAGCCTGCGCTGCATTTGGAAGATGACCTGAAGGCGCTCGGAACCGCTATGACGGCAGATGCAGATAAGCCTACTCCGGAAACAAAGAATCCCCGTGATGATGAGGAGAATACGGGAATCAGTGCCGGCTATACCTACTTCGGACAGTTTATCGACCACGATCTTACTTTTGACCCTTCTACGCTTGCGCAGCAAAAAAGTGATCCGGAAGCTATTGTCGACTTTCGTACGCCGCGTTTCGATCTGGATAATTTGTATGGACGCGGCCCGGATGACCAGCCCTATCTCTATGACTTTCAGGACGACGGGACGATAAAGATGCAGCTGGGCGATCCACTAACCGGCAATTCCAATGATCCGGATACGCGTGATCTCCCCCGTCGAGGGCAGGGTGATCCCCAGTTCGCGCTCATTGGGGATAAGCGGAATGATGAAAATGTCATTGTTTCTCAGCTGCAGGGAATCTTTCTTCGCTTTCACAATCGGATGTTGAATGTTCATAAGCAGAAAGGCCTTCCGACAGATTTCGACAGCGTCCGGAAAGTGGTGCAATTCCATTATCAATGGGTGGTTGTCCACGACTTTCTGCCTACTATTATCGGATGGGACATGCTTCACCGCATCTTCCCGCATATCGGAGCGCAGTCTTCTATATTGGAATATAAACCTCGTTTGAGGTTTTATCATCCGAAGAAGGACCCATTCATGCCGGTCGAATTCTCTGTAGCGGCCTATCGCTTTGGGCATTCGATGGTAAGACCGCTTTACCGGTTGAACGAGCGGGATGATCTATCGAGTCATCCACACGATCCCCGGCCGCATATCTTTCCTGATCTGAAAGCCTTCGGCAAATTCCGCAGCGATTACGCCATCGACTGGCGGCTTTTCTTCGACTTCGGAAACGATGCGGAACCATTCAGCAAGGAAAGGATTCAGCCTGCCTATAAGATAGATACCTCGCTGGTGAGTCCGCTCCGGCATTTACCTGCGCCTATTACCGGCGAACAGCCGCCTTCACTCGCACAGCTCAATCTGCGACGCGGCCTGAAGCTGAAGCTGCCTTCGGGACAGGACGTAGCCAGGGCGATGGGCGTGCCTGTTATTCCCGATGAATTGCTTCGCGTTGGAAAAGCAAATGAAGATGGTCAGGGAGATGGTTCGCTGGAAAAGCCGGGCACGAATCAGTCCATCCTCTCTATCTCGGAGAATTTCAGGGACAATGCCCCTTTGTGGTTTTATATTCTTGCAGAAGCGCAGCAGCAATATGTGGACGATGATACGCCGATTTGTTTGGGACCGGTTGGTGGCCGCATTGTCGGCGAGACATTTGCCGGACTGTTGTTTGGCGATAAGAATTCTTTTCTGCATACTCCCGGGTGGCATCCCTATCCCGAATTTCTGTCTAATGGAGAGTTTGGCATTCCGCAATTGATCAGTCAGGCGATGTTATCTGAGAAATAATTGATCACAAGGCATGGAGATTTATTAACGAACAGGCTTCCAATAAGCCGTGCTGCCCGGTTTGCGTTCGTCTGTAGCTCTCGCGATCAAAGTATCGACGGTCTGCAGATTGCCGAATATTTCAATACTACCGTCGATCGTCATACCCTGCAGGACATCGACCCATTGGGCTTTCCCGTCATGTACCCGGATTACGAACTTACGTTCCAGCGTGATGCAATAGCGGCCGGTGCTACCAGAAAGGAAGGGGCATGCCGCCTAAGTTCCAGATGTGCATTCACGAAAGCGCCGGCTTTCAGGATATGCTGCTGGTTTGCTACCTCATATTCCCAGAGTTCGGTCCGCGTTCCGGGATCGATCGTCTCTGTCTTTCTTTGAAGGACACCGGTAAAACGCTGTTGGGGATAGGCATCTACATGGAAGCTGAGCTTATCCGGCACGGCCGCCGCCGCGTAGATTTCAGGGATCACTACGCGCAGCCAGAGAACATGGTTGTCCTGTACGGTCAGCAGCATATTGTTGACGCTTACCAATGCACCGGGTTCTGCCTTACGCGCTACCACGACTCCGTCAAAAGGCGCCGTTATATATAAATATCCCGAGAGGTCCTTGTAGGATCTGGCTTGCTGCCGCATGGCTTCATAGGCTGCACTGTCCGATTTCATCTGCCCCTCACCGGCGACAAGATCTACCGGCGCGACAATACCTGGTGATCCGCTTTGTGCGGCTTTTAACAGACGCTTATATTTGTCTTTGCTGGCG
>NZ_SZNH01000019.1 GCF_005869855.1 Nostoc sp. PA-18-2419 | reverse complement strand
GTACATACAAATAGTCAGTTGCCTCACAAAAAACCTAGAGGAGGTAAGTTAACCAAAGAGCAAAAGCAATCTAACCGGACTTTAGCGAGTCGTCGAGTCCTGATTGAACATGTTAATCGGCAGTTAAAAGTTTTTCGGATTTTGAGTCAGCGCTACCGTAATCGCAGGAAACGTTTTGGATTGCGCTGTCATTTAATTGCTGGGCTTTATAACTACGAAATTCAAAAAGCCTAAATTCCTGTTGAATTTAACTCAATCCTCCACCATACCACAAAACTTTTTTGCAAGAGGTCTATTGTTTAAGTAAATTTCCCATACCTTGGAGCGATCGCTCACCGATGAATTCAGATAAATTAAGTACACGTAATTTACGGAGATAAAATTTCACAGAGTAACAAGAGGCGATCGCTAAATAATAAATTTTTACCCATAAAGGGCGTCTTTGTTACAGATTTTAAAGGTATTGGCTGCTCCGTAAGATAACTGTTATGCTACCAATCTTCCTGGGAAAACTAGTGTTATTAGCAAATTATTATATTTCCGAGATTTTGATGGAAATTCCTAAAATATCTGCTTTGAAAAACTTTGTAGGCTGGGTAGCTGATGAAATTAATTACTGGGTTGTTTTGATTGCCGGAAATTTACAATCCACTCTAGATGAGGTGTTTCATGTCGGCAGTTAGCCTTAGAAAGATTCTTAATAAAGAAGAGTTGCCATCTCTGCTTCAGGACTTAGTATCCCGACTGAACATCGCGATTGACGTTGAACTAGTAGACGGTACGAAACTGATTAGTATTGGCGAGCAAACATCAGAAAATCGATATCCTATTGAAGCGTCAGGAGAAATCATCGGTTGGGTTGTTGGTAAAGAACAGGCAAGTTTACTGGCGGGTTGGCTCTCGTTATTGGCAAAGCAGGAAGCTGAGAAGAAAATACTTGCTAAAGAACTCCTGGAGCGATATCAGGAAATTGATTTGTTTGAAGATATCTTAACTCAACTGACAACAAGTTTGGATAGACGACAGATTGCCCAACTTGTGCTTCAAGAAATGAGTCAATTGATTGAATCATCAGCAGGGATGATTTTTCTGCTCAGTCCCGATACGGCTGAGTTTGAAATCATTGGCGAATTTGGAGCGTTTTTTGGGCAGAATCAGCCAGAACTAGGCAAGGGAATAATTGGCAGCATTATCGAATCAGGTCGAGCAGAACTGGTGAATGACGTGCAAGCTGATTCTCGATTATGGGCACAGAAAAACATTAACGCTTTGATTTGTGTACCTTTAAGAGCAAAAGAGCGGGTAATAGGAGCGATCGCTATTGGTACAGAGAAAACCGACTCCTACAGAACCGAACACCTGAAACTTGTAACTATCTTTGCGTCTCAAAGTGCGATCGCCATTGAAAAAGCTTTGCTTTATGAGCAAAGCACTCAAGCAACCATCGAAGCAAAAGCGCAAACACAAAAACTTCAACAAGCTCTGCAAGATTTGCAACTGGCACAAACTAAGTTAATCCAAAGCGAGAAAATGTCTTCTTTAGGGCAACTAATTGCTGGGGTGGCCCACGAAATCAATAACCCAGTGAACTTCATTTGCGGGAATTTGAGATATGTTGCAGAGTACGCCAATGACTTATTACACCTGCTGCAAGACTATCAAAAATTTTTACCTGTAGCTCCGCCAGATCTGCAATCAGAGTTAGACAGTATTGATGTGGAATTTATCATGCAGGATCTTCCCAAACTGCTGGATTCGATGAAACTGGGCACAGATCGCATTGTGGAAATTGTCCAATCTTTGAAAAACTTCTCCCGCCATGACGAAACCCAAATCAAAGCTGTCAACATCCACGATGGCATCGATGGAACGCTGATGATTCTTCGCCATCGCCTAAAAGCGTCTGCTCACCGTCCGGCAATTGAAATCATAAAAGAGTATGCCAAACTTCCCCTGATTGAATGCTACCCAGGACAGTTAAATCAAGTGTTCATGAACATTCTGGCAAATGCCATTGATGCCTTGGAAGAGGGAATGGGGAATAGGGAATGGCGAAATTACGAATCACAAAGAAATCACAATTTAGAAATCACAACTCAACGCTCCCCTACTCCCCAAATCAGCATTCGCACCCAAACGCTAGACAATAACTGGATTGTTATTCGCATTGCAGACAACGGCCCAGGTATGAACGAAAACATCATCCAACGCATTTACGATCCCTTCTTTACTACCAAAGAGATTGGTAAAGGAACTGGATTAGGTATGGCCATCAGCCGCCAAATTGTTGTAGACAGACACGGAGGAATTCTCAAGTGTTGTTCTCAGTTGGGTGAAGGTACAGAATTCTGGATTCAAATTCCAGTGAATTATTTAGTGCTAGAAGCTTTACCAGGGCACTGTGACACAAATTCTGTTTCACCAACTTCTACAACTGAACTCTGCTCCACTATCAATGTCCAGGGTTTGATTCCATCAACAATACCTATGCTCAAACCAGCGGATTTGCTAATCCGCCATACTCAACTGATCCAACGACTTTCACAGCAAAGTCCAGACATTGGCGTTGGACAACCCGATCAAATTTACCAACTGTTTCAACGCCACCCAATTTCCTTAAAGCTTTACGCCACCCTATTGTCCTGGTTCTGTTGTCAGAATCCCACTCACTTAAATGACTGAGGAAACCTCAACCATGCCTAGCCAAGTTGATGAATACTACCGTCAGCTATTTGAACAATGTCCAGTTGGTCTAGTGTTGTGCCGCCGAAATGGGGCACTGATTGACATCAATCCTGCTTATGCGGCCATTTTAGGGCGGAGTGTCTCCCAAACCCTGAATCTTAACTATTGGGAGATGACACTGCAAAAGTATGGCGCTCAGTCAACGATCCTAGAAAGCTTAGAACGAAATGGCCGCTACGAACCTTGTGAGAAAGATTACATCCACAAAGACGGGCATTTGGTTCCGGTCAGGCTTTCGGCAGTACTGGTTGAGAAGGATGGGGAGCGGCTAATTTTGTCAACTGTGGAGGACATTAGCGACCTCAAGCGTGCCCACCAAGAACGCGAAGACGCTGAAAAAATTTTGAAACAGAGTGAAGCACGATACCGTTCTTTAGTAACAACTAACACCCAAATAATTTGGGTCAGTACACCAGAAGGAATTTGCTTTGAATTGGCAAGCTGGATTGCCTACACAGGTCAAAGTTTAGCTGAAGCTGAGAATGGAGGATGGATTAATGCCGTTCATCCTGACGATCGCGCCTACACTGGAGAAGTCTGGAGTACTGCTGTAGCCAACCGCAGTCTTTATCAAATTGAATACCGAATTCGCGGCAAAGATGGTAATTATCGCTACTTTTGGGTCTGGGGTGCCCCAGTAATCGAAGAAGACGGCAGTGTTCGGGAGTGGATTGGTACTTGCACCGATATTCACGATCGCAAGCTTGCAGAAGCCGAAAATCAGCGTCTTAAAGAACGATATCGTAGTTTGGTGACTGCTACTTCACAAATCGTTTGGGGAGCTACTCCCGAAGGACTGGGAATCAGTAATGAAATGCTAACTTGGATCGCATACACAGGTCAGACCCAAGAGCAAGTTGCAGGTTGGGGTTGGATAGATCCGATTCACCCTGACGATTGTGCCCACAGTGCAGAAGTTTGGAATACTGCTGTGGCAAACCGAGGTATCTACCAAACCGAATACCGATTACGTGGCAAAGATGGCATATACCGCTACTTCTCTGTGTGTGGTGCCCCAGTCCTAGAAGCAGATGGCAGTATCCGGGAATGGATTGGCACTTGCACTGATATTCACGATCGCAAGCTAGCAGAAGCGGAAAATCAACGGCTAATGGATATGTTAAATCATTCCAGCGATGCTGTGATTGTGCGCGACTTTGCTGACAACATCACTCATTGGAGTCAGGGGGCTGAACGGCTCTATGGTTGGAGCTCTCAAGAGGTGAAAAACCGAGCCATCATTCACAACCTGTTAGACACAATCTTTCCTAAACCGCTAGCTCAAATCCAGACAGAGTGTTTACAGCAGGGTACTTGGGAAGGCGAACTGCAACATACCACCCGCGATGGCAAATGCATTATCGTTCAGAGTCGCTGGACAATGCAATTGGATGCATCCGGTCAACCCTGCGCCACGTTAGAAATTAATACTGATATTACTGCCCGCAAACAAGCAGAAATCGGTCTGCGGCAATTGAATCAACAACTGGAAGCTAGAGTTACAGAGCGGACGGCTGCCTTAGAAAATACCCTAGCAGAAGCCCAAGGTTTAAATGCCATTTTAGACAACTTAGCGGATGGTTTGTTAGTGACAGACACTACCGGACAAATCACCCACTTCAATCCTGCCTTTTTAGCTATGTATGGATTGACAGGCGATACCCTCAAAGGTCACTATCAGGAACTACCGATATCCGGTTTAGCAGACTTAGTGCAAAAAACCCAATCTCATCCCAGCGAGGTGTTGGCTGCCGAAGTTACCCTGGCAAAGGAACGTATCGGTCAAGCAGTAGCTGCCGCCATCTTCAAAAGAGGGTCAGGCAATGAACCTGCTACTTGCTTTGGTTCGGCGCTGCTGATTCGGGATATAACTGTGGAAAAGGAAATCGATAAGATGAAGACCGATTTCATCTCCACAGTTTCCCACGAACTGCGAACACCACTGACTTCTGTCCTCGGTTTTGCCTCGATCATTAAAGAAAAGCTGGAAAGCGATGTGTTCCCCATGCTTACTGGCGAAGACCGCAAGCTTCAGAAAACAATCAAGCGGGTAGGTGACAATCTCAACATTATTGTGTCTGAGGCAGAACGATTGACATCTTTGATTAACGATGTCTTAGATATTGCCAAGATGGAAGCAGGTAAAGTGGAATGGCAAATGCAACCCCTTGACCCAACTGAGTTATTAGATTGGGCGACTACTTCTACAGCCGCGTTGTTTGAAACCAATGGCTTAGAGCTAATTACGGAAATTGAACCAGGATTACCTGAAGTAGTAGGCGATCGCAATCGTCTACTCCAAGTCTTGATCAACTTGATTTCCAATGCTATCAAATTTACTCAGTCTGGTTCTATCTCCTGCCGCATCAAACAAGAGAACGACGCTATTTGCATAAGCATCATAGACACAGGCGTTGGCATTGCACCTGAAGACCAGCCGAAAGTGTTTGAGAAATTCCGCCAAGTTGGCGACACTCTCACCGACAAACCTAAAGGTACAGGCTTAGGACTGCCCATTTGTAAACAAATTGTTGAACATCACGGCGGTAGAATCTGGGTAGAGAGTCAGCCTGGTAAGGGTAGTACGTTTTCGTTCATCATTCCTATCTACACCAGCAATCACAAAACCAGTGCCAAGCTGAATTTAGATGCTTTGGTTAAACAACTCAAAGAACACGTCATCACTACAAACACTGTGCCCTACGAAAACCGCAAAACCATTTTAGTGGTAGATGATGATGCCAACATTCGGGAACTGCTGCGTCAACAACTAGAAAACGAAGGCTACAACGTTCGAGAAGCCAAAGACGGTATGGATGCAATTCATCAAATTAAAATAGCCCGTCCAGATTTGATTCTTTTAGATGTGATGATGCCTCAAATCAACGGCTTCGACGTGGCAGCTGTCCTAAAAAACAATCCTCAAACCGCAGATATTCCAATCATTATTTTATCAATTATTGAAAACAAGGAACGGGGATATCATATTGGGATTGATCGCTATCTTACTAAGCCGATCAATACAGAGAATCTTCTGGGCGAAATTGGCTTACTACTTACTCAAGGCACTTCCAGTAAAAAGGTATTAGTTGTCGATGAAAATGCCTCAACCTTAAAAACCATATCCGATGTCCTACAAACTCAGGGATACAGCGTTATTGAAGCTTCCAATCCCCAAGAATGCATCAATAAAGCTTTGTCAGTTAAACCTGACATGATTATTATTGATTCTATCTTTTCTCAAAAAGCCGATTTGGTGAAAACCTTACGCTTTGAGAAAGAATTGGAGAATGTATTCTTTATTATGCTGTCCGATCAGTAATCTAGGGAATGGAGAGTGGGAGTAGGGAGATGAGGAAGTGAGGGGAATGTGGGTAGATTATCAAAAAGCTTCTCACCCTTCGCACCCCTCGCACCCCTCCCACACTCCCAGTTTGCCCATTATCCAATACCCCATTCCCCACTCCTATGACCCAAAAAATTCTAATTGTTGACGATGAACCTAATATCTTAATTTTGATGGAACAAGCCTTAGAAGCTTTAGAAGATGAAGGGGTTGAACTTTTAACTGCTAGAAATGGTGAAGAAGCTCTGGAAATTATTAAAACCGAAAAACCAAACTTGGTTTTTCTTGATGTGATGATGCCTAAAATGAATGGTCTGAAAGTCTGCCAGATAGTGAAACACGAGTTGCAAATGAATGACATTTACATTGTGATTTTGACAGCTAAAGGACAGGAATTTGATAAACAAAAAGGAATTGAGGTAGGTGCAGACTTATATTTAACTAAACCATTTCGCCCCAAAGAAGTACTTGAAAAATCAATGAATGTCTTGGGCTTTTGATTCGAGAGAATACATAATTTAGAATCTATTAGTCAGGATTTAGCAAAAAGTCATGAGGCGGCTTTTGCCGTAAACGCTGCATCGGCTTGTCGTCAAACATCTGAACTTTCCAAAACAGACCGCCGCTCTCTTATGGCAGGAGGCAGTTCTTACTCTTCTTGCTGGAGGTAGAACTATTAATATTCCTAGCATTCATGCTTATTATTATGTCCTAAAGGGTGTGAGTACGGCTACACAAAGTTAAGAGACTTAAATCGGCTAACTTCACGCCACTTTGACTTTAATTGTAGTAAATTCTCAATTTGGAATTCTGCTGCTATATATCTAAGAATCATTACTAGCTAAGGGCAAAAGTAAACGGTTAACTACTCGATTATCGGGTAATTCATAGAAATTCACTTCTCCTCCTAGTTCCTGCATCAGATTTTGGCAAATTAGCAGGTGCAAACCTGGTGGTTGGTTGAGGTTAGAGGGAGCAAGGACATCTTTAAGTGTATTTTTATCTAAATCTGTTAATAGCTGTGGTTCGATTGCACCATTGTGTGTAATCGACAGTTCTAAGAATTTCTGACAAGCAACGCCTACTCTAATAGCAGAATCCTGCCCCAACTGGGATATATTTCTTTTGATATCTGTGGGTTTATGGTCAGTTAAACGGCGACACCAAATGTCAATTCTGCCACTGCTTGGAGAATGGTTACAGGCATTAACTAATAATTCATGAATCACTAATTCAATCTTCATCACATCCCCTGCGATCGCCATTCCAGATTGAGCGTTAGAGCTAGCAACACCTCGAGGTAATAAACAACTTTTTGGTGATTCTCCATCCTGAATCGGTTGTCCCAAACCATGCACACCAATCCACAGCTTTTGTTGTTTGACTAAATTATCGATACGTTCGAGCGATCGCTTTAATAAACTAGCTATGGGCATAGTTTCCCAACTCTTGTGTAGCTGCCATTGCTCTAGTTTTAGCAATCCACTCATGGAAGTGGTTGCGTGGTCTAATTGCCGTAGCAACAGCTGGTAACGCATCTGAGTAAGTTCATTTGCAGGAATGCCTAAATCGTGTATTTGACTCAAAGACAGCGCTGTTATTCTTTGGATTTCCTCTAGGCGACGATGTTTGTACCAGTTAAGTTGTTGTAATTCCTCGGTTGTGGACTCTAAAAGGTGGTTAATTTGCTTTTGACGACGCCACCAAGCTAATTGAGAAATCAGAGTTGCTGTGGTATTCAAGCTCTGTTCTGACCAACGACGCTCTTGAGTATCTGCCAATAAAACTACACCCGTAGGTTTATAGTCAGTGTTAGTACGTAAGGTCATTAAGAAGATTTGCCCTTTGTCTGGCGTATTTAACCATCTCCGCGTTTCTGGAGGTAAATCATCCACTTTGAGAGTTAAGTAACTTTCTGTATCCAGTGCCCACTGAATTAGCGCCTCAGTTTGGATAGAAATCGATGCATCGGCAAAAATTCCAAATTGACTACTGGCAGTGACTCCAGGTATAATTTCTACCAACTTTTCACCAGGCGACCAGGAAAATAGTACCGCTAGCGGACAGCCGAGAATCGCTGCTATTTGTTCGAGTGCTGTAGATTCTAGATTCTTTTTTCCTGCCTCGATTTTGCTGTTTTCCGATTCCGCGAGAATATTTAGGCATCGCTCAAATGCAAATGTAATTTTTTGCTGGTGCTGAGTGCGGGTGTGCAGCTGCCACTGACGAACAATTACACCAATTTGTTGACTCACAGCCCAGAGCAATTCTTTTTCTAGAGTTGTCCAAGAACGATGGGTTTCGTGAGCAATGACCAAAAGTGCTGGCGGTATTTGACCGTGAAGGCATTTACAAATAAGTAGCGATCGCATCCCATTTTCTAACAACAAGGGACGCCAATTAAAAAAGCGTAAATCTTCATCTAAGTTCTCAATCTCTACCGCTTGAGTTGAACGTTGCAAAAGTTGCCCATCTAATTCTTTGAGAGTATCGAGAGCAAATTTCAACGGTCGGCGATTATGCGGCTGACTTTGATAAATAAATTGATAATTATTCTGCTCTGGGTCGTACTGTAACAGCAAAAAGCGCGTTGCAGCAAATCGAGTTAAAACTCTTTTAGCACAAATTTGTAAAGTTTCTTGAAGTTCATGTTCGTTAAAAACACCTTGGGCAACCTGGCTAGTTAGTTGGGCATCTTCTTGAATCTGTTTGATAGTGCTTTCGGTGTTTTCGTTGGGAGCAACTAGGGAAATTAACCCAGCAGCACCCTGGACAAAATTTTTGTCTGTGTCCGTCCAAATCCGGGGTTCATTACTTTCCACCGCCAGAAAACCCAGCAAGTTTTTTTGCCAAATAATTGGAGCTGCCAAGAGCGATCGCACCTTCAACCGTTGCAGCAATTTTGCTGTAAAATGACTTTTTAAGGAACTGCGAGCATCACCAATAGAGACAATTTGGTTCACTGACAAAGCATAATAAAAATCGCTCAATTCCTGCACTGTCATTCCCGCCGCTGGCTGAGTGCTAGAATTAAAATCGATTTTCACAAGTTGATTGCTCATCCGACACCAAAAATAGCGACCTTCCCGCTCAAACCAGTAGACATTAGTCCGGTTGGGAGAGACAAATTTATGCGTTGCTTGCACCGCTAATTCTAATCTTTGATTCAAGTTATTGACGTTGCCTAGTTTTTCTAGCAATTCTAATAATGGTTCGTCGGTTCGCCTGGTTTGCTTTTGCTGCAAATGCATCTCATGTTGATACAGCACTGCTCCCAGTTCGCCTAAAACCATCATCAAACGAGCTTTTGCTTCCCCTGTTAGTAGATAGCCCCAGCGTTCTGAACCCAGTAACAACAAACCTAAACAACGGTCTTTATATCGAATTGGTACGATGATTGTTCCTTGAATCTGAAATTTTTCTGCAACTTTTTGCCATTCAGCAGCACGAATTTCCGCTCGCAAATCAGCTACACCCAAAGGATGCTGTTCAATTACTACTTGCTCTAATAAATCTCCGGAACTAATAACAAATTTTTGGCGTAAAAAACTTGTGTCTTTGTGAGGCATGATACCACCTTTGCCGAACAATACGTGATTCAGGCGATCATAAAGAGCAATCCAAATCAGTTTGTAGTCAAACTCTTTTTGGAGATAAGAAATAACAATTTCAATCAGAACATCAACATCATCTTCTTCTCTGATGCTCTGGAGGACGCGCCCCAATGAAAGGATCTGCTGTTCAGCGGCTATAGGTTTTTGCGGCTGCCCCATCTGATTTATCGTTTTACGTAACTTGTAATATATAAGATGCCCACAAACGCACTCTGAATCATATCGCCACAAGTATTAAACTATCGAACAGTAGTTACTAAAACAGGTATTAACAGGTTAATGGTGAAAAACAAAAGGTTTTAATATGAAACAACGCAACTTTCGTACTATTAAGACAAATGGGGTTAATCTGAGGACAGTTGTTGAGGGTCAGGGGCCTCTGGTAATTTTGCTTCACGGCTGGCCTCAATGCTGGTATCTATGGCGTCACCAAATCGACCCGCTTGTGGAAGCAGGTTTCCAAGTCGCTGTTCCTGACCAACGAGGTTACGGTGGCAGCGATGCTCCAGAACAAGTCAATGCTTATGACATCATCCATTTAACTGGAGATGTTGTTGGCATTGCCGATGCGCTTGGTTATGAAAATTTCACTGTTGTTGGTCATGATTGGGGTACAATTGTAGCCTGGAACACAGCACTGCTTTATGAAGAACGAGTAAACGCTGTTGTCAGTATGAGCGTCCCCTACTCTCGTTACCCAGTAGGACTATTAACAAAACAAGAGAATTTTGGAGATAACTTTTGGTACATAGTCTATTTCCAAAAGCCTGGAATTGCCGAAGCTGAATTTGAAGCCGATATCCACCGTTCGTTGCGAATGATTTATGCTATCGGTAAGGGTTCCAACGCTGAGAAAGTTTTGTCTAACCTAAAACCATCAACTTCTGGTTTTCTAGACGGGTTAATCGATCCTGAGGATCAATCGTTAGGGTTAACCCAAGAGGATCTAAATTATTATGTAGAGCAGTACGAACGCAGTGGCTTTCGTGGGGGCTTAAATTGGTATCGTAATATTGACCGGAACATGGAAATTACTCCTCAACTGCAAGATAAAAAGATATCCCAATCAGCATTGTTCATTGCTGGTGAAAAAGATCCAGTACTCAAATTTCCGGGAATGAACCTCAATGAAATGAGCAACTGGGTTGTGAACTTGAAAGAACAAATTATAATTCCTGGTGTTGGTCATTGGGTAAGCGTGGAGTCTCCCGAAGTAGTTAATGAAGCCTTACTTCGCTTCTTAAAAGATTTTGGCTCTCAACACTAATTACTGCAAAATCTTTCAACAAAGCTGAAGTAAAAACTTCCCACGGTCGCAATCACAGTTATTTGAGCGGACATGATATGACTTGTGAATTCTGGATTCTGAATTCTTAGATAAAAACTAATGGATATTTATCAAGTTGCGATTCGTCCACTGTTGTTCAATCTGGTAAAAGCAGACCCAGAGTGGTTACACCAGCAGACGATTCGCAGTTTTAATTGGCTCTCACAAACAAGTAGTTATCCTCTTGCCAGTTGGATAAATCCCTCCCTACAAAAATCTTTGTGCTTGGATGATTCGCGTCTAAAACAAAATTTGTTTGGGCTAAATTTCCCTAATCCTGTAGGGTTGGCTGCTGGGTTCGACAAGGATGGCGTTGCTGCTGGCATTTGGCCTAGTCTCGGTTTTGGCTTTGCCGAATTGGGAACTGTAACTTTTCATTCACAGCCAGGAAATCCCCGTCCCCGCTTGTTTCGCTTGCCATTAGATAAAGCTGCTCTCAATCGCATGGGATTTAATAATAGTGGTGCGGCAGCAATGGCGGCGAGATTGGCAGGCGAAAAGCACCAGTTTAGGTCAATACCTATAGGGATAAATTTGGGTAAATCTAAAATAACTCCTCTGGAAGCAGCCGCACAGGACTATTTTGATAGTTTTCGCCTACTTAAGGATTTGGGAGATTATTTTGTTGTTAATGTCTCTTCGCCAAATACACCAGGCTTACGATCACTCCAAGATGCAACCATGCTCAGTGCCATCTTAGAGTTATTGCAATCAGAAAATGAATCACAAAAGCCAATTTTTGTCAAGATTGCACCGGATTTATCATGGGAAGCGATCGCTGACATTATTTCTTTAGCTAAAACTTATCAATTAGCGGGAATTATCGCCACCAACACTACTATCAGTCGTGATGGACTCAAAACCCAGGTGATTGAGCCAACTGGTAAATCACCCCAGTCGGAAGCTGGCGGAATTAGCGGTGAACCATTGCGCTCCCGCTCCACTGAGGTAATTCGTTTTATTTGGCAGCAAACTCAAGGACAAATCCCGATTATCGGCGTTGGCGGTATTTTTTCTCCAGAAGATGCTTGGGAAAAAATTATCGCTGGTGCTAGCTTAATTCAGGTTTATACAGGCTGGATTTACGAAGGGCCACTGATAGTACGTCGGATTCTTACAGGTTTGCTCTCTCATTTAAAAGAAAGCGGATTAAATTCCATCGGCGAAGCTGTGGGTTTAGAAGTAAAAAGTAAAGCCTGAAAGTTCTTTACTTTTGCCTTTTAGCCTTTTATTCTTCCACTGGGAAAAACTCTTTAGTTTTTTCTGAGTATGACCAAGCGATACCATCAGGGTCTCTACTGCGACTCCACTCTGGAAATTCGGGGTCATTTCGCCGTTTATAAACTGTGCTGGAATAGACATTTAGCCGTTTGGCAAGTTCAGATTGAATCAGAGAGCCAAAAACTAATTGTTTTTCTAGCGTTTGTCTAGCTTCGTTATGAGTTGGCTGTGGGAGTGATTCAGTTTCTGGTTCTTCCTCCTGTATGGTTGGTGGTGGTGCTAATAGCGACCGCGCTGTTTTAGTAACTGGTTGAGCCGGAAGTTCTTTAACTGGCTCACTACTATCAAGAATATTGCCAAGAATGCTGGCAGTTATAAAGTAGTAAGACTGCCCTGACTCTTCAGAGTTGACTATACTGGCACCAAATTCCGAGGCTTTAGCATCCAAGTAGCGTTTTGCCGTTGTTCCCGGAAAATTGCCCCTGATTGCTAAGTCCATTGGCGTCAGTCTGCCCTGATTTTCACGAACCAATTGATGAAAAATTGGGTTAACTCGCACAGTCCACTGTTGCCATTGATATTCCTGCCAAAGCTTGAAGCCAATTACCAGCACAATTACTGCTAGTAAAATTCTCCAAGTGGCAACTAGGAAAATAATCAAAAACGAGATGGGCAAAAGTACAACGAGAAAAGCCTTACCGTTATCCTCTATGGGTTTCTCACTCATGCCGATTTTTGCCAAGTGAATTTTGGAAAATAATATTACTATATTGGCAAAAAGTGGAACATTTTTTTGTATCTTTTGGCAAAGTTACGGCAAATTTGTCAGCAAAATCTTACTCAGTAAGTGTTATAGGTTTATCAACCTTCTATTTATCTAATATCGCTTGAAATTCTAAGCGACAACTTGCTTATGCCGCTCAGACTTTTCTTTCTAAAGTAATAACTCTAAATTAACTTGCTAAACCCTTGACAACAGATAATACATATACTACATTAATAATACAAGTCAACTTTCACTAGCAAGTTAGCTTTCACCAGTAGCGAATAGCTCAAATGGCAGAGCGCCCACTTTGCCTGGAAGGGCCGACGAATCGAGGGTTATCGCATATAACTAAAACACCCCCGATCAAACTTCTGGAGGTGTAGGTAAAAATCCTACTTCGTTACAGCAAATTTAATGCTGAGTTTTGAATTTATATGTGGTGGGTAGCTCAGTGGATAGAGCGCCTAAATATCCTTATTCACACCTTGCCTGAAAAGGCCGACGAATTGAGGGTTATCGCCTGCCAAGCGGGAGGTCGCGGGTTCAATTCCCGCTCCACTACACCAAATCTAGTCCTGAATTTTGAATTTTGAATTTATATGTGGCGGGTAGCTCAGTGGTAGAGCGCTAAACATCCTTGTTCACTCCTTGCCTGCAAAGGCCGACGAATGAGGGTTATCGAATAGGGTTCGAGAGGTCGCAGGTTCAAGTCCTGCTCCGCCACCTTTCATTTTTGCCTGCAAAGGCCGGGAGATGAAACGATGAATTACAATTTTTTCACTAAAAAGAAAACAACTACACCACAAAATCAACCTATCCCCGGACGGGAAGCAGAAATGGTCCAGGGACGTTCCGGCGGTTGGATGTTTGATGCTGGTATTTGGAAAATGCTACGGCGTTGTCTTTTAGTTGGCACGGCAAAAAGTACTTACTATGCTGGCAAACAAGAATTAACTGAAGATTTTGTCACAGTTGTCAGACAAGCTGTTGCTGAAAATCCCGGTCGTGTGGCGGAAGAAATTCTCTATGCTAGCGATGGACGCGCCATCAATAACAGCGCGCCTATTTTAGCCTTAGTTTTGCTGTCTATGGGTGAAGCACCAGAAGCAAAACGAGCTTTTAGTCAAATTTTCCCCCAAGTTGTCCGCACTGGTAGCCACTTCTATGAATGGCTGAATTACACGAAATCTCTGCGAGGATTTGGCAAAGTTGTACGAGAAGCTGGTAAAACTTGGCTATCGCGGGAAGATGTCAAAGGTTTAGCTTATCAACTTTTGAAGTATCAACAGCGTCAAGGCTTCTCCCACCGAGATGCATTGCGGTTGTTTCATGTCAAACCGCCTACAGAAAATCACCGTCAACTATTTGAATGGGTGGTTAGAGGCTGGGAAGAATTGCCAGCAGATATCCCCTCAGAAGCCTTGGCGCAGATTTGGTGGTATGAGTGGCTAAAGCGGAATCCAACCCAAACTCATGAAGCTATTTCCCAAGGACGCCTAACCCACGAAATGGCTGCACCTGTAGGCAAAATGGATAAGCTTGCTTGGCAACTGCTATTTCAGGAAATGCCAATAGGTGCAATGTTGCGTAACTTAGGTTCTTTAACTGAATTGGGCGTATTGCGAGCTGATGAAAACGCCAACTTGCTACAAGTGGAAGCAGTTCTTAATCGCAGAGAACATCTGCGTAAAGGTCGCATACATCCAATTGATGTTTTGAAAGCGCTTAAAACATATCAATCTGGTGGTAGATTAGGACGCAGCCAGAAGACTTGGAACCCAGTTCCTCGGATTGTGGACATTTTAGAAAAAGCAGTTGAACTGTCTTTTGATGTTGTGCAACCCACAGGTAAAGTGTTCATGCACGCCGTAGACGTTTCTGGTTCTATGGGTAGCTTGGTTGCAGATATAGGACTCAGTTGTTGTGAAATTGCCACTACAATGGCATTAGTAACAGCAAAAGCTGAGAAAAACTATGTAATTCGTGGCTTTGCTACAGAATTCCGGGAATTAGATATCACTGCCAAAGATAGTTTTAGTTCTGCGGTTCGCAAAGCTAGCAACCAAAACTTCGGTGGAACCGATGCATCTGTGGCTTACGACTGGATGATTAAAAACAAGTTCAAGGCAGATGTTGTCTGCTTTTGGACTGACTCAGAAAGCTGGGCTGGGTATAAGCATCCAAGTCAAGCGCTGAAGGAGTACCGCAAAAAGGTAAATCCCAAGGTTAAGGCGGTGTATATCACCCTGACACCTTACCAAATTACTTTGGTAGATCCTGAAGATTCGCTGTCTTGGGATTTAGCAGGATTCGATCCGGGTACGCCTCGAATTATCCAAATGCTGGCTACGGATGAGTTATAAAAATTGGTGAAGGATAAAAATAAAAAACTTTATCCTTCATTACTTCATGGCGGGTTACCCTTGTTCGCAACTTGCCTTCCGGGGACGAAGAATGTAGGGTTATCGGATACATCTCCACCATTTTGGGGATTAGCGGGTTCAATTCCCGCACCCGCCTTTGTTTTTGATTTTTACTTTAGCTAATTTTCATCCAAAATTGAAAATTGTTTGACTAAGGGACTTCCAAAAAATAAATTATCCCATTTCACGTCCATCAAAACCACTTTCTCTCCCCCTGCTCCCTTGCCCTCAAAGCGTTCGCGTAGCGTCCCGCAGGGATGGAATATTTTTTTAATTGGAAGTCCCTAAGCACTTCTTAAAGCCACAATAGGGTCGAGTTTGGCGGCGCGACGTGCAGGAACAACACCAAAAAATAAACCGATACCGCCAGAAACACCAACTGCCATAGTAATTGCCACAGGGGAAATTCCTGCGTTTAAAGGTGTTAAAGATGCTACTAACAGAATGCCACTAACACCAACGGCAGTCCCAACTAAACCGCCAACAGCAGAAACTATTATTGCTTCGATGATGAACTGTAGCAAAATATCTTGCTCTGTTGCACCGATCGCTTTTCTTAATCCGATTTCTTGGGTGCGTTCGGTGACGGAGACTAGCATAATGTTCATGATCCCAATGCCACCGACGAATAAGGATATGGCGGCGATCGCTGCTAGCATAATTGTCAATGCACCCGTGATTTGACCTACAGTTTGCAAAGCATCTTTCTGGGTACGAAGCGTAAAGTCATCTTCACCATTAATTTTGTGGCGTAGACGCAGCAAATTAGTAATTTGAAACTCTGCTGCATCGACGCTATCAGAATCACGAGCGGCAGCGACGAGGTAATCTAAGGCAATACCATAGGGAGAATTCTTTCCCACAAGGCGGTTTGCTGAGGTTGTAATCGGTATTAAAGCAGCTTCATCGTAATCTGCTCCCACGCTGGAACCTTTAGCTGTTAATGTCCCAATCACTTGAAAGCTAGTATTTCCGATTCGCAATTGCTGACCGATAGCGTTACTATTACCGAATAGTTTTTCTGCTAAGTTTGCACCTAATACAACAACTTGGTTGCTTCGCTTGATGTCTACTTCACTAAAAAACCTGCCTTTATCAGTTTCAAAATCGCGCACCGATAGAAAGCTGGGAGTTGTGCCAATGATATTGACATCAGTGTTTCTATTCCGGTAAGTAATTACTTGTCTTGTATTTAACTCTGGTGCAACTCCTATTACTGTTGGCACTTGAGAAGCAATTGCATCCGCATCTTGCAACACTAAAGTTTTTGGTACTTCAAAGGAAATGCGTTGAGTTTCTCGATTTCCGGGAATTACAAACAGCACATTTGGCCCTAGTGATTCCAACTGTTTATTAACAAACTTTTGTCCACCTTCGCCAATGCCAATCATGGCAATCACTGAGGCGTTGCCAATAACTATACCCAACATGGTGAGGGCGCTACGCAGCTTATTTGATAGCAAGGTTTTCCCTGCCATTTGGACGCTTTCTAAGAAATTCATGCCAATTTTAGATTTTAGATTAAAAGTTTCTATTAAAAGTTGACTGTTGGCTGTTGAGTTAGAAGTTAAGAGTTATTCTTCCTATCTCCTCATCTCCACACTCCCCAATTGTGAAATTATTTATTCTGCTGTTCTTTGGCCTTTTCGATTTTGTAATCTTTAGGTGGATTGATAAATATGCGATCGCCTTCTTTAACTCCCTCTAAAATTTGAGTTTGGTCTTTGATTTGCGCCCCAACTGTGACTTCGCGGAATTGGGGTTTATTATCTACATCTGGTACAAGTACGCCAGTTCTACCTTTTTCGGTGACGATTGACACCGTTGGTAATACTAAGGCATTATTAACGCGATCGCCCAAAAAAGTCAGATCTACATTTAACCCAGAACGCAGTTTATCTGTACCAGTATCCAAAGCAACTCGCACTTGGAAGGATGTCACACCTTGTTCTATCACTGCTTCTGGAGCAATCAGGCGTACATGACCTTTAAAAACTCGATCTGGATAAGCATCAGCGACAATTTCCACCTGCTGTCCCGGTTTGATTCTGCCAAGATCGGCTTCGGGAACTTGAGCTAATATTTCTAAACCCCGTGCTACGGCAACAATTGAACTGGAAGTTGCCGATGCACTAGTAGAAGCAGAAGTTGTGGGTGTGACAAAAGCGCCAGGATCGGCATACTTTTGGGTAACAATTCCCGAAAGGGGAGCGCGAATAATTGTATCTTCCAACTGTACTTGCACACCCTTCAACTGAGCTTGGGCGGCGGCGACAGCTGCTTGGCGTGCGGCTATTTCTTCACTACGGGTGCCATCTTCCAATAATACCAATGCTGCACGTGCTTCATTGACAGCTGCTTGACGCCCAGCGATTTCTTCACTACGACTGCCACTTTGTACTAAGGAAAATCGTTTTTTTGCTTCTTCTAAACTGGCTGTTGCACTTTTGTCTTCGCTGATGGCTTGATCGAGTAATTGTTTGTTCTCAGCGCCCTGTTGATATAGATATTGATAACGCTTGACTTGTTGAGCAGTATAATTCACCTTGGCTTGAGCTGCGTCTACTTGGGCTTGAGCTTGGGCAATTTCTTGGGGACGATTACCCGTACGAGCCTGGGTTAGCTGGGCTTGGGCTTGGGCTAATCGCGCTTTAGCTTGGGCAATTTCTTGAGGACGACTACCAGCAAGGGCTTCGGCTAACTGTGCTTGACTTTGGGCTAAGTTAGCAAGATACTGGCTCCTTTGTGCTTCAATGCTGGCACTATCCATGCGGGCGAGAATTTGTCCTTTTTGAATGCGATCGCCTTGTTGGACATACAATTGCGACAGCACCCCAGGATTCTTCGGACTAATATTCACGCTCTGCACTGGTACAACTTTCCCACTAGCTGTAATCCGCAATGTAACATTTTGTGCTGCAACTGGAACAGTTAAGCGATCAATGTCTTGTTTGTTTGTGCCTTGATTTATCAGAGTATAGTTTGCGACTGTACCAACAATTATGGCTCCTCCTGCCATCAGCCCAATCAGCCAGCGTAATGGATACTTTACTTTGCCAATAACTGGAATTTCTATGTGCGTAGCCATATTATAGAAGCCTGTAAATATTTTTATATCAGAGTGACCTTTAGTTAGAGGATAAGTAGAGAATACGGAGTTTTTCTTTGGGGATTAAATCTTTATTTCACAACTAGAGGCATAATTAGCTTCATAATGTCTTAATCTTACTTCATACTAGGCATTAGTATGTCTGTATGCCTTCACCTAAATGGGTGACTTTACCGATTGATATCCTTGTGGCGAATTAAAAATCCTAATAATGGTTAAAGTAAAAAGTGTATTACAGGTAAATAAGTAGGTTGGTATAAATATTTATTGTTGGGATGAGGTAGGAGGCAGTTCGCGTAGCCTGTCGAAGACAAGGCAATAGGGAAGAGGGTCTAAGTCTATTTAATTTTCCTTAACATAGTTTTTTCACACCATTCTACTTAAATAAAGTTAAAGTAGCGTCTGCCTACAAAGGTTTGTCTTTATGAAAACTGTGGTTTTTGGCATTCGTGCGGAAACTAGGATAAATCTATTTGATAAAAGGAAAAAGGTCAAACTCTTGACGAATTTCTAATAGCGAACGGTCTAACATTGGTTCTAAGTTAAGAAATGGGAGGAAAGTTTTATGATTACGAGTTTTAAGCCACATTGAAATAAACTCTGGCACTAATCGTAATGATTGAGAAAATATGGAACTGTACAAGCGAATCAGACCATAACGCTTGAGCAAGTCTTCATACATCACATTTACAGATGGATTCTGGCGCTCACGCAACCAATCTCTAAATTTGAAGTCACTCGTCCAAAATGTTAGCGGCAAAATCTTAAGTTCGTCGTACATATTTGTCTCATAGCCATAAATGACATGACTAATATCATGAGCAAGCAAAATTTTGCCAAAATCCTTTGGCTGAGTACTGGGATGAGTGAGATTCAAGTTGCAGGTGTAGTATTCCTCTAATCCTTGACGTAAAGTTTGAATACTATTTTTGTTGGTATATTGGGGTCGAGTTCCCATAGATATAGGTCTGTAAATAATATTATCGATACTAATAGTATCGATAATATTAAATGGCAAACAGCGGGGAGAACTCCAAGCAGATGCCGATTCAGATTTATTCTTTGACACAATAAGCAGTATCATGCTTTATGCATCAGTCTTTCCACCTAATGCCGAATCATGGGGTACTTATGTTCGCCGTGTTCTAGATTTTCTATTTAGAGATAAGATGCCTAATGGTCTGACCAATTCACAATAATCTAAGAGAAAATTTATAAATAAAATTTAAAGTAGACGTGTCGAAGCTTACTAAATATAACGATTAATGACAAATCTTACAGATAAAGACAATGGATGGTCGCAGTTAACTCATGGCGCACCGTTAGCAGTCATACTAGCAGTCGCGCTATATATTCTTTACCGACTATTATCGGTATTAGAACTTTTAGTGATTGCAGCATTGATTGCTTTGATTTTACGCACGCTGTTACGATTGTTGCAAAAGTTTGTGAAATCGCAGAAGATAGCTGTTTTACTCTTAGTTGGATTAATTATCGGATTTTTTATAATACTAATTACAGTAGTAGTTCCGAGTGTAACATCTGAGTCACAGAAATTACTAACCACATTACCAACTTACCTGAATAGATTGACAACAGATGTTGAACAGTTACGGACGAGATTTACTTTTATTCCTGATATCTCTCAAGCTCTAATACAATTACGAAACTTGACTAATCAGTTATTAAGGGGAGTACCAGTTTTCTTGAGTCAAGCTTTCGGCTTCACCTTGGAATTTGCCGCGACGTTGATTTTAGCGCTTTATATGGCTTACGATCCGAATTCATTAGTGAATGGAATCTTAAGATTAGTACCAAGGCAACATCACAAACGGTTTCAACGAATCCTTAAGGCTTGTAAGACAAGATTGCAGGGTTGGATTTTTGGCACAGGGATAGCGATGATATTTCTGGGTATTGGAGTAACGTTTGGACTTTTGATTTTAGGGATTCCCTCAGCTCTACCATTTGGGATTATTGCAGGTTTATTTGAAATAATTCCTTACGTTGGTTCGATTATTGGAGCTTTTTTACCAGCATTAGTAGCGTTAAGTATTTCACCAATCAAACTACTATTTGTGCTGATACTATTCTTAGTAATGAATCAAATAGATGCACACATTGTCCAGCCTTTAGTGATGGGTAAGCAAGTTAATATTCATCCGGTGATGGTAATTGTGGCATTTTTGGTGATGGGTAAGCTATTCGGATTTATTGGTATAGTACTTGCAGTGCCAGCAGCAGCAGTATTCGTTACGCTCATTGATGAGTTTACACTTGAAAAACCTGCTTTAGAGAAAGTAGCTATCGAAAGTAAAACAGATGTCCAATCGAACGACTAAATAAGCAATTCTTTAACAATTATGTATTTTTTGTAACTCAACAACTTGAAACCTGCTGTAAAAAATCGTCGTAAGATTACAATTTATAAATTAATATTATTAGACAATATTGATTTAGGTAGCATTCCATGCACACCTTTTTGGGGAGTGTTCACAACTTGAGTAATGTGAAAATTCACAGCTAAACTACACAATACATAAGCATCTTCTGGTGACAAATTTGTGAAGCGTTCCAGAAAATCAATCATGTTTTTTAAAGCCATTTCTAAGGCTTCATCTAAGGTTTGAGCAAAACCCATTGTGATAATATCGGTTGGAGTTTCTGCAATTGGTGTCGTCAGTTGTAAATCTTTGCGAAGTTTGAGCGTAATTCTACCATTCATCGAAGTTTCAATGGCGGTAACATTGACTTCCCCATCTCCCTGTGCGGAATGCCCATCACCAATAGAAAATAACGCACCGGGGACAAAAATTGGCAAAAATAAACGAGAACCTGCTTGGAGTTCGCGGTTGTCGATATTACCGCCGTAACAACCTGGTGGGACGGAAGTTCGAGAGGTTTCTGGGGTAGCAACACCAAGAATTCCGAAAAACGGTTTCAGGGGAATTTTGATCCCAGCATCCGGTGGAAATTCCGCAATATTGTTTGCTAAATCCAGAGGAATGAATCTTAAAGCGGGTTGAGAAAACTGATGTGGTAAAGCTCCCCAACCTGTACGAATTGCATTGAAGCCTACAGGTAAACGAGGTGCGATCGCCTCTAATTTTACTTCTAAAACATCCCCTGGTTGGGCATCCCGCACGTAAATTGGCCCTGTGAGCAAATGCGGTCCCCCAGCTATTTTGCGTTCTGGTAAAAGATTTTGACAGATGTCGAGAAATTCTGGTGTCAGAAACTCTGGTGGTGCTTTCTCGTAAACGTAGTAACCAGTATAAGTTTCTATGTCAACTGTATCACCAGAATCAATAATAAGTGCTGGGTCTAACGAATGGGAGAAACCACCCAAATGTACGGTTTCCTTAGTAGCTTTTAAAATAAAATGAGCCATCGCTCTGTTCTAAATATTATTTATCAAAATTTTTATAGCAAATGAATTGATTGTAGGGGCACACAGCTGTACGCCCCTACGTGTGTATCTATAACAGATATTTCCTCAAATGGTTTTACTTTTGCCTTAATTTTACTACGGCTGTTGGCGTATTCTTTGCCACACAGTAAAGGCTAAAAGAAGAATAATACTAGTAGCAGTAGCCAACATTACAGCCAAACTCATACCCTGTATTCTCATCGCTAGCAAGTTGCAAACCAAGGTAACTCCCCACAGTGTAAAGGCAGCATGGCGCTGGGAGAGTCCCCAAGCCAGTAAGCGATGGTGAAGATGGTCTTTGCCAGGAGTACTCAGAGGGTTATTTCCTGCTAATAGCCGTCGCACAAATACTTGAGTAGTATCTAACACTGGCAACAATAGAAATAAAACTGTGGGTACGAGGGCATAAATTGTGTTTTGTTGCAGTCTGCCTAAAATACTAGTTGCTGCCAAGACATAGCCAAAAAAGTATGCTCCAGCATCGCCCATAATAATCCGTGATGGATGGAAGTTATGGCGCAAAAAGCCCAGTGCCGCACCTCCCAAGGCTGCTAATACCAATATTGCTGCTGCACGGTTGTTAAATTGGGCTGCAACTCCTAACAAACTCATGGCGGTAATAAAGCTGATTCCTCCCGCCAAACCATCCATACCATCCATCAAGTTGATGGCATTGGTAATCCCTACTACCCATACCACCGTCAGGCACATGGACAGAAGCGAGTCGATAGGAGTACCAAACAGGACTTTGACACTGATACCGTTAGCTACCAATAATAGTGCTGTGACAATTTGTGCCCACAAACGCACAGAGGGCGGTAAGCCAAACTGATCGTCGATAAAGCCCACAAGGACTAATATTGAACTCCCCAAGAGAATAGTTAGCACCTGAGCCAATACGTTTTGGAGTTCGATCGGTCGTAAAAGACTGGCTAATACCAGCGCGGCAATTACGCCCGCGTAGATAGCTAGCCCCCCTGCATTGGGTAAAGGTTCTCGGTTGAGTCGCCGTGCGTTGGGTTGGTCAGCCCAACCTACCCGCAAGGCGAATTTACGTACTGTGGGAATTAAACGCCAGGTTACCAGCCAAGCTAAGAGGAAGGTAAATACTACTGCCAACCAGCCGGTGCCGCTAGGTTCGGCAATACCAAGGGACTTAAGGGAGTTGTCTAAGTTCATCTCCCAATTCAAGCATTACTGCCAGTATTTAGTATGAGCATCACCTGTATATTAATCAATTTTTTATTTCCATTTGTAACTTGACTTGCTGGAGAGATTAGCACTCTTGTCCTGTGAGTGCTAAATTGTCTAATGGAAGCGCTTGAGAAATAAAACATGGCGAAAATTATTGCATTTGACGAGGAATCGCGGCGAGCTCTAGAAAGGGGTGTTAACGCCCTTGCCGATGCCGTAAAAATCACCTTGGGGCCCAAAGGTCGCAATGTCCTTTTAGAGAAAAAATTTGGCGCACCTCAAATTGTCAACGATGGTATCACTGTTGCCAAGGAAATTGAATTAGAAGATCCTTTGGAAAATACAGGTGCAAGACTCATCCAGGAAGTGGCCTCGAAAACTAAAGATGTTGCTGGAGACGGTACTACAACTGCTACAGTTCTGGCACAGGCTTTGATTCGCGAAGGTCTAAAGAACGTTGCGGCTGGTAGTAACCCAGTGAGCTTAAAGCGCGGGATCGATAAAACTATCGAAGCGCTGGTAGAAGAAATTGCCAAGATAGCTAAACCAGTAGAAGGAAGTGCGATCGCTCAGGTTGCCACTGTCTCTGCTGGTAACGACGAAGAAGTTGGTGATATGTTAGCCCAAGCAATGGAAAAAGTCACCAAAGATGGTGTCATTACCGTTGAAGAATCGAAATCCCTGACAACTGAATTAGAAGTTGTAGAAGGGATGCAAATCGATAGGGGTTATATTTCTCCCTACTTTGTCACCAACAACGAACGGCAAATCGTCGAATTTGAAAACGCTCGCATCTTGATTACTGATAAAAAAATTAGCAGCATTCAAGATTTAGTGCCGGTATTGGAAAAAGTTGCCCGTTCTGGTCAACCGTTGCTAATTGTTGCCGAAGATGTTGAAGGAGATGCCTTGGCAACTTTGGTAGTCAACAAAGCGCGGGGTGTACTTACCGTAGCTGCCATTAAAGCGCCTGGATTTGGCGATCGCCGCAAAGCTTTACTAGAAGATATTGCCATTCTCACCGATGGACAATTGATTTCTGAAGAAATCGGCTTGAGCCTAGACACCGCTTCTTTAGAGGCGTTAGGAACTGCTCGCAAAATCACTATCGATAAAGAAAACACCACAATTGTTGCTGGTAGCGATAACAAACCAGAGGTGCAAAAGCGAATTGGTCAAATTCGCAGGCAGTTGGAAGAAAGCGATTCCGACTACGATAAAGAAAAACTCCAAGAACGCATTGCTAAGCTAGCTGGCGGTGTGGCAGTGATTAAAGTAGGTGCGGCTACAGAAACCGAACTCAAAGACCGTAAACTACGGATTGAAGACGCCCTCAACGCCACTAAAGCTGCTGTGGAAGAAGGTATTGTTCCTGGTGGTGGAACCACCCTGATTCACTTAGCCAAGGCAATAGAAGCAATCAAAAACAGCCTCCACGAGGAAGAAAAAATTGGGGCTAATATTGTCGAGCGAGCGTTAGAAGCTCCCTTGCGTCAAATAGCAGACAATGCTGGTGCAGAAGGTTCTGTAATTGTCTCTAGAGTCCGGGATGCCGAAATTAACATTGGTTACAACGCTGCTAGCGGAGAATTTGAAGACTTGATTGCTGCTGGTATTATCGACCCTGCCAAAGTCGTGCGCTCAGCTTTACAAAACGCTGGTTCGATTGCTGGCTTAGTCTTAACTACCGAAGCGATCGTTGTCGAAAAACCTGAAAAGAAATCCGCTGCTGCTCCTGATATGGGCGGTATGGGCGGCATGGGTGGCATGGGTGGCATGGGCGGCATGGGCGGCATGGGCGGCATGTTTTAATCTCTGTTCGCCCACAGATGTAAGAATTCACAACCAAAGCCGCAAAGGTCTGTGGCTTAGCTCCTGAATTTTTAGATAAATATTTTTTAAGCAGTTTGTCTTGAGAAGACAAACTGTTTTTTATATCTACCCTACCATTGCTGATTTAGAAGCAATATGTTATCTGTATTGCTGGTAACTTCCCGAACATAAATAAATTTAATTATCAACGTTTTCAGTGGTTAGTCGTAAGTATAAGTAATGATTAATAAAATTTTGAGCGCCAAATTAACCATGTAAATCAATTATGTAATTTAGAAATTACTGTCTTTTGATTAATTTTTGTAAAATCATATGTATGTGATTTATCTTTTGTCTTTTGTAAATAACAAATGACAAAGAATAGATGACAAAGTGCAAAGCCTGTTCCAAGCTTTTTTCCATAGATGCCCTTGGGGCGTCTTGTCGTCAGACATCAGAACTTTGTAATAAATGACAAATTACTATTAGGTAATATTTCATGGCACGAAAACTGCGCCGCGCTCCGAAAGTAGTAAATAAGCCATTTGAAGATGAGTTCTATCACCACCCAGGAACTCTGCCAGGAACAATTTTTATTGATGCAAATGCTCCAGCACCGATAATTTTCTTGATTGACTATAACCAAACCAATTTTATCCACGAACAAGTAGCAACTCCAGAAGAATGTAGTCCATATCTAGAGATGGAAACTGTTTCTTGGGTAGACGTACAAGGTTTAGGATCTCAAGACATATTACAAAGATTGGGTCGAGTTTTTGATTTGCATCCTCTGGTTTTAGAAGATGTGGTTAATGTACCAGAGCGTCCGAAAACAGAGGATTATGAAGACCAATTACTCTTCATTTCTCGCATGGTAGTACCAAAGGAAAAAACATGTGGCTTTTACAGCGAACAAGTGAGTTTGATATTGGGTAAAAATTATTTGCTCACAGTCCAAGAAGAACCAGAGCATGATTGCTTTGAACCAGTGCGATCGCGAATTGAAAAAGGTAAAGGCATCATCCGCTCTCAAAAAGCCGATTATTTAGCTTATGCTCTATTAGATGCGATTATTGATGGCTATTTTCCAGTGTTGGAACTTTATGGTGAGCGAATCGAAGAATTAGAAGAGGAAGTAATAGTTAAACCAACTCCGCAAACATTACAAAATATTTATCAAATTAGGCGAGAATTACTACAACTACGTCGAGCTGTCTGGCCGCAGCGAGACGCAATTAATTCCTTGATTCGAGATGGCAGTGATTTGATTAGTGAAGACGTGCGAATCTACCTGCGAGATTGTTATGACCATACCGTGCAAGTAATGGATATGGTGGAAACTTACCGAGAACTAGCATCTGGATTAATGGATGTCTATCTTTCAGCAGTGAGCAACAAAATGAATGAAATCATGAAAGTCTTAACAGTGGTTTCATCAATTTTTATTCCATTGACTTTTGTTGCCGGAATATATGGTATGAATTTCAATACCGAGAAATCACCATATAATATGCCTGAATTGAATTGGTATTGGGGCTATCCAATGTGTTGGGCAGTGATGATAGCGATCGCACTTGGTTTACTATTGTTTTTTTGGCAACGAGGCTGGCTGCAAAATTCTTTCACCATTAAACGTGATTAAAGAATTGTACGCAAACAATGAGTTGAATAATTATTAATTAATACCCGGAGTTGATGTTTTAAAATTATGAGGAGTAGCGACCAGAATTTAGTAGTTTTGACGATTTATATCATTGGCGTATCCTATGTTTTTAACCGGATGATTGAATCCATTGACGACCAAATTAAATTCGAGTTTAAAAAAGGATTTGTCGAGGAGCAGTTAAAAGAACAAAATCTCGATGACAAAGTTGGAATTTCTTTCAAATTCAAATCTTCTTATTCAATTGATGATTTGAAAGAGTTATCCATTAGTATCGAAAATAAATCTGAGAATATTGCCGTATACGTTGACTGGGATAATAGCTCCTTGGTAGTTGAACATAGCAAACAATCGCGCCGAGTAATCCGCAAATCACCAGACTTAACCCGCGACTTAGCCGTACCTCAAAGTCCGAGCTTGATTGTCCCCAAGAAAACACTTTCTGAGACAGTGACCGCAGAAGATGTTTTTCAACGCGACCAAACAACTGGAACCTACTCAGCTCAAAAACCACTAATTGACATCAATGGGCTGCAAAAAGGACAAAAGAAATTGTACAACGACTTTATAAATAGAAGAAAGGAGTTAGATTTCTCACTGCAATTAGTATTAAGAATATCTGAAGTACGTATAGGTTTAGCTCCTGGGATCAACTTTCCTCCCATTTGCATTATCAATTGTCCTTTTACAGTCAGAAAACTACCTTGGACTTACGCCCTACCTTGGAATAAAAAGAAATAATAAGTTGTCCTTGTATATAATGCAGCATATCTTTTGGTATTGGCTGTTGATGATTAACTGTTAACCGTCATCTGTCAACGAACCTCACCTCATCTCAACACACTATGCCATCCAAGATTACACTTGATCTAGGGAGGAGTAGGCGCAGGCGGTTGCAGACCGGTCATAGTTACTGGTTTGAGGAAAGTCCGGACTCCCGAAAGACCAAACTTGCTGGATAACGTCCAGTGCGAGCGATCGTGAGGATAGTGCCACAGAAAGATACCGCCAAAACAATTCAAAACTCAAGTTGCGCTTCTAGCGCACCAAAGGTGCGACTCAAAATTCAAAATTAAGGATTTTGAACCAAGAATTTTGAATTAATTTTGGTAAGGGTGCAAAGGTGCGGTAAGAGCGCACCAGCAGCATCGAGAGGTGCTGGCTCGGTAAACCCCGGTTGGGAGCAAGGCCAGAGGAACTACGGTTGGTCTTTTACCAGTTCCGCTCAATAAGAGCCGCTAGAGGCGTCTGGTAACAGGCGTCCCAGATAGATAACTGCCCTCGCAAGAGAACAGAACCCGGCTTATGTCCTGCTCTTTCCTTCAAAATGGAGTATTAAACTTTTTAGGTTTGTACTCCATTATTTTTTATACTAACTTATCTCATGAAATTAATAGAAAACACTTAGACTGTGTTATAGTTTGTAACTCCAGGACATACCGGAGTTATACCAATTCAAAATTCACGCATTCACAAAGCCAGACAGAACAAAGGTATGTCCGTATGTATCTCTGGCATTCTTTTTTCAAATTGGTATTACTAAAACTTGTTAATTGATAATTTATCAATAAGATATTTAACTAAAAATTATAGTTTAATTATCATTTAATAAATTTTTATAATTAATAATTTCCTTTTTTATTTAAAAAATTAGTTTTATTTATTAATAAATTAGGTTTGTAAATAAATATCACTAAGTATAAATTTAGCTTAAGTTGTATTAACTCCAGCTTCTAATTGACTTATCTAAGAAGCAGTTTTTGTAACTTATTTTAAGAAAATTAGTAAACTGATACAGCACAGTAAGCTTTACTATGTTGCTGTGTTTCCAAAATATAGCAGTTGCTAGCTAGCCAATGATATAAGGTAACTCCAACAAATAAATTATCCGATTTGAAATTGCTGAGTGATGACTGTGAACAGTGAGTAGGAGTTCGGGGAAGCAAAGGTCTGTATCAGTCACCAGACCCTTTAAGCCAACATTAAGGCAGACAAATATAGCTAGAGTAATTTTGAGTAAACTAATTAATAGCCTAGTTGCACCCACAATGTAATACATGGTAATACTTGTAGTATGAAGGGATAGCATAAGACTAGGATTTATTTGTACAAGATTTGTATGTTTTGAAAAAAAGTAAGCTTAAACGTGTTTAATATCGTTAATATGTAGGCTAACTGGCTTACTACGGACTCTTTGTTTATTTATGAATGAGCAATAACTAATCACTAATAACTCTTGACTAAGAACTGATGACCCTAGTTTATCCACGCCGTCAACGACAACTCGAAAGCTTAGTCAAAAAATTTGGTTTGCCACTAGAAGCACCAATTAAATGGCAACTATTGGACTTAGCACTGACTCATGCTACGGTTTCTGAGTCAGCAAATTACGAACAGCTAGAGTTTGTTGGCGATGCAGTGGTACGGTTAGTGTCAGCTGTTGTGTTGTGGGAAAATTACCCAGATTGTCCAGTAGGGGATTTTGCGGCAATTCGTTCGGTGCTAGTGAGCGATCGCATTCTGGCACAATTAGCGAGAGAATATGGTTTGGAGCTATATTTACTAGTTGCTGGGAGTGCTACGGCTGATAAAGTTGGTCAAGAGTCACGACTAGCAGATGCTTTTGAAGCAGTTCTGGGTGCGCTTTATTTAAGCACTCAAAATTTAGAATTAATCCGTTCTTGGCTAGATCCTCACTTTCAAAAACTAGCAACAGAAATTCGCCTCGATCCAGCCAGACTTAATTACAAAGCGGCTCTCCAAGAATGGACACAGGCACAATTTAAAGTTTTACCAGAGTATCGAGTTGTGGAAGTTAATCAACCGTACCGCAATCAAGAACGTTTCGTTGCTGAAGTATGGCTACACGGAAATATGCTAGGACAAGGTAAGGGACGCTCAATTAAAACTGCTGAACAAGCCGCAGCTAAAGTAGCGTTTTTAGCAATTAATCATCAGGAAAAACCCTGAATTCAAAAGACTGCGATTAAACTGATAATCAGTTGGTTGTCGTTTGTATAAAACTTATAACCAATTACCAATGACAAATAACAAATAACAAATGACAAACCAAATTAAAATCGCTGTCATCGGAGTTGGACGTTGGGGAGTGCATTTACTGCGAAATTTTTTAGTACATCCCCGGGTAAGTGTTGTTGCTGTAGTAGATCCCCATCCAGAACGGTTAGTGGCAGTAAAACAGCAGTTCAATTTAGATAAAAATATAATATTAACAACTCAGTGGCAGGATTTAAAACAAGTGCCTGGACTAACAGCAGTAGCGATCGCAACTCCTGCTACCACGCACTATGCTTTAATTCAAGACGCTCTGCAACAGGGATACCATGTTTTGGCAGAAAAACCGCTAACTCTTGACCCGGCAGAATGTTGGCAACTTTGCCAGTTAGCAGAGCAGCATCATTTAATACTCATGGTTGACCACACTTATTTATTTCACCCAGCAGTCGAGCGGGGACAAACTGTAGTTCAAGCGGGTAAATTAGGGGATCTCCGCTATGGCTATGCTACCCGCACCCATTTAGGACCTGTGCGGCAAGATGTTGATGCACTATGGGACTTAGCGATTCATGATATTGCTATTTTTAATACATGGTTAGGTCAGTTACCTGTGAAAGTACAGGCAACAAGTACGGTGTGGCTACAAGGGGAGGAGAGATCAGGAACTCAGGGGCCCCACGTTAGCGTTGGTGCAGGCTCTCGTAGAGAAGCGGGGCGTTCGTGTAGCGTCTCGCAGAGAAGCTCAGTGGGGATTAGCAATGAGGAATTCGGGGACTCCACGTTAGCGTTGGCGCAGCCTCTCGTAGAGAAGCGGGGCGAAGCTCAGCAGGGATTAGGGGAGATGGGAAAGGTGGGGGTCCCCTGTGGGGATAAGGGGCGATGGGGAGATGGAGAGAAAATTTCACCCCACCACCCTATCGCCCCGTCTCCCGACGCTTCCAATGCTCCATACCCCTGTGCCCCTCTATCTCAAGGCTTGGCTGACTTAGTATGGCTAACGCTGACATACCCAGATAACTTTCAAGCTTATATTCACTTGTGCTGGCTGAACCCTGATAAGCAGCGACGGTTAGGGATTGTAGGCAGCCTTGGCAGCTTGATTTTTGATGAAATGTCGCGATTGTCACCTCTAACCCTATTACACGGGGAGTTTGAACAGCAGGGCAATCTATTTATTCCTGTAAATCAAAGCCAAGTGATGTTGGAATTAGAACCAGGAGAACCATTGGGACGAGTTTGCGATCGCTTTGTTGTCTCTATTCTTAACAATACTCCCTCAGAGGTTTCGTCTGGCTGGGTTGGGGCACAGTTAGTAGAAATTCTTGCAGCTCTTTCATTATCTCTGAAGGAAGGCGGCAAACCTGTATTTCTCAATGATGGTCAACAGTCAAAATTAACAATTAAAAAGTAAAAAAGAGTTTTACACATTAATAAGTTTCCCTGCTGACAAACATTAGACCTCTTGCAAAAGTCCCAAATACGTGGGACAAGTAGGTTAGAGTTGGGTAGCATTGATGACCTACGAACAAGTAAAAAGCTTAAAGCCAGAAGACTTTAAACGCTTGTGTGGTGTACGACCGGAGACTTTTAACCAGATGCTAGAGATAGTGCGATCGCCAAGCCTTGCAAAACAGAAAACAGGACGGCCAAGTAAACTCACGTTGGAAGACAAATTGTTGATGACATTGGAATACTAAAGAGAGTACCGTACCTACTTCCATATAGGTCAATCTTGGGGAGTGAACGAGTCTACAGCTTACCGAATTATCCGAAAAATAGAAGATACACTGACTAAATCTAGGGCGTTTACACTTCCAGGGAAGAAAAAATTGGCTAGTTCTAATTATCAGTTAGAAGTAGTAGTGGTTGATGTTACAGAAAGTCCCATTGAACGTCCTAAAAAAAACAAAAAAAGTTTTACAGTGGAAAAAACAAACAGCATACACTTAAGTCACAANCCAGGGAAGAAAAAATTGGCTAGTTCTAATTATCAGTTAGAAGTAGTAGTGGTTGATGTTACAGAAAGTCCCATTGAACGTCCTAAAAAAAACAAAAAAAGTTTTACAGTGGAAAAAACAAACAGCATACACTTAAGTCACAAGTAGTAGTAGACCGAGCAAATGGTAAAATCATCTGCACCGCTCATGGCAAGGGTAGAGAGCATGATTTTCGGATATTTAAAAATAGTCGAGTTAGATTGAGAGAAGATATAGAGTGCTTGGGCGATAAAGGTTATCAAGGTATTCAAAAACTGCATAACAATAGTCGGATTCCCAAGAAAAAACCTAGAGGGGATAAATTAAGTTGTGAGGATAAAAATAGTAATCAAGAATTAGCCAGAATTAGAGTTCTAGGTGAGCATGTAAATCGGAAGTTAAAGGTATTTAAAATTTTGTCCCTTACTTATAGAAATCGCCGAAAACGATTTAGTTTAAGGTTTTATTTGATTGCTGCTCTCTACAATTATGAGCTTTGTCTCCCCAAAATCAAATCTTCCTGAGCGACTTTTGCAAGAGGTCTATTAACTACGCTTGAATGATGAAGTCTGTAGCTGTGATAGTGGGCGCACCAGCAAGGGTAGCAAATAGACCACCGCTACCGAAACCAGCCGCACTGCCATTTTGGTTGTAGAACAAATTACCACTCACAGGGTCATAGACAATTTTCGCCGTGCTGGATGCCCCATTAGAAATGATTTTAAAATCACTAGCATTACTGAAACCTTTTCCCGCAGGAGAATTGATAGCACTGAAGGTAGTTTTATCCAGGATAATCTTGTCACCTTGGGAGTGTTTGAAGTCAGTAATGGTATCTTGACCAATAACAGAACTAACAAAAGCAGCATTGGTATTGTAAAGGAAATAGTCAGTACCCACATCACCTGTGAGGCGATCGTTGCCAGCACCGCCGACAAGAGTATCATTGCCAGCACCGCCAACAATACTATCATTACCAGTTCCACCCCTCAAAAGGTCGTTACCACTCTTGCCGTCGATTTTGTCATTACCTCCTTGACCATTGATCGCATCATTGGAGTTATCTAAACCCGTAATCTTGTTATTGAGGTCATTGAGGAAAGTAACTGTGTTCTTGATGCCGATACTCGTATCAGTAGAGTTGGCATCGAGGACATTAAAGTTGTCGGTAATGATAGTTTGCCCATCAAACAGGATATTACCAATGGCTGGTATGCCTCCAGAAGCTTTCAAGTTATCCAGGTTTTCTAACTGAAAGTTTTTTAGAGTGACTTTGGTATTGGAAACATTGTCAAACGTGACTTCTAAGTTGCTCCCATTTTGAGTCAACAGCAGATTTTGAGCAGTCAAGCCAGCCCCAATAAATTGCAGTGTGTCAACATTGGCAATTACCGTCGCTGATGGATTTGTGCCTTTACCAACGCCACCAAAATCGGTAATAGTGTCACTACCATCGCCCCGGCGAATAATAAACTTATCTTGACCTCCATTACCTGTGAGGATATCGTTACCACCTTTGCCATCAATGATGTTGTTGCCAATTGTGCCGATAAGAGTGTCTGAACCAGAAGTTCCCGTGAAGTTAGGGCTGCGGCCGATATTACTTCCACCAAACACCACATAGCTTTGCCCAGCACGAAAGTTGCCGTTGGGGGAGGCGAAAAATGCCCCAATAACTAGGTCGTCAACACCATCGTTGTTGATATCCCCCGCATTGCTGACTGAAGTGCCTGATTGGTCATCTTCAGCAATCCCATCAATGGCAAGGCCATTAGTGCCATCTAAAGAGGAGAGATTGAGAATGCCACCACTGCCCAAATTTTTCCTCCCAAACACCACATAGCTTTGCCCCGCAAAACTATTGCCGTTGGGGGAGGCACCAATTGCTCCAATAATCAAGTCGTCAACACCATCGTTGTTAATATCTCCTGCATTGCTGACTGAGATACCTGATTGAGCGAACTGACTAATGCCGTTAATGACAAAGCCATTGATGCCATTTAAGGAGGAAAGATTGAGGATGCCGCCATTGCCCACATTTTTTCCCCCGAACACCACATAGCTTTGTCCAGCAGACTGATTGCCGTTGCCAGAGGCACCAGATGCCCCAATAATCAGGTCGTCAATGCCATCATCGTTAATGTCCCCTGCATTGCTGACTGAGACATTTAAGAGGTCATCTTTATCAATGCCGTTAATTAAAAAGCCATTAGTACCATCTAGGGACGAGAGATTAAAGATGCCGCCATTGCCCACATTTTTTCCCCCGAACACCACATAGCTTTGTCCAGCAGACTGATTGCCGTTGCCAAAGTCACCAATTGCTCCAATAATCAGGTCGTCAATGCCATCACCGTTAACGTCCCCTGCATTACTGACAGAGTTACCTGAGAAGTTATTTTCAGCAATACCGTTAATGGCAAAACCATTGATGCCATTTAAGGAGGAAAGATTGAGGAGGCCGCCACTACCCACATTTTTTCTTCCAAACACCACATAGCTTTGCCCCGTATAACTCTTGCCGTTGGAGGAGGCAAAAAATGCCCCAATAATCAGATCGTCAATGCCATCACCGTTAACGTCCCCTGCATCGCTAACAGAGTTGCCTGAGCGGTCATCTTCAGCAATGCCGTTAATTAAAAAGCCATTAGTACCATTCAGGGAGGAGAGATTAAAGATGCCGCCACTGCCTACATTTTTTCCCCCAAATACTACGTAGCTTTGCCCAGCAAGAGAGTTACCGTTAGGGGAGGCAGTATATGCACCAATAATCAGGTCGTCAATGCCATCGTTGTTTATGTCTCCTGCATTGCTGACCCGAATGCCTGATTGATCGCCAACAGCAATGCCGTTAATTAAAAAGCCATTAGTACCATCCAGGGACGAGAGGTTTAAGATACTGCCACTGCCTACATTTTTTCTTCCAAATACCACGTAGCTTTGCCCAGCCTGATAGAGACCACCGATGCCGTTAGGGGAGGCAGTATATGCACCAATAATCAGGTCGTCAATGCCATCGTTGTTTATGTCTCCTGCATTGCTGACTGAATTGCCTGAATTATCGCCCGCAGCAATGCCGTTAATAACGAAGCCATTGCTGCCATTGAGATCTGAAAGATTAAATATTGAATTAGCCATGATTTTCTCCTGTGTTTTTTGTAATTGCGGGAGTGGCTTATATCTGGCATCAGGCAACTCTGAAACTCGATCGCACTGCACAAGACTTTACCTGCAACACCAAAGTTTCAAAACCAGGCAAAATTGCTGTTGGTTCCTGTAAAGTAACCACACTTGAGGGTGACGCTGATTCCTGGGATACATCAAGTCAATAAAAATCAGACATCCAAATTCCGCCACTAGGTTTTGATATGAGTCTCCCTAGTTTTTCACTCATCATTAATTCTGATGGGTTGCGAATTTGGCAATTTAATTACCTATCAGAATTAATGCGATCGCCCATTAGCCAGTCAATTAATTTCGATTAAAAAACCTTAAAATTGCGTTTCAATCTTTGGAAACACTTAATTCTTATATGACACCTTTATCAAATTTAAAATAATTTATCAATTTGATGTACAAGTAATTTACATAAATTGAGTATATTTTACGTAAATTTACTTATTGTTTTTTTCTGGGCTTTATGAGACCCTCCTTTACATAATAATTAAATACATTAATTCGATAGATTTACAGTAGTTTGATTAAAGTCAAAAAAATGAAAATCTCTGTAAGGCTGGCATCCAAGTCGGCACAGTTGAGTTGCAGATGTACAGCATTAGCAAGATTGTCTATTGACCAAAAATTGCGTAGGCGCAGCCCGCCATAGGCATCGCTATTGGGAATGAAGTTATGTCTGCCACTAAATCCGTAAAACCTGCTTCAGTCTACAGTCGAATTCTCGTGCCTGGGCGATATTACAGGCAACCTGTAATTTCCCGACTGGTGTCTCGTTATGATTTAACCGTCAATATCAAAGCTGCATCCTTGACATTAGATACTGACAACGATGGCTGGTTTGATTTAGAACTTTCGGGAAATCCCCAAAAGCTGACAAATAGCCTATCTTACTTGCAAGGATTAGGAGTAAATTTAGTACAACTAGCGATCGCGACTCAAATTCAACCCACCCAACACTCCTTACCCTTCCCAGATTCCGCTGACAAACTCAGCCCTAGAGACTCCACATCGCTGACAAATCAATGGCAAGAACAATTTCAGCAATGGATTTCTTTAGGTCAGACCAATCGATTGCGCTTGCAACTGTGTGTCTTGAAAACCTACTACGAASAACCCGTGATTTCTAAGTTAGTTTCTTGTTATGGATTAACAGTCAATATTACCAGTGCTATACTTAGACCCGATAGCCAAGATGACGGCTGGTTTGACTTGGATTTATGGGGTAGAACAAAGCAACTCTACTCTAGTCTGAGTTATTTAGAAAAACTCGGACTACCGATTTGGTTGGATTTATCTAGCGTTTATGGCGATCGCTAACTAAAGAATTTAGAATTCAGAACTCCCCCATCTCCCCATCTCCCGGTTGGTGAGCGTACCCCTGCTCTTAAGCAAGCTACATGTAGCGTCTCGTAGAGAAGTCGAACCACATCTCCCCATCTCCCGCAAATTTAAATTTCGTAGTACCAAATATCTTCTTCTCGTAGCACAATTCGATGCAACGAAAGGCGATCGATTAAGCCCTCTTGCTCAAACTGGCCAAGAACACGAGTGATGGTTACACGAGTTGAACCCAGCATTTCTGCCAAGTCTTCATGAGTTAGGCGCATATCTATTAAACGTCCCTTCTCAACTTCCGAACCAAACTTTTTAGATAACCATACCAATAACTTGATGAGCATAGTATCTACTTTTTTATAGCTACGAATCACCATCAATTCTTGAGCCTGTTGGATATGGCTAAGTAAAGTTTCCGTTAGTTGAGTCCACTCCTCTAAAGCTAAGACTGTTGCCCCTACTTTAGTTAAGCATTCCATTTGATAAGGTTCTAATTTTGACAAAGTTTTTCCAACCACATCTCCAGGTCCCCACAATCCCAAAGCCACGGTTGTACCATCTTCCAAATAAGTATAAGTCCTGACAAAACCCGTTTCAATCTTCCACAGACCGTTTGGATATTCTGGCAGGAATGAGCGACGTGCAAAAATTTGCCTAGTATTATTACTTGGTAGATTAGTAAAATTTGTGTATAGAGAAACCATTTTATAATACTGTTATTGGATAAACTAACCGTAGTATATATATATCAGGTTATAAAAGCTCATGTATATTGAAATTAATAATGTTTTTACACAGGGAGTGGGTATGGGGGTGTTGAGTTAGGAATTCTCCCCATCTCCTTATCTCCTTTATCTTTTCCACTCCCCAATGCCCCATTCCCTAAATTCCGGCACCATCTAGAAAATCTTCAATCATTCCATCAGAATTATTGCTCTTAGGTTTGTTTGTTTGTTCGCAGCCAAGCTCGTTTTCAACTAAGCTTGATTGGTCTTCTAACTCCTGTAAGTGTTTCTCTAGAGCTTTGACTCGTTCAAATAAAGCGCGGATAACCTCAGCTTCCACGTCCCGAACTTTATCATGATCTAGAACTTCGCCGGGTAAATTGTTCTGACGAGTCACGCGGCCTGGAATCCCGACAACGGTAGTGTTGCTGGGCACATCTCGCAGCACTACTGAACCTGCTCCAATGCGGACGCGATCGCCAATTTGAATATTTCCTAATACCTTGGCACCTGCTCCTACAACTACATGAGAACCTATAGTTGGATGGCGCTTGCCACTTTCTTTACCGGTACCACCAAGGGTTACACCTTGATAAATCAAAGCATAGTCACCGACGATCGCTGTCTCGCCAATCACTACTCCCATACCGTGGTCAATAAACACTCCTTTGCCAATTAATGCCCCAGGATGGATTTCAATTCCAGTAAAAAACCGACTAAGATGAGAGATAAACCGAGGTACAAAGGGAATTCCAAGTTTAAACAGCCAGTGTGCCACTCGATGGAACAGTAACGCCTGAAATCCAGGGTAACAGAACAATACTTCTAGCCAGTTACGCGCTGCTGGGTCACGCTCAAAAATGGTCCGCAAATCTGTTAGTAGCATACTCTTTTGAGATTTTAGTTTGATTTTTTGGAGTTCCCAAACTCAGATAATTCCCACTCAAAAATCAAGTATTTATGGGAATTTTCTCAAATAATAATCTACGGTAAATCGATAGATTATAGTGTTTTTGTGGGCCATAAGTGGGATGCTATCACATCCGACACTTGGAAAAATAAATTTCGCACAAACTGCGATAAATCCCTCAATTCACCGTAGTATATTGAGTACAGTCTTGAATAGCCAAAACTACTCTCTCCTTGATTTGTCTTCCAAAGTGGAATACGCGCTGCTAGCACTTTTAGAACTAGCAAGCCACCACGGGAAAAAAGTTCCTTTAACCATGAGTGAAATCGCCGCTAAGCAACCCATACCTGAGCGCTATCTGGAACAAATTTTGACTAACCTCCGGCGTGCTGGTGTGGTGCAGAGTCAACGTGGCTCTAAAGGAGGTTTCGTTTTAGTTCGTGAACCTTGGCAGATCACCCTGCTGGAAATTGTGACTTTGGTTGAAGGCGAGCGAAAAGAGAAAGATCCCTCTGAATCTGCAACTCTGGAAAGGACTCTGGTTTATGAAGTCTGGGAGCAAGCTAATACTGCTTCAATTGAAGTTTTGGCTCGTTATACGCTCCAAGATTTGTGTCAGGAAAGGGAAAGTCGCGCCCAACAGAGTCCGATGTATTACATTTAGTCCCAAAGGAGTACTTATATGCGAATCGCTAAAGATATCACAGAATTAATTGGACGGACTCCTTTAGTTCAATTAAACAAGATTCCCCAAGCTTCGGGAGCGGTTGCTCGAATTGTGGTGAAACTAGAAAGCATGAATCCAGCATCTTCTGTCAAAGACCGGATTGGCGCAAGTATGGTGGAAGCGGCAGAAGAAGCAGGCTTGATTCACCCCCAAAAAACCGTTTTAGTAGAGCCAACGTCTGGGAATACAGGAATTGCGTTAGCGATGGTGGCAGCCGCTAAGGGTTACCATCTTATTCTAACGATGCCCGACACAATGAGCCAAGAAAGACGATCCATGCTCAAAGCTTATGGCGCTCAACTAGAGTTAACCCCAGGGGTAGAAGGGATGCGAGGGGCGATCGCTCATGCAGAGGATATTGTAGCTAAAACCCCTAATGCTTATATGTTGCAGCAGTTTCGTAACCCTGCTAACCCGCAAATTCACGCCCAAACCACCGCAGAAGAAATTTGGGATGATACCGATGGACAAGTGGATATTCTTGTGGCGGGAGTTGGTACTGGTGGGACGATTACGGGAGTTGCAGAAGTTATAAAGGGACGCAAGCCGAGTTTTCAAGCGATCGCAGTTGAACCAAGCAACAGTCCGGTATTAGCAGGTGGTAAATCAGGGCCTCACAAAATCCAAGGTATCGGTGCGGGATTTATCCCAGCAATTTACCGTTCAGAACTGATAGATGAAGTGATTCAGGTAGCAGATGAGCAAGCGATCGCCTATGGTCGTCGCCTAGCAAAAGAAGAAGGATTACTATCTGGTATTTCTACTGGTGCTGCTTTGTATGCTGCTATTAAAGTCGCACAACGACCAGAAAACGCAGGTCGGCTCATCGTCATGGTGCAGCCTAGCTTCGGCGAACGCTACCTTAGTACCTCACTGTTTAAAGACCCAGACGAAAATGAATGGTTGAGCAAAGTTTAATTCAGTAAAGCAATTTTAGGTTTTGGATTTTAGGCAATAATTCAGAAGTCAGAATATTTAATACTTCAACTTAACAACTTTAAAATAATCAAGAAGTTATATCACACTTGATTGACAAATCATATCAAGTCCAGTTAATTACTTATAATATGATTGGTCTTTTTGGTAATTGGGAAAAAGGTAATGGTTGATAGGTGAACAATTGTGTTTTTCTTATCCATTACCGATCCTAACAGATATCATAACTATTCAACCGGACATGATATCATTCTGAATTCTGACTCCTGAGTTATTACTTAAAATTAGCTTTGTTGCCTACTTTAATTTTCTTCGATTTCATCCTGACTTTTGTTATTTTTTACCAAAATCATCAAACAAAAACAACTAGCAGCTAGCTTGATTAAGCTCAAAGCTCCACTTTTTAATACAATAAAAGTACCTAAACCTATGAGAATAAAAGGTACAAGATTACTGCCATAGCGAGTTAAGACGCTGGCTATTATTTGAAAGTTAGTTAATCTATATGCTGCATAACACCAAATTCCTAATAATAGAAAAAATAATCCTATAGTTATTAGAAAACTCTCTAAGTTACTGCTAGCAAATAATGGTACATAAACACTAATATTATCGCTACCATTAGCAACTGTAACGGCTGCCACACTGTAAGTTTGAGGAGATAGTAAATTAGCAATTGTTGTTTCTTGATGTTCTGTTTCTGGTAAAACTTCCTCTAATGAATCTTCTTCCTGATTGATTAAACTGCTGATACCAATAGCAATTGGCAGCAATCCAAGTAATCCAATCCAGCTTTTTGATAAAACTAACCCACTAAATAAACCAGAAAGACTCAGGATTAACAAAACTGTAAAACCTAAAAACTGACCAGTAACTATATGTCGCGGGCGAAAAGTAGAATTTATTTGAGAAAAAAACAACAATAGAATAACAATATCGTCAATGTTAGTGGCAATAAACGTAATTGCCCCTGTACTAATTGCAGTAACATAGTTGTGCCAGGACATTAACTTGGTATAGTGATATGTGTGTTATTTGCATCCAGCATGAGTAAGCTTACAACAGCTTTAACTGAAGGAATCATTGCCTTCAGTGCCACCAATATTGATGACATCATTATCTTATTAGTATTTTTCTCACAGGTAGATGTTAATTTTCGGCGGCGGCATATCTTACTCGGTCAATACTTAGGTTTTACAGCTATTATCATCGCTAGCTTACCAGGATTTTTTGGCGGCTTAGCGATAAAGCGAGAATGGATAGGATTGCTAGGACTGCTACCAATAGCAATTGGTGTTCAGCAATTATTATCTAAAAAAGAAGAAAATATAACAGTTCAAACAGTAAGCACTGATTTTAGACAGTTTACACCTACTAATCCTGTATTATCTTTGATTTTGAGTATTTTACATCCCCAAACTTATAAAGTCGCAGCAGTAACCATTGCTAACGGCGGTGACAATATTAGTATATATATCCCCCTATTCGCTGGTCATGATCTTAAGAGCTTGGTTTTAATTCTGGGTATATTTTTTATCATGGTAGGGGTGTGGTGTGCGATCGCTTATTTGTTAAGTCGTCAACCTACCATCGCAAATATTTTAAGTCGCTACGGCAAGGCTGTGGTACCTTTTGTATTAATTGGCTTGGGTCTGTTTATTATTTATGAACGAGGTACATTCAGACTATTACCGTGGCTGAAAGGCTAATCAACAATTATCAGTGAACACTAATAAGCTTGCTAAAAGTATTTATCTTCTCTTATTTAAGATTTGATTATGGAGCTAGTATTAATCAAACTCGGAGGTTCCTTAATTACTGATAAGGATAAACCTTATACTACTCGACCAGAAATTATGTCACAACTGGTTGAGGAAGTGAGCATAATTAGACATGAAAATCCTAATCTGAAATTGATTATAGGCAACGGTGCTGGTTCTTTCGCTCACCAATCAGCTCAGAAATACAATACAATAGATGGTTTTTTCTGTGAGGAAGAAAAGTTGGGGTTTTGCTTAGTCCACCAAGATGCTTTAGATTTAAATTTACTCTTAGCTAAATTTTTTTTACAAGCGAGTTTGCCAGTGGTCAGCCTATCACCTCTGACGATGGTAATAACTGACAACAAAAAACTATTAACGAGTAACTTTTGGGCAATAGAAAATAGTCTACAAGCAGGTTTGATTCCTTTAGTTTYTGGTGATGTTGTTTTAGATAAAGCCATTGGTGGTACTATACTCTCCACAGATACAATGCTTGCAGAATTAGCTAAATATTTTTATCTTCAACATAAGTTTGAAGTTCGACTAATCAATGCCGGGAATTATCCAGGTGTGCATGACCAAGATGGACAGGTATTTTCTAATATTACTCAAGCCAACTATTCTCACATACAACCTTTTTTGAGTAAAAGTGAATCAGTAGATGTGACTGGCGGAATGGCTAAAAAAGTTGAGGAGTTTTTAGCTATTTCCAGTTTAGGAATTGATTGTTGGATAATTGATGGGAATATTCCTGGCAATTTAGTCAAAGCTGTTTCTGGAGCGCCAACTCAAGGTACTTTGATTCGCGCAGTTTAACTAAATAGTTGTGTCAGCTGAATCAAAACTGGCGATCGCTCTATTTCAGTCTCACCTTGTACAATCTGTAAGTCGATGAAAGCCCTTTTAGGGAAAGCGTTCTTTTTACTTTTTAAACTTGATGAACTAATTTCCAACTCACCATCATCAAGATTGCATAAATAATAAACCGTAGTGGGCGTTGCGGAGCTAGTTGGCAAACTTTAGCACCTACTAATACTCCTGGAATAGAACCTAACCATATAGGCACTACCACACTCCAATCAACTGTTCCCAGGCTGAGGTGTCCAAGGGAGGTAAACAGTAATAAAATGGCTGCGTGGGAAATATCTGTACCCACTAACTTACGCGCATCAAGACGGAAAAATGCAATCATTAGTAGCGCAAACATTGAACCTGAGGAGACACTTGTTAAACCAACTAAGCAGCCCAAAATTGCTCCCAAAGTCATTGTTTTCAAACGGCCAAAGTTAGTTTCTAAGTTTAATTTTGGTAGTTCGGGTAAATTAAACTTAGGGAAAAAAGTCAACAACAATAATTGTATTAATGCTAACAAGGTGACTAGTAGAATCATCACCCCAAGCAAACGAAGCAAAATGCTATCTAGGTTATACTCGCCGGTGCGCTTAATAAAGTGCAAAATTCCTACCCCAAACAATGAGCCTGGAACACTTCCAAAGGCGAGCCATTTGACAACTTCGGTGTCAAGGGTTTTCTGTTGACAATGCTTGACGCTACCGACAATCTTCATCAATGTCGCAGCCACAACATCAGAACTCACAGCAATAGAAGGCGGAACTTGAAAGACAAAAATTAACATTGGGGTGATCAGAGAAGCTCCGCCAATTCCCGTTAAACCAACAATGATGCCAACGAAGAAGCTTAAAAATGGTAGTGATAGATAGTGCATATTCTTCGGGAATTTCAACAATCAGCTATCAAGTATCTGCACGTTCAAAGTCGTCTTATGAGTGAGGAGACTTTCTTTGGGGTTTAAATCTCTAAAGAAAGTATTGATAACTGTTCTGGTTCGCTGATTGCTGAATTACTACTCCTAACTAATTTTTTTGCAGTATTACACATAAAAAACGGTAATCCGACTAGCTTACCGTATTTTAATCGTAATTATGATTAAACGTCTACTGTATTCGCTTTGTATACGCAGTGGGGATTGGGGACTAGAGAAAAGTTTTTCTAAGCTAATCCCCAACTGATTTTTCATGGTATGTGGTAAAGGAGCGAGGGTGTGGGGTGTAGTAAGACTTTCTTGTTTTCCCTACACCCTATCCCCTGCCTCCTGCTATAACAAGAGGCTAAGGACTTCCTGTGAAAAGTCAGAATCCCCAATCCTCGATACTTTGGATTGAGAAATACTTGATTTTTATAAAATTTAATGCTACTTTAATTCAGACCAAAAGGTCTCAAATAACTTAATGTCCAAAGGTAAAGAAACAAAAAGCAGAATTCTCCAGCAAGCAGCCGAACTGTTTAACCAACAGGGGTATGCAGGCTCATCGATGTCAGACATCATGCGTGTCACTGGATTGCAAAAAGGAGGAATTTACAATCACTTCCAAAGCAAAGACGATCTAGCGCTACAGGCTTTTGAGTTTGCGATCGCCTGTATCCAACAGCATACTAGATCTGCGTTGCGAAACAAACGCCATGCAGTGGAACGTCTGCAAGCAATCATTGGAGTCTTTAGCAGTTTTGCAGAAAATCCACCAATCAAGGGAGGATGTCCATTGCTCAACACTGCTGTTGAGAGTGATGATGCTCATCCAGCATTGCGCGATCGCGCTCAACAAGCAATGAACTCTTGGCTGAATCTGATTGGTAGAATTATTCAAACAGGAATTGCAAAAGGTGAAATTCGTCCTGATGTGAACGCTGATGAAATTGCTACTATCATCATTGCAACCTTGGAAGGAGCCATTATGATGAGCAAGCTTTATGGTGATTCAATTCACATGCACATAGTAATTAATCACCTGAATCAATATTTAGAAACTCACCTTTAAACATATAAAATTTTGAAATTGTTGTAGTTATCTAGACTAAAAATCTGAGCGCAATTTATCTTAGAGTAATTATTTTGGCTATTTAGAGACCAATCGGTCTTTAAAATTAGTTTTTCAGGACAAATCATGATAATAAATGACATGCACAGACCATTAGAGGTAGTATTGGCTATTCCTGTAAGGACATATGACATCGACTTTGTGGGAATTGTTAGCAACATTGTTTATATCAGATGGCTAGAAGATTTACGTTTAAAATTTTTAGATGAACATTGGCAACTCAGTCAACAGCTTGAGCAACGATATGCACCTGTTTTAGCTGGAACTGAAATTGAATATAAACGTCCGATAAAGATTAGCGATCGCGTGATTGGACATTTATGGTTAAGTAATTTAGGACGTTTGAAGTGGACTGTGAAAGCAGAAATTTTATCTAACAATGAGTTAGCAGCAGTAGCTATCCAAAAAGGTGCTTTTATTAGTTTACAAAATGGTCGTCTGATTAAAATTCCAGAAGAATTGCAAAAGAAATATTTTCATTATCATCAAATAACTTAGTAGATTGAAATGTCAAAATTATTTTATTGATTAAGGATTCAAAATGTTGAAATTTTACTATAATCCTCTTTCGCCAAATACTCGTCGTGTATGGCTCACTTTACTAGAAAAAGAAATTGACTTTGAACCAGTTTTGATAAAGTTAGATGGCGATCAACTCCAAGAAGAGTTTGTGACAATTAACCCCTTTCATCATATTCCGGTTGTCGTAGATGATGGTTTTCGAGTTGTGGAATCCTTGGCAATTATGGACTATTTAGAAGCGAAATATCCTACACCTGCGATGCTACCTTCTGAACCTCAAGTATTAGCTAAAGTGAGGATGGTGCAATTAGTTGCTGGTAATGAATTATTTCCACAAATCATTTCACTAATTTATGAAAGTGAAGATTCGCCACAAGCTGTACTAGCAAAACAGCATATAGCTAAGGTACTGCAATTTTTTACCCAAGTGCTTGGCGATTGCTCTTTTTTTGGTAACGAACAGTTAACTTTAGCAGATATCGTTGCAGGAATAAGTATACTTTCATTACCTAGTTTAGGTGTTAATCTTAGTGATTACCCCAGATTAGAGGAATGGTCTGAGCGCTTGATACAACGTCCAGCATGGCAGAAAACCAAATTGAGTAGTGAAGAATTTGAACTATTTAAAGAGCGAGTTAGAGCTTTAGTGAGGTTGCATACAAATAAAGCCAATCAAAACAAATAACAAGTTATGCACGATTTTTTGAGGAAAAATAGCAGAAAGTAATTACAGTGTTTTAGTCCTCAATTTAGTATAACTCAGAAAGATTATCATATCTTTAAGAACATGAGGAGTGAGGAAAATCTCTCCTCCTTACTCCTCATATAGCTACTCCTTACACTTGCTTCAAGTACAACAGTTTACTGATGTATTAAACCTCTAACTAAAGATGCAAATTTATATTAAATAATTAAGTATATATCTAAACAAATACTATAGAGATAGCATAGTTACTCAGTATATATATCCAGTTTATTACTGTTAAGTCATTAGTATTAATGTAATAATTCAGGAGTCAGGAGGAGCCAGTGCGACCTTGGTTTCCCCAAGTGAACGAATTGGCGTGTCTCTCCAAATTAAGTAATGCAAGTTCAAAATAGTTAAAAAATCAATGATTATATACCTGCTTGATTTGGTTCAACTTATCTTTGAGTATCTAAACTTGATTAATTTTGAATTCTCAGTTATTACGTACTAATGACTAAACAGAATTACCATTATCAATGTTAACTGATTACCAAATAGACCAATCTACTTAGTATCAGCCAATATTTTTTCGATATCTGATAGCTCCACTACACCTGAAACAGTTGGACTATTAATTATGAAAAAAGGTGTGCCAGAAATAGCTAGTTTTTCAGCTAAATCGATATCTTTTTTAATCGCAGGAATGGCAATAGTTCGCTGGCGTTTAAATTTTTCTAAATCCAAATTGAGATTTTTAGCAATATCTAAATACAATTTCTCACCCAGTTGCTTTTGATTAGTAAATAGGGCATCATGATATTCCCAAAATTTACCCTGCTGATATGCTGCCCAAGCTGCTGTTGCCGCTGGCAATGCTTGAGAATGAATTGAAGTTAGCGGGAGATTCTTGTAAATTAATGTTACCTTATCTTGGTATTTTGCTAACAATTGTTTTAAGGTTTTATGCGCCTCAGCACAGTAAGGACATTGAAAATCTGAGAATTCCAGCAGTAGAATTTTTGATTGAGTTGAACCTATGGTTGGAGAATCACCAATCACTGCTTGAGGATTTGTTTTTAAATTCTGTAAAAATCCTTGCCGCACTTGATTTAGTTTTTGTTGTTGTTGCTGCTGATACACTTGAACAGATTCGATAATTGCCTCTGGATGTTCGCGGATAATTTGTAATACTTGCTGTTCTAACTTAGGATCGATGCCGCTAGCAGCTTGTGCAGGAAGTGAACAAGTGAGAAGTAAACATAGCATACCTATTGCTGCCAATATACGCAGATATTGAAGTAATTGTCTAAACCAACTAAAGAATGTAGTCATACAAAGACTGTAAAAAAATCAACATTCTCTTAGTATTGCCACACATGTGTCAATTTACAGCCGGTTAAGCTAATCTCTAAACATAGAAGACCGCACAAACTCTGATTGAGCCGAGCTCTGATTATCGAACTCTTTTTGTACAATCATCTAAGTAACCTCATTGATGGGGTTCCACAAAAGGCGATCGCTTTTGTCTATCAACTAATCTACGTGACGTGTAGATAACGAATTAAGCATTGCAGTCTTTGTTATACTTTCACAGATATATTTTTAAATAGGAGGGTTCAAAGGCGCTCTTCGTTCGGGAGCCTTATGAGCTTTGGAATTATATTTAGAAACTTAGTGAAGTAAACTTACTTCATCAAATTAACGATAATATTTGCGAAAACTTAGGATAATTAAATTGCGGCGTTGCTGAATCAAGTATGATTTGTCATTCTGAGTGCAACGAAGAATCTTGATAGATGCTTCATTTCGCTTTGCTCCATTCAGCATGATATACACATTTTTCATACCGCAATCAGCAACGCCTAAATTGCTTATAAGAAACACAAAAATTGACATGAACGTGCGAACAACGACACTAATTTGCGAATGTACAACTGTCGGTCAACAAATTAAATGTCGTCTTAACAAATTAGTGTCATCAAAAGACTAAAGGCTATAATCTTCATTGCACAATGATTATAGCCTTTTTGACTTCCATTTAACTTTGAAAAGTTTTTAACAAATTAAATGTCGCTATTTAAAATAGTAACATTTTAGTTGTCGTTTTATCAAAATTATTGATTTCCAAATTTTGATTAATTCATAACAACAAATCGGGATGACTGGATTCGAACCAGCGGCCCCTTCGTCCCGAACGAAGTGCGCTACCAAGCTGCGCTACATCCCGCCAAAAAATGACATTATTAATCCAAAATATCACAACCCGTCCCAAATGACAAAATTACATCTATATATAATCATTTCACCACAAGCTTTGCTTGCTACGATTAAATTTGTATAACTTTAGTGGTCAAAGCGGATTGTGACTGTAAAACCAGACTGGTTGCGGGTGAAAGCACCTGGGCGTGAGCGCATCGGTAACGTTAAAGACATTTTGCGGGATTTAGCCCTCAATACAGTTTGTGAGGAAGCATCCTGTCCGAATATTGGTGAATGCTTTAACGCTGGGACTGCTACGTTTTTGATTATGGGCCCGGCTTGTACACGCGCTTGTCCCTACTGCGATATTGATTTTGAGAAAAAACCCAAAGCCCTAGACCCCACCGAGCCTGCACGATTAGCGGAAGCTGTTCGCCGGATGAAACTTAATCATGTGGTCATCACTTCCGTCAACCGGGATGATTTGCCAGATGGTGGTGCAGCTCAATTTGTGGGGTGTATTGATGCAGTTCGTACCGTCTCACCCAACACCACAATTGAAGTATTAATTCCTGACTTGTGCGGTAATTGGGATGCTTTAGAGTTGATTCTCCAAGCTGCGCCAGAGGTGTTAAACCATAATACGGAAACTGTCCCGCGGTTGTATCGTCGGGTACGTCCCCAAGGAAACTATGATCGCACATTAGAATTATTGCAGCGAACTCGCCAACTTTCTCGTAGCACCTACACTAAATCCGGTATCATGGTTGGACTCGGTGAAACTGACGAAGAAATCCGCCAAGTCATCCAAGACTTACGAACTGTAGATTGCGACATTTTAACAATTGGGCAATATCTTCAACCCAGTCAAAAACACCTGAAAGTAAATGAATTTATTCGCCCAGAAAAATTTGCAGCTTGGAAGGCATTCGGCGAAGAACTAGGATTTTTACAGGTAGTTTCTTCACCATTGACAAGAAGCTCATATCATGCAGAACAAGTCAAGAAATTAATGGAACGTTATCCCCGCAGTTAATTTGAGATTTGAGATTGGTGAGTGAAGAGATGGAAAAATGGGGAGTTTGTAGAGACGCGATTCATCGCGTCTGTATGGTAATGGGAAGTGGGAAAGAAAAATTTTCATCTTTCCTTATGGGCGCAACTCATGGAGTCTCTTGAGTAATGACTAATCCAAAATCGGTTGCAATTCTGGGTGCAGGTGCTTGGGGTATGGCGCTGGCAAATCTAGCAGCAGCCAATGGTCATCAGGTGCGCTTGTGGTCGCGTCACGGTTCGCAAACTCTCGAAGCAGTAGTAAAAGATGTCCACATAATCCTGTCAGCTATCTCCATGACAGGTGTCAGGGATGTTGCTTCTCAAGTCCACTCTTTCCCTGTTTCTCAGCAAACAATTTTTATCACAGCTACAAAAGGCTTAGACCCCCAAACGACCTGTACGCCTTCGCAAATTTGGCAAACAATATTCCCTAACCATGCAGTAGTTGTTCTCTCAGGGCCGAATTTATCTCAAGAAATTGAACAACAATTACCAGCAGCAACGGTGGTCGCCAGTAATATTCCCACGGCTACCGAACTAGTGCAGTTAGTATTTTCTTCCTATCGTTTCCGGGTATATACCAATCCCGATCCTCTGGGTGTCGAACTGGGGGGAACTCTGAAAAATGTCATTGCGATCGCCGCTGGTGTATGCGATGGTTTACAACTAGGAACCAATGCCAAAGCTGCTTTAGTCACCCGTGGACTTACAGAAATAATTCGCGTCGGTAATCACTGGGGCGCAAAGACGGAAACATTTTATGGTTTATCGGGTCTAGGAGATCTGTTAGCAACGTGCAATAGTCCCTTAAGTCGCAACTACCAAGTCGGTTACCAGCTAGCTGGCGGTAAGACACTTACAGAAATTCTGGCAAATTTACAAGGAACCGCTGAAGGAGTTAACACTTGTCGGGTTTTGATACAACGAGCTAATCAACAAAACATTGCTGTGCCAATTACCGAGCAAGTTTATCGCTTACTTCAGGGTAATATCACACCCCGACAAGCACTTGATGAACTAATGCTACGAGATATCAAGCCTGAGTATAACTACTAGTAGTCGGATGCGGGGACACAAAGACGTGGGGAAATAGGAAATGGAGGCGCTCTTAATTTATCACAAACACTCTTTGCCTGGCTGCGTCTCCTACTCTTTACGTCTGCCCTCCCCGCATCTGACTACCCTAGCGCTACTAATCACTTTTGTTCGACCTATTAGTTAAACTTATTCCCAAATAATCCTGAGAAAAAATTGTTAAATCGTCAGGATATTACTTTCGTACCCATGTAAATGTGACTATGACAATTATAAACCAAATATTCACTGAATTATGTTTATACAATGTTACAAAAATAACTATCAAAAATCATCAAAATTGAAATCTTAAGTAAATAGTTTAGATATTGAAAGCCTAGCTGCGGATTTGAATAGCTATTGGTTCAATCAGAAGCTTAGTAGCCGATAAAGTTCAGTAATACTGTATCTAATAAAACTATTCCATTAAATTTATAAAAAAATTGTAATGGAATTCTCTACCGTGTTAGTTCCTCGTGAATCACGGGAACAATAGCAACAGTTGAATAGCTGACCGTAATCTTAGCTGACCCTAATCTATTGTTACCTGGAGCCATTGAGACGCTTTATGCCAGCAACATCTTTTTATGCAGATGCCGCCTACAATACCCAAAAGTCCCGCCAGGTTTTGGACTCGGATCTCACAGTTGATGAAAGTGAGTTATCAGTAGACGATCTACAGGAGTTAGAAATGGCTTCTGTTGACCATACTAACTTTGCTGCTAACGCTAACCGCCGTAGTACAGATCTTGTACGTTTATATCTTCAGGAAATTGGCCGGGTTAGGTTGTTGGGGCGGGATGAAGAGGTTTCAGAAGCTCAAAAAGTTCAGCGTTATTTGCGGATGCGGATAGTGCTTGCTAATGCTGCAAAGCAAGGAGATGAGGTAATTTCGCCTTATCTAAGGTTAATTGAAGTTCAAGAGCGTCTGACCTCGGAACTAGGACATCGCCCGTCTTTGGAAAGGTGGGCTGCTACTGCTGGTGTCGTTGTATCAAATCTTAGACCGATTTTGGCAGATGGCAAACGTCGCTGGGCTGAAATCGCCAAGTTGACTGTGGAAGAGTTGGAGCAAATTCAATCCCAAGGACTCCAGGCAAAAGAACACATGATTAAGGCTAATCTTCGCCTGGTTGTGTCTGTTGCTAAGAAGTATCAAAATCGTGGTTTGGAATTGTTGGATTTAGTCCAAGAAGGTACTTTAGGTTTAGAGAGGGCTGTAGAGAAATTTGACCCAACAAAGGGTTATCGCTTCAGTACCTATGCTTACTGGTGGATTCGTCAGGGAATTACACGGGCGATCGCTACTTCTAGTCGCACCATTCGCCTACCTGTTCATATTACTGAAAAGTTAAACAAAATCAAAAAAGCCCAACGCAAAATTGCTCAAGAAAAAGGTCGCACCCCAACTTTAGAGGATTTAGCCACTGAGTTAGAAATGACACCCGCACAAGTTCGGGAAGTTTTGTTGCGGGTTCCTCGCTCCGTCTCTTTGGAAACCAAGGTAGGAAAGGATAAAGACACTGAGTTAGGAGAATTACTCGAGACTGACAATGTGACTCCAGAAGAGATGTTAATGCGAGAATCTTTACAAAAAGACTTGCATCATCTTCTATCAGATTTGACTAGCCGGGAACGCGACGTAATTTTGATGCGATTTGGTTTGGCTGATGGTCATCCCTACTCTTTAGCAGAAATTGGACGCGCTCTTGACTTATCGCGGGAACGAGTAAGACAAATTGAATCTAAGGCTTTGCAAAAGTTACGCCAACCCAAACGCCGTAACCTCATCCGCGATTATTTGGAGTCTCTAAGTTAGCCAATGGTAATTTGTCATTAGTCATTTGTGAGAAAGTTGAGCCACTATGTTTGGACGGGCGTTTTAGTTTGTACTCCTTTGGAGAACCCGTATGGTAGTTAAGTGGCGTCTGAGCGGAGGTTTCCTCCGTTCAGATTTTGCGTTTTATTTGAAAACTTACCTGGCAAATGATTATGAACAAATGACTGTATTTGCTCCCTAGATAGACAGTGGTTTTCAATTAAATGAAATAGACATGAAAAGAAAATTAAATTATTGTAGGGTAGCACAGATGTGGTACTGTACTGTGGTGTATTGAATTACAAATTGCAACAAAACTTCTTCAAGCCTTATAGCAAATAATTTGCACCAGTTATAGTAGAGTTTTCCCCAGATCTTTGCTCCGAATATCTTGAAGCTGGGGATCGACTGTTAGCTGACTTTTGATCAACATTTTTCGAGCATTTAGTAAATATTCTCAATAGGTAATGATTGTTGCAAATTGCTCCAAAGATTTGTTATATTCTCAACAAAGCGTGTTAGTTGAGAAATATTAGCTATGACTGTCTACACAACTACTTCACTCAAGGCAGAACTGAACGAGCGAGGCTGGCGTTTAACTCCCCAGCGCGAAACAATTTTACACATTTTTCAAGAACTTCCACAAGGTGAACATTTGAGTGCGGAAGATCTTTATCATCGTTTAGAAACTGATGGTAAAGGGATCAGTCTGTCAACTATTTATCGGAGTTTAAAGTTGATGGCGAGAATGGGAATTCTACGGGAATTAGAATTGGGCGAGGGACATAAACATTATGAACTCAACCAACCCTATCCCCATCATCACCATCACCTAATTTGTGTCAGGTGTAACTCAACCATTGAGTTTAAAAATGACTCAATTTTAAAAATTGGGGGGAAAACTGCTCAAAAAGAAGGTTTTCACTTACTTGATTGTCAAATGACTATCCATGCAGTGTGTCCCAAGTGCCAACGAGCGCTGATGCCGCTCTAGAACTTGGGTATATAAAAAACGAAACTACTCAAATTAACCAAGTTAGTCGAATTTTGAGCAGTTCGTAATTTGCTGTTACTGGAGGCAAGCAACCAGTTGAGGACTGATACTAACAACACCAAAGCGGATGCTAAAAGCGTCCGCTCTTAAGATCCTTAAGACTAATGCCGTAAAATTCTTGGGCTTGCTTGATTGCTTTTTTGGTGTCATCTGCCATCACACCGTTGAGCTTGCCTTTATAAAAACCTCGCTCCCGTAGTCGCGTTTGAATTTCCAGAACACTAAAGTCGCTTTTAGAGGCAGTATTTATTGAGCCATATAATTTAGCTCTAGTAGTTGGGCCAGCAACGCCACTTGCACTCAAGAAATTAGCTGACTGAAATCTCTTGACAGCATCCGCAGTGTAGGGACCATAGTAGCCATTTGGCTCTCCCTCTAAATATCCTGCCTGAATTAATTGTTCTTGAACAATTCTAACTGGCTCGCCGCGATCGCCAAGGCGGAGTTTATCTCGATCTGCTACTTTTTTAGGAGTTTCTTCTCCATCACCGACGCCAACTGGCGGCAATTTACGTGATGTTGCCGGGCCAACAATTCCATCAACGCTTAAGTTGTAAGAATCTTGAAAGCGCCTAACAGCTTCTTCAGTAATCGGGCCAAATATTCCTGTGCTGTTCCCGTAATAGAAGCCTGCAACTCTTAAGCGTTCTTGCAAAACCTTTACGTCTTGCCCTTCATCTCCCTTCATCAAATAGTTGGAATTATGGCGTTGATTAGTTGCCGAACTAGCTACGGTTGTAGTGCTGGTTTTTTTAGCTTGTGTAGTCGTAGTCGTTTTTTTAGCTTGTGCAGTTGTATTACTCGGCTTTTTCGGTTGCCATTTTTCTAATTTTTCCAGGGTGGTTGCTCCGACAACACCGTTTACTTGTATATCAGCAGCTTTTTGGAAGCGCCGCACAGATTCTTCCGTGGATGTATCATATACTTGAGTGATAGGAGCTTGATAAAAACCTGCTGATTTTAACTTTTGTTGTAAATTTCTGACAGAAGGCCCTTGATCGCCTTTTTCTAGTGCCATGACGCTGCTGACAGCACTGAGAATAGACAAAGATAAAACAAGGGGCAGCATATACTTCCAAGCCTTTCCAGAAAGCCGGTTCCAGTCTGGTGCAGTTGCTTTGTTTAACAAACAACTGAGCGAAATCAATTCACTGGGTGTGCCGTCTTCATAAGCATTAGCTAGGTGTAAATACGCAAGATTCTCCATATTTTTTTCCTACACCATTGATTTTTCTTCGATAACTGCTTCAGCTTGATGTACTAGGTTTCTCAAAATTTCTAATGTTCCTATATTTACATCCTGCCATAAATTGCGCTTGTGTGCTTCGATTAATCTTTCAGCAATATCACGCAGTGCATAAGGGTTCTTTTCCTCAATAAATTCCAAGACAACTGGATCGAGTAAATAAGCTTGCACGATGCCTTGATACATATAATCTTCGACACATTTAGTTGTAGCATCGTAGGCAAATAAATAATCCACCGTCGCCGCCATTTCAAAAGCACCTTTATAACCGTGACGCATGACTCCCGCAATCCACTTAGGATTAATTACGCGAGAACGATACACCCGTGCAATTTCTTCTCTTAATTGGCGGATTCGCGGTTGGGTAGGTATAGAATGATCCCCAAAATAGGTTTGGGGATTTTTTCCTTGTAGAGAACGCACTGCAACTGTTAAGCCACCCTGGAATTGGTAATAATCATCAGAATCGAGCAGGTCGTGTTCGCGGTTGTCTTGATTGTGGAGTACAACTTGCATTTGGGCTAAGCGTTGCTCGAAGATTTCGGGAGTGGGGTTAAGAGGCAGAGGGGCTCTTTGCTGGGGGCTGGGGGAAGTAATTTTGTCTCCTCTGCTCCCTGCTCCCTGCTCCCCTGCTCCCCCTGCCGAGGAGTAGGCGTAAGAACTCCAGTTAATGTAGGCGCGGGCTAAATCTTGGTCATCTGTCCAATTTTGCGATTCTATTAGACCTTGGAGTCCGGCACCATAAGCACCTGGACGAGAACCAAAGATACGATAAAGCGATCGCATTTTTGCTGCTTCTAAAGTTAAACCTTGTTGAGTCCACAAATCAGTCTCTTGGCGAACTGCAACGGCCAAAGGGTTCTGTTCTGGGGGTTCATCTAAGTTTGCCACCGCTGTCACTGCTTGAGCGAATAAATCAATTAAATTGGGAAAAGCATCGCGGAAGAATCCGGAAATTCGCAAGGTAACATCTACACGGGGACGCCCTAAAACTGCCAAGGGTAAAATTTCAAAATCCACGACTCGCCGTGCTGCACCATCCCACACGGGTCTTACTCCCAGTAAAGCCAAAGCCTCGGCAATATCATCACCTCCAGTTCTCATGGTGGCAGTTCCCCACAATGATAAGCCTAGTGTTTTTGGATACTCACCATGTTCTTGAGTGTAATATTCAATCAGAGTTTCAGCGGCTTTTCTACCGATATCCCAAGCTGTCTCTGTGGGAATGGCGCGAATATCCACGGAATAAAAGTTTCTCCCCGTTGGTAGAACTTCCGGGCGTCCGCGGGTGGGTGCGCCAGATGGAGCGCTCTTTACGTACCCGCCATCAAGTCCGTGTAATAAATGGGTAATCTCTTCGTGGGTTTGTTGTAAAGTTGGAAGTAGGCGATCGCGTATCCAGTCCAAGGTAGTGGTGAGTGGGGAGTCGGGAGTCGGGAGTGCTGAATTCTGAATTCTGAATTCTGAATTCTGGTTTATAAGTTGTTCTACTAAAAGGGCAGCGTGTTGTTCTAGGACTTCAACAATATCACCGATAGTGCGACATTCTGTGCTATTGACTACTGAATATTGACCGCTAGTCATAGACAAGTCTGCTGTCAGGGGGTCGAAGTCTAAACCCCAATCTTCAGCTATGGCACGGGTAATGCCTAAAGAATAGCGATTGGGTATGCGAGCGATCGCTACTATTAAATCTCTTAATTGCTGTCCTTGAGGACATTGCCCAAAAATGTGCAAGCCATCGCGGATTTGAGCTTCTTTGAGTTCACAAAGATAACCATCTAAAGAATTCAAAATTAAAAATTCTGAATTCAAAATTTCTTCGTTTTGAATTCCTAAATCCAGATGCAAATTTTCTTTAAGAGTTAGTTCGCGAATGCGATCGCGAATCGCTGGCAAACGGGAAGGATCTAAGCTTTCTGCTTCATAATACTCATCAATTAAATTTTCCAGCTGTTGCAAAGAACCGTAGAGTTCTGCACGAGTCATCGGTGGCGTCAGGTGGTCTATAATCACTGCTTGAGCGCGACGTTTGGCTTGAGAACCTTCACCAGGGTCATTGACAATAAACGGGTACAAGTGGGGAAGGGCACCGAAAGCGACTTCTGGGTAACAATTGCTCGATAAAGCCACACTTTTACCGGGTAGCCATTCTAAGTTTCCGTGTTTGCCCACATGAACTACAGCATCAGCAGCAAAACATTCTCTAACCCAATAGTAAAAAGCTAAATAAGCATGGGTTGGTTCTAAGTCCGGTGCATGATAATTCAAACTGGGGTCATTATCATAACCCCTTGACGGCTGAATTCCCACGAAGATATTGCCGAGTTGAATTCCGGGAACGGGGATAGAGGCAGAGGAGCAGAGGGGCACAGGGGCACAGGGGAAGAATTCTTGATTGCTCTCCTGGTCTCCCACTCCCCAACGTTCACTAATACCCTGCTGCACTGCTGGCGGCAAACAAGCGAAATACTCTTGATACTCTCTCCAAGAGACACTTTGCTGCGCCGGACGCCATTCTCGACTTTCCGGATCGTTGGTTACGCCAGATGTTAGCCGTTGAATCAACTCATCTCCTTGAGCAGGTGGATTTTCTACTTGATAGCCAGCCTGATGTAAAGCTTGGAGGATTTCTACACAACTAGCTGGGGTATCGAGTCCCACACCATTAGCTAGGCGTCCATTGCGGTTGGGGTAGTTTGCCAAAATTAGGGCAATTCGCCGCTCTTGGGGTGGTTTAGAACGCAGACGCACCCAATTTGCTGCTAGTTGAGCAACGAACTCGATGCGATCGCTCACTGGTTCATAAACTACCACATCTGTCTCTAAATCGGAATTACGAGTTTGCACTGCTTTAAAAGACACAGCACGAGTAATAATCCGCCCATCTACTTCTGGTAGGGCTACATTCATCCCAATATCACGGGGAGAAAGCCCTTTAAGCTGTAACTCCCACTGTTCAACTGACCCGCCACTAAGAATAACCTGCAATACAGGCACATCTAATTTTTGCCACAGTTCGGTTTGGGGTGTTTCGCTCTCCAACTTTGCTAGAGAAAAACTGGTGGTATTCAGTAGCAGTGCAATTGGTTCAGTTTCTTTGGGTTGAAAAAATTCACTCAACTCAAGCTGAACATCTGGTTCACGCAACGACGAAACAAAAACTGGCACTGGTTGTAAATTTTTCTGTACCAAAGCTTGGCATAAAGCATCGATTACCTTGGTGTTTCCCGCTAAATAATGGGCGCGGTAGAAAAGGATGCCAACTTTGGAAATTGGGGAAGGTGGGGCCGCCTCTGGGGATAAGGGGTAATGGGGATTGGGAGTGTGGGAAGATGAGGGAGAAGCATGGGGGCAGGGGGCGGGGTGCAGGGGAGGATCTTCTCCCCTCTGCTCCCTGCTCCCTGCTCCCCATCCTCTTCCCATGCCCCATCTCCCGGCTCCCCATTCATACAATCCCACACGCGGAATGCGCTGAGGTGGCAAAGGATTATATGCAGTCGAAAGGCAAGCGTCGGCGATAAATTGCAGAGCATTCACGAAATTTTCTATCCCGCCTTCGCTAAAATACTGCCATATCTGGTTAACAATGCCCAAAGGCAAGGTAGACTGGGAGATTAAGTTGGGATCTAGACTGTCGTCTCCTGGCATTACAATAAGGGTTATACCCTTACGTTGCACAATTTCCTGCACTACTTCTAAGCCATAACCCCAGTAAGAACGTCCCCCTAACAGACGGAGAATTATTACTTGGGCAAATTCTAAAACTTGCTCTGCGTAAGTATCTATACTTAGTTGTTGCTGCAATTGCAACAGGTTGGCGACTCTGAATGTCGGAAAGCGTGCAGGTAATTTTGGAATCGCAGTTGCCAAGGTTTGAATGTCGGTATCAGCAGCCGTAATCAACACCAAGGTCGCTGGAGTTTGTTCTACAAAAGTTAAACCCTCTGACTGATCCCATCCGCCCGATATGCCACTTATACGATGCATAATCTTGTATTACAGTCTTAAGCTGTTGGTTAATAGACAATAAAAAAGGAGTCAGAATTCAGAATTCCGAAGACTTTATGTCCCCGCACTACCTCCTCTTAACCGTGAGTTTCTCTTAAGAAAAATAAACTTTCGTTTTTGCATTCAGCCCTCTCTTACCAGAATGATTAAAAATGCTGAGTTCTCCTGATTTGAGCTTTTCTCGAACCTTGCCTATTGTTGTATTCAATCAGCTACGGGAATTGTTAGAGCAGATGGCTCAAACGGTAGGAAGTGCCACTCTGGTACTCACAGATGCTATTTTGGCGTCGATTCTTATACCTGTGGAGTGGGAAAGGCAAAGGTTTACAGTAGTTGTTTCTGAGCAGTTTAGTGCGCTGCTGCTAGGAAATTTAGAAAGGGACGAGGGAGATGAGGAAGAAAAACTACTTACTGACAACTCACAACTAGGCAATAGAGAATCACAGATTAATACTAGATTGACATTTAATTTAGAGGCGATCGCTTCTTTTGTCTTGCAATTGAGAAACTTGTTTGAGTGCAGTTCCCAGACTCACCAAAACCTGGAACGCTATCACCAAGTAATTAGACTTAACGATGCTACGCTCCAAAGTAAATTCACGCTGTTGTTATTAGAATATTTTCTGACTCAGCCAAATCAAGAAATAATATCACCTCCAAGCTCAACGGGCCCGGCTGTTTATATTTGTCAACCAGTAGAAGATGCCCTAAAAAAACAAATTTCCCAAGAACAGCTGTTAAACCAGGTAACAACGCAGATCCGCAAAAGCCTAGATTTGCCAGTAATTATGGCAACAGCAATTACACAAGTGCGTGAGTTTTTGGAATTAGACAGATTAGTAATTTATAAATTTGAGGGTTCCAAAGTCAAGACTCAACAACACCAATTTAATACTATTGCTCTCAATGACACAGCGCTGGCTACAACAGAGGGAATTTTAGCTAGTAGTATTAAACCTGAAGTCTTAATTCAAGAAAACCTTGACTCGGATTTTTCTTCCAATAACAGTAACTCCTCGCTTTGTCTATCAGTCAATAGTCAATCTCTCTCACAAGAGTATCAAAAGTACCGAGGTTATGTTATCTATGAAGCCCGTGTAACAGATAGTATTATATCGGTGTTGAATTATAGTGAAAAAAATTGCTTTTTTCCAACTTCTCAATGTTGGGAAAAGTATCGCCAAGGCTTTACTTTAGCGGTAGATGATGTCGAAAAAACTTATGTTTTAGAAGAGTGTTTGTTAAATTTTTTAAGAGAATGCCAAGTCCGGGCAAAATTGGCTGCACCGATTATTTTTGAGGAAAAACTCTGGGGATTGCTGATTGCTCATCAGTGCGAGAATCCACGTCAGTGGACTGATAGCGAAAAAAACTTGCTCAGTTCCATCGCCGAACAATTAGCGATCGCCATTCACCAAGCTGAGTTAATGCAAACCCTCACCCAAGAAAAACAAACACTAGAACAACGAGTTATTGAACATACAAGGGCCCTACGCGATGCTCTCCTCGCTGCTGAAGCTGCTAGCCGCCTCAGAAGTGAATTTCTCGCTACCATCAGTCATGAATTACTCACACCTTTAACTTATGTGATTGGGATGTCTTCGACGTTGTTACGCTGGCCTTTGGGTGAATTGAGTCAACGACAACGGGATTATCTGCAAACAATCCACGATAGTGGAGAACATTTATTAGATATGATTAATGACATCCTCGATTTATCACAAATCGAGGCTGGGAAGACAGCTTTAAATATTTCAGAATTTTCTTTGATAAATGTTGCCGAAAATGCTGTGAAATCATTGCAAAAAAAAGCAACCAGCGAACAAATTAGTCTCAAACTTGATTTGCAAATCAATCCTGAACGCGATCGCTTTACTGCTGATGCCGAACGAGTACAACAAATTCTCTGGAATCTGTTAACTAATGCGATTAAATTTACCCCCGAAAGTGGCGACGTTACTTTGCGTCTTTGGGTAGAGGACGATACCGCCATTTTTCAAGTGGAAGACACCGGCATAGGCATTCCTGAAGAACAATTACCACTACTGTTTGAGAAATTTCAACAACTCGATACACCCTATCGCCGCCGTTACGAGGGTACTGGATTGGGATTGGCTTTAACAAAACAACTTGTAGAACTGCATCGAGGTCGAATTGAAATAGAATCAACTGTGAGTATTGGCTCAATTTTTACTGTATGGATACCAACTCAGACAATGAAAGTGCCCAATAATCAATGCTAAGTTAAGATTAAAGCAAGGAAAGCTCCGCCAAGGCGTGAGAAGTTAATATTATCTTCCCTACCCCATACCCCATGCCCCATGCCCTAAATTATTTTGAGGCTAGACTAGTTAGGATTTTTTCAAAAACTTTCAACACATGTTCTTTTCCATTGTCTCTAGTGAAAATGGTGAAATTTGGTTGAGAATTGATTTCAATTAACCAATATTGATTATCTTGATCCAATACAATATCTAAGCCACCATAATCAAGGTCTAATTCTTCAAAAATTGGTCTGGCAAAATTATCAATCTCTGACAAAATTTGTGGATCGCTTATATATTTTGCTTTTGCGCCATCCCAATGGAGAGGACTTAAGTTACCCGTAAAATTCGCGTTACTTATATCTTTTTCATAGAGTAGAACTAATTCTTTATTTAAGAAAACTGCTCTATACTCAGATTTTATGTGAATTAATTCTTGAGCAATGGCAACATAATCATACTTATTATTGTTATTAAAAATCTCTTTTAAAGCGTTTTCAATTTCATCTTGATTTTGGCATAAAAAGACATTATGTCCCTTGGAACCAGAATTCCTTTTTACAATCACAGGTGTTGCAAAATTTTCTTTAATTTCTGAGATAATATCTTGGATAGTTGGAAATTTTAAATACATATTGTATCTTGCATCACAAAAAGGCGAAAGAAAGCCTATTGTCCGAGGAAGTTTAATTTTTCTATTTAAAATATGATAAGTATATTCCTTATCTTTGACAATTTTTGCCACTGCTTGATTAATTAAAGGAGTGGTATGATTACAAAAATAGTGGTGTTTATTATTCAATTTTACTTTGATTAAATTTTCAGATGGATAAATAATTTCATAGCTAATATTTAGATTTTCACAAGCTTGGAGCAATAGCGAAACGTTGTCTAACATAAATACTTGAAGTTAAACTGATAAGTTAAGTGTTGATAGTAATTAACAAGACAAAGTTTGCAAAATTGATAAATATCAATTGAGCGCTTTATTCTGATTTGCTGAATTATTTTTTACTAAAGCTCTTTACAAAAGCCATTCTCTAAAATACACCTCTTTATTAGATAATGCAATAATTTGCCATCAATGTTATAGTGAATGCAGAAATTACAATTAACACAAATTTTACACTTCAGCAAAAAAATATATTATTTATTTTATTTTTTTATAACTTTAGACTTTGAAAGCGTTGCATAAACGACGGATGAAATTTAGATATTGAAATCTAAAAATTACGATTTCAAAATATGCAACGCTAATTTCTAAGTTTTTGTTGAAATTGTTGTTTTTCGTTTGAAAATTACCATTTCAGTACCAACAACTGGATTACGTGCTATTAAGCGATTTCGAGAGTCGATAATTTCTAAATGAGTAAAATCAAGTTGTTGAGAGCGTTGTAAAATATCGGCAGCGAGTTTGTCCTGTTGAGATTCTGAAATAGTGTACCAATCGTCACTAATTTTCACAGTGAGATTACTGGTGCGAAAGTTAGCTTGAATTGACTTTATCAGACCAGAGGTAGTGCGATCGCTAATTTCAGCTACCTGATTTTCAATAGCCACAATTAAGGCTTGTTCAGGTGTCAATTCTCTGATTAGTGTTGGTGTTGGCGTTGGTGTGGGAATTACTTCCGGTTCTGGTTCTGGCAACGGCGTAATTTCCTGGGGTGGTTGTTGTGCTTCTGGCGCTGGTGTAATTTTTTCTGGCGGCGTAATTTCCTCTGGTGGCTGTGGTTCTGGTACAGCTGATTTTGGTGGAGTAGTTATGGTTGGTGTTGGTATGGGAACTTCCTCAACCGGAGGAACTGTTGCTACTTGGGTAGGTTTATTAGTAAAAATAGTTGTAGTTGTCCAAACGAGAATTACAGCAATTCCTGTGATAATTCCCGTCAAAGCTGTATCTGATAACTTTGTAGATAAATTTGATGGTAAAAATAAGCGGACTGTCCTTAATAGTCCACCCCACCGCAGCTGAAGCTGTTGCAAAAAACTGGGGGTTTCTTCAGCACCGGGTGGAGGTGCTGTCTCCAGTTTTTGGACTGTTACTTCTAAAACCCCAATTGTCCCTTTCAGAAGTTGGATAATTTTAGCCTTCCAAATTGGCTGAACTCTCTGGTAAGGTTTTTGGGGAGGTTGAGTTACCTGCTGTTCGTTCGGTTTTGGATTGTCTTGTGACATGGAACTTTCACCAAAAGCAGCGAATCAAAGACAAACAACGTACATTATTACTGGTGCTGCCTCTTTTGCCTTAATGTATCACTTCATTGCACATTAGTTCTGTGGAAACTAACTATTTATTAAATTTGGTGAGTTATGAACTTGAAACGCCGTCAATTTTTATTTTTAAGTAGCCTGGGCGCTATCGGTACAGGATTTTTGGGCTGGATGTTAAATCATCAAAATTCTCAAAGTGCTGATGTTAGCGATTCCACAACAGTTATAGCCGCCAACCCACCGAAAAAAGACTTGTTATTACGTTTTGTATCTGTTGCAGATACAGGAACCGGTGCTAAAGGACAGTATGCTGTGGCTGGGGCAATGAATTTTTATCACAAACAAAATCCTTATGATTTAGTAGTTTTAGCTGGAGATAACATTTACAACAATGGCGAAATTGAAAAAATTAGTGCAGTTTTTGAACGCCCCTACCAAGCTTTGCTCAAGCAAGGTGTAAAATTTCAAGCTTGTTTAGGTAATCACGATATTCGTACTGAAAATGGCGAACCACAACTGAAGTATGTTGGTTTCAATATGAATGGCAGACGATATTATACATTTCGTCGGGGAACTGTACAATTTTTTGCTTTAGATACTAATAGTAATGCTGATTGGGAAAACCAGCTAACTTGGTTAGAAAAAGAATTAAGTCGGAGTAACGCTGCTTGGAAAGTGGTATATGGACATCATCCAATTTATTCATCTGGTCAGTATGGCAGTAATCCAGACTTTATTAAAACATTGACTCCATTGTTTCAAAAATATGGCGTTCAACTTTATATCAATGGTCACGAACATAATTATGAACGGACTCGTGCTATTGATGGTACAACTTATTTAATTTGTGGTGCAGGTGCAGGTAATCGTCCTGTAGGGCGTTCTCAGTGGACAGAGTATTCCACTAGTGATTTAAGTTTTGCAGCGTATGAAGTGTATGCAGATAGAATTGAAGTAAATGCGATCGCTACTAATAATCGTGTTTTTGATAAAGGTATTATTCAATTGAAATTAGCGTAATTATTATGAAAGTCAAGCGCTTGAAAATGCAATCTTTCCGTGGAATCGGTGATTTGACGCTTGAGTTTGATGTAAATGAATCTATTGTGCTTATTGGTATCAACGGTGTAGGTAAGTCCAGCATTCTTGATGCTCTTTCTCTCTTACTTTCCCGTTTTATGGAATGGATTGGAGGTGTTTCTCCGAAAGATGAAGTAAGAGCATTTAGTGAACTAGATATTTCTAATAAAGACATATTAACAAAACTGAATATTGCGATTTTATTACGTGGAGGAGAAGATAATTGGGAAATATCTCGAAGTCGTAATGGAGTATCTCAAGATTCAATGCATGAAATGATAAGATCCGCTGCTGATGCAATTTGGCGTCATTGGCAAAATGAGCCTCAATATAACCTACCTCTAGCAGTGTACTATCCCGTTAATCGTGCAGTTCTTGATATTAAACTAGAGACTCCAAAGAAAACTGAGTTTAAGCAAATAGATGCTTATGAAAAAGCGCTTACAGGCAGCAGAAATGACTTTGCGATTTTTTTCCAATGGTTTAGAAACCAAGAAGATTTAGAGAGTGAGTTACTACGAGACAACCTAACTTACCAAGATCCACAGTTAGAAGCAGTTAGACAAGCGATATCTTCATTGATACCTAGTTTCTCAAAGTTACGGGTTCGTCGTTCTCCTTTAAGAATGACTGTAATAAAACAAGGTGAAGAACTGATAGTAAATCAGCTATCGGATGGTGAGAAATGTTTGCTGGCAATGGTGGGAGATTTAGCAAGACGATTGGCGATCGCCAACCCAGGTTTAACAGAACCGCTCGAAGGTGAGGGTGTTGTTTTAATTGATGAAATTGAACTACACTTACACCCAAAATGGCAACGTGAAATTATTCCAGCTTTGACCAGAACATTCCCCAATTGTCAATTTATTGTCACTACCCATTCGCCTCAAGTAATTAGCCAAGTCAAGCCAGAAGGAATTTACATTTTAGAAAAGACAGACCAAGGTGTTGTTGCTAAAAAACCAGAAAGTTCCTTTGGCAGAGATAGCAATCGCATATTAGAAGACCTCATGGGTGTTCCAGAACGTCCGCAGAAAATAAAAGAAAGTCTTTTAGAGCTTTTTCGACTAATTGATGCTGGAAATATTGAAGGTGCTAGGCAATTACGTCAACAGTTAGCCAATGAAATTGGAGCAGATGAACCTGAGTTTGTTAAAGCGGATGTACTCATTCGGCGGAAGGAAATTCTCAACCGATGAAGTACATCAAAAAAAATCAAGAACCAGAAAAATTGACTGCTTGGAAAGCTCTAGAAAACGATGATTGGAAACCTGACTGGGATGATAATTTTCAAACACCAGAAAAACCTATTGTACATGATGCTTTACTTAAAGAACAAGGATATATCTGTTGCTATTGTGGAATGCGTATTACTAGAGAAACTAGCCATATAGAACATCTAAAGCCTCGTAGTGCATATCCAAGTCTATCTCTAGAATATAAAAATCTTATTGCTTCGTGCCAAGGAGAAAGTGAAGAACCTCCTCCTGTTCCCGTGCATTGTGGACATAAGAAAAAGTATTGGTACGATGAAAATTTGATGGTTTCACCCTTAAAAATAACCTGTGCTGATTTTTTTCAATACCCTGCTTCTGGCGAAATTCAACCAACAGATGAGCTAGCTAAAAAAGCTGCTGCTCAAACAACAATTGAGAAGCTTGCACTCAATATCAGCAAGCTACAAAATATGCGTAAACTAGCAATTGATGCTGCATTGCTTGCTACTGATGATTTAACTGAAGCAGAAATACAGCTACTTGCTCAAGGTTATGAAAAACCTGATAAAAATGGGCAATATACTCCGTTTTGTGCGGCAATTAGCTATTTATTCAAGAATTATTTTTGATTGATAAAAATGTGTATGTAGGCGTAGCTCATTGTAGACATCACATTCAATTTATACTAAATAACATCAACTTAATTCTCGTTAAAGACTATATGATTCTTGAGGCTGTGATACTTCACGTCAAATCTGGTTTAGAATCAGATTTTGAAGCTGATTTTCAAAAAGCTTCTAAAATTATTTCCTCAATCAATGGATATTTATCCCATGAATTACACAGATGTCTAGAAGTACAAGGGAAATACTTATTACTTGTGAGATGGCAAAGTTTAGAATCTCATACTGTGGGATTTCGAGGTTCTCCTGAATATCAAGAGTGGAAGAAACTTCTACATCATTTTTACGAGCCATTTCCTACAGTTGAACATTTTCAAGAAGTTGAAATATAAAAAAGTATAAAACAAGCTCTGCAACTTCTTTAAGAAGTAACAAAGCTGTGACTTTTATTCGACTCTTTGTAATTGTGCTATCCTTGGGTCAACAATTTTTTGCCCCAAACTGGGAAATTTAATCGCCACAGACATTTTACTACCCGTTCCGAAAACGTGTGTGATTTCGCCAGGGCCAAAAGTTTTATGTAATACCCGATCGCCTACTTGCCAATTGTGGGTTGTATCTGGCTTACCACCTGAATTATAGGCACTTTTGGTATAAGTTTGATGACTCACTCGTTGGCTAGCTAATAATTCTTCTGGTAATTCGTCGAGAAATTGCGATCGGATGGCGGGTTCGCGAGAACCATACAAGCGACGTTCGCGGGCGTGTGATAGATACAATCTTTCTTGGGCGCGAGTAATTCCTACGTAACACAAGCGGCGTTCTTCTTCTAAAGACGCAGGATCACTTAGCGAACGATAGCCGGGAAATAGTCCCTGTTCTAATCCCACTAAAAATACTACAGGAAATTCTAGTCCTTTGGAGGCGTGTAAAGTCATCAAAGAAACCGCTGTTTGTCCTTCTTTTAAGTTATCCAAATCCGAACTGAGGGCGGCACTTTGCAGAAATGCTGTCAGAGAAACATCTTCATTTTCTTCTTGAAATTGCAGTGCAGCGTTATAAAGTTCCTGGACGTTTTGTACTCTATCTGTGGCTTCATCTGTGCCTTGATTCATTAAGTCTTGGACGTAACCAGAATCTTCTAGTATTCCTTGCAAAACCTCAGTCACCGGAAGCGTGCCAATTTGTCCTTGCCAACGGCTAATCATTTGGGCAAAGTTATTTACAGCTTTTGTTGCCCGTCCAGCTAGTGTATTAACTGATGTTTCGTCGCTGAGTATTTCCCACAAAGTCGTTCCTAATTGTTGGGAGGCGTTCACCAAAGCATCAATCGTGCTTTTGCCAATTCCCCGCCGGGGAGTATTAATAACTCGCAATAAACTTAGTGTATCAGATGGGTTAGCGATCGCTCTTAAATAAGCAATCACATCTTTAATTTCTTTGCGATCATAAAATTTCATTCCTCCCACAACTGTGTAAGGAATTTGATTCCTGACTAACAATTCTTCAAAAGGACGAGATTGAGCATTTGTACGATAAAGTACGGCAAAACTACCCCAGTTCAACTCTGGATTTTGCTGTTCTAAGGTGCGAATTTGATTAATTACAAATGTCGCTTCTGCTAATTCTTCATCGGCTTTATGACAAAAAATCTGCTCCCCCGGCCCCCGCGTTGGTTTGAGAATTTTATCAATTCGTTGGGTGTTATTTTCAATTAATTCATTTGCCGCTTGCAAAATATTTTCACAAGAGCGATAGTTTTCTTCTAACTTGACCATTGTCCGGGTATCGTCATCTGCCAAACCATCGCCAAAATCTTGCTGAAATTCTAGCAAGATTGTGAAATCTGCCATGCGGAAACTGTAAATAGATTGGTCTGCATCACCGACAACAAAAACTGAGCGATTTTGCCATTCCCAGTCGCTCTTTTTGGTTTCACCATTAGTTACTAATAAATGAATCAGTTCATACTGAGTGCGGTTAGTATCTTGATATTCATCTACAAGTATATGGCGAAACTTGCGGTGCCAGTAACCCAAGACTTGTTCGTTTTGTTGAAATAATCTCGTAGGTACGAGAATTAAATCGTCAAAATCGAGAGCATTATTTTCTGCTAACTTATCTTGATATATATTATAAACTTCGGCAATTACCCGTCCCCGATAATTGGGTTGTTCTCGTTCAAATTCTTGGGGTGACAAGCCTTGGTTTTTCGCGTTACTAATAGCGTAACGGACAGAGCGAGCATCAAATTTTTTATCGTCTAAATTTAATTGCTTGTTAACAATTTCTTTGATAATACTTTGAACATCTGATTCATCAAAGATAGAAAAATTGCGATTCCAGCGGCGTCCTTTATCGTCTTGATATTTTTCAATGTCAAAGCGAAGAATCCGAGAAAATAGACTGTGGAAAGTACCGCACCACAAATCTTTTATAGTATTTTTATAAACTTGCGATCGCAATTGCATTTGTTGGTATTCTGTCAACAAATCCAACCGCTGACTGTATTGTTTCATTGCTTCTTGTTCGGCGAACAGCCGTTGAATCCGGTCTTTCATTTCCCGTGCAGCTTTGTTAGTAAAAGTAACCGCCAGGATATTTTCCGGATCTACACGGTGTTTGAGGATCAGATTTGCAATCCGGTAAGTCAGCGCTCGTGTTTTACCCGAACCCGCGCCAGCAACAACTAGCAATGGCCCGCAGTAATGTTCGACAGCTTGACGTTGGCTGGGGTTAAGGTGACTGAGAAAGTCAATGGTTGTTGTCATGGATGTGAAAAAGCGATGTCTACGATGGTCACTGAGCTTGTCGTTCGCGCAGCGTCTGGCAGAGAAGTGCGGGCTATACCTACGCTAGGCGTCACATCAGTAAAAGAGTGGCTATTGCCCAGATTACAATATCCTAACGAAACTTGGTGAATAAAGATTGTCTGGCAATCTTCTTAACCAAAATGCTACTCGATAGCAATTGAGGAAATTTTACCCTGCTGATTGGAAATCACAGCTACAAAAACAAAACCAACCACGCAGCTTGATTAGATATTGTTAGTCCGCGCAGGCGGACTTGGCTTGTGTAGGCGCGGTTTCCAACCGCCAGGCGTAACTATTCAGGTTGATTCCAAGCTCTAATTGCTTCTATCGCAATGCCAGCAGGAGCGAATATAATCTTTACTATCTCAATACCTACTGCTGTCACCACTCTTTGTAAACGTATTTTGAGTGGTGGATAATGTTTAATCGCTTGCTCAATTATTTGCCTGTCTTTGAGTACTGGATGTTTTTCAACAGCTTGATCAACAATTACTTGAGCTTCGATTGGTGTTGGTTTAGTCTGCTCTATTTGCTCAAGCAATTGCTGAAGTAGTTTTTCTACCTCAGCAATATTTTGTATTGTAACGTTTTTATTGTGAGTGCCAATACTATTACCTTCAACATTCCCCGCAACACTGCTACCAGTAATAGGCGCATTAAAATTCATTTGTACTTTAGGAGTTTCTGACATAGTTTGATTAAGTTTGTTTAGAGTAATAAGTAAAGGATCAGATTGTATCTCTTCTTCATGTAGAGAAGTTGCGATTGCATAGTTATAAAAATTGCAACGCTTTTGAATTGCGGTAATTGTATTGAGTAAATATGTTTCTTCAGTTTCTTTCAAAAGCTCAATAAGATTAGGCAGTATTTGAAAAGGAGCGATTTTTCCTAGAGCATAAGCCGCATCTTGACGCACGTAAGAGTCTTTAGCTTTTAAAGCTGGCAGCAGATCTGCAACAGCTACCTCTATATTTATTTTGATTTGCTCTAAACCCCGGGTAGCGCCTCGGCAAACCGAAGGGTTTTTATCTTTTAAAGCTGCTAGTAAACCTTTAATAGCTGCTTCAGTGCCAATTTTTCCTAACACTTCAGCAGCATAAGCACGAACCCAAATATCTGTATCTTTCAAAGCAGATAGCAATTTGATAACAGCATTTTCACTACAAATTTCTCCTAGCTCCAAAACAGCACTCCTACGAACAGAAGGATCTCGATCTCCTAAGGCTGAAATTACTCCTATCACAGCATTTTCACTACCAATTTTTCCTAATGCATAAACAGCATTCCCACGAACTAATGAATATTTATCCTTCAAGGCTTCTAGCAGCGCAGGTACTGCTTTATCATTACCAATTTCTCCTAATGCAGAGGCAGCATAAGCACGAACCCAAGGTACTTCGTCTTGCAAAGCCTCTAGTAATGCGGGTAATGCTGCCTCATCACTGATTTTTCCTAATGCATAAGCAGATTTCTCACGAACTTGAAAGTTTTCATCTTTCAAAGTTTTCAGTAATGCGGGTAGTATCTCTTTTGTACCAGTTTCTCCTAATGCATAGGCAGCATTTGCACGAACCAAAAAATATTCATCCTTCAAATATTGTAGTAGAGTAGGTACTATTAACTCGCCACCTATTTTATTTAAAGCCCAGGTGATAGCATTAAGAAAACTATGATTTTCATTCTCCAAAGTTTGCATTATATCAAATAAGTATTCCTGATTTTCAATTTTACCTGTGAAATAGATAGCTCTTTCTCGAAGCCACATAGCTTTATTTTTCAAAGCTTCCAATATTTCAGGGACAGCCAGAGCCGAGCTAATTTCACCTAATGCAAATGCAGCGCTATGACTCACCGAAAAGCTTTCATCCTTTAAAGCTTTGAGTAATCCAGGTATTGCCAAATCAGAGCCAATTTTACCTAACGCTGTAGCTGCCTCCTGACGAACAGAGGATTCTTCATCTTCTAAAGCTTCTAAAAGCTTTGTAATAGCTGCCTTATTTCCGATTTCTCCTAAGCCATACGCAGCATTCTTAGGAACATCAGAATATTCATGATTTAATGCTGTAACTAAAGCTGAAACGGCTGCTTCACTACTTATTTTGCCTAACGCGTAAGCAGAATTTCTACGAACATGAGCATATTCATGAATCAAACCTGGAAGCAAAGCTGAAACCGATTCTGCGCTACAGATGTTGCCTAATGAGTCGGCAGCATACCAAGCAACACTAGAGTTTTCATCATTCAAATTTAAAACTGGGAGCAAAGCTGGAATTGCATTATTAGAACGTGTTATCCCCAAAAGTCTAATTTTGAGTTCTTGAGGAACCTCTAGCCCGTTAACTAAACCAACAGTTTCTTCCTGAAATTCTGGCTTTACTTCTCCCGCCAACCTTGCCCCTAATTTCAAATCTACATCTAGTGCTAACTTAACCACTCGCACTGCTTGGGCTTCATCTTCCACTAACAACAACATCAGCGCTAAGGGTTCTGTCCACTTCAAATAATTTAGATAATCCCGTTTGAGCTTGTCATCATTAATGTTCCCAAACTGCTGGAGTAGACATTCTGCGGCGTAGTATTCCTGAAGCAGTTGGTGACGAAATTCTATTTGAGAGTTACTAGCAAGTTGAATTAAATGATGTTTGAGTAAATTTTCTAACCAAGCTTTCGCCCGAATTGGAGGATAATCAACCTTGCCTTCTAAAAATTTTGTCAGAATTAGTTCCGCTTCTCGCTTGTCAATATTAACTCGTAATTCTGTGGGGCTTGCTGCTTGCATCATTGTAAACGCTAGATGCTGCAATAACTCAGGTAACAAATGACGGAACTCATGGCAGACTCGCACATTATCCCAGAATTTGGCGTTATAACTTTGGACAAAGCAGCGAAATACTAAACCCAGATTTGGCGGTATATTACCTGTTTGTCTAAATAACTCACACAGCATCCACAGCAGCAGTGGCGTTTCCCCGAACTCTCGCAAGCGTCCACCCAGTTGTCGTAGCATTTCCTCACCTTTGTGCAGCAAATACGCGCAGACAAACTGTTGCATCTGCCCTTCTGACAAAGGTTGCATTTTCAGCTTTTTTTCAATACCCAAATCATCCCCTACACCTAAATCCCTTGTGGTGAAAATCATCGGTGTATTAGGATTATTTTGGCGAAAGAATCGTAAATTTCGGCGTGCATCTTCATCAGGCAACTCATTGACGCCATCTACTAGTAACAAAAATCGCCCTTGAAACAGCAGCGTTTCAATTGTTGTTTCATCTAGCAGTAACCTGTGCCGTTTCAAAAACTCCCGAATCAAATCCAGCACGGAAGTTTTGTATTGCCGCAATTCTACCAACACGGGAATCCTTGCCAGCTTTTCCCCTTCTCTTCTGCTTCTCTGCTCCCATGCTCCCCTGCACTTTTCCGCTTCTTCCCACAACAAGTGTTCTAGAGCAGTTGATTTTCCTGAACCTGGTCGTCCCACTAGCATGACATGGTTAGCAGCATACTTCCGTAGCCCTTCTAGAACATTCAACCGTTCGATTGTTTCTCTTTCTGGTACTTCCGTCGGTTGCTTTGATTGTACTGTTTGCACCATCAAACTCAAATCCAACCGTTTTGGAGATTTATTCAGTTCAAGTCGCTGATGGTCTAAAGTATCAGTTGTTGTATAAAATTTCTGCCAATCACTGTATGTCTCATCTTGGCAGAGGGATTGTAAATATGCTAGAAAATCAATGCCGTGGTCTGAAACCATGCCAGTGAATTGAGCAAGTTAAGTTCTGCCTAACATACTACACAATAAAACATCTCTTGAGAGAATTAGCTTTCTACCGATAATCCTAGAATTGTAGTCAGTGCGATCGCCCTTTAATAATAAGAGAAAGCAGGTGAGCGAGGAACTGAGGGTAAGTAGCAGTAAGTCTTTCCCGTTTTCCTACGGACTATGCCCCAAGCCTCATGTTCCATGCCCATTTTCATCCACATAGTGCATGACGAATACTTAATTGTTTGTATATGCTTTAAGAAGTATTAAAATCAGACTCCTGTTTTTCGGTATCTGTATTTAGGCAATTGTAGTTATTAAACTGACAAGCTTGAGAAATTCAATGATGAAATCCTTTTGTGTCCCCTTATTTGTTGCAATTAGCGCACTCGCTCTGCCTCAGAGCGCTTTTGGAAACCAAGAGAATATCCCAAATCCAACAGGCGATCGCAATCAAGCTCAAGTGTTATTGACTGAACCTGCAACCATTAATACTAAATGGACAAATTTTGCTGGACGGACTAACAATCTTAAACCAATTCCTCATCAAACAATTTCAGCAATCCAAGACCAACAATGTCCAAAAATCAACCCACGTGAAATCATCAATAACCCAGAATCTTTCTTCAAGGCATGTCCCAAACAAAGCAATGCTCAAACTCGTCAAAGTTATGAGCCAATTGATTATCTCAAGGTTCCTAAACTCGATTCTGGCATTAAACTAACAGTTACTCAGTTTTAAGTCAGTAAGTTTCTGAAATAATCAATGTAGTTCATAATTCTTGATTCATAATTCCTAATTTTAAAAGGTTTCTACTCAGTGCCTAATAATGTCAGCATCGTTTCAGGTGGGGTTAAAATTCCTACTTGAAACACAATTATGAGTTATCAAAGTAAATTTCAAGAACTATAATAAATGTGCTTTATTACACATATAATTAGCAATTATAAATGAGAAAGCGAACAATATCAGTGGTGGCTGTTGACTGTTAAGTGTAAGTAGCTAATATTTTTTATTTATTAGTACCTAAATCAGACTTCTATATGTGTAGGGACTATTTTGTCAAATGTATTAGTTATACTCCGCAATACTCAACTAAGTGCCTGCAAGCAGAAATTTTTTGGCTGAAATTTGGATATTTAGTGGCGATCATAGGTGCTGCTGTCTTGCCAACTATAATCCTTGGTGTTAATGTGACCACTGTTACTACTTTTAGAACAGAAAATGTCACCAGCAGTAATTACATTCATAATACCAGATTTAACGCAGATATCTACGTGCATTATGAGTCTCAGCATTTAGGCTTGATACCAATAAATTCATAAGGTTACATAGGAGTGAATAACCATGAGCAGCTTAACATCTCCACAAACCGAAGTTCAAAACACGAACAAAAAAAGTGGCGTTGCAGATAAAAAAGCTCGAACTACAGATGATATTGTGCGTATTTATCTGCAAGAGATCGGGCGTGTAGATTTGTTGACTCGCGAGCAAGAGGTTATTTTTGCCCAACAAGTGCAGCAGATGATGAATTTATTAGCTGTCAAAGAAGAATTAGCTGTGAAACTAAAGCAGGAACCTACGCTGCAAGAATGGGCAGACCAGATGGATTTAAGTGTTGAGGTGTTAAAGCAACAGCTAAGACAAGGACAGCAAGCCAAGCAGAAAATGATTCAAGCTAATCTCCGGTTAGTGGTAGCAGTGGCGAAAAAATACCAGCATCGCAACTTGGAGTTTATGGATTTAATCCAAGAGGGTACTTTGGGTTTAGAACGAGGCGTAGATAAATTTGATCCTGCTCTTGGTTATAAGTTTTCTACCTATGCTTACTGGTGGATTCGTCAAGGAATCACAAGAGCGATCGCTCAGCAAGGACGTACAATTAGGTTACCAATTCACATTTTTGAAAAGCTGAATAAAATTAAGCGGGTACAGCGAGAATTATCTCAACAGTTGGGTCGCGTTCCCACTACTGCTGAAATTGCCGAAGCGTTGTCTTTAACAGCCAGCCAGATTCGCGAGTGTTTGTATTTAGCTCGTCAACCCTTCTCCCTAGAAGCGCGAGTTGGCGAACAACAGGATACAGAATTGCAAGACATATTGCAAGATGACGGACTTTCTCCCGAAGACTACGCTACTGAAGAATCGCTGCACCAAGATTTACAAAACTTATTGTCAAAGCTGTCTCCCCAGCAACGAGAAATATTAACCTTGCGCTTTGGTCTGACAGATGGACATGAACTTTCCTTAGCACAAATTGGCGATCGTATGGGTATTAGTCGAGAACGGGTGCGTCAAATAGAGCAAAAAGCTCTAAGCCTTCTGAGACGTCAAAAGGAACAAGTACGTAGTTATCTAGCTAGCTAAAGTTGTTTTGAGGTAAGAATTCAGAAGCCTCGCCAAAGACGCTTCTGAATTCATACAATAAGCCTAAATAATTTCAATAAAACTTGCTATGAATACATCGCGAACAATACAACAATTGCAAGCGCAATGGGTGACACCAAAAAATTTTCGGCCTTATGGACAGGTAATTTTTGCTAGTCAAGATGGCAAAGCTTATGATGCCGAAGATGCAAAGTTAAACTTGCAAAATGGAATTCCGCGATTTTATATTATGCAGTTAGATAAAAGAGGGCGAAAGTTTCATAAAATTACTCGCCACGTCCAATGCACTCAATGTCTCGGTTCTTTGTCAGGAAAAGATTGGTTAATAGCAGTTTGTCCACCGAATAATGATGTTGATCAACCAGCGTTAGAGGAAATTGCTGCTTTCCGCATTCCTGGAAATTGCTTTATTCAATTACATCAGGGAACTTGGCACGCAGGGCCATATTTTGAACATGAAACTGTGGATTTTTATAATTTAGAACTAACTGATACAAATGTGGTAGATCATTTCACTCATGATTTTCTCAAAAGTCATCAATTAGAGTTTGAAATGATATAGTAATCCACTCTATAACAGTTCTAAATGAGAAAGTGAAATATTTTTTTGGTAATTTCGACCCCACCCTACAAGCTCTTAGGGGAGCGTTTGTTTAATTTCTTTCAATAATAGGACAAATTGTTTGTTCAGGATTTTCAGGTATTGTTTCCCAACCAGAAACTAATCCTGATAATTCTTGCCTGAGAATCAGTAATTGCTGAATTTGTTCATCAATAGCTGCAATTTTATCTTGCAGTTTAGCTTTTATATGCACGCAAGGTAATTCACCTCCGTCGTGAACATCCAAAAAATTCTTAATTTCTGATAAGGTCAATCCTAGACTTTGGGCACGTTTGATAAAATTCAAGCGAGCCAAAACATCAGAGTTGAATAATCTAAATCCACCCTCGGTTCTCCCTAATGACTTGAGTAAGCCTAGCTCCTCATAGTAGCGAATAGTTTTAATTGGTACACCGCTAGACTTAGCAACATGACCAATGAGTTTTGGCTGTTCTTGAACTAACATACGTAGCTGCCCTGATGTTAAATAAATTTATTTACTTTATTTTAAACTCTCTAGTGAACTGGAGAGTCAAGTGAGAACAGGATCGTTTTTAACAATCAGAAATAATGTAACAATTGTATTGACCACTCGCAATTTTTAGTAGTCTGCCAAGAAAAGTTAGCAGGGCTAAAAGCAAAATTGTCGCCATGAGTAACTCAACTGCAATAGATAATAAAACTCTCCCCAAAAAGAAAGGCCGCTCCCTGCCTCCAAAGCTGATTATTTGGCTAGGAATGTTTGTCTGGACAAGCCTTTGGCGAATAATGATGTCAAAGCTTGCTCCTACCAATAAATCGGGAGCGTATATTCGTCCTAGTAGCCAGTTTCGCAACTTCATTGGCATCGAAGAAGGGAATCCTTACCAACCAGCAGCGGGACGCTATAAACTCTATGTTGGGTTGGGTTGTCCTTGGGCGCACCGAACTTTAGTTGTGCGATCGCTCAAAAAACTCGAAGCGGTAATATCAGTATGTATCGTCTCTCCTTCTCCGATTGAAGGCGGTTGGGTATTCGACGAAGAAGAACAAGGTTGTCGCACGCTAGTTGAATTTTATCAGCGAGCAGAACCGGGCTACAGCGGACGCGTCACAGTTCCAATTCTATGGGACGAGCAAACAAAAACCATTGTTAACAATGAGAGTTCAGAAATTATTGTGATGCTCAACTCTCAATTTAACGAGTTCGCCAAAAATCCAACATTGGATCTTTATCCAGAACAACTCAAAGAAAAAATTGACTGGTGGAATGAGAAGATTTATCACGCAGTGAATAACGGGGTGTATCGCTGCGGCTTCGCCCAGAGTCAAGAAGCGTATAATCAAGCCTGTAATGAAGTATTCGCAACTCTCGATGAGATTGACAGTGCATTGCAAACTAGTCGATATCTATGCGGAGAGAATCTCACACTGGCTGATGTGCGTTTATTTACTACTTTATTTCGCTTTGATAGCGTCTATTACAGCTTGTTTAAGTGTAATCGGCAACGAATTCGAGACTATCAAAACTTGGGAGCTTACTTAAGAGATTTATATCAGCTTTCAGGTGTTGCTGATACCTGCGACGTAGAAACTGTTAAACGCGACTACTATGGTAACTTGTTCCCACTCAATCCCGGTGGAATCATTCCCGACGGCCCTGATATGTCCTATCTTAATCAACCACATAGTCGCGATCGCATCAGCAAAGTGAATGCTTGATCGGTTAGATTGAAAACAAATACATCGATTCATTGCGACCGTAGGGAAGCAATCCCAAAAACGTTGTGATTGCATAGTTTCACTCGCTTCAGAAATATCATGGGTGATTTACCGGACATCATCTGAAATATTGCAGACTGCATCACTAGCAATTGCCATCAAGCAGAAGCAGCGTTTTTAAAAGTTAGCATGGAGAAGGATTTTTGATAGATGGCTTTTAATGCTGAACAGTTGTTTGCTAGAAAAGCACTCTTCTATCCATCATAAAAACTATCCACTCTTATTTCCCGCCAAATATCAGAAGGTTGCCAGCCTGAGTTACCAACAGATTGAACTAAAGGATTGTCACGCACTGCAATATAATCCGGTTGTTTATACTCCGCAATGCTTACTGGATACTCTGGGGTGATTACTGGTTTGTCTTCAACCAGAGGTTCAGAAAAATCAACAGTTTCACCTTGAAGAGTCTGCTCTTGAGCTTCTTCCATTTCTTTCATCTTCTTCAGGGTTAGCTTTTCAGATTTTTTGATGATTTTCATATTTCCTAAAGGTTTGAAAAAGTGGTCATAAAAAAAGAGAATCTGAAAGTCGATTCTTTAAGGGTCTGATGTAGCCTTTTAAGAAGGTTTAACCAGATCTATAAGATACTGCGGGCAAGTTGAGTATTGAACAATTTAACAGAATAATTACAATACAGCAAATTTGTGGAAAATACGAGTACTTTGCTAAAGAATTGATCATAATTAGTGTTACGATTTGCTGTTTTGGCATCAAAGTCCGATCGCCTATAGCAGTATTTTGGCAAATTAGTATTAGTTTTCTGTATGTACAGACTTAATTGAGCTAAGTTAATCAACCATTGGTGGATTTGGTCATTAGTCATTTGTCATTGTCTCCCCATCACCCTAAAAATATGAACCACTAAGCCTGTCAACAGTAACAAACTTACCGTTTAAGTTTTAAATAATACAAAAAATATTTTGGCATTTTGATATACATATAAAAAAAGAGGTATGAAATTTGTCTATTTTGGAATTTTCTTTATTAGTTTGGATTGGTTCATTTAGTGCTGGCTTTTTAGGAGCATTAACTGGCTTAGGGGGTGGAGTAGTAATTGTTCCTTTACTAACTTCAGTATTTGGCGTCGATCTTCGATATGCAGTTGGCGCCTCTCTAGTATCTGTAATTGCTACTTCTTTAGGTGCAGCATCTACTTACATTAAAAAAGGCTATACCAATTTGCGATTAGGGATGTTTTTAGAAGTAGCTACAACTATTGGGGCGATCGCCGGAGCTGTGATTGCTAGTTTTGTGTCCGTCAAAGCGCTAACTATTGTATTAGCGATCGTCCTGATTTATTCTGCATACCTTTCGCAACGACCAAAAATAGAAAATACTGAAGGTGAACCAGGAGATCCCCTCGCAAACTATTTAAAACTAAATAACAGTTATCCAACTCCTGATGGACTAATGGCTTATCAAGTTCATTCAGTACCAATGGGGTTTACCATGATGATTTTAGCTGGGGTGCTTTCTGGATTACTAGGTATTGGTTCTGGCGGATTTAAGGTGTTAGCAATGGATCAAGCTATGCGCCTACCCTTTAAAGTTTCTACCACCACTAGCAATTTTATGATTGGTGTGACAGCAGCAGCCTCAGCCGGAGTTTACTTAGCACGAGGCTACATAGATCCGGGACTATCTATGCCGGTAATGTTGGGAGTATTACCTGGTGCTTTTTTGGGCGCACGAGTCCTTGCAGGGACTCAAACACAAATTTTAAGAATTATTTTCAGCCTTGTACTGGTGGTAATGGCTTTAAAAATGGTCTACAACAATTTAATATGGGGGCTGTAAAATGTATAAGTTAAAGACTGGTTTTCGCTGGACATCATCGGCACAGCCACAGAGTAAAGCAATTGCACTAACCTTACCATCAGAAAATTCACACTCTGATATTGAGAAGTTGGAAGAACAGCAAGTTAGTACAGCAGCGCAATTGCCGAATAGTTCTGAGATTGATGCTAACAAGAATATAACGAAAATATCAAGCGAGCAACAATTAGAATATTTGCTAAGTAACTTACTTAAATACGGCGTTTTGATAGCTAGTGCTGTAGTTTTATTGGGAGGTATCCTCTACTTAATTCATCATGGTGCTGAACCTGCTAAATATCACTTTTTTCGGGGAGAACCATTGCAATTTCGCTCGCCAACAGGTGTTGTGAAAGCTGTTTTATCAGGTAGCGATCGCGGTATTATTCAACTGGGGCTATTACTATTAATTGCTACTCCAATTTTACGGGTAGTCATTTCTCTATTGGCATTTCTGCTCAAGCGAGAATTTATTTATGTGATTATTACCTTATTAGTACTAGCTAGTCTGACTTACAGCCTTCTCGGAGCATATTATTAATTTTATTTTCAATGGTTAAGGGTGAAATTGACACTTTTACCCCTAACCTAAAGGTATTGAAGATTTACCTAAAATTTAATTATGTTAACTATTATGAACCTTGTAAAATTTCATTAATTGAGCTTACACTCTGTTGAATTAGTTCTGGCAGATAAGTTCTTAAGGAATCAAGAGTTCCAACTGAAAAATTTAATAATCCTACAGCATATAATAAGCTCGAAACACCGATAATTAAAGCTAAGAATCTGCCAAAAAAACCTGGATTAATTTCGATAAAAGCTAATTTAGATCGCCCAATCACAGCAATCGTTATAAACACAATTCCTGCGATCACAAATGTGTTATTTGCAGTAAAATCTGTCATTTTCCTATTCAAATACTTCAGTAGCTTTATTGTAGCTATGATTATTTAAATTTTCTGCAACGGCTACATGTATAGAGGAGATTAGGAAGACGGGGATATGAAGAAGACACCGGGACGCAAAGAAAAACTAATCACAAGTAACTAATGACATATTTTGCTGCAACTATCCATTGATAGAACTTTTAGTGTCAAAAACTCAAAATTATGTCGCTTGTATAGTAGACGTTGCTCTGCTTTTTGGTTTAAACTACACTAAGCAGATAGGATTAGTGGTTTTTTATGCAAAGCGTCCAGAAAGGAAGTCAACAGTTGAGCCTCGAAAATCAGACAATGACTGAGCAGTTAGAGCCAACTATTTCACACGAGTTGAAAAAAGACATTTTCAAAAAACTTAGAGGTGGATTCTTTCTGGTACTCGGATATTTATTATCACCACTGTGTTGGTGGAATGACTTAATTTTTAATCTGCCAATAGCTTATGGTTTTGGGTATGGATGTAGTTTATTTTTCCCAAAATTACTTTTACCTTGTTCTATTATCGGGTACTGGCTCTCTAATATTGTCGGAATTCTGTTGATGCAATTTGGTTCTCAGGAGATATTTCAAAAAGAACCCAAAAAGCATAACCTGAAAAAAGAGTTATTTACGGGTATAATTTCTTCAACAGCCTTTACTCTGTTGATTTTGCTATTAATCCAGTTGAAGATTCTCGATTCTCCGGTTTTATTCTCTAATGGTTAAATTTAGTTGATCGCCTTTCTACATCTGAATTGGTTATAGGAGCGTCAGGCTATTTAGCTGAGACTGTTTCTTTCTTACAAGAATATAGAACTTACGGAGGTGCTATATTTTTTTGTAGAGGAAAGGAGCTAAAAAATGACGGGTGACCCTCCCATCGATCATGAGGCATTTAAGCAGTTTGAGCGTGACGGATTCTCTAAGGTCGCACAAGGATACAATGGAGCGATCGCTCAGGTAACGTCTCAGGTAAATCAAGCCATATTGGATGGCGTAGAAGCCAGAGCTGGTATGCGATTGCTGGATGTCGCCTGCGGCACTGGTTGGCTCAGTGCTGATGCAGTCAAACGTGGGGCTATAGTTACTGGCTTAGACTATACAGAGAATATGTTGGTCATTGCCCGATCGCGATGTCCGGAAGCTGAATTTCGGGTAGGGGACGCCGAAAATCTTCCCTTCGAGTCTGATGAGTTTGAGGCGGTAGTATGTAACTTTGGTATTCTCCATTTCCCAGAACCGGAAAAAGCGATCGCCGAGTCCTTGCGAGTCCTCAAATCAAGAGGGCGCTATGCCTTCACTTGTTGGACACCACCCGCACACAACCCATTCATGTCCTTGATTCTGGGAACAGTGCAGACTTATGGCACGATTGATGTGGATCTACCTCCAGCGCCACCGTTATTTCGTTTCGGCGACCCTGACGAGTGCAAAAAGACCTTGAATGTTAAAGGATTCACATCGGTGTCTGTTACCGAATTGCTTATAAACTGGACTTTCTCTAAACCTGAGGATGTAATGCCGACGATTATTGCAAGTTCGGCACGCCTTGGCTCGATGCTGTCAATGCAAACTGGACAGCAACGCCACGATATCGAGAACGCAATTATCGAGGGAGCAAAGAAGTACGCTACAAATGATGGGATTGAAATTCCTGCTTATGCAGTATTGACTGTAGGTCGCAAACCATGAGTTGTACCATTTCCCAAAAAGAATGATACAGATTCAAACCCAGGAACCCAAACTAAATCAGACTTTCTTAATTACGTAGCTTGCTTCTCGCCGGACGCGAGTATTATGAATTACGAATTAGTATTAGTTGTTTCCCCGAAAAATCTACTAGGGCTGTGGTGATTTAGCGATCGCCGCCCACACTCGATGATGAACTTGCAGAATTGGTGTGGGATATTTTACTTTCAGTAATACCGCCAATTCCTGGTCAAATACTTCTACTTTTTCTGGTGTTAAGCTGGCTCCCACACCTGCACTCGCACGAATTCGTCCCCGCCAATCTTCGTGTGTATAAGATACAAATATATCGTAAGAAAATGTGCGGATGTCTCGAAATCCGGCTTCGCCAATATCTTGTAACCACAAAGGATACAATCCATTACCACCGCCCAGTTTCCAAGCTGGATTATGAGCTTGTATCAGTTTTTCTGTTGCTTCAACCACATTACCTTTTAAAGGTATCCAATCAAAATGAGCGATCGCAATTGACCCATTCGCTTTTAATATGCGAGTGATTTCTTTTACAGCACGCGGACGGTCAAACCAATGCCAACACTGTCCAGCAGTGACTACATCAGCACTTTTATCTGGTAACTCAGTGTTTTCAGCAGTTGCGACTCGATAATTTACTTTGATTTGGACAGATTCACTTAGCTGTTTGGCTTGTTCTAGAAGTGACACTGATGGATCGATACCAATCACATAGGCACCTCTATCCGCAAAACCCCGCGCTAGTGTTCCGGTTCCTGTACCCAGGTCAACAATGTTTTGCCCTGGTAAACCTATACCATATTCAGACAGTTTGTTAAATAATGAACTGGGAAAACCAGCACGGTGTTTTGCATAATCAACAGCAGTTGCACCAAAATCAATTTTCATACCTTCAAAACTATCTTTGTAACAATTGTCTTGGCTAGAAGTTCTCTACCCACGGACGTAGTTCTACTTCCCATGTCTAAGCACTGCGCGGTTGGCGGAGGATATTGAGATAAGTTTGGGTGATCGCATCGGGATCGAGAGTGCTATCAGTATTATCTACTTGCTCTGAGCAGACTACTGAGCATAATTTATAGTAAGCTGAATGACCTCAGAGCAATCAAACCCCCTTTAATTACGAATTACTGTCTTCGCAGCGTTAGCGATAGCGAAGCGTTAGCGACGGAGGAGCGTCGGAACGAGCGTCATTACGAATTACGAATTAACTAAAGAAGCTTGTCAACAGCATTGGTGAACTGCTCATAGGGAGAAACTCCTACGATAGTCTCTGCTAAAACACCATCTTTGAAAAATAAAACTGCTGGAATGCTGCGAAGACCAAATTGTTTGAAGATTGGTTTGTTGCTGTCAACGTCTACCTTAACAACTTTAGCACGACCTTTGTATTCCTCGGCGAGTTGCTCCATTAACGGAGCAATCAGGCGACAGGGACCACACCAACTAGCAGTAAAGTCAACAACAACAACTTGCTCTTCACTTCCATTTAAAACAACATCAAATTCGCCTTCTTGAACGTAAGCAACTATGTGAGTATCACTAGACATCTTTTAAGTCTCCAATCTAAAACTAAAATTTTATTACAAAGCTGACTATACAAACTATACTTTGTTATGTATATTGGGTTCACTAATTTCGTAGATTGGCAAATTAAGTAGAACGATGTGGAAAAACCAAACTATGTTAATACAAATTAAATAGACTCAAACCCTCTTGGCTTCTGCCTCCTGCAACAACTGCCTTTTCTTCGACACGCTACGCGAACTGCCTCATTCCAACGATAAATATTCACACTGACCTACTTACCGCAGGAGTATCATTCCTACCCCCACTCTTGCCGACTTTTTACATCATCTGGAAAAACCAACGCCAAACTTAACCTCAGGCAGAGGTATTTTGATTCGACTAATTAGACGAATATAATTATGACCTATCGAACTCACATTTATTTCACAACACAAGAACCAGATACAAGGGCTAAGTTATGAGGTGTTCCAGTCGGTCTTTGAGCAACTAGAACCACATTACCGTTGGCATCCACTACCCAGCCTTGGGCTTCCACAATTTCAGTAGGTTGCTCTACAGAATTGACTTTCTCTAAAAAATGTTCTCTATTTCTCTGTTTTGAAATAACTACTCTATTTTGGACACCACCAATAGTATTTTTTGCCTTTGGTTCTAAGGCTATCCAATCTACTAACACCGGCTCAGCTGTCAATGATTCTACAGGATTGGATGGTACTCCGCCACGTCCGGTGATTGTAAATGAATTCCTGCTGGATTTTCCACTCGCATTACATTCACCAACAATTTGCCCTGAGGCATTAATTACATTTACTGGTAGTTCAACTAATCCTTTGCTGGGGTCAACATCTGGCGAGTTGATTTGTACTGTGCCATTTAATGAAGGGTCTTTTTGAGAAAATGCTGTAATGTCATTAGTTGGGACGTCATTTGGATTGGAGTCATCTATGTCTGCACCAGTATGAGGCACAAATCCAAAGATGCCCTTAGTGGTGATTACAACCTTACCACCACTTCCAAAGAAGGCATTGGCAGTAATATCATTATTTTCTAAAGGAGCGGCAATAATAAAACCATTAGGTGCATTAATCTCGATATCACCTCCATCGCCCCCGGATCCTGCCTTACCTGCATTAGTGGATATTTGACTATTGCGACGTATCAGTAATAAGTCCCGCACTTTGAGGGTAATATTTCCACCCTTACCTGATTGAGTTTCTGAGGTGATTTTTCCTTGGTTGTTGAGACTGAGGCTGTGTGCATTTATATCAATATTGCCTGCATCCCCTTTTCCTTGACTACTAACGCTGACTTGAGCTGAATCTTGGACATTGAATTGTCCAGTTTCAATTGTTATATTCCCTCCTAACCCTGTAGAGTCAGGGCGGGTACTGGCAAATAACCCACTAGCACCAGGTTCTTCATTTTGGACTATTTTATCATTATTAAATTTGGCCTTTCGCTGAGCAAAGGTGGGGTCGCTTCCAGAAAGTGTAATGCTATCAGTAGCTTTGATGGTAATATTGCCTGCATTTCCAGAACTGCCGGTAGTGGTGATAATTTGTCCACCATTAGTAGCTTCAAAGTTAGTCGCGTTAATGATGATGTTACCTGCATCGCTCTGATTGAGAGTTTGAGTATTCACAGCACCACCGTTTGCAATGCTAAAGGCTGCCGTATTAATGGTAATATTGCCTGCTCGACCTTCTGCACCTGTTTCTGTAGCCGCAAATAAGCCACTAGAAAAACCCGTTTGAGAACTAGTACCTGAAATAGTCACAGAATCAGAAGCATTGATTGTGATATTTCCAGCATTTCCCCGACCTCCGGGAGTTTTCGATCCATCGGGGTTTTGTGTTTCACCAATAACGGAAGCAGCTATTTGAGTTCCACCACTTAAGGAGAGCGATCGCGTCGTAACATTAATTTCACCACCATCACCGACTGCTCCATCTGACACATTGCTAAAAATTCCACTGTTTTTTGTTGATTCGAGAGAGACAAGATCCGAAACCTCTATCAATATGTTTCCAGCATTTCCCTGTCCAAAGGTTCCCGTAGTTACAAAACCCCCATCTTTGATATCAAGTTCCTTGGCTGTGATGTTGACATTGTTACCGTTACCTATTCCTGTTTCTCCCACACTGCTATCTAAACGAGAATCCTCACCAACAACTGTAACAGTGCCATTACGGACATCAATGTTCACGTTTCCAGCATTTCCTTTACCAAAAGTCACACCCTGCACTTGACCACCGTTACTTAAGGCAAGCGATCCAGCCTTAATATTGATGTTGCCACTATTGCCTTCTGCTCCAGGCCGCACTCTATTGAGTACTCTACTACCGTTAACCGTTAATGCTCCTCTGGCATTGAGTGTAATATCTCCAGCTTGACCCCCACCTTTTGTCCTGATACCGCCAAGAAGCCTAGTATCATTTCCCGAAATGCCTATATTTCCTGCATTGATTGTGATATTACCGTCACCATTAGCAGTAACATCAACTCTAGCTCCATTGGTTAGTAATACATCTGCTAATGCAGTAGTTTCAGGAAAACTTAAGCGTAAGTTGTTGTTATCAATATCTAACCCGATTACTCCAGATTCAGCTAATCCTCCCAATTCGACTCGACCGCCAAAAGCATTTAATTTTCCTGCGTCTAAGTTCACTTGTCCACCAACTAGTAACAAACTCCGTCCATCAGGAACTCTAAGCCCTGATACAGGTAAGCCTGTTGAATCTAATCCTGCTGATGCAATTGAATTGTTCTGGATTATTCCGTTGGGATTTTGATAGAACAAAGCTGAAGGATTGACTGTCAGTAATGGAACTTCAGAAGCAGAAGCCCTAAAAAAACCCTGATTGCCAAATTGAATAGCATTAGCTGTAGTCCCTACAAATGACCCCCCAACATCTAGCTTGGCATTTGGCCCAAAGATAATCCCATTCGGATTTATTAAAAATAGGTTGGCATTACCCCCTGATACACCTAGTGTCCCAAAAATGTTGGAGCGTTGATTTCCTGTTACCCGAGTCAAAATATTCGTGACTCCCGGATCGAGGAACAAAACTGTTGCTCCTCGATCAACATTAAATTCAGAAAAACTGTGAAAAAGATTGCTACCACGCTGAATTCCACCCCCAATATTACAACTTCCAATGCATGTACCTGGTGTGGTTGGGGTAGTTCCATCTATCTGGATAGATTGAGCTTGGACACTACTGGTCGCAGCTATCAAATACAAAGAGATACCACAAGCACCCGACAACATATAAAAGCGTTGTTTCATAAATTTGGAAAAAATTTAGAGTCAACTTGAAGATGAAATATTGGAAAAGTGGAAAATCAGTAATAGTCTTGTTTTGGTGATTAGCAAAAGCAATGCCCAAAACTACGCAATTCTTTCAGAAATAATCTCTGGTTTAGGAGGCGGAGGATTTATTGTTCCGTCAGCAAGTAGTACTGGTTTGCCTTTCTGCACAAGAGAATTTTGTGGATCGTTGAGTTCAGTATCTATTGTTTGGCTTTCATTAGATTCTGTGTTCTCTTCTTGTAAATAAGATTGTTCTGAGTTAGTAGTAACATTAGGCTCAATGCTTTCATTCATAACTTATTCCCTCAAGTTAAAAACTGTACTGTCAATTAATGCTTCAGTTCTACTTGTAGGAATTACGTGTTATGCAATAAAACTTTATATTATCTTTTAAATTTGCTCAATAATTGGCTAGTCCGGATGCACAAAAAAAGAATTAAGTCATAAAAAATAAGTAAATTTTTATACAACTTAATGTTATTTTTTGTTGATTATTTATTCCCTAGTTGGCTCTTGCCCGATTCGGCGTGTATTTAATTTTGCTTAACTACTTACTAATTGAATTTTCGGCGATCACTCTTTTTTTAGAACTGGTGCGATCGCATTATATTTACTTTGCCTTGTCTGCTTGTGCTATGGAATATTTTTTATTTAGAACTTATTTCCTAAAGGTTACTCTTGAGTAGATGGTTTCTTGAGAACTTCTATCAAATTATTCTTGAGAATAGGTTTATTTGGAGAAAGTTGTCTTTTTTTGAGAAGTTGAATTTCTCTCTCAAAAGAATTTTTTTCTTGCCTAAAAAATTCTTCAGAGCTAGATGGAACCAAATCACGAGATAAATGTTGAGCTTGTGCTGGAGTCAAACTAGGAAAAGTTCGTTGAGCGTTAGCAGAACTTTCCCAAACTAGGAAAAAAGCTGTTGAAAATACTAACAATTTTATTGTTATACAGCGAGTGAATCTTGGTTTGAACATAGTTAATATATCTCTTATGTGAATTCTGCTTTGCTTCAAACCATCTTGTTTTGGTCTGACAATACGTAAACTACACTGATTGTCTTGGTCATTACCTCCTACAAATGGGTTAATTTATTTGCAGGAGTTCGATAGCTGGAATTTGACCTCTCTGGTTCTCAAGTACGGTGTAAACACAGAGTTTAATCGTTATATCTATCTATGTGGAGTTTGAAATGATGTTTAATGATGCGATTATTCAACCTGAATTATTAGAAAAGGAAGCCGACAAGCAGCACAAACCCCGCCAAATTCTCGCTATGCAAGAATTAAGTGTTTTGAATCATCGCTATAACTGGAAGGGGTTGGTTCAATTGGCTGGACATCTGACTGTTATGGGATGCAGTGGTTACGTGTGGGTAATGAATTTTGGTAATTGGTTGTTAGCAATGCCGGCACTGGCAATCTACGGCTTTTGTCTGGCTTCGATGTTCGCACCTATGCATGAATGCATTCACAGAACTGCTTTTGCTAATAATCGTTTGAACGATATTGTGGCTTGGTGTGCAGGTTTGCTTTCATTTTATAACAGCACGTTTTATCTCTACTACCACAACTGGCATCACCGCTATACTCGTGTTCCTGACAAAGATCCAGAACTGACCGACCTTGAACCTAGCAATTTAGGTAAATACTTGCTAATTATTAGTGGTTTACCTTGGTGGTTAGGCAAGATTGGTGGACATTTTCGGGCTGCATTTGGTCAACTTGATGATTGCCCATTTGTGCCGCAAACAGCACGAGCTGAAGTTATTCGCTCGACTCGTTGGCAATTAGCTGTTTATGCAGGGGCGATCGCTGTTTCCATAATAGTGGGTCAGCCTTGGTTTTTGGTTTATTGGCTGCTACCTTTGTTTATCGGTCAACCAATTCTGCGTTTTATTCTGCTGGCAGAACATACAGGTTGTACTCTTGATGCTAATCTGTTGACGAATACCCGTACAACCCTGACATTCTTTCCTCTACAATTTTTGATGTGGAATATGCCATTTCATGCAGAGCATCATTTGTACCCATCAATTCCATTTCACGCTCTACCCACAGCTCATCAACAGTTGAATTCACACTTTACCCACATTGAACCAGGATACATAAAAGTTAACTGGGATATTGTCGGTGAATTTGAGCGATCGCCATCATCGCAAAATTTCTGAGTTGTTTACTTTTGTACCAGATGTGATGTATTGCACTAAGTTAGCCTACAGATAATGACAGTTTAAAGGAAAGATTTATGAACCGCTCGAAAATAGTTGCGATTATTACAGGTGCGATTTCTATTATCTTAGCGATCGCCTACCTCATCCTCGTCCAACTGCTGGACTACCGCGATATGCAACCCGCCCCCATTAATCAACTAAATTCAGCACCCACAATCGCTATCTATCACTGGCAGGTTGACAAAACTACCCAAATCTAGATTGCATTTAACCGACTTTCAGAGATGCCATCGATGGCGTCTCTTGTCATTTATAGCGGATTGCCGTGAAAACTCTGTAATCTATTTAACTTAGATGAAAAGCGCTATATAATTAACCGAGAAAATCAATGGTTACTATTGATTGCGCCAATACATCGTTCATAGATAAACATTAATAGTTATAATTTACTAATTGAATAGTTACGTTATATAAGAATTATTTAGAGTAAGCATCTCAGATTTATTTAGATATAGTAATTCACTTTTGGCAAATATAAAGGTAAGCTGTTTTTTAAGAAAATTAAAAAAAGATAAATTTGCAATATTTTCAATAGCGGGATCAACCGGGATCAACGCTAGTTGATTTAAAATTGCAAGTTTTTGATGAAAACATAGAGGTAAGTTAATGGCTCAGTTTCTCTTGGAGACTGTTTGGCTAGTTCCTTGCTATGCCTTGGTAGGTGGGTTGTTAGCCGTGCCTTGGTCGCCGGGTTTAATTTCTAAAACGGGGCCAAGACCGGCAGGTTATGTCAATTTAATCATGACATTTTTGGCATTTGTTCATGCTGCGTTGGCATTACAAGCAACTTGGAATCAGCCGTCTCAACAAGTATTTATACCTTGGCTATCTACAGCAGGTTTAAACCTAACGATCACCTTAGAAATTTCCTCAGTAAGTGTGGGTGCGATCGCTGTTGTCACTGGCTTGAATTTGCTAGCGCAGATTTATGCCATAGGTTACATGGAAATGGACTGGGGTTGGGGACGCTTCTATTCTTTATTGGGATTATTTGAAGCGGGATTGTGTGCCTTGGCACTATGTAATAACCTGTTCTTCAGCTATGTAATTCTGGAAGTCCTGACTTTGGGAACCTATCTACTAGTGGGATTATGGTTTAGTCAGCCATTGGTAGTCACGGGTGCCAGGGATGCTTTTCTAACCAAGCGGGTGGGAGACTTATTCTTGCTAATGGGGGTGTTAGCATTATGGACCCTAGCTGGGACTTGGAATTATACAGAATTGGCAGAGTGGGCGACTACTGCAAACGTCAACCCCATAGTGATAACGCTTGTCGGTTTAGCATTAATTGCCGGGCCGATGGGCAAATGCGCCCAGTTCCCCTTGCACCTGTGGTTAGATGAGGCAATGGAAGGCCCTGTTCCGAGTACAATTTTGCGGAACTCGGTGGTAGTTGCTAGTGGTGCATGGGTGTTGATTAAACTCCAACCTGTGTTAACCCTCTCGCCGATAATTTCCTCAGCAATGGTGGCGATTGGTGCAGTCACAGCCGTGGGTGCTTCTTTAATAGCGATCGCCCAAATCGACCTCAAACGCTGCCAATCTTATTCTGTAAGTGCCTACATGGGTTTGGTGTTCATCGCTGTGGGAGTGCAGCAAGACGAAGCCGCACTGTTGTTGGTACTCTCCAATGCGATCGCCGCAGCTTTGTTGGTAATGAGTACCGGCGGAATTATTTGGAATAGCATCACCCAAGATGTAACTCAGTTAGGCGGATTGTGGAGACGTCGCCCGATTTCCGCACTAGCCTTTATCGTGGGAAGTTTGGGATTAATTGGTTTTCCTCCCCTCGGCGGCTTTTGGGCGATGCTGGAACTAGCAGATGGACTGTGGGGAACTCACCCTTGGTTAGTGGGAGTAGTGATAACTGTCAATACTTTAACAGCCGTGAGTTTAACCAGAGAATTCGGTTTACTTTTTGGCGGTAAAGCTAAACAGATGAGCGAGCGATCGCCTGAAGTTCACTGGCCGATGGTTTTACCAATGATGGTTTTACTTGGCTTTACTCTGCATCTTCCCTTAGTGTTGCAAAGCTTATCACTGTTACCCAGTTGGGCAATCCTTAATAAAGATGTCGCACTACTGTTAATTTGGTCAACTCTTTTCGGTTGTAGTGTCACTGGTGTGATTTATTTAAGCAATGTTCCAAAACCAATTCGCTTACCTTGGAAAGGGTTACAAGATTTGGTGGCATACGATTTTTACACACCGAAACTTTATCGGATGACTATTATTTTCGGCGTTGCCCAACTTTCAAAACTTGTCGATATGATTGACCGTTTTGTAGTCGATGGCATCGTAAATATGGTTGGTTTGTTTTCGCTGTTGGGTGGTGAAAGTCTCAAGTACAGCACTACTGGACAAACGCAGTTTTATGCCTTCACAGTCCTCTTAGGAGTAGGCATATTAGGAGCATTTCTGAGTTGGCGATACTGGGGAAATCTGTTCTTAAATCTGATGTTTTTAAAAATGTAATATCCAGAATTAATGGGTAAAATCCTGGATATTCATCTGAAAAACTGCAAAAAATCATACTGAATTCTGACTCCGGAATTCTTTTTAAATCTTTAGTTTCTTAATCCAGTGAGAAAAAATTCATGACTACAAACAATCTTTCCAGAAGAAATTTACTCAAATACAGTGCAGGTGCGATCGCTACAGGAGTCGTCACAGTAGGAGTTGGTTCCAACTTAGTTATAGCTCAAGAAACTCCAGAAAAAGATGAGCTTACCCCTGATAAGGCGCTACAAGAATTAATGGATGGTAACGACCGCTTTGTGAAAACAAAGCGCAAAAATCCCCACCAAAACCTTACACGTTTACACGAAGTCGCCAAAGGTCAAAAGCCATTTGCTTCTATTCTCGGTTGTGCAGATTCACGAGTTCCTTCGGAGATTATTTTTGACCAAGGCCTAGGAGATTTATTTGTTTGCCGGATAGCTGGGAATGTAGCTACATCAGAAGAAATTGGTAGCCTAGAATTTGGTAGCTTAATATTAGGTTCAAAAATAATTATGGTAGTAGGGCATAAAAGATGTGGTGCAGTACAAGCTGCGATCAAAGGTAGTCCTGTACCTGGACAAATTGGAAGCTTGATAGAAGCAATTAGACCAAGTGTGGAAAGTTCCAAAGAACAATCAGGAGATAAAACAGAGAATGTCTGTAAAGCAAATATTTTGGCGCAAGTTGCTAAACTTAAATCTTCAACAGTCTTATCTGAATTAATCAAAAGTGAAAAACTAAAAATAGTTGGTGGCTATTACGATTTAGATAATGGCAAAATTAGCCTAGTTAGTTAATTCAGTTTTTGTCCAATCAGCTATTAGGTCAAAATAAATTGCACATTTAGCCAAGTTGACTGTTGCCAGTAACAGTCAACAGTCGCTAGTTAACAATTAACTTTTACTAAACTTTAAAGCCCATGTTAAGTGTTTTAGTTTTACTACCAATTTGTGCGGCGGCTATCATAGCTTTACTACCTAAAAGTCTTCCAGCAAACAGGATTCGTTTAGGAGCATTATACTTTTCTGGAATCGTCTTATTCTGGAATTTATTTATTCTGTGGAAATTCGATATCAAAAATCCAGGAATGCAATTTCAAGAATATCTTCCTTGGAATGAAACTCTAGGTTTAAGCTATCAATTAGGAGTTGATGGGCTATCAATTTTGATGCTGATATTAAATAGCCTACTCACCTGGATTGCTATTTACAGCAGTAGTCAACAAACCGAACGTCCTCGCCTGTTCTACTCAATGATTTTACTAGTGAGTGGCGGGGTGGCGGGTGCATTTTTAGCAGAGAATTTGTTGTTATTCTTTTTGTTCTATGAACTAGAATTAATTCCCTTCTATTTATTGATTTCTATTTGGGGAGGACAAAAACGGGCTTATGCTGGGATCAAGTTTCTAATTTATACCGCTGTTTCAGGGGCATTAATTTTAGCAACCTTCTTGGGTATGGTGTGGCTGACTGGTTCTACTAGTTTTGCTTGTGATGCAGTCTCTACGCAAACCCTATCAACAGGAATGCAAATCCTCTTACTAACGGGGATAGTGTTAGGTTTTGGAATTAAAATTCCTTTAGTTCCCTTCCATACTTGGTTACCGGATGCTTATGTTGAAGCTTCAGCACCAATTGCCATTCTTTTAGGTGGGGTGTTAGCCAAGCTGGGAACTTACGGACTGTTACGATTTGGGATGGGCATGTTTCCCGAAACTTGGAGCATTATCGCACCAACTTTGGCAATTTGGGGGGCAGTTAGCGCTATCTATGGGGCAGTAGTTGCGATCGCTCAAAAAGATATCAAGCGCATGGTAGCATACAGTTCCATTGGTCATATGGGCTATGTCTTGCTAGCTAGTGCTGCCAGTACTTCTCTAGCACTTGTCGGTGCTGTCGCCCAAATGTTTAGCCACGGTCTGATCCTGGCAATTCTTTTCCACTTGGTTGGAGTTGTAGAAGCCAAAGTCGGGACGCGCGAGTTAGATAAACTCAACGGCTTAATGAGTCCCATACGTGGTTTACCCTTAATTAGCGCTTTACTAGTTTTAAGCGGCATGGCTAGCGCCGGTATTCCCGGTTTGACAGGATTCATCGCTGAATTTATCGTTTTCCAAGGTAGTTTCTCTGTCTTTCCCATCCCCACACTGTTGTGTGTTGTTGCGTCTGGCTTAACCGCAGTCTATTTTGTTATCCTCCTCAACCGCACCTGTTTTGGCAAACTCGATAATAACTTAGCTTATTATCCAAAAGTTTTATGGTCTGAGAAAATACCAGCTTTAATCTTGGCAGTTTTTATCATCTTTTTGGGAATACAACCCACTTGGTTAGTGCGTTGGAGTGAACAGACAACTACAGCAATGGTAGCCACAATTCTCCCAGCTGAAAAAACCGTAATCTCTCAAGTAGTCAATAATCAGTAGTCAGTGGCTATTAGAAAACAACTGACAAATAACAGATGTTTTAAGCATTTTTCATGCTTTAAAAACACGTCAACAATTAATTACACCAACTATCGATTAACATGACAGCAATTCAATTACCTCCTTCCAAACATGAATTTGCCGAAGTCATTCATCGCTTAGAAGCTGGCGGTGCGATGTTGCCGGATACCCCAGAAAATTTAATGCAAATCATCGGTTTATATAAAGCTTATGCAGTACCGATGGACTTTTATTGGCGTGACTTGCTTTATATTGCCGAACATGTATTTTTAAATCCGTTGCCTTTCTTTAAATACTTCTTGCCCAAAGAGTATTTAGAACTGCATAATCATTACGCTGGTGATGATGCCGATTTACGAGTTTGGCGCGGCGAAGCCACAGCGCATCCAGAACTTTTGGCATTTATTAATAAAGGTGAAACCTTCAAAATGCCAAAGTTATTACATCATTTGTTCCACGATCGCATTAACATGGAGTTTGCCGAAGCTTGTATGCGGGCGATGCTGTGGCATAGAGGTATGGGCGGAAAATTTGACCCTTACTTAGATTCTGAAGAATACAAAGCCAACGCCGATCGGGCAATTAAAGCTTACTTCCAAGGCAACCCGGTAATGCTGGGACTTTACAAGCTATTTCCAGATATGTTTTTAGAACAATGTCGCCAGATGTCTTACTACGCTAATCTCGGCTTGTTCTGGGAAGTCATGGCACCTGTATTTTTTGAAATGTCCGATCGCTATGATGAAGGTACAATCGCTAGCGTTCCAGAGGCAATGAATTTTATTGTCAATGGAATATTTGCAGTTGCAGATCGCCCGATTTACCATCATCTTTATATTCGCGGCGAATGCTACGAAATTGTTCCTAAATCCAAGGGTTTTGTCTGGCTGTATGAAGCTGCATTACCTTATGTCGAAGCTGTTTTCTACCGCACTGCTCCGTTTCGCGGCACAAAATCTTATAATGCTCAAGCGCGTCAAGTACCAGAAGACCAAAAAGATTTTCACTACGGGATTCTCTACGCGGATGTATTTCCAGTAGGTACGGCTGGCATTCCGCCGACATTATTAATGCAAGACATGTTGCATTTTCTGCCACCTTATCTTGTTGATTACTACAGCAAACATTGCCGTGGTGAAAATGATATGTTGATTCAGCTAGGTATTAGTTTTCAAAGGTCAATGTACTGTGTAACTTCTGCGGTAATTCAAGCTTTGCGAACAGCACTTTTACATCCTTTAGATGACCCCGATCCCGAACACCTCCAAGCCAATCGAGATTTCTTTGAAATGCAACTCAATCGCTTTACTCGTTCTGACTACAACATTCGTGATGCTGCACGTCTGCGTAATATTCAAAACCAGGATTATAGATAGATGATTCCTTCAGCCTCCTTTTTCATGGGGGCTTTAATATATTATGTAAGTTTTGTAGTGAGCTAGTGTTTTTAAACGCAGAGGTAGATGCGTTAGGGGCTTACCGAAGGTTAGGCAAAGTCAGCGCCAAGGTACGACGCGGAGTATTGCCAATTCGTCAATAGTTACAGGGCTGGGTGCGTTAGCTTACTGCATAACACACCCTACAATTAGTTATCGATAAGAGCGATCGCTAATATATTAGAGATGTTTGGTTAGAGATGTTTAGACAACGAAGCTCTAAAAATAATCTGCTAAACTATCTAAAATTTAAAACTATCAAAGCTGCTAGCTCAGCGCTGATAACTAAGTATGAGTAAAGCCTTATTCTGTATCGAAAATCTCCGGGTTGCCTATCCTCAACCAAGTGGAGAAGAACTAAGCTGGGCAGTTGATGATGTATCTTTCAGCTTGCAGCCAGGTGAAAAAATGGGATTGGTGGGAGAGTCGGGCTGTGGGAAGTCAACTATCGGACGCGCCGTAATGCGCTTACTACCAGCTTCTAGTCGCGTTGAGGGACGAGTCACATTTCAGGAACAATCAGTGTTTGACTTAACGCCTAACCAATTGCGGAAATTTCGTGGAGAAGCGATCGCTTTAATTTTTCAAGATCCGATGACACGCCTCGATCCGCTGATGACCATTGGTAAGCATTGTATTGAAACTCTGCAAGCGCACTCCCCACAATTATCACCCTCACAAGCCAAAGAAAAAGCAATTGCCACATTGGCAAAGGTAAACATTCCCGAAAGTCGCTGGAATCAGTTTCCTCATGAATTTAGCGGCGGAATGCGACAACGGGTAGCCATCGCTTTAGCTTTACTTCTCAACCCGAAGTTGATTGTTGCAGATGAACCCACCACAAGTTTAGATGTCACCGTTTCCGCGCAGATATTACAAGAATTAACTCGGCTGTGCAGTCAAGAAAACATGGGATTGCTGCTGATTTCTCACGATTTAGCAATGGTAGCTGAGTATTGCGATCGCATTGGCGTTATGTACCAAGGTAAGATGGTGGAAATGGGTTCCACAGAAAGTGTATTTAGACAACCGCAACATGAATACACCCAATCCCTCCTCAAAGCAGCTTTACATATTCAATCAGTCGATGAAATAGAGACTGGGGAACTCGGGGTCCCCTTTGGGGATAAGGGGCAATGGGGACTGGTGGCTGGGGAGGAAAAGCAATTAGCGAATATTAATCAGAAATCACCGATTTTGAGTGTTACGGAACTCAAACAATATTACACTATAGAACCTAACTTTATTGAAAGACTATTTAATAAACAACCACAGACAATTAAAGCAGTAGATGGTATTAATCTGGAGCTATATCCAAAAGAAATTCTTGGTTTAGTTGGGGAATCAGGTTGCGGTAAAAGTACATTGTCACGGACAATTTTGCAACTAATTCGTCCCACGGCTGGTAAAGTTGAGTTTTTAGGACAGGATTTAACTAAACTGTCGCGCAAACAAATTCGGTCTTCACGGCGACAAATCCAAATGGTTTTTCAAGATCCCCATGCTTGTCTGAATCCAGCAATGACAGTGGGACAAAGTATCGCTGATCCTTTATTTATTCACAATCTCGCTGATTCTGTGAAGGCAAAAGAACAAGTTTTATCGATGTTAGAAAAAGTTGGCTTAACACCACCACAAGTGTATTATGAGCGTTATCCATCAGATTTGTCTGGAGGACAACAACAAAGAGTAGCGATCGCTCGTGCTTTGATTACTCACCCGAAACTTTTAATTTGTGATGAACCTGTGAGTATGTTAGACGCCAGCGTGCAGTCACAAGTCTTGGATTTGATGTTGCAATTAAAAGAAGAGTTTGAGTTAACTTATCTGTTTATTACTCATGACCTTTGGTTAGCTAGATTTTTGTGCGATCGCATTGCCGTAATGAACGGTGGGAAAATTGTTGAACTCGGTAATACAAGAGAGATTTTTGCCAGTCCTCAGCACCCATATACCCAAACCTTACTAGCTGCTGCTCCCTTATTAGCACGCGCTTAACTATACGAGTGTAGCGAAACGAAGCAATCACAAGGTTTTGGCATTGCTTGACTTTGTTGGCAATGACATAAATAATTTTGCATAACCACTAATGAGGATTGGTTTGATTTGCTTGGCTTAAGTGGGTTAAAATTCAGGGCAAACATTAGACTTTAGTCCAATATGGCAGGCTTTTGAGAAGTTGTATTGTAGATATTATTTTGTAAATTTATAAACATTTTGTAGCACAGGCGGTTGAGTGGGATGAGCGATGTCTACGACGGGCTACGCCAACGCACAAAGATAAACCCTAAAAAGAGCGACACATCAACTGTTCCCCATCCTTCGCTGGCCTCACCCACAACCCCAACATTAGCCAATCCCACGCCTAGTTTTGGTTTAGAGTTATCAAACCAGAAAGATCCTCAGTCTGCTGGGGAGCAGTCCCAGGAACAAGAAGCTTTCAAATACCAGCCTCTAGAACACGATATTAGTCGCATCTCATTGCGTTCCCAGGCAAAATTCTCAACCAGTCAATTCAAAGATCCTTCGGTTCGAGACGATGATTCAAACGAGGTTTCGATGTTGCCAGTGCTAGCCAAGCAGAGGGTGAATCAGGCACCAAACCTCTACGAACAACAAACCGATTGGCTTGTGGATGAAGTGATGCCAATGCAAATTCCCGAGTCAAATGAGGCTGTGGTCATGCGATCGCTCACCCAAAGCCTATCTGAGAAATCTGCTGCCTGGGAACAGGGGGATGCCAATGGTCAAATGACTCCTACTTTGCCGCAACCTCAAGATTCGATCGCAGCTCAAGAGTTATCAAACCAGCAAGATCCTCAGTCTGCTGGGGAGCAGTCCCAGGAACAAGAAGCTTTCAAATACCAGCCTCTAGAACACGATATTAGTCGCATTTCATTGCGTTCCCAGGCAAAATTCTCAACCAGTCAATTCAAAGATCCTTCAGTTCGAGACGATGATTCAAACGAGGTTTCGATGTTGCCAGTGCTAGCCAAGCAGAGGGCGAATCAGGCACCAAACCTCTACGAACGACAAACCGATTGGCTTGTGGATGAAGTGATGCCAATGCAAACTCCCGAGTCAAATGAGGCTGTGGTCATGCGATCGCTCACCCAAAGCCTATCTGGCAAATCTGCTGCCTGGGAACAGCACAACGATCTCATCCAACGAGATCAAAGCGATAATTTACAGCCTCCTGCCAACGGTCTACCAACTCCTGCTTTGCCACAGTCCCCAGCTACTAACACTGCAAATCAAACAACGCCGGATTCCAGCTCCAATCCCAAGATAGAGGAGATCGCTGTGGAACAGCTGGACGAGCAGTTAATCCCCGAAACCATTGAATCTGCTTTGGTGCAAATCGACCTCAGCGGCTTGCCTGTTTCAGATAACCCCCCCAACTCATCTGACAATACAACCCCAACAACCAATCTGTATGCGGCTCTATCGCCATCTGAGAATAGCAACGACTCGAATCTAATTTTTAGACAACCAACCCCCGCAACCGCTGCTTCCCCAGCTGCCAGTCCAGATCCTCATCCGCCGCAAAATGCGACTACAGGGGATTTGGTGCGGGCAATTATGGCTGTGCCAGCAATTAATAGCGAACTGATTTCGCTACGAACCCAAGCGAAAAACCGGATTACTCAAGACTGGTCGCAGCTGAACGCCGGCGGACAGGTTGCTGTCGTGAGTACAACGGTTTTAATTGGCGCAGGGGCGCTGACCGGGGTTTTCTCCAATCCAGAGACTCGAAGATTTGCGTTAGATAAACTCAACGGACAAGTACTGCCCGTTCCCGGAGTCAACTGGTTGCACCTGGAACTGAATACAGGTGGTAATAACCTGATGCTGGGAATGCACCTTGATATCGGACAACTACTGCCCTCTAGTCTAGGCTTTGGTGCATCTTCTCCCAGTGCGATCGGCAGTCCGCCGCCGCAACCCCTACCGGTTCAGCAGATTCAGCGGCAAGAAGATAACACCGAGACAGCTGCACAGGGGGCGATCGCCCAAGGCATCCATGCGGCATCTGGTAAGGGCAGCAAATTGGATGCTGGGGTTGAACAGCATTTGGAGCAGCATTTAGGGGCAGACTTAGCCAACGTGCGAATCCATACCGATAGCGAAGCAGATCGACTTTCTCAATCGGTGAATGCAGTTGCCTTCACAACAGGTCAAGATATTTTCTTTAGTTCCGGTAGCTACAATCCCACTTCCACAGAGGGACAACATCTAATTGCCCATGAAGTGGTGCATACCGTACAGCAGAGAAATGGAGCCGTCGCTGGCACACCCACAGCAGAAGGGGTTTCCATTAGCGATCCCTCCGATCCGTTTGAGCAAGAAGCCGAGCAAATAGCAGATCGAGCGATGCAAGCTCCCAAACCAGAAATGCTCAGTAAGGCATCAGCTAGTTCCAATGATTGGCTTGAGCCTCTAGTAGGAGGTTTTCCACAGAATGTACAACGTCAGAAGAATCGTCAAGCCGACACCTCTGTAGCTGAAGAATCGCTGACACAATTGCTAGCAGGTCAAGTTTTAAGCAAGACAGAATCCGTTGACGAACTACCAGCTCAAGCTGAATCCTTAGAAAGCGATACCGCTATTGATAGCGTTCAACGCCGCACAAAAGATGAAATAGTTATACAGCGATCGCTAGTTGATGATGTTTTCAGTTATTTGAGAACAGGCAATGCCATTGCTGATTTCGTTCTTGGTGTCGTCGCAGGAATACTTGAGTGGATTGAGAACTTAATTACAGGCGTAATCAGTCTTGCAGGGAGTTTACTGGAACTGCTCGCTGAGGCAGATAGAGGTAATATCTGGGCAAGCTTGGGAGTTATTGGACTAATTGTCTTGATTATCCTAGCCTGTGCTTTCCCTGAAGTCTCAGTTCCGATTTTAGTGGGTGTTGGGATTGCAGTAGGAGCTCTACACCTGGTATATCACATAGCAATGCTTTTTAATCCTTTAATCAGTGCCTATGAAAAAGGAAAACATTTAGGCAAAGCATTAATTGAAGGCTTACTTATTGTTGTCAGCGTCCTGGAAATTCTTCAGTTTGCCAAAGCATTCAGGACTATCTCTGAATTGACAGAGGGTGCTGGAGCAATGCAAAAAATTCGTTGGATTATGCAACTGCGGCGCTTTGGCAGCATAGAAGCCAGTCTAGCAGTTTTAGATGAAGTCAAGAATGTTGATAAAGCCATTCAATTGATTGAGCTTGCTAAGAATTCTGAAAAAGCTTTGGAGCTAATTAGAGCCGAAAAAAATATTGATACGTTATTAGAAATTCTGCGGATTGAAGGAATTACAGTTGATAATGCCTTGCAACTGCTAAGTAAGCCAGGCATGACAGGAAGCATTTTAAGAAATTTACTGCGTAATGCTGATGGTTCTCCCCGAATGACTGTGGTTAAGTTAGAGCAACTGCTTAGTCATAGTAAAATAGCAGACAACGTAACTCTATTACAGAGCTTAGTTACTCATCCGAAAATTACAAATCTTGGTCAATTGGAAGAGTTGCTAAATAATGCCAAGATTACCAATGGTACTGAACTTTTAAATATATTAAACCATACTAAAATTAGCAATGGTGCTGAGGTTATAAGTTTACTAAACAATAGCAAGATTGAAAATACGGCTGAAATTCTCAGCCTACTGAATCACACCAAAATCGCAAATGTTACCGAAATTATCAGCTTGCTAAATCACACCAAGATTCCGAATGTAGGCGAGCTTCTCAGTTTACTGAATCATACCAAAGTTACTAACATTGCTGAACTTCTCAGCTTACTAAATAATGCCAAGATTACAAATGTAGGTGAGCTTCTCAGTTTACTGAATCATACCAAAGTTACTAGCATTACTGAACTTCTCGACTTACTAAATAATGCCAAGATTACGAATGTAGGCGAGCTTCTCAGTTTACTCAATCATGCCAAAATTACTAGCATTGCTGAACTTCTGAGTTTAGTCAATCATAGCAAAGTTACGAATGTTACCGAAATTCTTGACTTACTGAATCATCCTAAAGTTGTAAATGTTGCAGAGATTTTAAGTTTGCTAAATCATAGCAAGGTAACGAATGTTGCAGAACTTGTTAGCCTGTTGAATCATAACAAAGTCACGAATATTACTGAGATTTTAGACTTATTGAATCACGCCCAGGTTACTAATGTTACTGAAATTTTGAACCTGCTCAATAATGCAAAGATACCCAGTATTACTAGGCTGCAAGAGCTTCTAAATGCAAATATTACAAATAATGCTGCCGAACTTGAGCGTCTTCTTAACCTTGTCAATACCTCAGAAGACCTTGAACTTTATGTGCTAATGGCAGGAGGAAAAGGTGAAATTGCAGGACTAGAAGCAATTTTGAACCGTGCAGTTGCCAAGGGAGATGTTAAGCGAGTTGAGGATATTCTGAATCTAGCCAATGGTAATGCAACTGTATTCCGCAAATTGGCTGATGCAGCACCATTGTTCAAAGTACCACCACTAGCAAAACCGACGATGAGTCTACCAACTCCAACACCTCCCTACACAGGTTTGACTCCAAATGCAACTGCGGGGCATTTTCTAGATCATACGTATGAATATGTCGATTTACCAAGTAGGCTGAATAAGACCCTTGGTACAACACTGTGGCCACCAGGAACTACTCCTGCTACTCTTGAGACGCATGTACAAGAAGCAGTTAATGTCCTAACTTCCAGTACACCTCCTACAGTGATTCTACCGGGAGCTCCACAATCAGTTTCTATCAGCGGTTTTACTGTTCAAGTCGGTACGCAAGGATCTGCAACAAACTTAAGAATAGGACAATTTTTCCCGACACCTACAGGTGGTGGAATTCACTACACACAGGCTGAAATAAATGCCCTATGGAGGCTGCTACAATAAAAATAAGTGAATCGATTATTAATTTTTTAATCTAGAGGCATGAGAAAGGAAGATTACTATATACTCTGTTTTGAAACGTGGATGATTGCGAGCAAATCGATTGCTTTAGAGAAAAAAATGAAATGAAAACTAAAGTAGAATTTTGTGCTTATATTCGTGAAGGAAATGAGTTTCCTTGCATTGATGAGAATACGTTGAAAGTGGATTTTAAAAAATATCGTGACAAATTAATTAATTACTTAGATGCTGATGGATTGATTGTGATTAGCTCCTTAGATGAGCCTAATACTCGCGTGCAGATTCAAGATGAATTATGGGCGATTGTACAAAATCTTTGCTTCATTACAATTCCAGACTTAGTAGCTGAAAAATCTGCGGTTGTTAGGATATATAATAACTATGGATTTGTACGATTAGATCCAGAGGGAAATATAGTAAGAATATCAGGTGATGGAATCCCCGATATTAGAATTGACCGTTCAGAATTGATAGTAGCTCTATATGATTGTGGAAAAAGATTTATAGAATTTTTCCGAATGCTCAGAGGTAACGATCTTGAATATCAAGATGTTATTCAAGGGTTAGATGAACATGCAAAAACCGCAAAGCAATCTATTGAAAACTGGCTTGCCATCAAAAATTCTAAGGGCTGATAGCGACTGTTGTTGAGATGCTTTGAGATGAATGGTGATCGCTTGCTACGATTGCAGCATCAAGAGTTGATAGAGAATGTCTCAATCAGCTTATACCAACACGTTTAAAGGCAAAACTTTAAAATCCTAAACAAATAATTCTGGTGTTGCATTAATTGCGGGATGATTTGAGAATTGGCATCGAAACATAATCATCGCCTCCCAGCGTCACCACCAATCATGCCTTTATTCAGCAACGCTGTAATTCTTAGAACTCTTCATTAAACTCTTCACTTCCTTCAATTAATTTAATTGCTTCTCCACTCGAATTATATAGCTCAACAAATCTTTTAAAAAGTAAAGCAGTTTCGTGATTTGAAACTCGATTTAAATTGAATAAACGCTCTATTTTTCTCTCAGCTAGAGCCTTTAAATATGGTAAGTCTTCAAAGAGTGTCAAACAAGAAGCAAAATGCAAAATTATTTGCAATAATGGCTTTGGCCATTCTAAATCACTATAAATATCTATAAATAAATGATGTTCCGAATCATTTAATGGAAAAACGTGAAAAATCACAATTATTCTTTTGTTATTATAGACCGGAATACTCAGCTCAATCGTGTAAGGACTATGCAATATTAAATCAACTTCCACTATTGGTTGTCGCCAAATTCTCAAAGGATTAGCTGGGGAATCTAATATTGTTTGAAATTTTATTGCCCCACCAATATTTGTATTTTTAAAATGGCTGACATTTATGATTTTTAGGTTATTTAGGCTAAATTTATGAACTGTTTCTAAATGTTTTAAGCTCAAGAGATGATATATTTGACAAACATAAGGGAATGGTAAAATATATTCTTGGCTAATCATGTGTAGCTTTTTGATTTTTAACTTTTCGGCTTGAATCCGATAGAGATATTCTTGATACTGGTTGGGTTCTAAATCATTACCATTAAAGCCTTCCTCTGGTTTGAGATATAGCCAACTGAAAAAAAAGAAAGAGGCTGTAAATAGTTGAAATATTTCTATAGTCGAGACATAACCATCAGCAAATGTAGCTAGACTTCTATCAGTTATGCCAAAAAGCCAAGAGGGAATACCAAATAGCCAAATTAAATTTTTAATTTTATCTATAAAAATAGCAACTTCAACTTCTATAGATATGTTATTAGGTTTAATTTTCTTGACACAAGTATCATTGTTTGTCAAAAACTTAATCAGCATAGTGAATAGAAGTTAAACTTTTACAAAAATTCATATTACTACTAATTTAAGTTTAAGCATAACTAATATTAGCACCCTCTATCTTTAGCTGTAGATACAAGTTATTTTTATTGAAATCGATAAAATAATTTTTTTTAAAATTGCGCTAAAAAATACAAAATTTTCTCTATCTATATGCATGTTAATGTTTTATAAAAATATTTAAAAATTATAATGTAGAGAATTTAGTATTGTATATTATGATGGATATATATTAGAGATTACTGTGCTATGATAAGCTCAAAAATAATTTTATTGAAATTATATTAAATATACATACATATTTAAACCAAAAGATTTATTATTTGTGTAATTTTTAAAGTTACCTATTTGCTGATAATAAGAAATGAATTAGAGGTGAGAAATAAAGACTTATGATTTCAGAGTGATAAATGATAAAGTTTTTCAGCTACAACCAGTACAAGAGACAATGGATTGCAATTTTTATCTAGTTGTAGCAATAGTGGTGTCTTTGCTAATGATGTAGAGCTTACCAGTTAAAAGATATATAAGATGAGGTAGAAAATTTTACCTCATCTTGCTTAGCCCTTTTAGATTTTTTGTAATTTAAAAATTAGTAAGTTAGTATTTTAGAGAATCTCTACGTCAACATCTTTAAGAATTAGGATAAAAGCTTTATAATTGCTACTGTTAAAGCTGTAATATTTTTGAATATTTGCTGAAGATTTTCTTTGAGACTTAGCAATGATGATTCGCCATGCGATTGAAACTGACTTACCTACAATTGTAGCAATTTACAATGCTGCAATTCCCAGCCGCATGGCGACTGCTGATTTAGAGCTGATATCTGTGGAAAGTCGGCTTGCTTGGTTTAAGGGGCGATCGCCTTCACAACGTCCGCTTTGGGTAATCGAGGTAGAAGGAGTAATTGCTGGCTGGCTGAGTTTCCAATCGTTTTATGGACGACCTGCTTATAGTACGACAGCTGAAATTAGTATTTATATAGCGCCTGCCTTTCATCGATGTGGTTTAGGAAAGCAACTTTTAGCACAAGCAATTCAAGAAAGTTCTAATTTGGGTTTAAAAACTTTAGTATGCTTCATTTTTGCCCACAATCAACCCAGTTTAAACTTATTTGCAACATTTGGGTTTCAACAGTGGGGACATTTACCTAAAATTGCAGAACTAGACGGTGTTGAACGAGACTTAGTTATTATGGGACTCGGAATTAATCAATAGGTAAACAGCCTGGGCATCAATATTTTATAAATCTTTATAGGACTGCTATAGTGTTTTTGTTGATTTGCGATCGCTGGAATTAATAAAGCTTCTAATTGATGAGAAGTTACTCTATTATTTATAGTTAGAGTATTGTATCGTTTTGCGTAGTCAGAGTTTCATTTTGCAGCTTTGGACATGGTAAGCAACTCAGCATTTAATTCTGTAGCCAACTTTATAAGTTATTCTTTAATTAAGAAAATATTTTATTATTAACTCTAAGAGGTTGTTTGAAAAGTGTTTCACTGTGACTTTAGGTACTTTTAGATTTCCCGACTACCTCCCTTTTTAAGGGATATTTAGAGCGATCTAAAACTTTTGATACCTACAAGAGGACTTTTCAAACATCCTCTAAGACAAAATTATTTTATTCTCTGGTGAGAGTGATTAAATAGCACTATAACGCAAAAGCACAATAACATGGCTTTTTCTGATGAATTACACCACTATCGGAGCGTGCGCTCTGGAGAAACGTTCCAATGTCTAGTTATTTCTATCCTTCTACATTTTACTTTACTGGTAGGTGGCAAATATTTGCTTACAGCTTTTGTACCTGAGCCGAAGCAAGATATTTCTCAAGAAATTCCAATTGAGATAGTTGAAGTTCCTCCTAATGAAACACATATACCTCAAAAAACCTCACGGCGGGCTATTAAAGATTCAATTGCAGGGGGTAAAGCTTCACCGAAAAGACCTGTTTCTGCTGTCAAGTCACGAATAGATGCACATAAAGCCTCTAGTGAAAGTTCTTCTAACTTAACAGCCTTATCTCCAGCAAAGATATTTCAGCCAGAACCAAGGCAACAGAAAGCAAAATCACCAAATTTATCTCCTGAGCAACCAAAATCTGAACCAACACCACTCACAAAAGCAACCACACCACCAGCACCAAAGCCCCTGGCGCTAAATACAAAGTTACCAGCGCCGAAACTTGAGCCAACACCACTCCCAAGAACAACCACACCACCAGCACCAAAGCCCCTGGCGCTAAATACAAAGTTACCAGCGCCGAAACTTGAGCCAACACCACTCCCAAGAACAACTACACCACCAGCACCAAAGCCCCTGGCGCTAAATACAAAGTTACCAGYGCCGAAACTYGAGCCAACACCACTCCCAAGAGCAACCACACCACCAGCACCAAAGCCCCTGGCGCTAAATACAAAGTTACCAGTGCCCAAAGTTGAGCCAACACCACTCATAAGAGCAACCACACCACCAGCACCAAAGCCCCTGGCGCTAAATACAAAGTTACCAGTGCCCAAAGTTGAGCCAACACCACTCATAAGAGCAACCACACCACCAGCACCAGAGCCAAAAAAAATTGCACTCGCGCCTAATACTACACCACCGCTAGCTAAGCCGCGAAAAACAGCGCTTGCAACAGCTACTAAATCACCAGTACCGAATCCTAAGAACTTAGGGCAGTCGGGAAGACCCTTAAGCGGACGAACACCATCTCAAGCTCGGTCTTCTAAAAATACAGGTGCAGCAAGCTTGCTGGGTGGTACGGTGAGTGTATCTAGTCGAAATTTTAGTGGTGATTATCTAGCAGCATTACCTAATTCCAACCGAGATCGCCAAGCTCCTCCTGGTATTGATGCCCAAAATCAAGATATAGATATTACCTCTTACTTAAACCAATTACAGCAACAAGTAAGGCAGCAGTGGCTACCGGGACTGAGCCAGTCTTCCCGGCGAACAGTACTTCACTTCAGTATTAGCCGTTCAGGTCAATTGAGCAATCTCCAGCTTGCAGAAACTTCTGGATTTAGTGTGACGGATCGAGCCGCACTCAACGCTATACAGCGAGCAGCGCCCTTTGCACCTTTGCCTACAGGATATCCCAACAACTACATCCAGATTCAATTTACATTTAATATCAATGTCTATGGGGAGCTAAATTTATCAGGGGATGGTGGACAATAGGTAAGCGATGAATTCAAAAGTAACAAACGCTTGTAATGTCAAACTTTAAAATGCTTAGATACAAGCGTTATTGTTGCCAACGGTGCTTATTTCAAGTTTCTGGCGTGGCGATCGCCCTGTCAACAGTTCCACTACATCCATCCCATTACCAATTACACCTGGTACACTTGGATATCCAGCACTCGCCCCTACTAAGAAGAGGTTCGGTAATTCAGTCACATATCCCAGACGATTTAAACCAACTTGTTTTGGTACTAATTTTGCACCGTAAATATTACCCTGCGGTCGTCTAAGATAAAATTCGCTGATGGTAGGTGTACCGTAAACTTTGATTCTGGTGTAGTTGTCCACATCTGGAATCAAATCTCGCACACTTGTCATTATCTGCTGATAAACTTGCTGTTTTTTAATTTTATATGCTTTGGGGTTAGTTTTATGCAGATATTCAAATGATTCATAGGAGCAGACAGTAGCAATCTCTAAAACATGATGTCCCTCTGGTGCTATCCCTGGTTCCCTGGATTTCATCGTCGGACACGAGAGGAAAATCCACGGCTGACTGAGGTCTCCCTGCAATTGTTGTTGATATTCTTTATTGAGGTTGCCTGTAGGATAATACCAAATATTCCAGTTCCCGATGCCGTAGCGATGGGGATTGAAGCCGCTATCTAAACCTAAGTAAATATTGAAAGCACTAGCTGAGTATTCGTAACGAGTGAGACGTTGACGCTCTTTATCGCTCAAAGCCTCAGAATCGTGCATCAACTCTACTGTTAATTTAGGGTCGAGGTCGCTGATATAAGCCTTAGTAGCGCGATAGGTGATTCCATCGGCAAGTACGCTATGGACAGTGCGGTTGCTAACTTGAATATGGTTAACTGTAGTTGAGTAGTTAATTACACCGCTACCTGCGGTAATTACGTTTGCAATAGTGTCAACAAAGTGTCTGAAGTGATGTTTTGGATAATAAGCGCCTTCTGAGTAGTCCGAAACTAAGGAAGTGTGGGTAAGTAGAGCAATTTCTTCAGGTGGTAATCCATAATCACCACTTTGCCCCGCCAAGACTGCTTGTAGTTTAGGCGACAAACCGACATGGTTATACAAATTTTGTAGTGTCCAGTTCCGCTTGCAAAATAAATTGAAATATTTTGGTAACTTTAACCAATCAGATAATTTGCGATCGAACCACCGTACTTCCTGTACGAAGTTGCGAATTTCTTGGTGGAGTTGCACAATTTCATTGCAGTAATGGTTAATCGCCCCAGCTTCTTCTGGAAATGTCGAAAGTAAACGCGATCGCAAATTCTCCCATCCTAAAGGAATTCTAAAATCTGCCTCTGGTGTAATAACTCGGTCGATGCAGTCAGGATTGAGGCTATTAAAGGCTATATCTTGATGAATATAGTTTAAAAATTGAGCTATAGTTTGACCAGAACCACATTGGGAAATGTAATGAACGTTAGCACAAAAACTATATTCACCATAATCAAAGGTGTGACAGCATCCACCAGGTAAATAATGTTGTTCTAAAACTGCTACCCGGTAGCCTTGCCGAGTTAAACAAGCTGCGGCAGAAAGTCCACCTAGTCCTGCTCCTAGAATTACGTAATCGAAGATTTCCATGTCGGTTTCCTTTGGCAATCTTGATTTTGGTGTTAAGGTTTTTTCACTATTTTGTATTTGAAAAAATGCCAAAATACTCAACAGTTATTCACCTAACTTTTTAGTTTTGGCTTGAGGGCGAGTTTTTGCACGCAATTAACTAGGAGTTATAAGTAGGTCAATATTGAAAAACGTAATTTATTAATCTTTGCAATTACTTCTCTACGAGACGCTTTGCGTAGCTTGCTTCCACGTTCGCGTAGCGTCCTACAGGGAAGTGGTACGCTTGACTCCCTTTTGCTCGTAATGACATTTCACGTTTAATCAGGCTGAGCTACTTATCTCTAAGATTTAGATGTCCTAAATAATATTTAAAATAGCTACAAACTTTTGCCGTAAATTTTGGTAAAACTTTGTAGTTATTTAACAGTTGCTAATTTAATAATTTAAATTATTTTTTCTCTATTTTATGTATTCAGATTATCTAACTCAATAAGAAGTGTTTGATAATGTCTGCTTTTCTTTATCAAAGCTGAATATTTCAACAACGTACAAGAAAATAACACTTAATCTACAAGCTTTTTATATCTGATAAATATGAAGTTAAATTTGCCAATCAAGTAGTATAATTTTAATTAGTTAAAAAATATGTAATAAATAAATCTGGAAAGGTTAAAAAACTTATTTTTAATAACTTAAAACTTAAAAAATTACCATTAAATTTTAGAAAAATCTCTTCTGAACGCTAAGACCACTGTTGTAGAGATTACAATTGACTATACTCAATGCTCAACGATCCATTTACACCACTTGTAGGACAACAACAAGCTATAGAGTTACTCACTCAAGCTGTCAAACAAAACCGCGTTCCTCCAGCTTATTTATTCATAGGGCCAGATGGTGTCGGAAGGAGTTTAGCAGCTAGGTGCTTTGTAGAATTGCTATTCTCTAGTCAAATGCAAGCCAGTGCATCTTTACAAAACCGTTTGCTTCAAGGTAATCACCCAGCTTTATTGTGGGTGCAACCAACTTACCAATATCAAGGACAACGATTCACAGCAGCAGAAGCGGCTGAAAAAGGACTTAAGCGTAAGACACCACCAGTAATTCGATTAGAGCAAATTCGAGAAATTACTGAATTTCTCAGTCGTCCGCCTTTGGAAGCGCCAAGGAATGTGGTAGTACTGGAAGAAGCTCAAACAATGGCAGAAGCAGCAGCGAATGCTTTACTGAAGACTTTAGAAGAACCAGGACAAGCGACATTAATTTTAATCGCACCTACAGTTGAGTCTGTGCTACCAACCTTGGTGTCACGCTGTCAGCGCATTCCTTTTTATCGCCTAGATGCACAGTCTTTAGCTGTTGTACTAAAGCAAACAGGTCATGAGGAAATTTTGCAACATCAAGCAGTATTGAGCATAGCAGCTGGCAGTGTAGGAAAGGCGATCGCTTCTTTTGAGCAACTACAAGCTATTCCCCCTGAATTACTCGCAGACTTGAAACTCGCCCCTAAATCTTACCGCAACGCTTTAGAGTTAGCTAAAAAAATTGATAAAGATTTAGATATAGAAGCACAACTATGGTTAGTTGATTATCTTCAGCAATTTTACTGGCAGCAGTGGCATCAATATAACACAATCCAGCAGCTAGAACAAGCTCGTAAATACTTACTTACTTATGCTCAACCACGGTTAGTTTGGGAATGTCTGCTTTTATCTATGTATCAAAAATAAAGCATAATTCAAAATTCTCAATTTAGAACAATCCTGCCAATTCTACGAATATTCACAAGCTAGAATAGTTGTAGCAGCTTTCTATATCGTGTAGATGAGTACTCCGACGTTGAAGTGTCAAAAAACATCTTCTCAAAACACTAGGGATTTACTCAATTGCCAAAAGTTCTAGAACTGCATGGCGTAATTTGTAATTTATAATTCGTAATTACTATACCGTAAGCGTTTCATTGATTTGAAATCAGTGGTTTATTTACGCACTCGGTGTATTAGAAAAAACTCTTGGTGAGGAGAACTAAATAAAAGCTGTCTAAATTATTGTCTTTGAAGATTCCACCCCTGGCTCATGATCGACTTACCACAGACAATTCCTGTTCTTCTTTTAGGGGCGAGCTTGGCTGTGCTTTCCCCTCGACTTTGCACTGCTTCCAGTGTTCAAAAGCTACCTAGTCTTGCCCAAGCATCAACTAATTTGCAAGTGGTCAAATCAGCAGGACTGTCCCCCGATATGAATGTACCTTGGTCAAAACCTGTGAAAATCGTTGACCCTTTTGAAGGGGAGTTATTTGGGGTTTTTGATCGTAATTATTTAGGTGGTTCTTTATACCGTAGTGGCTCAAAGCAAGTTATTAGTTTGTGGACTCCTTCCAGCATTCGACTACTTGTAACAATAAATAACGATCAAGCAAGTTCTTCTTTCTATACCGCAGGTAATATATATTATCCTAGACCTGATTATGTGAGGTTCGTTACTACTAAAAAAGTAGATAAACTCTTGCTCAAGGTCAGAGAACAAGTTTTTCGATTAGACAGTTCAACCGGCACGTTTGCTGTCAATAAAGAGTTAGCCACTGCTTTGAAAAATGCTCCTGATGAGAATTTAGACATTAGATTAGTATTGGAAGGAGGCCAAACCGTTGATAGCGAAATTGGTAAACAGACAGTGAAAGCTTGGCAAAGTATCTATTGATACTAGATTACTGTTAAACATAGTAGTATTCTGTCATTGCGAGTCGAGTAGAGCGCAAGGAAGCAATCTCAGCAGATCCAAACTACGCATGAAGAATCAAGGAAATACCCTCTTTCTCGATTTCCCCCACTCCCTTTTCTTCAGAGTAGCCGCACAGACTGTACACCACTCGCTAGGAATGAAATAAACATCTTTCTTCCTCTAGCCCTGTATTTATTGAGACAGCTAAGAATACTGTCAACTTATTCATCATTTTGATTTATTAAATGGAAAAAAAAAAGTAATTGTTTTTATTGTTAAAAGTATTTAAACTAGAGTTAGCCGGTCAACAATTAGTTAATTGTCAAGTTTTTCTTAGCAAAAGCTTAGGGAAATAGATCCAGTAACTTTGTATATTTAGGTGTGACTTTAAAATATTACGCCTGTGGTAATCTCTAACAAATCAGAATACGCCCTTCTAGCCCTGTTAGAGTTGGCAACTTGCTACCCTAACGGTGACGCCCTGCAAATTCGAGAAATAGCAGTATTACAAGACATACCAAACCGCTATTTAGAACAACTCCTAGCAACATTAAGGCGTGGAGGTTTGATTAAAAGTATACGCGGAGCCAAAGGCGGCTATGTTTTGGCACGAGACCCCAGGACAATCACAGTACTGGACGCTTTTACCTGTATGGAAGGGTCAGATGTTGTTGTCTCTACTTGTGAACCGCCTCCCAGTACGGTAGAAGGTGAGCTAATTCAAGAAGTGTGGCAGGAAGCACGTCAAGCTGCTAACTCTGTATTAGAAAAATATACACTCCAAGACCTTTGTGACAGGAGAGCAATCCGCCAACAAAAGGAACTGATGTATTATATTTAGGAAAGTTTAACTACTCCACCTTTGTGAGCTACGGTGGTGTAGCCATCACTTCTTCTAAGAATACAAGGTGTGTTATGGGCATTAGTCCTAACCCACTATTAAATATCTTTGTGCCTAAGCGAGCGGCATAACACACACTACAAAACTTATTCAAAACTTTTGTGTAAGCACGATAAATATTTACACCGACCTACTTATCTTTAATCGGAGTGTGTGGAAAAATATCATTTATAAGGTATGTAGTTTAGCGTTGGTGAAAATTTTTGATTACAATGCAGATGTCTACTAGGCGGCCTGCTGTCTACTAAATTCAGTAAATAATCGATGAGTAATCAACTACAAGACTACAATCCCAGCAGCGTAGGTGAAATAAATGGCAACCTTTTGGGTTTACCATTCGATTACGAGTCTGCAAACCTGATTGTCTTTGGTGTCCCGTGGGAAGTGACTGTTTCCTATGGTGCAGGTACAGCTAACGGGCCACAGAGGATTCTGGATGCTTCGACGCAATTAGATTTGTTCGATTTTGATCATCCCGATGGCTGGAAGCAGGGAATTTTTATGGTCGAAATTTCCCAGGATATTTTAGAAAAGAACAAATACTATCGCAGCTTAGCAGCAAAAATTATCGAGCGACTAGCTCAAGGTAAAAAACTCTCAGATACACCAGATTTAACACCTGTACTGACAGAAATCAATCAGGCTTGTCAACAAGTTAATCAATGGCTGTTTAAGAATTCTCAGCAAGCAATTAACAATGGTAAACGAGTCGCAGTTATTGGAGGAGATCATAGTTCGCCGTTAGGTTATTTCCAAGCATTGGCGACTCGCTACTCAAATTATGGAATTTTGCACATTGACGCACATGCAGATTTACGCGACGCCTATGAGGGATTTGAATTTTCTCATGCGTCGATCATGTTTAATGCAATGAAAATACCGCAAATTTCCAAGTTAGTGCAAGTTGCTTTGCGAGATATTTCTCATGATGAAGTGCAGATGATTAACCAATCTAATAGTCGGATTATTGCTTATTACGATCCTGCCATTAAACAAAAGCTTTACTCTGGCACAACTTGGATTGATTTATGTCGAGAAATTATCAATCATTTACCTGAGTATGTTTATATTAGCTTTGATGCTGATGGCTTAGATCCAAAACTTTGTTCGAGTACAGGTACTCCTGTTCCAGGTGGATTGGAATTAGAACAAGCATTTTGCCTGTTTCGGGAATTGGTAAATAGTGGCAGAAAAATTATTGGCTTTGATATTTGTGAAGTTGGTGATAGTGAATGGGATGGGAATGTTGGGGCACGGGTTGTTTATAAGCTGGCGAATTTGATGGATTTGTCGAACAGAATTCAGCAGTCAGAATAGACAATTGAGTATATGCTCTCACCTTTGCTCCAATTGTACTGTACTTTTGGCGGATGTTCTATTGTTCCCGATGTTACTCGTCTTCATTTGGGAACGAATTCATTATTTTAATTTTTAATTGGTATTACCTCTGTATTTGATTCTTGTTGATATAAGTTATGTCTTGGCAATTGCTGTAAAATATTTTTGTAGATAGATGGGTCTAATGGCATTAATACTTGTGGAATTTTTTGCCAAAAATTTTTGTGACTCTTGACACCCATATCATTTATTAATTGTTCAATATGATGTAAGTGAAATGGAGCAATGCAAGTACCATTATTGTGAGTATAATCCCAGTGTGTTTTAATCCATTGCCATTCTGTAGCCATTTCATCGTACATCGCAGAATTAGAAGGTAATACTAAGTTACCTTTGACAAATTCAGCTAGCCACCTAGCACCAATTTCTGATGTTAATTGACAATAAAAGCTAGAGTTATAGCCAACAAAACCCATTTGCGGGATGTCAGGATGAATTAGATGGCGATAAAGATGAAAAATATTTTGGTTGTCAATAATTAACTGATGATACTTTTCTTCTAAAAAGGGTATATCTTGGCGAAATCCGGTTGCCAAAATAACTATGTCTGCTGATAAATGCTCACCTGTTGCTAACTCTACACCACCCGACATCAATCTGGCGATCGCAGTTTTAAAAGTCCGAATTTTTCCAGAACGCAGGTGCTTGCGAAAGTCTGGAGGAAGTACAGAGATACCACCACAATCCAAAGATTGATTTAAGGGTTTGCTAGGCTGCATCTTAAAAGCATCAACGTCTAAGTGAAGACCCAAAAGCATTTCACAGACTCGCCAGTAAAGCCATACCAATGGTTTGCCTACAGTGTGTAGTAACCTTTCTATACCCTGTAGGTGACGATAGGGTAACCAAGCTTCCGCAAAACGACTTAACAGCACATATTTCATGTTAAGGACTCCAAAGAAAAACCTAGGAATTTTCCATGAAGCTTGACGAAAGACAAGTGTGCATTCTGCGGCTACTGGCGCAGCAGTAGTAGCGATGTCAATAGCAGATTTGCCAAAACCTACAACAATCAGCCGTTTACCTGTGATCGCCGAAATATCATTAAACTGGGTAGAGTGTAGCAGTTGACCACCAGAGGCAATAAATTCTTCTCTCCCACCAAGTGAAGGTTGGTGAGGAATATTGAATATGCCATTGCACACCAATACAAAATCAAATTCATACTTCTGCGATGTGGTGTTACTCTCACTATCGGCTAAAGTATTTACACTGACTACCCATCCTGTTCCATCAGTTTTTTGCTCAACTTTGGTAACTTCTGTGTGAAAGCGAATCTTTTCCATCATGCGAAAATGCTGTGCGTAAGACTCTAAGTACTTTTGCATCTGTTCTGCTGTCGGCCACTCTGGATAAGATGCAGGCATGGGATAATCAGAGAAAGCATAGGTGTCACGAGTATTTTGGGTAGTCAAACCTGGATAAGTACGAGATTTTTCCCAGACACCGCCTAAACTTTTTTGTTTTTCAAATACAGTAACTTCGTAGCCTTCCTCAATAAAGGTTTTAGCTGCAACCAAACCACTGATTCCCGCACCAATTACGCAAACTTGCTTTATCAGCATAATCGACTATCCTCTATAAACTTCCAAACCAAGGAAGTTAACTAACAATTAATAAACTAGGTGCTAAATGTAAAAATTATATTATATTCAGCCACAGGTATCTAGATTATTATCAAGCAGCAAGTTGTAGTAATTTTCTACTATTACATATTCTCTATCAGGTGCTAGTTTTAATTATTAACACCTGAATAAGAATTAAGTTAAGCAGCAATAACTACATTATTATCAATTGTCGATACTTGCATAAATGCTTGTTGCTCATCATAAGTTGTGACATATGCAAAGAGCGCATTAACTAATTCTGTCATCAACTCAAATACTTTATCTGCCAATTGCAATGCAGCTTGATGCTGTATGTCATTCATCTCAATGCTTTGGAGAAAATTCTCTATATCATTTGTGCCTGTTGCATGACCAGTTTCTACAGCTAAATGAAATCCACCGAAATATAAGTATTTATTGCCTGTAATTACTTGCAACTCTTGGGTAACTTGTGCAGTATTAGTAAATACAACATTTCCGGTTGCCTCTAAAACTTCGATGATAACTAGCTTTTGTAGAGGATCTGACTCTAAAGCATAACGAAATAATTGATGAACTACCCAACGTGGAGTTTTGGTTGCTTCACTCCATAAAAATTTCATACTCTCGCTGAATCTTAATGAGTGGTCAAACCCAAGTTTGTCAATATCTGATAGAAACCATAGCCAGTGATGATCGTCTTCTTCAGTATGTTGATTAATTAATTTCTGAATAGGATCGCTACTTGTCAGATCACGAAATACATATTTATTTAATTCTCCAAAACCCATGATAAAAGGAGCAGCACATGGACTCCAAGCTAATCTTTTTCTGGGGTCTATGTTTTTATCTTGCATGAACTCCAATAAAGGTAACTGGGCAAACTCTTGCTTCTTAGCTTCAATAAATGCAAGGATTTCTTTCATATTTAATGCCCTATCTCACTCTAATAATTTAATTGTTCAAAAACCTACAGATAGATCGCACTAATTACAGTGCTATTGTTCATCTACTGCATTTAGTACTTCACGAAATAAAGTTTTTGTATAAAAAAATTATTTTGCTTAATTATTTTTTAATATTTTTTTTATAAAATCGTAACCGTAATTTTTTAGATTTCCTTTTGTAAAATAATTTACATCTATATATAGTATTATTAAATACAATTATTTTATAAATTACTAGCAGTATATAAAAATCAAAACTCAGTATTTTGTATATATTTTCTTGTTAACTCACAGTAAAAAAAATACATAAATCTTTTAGTTAATTCTTTTAAAAAAGAAAAAATGTGATTTACTATACATCAATATTTAATATTGTCAGTTTTTGGTGACAAATAAAAATTGCAAAAATATTTTATTTTATGGATATTTGTCAAAAAAACGAGCTAAAACCCCCATTTTTAGATTTATTTTGCTATCTAGAAAGGATCTGATTAATGAAATATCAATGTAATTTATAAAATATATATAATATTATTAATTTCCTATATTATAATGTATATCTTTAGATAGATGATAAAAAATAAATATTAATTTTTGCTACTTCAAATTTTCACTTTTTAAGACAGACATCGCTTTAGATTTTTTGAGAATTGGTCAATAGCGATCGCCTAAATCTTCAGTCTTGATATTTGTAAATTTGGTATCGTGAGCAAAGATTGTTTACAAACCACTAAAATTGATAAATTTATTTCAGCAAATCTAAATAAATAGCTATTTAAATAAGTACATTTAAGGATATGTCTAATCCGGTTAAAGTATTTTTTTCTTACTCCCACAAAGATGAAGCTTTGCGTGACGAATTGGCAACTCATCTGAGCATGATGAAACGTCAAGGGATTATCGAAGCTTGGCATGATCGCGAAATTAGCGCTGGTAGTGAATGGGCAAATGCGATCGATGACAATCTTGAAGTTGCAGATATCATTCTGCTGCTGGTGAGTGCTAACTTTTTGGCTTCAGATTACTGTTATGACAAAGAAATGACACGAGCAATGGAGCGACACGAAACGCGAGAAGCTCGTGTAATTCCGGTTATTCTGAAGCCGACAGACTGGAATGGTGCGCCTTTTGGGAAACTGCAAGCACTCCCCAAAAATGCTAAACCTGTAACCACCTGGCCAGACCAAGATGAGGCTTTTGTAAATGTCGCTCAAGGGATTCGCAGAGTTGTGGAAGATATTGCCAAATCAAAAACCTCCTCTTCAACTGCTTCTGGAACTACTACACCTGCGACTTCCAGCCCTGCTGCAACGAGTGGGGGTTTAACTGAGCGCCAGCGTCGCCGATTAGAGCAAGAACGAGATTCACTGCAACAACAGTATGACCTGGCTACCACAAAATTAGGTCGCCTGCGCCAAGCTTACGGCATTGAAACAGATACAGCAACAAAGTTTAAGCTAGAAGCGCAAATTCAGGAAAGCCAAACAGAACAGAGTAGATTAGATCAGCAGCTTGAGGAAATCGAGCAAAAGCTTTTGTAGTTTTCTTTTAAACCAGCCAGCGTCTTGCCATATCCCTATGAAGTCTATTGAAGTTTTTATTTCTTATCACCAAAAAGATGAAGAACTGCGCGAAGAGTTAGAGAAGCATTTAGCGACTTTGCTGCGGGAAAAACTTATTACTAGTTGGCACAAGCGCGAAATTATCGCTGGGCAAGAGTTTCAAGATGAAATTAATAAGTACCTTAAACGGGCTGGGCTAATTTTACTGTTGGTGAGTCCAGATTTTATTGCTTCAGACTATCACTGGACTGTTGAAGTTACACGAGCCTTAGAACAAAATGCCGCAGGTAAGGCTCGTGTGATTCCGGTATTGCTACGCCATGCAGATTGGGACAATCCTCCCATTGATAAATTGTCACCCCTGCCTAGTAATCGCAAACCGATAAAAAGCTGGACTGACCGAGATGAAGCATTCTTAGAAGTTGTCAAGGGAATTCGGCTTGAGGTGGCGCGATTAGTTGCTAGCTCGAATTACTCACCTCCCAAAGACAGTTCAGCAAACCAAAAGCCTCTTGCTCTCAAACCCGCAACAGATAATGCTCCATCTCAACCTAATAATCAAATTCAAACTGACCTAACGCTAGAACTCCCTCTGAGTATTGCTGAATTGACCTACGGTACAGAAAAGAAGATTGCACTGGAAGATGGCTCAATTACTGTGACTGTTCCATCTGGTTTTAGTCCTGGTAAGAAGCTGCGGATTCTAGGTAAAGGTAAACTTAACTCGATAACCAATCAACGAGGAGATTTGTATCTCAAGGTTGTTAGTGTTCAAAAGGTAGAGGTATCACTGGAGGCCTACCAGCAAAATTTGCGACGATACGAGCAAAAATTAATCGAAATCCTGCAATGGGAGTATCCACTTAGTAATCATAGCCGTGAAGGACTAAAGAATTATCAGCAGATGCTAAAACTCAGAAATGAGGATGTAACTCAGCTTGAGGAGCAAGTCACTCCACAAGAGCAAGAAAAGCGCCAAGATAAAGTCACAAGCCTGATAAACGAAGCGGATCGTTTGCGCGAAGCTAAAAAGTTCGAGGAAGCAGCCGTCAAGTACAAAGCAGCCCTCCGTCTTGACCCGAACTCTATAATCGCTCACAGTAACCTAGGGATTGCACTGAGAAGTCAAGGAAAGTTGGAACAAGCGATCGCCGCCTTCCAAAGAGCTTTGCAAATCGACCCAAACGATGCAGTGGCTAACTATAACCTGGGGATTGCACTGAGAAGTCAAGGGAAGTGGGAAGAAGTGATCGCCGCCTTCCAAAGAGCTTTGCAAATCGACCCAAACGATGCAAACGCCCACAATAACCTGGGGGATGCACTATACGAGCAAGGGAAGTTAGAAGAAGCGATCGCCGCCTTCCAAAGAGCTTTGCAAATCGACCCAAACTTTGCAATGGCTCACAATTGCATGGGGAATGCACTAATAAGTCAAGGGAAGTTGGAACAAGCGATCGCCGCCTACCAAAGAGCTTTGCAAATTAACCCAAACTTTGCAATCGCTCACTATTGCTTGGGGATTGCACTAATAAGTCAAGGGAAGTTGGAACAAGCGATCGCTGCCTGCCAAAGAGCTTTGCAAATCGACCCAAACTTTGCAGCCGCTCACAGTAATCTGGGGTTAGCGCTGTACAATCAAGGGAAGTTGGAACAAGCGATCGCCAGCTACCAAGAAGCCCTGCGCCTCGACCCAAACATTGCAGCTGCTCACAGTAATCTGGGGGTGGCGCTGGAAAAGCAAGGAAAGCTAGAAGAAGCGATTGCTGAACTAGAAATAGCTGTTCGCCTCGACCCTAGTAACACTGTGATTCGTAAAAACTTAGAGAATTATAAGTATAAGAAGAAGGGTTTTTGGGGAAGTTTATTTGGTTAGTAGAATATTCTCAGTCTGATTCAACTCAATGGTGTGCGATCGCCTGTTGCTGATGATGCGAGCGCTCGACCTCAAAGCTTCATCATTTGACTTCTGAACACAAAGCTTGCACTTTGGAACAGAAATTGTCGAGCAAAAAGAGCGATCGCTTTAACTCAAAACCTCATCATTTAACTTCTGAACACGAAGATTGTACCTCTGAACATCAACTGTTGAGTCAAAAGGGCGATCGCTTTACCTGTGAACATGAATTGTCGAGTAAAAAGAGCGATCGTTTCACCTGTGAACATGAACTGTTGAGTAAAAAGGGCGATCGTTTCACCTTTGATCCTGGAAGTTGCGGCTTTTATCCTTGCAGTTGCACCTGTGAACATGAATTGTCGAGTAAAAAGGGTGGCTGTTTGACCTTTTATCCTCGAAGTTGCGGCTTTTATCCTCACGATTCGAGTTCTGAACTCGGAAGTTGCACCTTTGAACATCAATTGTCGAGTTCAAAACGCAAAGGCGTGTCCCGTCACAGATAATTACTTTGTTTGTTTTGAGAATTCGTCAATAGCGATGCCTGCGCTAGGTTGCGCCAACGCCTGTTGTTGACGATGCGATGCCACAAACTTTGTAACCACCTTATAGTAGTTGTGAAAATATAAAAAGTACTTAGTCATTATCTTCAACTTAATATGAGCCCAGCAGATTTATTCCCAACATTGCACAACCTATCTCGTGCAGATAAACTCAAGGTGATGCAGTTTTTAGTTCAAGAACTAGCGACTGAAGAAGAAGCATTGTCCTTACAGCCAGGAGTCACTCATTATGTGTGGTCTCCGTATAATTCTTATGAAKCTGCTAACAAACTAGCTGCACTGCTAGAAGAAGACAAACAGGTAAACGATGCTTAATTTACAAAGATTTCCCTTTATTGAAAGTCGCGATCTATTCGGGGATATCGATGCGGTGCCAATATTACCTCTGACGTTAAGCTACAAAAATTCTGTCATCAACGTTTCAGGTTTGTTGGATACTGGAGCTAGTATTAATGTTTTACCTTACAGTGTAGGTATTCAGTTGGGGGCAGCTTGGGAAGAACTAACAACCTCAGTGCAACTGGCTGGAAACCTAGCACCAGTTGAAGCAAAAGGGTTAGTTGTATCTGCTCAAATAGCCAGTTTTGCACCAGTAAGATTGGTATTTGCTTGGAGTCTTACAGATGATGTGCCGTTACTTTTAGGACGGATGAATTTTTTTATAGAATTCGATGTCTGTTTTTATCGTTCGCAGATGACTTTTGAACTGTCTCCTAAGTCGTAAGATTGACAATTACGCGTAGGCATATACCGTCATAGACATCGCTTTGTTTGTTTTGATAATTGGTTAATAGCGATGCCTGGGTTGGGCTGTGCCAACGCCACTTTAGTAGTTGTCGAGACGCGGATAAGCACTACCATTAAAATTAAAGCCTCCAAAAAATTATGTTAGATGAAGCGAATCTCGAACAACGTTTAGTGACTCTTGAACAAACAGTAGCGGATCTCAAATATAGAGTCATCAATGCGCCTACCTCTAGTAATTGGCTGGAAAACGTTATTGGCTCAATCTCTGATGAACCAGCATTTTTGGAAGCTTTAGAATATGGGCGGTCATTGCGCCACGCTGACAAAATTCCAAACTTGAAAACACAGGATTGGACAGTGTAAATATATTTCATCAGCAATCATGAAACACCTTGAAGGTAAAGTTACATTAGTTACAGGCGCGACGCGGGGAATCGGTCGGGGAATTGCCATTGGCCTCGGTGAAGCAGGGGCAACTGTCTACATTACGGGTCGCAGTTTGCACAATTCCTATGCCAATGATGATATTTCCGGGACTCTAACTGAAACGCAATCAGCCGTTGAGCAAGTCGGTGGTGTATGCATTCCCGTCCAACTAGACCACAGCGACGATGAGCAGGTGCGTTTGCTCTTTAAGAGCATCCAAGACGAGCAAAATGGACGACTCGATTTGCTGGTAAATAATGCTTACTCAGGAGTTCAGGCCTTAAGAGACGCTTCTGGGCAGCCTTTTTGGGATAGTGAACCGAGTCTTTGGGATGCTTGCAACAATGTTGGTCTTCGCAGCCATTATGTAGCGAGTATTTTTGCTGCCCGAATGATGACTAAGCAAAAGTCTGGACTAATTTGCACTATTTCTTCTTGGGGGAGCATGTCTTATATCTTTAATGTAGGATACGGTGTTGGGAAAACAGCCTGCGATCGCCTAGCCGCTGATATGGCTGTTGAGTTAAAACCCTACAACGTCGCTTCGGTTTCAATTTGGCCGGGTATTGTTGGTACTGAGCTTTTTTCCCGTTTTGCTTCTGAGGCGAACCAAACAAATGCTAGCGATCGCAAAAACTCATTCTTGGGCGAACGCTACAACTGGGAAACTCCCTTATTCACCGGACGAGCGATCGCTCAACTCGCTGGCGAGCTAAATATCATGAATCGTACAGGACGCGTGCAAATTGTTGCCGAACTCGCGAACCAATATGGAATTGTCGATGAAAATGGCGATCGGCCTGCGTCGTTACGCTCTCTACGTTTTGTGCTGCCAGCTGCATTGCCTATACTGAGAAAGTATTCATCGCTCATACCCGATATTAAAGTGCCGTGGTCACTGCTATTATTGAATGCCCTAAGTTCGCCTAAAGTTTAACCGATACTAGGCAATGGGTAATTTATCTGATCAAGCGGATTAATATCTATCTAAATGTGTTTAATAAGTTTTTAAAACCTCAATTATCTGGCTATTAACTGTTTGTTTATTTGTTTATTAAACTTTTGATATATTGTGGTTAATTTTGTGTAAGAGTATAGCAATGTTTCCTTTCGTTGAGGAATGGTATTATCAGTAATACACCATCTACAATTTTCATCATTTTATTAATCAATTAATTTTGTTTGCAAAATTTGTTTACAGAGGTAATAAGATGGTAAAAATAATAACACGCAAATATTTAGGCAAACAAAATGTCTATGATATTGGGGTTGAGTGTGACCACAATTTTGCAATCAAAAATGGTTTAATAGCTTCTAATTGTTTCAATAAATCCCATTCAACTGCCTATGGCTATGTAACTTATCAAACAGCATATTTAAAAGCTAATTATCCATTGGAATATATGGCGGCGCTGTTGACAGCTAACAGCGGCGATACAGATAAGGTACAAAAATATATCACCAACTGTACAAATATGGGTATTCCCATAGATCCGCCAGATATTAATCGTTCTGGTGTTGATTTTACACCAACCGCAGGAAAGATTTTGTTTGGATTTTCGGCAGTGCGTAATGTGGGACAAAATGCGATCGCTTGTATTTTATCAGCGAGAAATGAGACAGGAGAGTTTAAATCCCTAGCTGATTTTTGCGATCGCGTCGATTTACGTGCAGTTAACCGCCGAACTTTAGAGTCACTCATTTACTGTGGAGCCTTTGATAAAATTGAAACTAACCGCCAACAGTTAATTCATGACCTTGAATTAGTATATGATTGGGCACAATCTCGCGCTAAAGATAGAGCCAGCGGTCAAGGGAATCTCTTTGATTTATTAGGTAATGGATTTTCTCAAAATCAAAATAAAAGAGTAAATAATGCCTTTGAAACTGCTCCTAAAGCTAAACCTGTGACGGATTTTCCTCCACAGAAAAAATTACAAATGGAGAAAGAACTACTAGGTTTTTACGTATCAGACCATCCACTGAAATCTTTACGGCAAATAGTACCACTTTTAACTCCAATTAATCTTTCACAACTTGGAGAACAAAGGGAAGATACACGACTTTGTGCAGTTGTAATGTTAAATAATGTCAAAAAAGTCGTTACTAAAAAAGGCGATCAAATGGCAATTTTGCAAATAGAAGACTTAACTACACAACTAGAAGCTGTAGTCTTTCCCAAAACCTACGAACGCATTACTTCCCTACTGCAAGTTGATACCAGATTAATTATTTGGGGAAAAGTAGATCGACGTGACGAGCAAACTCAATTTATTCTTGAAGATGCAGAACCAGTGGAAACAGTACAAATGGTAATGGTGGAGTTAAATCCCCAACAAGCAGTTAATATTGAAGAATTACACCGCTTGAAAAAAATTTTGCAAGAACATTCACCAGACAAAGAAAAAGCAAAAATGCCAGTAATTGGAGTTATCCAAACTGAAAATTCACGTAAGCTTGTTCGTTTAGGTTGGCAATTTTCCGTACAAGATTCTAGAATAACTGTTCAAGCCTTGCAAAATGCTAGTTTTCCTGCTCATATAAAATCTCTAACTAGTAACTGATGTTAAAAGTGAAAGGTGCAGCAGCACTGAAAGTAAATTAAAGATGAGTTTTCCTCAACTGTCAACAGTAGATTGCCTTAATTAGGTAGGGTTTTAATAGTTTTTTTAGTTACTTATGCGGATGAAATTTCTCTTAAGGAAGTGGTATCTTTTGATGCCATGAACCTTAAGGCTGCGACCGGGGGAAGGAGTTATAAATTGATGATTGTCAACGAGCTACATAAATTTGTTTCATACTGTAAAAGAACTCAACCCCAAACTCAGGAGGACATTCAAAAATTTTTTGAAGGGGTGCTGTTGTTTCCTTATGATAAAGAACTTCTGTTGCAGGCATATTTATTTTTAAATATCAAAGAATTATTTCCTTCATGCGCTGAATTGCTGTTATTTGAAAAATCGCCAATATCAGATTATACAGATTTAGGTAAGTGCGATTTTGTTTACCTGACGTTTAAAGGTAGTCTGTTTTTAATTGAAACTAAGTTTATTGATACAGAAGCAACAGGAGCGACAGAAAGAAAAAGAAGAAATAAACATAGAAATAAAGTATTTGAACAAGTTATTACCTTAAAAGGTCGATTTAGTGAATATTGGAATATCAGGCTAGACCAACTAGAATGCGGAGTTTTTACAACAGATCCCGAAGTTGCTTGGCGAGGAAATGGGGTAAATGTCACATCTAAATCTATATCTATAGATTATCTAGAAAAATGGCGAAGAACTTATCACACTGTTCAAAAAGGTTATGAAGTAAGCAAAATAGGAGTCCAAAAATTGAGTTAACTTTGTAATACCGATTAGTTCTTTGTACTTTATGTATTTAATTTTTCCGGAAACTTGAATCCTTTCTAATTTCCGAATATCACTTACCTTTTACCTACACCAAATAAACCCAAGCTAAATCTTATAATCAATAATTATTGACAGCGATCGCCATTTCGCTATCGCTGTCATCTTAATTGAGTTTATCTCAAATTTGAAGTTTGTAAGTTTCGCTTTTGCTCGGTGGATTTTTTGTTGAGTACTATACCTATAGCCGCAGATAGTAGTCCATACACATAGTTAGGCTCAGGTACTGATTGACTGGAGCTACTAAACCCATAATTATGCAAAATTTGCTGTCCTTTTGATGACAAAATATAATCTGCTAGTTTCTGTGCATTCGGATCAGCATTTTTAAGAACTGTTAAACCATATGGTGCTGCAACAGATAAATAATCTGGTAGCCTAACTATTTGTAGACTTGGAGCGATTTTTTTGGGATGCAATAGCACCAGTATAGTAACTCAAGAAAACATCTGCCTGCTGAGTAGTATCTAAGAAGTAAACTAAGTTATTCTGTCCTGATGGGACTATCGGTGAATTAGCTCCACCTGTTAATTGCAAAGCTTTACTATTGAGAGTATCAAAACTTCCAGGTCTTTTTAAATCAGCTTGAGTGAATATTTGTTGAGTGTAGTCACCAAGAGGATCAGCTATAGGTGTTGAAGTTCCTACCTTGATATTGGGATTTACTCAGTAATCTAACACCTGATTAGGTGTAATTTGTACTTAGAAATACTTGGAGGAAAAGACTGCAACGATTTGGTTTCGAGTAAATTCTATTGGTTGACTGCTCAATCCTTTAATGTAGAGTTTTTGTGGATTCCCAATATCTGCACTAGCAAAGACATCAGCAGTACGCTGTCCGACTTGGAGTTCTGTTTCAATTGCTTGCTCTCTAATTCCTGAAGGCCCAAAGACTGTATTCACTGTGTAGCCTGTTTCTTGAGTAAAGTCTTGACTGACTTCCGTTAGTGCATCTCTTAAACTTCCTGCCCCATATAAGTTGAAATCGGCGGCAAAAGCCTGATTTGGTATTAGAGTACCGAAGGCACAAGCTACTAAAGAACTTACCAAAAAATATTCTTTCATCTGTTTACTAAAGCCTTGAAGTTATTAGGTATTTTTAACTCAAACTTTGTATTACCAACTAATTTGGTAGAAATAAAATATTTTCTCTAAATCGGAGTTTTTGCCAAACAACAAAGCTTTAGTCATTGTCCAACTATAAGCAATCTTGACCCGGAAAACATGTCAGATTAATTGAATAAGTACCAAACGTCTGACAGGAAAACCAAAAAAATGAGAATTTTGGCTGCTGCTGCTGTGCTAGCTTCTTCTTGGCTAATATTTGGGGTTATAGCTTCTAAGCCGATCGCCGCTAGTTCTCTTATCGGACAAAATATCACACCATTTCCTACACCAACAAGCCTGAAAAAGATTACTGTTAGTAACGCTGAGTTTGGGTTGAAGAGAGTTGACGCCAAAGGTAACGTTACCATTTTTCAAACAACAACAGTGCCACTCCAGCAAGGAAACGCCTACGGTTGGCGAATTAAACTCCAAGATTACCAAGGTGAAGTTAAATGGCGTGAAGTCTTGCGGTTACCAAAACCTCCAGAAACTTGGGGTACAGATAGTGGTGAAGATTTCTCAATCTCAGCAGACGGTACTACATCTGTAACGCGGCGTACACAGTCTGCTMCTAACGGCGTAATTGAGAATTTTTGGACGATCGCTCCTGGCGATCCAGTTGGTAAGTATAAAATAGAGGTCTATGTTGCTGACCGTTTAATTAGTACCTTCGAGTTTGAAGTTATTTCAGTCAAGCAGATATAGAAGGGACTAGCAACTAGGAATTGGGAAAATTTCTTCCCAATATAATACTCAGTCCCCTCGCTCGTGTCAGGAGTATCTTAAAGATAGAAGTTTGATTTTCGTTGGGTGGCGATCGTGAATACAGAAGAATTCTTGCGATTGATTGAGAAACAGCGCCCATGTCCTCAGACATTGCCAAAAGCGCTGCAAGCAATGTGGTATGACAACAAAGGTAATTGGAGTAAAGCTCATGAAATAGTTCAAGATGCTAGTGATGCTGATAGTGCTTGGGTTCATGCTTACCTGCACCGTAAAGAGGGCGATTTAAACAACGCCCGTTACTGGTATCGACGCAGTGGCCAGATAGAATTTCTAGGAGGGCTAAATCAGGAATGGGAACAAATAACTTCTGTATTGTTAAAAAAGGTGAATGTGATGCATGGATGCTGAGGAATTGAAAAGGCGTTATGCCGCAGGGGAGAGATATTTTCCAGCCATTAACTTAATTAGGGACAAGCTGATTGGAGCTTACTTACCTGGAATTAATTTATGGGGATCTGACTTAAGTGGAGCTAATCTCGCTAAAGCCAAACTCTGGGGAGCAGATTTGAGTAGAGCTAACTTAGCCAAGGCGAACTTGACTAGAGCTAATTTGAGCGGTGTCAAACTTAATGAAGCGAATCTTCGAGGAGCCAAACTCAAATATGCCAAATTGTATGGAGCGAATTTAACTGGCGCTTACTACGATGAAAGTACCCGTTTTTCTAAAGGTTTTGACCCCATTAGTCAAAATATGCAGAAGGTATGAAGGGCAATGGGTTGAGTGCGGTTTCCGTTTGAGTAAGATACAGAAAAACGCAGATATCTGTAGGTAGCACAGCTGTGCTACCGTATTTACCTAATTCAAATAAGAATTGTTATATACATCGCTATATACTTATTTTTAAGGTTCGTCTAAGTTGTGCGAAACTCTCTATTAATTACAAGATTGACTTAAGTTTTTATGCCCACAATTGCAATTGTCTACTTCTCAGGTGCAGGACATACTCATCTTATGGCCCAAGCTATTGCTGAAGGTGCAAGTAAAGTTGAAGATATCACTGTTAATCTGCTGCGAATTGAGGGAGAGCAGATTATCAATGGTCGTTGGAAGAATGATTCGATGATGGCAACCCTCAATCAAGCGGATGCGATTGTTTTCGGTTCTCCTACCTATATGGGTGGTGTAGCGGCTCAGTTCAAGGCTTTTATTGATACTGGTAGCGAAGTTTGGTTCCGACATGGGTGGAAAGACAAAATTGCTGGGGGCTTCACTCACTCAAGCTCTCCCAGTGGCGACAAGCAAAGTACGCTCTTGTACTTAGCCACCAACGCCGCCCAGCATGGCATGATTTGGGTAAACGTTGGCGACTTGCAAAGCTTTCTGTCTGGGAAAGATGATGGGGTTAATCGACTAGGAGGATTTTTAGGTGTTATGGGTCAAAGCCAACTCGATATGAGTGGCAAAGAACCAGTACTAGATTCGGGTGACTATCTCACTTCACAACGCTTTGGACAACGTATTGCAGAAGCTACTAAACGTTGGGTTAATTAGCTTTTATAGTTCACTTATTAACCAAAAGTGTTAACTTTTATAATTGGGAATGATATCGAGTACCTCTTTCCTAAAGTAAAAAAGGCTTATATTATAAGCCTTTTTAATTAAAACTATTTTGCTTTATGGGAATATAAAATGCGTTGGCGTACTTTCAAAACGGTACCTGAAATACCAAAAACTAATATTGCCAAAGTATAAGTTGGTTCAGGAACTCCAATGATGCTTACTTGATTAATMGCCAAACCAAATTGGGGAAGAGAACTACTAAAAACTACTCGTGAGATATTAGGAGTATCACTACGAATCCCCAAGAACACTGCCGAATTATCTAATGCTAGTGACGAAGTAGTGACTCTAGAAAAAGTACCTAACAAATTATTGGCACTATCAAAAGCACTGATAAAAGTTTCATATTCTAAATTACCAACGTCTACAGCTATCTGAGTACCAACGCCAAAAACAGGCTGGTCAAAACTGATAGTAAAAGGCTTTCCATTACCTAGAGTATTAGGAGCGGGAGTACCAGGAGGAGGAGGTTGAAAACCTGTTGGGTCAATGCCTCCAAACAGGATATAATCGCCTGATGCGAAGTTAGTCCGAATACCATTAGGTAAAGTTTGAAAGACAAATGGTGGCGTAATTTGAGGATTATTACTTGGAGTTATATTTACATTTAATCCCAAACCACCTTGGGATGTTGTAGAAAAAGAGTTAGGTAAAAAAACAGAAAAATCAGGAGTGACGGGATTGAATACTTTACCTAAACTCAGCCAATTAACTTCATCATTACCTCCAAAAGCAGCCCGTTGAGCGACAAAAGATGTTGCAGCTTTAACTGGTAAGGAAAAAACTGTAATTAATGCTGTAATTGCTGGTAAATATTTGATTGATAATTTGAATAATCGATGTGTCATAAATACCACAAGGGTTACTCCTCAAGTTTTGAAATAAAATGCATAAAATAATATTGTCTATAACTTAGACTTGTTCTTTAAGATACATAAAATACCTTGTTCTAATAATTAATTTATTTTACAGATAATATTGAAAATATTTAAGTTTTGTATAAAAAGAAAAATAAATACAATTAAATAAGTTTGTAAAACTATCAATTTGATATTGAGAAAGTGCTAGCCAGTGCTTTGACAAAAAACTAGAAAAAGCTTTATTTTCTGTTAGTCCGCCTGTGCGGACTATCCTACAGGAAGGCTTTGCCTACGTTTGTGTAGTAGCAAATTGTATTGCATCAATACTTTTCAAACATCCTCTAAAAAGTAATTAATACTTCTTCAATTCTTCATTTCCTATTTCCTACAAGCAAGTTTTATTCAGCGCATTTATTAATCAAGTGTGTTAAAGCATTAATTAAGCGATCGCTTTCCATTGGTAAAATTTCTTTACCATGCATAATCTCTTGAGCAATCACTAAATGTACTATAGATCCCATCAATACCCATACCATTGCCTCTGGATCAGGAATATTAAGTTCTAAGCGAGAAGCCAAATATTGACTGATAATCTCACTTCCTGGTTTAGCAATACAGCGGAAGAGAATCTGAGCTAACTCAGGAAAACGAGCAGATTCCCCAATTATTACTCGCTGAAATGCTTGAAATTCTTTGTCTTCTAGCATTTGTGTCAATGCTTTAGCTAATAACTGCCGTAATACAATATTGGGTTCTCCTTCTAAAGTTTGTGCGCCAAAAATTGACTCAAACCGTTTTCTTGCTAACTGCTCTATCAAAGCTTTAAAAAGTCCTTCTTTATCTTGAAAATGGCTGTAAATTGTTGCTTTAGAAACACCTGCTGCTACCGCTACTCTATCCATACTTGCGCCAGTGTAGCCGTGTGCTAAAAACTCTTGCTTTGACCCTTGTAAAATTTTTTCGATTTTATCGCTTGAATTTTCTCGCTCAATTTCACTAGCTTTTATACGTGTCATTTCTAACGAGCCTCTGCGGTTAAGTACTATTAAACTAATTAAACTTAAACTAAAAATATCTTTTTTCTCTGAAAGGATATTTGGAAAGTATTGTCTGAAACACCAAAAGCCTCAGAACCTAATCCCGATTAAATTTGACCTTAGCCCGAATTTAATTGGGTAGCGAGTTGCGTACAAGGGAATGGGGGTTTCAAAGCCTTTCAAAAGCAGGAGAGAGGAATGGAAGTGAGGTTTCGAGTATATATTTTGACTTTTTAAACATGCTATAAGAAAGACTATTATTTTCAAACAATTTGGCAAGGTATGAAGGATTAAATAGAACAAAGTAGAGCGGTGTAAATATTTGTTGTTGGCATAACGCAGGAGGCCGGAGGCACGAGGGACGATGAAAAAGGGTTTTAGCTTAGTTCACTTTTCTTTACTTAGTTTGATTTTTTGTGCCAACTTACTAAATATTTTTAATCGAGCCTTTAGTTTAGAACAAATTAATGGAAGTTTAGATCCGCGATATTGACTAAACTGTACCGTTTAGTTTAGTATTTTAGAACTAGACGGTTTAGTTTTGTTGACCGCTGGTAAGAGGGGGCGGTATGGAGCCAAATTTACAGCTAGAAGAATCACGGTCTTCCCAGAATATTTTTCGCTTGCCTGTACTGTTAACAATAATTGCATCTTTAGTTATAGGTGGACTAGGTTTTTATCTGGTGCAAAGGTCTCAAGGCAGAGTAAGCAACGAGCAACAAACCTCAGCAGCCATGAAGCCAGTAGTAAAAACAGTCACAGCATTGGGACGGCTAGAACCAAAGGGACAGGTAATAAAACTGTCTGCGCCTACCTCCAATGAAGGAAATCGGGTTGAACAACTATTGGTTAACGAGGGGGATAAGGTCAGATTTGGGCAAGTAGTTGCGATTATGGATAGTCGCGATCGCTTACAAGCAACTTTACGTGAAGCACAAAAACAAGTCTTAGTAGCCAGATCCCGTCTTGCCCAAGTGAAAGCGGGAGCAAAACAGGGAGAAATCGGGGCACGACAGGCTGATGTAATCCGTCTGCAAGCAGAATTAGAAGGAAATATTAGAACTCAGCAAGCCACAATTAATCGCTTAGAAGCGGAACTAAAAGGGCAAAAACAGCAGTTACAAGCAACAGTAACTCGCATAGCAGCCGAGAAAAGTAATGCTCAAGCTGACGCCCAACGCTACGAGACTTTATATAAACAAGGGGCAATTTCCAATCAAGAAGTTGACAACAGACGCTTGAGTGCAGCAACTACCACTCAGCAGTTAATTGAAAGTCAGGCTACACAGACAACAACTATCGCTACCCTTGACCAGCAAATTAACCAAGCAAAAGCTAACCGAGACAGAACTATCGCTACTCTAAAACAGCAAATTAACGAAGCACAAGCCACCCTTAACCAAACTACTGAAGTGCGTCCAACAGATGTAGCACTCGCCCAAGCAGAAGTAGAAAGCGCTCAAGCCACTGTTGATAAAATTAAAACACAACTGGCGCAAGTATATGTTCGAGTTCCTAAACCCGGTCAAATTTTAGAGATTAATACACGGGCTGGAGAAACAGTAGGTAATGATGGAATTGTGGATTTCGGTCAAACTGACCAAATGTATGTAGTGGCAGAAGTCTACCAAAGTGATATCCACAAAGTGCGTCCCGGACAGCTGGTGCGGGTAACCAGTGATTCCCTTCCCCAAGAATTATTGGGAAGGGTGGATTGGATTGGGATGCAAATCAAGCGGCAGAACATCGTCAACGCCGATCCTTCTAGCAATATCGATGCCAGAGTAGTAGAAGTCCATGTGCAACTGAATCGCATATCCAGCATTAAAGCTTCTAGCTTCACTAATCTGCAAGTCAAGGCGATGATTGAATTGTGAAATTAGTCATTGGTCATTAGTCATTGTCTCTCTTGTCTGCCCATCTCCCCACTCCCCACTTCGTAATTATGGGATTGATCAAACAACTACGACGGCGAACACCTCTAGGATGGCTGCAACTGAGTCATGAGAAAGGGCGTTTTTTAGTAGCATTATCAGGCATTGCTTTTGCTGATATTCTGATATTCATGCAACTAGGGTTTCAAAATGCTCTGTTTGACAGTAATACTAGGTTACATACCAGTATGCAGGGAGACATTATGTTACTCAGTCCCCAGGCACGTAACCTAGCTAATATGTCTACCTTTCCTCGGCGGCGACTGTACCAAGCAATGGATATACCGGGGGTAAAGTCAGCAGAACCAATGTATCTTAGCTTTATCGATTGGAAGAATCCCCAAACACACCAGCATACAGCAGTATTAGTTATGGGGTTCAATCCCGATCGCCAAATGCTAGACTTGCCGGAAGTTAACCGTAACTTAGAGGCGATTAAGCTACCGGACACTGTGTTGTTCGACAGTGCTTCTAGGGGAGATTATACAGAGGCGATCGCCCAAGTTGAACAAGGTAAACCAGTCACAACCGAAATAGAACGACGAACAATTACTATTAGTGGCTTATTCAAAGTTGGGGCTTCTTTTATTGCTGACGGTAGTCTAATTACTAGCGATCAGAACTATTTACGACTATTTCCCGGACAACAGGCAAGCAGTGTCAGTCTAGGCTTGATTCAACTACAACCAGGCTATGAGCCAAAACAAGTAGCAAAAAACTTAAAATCATACTTAGGCGATGATACTAAAGTCCTTACCAAAGAGGAATTTATCGCTTTTGAGAAAGACTATTGGCAGAAAAACACTCCCATAGGTTTTATTTTTAGCTTGGGTGCAATGATGGGGTTTTTGGTAGGAGTAATTATCGTTTATCAAGTCCTGTCTACTGATGTAAACGCCCATACAAAAGAATATGCCACATTCAAAGCAATGGGGTATCGCAATTTTTACTTACTAGGGGTGGTATTTGAAGAGGCAGTAATTCTGGCAGTACTAGGTTTTATTCCAGGTGCAATCGTGCCCTTGGGACTTTACCACCTAACTCGGAATGCGACAAATTTACCTGTATATATGACTTTAGCGCGAGCCTTAACAGTACTAATGCTGACTATGATTATGTGTATGATTTCTGGAGCGATCGCCACTCGCAAATTACAATCTGCCGACCCCGCAGATATGTTTTAAAAATTGCCATTAGTCATTAGTCATTGGTCATTTGCAAAGCAAAAATGACAAAGGACGAGCCTCAAGAGTATATCGAGCTATTTATGACTAGTCAACTCGTTATTTCTGTTAAAAATCTCGACCACCACTTTGGTCGCGGTCAGCTTCGCAAACAAGTTCTTTTTGATATCAACTTAGAAATTAATAGCGGCGAAATTATTATTATGACAGGGCCATCTGGTTCTGGTAAAACTACACTGCTAACCTTGGTAGGTGGATTGCGTTCTGCTCAATCTGGTAGTTTGCAGATTTTAGGACAAGAACTTTGTGGCGCTAAGGCAGCACAACTCACCCAGGCGCGACGCACTAACGGTTATATTTTCCAAGCGCACAATCTCCACGGTAGCCTGACAGCACTCCAGAACGTCAAAATGGGCTTGGAAGTACACAAGAATATTTCCCCATCAGAAATGAAAACGCGGTCAGCTCAGATGTTAGGGGAGGTAGGATTAGAAGATCGCCTAAATTACTATCCTGATGACTTATCGGGGGGACAAAAACAAAGAGTAGCGATCGCTCGGGCGTTGGTCAGTCATCCAAAAATTGTCTTAGCGGATGAACCTACCGCCGCCCTTGACAGTAAATCGGGACGAGATGTAGTTAACCTGATGCAAAAATTGGCAAAAGAACAAGGCTGTACAATTCTTTTAGTTACTCATGATAACCGCATTTTAGATATTGCGGATCGCATTGTCCACATGGAAGATGGCAAGCTAGTAAACGATCGTGTTGCTGTTTCAGTAACTTAAATATACTAGTAATTTTTACTCAGCATAGGCTAAACGTCCTGCTACCGCTAACAGCAATCACAACTTTTTGAAACTAAGTTAGCTAAATATTTGTAGTTGGGATAAGCGAAGAGGGTTTTAGTCTAATTTATCATTAGTTAATACTGAGGCAAGGTGAGCAGGACGAGATAAGTGTGGGCAGTGTCCTCCAGGTAGTTCTATGGCCTCAACTCCCAAACGCTTGCGTGCAGCGTAGCGTGACCATGCAGGAGAGATTATTAGGTCATCAGTACAAAAAATATATTTACACTCTACATTTGGTAAAGCTTTCAGGGGATTGACTTCAAAAATATATGCCATTGATTGTTGCAAATGTCTTTTTGAGAGTGCCCAGCGCATTACATCCGGTTGACAATCTTGATAGAAAAATTGCCTCAATACTGCTTCATCTGAAAAGTTTTTTCCAGCAGAAACCGGATTAAACATATAAAGTTCATCATTGAATTGTTCGAGTTGACGTGAGTCTTTTGGTTCATAATTTAATGATTTGCGGCTATCAGCATCGAGATGATGAGAAAATTGCTCAACTGTAGTGGTTCCTGGGTATGGAATAAGCGCAGTCAGGAATACCAGTTGACGTACTTGATGCGCTTGGGCAACAAGTGGAATAACGGTACCAGCCATTGAGTGACCAACCAGCACAATATCATCATCAGTTTTTGGAAGCACTTGAAGTACTACATCTGCAAACTGTGATAAACTTGCAGATGCATCTTCAATTGGCAAATCCATTGCTACTGCTTTGTGACCTTGTGCTTCTAAGTAAGGAATTAACAAATCCCAGCACCAAGCGCCTTGAAAGGCGCCGTGAACTAGACAAAAAAGACTCATAATGATTTAGGTAAGTTTTCTAACTTGGATTTTTCTTCTACTTTACATCTTGCACTATTGTCAAAATAATTCGTAATTATTATCTCTGTAACTATGGCTATAAATAATTTTTAGTTTAAAAACAATAGACCTATTGCAAAAGTCCTCTAACACCCCACTACCAAACCCTAATAGCTTGCTCTTAGGGGAGAGTTTGATGTAAGTAAAAGGCTCTTTAAGGTTCTTTTTTGATTTATACAAGAAGTCTAATAAATAATTTAAATTGTCAGCTAAATATGATTAAACTTTACCTGGTTGGGAAAATATAAATACTTATATCTACTTAATTTATCTTTGATTGTTGGCGCTGTTACAATCCGTAATTTTAAAAACGTTTACTATACCCCAAGTACTTCTATAAAACAAAAGTAGTTTAATATGAACACAAATCTCTGATTCAGTAGAGAGTTTTGTTGTCCTATCTGGCTAATTCGCCTTATTTAAGTAAAATCTCAAAAATTTCCAATTTTGTTAAAGATTTTGCAGCGTTTGACCAACAATATCTAAATTTTGAATTGTGACTTTTTCTTCAAATTGTTATTTTTTGGGTGCCACTAGTTAAGAGGTAATCTATGGTGCGAAACTCAAAGCTAGGGTACACAACGTCCCCTAAGTCTGTTCTGCGTCCATCTGTCGCTATAGGTATAATTGCATCTTTATTGGTTGGCACGATAAGTTTTTATACAGTAAAACTCTGGCAAAATTCCGCCACTCAAGAAGCACAAGTGCCAGTAAAACAATTGCCACAGTTAAAAACAGTAACAGCCTTAGGAAGAATCGAACCACAGGGGGAAGTAATTAAACTATCTGCTGGGGTGTCTGGGGAAGGAAGTCGAGTAGAAAAGTTGTTGGTGAAGGAGGGCGATAGGGTAAAAGCAGGACAAGTAATTGCAATTTTGAGCAGCCACGATCGCTTAGAAGCAGCATTAAAAGAGGCGCAGTCGCAGGTAATAGTAGCCCAAGCCAACTTTAACCGTACCCAAGCAGGTGCTAAACCCGGTGAAATTACTGCCCAAAAAGCTGCGATCGCCCGCTTAAAAGCAGAACGCCTTGGCGATATTGATACCCAAGCAGCGACAATTGCCAAATTCCAGGCCGAAGTCGATAACGCCCAAGTAGAAGACGAACGCTATGAGCAACTATCTCAACAAGGAGCAATTTCTGCCTCCCAACGGGACAGCAAACATTTAAATTTAAAGACAGCCAAAAAAAATTTACAACAAGCCCAAGCACAGTTAAATCGCACCCAATTAACTAGCCAGCAACAAATCAAAGAAGCCACAGCAACACTTGACCAAATCAGCGAAGTCCGAGGAGTGGATTTAGCAGCTGTCCAAGCAGAAGTCAATCGTGCCCTAGCAGCCATGAATCTAGCGAAAGTTAATCTCAAACAAGCTGAAGTGCGATCGCCCCAAAATGGACAGATATTCAAGATCCACACTTATCCGGGCGAATTAATATCAAATGATGGCATAGCTGAGATTGGGCAAACCAGCCAGATGTACGTCATCGCCGAAGTTTATGAAAGCGATATTGACAAAGTGCATTCAGGGCAAAAAGTACAAATCTTTGGCGATTTCCTACCCATTGAATTAGAAGGAATCGTAGATCGTAAAGGCTTGCAAGTGCAGCGGCAAAATGTCATTGACACCGATCCTGCTAGCAATATCGACAGCAGAGTTGTAGAAGTCCACATCAGACTAGATCGAGCCTTTAACCAAAAAGCTGCCAACCTAACCAATATGCAAGTTAAAGCAGTAATTGAAATTAGTCATTAGTCATTAGTCATTGGTCATTGGTCATTAATTATTTTCCCCTAGCTCCCCACCTCCCCACCTCCCCATCTTCCCCACCTCTCCCACCTCCCCACCTCCCCAGTTCCAAGTCCCCATCTCGCCACTCTAAACTATGGGATTGATTGAACAATTGCGACGCAGAACTCCTTTAGGATGGCTGCAACTGAGTCATGAAAAAAGTCGTTTGTTGGTGGCATTATTAGGTATTGCCTTTGCAGATTTGCTTATGTTCATGCAGCTGGGCTTTCAGACAGCGCTGTATGACAGTAATACTAAACTACACCGCAGTTTGCAAGCAGACATTGTTTTAATTAGTCCCCAAGCCCGTAATTTACCAAGCTTGTCTACCTTTTCTCGGCGACGACTTTATCAAGCAATGGATATACCAGGTGTGAAGTCGGCCCAAGCGATGTATCTCAACAACACAATCTGGAAAAATCCTCTAACACACCGTGAGACGGGGGTGTTAGTTATTGGCTTTAACCCAGACAAGCCAGCGTTTGATTTAGCGGATGTTAATCAACAATTGCAAGCAATCAAGCTGCCGGGTGCGGTCTTGTTCGACCGTGGTGCTAGAGGAGATTATCAAAAAGCGATCGCCCAAATTGAAGAAGGTAAAATCGTGACTGCGGAAATAGAACGCCGCACAATTATCATTAGTGGTTTATTCCAAGTCGGGGCTTCCTTTGGCGCTGAAGGTAACTTGATTACTAGCGATCAAAATTTTTTACGGCTATTTTCTGGGCGACAGTCCAGCAGTATCAGTCTAGGTTTGATTCAAATAAAACCAGGCTATGACTCCAAAAAAGTGGCAGCAATGCTCAAAGCCTACCTGAGAAATGATGTCAAAGTCCTAACCCACGCACAATTTATTGAATTTGAAAATAACTTTTGGAGAACAAATTCCCCAATTGGGTTTATTTTCAATCTGGGTGTATCAATGGGGTTTGTGGTAGGCGTAATCATTGTCTATCAAGTCCTCTCTACCGACGTTAATGCCCACGTTCGGGAATACGCCACCTTCAAAGCAATGGGATACCGCAATTACTATCTGCTAGGCGTGGTGTTTGAAGAGTCTTTGATATTGGCAGCATTGGGCTTCTTTCCCGGATTGGCAGTATCCTTAGCACTTTACCAACTGACTCGCACAGCTACAAACTTGCCCATGTACATAACCCTGATTCGGGCGTTACAGGTATTAGTGCTGACAATAATTATGTGTGCAATTTCCGGTGCGATCGCCACCCGCAAACTCCAAGCCACTGACCCGGCTGATATGTTTTAAATAATGGGGACTGGGGACTATTTTCCTAATACCCGTACCCAATCTTCAATCTCTAATTCTGGATAGCCAATCCTCACTCACCAAACATGCCTCCCATCATCTCCATCTATAATCTCAACCACTACTTTGGTCACGGCTCACTTCGCAAGCAAGTTTTATCTAATATCAACTTGGAGATTAACGCTGGTGAAATTATTATCATGACTGGGCCATCTGGTTCAGGAAAAACTACTTTGCTGACGTTAGTGGGTGGGTTGCGTTCTACCCAATCTGGTAGTTTGCTGGTCTTAGGACGAGAACTTTGTGGTGCTAGCGCCCAAGAATTAATGAAGGTGCGACGCTATAACGGCTACATTTTCCAAGCACATAATTTGCATCGTAGTTTGACGGCACTGCAAAATGTAAAAATGGCTTTGGAATTACACAAATATATTGGGTTAAAAAAGATGCGAACTTTGTCTGCCCAGATGTTGGAGCAGGTTGGATTAGGAAATCACTTGCATTACTATCCTGATCAACTATCTGGGGGACAAAAACAAAGGGTAGCGATCGCCCGTGCTTTGGTCAGCCATCCTCAAATTATTCTAGCCGATGAACCCACAGCTGCCCTTGACAGTCAATCGGGACGAGATGTGGTTAACCTCATGCAAAAACTGGCAAAAGAACAAGGCTGTACTATCTTGATGGTTACTCATGATAACCGCATCCTAGACATTGCCGATCGCATTGTTCACATGCAAGATGGTAAGCTCAACTCACAAGTAAAACTAATAGTCTAGAGTTAATTAGATTAAATTCATTTAAATTCTCTAAATTTACTATAATTCTACTTTAAAATCCTATTTTTACCCTTGAAAACTCAAAATTTAAAAATTAAAATTCGATTATTCTGTTTATTAGTGAAAAAACCGAATTAAGTAATTTTACTGAAATTAAATATAATTTACCAACATTAAAAAAATTTGTTATGACTATGTAAATAGAGATTATAAATTACATAGTAAATCCAGCTAGCTTCGTGTAAAATCTTAATCATCTTAATTTTTTGGGTTATTTCTAGCACTTTCGCTCTGACTTAGCTGATTTGGCTGATGAACTTAGACTCAATCTCGACCCCACAGTGTGGTATGAGTGTCCAGTTGAACAAGTGTCCAGTTGATTCCCAGGTTTCCTTCAAGTACCATTATGTAGTGACTTTAACCATAAAAAAGTTCTTTTGTTGCCTAACAAGGAATTCTTATAGTAAGCCACTAAGCCGTTTTTATCATCAATGTAGTCAAATTTTACGAACAATCACAATGTCACACACGTTAGTTCTTAAAATTAATAGAAATTCACAAAATTATATTTACAAATTATTCTTCCTTACCACCTGCTCGTTATTTACTTCATGTTAACAAAGTGTCTAAAGCATTTGCTAAACAAATTTATGCCTTTCAACAACATCCGCTGTCAAAAGGAAACACCACTAGTAATAAGCTAGTCTATTTTCCCACACAACTAAGGGATTTTTTGTAGCTCTATGATTAGCGAGAATCACACTAGTAAATTAAACAATAACTTGCTTGGGTTAAATGTCAAAAGTTTGACAGTTAATCGCCATGTAATAAATTTGTTCAAGGGAATGTTTGCTGTTCTTCCCATCACTTGGGCATTGCCTGTAGATGCTTTGCAAGTAAAAGTGACTCCAAATAATCCTCAATTAGGGGATACACTTTCGGTAGAAATTAATTTAGATAATCAGGAAAATGGTACAAATCTAACAGTAGCTAGTGGTAAAAATACGTATCCAGCATTTAAAATTGCACCCAATCAGTATCGGGCTTTTGTTCCGACAACTCCCTTAGAAAAGTCTGGAAGGAGGTCGTTTCAAGTTACAGGAGATGGTCAAGTGCAAAACTTGGCGGTAAATGTGCAAAATCGGAAGTTTCCTGTACAACGCATTACTCTACCACCAGGTAAAGCTGGAGTTGACGCCACAGAGTATGAACTCAAGCGCGTAGCAGCTTTTAAAGCACTAGAAACACCAGAAAAATATTGGAATGGAGTATTCCTCAGACCCAATGCAGGACGGATGAGTACAAACTATGGTGTACGCCGCTACTATAATGGTAAATTTGCAGAGGACTACTATCATCGTGGCCTTGACTACGCTGGTGGTGCCGGTTCAGCCGTGATTGCCCCAGCCGCTGGGCGAGTTGCTTTGGTAGGTAGGGTATCCCAAGGGTTTCGGATTCACGGTAACGTAGTGGGCATTGACCACGGTCAAGGAGTAACTAGTATTTTCATGCACCTGAGTCGTATTAACGTCAAAGAAGGTGATTTTGTGAAAGCTGGTCAACTCATTGGCGCAGTAGGTTCAACAGGTGCGGCCACAGGGCCACATTTGCACTGGGGTCTATATGTCAACGGAGTATCCGTCGATCCAACACCTTGGCGAACTAACGTCGTTAAATAGTAGAGGCGGAATTGATCGCGTCTGTGTATAATTTGGATATTTTTGCGAAAATTCAGCAAAATAAATTGGATTGATACCGTCCCTACCTTGCTTGGCTAACATAAATGATGATAAGCGTTATGAGTATCGAAAAAATTGTAGAACAAGCTCTCCAGGATGGTTATTTGACACCAGCAATGGAAGCAGAAGTCGGTAGAATCTGTGACAACGCTTCAGAACTCTCAATTGAAGAGTATATGGCGCTTGATCGCCTAATGGGTGCGTTGTTAACTGGTGAGGTAGTGGCGGTACCTCGAAAACAATTCATTAACGTGATGGAAGAATTGGTACTAACGGAAGCGATCGCCCGAGTCGCCGAAATTGAAGCAACTAGTGAAAGTTCCCTAGATGTTGGTGATATTGCAGCTTACGCTCTCAATCGGTTACCGCCCTTGTATGCAACTACAGAAGAAGGTGCTAATTACCAGCGCCAACGCGCTCAAGCAGAACTGCAAGAACTTATTTCCCAGCAAGTAAATGAAGCGATCAGTCGTTACCTAGATCGACCTAATTTCTTCCCAGAACGACAAGCCTTAGGCAAAAGTACTGGCAATGAAGTTCTCGACCAAGTTGGCGCTTTACTTAGGGCATATGCACCTAACTTTGAGCAAAATGACAAGCCAAATTGACAAGCCAAATAACAACCACTCTTAATTAATCGCGTACTAATACTTTTGTCCCTATACTTACTTGCTCATATAACAATCGGACATCAGAATTACGCATTCTCAAGCAGCCGTGGGATACAGCTGTTCCTACCAGGTCAATGTCAGGTGTGCCATGAAAGCCAATTTCATTCCGTCCATCTGACCAAAAGCCAATCCATCTGTCTCCTAACGGACTATCTGTACCTGCTTCAAATATTTTGCCGGTAATTGGGTGACGCCACACTGGATAATGTCGCATGTGTATCACTTGGAAAGAACCCGTAGGCGTTTCCCAACCTTTCTTACCAACAGCTATCGGGTAGCTTGCAATTACCTCATCTTCTACGTATACGTAGGTGCGGCGATCGCTTAAATCAACCACCACTTTTGTTTTCCCAGATAGTAACTTATTAGATGGTAGTTGTTCGGCTGAAGCTTTAGGCCATAGAGCTTTTGGCCAACTATCTACAATTGGATTTTGTGTTTCTGCTTGTGCTACTAACCGTGTCTTGATTGGTAACTCTGGAGAATTAGCTATATTTTTCTTAATTGTTTGGGGCTTAGTTTGAGATTTTACACCAGAGTTGAGCGCAGATGCTGTTTGCTCAGTTGCTTGAGTTAGATTTTTGTTAATTTTTTTCGACTTAGTTTGAAKCTTGAGTTTAGAAGACGTGCGAACTGTTGCTTTAGCTATATTCTTGTTAATTCTTTTTGACTTAGTACCAGACTCAAGACCTAAGCCTTGCCTATTTTCACTAGGAGAAACACCTGCACCAAGCGCAACTTCTCCTAAACTGACTTGTGAAAAATTCTTATAGACTTGTTCTGGGCGGCTTCCCTTAGGGTTGGTTTGGCTAGAATCTCGCCGCATCGAAGCAGATGCCGACTTTTCAAACTGCCGTTGTGCCGTAGTAATGCGCCAATGCACAGCTAAAGACAAAAATGCTGTGCCAAAACAAAGCAACATTACCATACGCCCTACAGATTCGTTTCTTACCATTGCCATCGCCTATTGTTTATCCCTGACGTATCCAACCGAACAATTGGATGGGTTCATTATCCGATCATGAAAAATTTATCAATACTTATCACTTGTGCTATTAATCTGCCAACAGGTTTGGGCAAACTAAGGCTATACGCATTGTTCCAACAGCAAAACTCCCAGTCAGAATCTCATTCCTCCAAAGTTCAGGAGGTTGTAAGCCTCTACTTGGACTTTCTGGTGGAACTTTGGAAATGGAACAATCAATTATTAATGGTGTGGGTGGGAGAAAAACCATGTTTGAAAAACTATTACTAGCAGTCACGATTACATTTTCCCTCAACTTCTTTTTTCAAGTTCACCTACCAGAGCAAAATAACTCTAGTGCTAGTTACGTACTACAACCAGAACAATCAGCAACTTTTGTGGTAACAAAATCTCCGAAATAAATTACCATTATCGTCACTAGAGTAACCCAACTTTCAGAAATTATTGCCTAAATTTTAAAGGTATCAAGAAGCTAGAATTACAAAATTTTTATTTTCATCCTTATAACTAAATTTAATTATTTTGAGCAAGCGTATATACCCAGTTGCTAAAAGTAACAAAATGTGCATTAATTGTACGCCTTTGTTAGTTGATAGATAAAACAAAAACATGCAAGCAGTATAAGGACAAAGAGGTTCTGTTAATTGCTATAAATTTAGCTAAAATTGTGTGCCTCAGTGTTCCAGTCATAAATCCGTCACCTTAGCAAGGAACTTGTGGCTTATTAGCAGGTCTAATAGAAAGGGATGATTTAGACCCAGTACGATTTATGAGTCAGTCGATTACTCTATCCTGGTCAACGGTTGATGCAAAGTATCCAGAAGCATCAGTGCAAGTTGACAAACTTCCTAACCACGATTTAATTTTGCGTTGTCAAGCTGGACTGCGCCCAGATCGTGCTGCATTTGCAGAACTACTGCGCCGCTATCAAACCCAAGTTGATCGGGTTCTATACCATTTAGCTCCAGATTGGGCTGACAGAGCTGATTTGGCTCAAGAAGTATGGATTCGAGTGTATCGGAATATTAATCGATTACAAGAGCCTGCTAAATTTCGGGGCTGGTTAAGCCGCATTGCTACCAACTTGTTTTACGATGAGTTGCGAAAACGCAAGCGGATTGTGAGTCCGTTGTCACTCGATGCTCCCCGCTCCGTAGAGGATGGTGAAATGGATTGGGAAATTGCTGGCGATACACCAGGGCCGGAAGAAGAATTGACAACTAGAGAATTTTACGAGCAATTACGGGAAGCGATCGCCGATTTACCAGAAGTATTTCGTACTACTATTGTCCTCAGAGAAATTGAAGGCATGGCATACGAAGAAATTGCTGAAATTACTGGAGTTTCCTTAGGAACTGTTAAGTCAAGAATTGCTAGAGCTAGATCTAGATTGCAAGCTCAGTTGCAAAACTATCTAGACTCCTAATTTATAGTATTTTACCTCTGCCCAATGGTGGAATTTAAGCATTGATTAATAATCTTTAGAAAGACCTAGATAACTTCTGCTGTTAGGAGGAAAATTGCGTAATTTTTCCGAATTTTCAATTCACTTTACCCGTGTATGAATTGGTAATAATGTTAAGATGACTACTGATTCTCAGTTTGATGATCGTTCTCCCTTACAACTTCCTGAAGATTTGTCAGATGGAATGGTTGAGTATACCAATGAATCAACGGGTTTTATGGATATGGTGAAGCGCGATCGCTTCGAGCTATTAAGTGCTTATCTTGATGGTGAAGTCACAGCCGCCGAGCGCAGACAAGTAGAAGAATGGCTGGCAAATGATGCCTCAGTTCAATGCTTGTATGCCCGATTATTAAAGCTTAGGCAAGGCTTGCGGACTCTCCCAGTGCCAACAGTCCAACAGTCACCAGAAGCAACAGCCCACCAGGTATTAGCACGTTTGCGCCGTCGTTCTCGCTTTAACTGGATGGTTGGAAGCGTAGCCGCTGCGGCTTGTGCTATAGGCGCAATATCTGGTTTAGTAACTGGTGGTTCGAGAACACCACAACTGGCACAAAGACCACAAATAGAATCGGCACAAATGTCGTCAGCGTCTTTAGTACCTCCTTCCTCGCTCATGGTTGGACTAAATAATCCAGTAATTGAAATTCCGAAAGCAGCAGTAGCATCTCCGGAAAATTCAATTTATCAGGTACAGCCACAACGCCAGGATTCCACAGACGACATAAATTAATTGCATTAACAATTTACAGATTATAACTGTACTTTGTAGTTAAGCCGGAGCTACTCCACCAGCCGTCAGCTTGGAGGACACCTCCTAATTTGTTAACTCGCTCTAAACTCATTAAGTAAACCCAAGCCCATCCTAGAGAAAACCACTCTCCCTGATAAACCTCGACAGTTTTTCGATTATAGAGGTTTTGTGAGATTTCTCTAGTGGGGTGGTAATCTTCTAACGCATCTAGCTGGTTTAAAATTTCTGGGTTGGGAAAAGAAAGTAAATAACCGTAGACTTGGCTATCGCCTAGCGTCATTGCTGGGTAGCCCATTGGCAAAGCAAACAATTTGCCTTGTACAAAAGCTTTTTTAACATCTACGATGCCAGCGCAGTATCTTCTATAGTTAGCTTCACCTGGTTTGAGGGTGCCATAAACAAAAACTTGTACCAAATCAGAAAATCTTATATTTTATTCAAACATAGTCTATTTTATACCATCTGATTAATAAACCCTTCCTTTTATGATCAGGAGGGGTTTTTAATTTACAAGAAAGTATTCACATTACGCTTACTTGTCTTTTCTGCTTACAAAGCAAGCTATATCACTTCTTTAATGGCATTTCCGATTTTGGCGCTTCTATCCAAGTTTTCATCACAGCGATAGATGAGATGGGTACACCTACTAATGAGCAAATAGTGCTGATTAGAATCACACTCGAAAATAGGCTAATCAGTTACCTAGATAGATATGAGCAACAAAGGTTGCTGAATCTACATCTGGCTAAAATGAGGTTTGAACAGGCGATCGCACTAGTAAGTCAGTAGTCCACACTTTACAGCATTCTTAGCGCACTCATCAACAATGAGGAGTTTTTTGATTTTTTCTATATGTTGAGATCCGAACTTGAAATAAAGACTGTCCCTGATAGTCTAAGAACTTTAGGGATATAAGATAGATAGGAATGAGAAATAGAGGAGATTTCAAAATTGATTTTATAATTTAATTTTATAAATTATGTAAGAAGTGAATTAGAAACGCCTCTTATCCCACAAGAGTTTTTAGATTTGCCTAAAATAATTGTTTTGGCACTATTTACGAAATTACATGGGTTCCAGTACTTAATTCACATTAAACGTAAATTATTAGACAGATAATTAACTTAGCAGTTCAAATGTACTAATAAGTAAATACTTAGGATTAGTAGAAATAAAGCGTAACAGGGATGAAACCATTGGAAATACCTTATTCAGTTGATTCTCGATACAACCCCGCAGCAATTGAGGAAAAATGGCAAAAAACATGGGCAGAACTTGGCTTAGATAAGACACCTACAGTTAGTAACAAGCCAAAATTTTACGCTTTATCCATGTTTCCTTATCCATCGGGCAGCTTACACATGGGTCACGTCCGTAATTACACGATTACTGACGTAATTGCCCGCCTTAAGCGAATGCAAGGGTATCGAGTAATACACCCAATGGGTTGGGATGCTTTTGGTTTGCCAGCAGAAAACGCTGCCATTGACCGTGGTGTACCGCCAGCAAAGTGGACTTATCAGAATATTACCCAGATGCGGCAACAATTACAGCGTCTTGGCTTATCCATCGACTGGGAATGCGAACTCGCTACCTGTTCGCCAGATTATTACAAGTGGACGCAATGGATTTTTTTGCAATTTTTACAAGCGGGGTTAGCTTACCAAAAAGAAGCGGCGGTAAACTGGGACCCCATTGACCAAACTGTATTGGCAAACGAACAAGTCGATAGTGAAGGACGTTCTTGGCGCAGTGGCGCAATAGTTGAGCGCAAATTGTTGCGGCAGTGGTTTTTCAAGATTACTGACTATGCTGAAGAATTACTTAACGACTTGAATAAGTTGACGGGTTGGCCAGAACGCGTCAAATTAATGCAAGCAAACTGGATTGGCAAATCCACAGGCGCTTACTTAGAATTTCCCATCATCGGCATAGATGAAAAAATCGCTGTATACACCACACGCCCAGATACCGTTTATGGTGTGAGTTATGTGGTATTAGCACCAGAACATCCTTTAACAAAGCGTGTCACCACAAAAGAACAGCAAGCGACAGTAGAAACCTTTATTAAGGAGATTTCTCATCAAAGTGAGTTGGAACGTACTGCTGAAGACAAACCCAAGCGGGGTGTCCCTACAGGCGGTAAGGCAATTAACCCGTTTACAGGGGAAGAAGTGCCAATTTGGATTGCTGACTACGTACTGTATGAGTATGGTACAGGGGCAGTCATGGGTGTACCGGCACATGATGTCCGGGATTTTAAGTTTGCCCGAACTTATGATTTGCCGATAGATTTTGTTATCGCTTCCCCGGATGATGTTGCAGGTTTTGATTTAACTCCAACATCAGAAATGGATGAAGTCACGCAAGTGATTCAAATTGAATACAATCAGGCATACACTGAACCAGGAATTTTAATTAATTCTGGGGCTTTTACTGGCATGGCTTCTCCAGATGCTAAACAGGCGATAATTGAATATGCCGAAAAACAAGGTTTTGGTAAAGTGCGGGTGCAATACCGCTTGCGGGATTGGTTGATTTCCCGGCAGCGTTACTGGGGCGCGCCGATACCCGTAATTCACTGTCCTAATTGTGGGATAGTACCAGTGCCTGACAAAGATTTGCCAGTAGAGTTGCCCCAAGAAGTAGAATTTACTGGACGTGGTGGTTCACCTTTAACGCAGTTGTCAAGTTGGGTGAATGTGCCTTGTCCGACTTGTGGCACTCCGGCGAAGCGGGAAACAGACACAATGGACACTTTTATTGATTCTTCGTGGTATTTCTTGCGGTTTCCAGATGCTAAGAATGAAGAACAGGTTTTTAATTCCAGTAAAATCAATGATTGGATGCCAGTAGATCAGTACGTAGGTGGAATTGAACACGCAATTTTACATTTGTTGTATTCGCGGTTCTTTACCAAGGTACTGCGGGACAGAGGTTTATTGAATTTTGACGAACCCTTCCAACGCCTGTTAACTCAAGGGATGGTGCAGGGTTTGACTTACTTGAATCCCAACAAGGGTGGTAAGGATAAATGGATTCCTTCTAATGTGGTAAATGCTGCTGACCCCCGCGACCCCCAGACGGGCGAACCACTCCAACGTCTCTACGCCACGATGTCTAAGTCCAAGGGAAACGGTGTAGCACCAGAAGATGTAATTTCCAAATACGGTGTAGATACAGCGCGGATGTTCATTTTGTTTAAAGCACCGCCAGAAAAAGATTTGGAATGGGATGAAGCTGATGTAGAAGGACAATTCCGCTTTTTAAATCGAGTTTGGCGTTTGGTGACAGATTATATTGCTGCTGGAATATCTGATAGCAAACCGCAATCTGATTTAACTAAGGTAGAAAAAGAATTGCGGCGGGCAATTCACACCGCTATTCAAGCAGTGACGGAAGACGTAGAAGACGAATATCAATTCAACACAGCTGTTTCAGAATTGATGAAGTTGAGTAATGCCCTAACTGATACTAGCTGCAAAAATTCACCAATTTATGCAGAAGGCATTCGGACTTTAGTGGTATTGCTAGCACCCTTTGCACCACATATTGCTGATGAATTATGGCAGTTGTTGGGTGAAAGTGATTCAGTTCATACGCAAACCTGGCCCTCGTTTGACCCGGCTGCTTTAGTTGCTGATGAAATCACCTTAGTGATTCAAATTATGGGCAAAACTCGTGGCGCGATTCAAGTACCAGCACAAGCAGATAAAGCAGCGTTGGAAAAATACGCCCGTGAATCTGAAGTTGCCCAGCGTTATATCGAAGGCAAAGAAATTAAAAAGGTAATTGTAGTGCCTGGGAAGTTGGTGAATTTTGTAGTCAGCTAATGGGACTGGGACTGTGGAGATAGGGAAGTGTGGGGAGAGAGGGGAGAGAGGGGGGAAAAATTTCTTTCCCATCCTCCCACACCTCCCACACCTCCCGCACTCACCCCATGCCCAATGCCCCATAACTACGCTATTTGGGTGAAATCACTTTTTCGCTGGCAATGATATGCAAATCAATGTTTTTGAGCAAACGTACCAATTTTTGTGTTAAAGAGCCTTTCAGGAGTATTTGCCAGCGCGATCGCTGACTTTCTCCAATTACAATTTGAGTAATCCGATATTTCCCTGCTGTTTCGGCGATCGCATTAGCTACGTTACTATTAGTTACTCGTAGAAAAGTCCCTTCAAATTCTTTACAGAGTTTCTCACAAGTATGAATGTGTAAACTTTCTTCTTTAGTCAGGAAGCGTTCTGGTTCGGCAACAAACAAAGTATACAGGGGGGCATTCATGTAGTTAGCGATTCTTGCACCACGGCGTAGCAGTTGCACAGAGTTTGGATAAGTAGATACACATACTAAGACTCGCTCATGAATGTTACAAAACTGTCCATTGGGGGTGGTGGCGATCGCGTTTTCTTCTACATTGTCTGCGACTTCTCGCAAAGCCAACTCACGCAATGCAATTAGGTTACGACGTTGGAAAAAGTTATCGAGGGATTGTTGGATTTTTTGCGGTGCGTAAATCTTGCCTTCTAATAATCGTTCTTGCAGTGTTTCTGGCGTTACATCTACTACTACTACTTCATCTGCTTCATCGAGAATTCTGTCAGGAACTCGCTCACGTACTATCACTCCAGTAATTCTAGCTACTAAGTCATTGAGACTTTCCAGATGTTGCACATTCATTGTTGAGTAAACATCGATACCTGCTGCTAAGACTATTTCTACATCTTCGTAGCGTTTTTCGCGTGGCGAACCAGGGACATTAGTATGGGCAAGTTCATCGATGAGGACTAGTTGTGGCGATCGCTTTAAAATAGCATCTGTATCCATATCCTTTAAGGTCAACTCACCGCGAGGATATTGTTTAAGGGGGACAATCTCTAATCCTTGTGCCTTTTCTGCTGTCTCCTTGCGTCCGTGGGTTTCCAAAAGCCCAACAACTACATCAATTCCTTCTTGTTTGAGTGCATGTCCTTCTTCCAGCATTCGATAGGTTTTACCTACCCCAGGAGCCATGCCAATAAAGATTTTGTGCTTGCCTCGGCGTGTAGGATAAAGCGAGTAATTTGCAGACATCGAAGGTGTAGTACTCACCGAAATAATATTAGTATAATTTAAGATTACTAATTCCCACACTCTCCACGTTACTCACTCCCCAGTTACCTAAGATATCGCTGTAATAAACCGATGACAATTTCTGGTATTTCCAAATGAGGTAAGATGCCAGCATCTGCGATCGGATAAAACTTTTGAATTGCATTAGGATTTAAATTTGCCAATCGTCGGCCTAATTTGATGTTAGTAAATTGTGCTTTTTCTCCCCAAAACACCACTGTGGGAATTGTTAATTGTTGAATATATAAACTCAAATCAAAGTAAAGGTCACCCTGTAAAAATGCTAAGGCAGCAAACTTGGCATTGGGTTGTTGTGCAGAAGTTAAATAAGCTTCTACCATTTCTTGAGACACTCGTTGTGATTTGGCAAAGAGAAAACTTTGTAAAAAGTTTCGGACAGCAACTTCATTTTTAGCACCAAGAATATAAATAAAATCATCTAATAAAGGCGTATTAATTGCCGCCAAGGGAAGCCTGCGTCCAATACCCTGTCCAAAGTCATCAAATCCAGAGGGACATACTAAAAATAATCTTTGGAATAAATTCGGTTGGGTAATAGCTAGGCGAATAGCAAAAGCCGCTGTTAAAGACGAAGCTACCACCGTCACTGGCTGGTGACAGGTTTGGATAATAAATTCAGCAATCGTGCCCAGATAATCTTTAATTTGATAATCTCTGACTGGATGAGCCGATTCTCCCCAACCAATTAAATCAGGGGCTAAAATCTGGTAAGTAGAAGCAAAAGCTGGATAAACTTTAGACCATTCATAAGCAGATGCTCCACCACCAAAGTTATGCAGAAATAGAAGTGGCGGTAAATCTTTAGTGTTAGCAATATCTTTACTAAGGCCTTCTCTAGTGAACTCTGGACTAAGGGCGAGCGTCCAAGGTACATTCGTTTGAGTATAGTAAACCATTGCCCCCAAGGATGTATGGATCACTTTATGTCCAAAGCCAGGAGGTTGAAATTTAAGCATAGAATTTAAAAAATGAGTTTAATAGGATGTTGATAATTAATAATTCATCAATCAGAATTGAGTACCTAATAATCAGAAGTTATAATCTGTAGCAATCCGATTTGATTCATGAACTTATCTGAGTGGTGCGGGAAGCGCTATAAGTAGGCAGTCTTGCAAAAGAGTTATAGAAGCTTGAAATTGTCCGAAATTTTGTTCACAAATCAAATAGGATTTCTTTACTATGACTAGTATATTGATTCACCAAATGTTCTGATGATTATTTAACTATTGTGACTGTTGAATTCTTAGCATTTATCTTTCATTATTATTTTTGGTCGCTATCTCCTGTAATCTGAACAAGTTGATAGAGATTATCACCACTAATTTGATAAGCTGCACCAAAACCAACTACAAAACGACCTTCATTAGGAGTTAGCTGGAAAATCCGAAAATCAGACAAGCCGCGTAAAACCTCTATCATTTGACCAAACCGACCTTGAAATTGCTCAACTATTTGATTCCACTTTTCAGTTTCACGCTCTATCAAACTTGCCGTACAATCAAAACTCAAACGGTTCCGAGCAAAAATTTGCTTACTCTTGGCTTCATCTTCAATAAACAAAATACTAACATGAGGATTGACAGAGAGATTTTTAGTATGAGTTGAAAGACCGCTGACGTAAATATAAATATTTTTAGAATCATCCATTACAAATGGTGCATAACTAGCGTTGGGTATTCCCTGTGCGCTAACGGTGCTAATGATTATACTTTCAAATTTTTCCGGAAATTTTTCGTACTCGGCTTGAATTTCCAGTGGATTCATAATTAAACTAGTATTTAATAAATAACAATTAATTCTATAGCAATCTTAAATGAGAAAGTGATAATTCTTCTTCTGGTCGTTCTTGGTCATTTTGAATTCCAAGGAACAAACGAAAAATGACTAATGCCTGACTCAATAATAGTATTTCACAAATCATTTAGGACTGCTATATATTTTAACGTGAATTGTCACAGTATTAAAGGCTGTGATTAAGTAGGTCAACTTAATCAGGACTTACGCAAAAATAACGTAACTCTGTCATTACGAGCGATAGCGAAGTAATCCCCCCTGACGCTGGGATTGCTTCCCTACACTCCGTTGCGGTCGCAATGACAATATCCGCGTTGCATAAGTCCTATTAATTAAACCTAAAGATACACCTTGTAGGGGCATACAGCTTTATACCACGACAGCTGATTCATTTGTCGCAAAGATTTTTGTCAATGTGATAAACTCTGTGAAAAGTAAAATTTAAGTCCTTATGTGGACAGTATCTCCTATAAGAAATCTTTGAATCGACTGGGATTTGAAATAGCGGTTGGCAGATAATTGGTTAATTAACGGAGATTAAAGCCGATCCATCTTCAAAACTGGAGTTTGACGAGAAAATATCGGGAGTAATCCGATGTAAGTGAAGTTGAGAAAGCGATCGCTGAGCATGAATATGGAAAAATTAAGCAACTTTGATCGCAACTATCGGATAGAAACTACTTTGTCAATACACTTAATCTAGTGTATAGCTTGACTTTAGCCTTTTTCGCAGATGCTAAAACATACCTCCAAGGAGGCATCAATGCAATTACAACAGCCACCAGTCTTAGAGGAAATTCTCTGGCAAGCAGTTCTCAATCGAGACTCTAGTTTTGATGGTAAGCTTTTCTATGGTGTTCACTCTACAGGCATTTATTGCCGACCGATTTGCCCTAGCCGTAGACCAAATCGTGATCGAGTTTGTTTCTTTGAGTCGGTACAAGAAGCTGAAATTGCAGGTTTTCAACCTTGTAAACGATGTCAACCACAATTACAAACAGTTCAAAATCCGGCTAAGGCAAAAGTTTTAGCAGCATGTCGATGCATTGAAGCCCAAAGCGATCGCATCCCCACTCTTTTAGAATTATGCTCTGAGGTGGGAATGAGTCCCAGTTATCTACAAAAAATATTTAAGCAAATAATTGGCGTATCTCCCTTTCAATATGCAGATGCGCTGCGTAGCCAACGATTAAAGCAGCGTCTCCAGTCAGGAGAAGAAATTACCGATGCAATTTATGACACTGGTTATGGTTCAAGTAGCCGACTATATGAGAAAGCACCCAAGCAACTGGGGATGACACCAAAAACTTACCAGCAAGCGGGAAAGACAATGTTTATTGTTTATGCGATCGCTCCATGTCCACTAGGATATTTACTGGTGGCAACAACACAAAAGGGTATCTGCGCCGTAAAATTAGGTGATGAAGCAGATAAATTGGAACAAATCTTGAGGGAGGAATTTCACCAAGCGCACATCGTCCGTGATGACCAGACACACAAAGATTGGATACAAGCAATCCTCGACTCGCTCGTGGGAGGTAAAGCGGATCTCGATTTACCACTTGATGTACGCGGTACAGCATTTCAGAAGCAGGTGTGGCAAGCATTACAGAAAATTCCCTACGGTGAAACGCGCACCTACAGTGATATTGCTCGTGAGATTGGCAAACCCCAAGCCGTCCGTGCTGTGGGAAATGCTTGTGGAGCTAATCCGATCGCGCTGATTGTACCATGTCACCGTGTATTACGGAGTGATGCCACTCTTGGGGGTTATCACTGGGGAATTGAGCGCAAACAAAAACTGCTGATCCAAGAATCGAAATTTATCAAATATGACTCAGATACCTGAATTAGAATCGCTGACTCAAGAAAGTCTTACCCGTGGTTTAATGGTGCTTGCCAATCTTGACAGCGATTTTGCTCAGATTTTAGCAACACTGGGGCCTCCACCGATATGGTCAAGAGAACCCGGTTTTGCAACGCTTCTGTGCATCATTCTCGAACAACAAGTTTCCTTAGCAGCTGCCAAGGCTATATTTACACGTCTTTGTGGAATTGTTGTAACGCTGACGCCAGAAAATTTTCTGACATTGGATGATGCTCAATTAAGAGCAATTGGATTCAGTCGGCAAAAGATTTTATACTGTCGGGGATTAGCTAATGCGATCACCACTGGTCAGCTTGACCTAAGTCAGCTCTCCAAAATGGACGAAACTGCAATTAGAACCGAGTTAAAGCGTCTTAAAGGTATTGGAGACTGGACAGTTGATATTTATTTGCTCATGGCACTGCAACGTCCTGATGTCTTTCCCAAAGGTGATTTAGCATTGGCGATCGCTTTACAAAAGCTGAAAAAATTGACGACACGTCCAACACCAGCACAACTGGAAATTATCACACAGCACTGGCAACCGTGGCGAGCGATCGCTGCCAGACTTCTATGGCACTACTACTTGAGTAATGCCAATAGTAAAGGAACTCAATGAAATAAATTATCTTGTTTGAAGTTGATGAGTGATAACTGTTGACTGATGACTGTTGATTAGACGTGTTGCAAAAGTCCCCTAACATCCCACCTCCAGCCCCTAAGAGCAAGCTCTTACTAAGGTTTACACACAACTCTGTTGACCTGCAATGCCAATGCATCGACCTGCACTGCTAATGCATCGACCTGCACTGCCAATGCATCGACCTGCACTGTTAATGCATCGACCTGCACTGCCAATGCATCGACCTGCACTGTTAATGCATCGGCTTGCACTGCTAATGCATCGGCTTGCACTGCCAATGCATCGACCTGCACTGCTAATGCATCAGCTTGTAAAAATTCACTCACGTTACGTTACGCAGTAACTTTACAAGAGTTGTGTGTACATGAGGTTCGTTGACCGCTGACGCTTAACACTCAACAGTCAACACCAAAAATGCTCTTGGCAGCTTATCAGTCCCTAAATCAGTTAGAGTTGGCCTGTGAATACCCGCTCAGCTGGGCCTGTCATATAAACTCGTTGGTCGTCTGACCATTCAATTTGTAACAGCCCACCTGGTAATTCTACAGTGGCAGTGCGATCGCATTTTCCAGTTAGCACACCAGCCACCAAGGAAGCACAAGCACCAGTACCACAAGCTAAGGTAATTCCCGCGCCACGTTCCCAGACGCGCATTTTTAGATAATCGCCGCGCACTACTTGAATAAATTCTGTATTTGTGCGTTGGGGAAAAGCCGAGTGATGCTCAAATTTGGGGCCTATAGTTTCTAGCTCAATTGCTGCTACATCTTCCACAAAGGTAATGCAGTGAGGATTTCCCATACTTACACAGGTGACTTCCCAAGTTTGTCCCGCCACTTCTAAAGGCTGATTAATCACTTTTTCTTCGGCAGGTGCAAGGGTGGTGGGAATTTCAACAGCGAGTAACCTGGGTAAACCCATATCCACCTTCACTTGACCATTAGGTAAAATTTGGGGTGTAATCACACCAGCTAGGGTATGAATGCGATATAAGTCTTGATTGCGCGATTCACCTTCTAAATCTGCCAAAAATGCAGCTAAGCAGCGAATACCATTACCACACATTTCTGGTTCAGAACCATCAGAATTGTAAATCCGCATGGTGTAATCAGTGCTGTTTTCTCCAGGCAAGGCAAAAATGACACCATCAGCACCGATACCAAAATGGCGATCGCACAACTTGATGGCTTGGTCTGGAGTCACCACAGGCAAAGATGACGAGCGATTATCAATTAAAATAAAGTCGTTGCCTAGACCATGATACTTAGTAAATTTGATTGCCATTTCCCAAATCAATAAATTATATTTGTGTTTTGTCATTGGTCATTCGTGAATGATACCCAATGACTAATGACCAATGACTAATAACTAATAACTATGATTACTGAATTTGACACCACTTTGCCTAGTATTAAACAAGTTCAAACCCTGATTAAACAAACAAACCCAGCAGAGTTTAAGTTACTGACTGGCGATGTAATCAGAGGAAAAGTTTTATGGCAAGACCCACATTGTGTATGCATTGTAGACGAAAACAGCGAGCAAACCACTGTTTGGAAACAAGCGATCGCTTATATTAAACCAAAAACTTAGGAGTCAAAATAGTTCGTAATTATTACCTCATAACTAAGCACAAAGGTAAGATTGCGATCATCATCTTACGCTTCCAATTAATCAGACGGCAGTTCCTTTAAGCGTAAAAAACCCGCAAACAGACTGCCTCACCCCACTTGCTTCTCGCGCCTTAGCGAGTACTACAAATTATTCTCGTCTAATGACTTTAATGTATCTAGACTGCAATGTAAACGCGGCTTGTCAGGGTCAGTCAAATCTAGCTTGTTCCAAGGAATTGTATAACCACCGAAAATTTTCTGCGCCCCTAGTAGATGCAAAATTCCTAACCCAATTGTCCAAGCAGATAGCCGTTCCAACACAGCAGCATAACCGATTAGATATTCTTTAACAATCCATTCTTCGCCTTGTTGTTCGGCGCGTACTTCCTGAATGCGTCCGACAGCTTTACCAGTAGAGTCTAGTACTAATTTACCTAGCAGTAATTCGAGATGAATTTCAGAAGTTGTCATTATTCCCCTCCTGGAATTCGTGCGATGATGCGATCGCGCAACCATTTTTCATAGCCTAAGGCTGGTGTTGCTTCAGCTTCAACATCGACTTCAACATCAATACCAACATCTCGCACTTTTGACCACGGAATCCGAAACGGTTCACTTTGTTTAGCACCCCATTTACTTGCAATCACTGCTACCAAACGTGCCAACCTGGGATTCAGTCGTCTGCTAAGGGTTGTTACTCCTACTTCAATATAAGCAAGTCTTGGTGGTTCGCCATCGCGCAACTCCATCACAATGCCATCAACTTTACCCATTTTGCGTTGATTGCGGTCAACTAATTGGTTATCAAGAACATCTCTAATAATGTCCATTTCTTATCCTCCAATAATTTCCAGTGGAATAGCAACGATTGCTAGTATAAATGCTAGTGTAATTGTAAAAATGATAACGCTGTTACTAATCCAGCCGTTGCGATACTTGCTAACATAAGATTGATCGTTCATTAAAACTAGAAATGGTACGATCACAGGTGGCAAAATAACTGCTGTAATTGCCATTGAAAACAAAGTTAATTGCAATGGATCGATCCCAAATACCATCAATAACGAGGCAGCAAAGACAAATACGGTGTAGATTAAACTAAAGCGTGCGGCATCTTTTGGTTTAAGATTTTCGCCCCAATTCCAACCAAAGGCTTGAGCAACGTCATAGGCAGTATCGAGGCTTACCTCTAATGCTGCACCAAAGCAGGCAATGCCCAAAGATGCTGCAAATAGAACAAAGCCCCAATAACCTAAAGGTTCTGTTAACATCAGCGCTGCTTGTTCGTATGTATCTACTTGGATACCTTTAGGTTTGAGTACCAATGTTGCTACAATCAACACTCCCAGTGAGACAACACTACCGAAGCTCATTCCTAAACCAGCGATCGCACGATTCACACCAATATGTCCCTCATCCCATTTATCTTCTACTGCACCAGATGAGTAGAAATAAAATAGATAAGGGCTAATTATTGCACCTAAGATTCCAACTGCAAGAAATAAATAATGTACACTGTCTTCTTTTGGTAGAGTTGGCAATAAACCAGTACCAATTTGTGTCAATGATGGATGTAATTTGAACGTAGCGACAACAAATGCGAGTGTAACTAATCCTAAGACGGAAATTCCATTTTCAATCAGACCAAAGTTGCCATACCAAAGTATTAACCAAATTGCAAAGGCAACTGGTAAAGCATACCACTGAAAGCTAATACCTGTTAATAGTTGCAAAGCAATACAAACACCACCAATTTCAGATCCTAAGACTAGAAAATCAACAACAACTTCTGCAATTAATGGAATAATATAAAAATTGAATCCAAAACGTTCCCGCACTGCCGCAGCTAACGTATGTTTGCTGACTGCTGCCAAGCGACCAGACATTTCTACTAAGAAAATTACACAAATTGTACCGAGGACAATCGCCCAAATCAGTTGAAAACCAAACTCAGAACCAGCTTCAGCTGAAGTTGCGATCGCACCTACATCTAGAAAGCCACCAATACTAGTAACAATACCCAGAGCAATTTCCAAAAGTTTTTTCATAATCTGCCTATGGCATTGTTTTTAACTGATTGATTTTTTGCACTTCTATTTCTAATACTTTTAATTGCTGTTGAACTTGAGAATGATTGTTTTGGGCAATTGCTTTTGACATTTTCTCTGTTTGAGTTGCTAATTGGGATATATTAGTTACGATTAATGATTGGTGCTGCTGAATTACATTTGTTGATGACTTAATTTGGGAAATTTTCTTTTTCTCACTCAGAAATTCTGTTTGAGCTTTATTTAATGTTTGCTGAGCATATTTTTTGGGTACATTACTTTTGAGCCAAGCGTTAGTAACCATCTGTGCCGTTGCTGCCCAAGAAGAAACACTTTGTACTTCTTTGCTCAAATCTTCCTTGGGATTTGCAGAATTACAGGATGTCATGAATGTGAGAATCAATAAGCAATTACTGACAAACAGTTTTTGATTAATTCCTGATATTTTTAAGTTTCTATAATCAACCATATAATGATAATATTGGGCGTTATCAAATGTAATTTTGCTGTGGGAGAGATGGGAAATAAAAATTGTGAAATTATGTTTATAAATGCAATTTAGTATCAGTTTTGTTATTATGAGCAATATGTATATCTTTATTACAAAATATTTTCTAGATAATTGAACAATAAATCAGAAGTCACAATTGAACAGCAAAGCCGGAGATGCTCTGCTAAGCCACCAGAATCAATTAGATGATGTGCGGCAAATTATAAATATGTCATTGTGAGTGAAACGTAGTCAAACGACGACACAATCAGGCTCAATTATGAATCTGAGTCACAAAAACATCAGGTTTCGCTCCTGACTCCTAAATTCTGTTTTGATAAGAATAAATTTTAGAGTTCTTCAGTAAGTACTATACCAAAAGTCTTAAAGTAATTCCTAATTAATAGTTACGAATTACGAATTAGTTAATCAGTCATTTTATCGACAGGCAGAAACTCTTTGAGTGCTTCTGCGCTACTAGCTTTAATTACAGGGAGAGGAATGGGTACTTTATTAGGAATGMCAAATAACTGTTCTACTTGACTCAGACCTGTCAAGTTACCGCACAATAATACTTGGTCACCAACTCGCAAATCTGTACTGCCATCAGGATAGCGGATAAATTTGCCATCACGTCGAATTGCCTGCACTTGTATGCCGTGTTTGCTAATACCCAAATCTGCAAGAGTTTTAGTCAGCGTTGGAGAGTCACCATTTACTGCCATCCACTGACAAGCACTATTTTCTCCAGGAACAGCTGCTTGTCCCTTGGCGAATTCTGCTAAAGCTGCCAGTTCTTCAGCTGCTCCCACTACCAGCAAGCGATCGCCTTCTTCCAATTTCGTTTGATTGCTGGGATAATCGATTTCATCACCGTTAGCGCGGCGAATTGCCATCAAACTTGCTCCTGTTAAGTAGCGCATATCTGCTTCTTCTAAGCTCATGCCAATTAAAGGCGAAGTTGATGGTAGAGGATACCAGCGCTGATTTAAATCGCGAGTTGCTTGGCGCAAATCGTAGGCAACTTCACTAGCAGAACGTTCTGGTCGTAAATCTAAATAATGATCGTTGCGAATGAGCTGCATTTCCCGTTGAACAGCAGTTTGGGAAAAGCCTAAGCCAGTTAATAAATAAGTTCCCATTTCTAAGCTGGCTTCAAATTCTGGTTGTACTACTTCTCTGGCTCCCAGTTGATACAGCACTTCAATATCTCGATTATGGGTAGCGCGGGCAACTAAATCTAATTCTGGATACAATTCCAAAGCACGTTTCAAGCAAAGACGGGTACTCATGGGGTCAGTAAGTGCGATCGCCATTCCTTTGGCATGATTGACTCCCGCAGTTTCCAGAACGTGTAAACTCACACAGTTGCCATAAACATAAGATATCCCAGCTTCACGCAACTGTTGAATTCTACTTTCTGATTGGTCAATTACGATCACGGGTAGGTCGTGTTGCTGCAACAACTTGACTAAATTTTTGCCGACTCGCCCATAGCCGCAAACCACCACATGGTCTTTTGCAGGTAAATCTTCTGACATATCCCGTGGTTGGTCTTCTGCTAGATACGGTTTCAACCAGGGCATGGATTCAGCAAAGTTAAATAAAAATGGCACTAACCGCAGAATAAATGGCGTCACTATCAAAGTGACTGCTGTGGTTCCCAAAATCAATAAGTATATCTGCCGGGACACCAACCCTAAGAACTGCCCTTCACTAGCCAGAACAAAGGAAAATTCCCCAATTTGTGCCAGTCCCAAACCAGCGATTATCGCTGTTTTCAAAGGATAGCGAAATAGTTTCACTAAGGGAGTGATAATTAGAAACTTACCAACAAAAACTATTGCCACTAACACTAAAATCAATTCCAGGTTCTTCCACAAAAACACTGGGTCAATTAACATCCCAATGGCAGCGAAAAACAAACTGGCAAAGATATCTCGCAATGGTTCTACGTAAGTCAGGGTTTGGTCAGCATACTCCACCTCAGAAATCATCAACCCAGCGACAAACGCCCCCATTTCAATCGACAGCCCCAAATGCTCTGTCAGCAAGGCAATGCCCAAACACAAAGCTACAACCCCTAATAAAAATAGCTCCTTGCTTTCAGTACGGGCTAAGAGTCGCAACAAAGGCGGTATCAGCCAAATCCCCACTGCTATTGCGGCGGCAGCAAATAAAGCAATCGTCGCCAGCGCTGTGAGGACGGCGATACCAATAGTTTCTGCGGGTTGGTTGAGGGCTGGTAAAACTGCCAACATCAATCCCAGCGCCAAATCCTGGACAACCAAAATACCCAACATCACTTGTCCGTGGGGCGTTTCTGTTTCATTGCGCTCCATCAACGACTTGAGGACAACCGCCGTGGAAGACAATGAGAGAATACAGCCCAAAAACATTCCCTTAGCAGGTAACGTTCCCCAGGCACCTGTTAACCCGCAGACCGCAACCGTGACCAAAATCGTCAAAGCAATCTGGAGTCCACCTCCACCCAGAGCGATCGCTTTTACTTTCTTGAGTTCCGCAAAGGAAAATTCTACACCCAAAGCGAATAATAAAAACGCCACCCCGAACTGTGCCAGAGTCTCTACCTGAATAACTTCTTTAATCACTCCCAGTCCAGCCGGCCCAACGATCATGCCGCCAATGAGATACCCCAGCAGCACTGGCTGCCGCAAAAGTGCCGCTAACAGTCCGCCACAGGCTGCAACCGCCAAAACTGAGACTAAATCAATAATTAACCTAAAATCTTCTTGCACCAGTTTTAAAAGAAGTATTAAACCTTATTTAACTCAGGATACAAAGTTTTATATATCTCAGAATAGTTTATTTTAGGACATGCAGCAGAGGAAGTCTGTAGTCTGTAGGTTGGGGAGCCTTGTACTAGAAACAGCCAAAGCTTGGCTTTGTTTCCCCTCCCCGCAAGCCTACTGTGTATACACCTTAGTATCCTAAGTTCCCCAATCTCGTTCAATATGTACTAAAATCAAGGACTTGAGTCACAAAGAGAGCAATCATGGCATCCATCCGCGAGTTGCACGAACAGTTGGTAAAAAAAGAACGTTCCGCTGTGGAAATTACCCAAGAAGCTTTAGAACGCATTCAAGCGTTAGAGCCAAAATTGCACAGCTTTTTATGTGTAACCGCAGAACGGGCATTAGAGCAGGCGGGTACTGTGGATGCCAAAATTGCTGCGGGAGAAGAAATTGGACTGCTAGCAGGGATTCCTGTGGGTATCAAAGACAATATGTGTACCAAGGGGATTCCTACTACCTGCGGCTCACGCATTTTAGAAAATTTTATACCACCTTATGAGTCAACAGCGACGCAAAAACTGGCTGATACTGGGGCGGTAATGCTCGGTAAAACCAACTTGGATGAGTTTGCAATGGGTAGTTCCACAGAAAACTCTGCCTACCAAGTTACGGCTAACCCTTGGGATTTGTCACGAGTTCCGGGTGGTTCTTCGGGGGGTTCGGCAGCAGCCGTAGCAGCCGAAGAATGTGTGGTTGCTCTTGGTTCTGATACTGGCGGTTCGATTCGCCAACCTGCGTCTTTCTGCGGTGTTGTGGGGATGAAACCAACTTATGGTTTAGTTTCGCGTTATGGTTTGGTGGCTTATGCTTCGTCTTTAGATCAAATAGGCCCATTTGCAAACACGGTAGAAGATGCTGCAATATTACTCAATGCGATCGCAGGTTACGATTCCAAAGACTCCACCAGCCTGAAAGTTGCCATTCCCGACTACGCTGCTAATTTGAAACCAGATTTCAAAGCCAGAAGGCAGCTCAGAATTGGTGTGATTAAAGAAACTTTTGGTGAAGGTCTGGATTCTGTAGTCGAAGATGCTGTTACCAAAGCAGTCGATCAACTGCAAAGTTTGGGAGCAGAAATTCATGTCGTTTCCTGTCCCCGCTTTCGCTATGGCTTACCTACTTATTACATTATCGCCCCATCGGAAGCCTCAGCTAACTTAGCTCGTTACGATGGTGTTAAGTATGGTTACCGGGCTGCTGATGCTGATAATCTCCTATCGATGTACACTCGTACCCGTGCCACTGGTTTTGGTACAGAAGTCAAACGTCGGATTATGATCGGCACTTACGCGCTTTCGGCTGGCTATTATGACGCCTACTACCTGAAAGCTCAAAAAGTCCGCACCCTGATTAAGCAAGACTTTGAAAAAGCTTTTGGCGCAGTTGATGTGTTAGTCTGTCCTACATCTCCGACTACAGCATTTAAAGCAGGGGAAAAAACTACTGACCCCTTAAGTATGTATTTAAATGACTTGATGACTATTCCCGTAAATCTTGCTGGTTTACCTAGCTTAAGTTTGCCATGTGGTTTTGACGAGCAAGGACTACCCGTAGGATTACAGCTAATTGGTAACGTGCTGCGAGAAGACCAACTTTTTCAAGTAGCTTATGCTTATGAGCAATCCACTAGTTGGCATCGACGTAAACCGCAAATATAGCAGGGGACTGGGGGCTGGGCGAAAAATCTTTTGGTGTCTAGGTTTTATCATCTGTTGATGTCTTAATCACCAAGGTTTGTGCTATGTTTTGAAAATTGAGTACTGGAAACCGAGGATGAGTGAGTACAAGTACAGGGGGGCACAGGAGAGTTATACCAATTCAAAATTCAAAATGACGCTCTCTACGAGACGCGCAAGGGACGCGGACACGGCTTAGCTGTGCTAACAAAATTTACGCATTAAGAATCCAGACAGGACAAGGTTTTGGAGATGTGTATCTGTCGCATTCTTTTTTCAAATTGGTGTTACAACTAGATTTAATCCACCTCAAAAACTCAAAATCGCATTCCCAGTCACTAGTCCCCAGTTTCCAGTCCCCTGTTAGTCTGATTGCTAACTATTGACTGTTGATTATTGTCTTCTGGAGTCACGGATTTAGCTATCAGTCGAGGATTAAGTGTATAAACAAGACCGGCTGATGCACTTGCTAATAATAGAATATAGGTCAGAATAAGAGGGATGTATGTATTTCGTTTTTTGTCTAAATTATTACGAGTATTTTTAGAGTCTTGACGGACAACATTGGTTATCAGGATGTGTGATAAAGCATTCCCATCTAGCCCTAAAGCATCTCCATAGCGACGGATAAATCCTTGAAGAAAAATAGGCTCAGGCAATTCTTCAAATCGCTCTTGTTCTAATGCTTGCAAAACGCCTACCCGAATCATTGTTTGAGCGGCTATTTGTTCTATGCGTATCGATTTTTCTTGTCTTACTTGTCGTAAATGTGTGCTTATTTCCTTTAGTTGCTCAAGTTGAGCTTCGTTTAAGGGTATCACAGTCTTCTTTTGGTATGGGCTAATTCTACTTTCATTGAGAAGACTTAAATATGCATACGTAAATTTACTGGATATTTGATTTTCTAATAAATTTTTTGGATTATAGCTTAATCCTTTATTTTACAGCGGTTTTCAATTGAGTAGACTACAAAATGTATAAACTAGAAGAGTAATAAAAATACTCACAGTAATGCCTGCTGCCTACTCAAATGATCTACGCCAACGGGTAATTGATGCTTATACAGCCAAGGAAGGGTCACTTCGACAACTTGCAGACCGCTTTCAAGTAAGCTTATCGTTTGTCCAACGGTTAATTCGTCGCTACCGAAATATAGGACAAGTGACTCCAAAACCTCATGCAGGTGGAGCGATCGCTAAAATCACAGTCGAGAATTTATTAACAGTGCAGCAGCTAGT
>NZ_SZNH01000067.1 GCF_005869855.1 Nostoc sp. PA-18-2419 | reverse complement strand
AGCTTGAATCCAAAGTGCCAGCCCAGAGAATTTTTGCCCCATTTTACTAATCCTTTAAACACCTTGTGAGAATGTGCCCTACAGTTATGACAAACATTAATTGGGGTGGAATCGATAAAGCTAATCCCAGTAATTTCTCCTCTACGTGTATGTAAAAAGCAACATAACAGCATTAAGCACCAGGGCATCAGTTCCACAAACCGTGTGTAGCTGACTAAATTGGGAAATGCTTGATGCCAACCACTAAGCACTTGCATGGTGTAGAATTCCTTGAAAGTCTTATATCCACTGCCATGAAATGCAATAACTATTGTCATCACTTCTGATAAATGCATCCGGGAAGTGCTGCGACGTTCTCCTGTTGTCGATGGCAATTGCGGTACTTGCTGCCATATACAGCATATTTGAGGTTTATGAGGTACAGTAGCAGCAATTAGTAAACCAATTTTTTAGATGTTTTGGATCAACTAGTTTCAGCGCAATTTTAATTAAACCATCAACGACAGATGAACTCTTGGGAGAAAATTGTTTCAGAAAAGCTTTTAATTGTGACCACCAATGTTCAATTGGATTGAATTCAGGAGAATAAGGAGATAGATAAAGAATACTTGCTCCCACTCCTTCAATCAAAAGCTTAATCTCTTCGACTTTATGAGCAGGTAGATTATCCATTACAACGACTGCACCAACCCATAATTGCGGAAGTAAAAAATGTTCTACAAAAACTTTATATGCATCTCCATCCATTGAGCCGTTTAAAGTCATCACGGCTAAAACTTTCTTTAAGCTAATTCCTCCGATTACACTTATTTTTGCTCCCCGGTAATATGGTTTAAAATTATACGCTCTAGTGCCGCGCTCGCTTCTTTGATGAGTCCTAGTTAAGCCAAGTAAAACACCCATTTCATCTATAAATACAAGGTCTTCTGGGTCTACTTGCTTTACTTTCTCCCAATACTCTATTCTCAGTTTTTGGACTCTTTCTGTTTTTCCTTGGCTGCTACGCAAAGTCTTTTTTTTCGCGTTAATTTTTGTTTTTGTAATGCACAACACATCACACTTGCACACACCCAAACGTTGTATTTTTCTCCAAAATATTCGCAATATTCCAATAAAGTTGCGTCTGGGTAAATTTGAACCATTTCGGCTAATTCGCTCACGAAATCATCTAGCCTACCCTTCATGGCTCCACCTTGCTTTTTGGGTTCTAGATGTCCTTGCACTCTATGAAGTTGGATTAGCTTTTGCACATAGCTTTTTGCTACACCAAATTGCACGGCAACCTTTCTTATTGAAGTACCACCCTTTTCGTAAGTATTTACTATTTTTTCTCGTAAATCGATTGAGTATGCTTTCATTTTAAGTCTTGATGCACCAATACTATGTGTACCTCATTTACCTCGAAATTGCTGTAGCTGGGGTAAATTTGAACCATTTCGGCTAATTCGCTCACGAAATCATCTAGCCTACCCTTCATGGCTCCACCTTGCTTTTTGGGTTCTAGATGTCCTTGCACTCTATGAAGTTGGATTAGCTTTTGCACATAGCTTTTTGCTACACCAAATTGCACGGCAACCTTTCTTATTGAAGTACCACCCTTTTCGTAAGTATTTACTATTTTTTCTCGTAAATCGATTGAGTATGCTTTCATTTTAAGTCTTGATGCACCAATACTATGTGTACCTCATTTACCTCGAAATTGCTGTAACTGTTGAATTACTCGTGCAAAGTTATCACCACTAAAACCTTGATCTACCCAAATGACAACTAAATTTTCAGTTGCTTGTGCGGCTTCCATCACAACTGCTGCACCCCCTAAACGTTTTGGGCAGTTAGCCTCTGTGACAATCACTGCTAGCACTAAACCCAAAGTATCAACAAGGATAAAGCATTTACGGCCTTTTACTTGTTTTCCACCGTCATAACCATATACTTCCCACGCCAGTTGCTTCAAGTCGGCGAAGCTGCCCAACGCACTGGCTCCTTTTTTTCTGCCGTCTTCACTGATTGACTATCAATGATGGCAGCAGTTGGCTCTTGTTTTTTATTAGTACTTTCACGAACCTGGTGCCGCAATTGTGTGTGAATTTTTTGCCACACTCCTAATCGTTGCCAATGACAAAAATAGTTATAAACGGTCTGCCAAGGTGGTAAGTCATGTGGCAATGCACGCCAAGTACATCCCTCATGTAGAACGTAGAAAATTCCATTGATGATTTCTCGTAAATCAACTTCGCGCCGACGACCAACGGGTTGTGAAGCGGCAAGCAAAGGCTCTATAATTCCCCACTCTGCATCATTTACATCACTTGCATACGCTTTGCGTGTCATGGTTGAAACCACTACTGTATTGCTTCAGAATCAATTTTCATTTGTAGCGATCGCCTGACTTTGTTCTCTTTACATTTCTTTAGAGACAACCTCTAAGTTAAAAATTTTGCTTCTTCACCTCAATAGTTTACAAAAATTCCAAGACACAGCACTGGAACATTGTTCTGATGCGAGAGCTATCCTTACCTTTCTCTTCAAATTATTAGTTTTGCTTATGTAATGTCTCTCAACGAATTCTCCCAAAACTGTATTGAAAAGTACAGTTTTTCAGACAACAATCAGGTTCGCAAGTATCCATCACTGAGCGAGCGCAAAAGTTTTCGGTCTATTAATTGTTAGTCAATATCTAGTTCATGGGAATACTAGCAGAGTGTAGACGCGCTCTACACAGCTTCTTAGGCACCTCGATGGAGTCGGCAGGGAAGTTACCTTCCCTGCCGACTCCATCGCTCTCCCTTAAAGAGAAGTAAAAAGCGATTACAACAGAAAATATGTATAAATGGTTACTCAAAATCTCAGTCCAATCATTCCCGGATATCAAATTTGCTCTCAACTGTATGCAGGCTCCAGAACCAGAGTATATCGAGCTATTCGAGAGCAAGATACACTCGCAGTCGTCATCAAATTTCTGACTTCAACATATCCCAGCTTCAACGAATTACTGCAATTTCGCAACCAATATACCATTAGTAAAAATCTCAACATTCCCGGAATCATTCATCCCTTATCGTTAAAACCCTATGGTAATGGTTATATTTTGGTAATGGAAGATACGGGAGGAGTAGCTTTACGAGAATACATTCTAACCACTACCCTCTCTGTTGTGGAACTTTTAACAATCGCCATTCAATTAACTGATATTATCCATAATTTACACTATAACCGCGTTATCCACAAAGACATCAAACCCGCTAATATTCTAATTCATCCCCAAACAAAACAAGTTCAACTGATTGACTTTAGTATTGCCTCTCTCTTACCTAAAGAAACCCAGCAAATTAAAAATCCCAATGTGTTAGAAGGTACACTTGCTTATATTTCTCCCGAGCAAACTGGAAGAATGAACCGAGGCATAGACTACCGTAGCGATTTTTATGCACTGGGTGTAACATTTTATGAATTATTAACTGGAGATTTACCATTTATCTCGGATGACCCGTTGAAGTTGGTGCATTGTCATATCGCGCAACAACCGCCAAAGCTAGAAGGCAGGACGGAAGAAATACCAACAGTCTTAGGCAAGATAATTAGCAAGTTAATGGCGAAAAATGCCGAAGATAGGTATCAAAGTGCGTTGGGATTAAAGTATGATTTAGCAACTTGTTTGGCACAACTTATACATACAGAGAGAATTACAGATTTTGCTATTGGTAAGCGGGATATTTGCGATCGCTTTCTAATTTCCGAAAAACTCTATGGACGAGAATCAGAAGTTACTACTTTGTTGCAAACTTTTGAGCGTGTCGCCAATGGCAATTCTGAAATGATGCTGGTGGCAGGATTCTCTGGAATTGGTAAAACTGCCGTCGTCAATGAAGTCCACAAGCCCATTACCCAGCAGCAGGGGTACTTTATTAAAGGTAAGTTCGATCAATTCAATCGCAATATTCCCTTTTCTGCTTTTGTGCAAGCTTTGCGTGATTTGATGGGCCAATTGTTGTCAGAATCTGATGCACAATTGGCCAAGTGGCGAAGCCAGATTCTAGAAGTTGTGGCAGACAATGCCCAAGTTATCGTTGAGGTGATTCCGGAACTAGAGCGAGTAATTGGCAAACAACCGCCTGCGCCAGAACTGTCGCCAAGTGCGGCACAGAATCGGTTTAACTTATTATTTCAAAAGTTTATTGCTGTATTTACCACAGCAGAACACCCTTTAGTGATGTTTTTGGATGACTTACAGTGGGCAGATTTGGCTTCCTTACAGTTGATTAAACTGCTAATGGAGGATCGGGGTTATCTGCTGTTGTTAGGGGCTTATCGAGACAATGAAGTACAAGCTGCCCACCCGTTTATCTTGATGGTGGAGGAACTGAAGAAAGCTGGCAAGACTGTCAATACAATTACCCTCGCCCCCCTTACTTTGAGTGATACGAATCAGTTAATTGCTGATACCTTGCATTGTACGACACAGCGATCGCTTCCTTTGACAGAATTAATTGATCGCAAGACTCAAGGTAATCCCTTTTTTATCACCCAGTTTCTCAAAAGTTTACACGAAGATGGGCAGATTACTTTTAATCGCCATCAAGGCTATTGGGAATGCGATATTGCTCAAATTAAAGCACTATCTGTTACTGATGATGTGGTGGAATTTATTAGCCAACAGTTACAGAAATTACCTAATGAAACGCAAAATGTACTTAAGTTATCTGCTTGCATTGGCAACTGTTTTGATTTAAAAACCTTGGCAACCGTTTCACAGCAGTCTGCAACCAATGTTGCTACAGCGTTATGGAAAGCGTTGCAAGAAGGCTTGATTGTACCAACAAGCCAGACTTACAAGTTCTTTCAGGGAGAGAGTAGCGAACAAGCTGATTCCCAAACAACGGTTGATGATCGCTGTGTCAATTTGACTTATCGTTTTCTGCATGATCGCGTCCAACAAGCTGCTTACAAGCTAATTGCGGAAGATTGCAAACAAGCAACTCATCTAGTGATCGGTCAATTATTACACGTTAGTACACCTGAAACTGAAATAGAAGTAAATATTTTTGAAATTGTCAATCACCTGAATATAGGCATTGGATTGCTGGTTCGGCCTGACAAAAAACTTGAGTTAGCACAACTGAATCTAATCGCAGGGCGCAAAGCAAAAGCGGCGATCGCTTATAATGCTGCCGTCAACTACTTCATCCAAGCCATTGATTTACTACCTTCTAATACCTGGACAGCACACTACGAATTGACCCTGAATTTGCATCACGAGCGTTTGGAAGCAGCCTGCCTAAATACAGACTTTCACAAGTTGGCAGCATGGGGTGATGTTGTGTTGCAATCTGCTACTTCTTTGCTGGATACTATCAAAGTATATGAAACCCGAATGACGGCATTTCGATCTCAAGGTCAATTTACTAAAGTAGTTGAGACTGGGTTGCAAGTGTTGAAATTACTCGGTGTAGAATTTCCCGAACAGCCAACTATAGTAGATATCAGCGACGCAATCCAACAGACAAAGCAACTATGGATGGGGCGCGCACCTCTAAGCTTACTGGATTTACCTGCGATGAGCGATCCGCATCAACTGGCAGCCATGCAAATAATGACTACACTAGTCTCTTCTGCATTTATTGGTAAACCAACACTGTTACCACTACTCACATCTAAGCAATTGGAGATGGCTATCCAGTTTGGCAATTCATCTTTTGCCATTTTTTCCTATGCAGACTACGGCATGACTCTTTGTGGTTTGATTGGAGATATTGATGCTGGGTATGAATTTGGGCAACTTTCATTAAAGTTACTAGAACAACACCAAATTAACGCTTTTAAAAGCAGAGCTTACTTTATTGTCAACAGCTTTATTCGGCACTGGAAAGAACCATTAAATCACAGTATCCCATGTTTGCTAGAAGCTTATCACAGTGGCTTAGAAACCGGAGATTTGGTATGTGTGGCGTTGAATTTGGTGTCATATAGTCAATGTAGCTATTGGAGTGGTCGAGAATTAAATGATTTGGCTAAGGAAATGGAGACTTATCGGCAAGTCATCAGCCAGGTCAAGCAAGAAGCAACGATAAAATATCTAGAGTGTTACCTGCAAGCGATTCTCAATTTATTAGGACAAGCTGAAGTTTCCTGTTATTTACAGGGCAAAGTCTTCAATGCCGCCAAAATTTTGCCCAGCTTACAAGCTGCCAGCAATCGCACGGGGTTATTCTATTTTCATTTCAATCWAGCTGTTCTGTGTTATTTGTTCGGAGAATACCAAACAGCCTTACAACAAGCAGCCTTAGCAGAACAGTATAGCAATGCTGTAACTGGCTATTTCGTCGCAGTTGTCCGAGTTTTTTATGATGCTTTAATTCATCTAGCACGTTACATCGATGCTAACGCTCAAGAACAATCAGCCATTTTAGAGCGAATCAATACCCATCAAGAAAAACTACAAACTTGGGCTACTCATGCCCCATTCAATCATCGACATCGCTCTTCACTTGTGGCAGCAGAACACTGTCGAGTGCTTGGTCGATTTACTGAAGCGATGGAACATTACGATTTGGCTATTGCCCAAGCCAAAACATATGGTTATGTGCAAGAAGAAGCACTCAGTAATGAACTAGCAGCCAAATTCTACCTCAGTTGGGGCAAACAGAGGGTGGCCGCAGGCTATATGCAGGAAGCATACTACTGTTATGCTCGTTGGGGCGCAAAAGCCAAAACCGAGGATCTGGAAAACCGCTACCCCAATTTACTGCACCTGATTCTCCAGCAGGGAGTACAACCTATGAATGTCCTAGAAACATTGTCACAGAAGGCTACTCAGCTTTCGATTCATAGCTCCACTGATTTGAGCCATGACTCTAGCGCCAACGTTAATGTTACCCTCGATTTTGCTACTATCCTCAAAGCCTCTCAAAGCCTTTCTGGCACGATTCAACTCGATGAACTGCTGCACCAATTGACTCAAATTATTCTGCAACATTCAGGAGGCGAGCGCTGTGCCTTAATCCTACTTAATAGTCAAGGAGAATGGGAGGTGAGAGCCATTGCCACACCCGAAACCACAAAAGTCTGTTCCCAACCCCTAGAGGGTAATCCTGACTTACCTCTCAAGTTGATCCAGTACGTCAAAAACACTCAAGAAATTGTAGTAATTGATGAACTCAAAACTAATTTACCTGTAATTGATGAATATTTACGTCAACGACAACCAAAAAGTTTGTTGTGCTTGCCGATTCTCAATCAAGGACATTTAATTGGAATTTTGTATTTGAAGAATCGCTCCACCAGTGGTGTATTTACGAGTAATCGTATCCTGATTCTCAATTTTCTTTGTACCCAAGCGGCGATTTCTCTAGAAAATGCCCGTCTTTATCAAGACTCACAAACTTATGCTCAACAGTTAGAACAATCTCTAGAAAAGTTACGGCTTAGTGAAGCCCGCTTTCAGAAACTGGCAGATAATGTTCCCGGCTTAATTTATCAGATCCGAATTAAAGCCGATGGATCGGCTTCAGTACCCTACGTTAGTTCTGGGTGTCAAACTCTTTATGAAGTAGCCGCAGAAGATGTGAAGTCAGGGAAATACAGTCTGCGTGATTTTGAACATCTTGAAGACAGAGCAGAGGCTTTTCAAGCAGTTGTCGAATCAGCACAAAATCTTACTCCGTTTCGACATGAGTGGCGTATTGTTACACCCAATGGAAATATCAAGTGGGTAAAAGCAGCTGCCCAGCCAGAACGCGGGGAGGATGGTGAAATGGTATGGGATGGAATGCTAATTGATATTAGTGATCGCAAACTTGCTGAAGCTGCAATTGAGCAAAAATCCCAGGAACTTGAAAAAGCTCTGCAAGAACTGCAACAAGCCCAACTACAAATGGTGCAAAATGAAAAAATGTCGGCCTTGGGTAACTTAGTTGCTGGGGTAGCCCATGAAATGAACAATCMTCTTGGCTTTATTTCTGCAAGTCTTATACAAGCTAAACCCACTTTGGCTGATATTACTGAACACCTAAAACTGTATCAAAAAACTCTACCTAATCCCCTAGAGGAAATCAAAGACCACGCCCAAGAAATTGACTTGGATTATAGCTTAGAAGACTTGCCGAAGATAATTGATGCAATGATGATAGCTTGTGACAGATTAAAAAATATTAGCACCAGCTTAAGAACTTTCTCCCGTGCCGATAAAGAATATAAAGTGCCATTTAATATCAATGAAGGCATTGATAGTACAATTTTAATTCTTAAACATCGCCTCAAAGCTAACGAACAACGTCCAGAAATCGCAGTGGTCATTGAGTATGCTAATTTATTACCAATTTTATGTTTCCCTGGACAATTAAATCAGGTATTTATGAATATTCTGGCTAATGCTATTGATGCATTGGATGAGTCAAATACAAACCGTAGTTTTCAGGAAATTAAAGCAAATCCTCACCAAATTATCATCAAAACTTCAATTAAAAATCATTATGTAAAAATATCAATTGCTGATAACGGTAAAGGAATGAGTGAAGATATAAAAATACGTATATTTGACCATTTATATACTACAAAATCAGTTGGTAAAGGTACAGGATTAGGACTAGCTATTGCTCGGCAAATTGTAGAAGAAAAGCATGGCGGAAGAATTGAAGTTAATTCTGTTTTAGGATCAGGAACGGAATTTGTAATTTCCATTCCAGTTAGAGATTAATTTATTAAAATTCATTAGTGAAACAGTACTATTTTGTCAAGAGGGAGTAATCCAATGGCTATTATATATGTTGGAGCCAGTAGCATCCTGTTGCTTTGCGTCCGAATTTTCTGGCTCGTTTCATCTTAATTTACTGTAATATGGGTAAGAGCTAAAGAGAGTCATTAGACAAAGCTGTTTAGGCTAAAATTACTCTAAGAACGGGCTTAGAAGAAGTCCTCCACGCAGACGATTCGCATTCAACCCTTGGTCGAGCTTGAGTAGAGAACCTTTGCCAAGATTGCGATTAAAGATGTCGCCGTAATTGCCTACAGATGCGAGAACGCGGCGCTGCCACTGTTTATCAAGACCTAATTCTGGGGCCGAGATTGGCATTGCTCCGGCTCCGCCCGCATACCACTGGGTTTGCACTCTCTGTACGTTGATTAAGGTATCTACCGTCCATCCAATAATCGCAGACCATTGCGCGTCCTCGGTTCCAGTCGCAGCTATCACTGGAAAAGTTGTTAAAGATTCCGGGAGAATGCGGCTCAATAATCGGTTTACTCCAGGGTCAAGACGGATATTTGCCAGGGTCGTAATCTCGCCAGTTCAAGGGGCGACAAGCTCCCTAAAGTACTTGCTGTATAATCCTCTTCTGTCACTTTCTAGGTATTCTAAATAAAAGTATTAGAAGAAAAAACCCTGAAAGGTAAGTAGGGCAATGGATGTAGAATTACAAATCTTGAAACATTTGGCAAGAGACGCTCACCCAACAGTTGCCACCATAGATGAATATTGTGCAGAGTATAAAGACCTGTTTAAAGAAGTAAGAAATTATGAGTGTTTCAAATATTTACATCTGGGAATAATGTCCCAAATTCAAAGAAAATCATTACCAGAGATAGCAAAAGTCGTAAGTATAAACTCCGCTCAGTCATTACATCATTTTCTAGCCAATTCAGATTGGTCAGTAAACAAGTTAAAACAACGAAGATTAAATAAATTGAAGAAAGAATTAGATGGTAGAGCAATTACATTAGTCATAGATGAAACAGAGAGAAGTCTGAGCGGAGGCTTCCTCCGAGCATAACTTCGGAGAGATAGGAAAAAAGGTAAAAAGACAGATTATGTAGGTAGACAGTATTTAGGGAGTGTGGGAAAAATCGATAATGGAATAGTGTCAGTCAATGCTTATGGAGTCTACTCGAATATAACATTTCCATTAATCTTCAAAGTATTTAAACCAAAAGGAACACTAAAGGAGTCAGATAAATATAAAAATAAAATAGAGTTAGCATCAGAGATAATTACAGAATTAATGGAATCAGGCTTCAATATTGAATTAGTATTGGCTGATAGTTTGTATGGTGAAAGTAGCCAATTTTTGAGAAAACTAGCTGAATATAACTTAGGTTATGTGGTATCAATCAGAAGTAATCATGGAGTCTGGTTGCCCTCAGGGCAAAGCGTTAGAGCGAACAAGTGGTGTAAATTCTCCAGAACATTTAGCAATCAAAAATCAGAGACTAGACATATTAGGGAAATAATCTATGGTAAAAAAAGAGCCATAACTTACTAGGAAATAACTACTGACCCAGAAACCATGCCAGAAAATTCTACCTCCTTCATGATGACGAATCTTCAAGGGAATTTGAAGAAGACTTTATGCGACCTCTATGGATTAAGAACCTGGGTTGAATATGGATTTCGACAGTGTAAACAGGAACTAGGCTGGACAGATTATCGGTTCATTAATTTCCAACATATTGAGAGGTGGTGGGAGATTATTTTTTGTGCTTATCTTTTAGCTAGCATTCAGGCGACTTATTTCCAATTAGAAGCTGAGAAACTGGTATCTGAAAATCTTCTCAGTTCTAGGGCGTGTTTTCAAACTCGTTGTATCTTAAAAAATAGGCGATTGCAGGCATAGTGTATTGATGAATCGAGGCGAGTTAAGTAACGAACAGTGGGAGAAGTTAAAACCGTTACTTCCACCGCAAAAACCCCAAACTGGTAAACCAAATCATGACCACCGCTTGGTTGTCAATGGCATCCTATGGATACTCAGAACTGGGGCACCGTGGCGAGACCTGCCAGAACGTTATGGAAAGTGGGAAAGCGTGGCAACACGGTTTTATCGATGGCAAAAAGCTGGAGTTTGGAATCAAATCTTAGAACAGCTTCAAGCGAGCGCTGATCAGCAGGGAATGCTTGATTAGAAGATTCATTATGTCGATGGAACAGTTGTACGTGCCCACCAGCACGCCGCAGGTGGAAAAAAGGGGCGATGAAGACGAAGCTCTAGGGCGCTCTCGTGGAGGATTCAGTACAAAAATACACATACGTTGCGAGGGTCAAGGCAAACCAATAACTTTTATTCTGACTCCAGGTCAGCGTAACGAGTCAATTTTTCTTGAACAATTGATGGAACAAGGTGTGGTCAAGCGTTCTAGTCGGGGTCGGCCACGCATTCGCCCTTTAAGATTAGTCGCAGACAAAGGTTACACAGGTCGTCGAATACGCAATTACTTACGTCGTCGCGGTATCCGTCTGACAATCCCACGACTCTCGAATAAACCACGTCCTGGTTCGTTTAGCCGTGAAATCTACCGTCAACGCAACATTGTTGAGAGGGCTATTAACCGACTTAAGCAATTTCGCCGCATCACCACCCGATATGAAAAGCTTGCAGCAAATTATACAGCCATGATTATGCTTGCCTCCATTATTTTGTGGTTATAGTTTGAAAACACGCCCTAGCCCTGATTCCTCTTCATCCATCAATGCATCAACTACTGAATTTAGCCAACATCAGAAGTGGGAAACGGGCATGACATGGAAAAGTTCACTGAATAACTTGAGACTAATTATTCAGCCTTATATCTTCTAGCATTTGCTGTTACCTTGGTTAGATGTATTCAATATTCCTGGGATGAGACGCTGTTTCCTTAAGTTAATTGAATTGATGAATGGTTTTTGAGCTTTTCCTATTCCTTTCTCTATTGCTAGTTAATCTTCTCTCTATTTTTCTCTCCCTAAAGTAACAAAAGAGGGATGAGTTATCAGTAGAATCTGGGTTAGATTGTGACTGAGTTTGTGCAGGTCTTTGTTTTGGTGTTTAGTTGGTCGCTCAGTAGATTTCATAAACAGTTTTCTTGTAACAATTCAGCTAGACGTTAACTGTCGAACTTTAATGAAATTAAAGTTTTATTAGCTATACTCATCTACTTGAAGTATGGCTTCTATTTCTTTAAGTTTTTGCTGTAAGGATTGATGAAACTTTTCAAGATTAGAACGCTCAATCTTGTCTACACTAAGCTCTTTCAAGCCACGCATTATATTTTTTACTTGTTTATCATTTGAATCGTTAGCAGGCTTGGGTGCATTATTTGAAATAATTTGATTAACGAGTTCTTGAGTTTCTACAAGTGTTAAATTTTGCTCAACGACTTTTTGGGTAGTTTCTACTCTGATTTTTACTATTCTTTTCTCATCTACTGCTAGCTTTTTAGCTGACAATCTTTGTAATACCATTGCATGAGCCGCCTTAAGATTGGAGTCTCGAATCGCTGCCTGCAAATCTGGAAAAAGCGATAACATTCGGAAATCATTAGCTGTCACTGATGCTGGATTTAAACCTAAATCTAACAAAACCTTGAAAATCTGCTTTTCTGCATCATTTAAATCGAGGTCATCTAAAACTTGGTTTTGTTTATCATCACTTTCTTCAATTAATTCGCCTATCTGTTTCATACGTTTTTGGTACTCTAAGCGGCGAACAGCAGTAGCTGTAATACGTGGAGCCTGTGTCAAGTCAACTTCTGTCTGCTCCGAAATTTCCTTTAATAAAGCTTCTGCCTTATCAAGTGGATTGAGATCCTCACGATGTAGAGTGGTCAGTAATGCTTTCCGATGCAGGTCTTGAGGGCGGGGCATAACAACAGCCTTTAACTTTTCCCACCTCAGATGCTTGGCTGCACGCCATCTACGCTCACCATCAAATAAATCAAATTGCTGACCTTCTGCTATTAAAATTACAGGATGTAGTTGCCCATCTTTTTCCAAAGTACGTGCCATCGCGTTAATACTTTGTAGAGAAAATGTTTTTCTTGGTTGTCCAGGATTAGGGCGTATCAGTGTTAAATCTATTTCTTGTAACCCGGACTGCATTGTTAACTGCTCACGCAATGTGGCAATCTGTAATTCTAATTCTGGAACTTGTAAAGCTCTGAGATGCTCAATTTCTGCTTGTAATTTCTTGATTTCAACTTCTGCATCTGACATTTGAGCAGCAGTATTAAACATTTTGGTTAGATTTACTTTTGGACGTGCCATTTTTACTTAGCTCCTACTATTGCCGATAAATCATCTGCTAGTTTGACAAAATCCTTGCAAGCTGGATGTTTTTTTCGATAAAGATGCAAAGGTAATCCCGCTCCTGAAGCATTGCTAAATTCATAAGAAAACCGAATTGCGGGATAACAATGAGCATCTTTAAGTTGTAACTGCTGAATTATAGTTGGCATTTGTGCCAAAATCTCGTTATGAATAGCTTGATCTGTTCTATATTGATTTGGAACTATTCCCATAACTTGCGGATAAGGATCTAATCGTAGCCTCCTACATTCGATGAAGTAAAACTGGAGTAGTTCAGCTGCTCCACTCGCACTTTTTGGCTCAAGCTGTATAGGAATAAGAATGTGAGTACTAGCTGCAAGTGCTGCCAAATTCAGTCTACCTAGTGTTGCAGGGCAATCAATGATTACCAAATCATGCTCTACAGGATAGTCTTTAAGGCTATCTGCAAGAAGATATAGTCCACGAGGATGATTAACTAAATCATCCGCAGTCTTAAGTAGAGGCTGCTGAAGACTTTGGCAAACTTCTACTTTCAATTTATAATCACTCCAACAAGGAACAAAAGGCCAATTACCAGAAAAATTATCAGATAAAACTGGTGAAATGGATTTTTCAAGAGTCAAAGGTTTTTCTAAACCACAAAATAAGCTTAGAGAACCTTGAGGGTCTAAATCAATCAACCCCACTGAACAATTGCGGCAACCGATTTTACGACGTGCTAACTCGTAAGCTAAGTGCGTTGCCAATGTGGTTTTACCACTACCTCCAGCATTGCTGAGAATTGCTAATACTACCTTTCGCTGCTCTGTTTTTGACACAGTAACTTCTCATATTTCAAAATCTGAGAACTACTATGCCATAAATAAACTGTTAAAGTATTTCGTAATTCCTGTAAGGGTGGCAGGAATTATAATAATTTTGGGTTGCTTACAAAACAACATAATATGTGCTTTTGTTAGCTTTTACTTTCTAGAGAAGCATAAACCTATGACTTGGGCTGCTATTACAGGTTCTATTAGCTTTGAGGAATTCGTTGCTAGCTACCTAGACTATGTGCATTACGAATTGATCGATGGAGAATTAATTGATTTGGAACCGACTGGACTCCATGAACAGGTGGCGGGGTTAATTAATCGTAAGCTCAATGTGGCAATTGACCAGCTAGACTTGCCTTGGTTTATTCCGATGAAGTGCCTAATTAAACCATTAGGCTTAAATTCGGCTTTTAGACCCGATGTTGTTATTCTTGATCAGAATGCTTTGTCCAATGAACCATTATGGTCAACCGAACCAGTGATTACGCTAGGTAACTCCGTCAAATTGGTAGTTGAAGTTGTTAGTACCAATTGGCAAAATGACTATGCCCGTAAAGTCGAAGATTATGAAGCACTTGGGATTGGTGAATATTGGATTGCTGATTATTTAGGGCTGGGTGGTAAACGTTATATTGGCTCATCCAAACAACCGGTGATTACTATTTATCAGTTAGTCAATGGGGTTTATCAAGGAAATCAGTTTAGGGGAACAGAACAAATTATCTCTGCAACCTTTCCAAACTTAAATTTAACAGCCCAACAGATATTTGCTGCTGGACGTATTTAATCAACTACCCATTACTAATTCGCAGAGATTTATACCCTTATTTTGAATCAAATTTCTCCACTGCTTTTTGCAACCCAAGAAAATCTTTTTATATCAAATCTAGAAATTCTAGATGATTCCATCTATAGCTTATTGAATCTAATTTCTACAAAAATACGACCTGCTCTTTGATTGACAACTAGTTCAACCAATCAGGTATAGATGGACTCTGGCTTATATAGTACAAGTATACTGTCAAGGGTTTAAATCATCCAAAGTAAAATCATACTCAATGCTTCTGCCCAGCGATTGGCCAGAAGCATTTTATTGAAAGTGTGAGATTACGTTACGAAGACTTTTGAAAATCCATATCACTTTGATAAATCTTAGCTCTAGGCTTGCCCTTCTTAGCTGGTGCAGGCACTTGAGACTTTTTAGGCGGCCCTGGAGGGCGACAGGTTTCGCAGTACAGAGGTCGTGGACCATAAGTTTCACGGGAAGTTGACTTATCGCATTGCTTACAGACGAAGTTAAAAACGCGTGTGTGTATCTGACGTTTGTGCGCTCTAACTGTGTACTCTTTGACTTGAATTTCTTTGCTAGGCATTGTTTAGCTTACTGCGGCTTAAGTAATTGAGCGTAGTTAACCGCTTGACTTGAATCTTAGCCTTTTCAACTCTATTTTTAGGTCTGTTTGCTAAGTTATCACTACAGGTTTTTTTTGGGCAATTTCGTCCTTTGGGCTACACCAATTGTTCAAAGAGTATCAGGCTTGTGCAAATTCAATTCTTCTCATCTAGAATTTGTGCCTAAATCTTTTATTACTGACTAATCTCTCAAAAGCATGTATTTAAAACGCTTCGCTAGCTGTCAGTGAAAACTCTCGTACTTCGGGAAAAAACAATGGATATTCAAATCGCACTCAACTGGACAATTCAAATTTTGGTTATGGGCTTCGTCTATGTTATGGTCATGGATTTCGTAAACGGCTTGTTCTCCTTACCATCTTATGCGAGCGCACCACTTGCTCGAAGCCGATTAGAGGGCGGACATTCAAGGGCTTGACCGCTTTCATTGCACTGACCAAGCATCAGCGCCAATCTTTATGCAAGTTACTACTAACGTTAGAGATGGACGCCGATTCATCTCTACCATCACTCGACGTTTAGACAGTTTGGGCGCACTCACTCGCGGACAACGACAAACTGGTGGTAATGGCATATTMGAGACTAAGCACCTGTTCACAGATTGAAGCTGCGATCGCGTCTGGTGTTTCCGAAGTTGGAGTAGAAACACTTCGAGCTAAACGATTCACTGTCGAAAGCTGTGAAATCATAACACCCACTCTGCAACAAATGGATCTCTCTCAGCGCGCTCAATTTTCAATAGGGGATATAAAACACCTATATATACCCCATAAACTAGTAAGAAAATTTATCAAAATTTAACACCTATATAGGATATATATAGATGATACTTAGGCGATGTTTYCTGCTGTTCTTCTTTATGCCCCACTTAGCCCCTATGAACAACATTCATACCTTGCAGAAAATCTTCGCGGCTGGCTTTGATAAYGGTTACGGTAGCWTCAAACTTTTAGTCGATGGCTTTGAAGTCGTTYGCGTCCCCAGCTATATTTCTTCTGTTGAGATGGAAGATRTCCCTGGACGCGTAGTCTTTAATGGGACAGCTTACACTGTTGGAGAATCTGCTTTCMGAACAGGTTATCACTTTGAGCGCAATACTGATAGCAATGAGAATAAGGTTAATAATGCGTTAGTTACATTATTGGGTGCATTGGCACATCTGCCCCATCGTAAAGCTTGGCATTTAAAGTTAGTCGTCAGCTTACATGATGTTGGTTTGGCACAAAACCTCGTACAAGTACTAAATGGAGAATATCAGCCAATACTTGCTGGCAAACCTTMACAGGTTCAGATAGAAGTCCTCAAAGTTGTACCAGAAGGAGTTGGTGCATTRTTTGGGCAACAACTTCCGGCAAAGTTAACCGTTTTGGACTTTGGCAATGGTACAACTCTTTATTCTCGTTACAACCAAGGTAAGCGAGAAGTTCACACCCCCTACCCCACAGGCGTAGAAGTTCTCATCGATGATATCTCCCAAAAAATGAAACATCTTAATGGCGGTAAAATCGGTGACCCATCAAAGGTTCGATTTTGTTTAGAAATGGGACATACCAAGTACAGCCGTGACATTGATATCAAAGATATCTACAGCGCTTGTTTGAAAGATTGGTATGAAAAATACTTGAAGAAAGTTGTCAATCTTACACTTGATGCCAAACACACTGGCGATGAAATATGGGCCATTGGTGGAGGTTGCCTATTACCTGGATTTAAGAAACTCTTAGAGAAGAACAGTTTCCACATTCTCGATAATCCCGTAGAAGCTAATGCAAATGGACTTTTAGAAATGGCGAAAGCAATTGTTAAGAAGAATCAGTAATCTATTTTATAGGTAACCCCAATGGCACAGCCACAAGACAATGCCCCGGAAAAAGTCCGGATTAAAGACAGCTACCGCGAACGTATATTTGCCGAATCACAACAGCTAGACAAAAGCTATCTAGAGACGCTTTACTTTATTATTGATTGCTATTTTGCTTTCAAAAAAGGTGCATTTCCTATACAACAAATGCTCGCCCATCCACCTGCCCCTACCTCTGTTACTACCACTCAAAACAAACTTGAGTATCTAGAGCCAACTCCACCTACACCAGAAATTCAAGAAGATTCTGATAGCGATACATTTACTCTCGATTTTGAATTGTAATAAACAAGTCACAAAACAAGTCGCAAGTCGCAGGTCGCAAGTCGCAAGTAAAAATGGTTTGATGCCCCGTTTGTGAATGTGTTGAAAGTAATAACACAATTATGCCAAGACACGCACAAAATACAACAAGTGCAGAGCCAGAGGCAGAGCAGCTCAGGTTCACAGCCATTCGTCCCCTAACTTTACGTGAGTTCGACGGTGAAAAAAAGGCAAAAAGCCTGCTATGGCTGAAGTACAACTGGATAAGCAGCAAGCGATCGCTATAATTAATGGAGAGGGTGTAAAAAACTGACAAAAAAGACCGAGACTAAAAATATCTAACAAAAATAAGCGTCTCGGCTATGTCTACTATTGTATCTCGGCTCGACATCACCCAAATTTTCTGCGACGTAGATGATTTCTGTAATCAATGGGAAAATATATGGCAGCAAGTACCGCAATTGCCATCGACAACAGGAGAACGTCGCAGCCGCAGCACTTCCCGGATG
>NZ_SZNH01000092.1 GCF_005869855.1 Nostoc sp. PA-18-2419 | reverse complement strand
CCCAATGTACTATACGGCAAACCGTTGATTCTGATATTTCCCACTCACTAGCAATGTGGAAGTAAGTTCGGTATTCCCGCCAATATTGTAAGCAAACTAAAGCTTGGTCTTCCAAGCTTAACTTGTTTGGATAACCTCGTGTTTGCTTCAAATTAGCTGCATCTTTTAACACCTTAATCATTTCATCAAACGTGCGTTGTTGCACCCCAACCAAACGTTTGAACTGCCGATTCGATAACTTTTTTGTTTGCTCGTATCGCATAAGTAGATTGATTCAAGCGACAAAACCCAATATCRTACCATAAAATATTTTTGCAAGAGGTCTAATGGACTACGATGACGAGAGTGTTCTATTTGACATATATTTTTCAAATGGTCATTGACTGACTCAATTACAGTACGTTTGCGTAACAGAATCTTATCAATCAGTTTTACCAAACGATTTTTCATTTTCTTCTTAGATTTTGTGACTAACTGCAATCCGCGCTCATATAACTCCTCGAATAATTTTTGTGAGATATATCCTCTGTCACCAAAAAGTTTGCCGATTAAGTCCTTAGTCATATCGGGGACTGGTTTTCGGTCATCTACATTGGCTGGAGTTAGTGTAAATGCTAGTAATTCTCCACAATCACTAATAATTAAATGAAGCTTGAATCCAAAATGCCAGCCCAGAGAATTTTTGCCCCATTTTACTAATCCTTTAAACACCTTGTGAGAATGTGCCCTACAGTTATGACAAACATTAATTGGGGTGGAATCGATAAAGCTAATCCCAGTAATTTCTCCTCTACGTGTATGTAAAAAGCAACATAACAGCATTAAGCACCAGGGCATCAGTTCCACAAACCGTGTGTAGCTGACTAAATTGGGAAATGCTTGATGCCAACCACTAAGCACTTGCATGGTGTAGAATTCCTTGAAAGTCTTATATCCACTGCCATGAAATGCAATAACTATTGTCATCACTTCTGATAAATGCATCCGGGAAGTGCTGCGATGTTCTCCTGTTGTCGATGGCAATTGCGGTACTTGCTGCCATATATTTTCCCATTGATTACAGAAATCATCTACGTCGCAGAAAATTTGGGTGATATCATGTCCGGATAATCGCTTACGATAAAAATAATGAGTGCAAAGATGATTAATGCCGAAACGAATTAGTGTAGCCACATATCTAGGTATTGAAGAGCTAGAAAAACGCTACCGTCAAGCTAAAGATGGGATAGAAAGTCGTCAGTATCAGATTATCTGGTTATTGGCACAAGGGAAAAAAACAGAAGAAGTAGAGGAAATAACGGGCTACAGCAGAACATGGATATACGCATTGGTAAAAAGATACAACGAATTAGGGGTGGAAGGGTTAGGTGATCGCAGAGACTCAAATCAAGGTAAACAGCCCTTAGTAGATGATATCCAGCAAGCACAGTTATGGCAGGCGTTACAAGGGAAAGCACCGGACGGAGGATTATGGAACGGCAGAAAGGTCGCACATTGGTTAACTGAAGCGACAGGAACTCATATCAGCAGACAAAGGGGATGGGAGATATTGCGGCAAATGACTTTTAGACTCAGAGTTCCCCGCCCATCTCACACAAAAACTGACTATTTTGAGCAAGAAGCCTGGAAAAAAAACTCGCAACACAAGTAAAACAAATCCAAATTGATTATCCTGATGCAGAAGTTCAATTGTGGTGTGAAGATGAGCATCGCTTAGGACTCAAACCGATTTTGCGACGAGTTTATGTACCTGAAGGAGAAACACCAATCGCGAATGTGAATTGGCGGTTTAAGTGGTTATGGTTGTATGGCTTTTTACATCCTCAAACCGGAGAAACTTATTGGTGGATTCTCCCTTATGTGAATACACAATTGTTTAATCAGGTTTTAGCGGATTTTGCTTGTGAATTTGGCTTAGGTGTTAATAAACACATTCTTTTAGCCGTTGACCGAGCTGGATGGCATACTAGCAAGAATTTAGAAATTCCCGAAGGTTTACATTTAACATTTTTGCCATCTTATTCACCTGAATTACAACCTGCAGAACGGTTGTGGACTTTGGTTGACGAGCCAATTGCTAATCAATCTTTTGAGAGACTTGATGATTTGGAGGATGTTTTATATCATCGCTGTCAATCTTTACTCCAGCAGCAAGATTTAATTCGTGGGCTAACTGGTTTTCATTGGTGGATTCAAATTGGAATTTAATCGTAACTAATTATCCGGACATAATATGATGTCGAGCCGAGATACAATAGTAGACATAGCCGAGACGCTTATTTTTGTTAGATATTTTTAGTCTCGGTCTTTTTTGTCAGTTTTTTACACCCTCTCCATTAATTATAGCGATCGCTTGCTGCTTATCCAGTTGTACTTCAGCCATAGCAGGCTTTTTGCCTTTTTTTCACCGTCGAACTCACGTTAAATTATGGTTGTATGGTGAACTCCCTTATCACGCTCGCTCGCTCGAAATCCCATGCCATTCACGTATGATCTTAAACAGTCTTGTTTTATCTCATCTGAGTATCCTTTTGGTGGACTATAGGCATCGATAAATTGACGACCACATTTTACACAAATGTGATTTTGCTTACCTCTTCGTTTACCATTTTTTCTAATCTCAGTAGAATCACAGTATGGATAATGCACGGTATTACAACTCAATTCATCCCTTTATTCAGCAACACCTATGGCGTTGCTGAATAAAGGGATGAATTAATTTATATAGGTACAATTTGATACTTCAAGTAATGAAGTAATAATTTAATTGAGTGTCTCAGCATTTGTTCTGATTTGGAATAGCATAAAGTTTTTCTGTGAAGGCGTGCAAGATAATGACGTAATCGGGTATTTTCATTTTCTACTCGCGTCATATATGTTTTACTCACAATTTGATCTCCATTGGGTATAAAACTAGGGTAAACTTTCCAGCCATCGGTCACATAAAAATAGCTTTCCCACTGTTTCACAATTTCCCATAATGGCTCACA
>NZ_SZNH01000018.1 GCF_005869855.1 Nostoc sp. PA-18-2419 | reverse complement strand
TTCGGGCGATCGCGTCACTAAATAAGGTACTACTACCAGTCGTCCACCATACAGCAAAGCACCCCAAATTTCCCATACAGAGAAGTCAAAGGCATAAGAATGAAATAGTGTCCATACATCTTGAGTATTAAAGTTATAGCAAGAGTCTGTGGCTGCAAACAGACGAGTTACATTATTGTGATTGACTAAAACGCCTTTGGGTTTACCTGTAGAACCTGAAGTGTAGATAACATAAGCTAGCTTATCGGGTGTTGCGGTGTTTTGTAGGTTTGAGAAGCTGTTTTGAGCTATGTTTTCCCAGTCAGTGTCTAAGCAGACGATACGCCCTTGATATTTGGGCAGAGATTCTACTAATTGCTGTTGGGTTAACAGCACCGATACTTGAGCGTCTTGTAACATGAAACTAAGACGGTCTTGGGGATACACCGGGTCAAGTGGTACATAAGCTCCACCTGCCTTGAGAATTCCTAACAGTCCCACAATCATTTCTAAAGAACGCTCTACGCAAATGCCTACTAGTACATCTGCTCCCACACCCAAACAACGTAAGTAATGCGCTAATTGGTTAGCACGATAGTTTAATTCTCGGTATGTAAGTTGTTGACCTGCAAACACTACCGCCACCGCATCGGGAGTACGCGCTATCTGCTCCTCAAACAACTGATGAATACACTTATCTTGGGGATAATCTAGTTGAGCGTTGTTATATTCCACCAACAATTGATGATGCTCCTGCTGTGTGAGCCAGGGTAGTAAAGCTACTGGCTGCTGTGGATTTGCAGCGTAGACGCGAAGCGGCTTGTCGTCAGACATCGCCACGAGCAAATTCTGGAAATGCTTCATCATGCGGGCGATCGTTGTCCCATCAAATAAATCGGTGCTGTAACAGCAAAAGCCCTCAAGACCTTCTGGAGTTTCCCAGAAGTGTACTTCCAGGTCAAACCGCACGGCATCAAGCTTCCAAGGCATTTCTTCCACCTTTAAACCAGGCAAATCCCAAGGGTAGGTAGGAGCATTCTGGAGAGCAAAAATCACCTGTACCAATGGGTTATGAGCCAGGTTTCGCTCCAATTGCAACTTTTCGACTAACATCTCAAAAGGCAAATCTTGATGGTCGTAAGCGTTTTGAGTCACCTGTCGTACCTGCGTCAATAAGTCTCTTAAGGTTGGTTCTTTTGATAAATCGAACCTCAAGGCTAAGATATTGACAAAAAACCCAATTAACCCTTCAATTTCTTTACGGTTACGATTAGCAATTGGAGAGCCAATTACAAGATCCGTTTGTCCAGTGTAGCGAGACATTAACACCACAAAACCTGCCAGCAGTGTCATAAACAAAGTGCTTCCTGACTCTTGGCTCAGTTTTTTCAGCGCAGAAGTTAGCTTGTTATCCAGTTGAAACTGCTCTGTTGCTCCTCGAAAAGTCTGAATGGCTGGGCGGAGGCGGTCTGTAGGCAATTCCAATAAAGGTGGCGCTCCTGCTAACTGTTGCTTCCAATAGCTTAACTGACGCTCTAGTACCTCATTTGTCAGCCATTGGCGTTGCCATAAGGTAAAGTCAGCATACTGTACAGGTAATGGTAAGACAACTGAACTACCTGTGACATTGGCTCGATAATGGGCAGACAGTTCGCTGTTAACAACACCTAATGACCAACCGTCAGCAGCAATATGGTGGATGGCTATCAGTAATACATACTCCTGTTGAGCAACTTGCCACATYTTGACCCGAATCACAGGATCGTTAACCAAATCAAATGGTTTGTAGGCTTCTTTAATTGCTAGTTGCTCCACTTGTTGCCAAGGATCTGCTACATTTTGTAGATCCACTATTGGTAACTTGATGGTAATGTTGGGACCGATTACTTGTACTAACTTCTCATTCTTAATCTCAAAGCGAGTACGCAGAACTTCATGTCGCTGCACCATCTCCTCAATTGCCTTTTCTAAGGCTTTAATATTGAGATTCCCCACCAAATGCAAGGGGAAATTTATCGTGTAAGCTCCACTTTCACCTTCTAATTGATGCAGAAACCATAGGCGTTCCTGCGCCCAAGATAGAGGTATGTCAAGTCTTGTGGAAACAGGCACAATCGGCAGTACTGTCAAACCCGAATTAGTTTGCAGTTCATTAGAGATGACTTCACTTAACTGAGCAACTGTTGGTGATTCAAATAAAGAACGCAACGATAACGAACTCCCAAAAGCTTCTGGTAAGCGAGAAATTATTTGGGTCGCTAACAGCGAGTGTCCCCCTAGTTCAAAGAAATTATTATAAATGCCAACTTGCTCTACTTTGAGGACTTGCGCCCAAATTTGTGCCAACTTTTCTTCAAAGGGGGTACGCGGAGCTACATATTTATTTGCTGTTTCAATGTAGAAATCCGGTACTGGTAATCCACGGCGGTCTACTTTGCCGTTGGGAGTTAGTGGTAAGGACTCCAAGATTACAAAAGCCGATGGCATCATATAGTGAGGCAGTTTATCGGCAAGAAACTGACGTAGTTCGTCCTTGATGGATATTACCTCTGTTTGCGGTACTACGTAGACAAATAAGCGTTTATCGCCAGTTGCATCTTCGTGAACAATCACACAACAGGCTTGCACATTTTCATGTTGGCTCAGTATTGCTTCAATTTCTCCCAACTCGATACGAAAACCACGAATCTTCACCTGATTGTCAATGCGTCCCAGGTATTCAATATTGCCATCTGGTAAATAACGAACTAAATCCCCTGTTTTGTAAAGGCGTTCAACTTTATCAAATAATTCAATTTCAATAAACTTTTCAGCAGTAGTTTCAGGACGATTGAAATAGCCTCGTGCCAATCCTTCCCCACCAATATGCAACTCCCCGGGTACACCAATCGGTACTGGTTGGAGATTTTTATCTAATATGTAAACTTGGGTATTAGCAATCGGACGACCGATAGGAACAGAAACATCCCAACTGAATGACTTGGGGATTTGATAACAGCAAGTAAAAGTTGTATTTTCTGTAGGGCCATAACCATTAATTAGTCGGCAATTTTCTACAGTTTGAAGAAATTTCTGGACATGAGTTACAGATAAAACATCACCACCTGCTAACAGTTGACGTAATGGTTTTAAAGCCCCAATATTTTCATCTACTATTAAATGAAATAGACCCGCAGTTAGCCAAAGGGTAGTAACTTGGTATTTTTCAATAACTTGTCCTAATTCATTTATTGATGGGGTGTCGGCAGGGAATATTACAAGTTTTCCACCGTTAAGTAACGCTCCCCAAATTTCAAAAGTTGCAGCGTCGAAGGCGATAGGAGCAAATTGGAGAAATACTTCTTTTTCAGAAAAGCTTACATAGTCGTTTTGTTTAACTAATCGAACTACACCTCGGTGAATAATGCTTACACCTTTGGGTTGACCTGTAGAACCGCTTGTGTACATTACATAAGCTAAGTCCTGAGCTTTGATGCTGGTAGTCGGGTTCTGTTGTGTTTGTTGGCTGATGATATCCCAGTTTGAGTCTAAGCAAATTACATGAACTTTGCGATCGCGTAGCGTCTCCTGTGGAGAATCGCCAAAGCCACGCCAAAAGCGATCGCAAAGCTTACTAACTAACTTTTCTTGAGTCAATATTACTGATAGCTGAGTATCTTCGAGCATGAAGCTTAATCGCTCTTGGGGATACTCAGAGTCAAGTGGCACATAAGCCCCACCTGCTTTGAGAATACCCAGTATGCCCACAATCATTTCTACTGAGCGTTCCACACACAACCCTACCAGCACATCGGCTCCCACACCTAAAGAGCGCAAATAATGTCCCAATTGATTTGCACGAGTGTTCAACTGCTGATATGTCAGTTGTTGATTGTCAAACACAACTGCTACAGCATCAGGGTTGCGCTCTACTTGCTCTTCAAACAACTGATGGATACATTTATCTTGGGGATAGTCTGTTTGAGTACCATTCCATTCCACTAATAACTGATGCCGTTCTGACTCAGTTACTAAAGGTAATTCTCCAACTCTCTGATTGGGTTCTCTGACTATTGTTTCTAACAAAGTCTGGAAATGAAGAGTCATCCTAGCAATTGTATCCGCCTCAAACAGATCGCTGTTATATTCCCACGACCCAATTAATCCCTTTTGTGTCTGCCAAATCGAGAGGCTCAAATCGAACTGAGATGTACCCCGCTCTACCATCTCTGGAGTCAAACTAATATCAGGTAACTCTAAAGTATCGAGTGAGAAATTTTCTAAAACAAACACCACTTGAAACAGGGAATTATAGCTAAGAGAACGTTCTGGCTGTACTGCTTCTACCACTTGCTCAAATGGTATGTCTTGGTGTGCGTGAGCATCCCAAACAACAGAGCGGACTTGTTGGAGAAATTTAGAGAAACTAGGATTATCTTCAATTTGAGTACGCAACACTAAAGTATTGACAAAGCAGCCAATTAGTGGTTCTATTTCTTGACGATTGCGGTTAGCAAAAGGCGAACCGATACAAACATCATTTACACCGCTATAACGATGCAGTAAAACTGCAAAAGCTGCCAGCAGGGTCATAAACAAGGTGACACCTGACTGTTGGCTGAGGCTTATTAGTTGAGAGGTTAAATGCTCTGTTAGTTGAAATTTTTTGGTAGCACCAGAGAAAGTCTGCACTGGTGGACGCGGATAATCTGTTGGTAACTCCAATAAAGGCGGCGCACCAGCTAACTGTTGTTTCCAGTAATCAAGTTGCTTTTGTTGAACTTGTTGAGTTAACCACTGGCGTTGCCAAAGGGCAAAATCAGCGTATTGTATAGTTAACTTTGGTAAGGGATTTGGTTGATCTCTAATAAAAGCTTGATAAATAGCTTCTAACTCTTTGAAAAATATCCCCATTGACCAGCCATCGATAATGATGTGATGCATGGTCAAGATCAACAAGTGAGATTCTACCTCCTGACGCAGTAGAGTAACTCGCAACAAAGGAGCAATACCCAAGTCAAAGGGTTTGCGAACCAATGAAGTGACTATTTGTTGCACTGAGGCTTCTGGTAAACCCTGTAAGTCCACCACAGGTATATTTATGGTAAAGGTGGGTGCAATCGCCTGAAAAGGGATGCCCTCTACCACAGCAAAGGTAGTTCGTAAGGCTTCATGACGACGGATAATTTCGTTGATACTCTGTTCTAAGGCTGTGACTGAGAGCTTTCCAACAATCCGCAGTTGGAAACTTTCATTGTAAAATGGGCTTTCCTTATCTAGTTGAGAAAGAAACCACATCCTCTGTTGAGCAAAAGATAAAGACAACTCCCTATCCCTTGCAACTGGTGTTAGAGGGAAAGAAGTAGATTGTGTCGCTGTTTGAGCTTCTTTGAGAAAAGCAAGGATTTCTGTTTTTCGCTCTTTAAGTTCCTGCTGGATAGCTGCTGTGATTACTCCTTTAGGAGCGCGACAACCAAGTTGATCTGCGTCAATCCAAATTTTTATACCTTTGGTTTGCAGGTTAGCTAAAAACTCTTCTATTCTCATATCCTTACTTCCTCATATTCTTCTACGATCGCCTCAATAAATCCACTCTTATCCTGAGTTAATCCTCGAATCGCCTCAATACTCTGGGCTAAACTAGCGATCGTGGGTGCTTTAAATAAACGTTGTAAAGACAACTCTAAAGAAAAATCTGCTTGTAACCGAGAAATTACTTGGCCAGCTAGTAGTGAATTTCCACCCAACTCAAAAAAGTTGTCATGAATACTTAAAGGTGGTACTTTTAAAACTTGCTGCCAACATTGAGCAATTTTGAACTCTATCTCGTTGCGTGGTTCTATTCGCTCCCTAATTTCTTGAGTGTTAATTCTCTTAATGAGGCTGGCGCGATCGATTTCGCCATTTTCGAGATAAGGCATTTGGGGCAGTTGTACTAAGTTGCAAGTGCAAGAAGTTCCAAAACGGTCTTGCACTCGCAATTCTGGTAATTGAACAATTTTGTTACTACTAGAAGTAAAATATGCAGTTAACTTCTGTAAATTAAAGGCTTGAGACTGCCAACGTTGAATATTTTGGTTGCTGCCATCTAAACCTATCAATAGGTTTGTTTGCTGATGTTGTAAGCCAGCTAGCATTGAAGATATAGCTTGCGAAGCAGACATCACATAGAAACCTTTGGCGCGGATCAGATTCTTCATCTGATATCCCTGACTCATCCCTGTATCATCCCACATACTCCAAGCTAAACAATAGCTCGATAATTTAGTGTTGTATTTTTGGTAATTAGAAAAGCGATCAAGAAAACTATTAGCAGCAGCATAAGCGCCGACAGCAGTACTACCAAAAAAACCATGTGCTGAAGAAAAGTTGATAAAAATGCTGCTTTTATCGTCTTTTACCAATTGATGCAACGCCCAAGCACCCAACATCTTGGGACGCAGCACTGCTGCTAAGTTCTCCTGAGTTTCTTCAAGTATAAGCTGCTCGTGGAAAGTTCCAGCTAAATGGATTATTCCATCCAGATTTTTACTCCATCGGTATTTAGCTTTTTCAACTATTATCTGCAACTGTTTTAAGTCACAAATATCAACAGCTTCGTAAATTATCTCTCCCGCAAGCTGTTCTAACTCTTGGTAAGCTTTAATGCGTTGTGCAATACCATCTTTCTTCTCTAAATAGACATTCCAACTACTTTTATGGGGTATCGGAGTTCTGCCAACTAACAGTAGCCGAGCTTGGTAATGTTTCAGCAAATAACGCGCAATTTCAATACCTATACCACCGAGTCCTCCGGTGATTAAATAAGTTCCTCCTTGCTTGAAAGGAATTGAAGATTTAGGTTCCCTTGCAAAATCCACTTTTTCTAAACGAGGAACTAAACGCTGCCCATTCCTGTAGGCTATTTCTCGTTCTCTTGAGTAAATTTGTAGTTCTTGTAAAATATATGCCCCGTTTGTTTCAACTTCAGTGAAAGGCAAATCGATGTGGCGACAGTTTAAAAAAGGTAGTTCCTGGGGAATGGTTTTTAACAGCCCTAATACGGCTGATTTCTCGTAAGCTATTGGGTCAGTTGAGGAAATAGACTGGATATGAGTAGAAATAAATAACAATTGAACAGAATTGTCATAACCCTGAACTTTAGCTAAAGCTTGAACTATAAATAATAAACTATATATTCCTTGCTTTTGTGCTTCTTCGAGGGCATCTTTGCTTTTTACTTCGCCAACATAGTTGTCATAAGTCCATAGGTGAAGTATCTGCCCAATAACAATATTATCTGCCGCCAGAGATTCGAATAATAGTTGGTAATCATTGGCTTGTCTTGGGGTAATTGTGTAGTGTGAGCGATTGATTTTGCAGAAATTTTTTCCAGGTGAAACAGTGATATATGGTAGATTATGTTCTGAGAATATTTGACATAAATAAGACCCTAGCCCGAAAGAATCTAGAAATAATAAAGTGAAATTAGTAATAGTTAAAAATGAATTAGAACTAATGGGAGATTTAGGCTGCCATACTTGACGGTAGAACCAGTTGGGAATGGTATTGGCATTACCCAGTAACGTATCAATTTGTTTAATAATTGATTTAAACTCGCCTGTTTGGAAGCCCTGGCTAAGTTGCGATCGCTGAATTTTCCCAATCGCGGTTTTAGGAATAATTTCTTGATTTACTGGAATTAGATAATCTGGGTTTATTCCCACTTTATTGACAACAGAAGCCCGAATTTCCTTAAGCAGCGTTACTAAACTGGCATCATCAGAAAAGGAAGTGTTGAAAAATACAGCTAGTTTATCAATATTGCTTCCTGGTTGTTTGACTGCACAGGCAGCTGTATATGAAACTTCCACTGCTGGGAGTTCCTCAACAGCAGCTTCAATTTCATGGCAGTAGTAGTTCAACCCATTGATGATAATTACATCTTTGAGCCGTCCAGTAATAGTTAAACGCCCTTGATCCAGAAATCCTAAATCACCTGTATTAAACCAACTATCAGAGGTAAAAACTTCTTGGTTCGCCTGGGGATTTTGATAGTAACCTTTAGTAACAGATGCACCTTCTACTTGCAGTCGCCCGATTGTGCCTTCTAGAACTATTTGTTCATTTTCGTCAACAATTCGCAGTGAAGCACCAGCAATAGGAGACCCCAACTCTACAAATGTGGTGTCATCTAATGACGATTCTAGGGAAAAACTATTAGAGTAAGTAATACCTGAAGCGGTTTCGCACATCCCAAAGGCTGGATGAATCGCGTTGGTTGGTAAACCATAAGGGCGAAGCAGCTTTAAAAAATTCCTGGCTACTTTAGTGACAATCGGCTCTCCAGCGTTGACTATAAACTTCATTGAGGATAAATTCCATTTCTGGCGCTCGATATCAAAAGCCCGATACCGTTCGTGCAGCGTTCCATAGGAAAGGTCATCAAGGGCATCGCATACCAGGGAAAAAGCAAAGTTAGGAGCCCAACTAATCGTAGCTTGATGTTTATCAATCAAATCTAGCCACTTGAGCGGATTTTGCACAATCAAGTCAGTGGGTACATGGATTTGTTGGCAACCTATACTAACAGCCATGATACTGAGAGATACCAATGCACCGACATGATTCAGAGGCATCCAGTTTAAAACGCTTTCCTGGCTGGAGAAATGACCTATTGAAACTGAGCCAGCTGTCATACTCAATATATTGTGATGATTTAGCATCACACACTTGGGTATGCCAGTGCTTCCAGAAGTTAACAACAAAATCGCTAAATCCTCTGGCTGACTTTGATGCAGATTTAAATCCAGTTCGCACTCACGCAAGCGATCAATAGTTGCAATTTGAAAGTTTTCTAAATTTAAAAGCCGAAAAAAACCATCAATGCTAGGAGCTAAAGAAGCACTCGTCAGTACAATCGGTTTTCCCAGCATTTGCCAAGCATTTTGGAGTTTGCTTGCGTTACTGTTGACTGGTTCGTAGGTAGGTGCGATAGACACTGGCACCGGCACAAAGCCCCCTAGCACACAACCCCAAAAAGCACAGATGAAATCTTGATTATCTTCTAGTTGAAAAATTACTTTATCTTGGGGCTTGAGTCCCAGCTTTCTTAATCCCGCTAAAATTCTTTGAGCATCTTGCCATAATTGGTGATAAGACTGAATTTTTTCACTACCATTAGGTTGAACATAAATGATACCTTTAGTTGAATTTTGAGCAGTTCGTTGCAGCACTTCTTGTAAAGTTTTAGAAGTGTTTTCGGAGTATTGTAGAGGTTCTCCGTGACTAATGGCTAGCTTTTTTGACGAGTCAGAATTTTGATTTTCTATATTCTCATTAGGTATAATTGCTTGTACTTTTTGCAGGAGGCTATTTTCAAAAACATTTGTTAGAGACGTTGCCAAAGATATCGCTTGATTTTCGCCGAGTAAATTTTCTAAATGTAGAGTAGGAATAATCTTAACTTGGGGTTCAATAACCACAGCAACGCGCTCAATTTCTGACAATGACTCTAGTTGCTTCTCTATATTAAGTATTAGATCAGAGTCAATCAGTTCTATAGTGGCTAGAGTCGCTTTGTCTAACTCTCCTTTATCTGTCAAGGGTATGGTAGAAATTAGTGCGATCGCCTTTGGGATGTATTCGCTGGGTAGAATTTTTTGCAAGTCAAATAACAATTGTTTTAGTATAAAAGAACCTGATGGAACTATATAAGCAACTAACTCTTGTTTTAACTTTTTTGTCTGCCTCTGGATTACTACACAATCGTCGACAGCTAAACCCAACCGAATAGCAACTTCTACTTCTCTACATATAAAATTTTTATTAATTGAATTTGCTAAAGGCAGATTATAATTATTTAACTGCATTTGATTCTATATCCTTCTTGCGGTTCGCTTTTTCAGAATTATGCTTACCTAACTGCACTTTTGCTAATAAGAGTAAGAGTTGATATTAAATAACAGGAAGCCGTCAATAAAGACTAGTTTTATAATAAACTATACAACTTATTAATTGTTTGTCTTTTTTCTACAATCAGCCAAGCAGCTAATGCTTGTAACTGAAGAATATTTTATGGTTTAACGTTATCTGTTGCTTGTTGTTCACTGCTGGGGACGTTTGAAAACGATAATAAAAACTTTTACTACCTTTATCATTCGGTTCAAATATCGTTTTAATTCTCGGGTTACTACTTCACTACTACCGTCAAATACAATATTTTAAAGCGGTCTTCCCCATTACAATAGACCCGCAGTATGTGAATATCGAATTTAATATTATACGGAGTATTGGCGGTTAAAAATCAGTGGCACTTTTTTTGATAACGGGTAGGTGTAGTCCATCCTAAGTATTGCTAGCCAAAAAGTTTTATTTTGTACCTCCGCTTCTACGAAATTTTAAGTAACACTATTTATGTTAGCCTGAGTATCTAAATGCATTAACTTCTATATTTTTACTTAAAGACTGCTCTTTTAGAATTAAAATTAGCTAACTATAGTTTTGCTAAGAATGCTTGATATCAGATAAGAGCTACGTATTAAAGTTACTCCGTATTAATCTAAGTTAAGCAAATTTTTTTACCTTTGTTTTTTAATTTATACAGCTTAGTATTCTCTCAGCTTCATAGCGGGAACTCAAGGAAAGTTAAGAAAGTTAAGTAGATATAGGACTTATATTTGATTTTTGAAAAAGCTCAGTACGACAGAAAGGCTTTTTTTCTGTCATTAGTATCAAAAAACACTAATGTTTGATACCGTTTTTTGGGAAATGTACAAAAGGTGATTATGAGGGATGAATCATAAACTTAGCTGATCTACTCCACTCTTTACATTTCTTTAGAAACAGCCTTTTAACTATTTTCTGATTAATTTCTTAAGTGTCTTAACTTTCCTTGCGTACATACTTAATTAATGGCATATATTTAATGGCTAAAACTATAAGGCTTACGCAACTTGTAGATTAGATCAAGGTGAAAGTTGTCAAAAGTCCAGAGTATAGTTTTCTTGACGATTAACAATTGACTATTGACAGCCTCAACTCAACTAGACATTTACGACACGTAGCTTTATTCTTGAAAAATTTTCCCAAAGGAAAAATAGCAATGTATACAAATACAGTCAAAGTATCAGATATCCAAGTATTGCCATTCTTCGCACGCTTCTTGCAAGAGCAATCTGTAACTGAAAAGCCAGATACTACCCCTCCTCCTCCTCCTTTCACTTTCAAATTTCCTTCTGATTTGGAAGACAGTTAAGGGGTTCACAACTAAAAAATATCTTAGATATATATGTGTAAGCAGGGTACACAGTGCAGTTGCAACTCCTCTGCCAGTGATGTGCTCCTGCGTCGTTACTGCTGTGCTAATGCTCACGGGAAACCCTTCCAAGCGGCTCGCTCTTCAGTCGAGCAAGCTGCTTTCAAAGCTTCTTCAACTTGCTTTTTACGCCTAGTCCCCAAACGAAGACCCGAAGCCCCTCGTTGTGCTTACTGACGTGGGAAACCCTTGACGCTCGATTGCGTAGTGTTAGCGACGTAGGAGCGTCTGACCCGCTAACGGTGCGCTATCCGTTATAGCGACTGCCGTTAACTGCTGAAGAGCAAGAGGAGCAGAGGAATGGGGGAGGAAAAATCCAATTTAAGAACTTAAGTATCAAGAGAAAAACTTCTTTAGGTAAGCTAAAACACATTTAATTTGCAGATTAAAATTTTATCAATATCTTGTGGGATGGGCAATATGAGCACCCTGATGATGCAAGTTAAACGCCGATTAGCTTATTCCTTAACATCTACCTGTTAAAAACGAAGCCAAAAAATATTTTATGCATCTGTCGCGTGACGTTGTTTTATTAATCACCCACAGTGGTGATTTTTTCACAATAGGTAGAGTCACACAAGCCTTGTCAAAAAAAGGGGTAAAACCGATTCGCCTTGACACCGATAAGTTTCTCCAACAAGTGCAATTAGTAGCACACTTTGACGAATCAAAAAGCTATCACACTATAGAATATGGTAACCACTCTATCAGCACAGAGCAGGTGCAAGCTGTATGGATGCAGCGTATTTGGGAACCAGAATTAGGTGCAGAATTAGCTCCAAAGTTCCGAGAAGCTTGTACTAGAGAATCAAAAGCAACCTTAGATGGTTTTTGGGACAGTCTTAAGCACTAAAGTCCTTACTACAAACTATAAAAATAAGAACTTTAGTTAACAATTTTTTATGACGGTATTAATAGTTACGTTTAGCAATGACAACGAAAGCATTCCTCTAGTAACTAAAGAAATTGAGGCTAGAGGAGAAAAAGCATTTCGGTTTGACACAGACAGATATCCTACCGAAGTCAAGCTAGATATTTACTCTGGTAATACAGAACGGGTAATTATTACTGATGGCGAACAAAAGCTAGATTCGAGTGAAGTGTCCTCAGTTTGGTATCGGCGGATGCGCTATGGGCAAAAAATACCTAACTCAATGGACAAGCAATATAGAGATGCGTCAATTAACGAATGTCGCGCCACCGTCAGAGGTATGATTGCCAGCCTCCAGGGATTTCAGTTCGACAAAATGTCAAATGTTGATCGGGCTAATAATAAGCAACTACAGTTGCAAGTCGCACGAAAACTCGGACTTTTAACTCCACGTACCCTGACTTCAAACAATCCTGAAGCAGTCAAGCAATTTGCTCAAGAATATCAGCAAGGTATAGTAACCAAGATGCTTTCTTCCTTTGCTATCTATGACGATCAAGGACGAGAAAACGTGGTGTTTACCACTCCAGTTACAGATGAGGATCTAGATAATATGGAAGGGCTGCGTTTTTGCCCGATGACATTTCAAGAAAACGTGCCCAAAGCCCTGGAGTTGCGGACAACTATCGTTGGACACCGCGTATTTACTGCCTCCGTAGACTCGCAAAGTTTGTCAGGATCTACTTACGACTGGCGCAAAGAGGGGCTAGCTTTAGGTAAAAATTGGCAACCATACGACTTGCCAGAAGATATTGAGAAAAAGCTACTCAAACTAATGGCTGAGTTTGGCTTAAACTATGGAGCAATTGATATTATTGTCACCCCCAATGGTCAGCATGTATTCCTTGAAGTTAATCCAGTCGGAGAATTTTTTTGGATGGAAATATATTCACCGCACTATCCTATCTCGCAGGCGATCGCAGAAGTATTACTAACTAATAAAAGTTAAGCTATTGAGCATTGTTTAGTTTTTTGTCATCCACCGTAAAGATACTCGGTTAAAAGATATGTTTGTGGTAACGTTCTCTAGAGTCAAGTAGCAACCATATCTACATTACATATCATTTTGGAAGTTAATAGTGAATTTTTTGATTAAAATTATTAATATTTAAGGTCTGATTTTTAAATTAAAAAGTTATTTATATTGGAGATAAAATCCTTGTGACAAACCTAGCAGATACACAAACAGTTTTGACATTTGATGGGGTAAATGATTATATAGATTTTGGCAGAAATGATATTGGCGGCGTTTTCGCTCAAGGAAGTTCAGTATTTACTGTTTCAGGATGGATAAATCCGCATCAACTAACAAATAAAGCTACTAGTTACGGAACTCGTAATGTATTCTTTGCCCGTTCTTCAGAACGATACAGCGATAATTTTGAATTTGGCATCAGTGAAACAAACAGCCTAGATGTTTACATTGACGAAACTGTGAGTAAGGGTATTAAAACCTTCGGTAATGGAGAATTAACTATAGGAGAATGGCACTTTTTTGCCATTGTTTTTAACAGTGGTGAAATAACAGTATATCTTGATAGCCGTGTATACACAGATTCTCTTAAAGGTTCATCTTTAAACAAAGCAACAAGTTCTGTAACTCTGGGCGCAACTGTACACAAACAGGTTTATTTTAAAGGACAATTAGCAAATATTAGCGTTTGGAATTATCCATGTACTCAGGCACAAATCCAGACCCAGCATTCTGGGCTAATAGCCGGAGATGAAGAAGGATTAGTGGCTTACTGGAAATTAGATGACGGGCAAGGGACAACAGTCAAAAATCAAATTGGAAAGTCCTATCAAGGAAATTTCCGTGGTAATCCTGCTTGGGAGTTAGCACAAATTCCATTTGCAACACAATCATCTAATCCAGTTCCGTTTGCAGCACCATCATCCAATCAAGAGAATATCCAAGAAGAGATCCAAATTGAAACACCACTTATTCCGCAAGAAAATATCTCAACAATAACTACAACTTTATTAGCAGCAACAGTACCGTTAGTAAGCGAAAAGGAAGACGAACCACAGGAAACTCAACAGACACGAATAAACACCGAAGAATCTGAGCTTGTCCCAACCTTGATAACTCTCAAGTCAGACAACGAAGAAACCAAAACAGAGGAAATTGAAGATTCCGTTAATGTCCAACAAGCACAAACATTAACTCAACAGGAACCGCCAGAAACTATGAATACAGAAGCCCAGCCCAAATATAAAATACTTTCCATTGATGGAGGCGGCATTCGGGGTATTATTCCTGCATTTCTCCTAGCAGAAATTGAAAAGCGGACGCAAAAACCTATATTTAGTTTGTTTGATTTAATTACTGGAACTTCCAGCGGCGGAATTCTGGCACTCGGATTAACGAAACCCCGATTAAGTTCTGATGTATCTGATTTGCCATTAGCTCAATATACTGCTGAGGATCTCCTACAACTATTTCTTGAGTATGGGGTAGAAATATTTTATGAGCCATTCTTTGAAAGAATACTTGGCCCAATAGAGGATATATTTCTCCAGCCCAAATATCCTTCTGAAAGCAAAAAAGAAATTTTAAGGCAATATTTTGAGCAAGCTCCTTTAGAGAGTAATCTCAAAGAAGTTTTTGTAACTAGTTATGATATTGAGCAGCGAATTCCGATATTTTTTACAAACAAACTAGAAAAAGAAGAGAAAAAATCTCAAAAATTTCGCAAGTTATGTGCAGGGTTTTCGCTCTTAGATGCAGCATTGGCAACGACTGCCACTCCGACTTATTTTGCTCCCCATCGTGTTATAAATACTCAAGATTATAATAGTGCCTATACTTTAATTGATGGTGGAGTGTTTGCTAATAATCCAGCCCATCTAGCTATTTTAGAAGCACAAATTAATACTAAACGAAAAGAAAAAAAAGTCCTCACTACAGAAGATATTTTAGTAGTTTCTTTAGGTACAGGTTCGCTGACTAGTGCTTATCTTTATAAAGAAGTCAAAAATTGGGGACTTTTGCAATGGGTAAAACCACTTTTAAATATTGTGTTTGACGGTGGTAGTGAAGTGGTATCTGGACAATTAGAACAGTTGTTTGAACCTAATGATAAAGAAACTAAAAGTTTTTATTATCGCTTTCAAACATTTTTAGATGAGGAACTTGAAGAGATAGACAATACCAAACTACAAAATACTCGTCAGCTACAAGCTATAGCCCATCGATTGATTTCTGAAAAAAGTCAGCAAATTGATGAACTGTGTAGTCTTTTATTGGTCTAGATCAAGTTTTTTATATCTTGCACCAGGCAAACGGTGCAAAATATAAGAAGGATTTTTAATTTCTTTTTTGAAGAAATTAGTAATCACTCGATTTGTAATGTTTTCACCTTATAAGGATTGTAGGTAAGTACAATGGATGAACTCGTCAAAAAAATTGCTGGTTTGGGCCTTCCTGGTATACTTTTCGTGATTGCAACGTCTGCATCAGGGGGCAGTGTCGCCGCAGTTGTCGCTATGCTTTCATCGCTGGGCGGGCCTTTAGGCTTGTTAGGAGGTTTAGGACTGCTTGGTTTGGTAGGTATTCTAGGGGAATATATAGGAGCATTTGGGATTGAAACCGTTCTCAAGTTCATTTATACAGAACGTAGCAAAACCGAATCTGTGAGATTTCTCCTTAAAGAAATTCAAGAATTACCGATTACAGATGACCTCAAGCTCAAATTGWAACATCATATTAGCCCAGTAGTCATTACTGAGCCTGAACAAGGGCCTACTCCAAGGACAGTAGAAATTGTTGATGAGGAACCAGTAATCTAGTGCATTCGATTCAATCCCCCCTAGCCCCTTTTTTAAGGATAATTTAGGTGAATCTAAAAATATTCAATTTCTAAAGCTAAAAATGGCCTCTGAGTCTAATTTAATTCTCAAAGGCCATTTCAAAATTAATAGTCTAATCAATAAGGGCTACATATTTAAAATATGCAAACTCCATCTGCACGTGAGCAAAACACAACAAATCCTTTTTCAGCGTTAACTCAATTTTGGGAAGATGTGAAAGTAGTTGCCGCGCCTTATTGGTATCCAACAAAAGCAGAAGGAAGAGCATTCGCAGATGTGATTCGTTCATGGGGAATGCTCATTGTTTTAGTGCTATTAATAGTCTCAGTTATAGGTGTAAGTGCTGCAAATAGTTACTGGAATCGCTATGTAATTGATATTGTTATTGAAGAGAGAGACCTTGATAAATATAATAGTACTTTATGGCTATCAAGTCTCATTGTTTTAGTTATGGTCATATTGATAACTTTTTTAAGATATGTCAGAAAAAAAATTACTCTTGACTGGTACAAATGGCTAAATAATCATATTTTAGATAAATATTTGAGCAACCAAGCTTATTATAAAATAAATTTTAAATCTGATATAGATAATCCAGATCAACGTCTATCTCAAGAAATAGAACCTATTACTAGTAGTGCTTTAAGATTTTCAAGTGCTTTACTAGAAAAAGTTTTAGAAATGGCAAGTGCTTTGATAATTCTCTGGACAGTTTCTCCACCAATCGCAATTTATCTAATCATTTATACATTTATTGGTAATTTAATAGCTGTTTACTTGAATCAAGCAATAAATATAGTTAATCAACAAGAACTTGCGTTTAAGGCAGACTTTGCTTATTGCTTAACTCATGTTCGTAATCATGCTGAATCAATTGCTTTTTTTCAGGGAGAAAAGGAAGAATTAAATATAATTCAGCGTCGATTTAAAAATGTTCTACAAACTGCTGAACGGAGACTGAGTTTGGAGAAAGGTCAAGACGCTTTTGGTAGAGCATATCAGTCTGCCATTAGTGTATTTTCCATGTTTATTCTTACGCCTTTATTTATTCAGAACCAAATTGATTATGGGGAAATTAACCAAGTTAGTTTTGCTTGTTTTATGTTTTCTAATGCTCTGGGAGAGTTAATAGGTGAATTTAGTATTTCCGGGCGATTTTCTAGTTATGTTAACCGTTTAGCTGAATTTTCCGATGCGCTACAAGCTGTTAGTAAACAACCAGATAATGAAAATACTATCAAAGTCATAGAAGAAGAACATTTAGCTTTTGAAAATGTCACTTTACAAACGCCAAATTATGAGCAGATGATTGTTGAAGATTTATCACTTTCTGTTCAACCAAGCGAAGGCTTATTGATTGTTGGCCCTAGCGGTGGGGGTAAAAGTTCTCTATTGAGAGCGATCGCTGGTTTGTGGAACGCAGGAACAGGTCGTCTAGTGCGTCCTCCTCTAAAAGAAGTCTTATTCCTACCCCAGCGTCCTTATATCATTTTGGGTACTTTGCGCGAACAATTACTCTATCCGCATACAGACCGGAAAATGAGCGACACAGAACTCGAACAAATCTTGCAACAAGTTAACTTACAACACTTACTCACCCGTGTAAAGAGCTTTGATACAGAAGTTACTTGGGAAAATATATTGTCGTTGGGAGAACAACAACGCCTCGCTTTTGCACGGGTATTAATTACACATCCTAGTTTCACTATCTTAGATGAAGCAACAAGTGCTTTGGATTTAACTAATGAAGATAATTTATATCAACAACTGCAAGAAAGTAAAACAACTTTTATCAGTGTCGGACATAGAGAGAGTTTATTTAACTATCATCAATGGGTTCTAGAGCTAAAAGAAAATTCCCATTGGCAACTTATTTCTGTACAGGATTATCAACGGCAAAAAGCAATTGTCATTGCTCCACCTGAGAACGCTCAAATTACAATAGATAGCCCTTCTGAACCCCAAAGAAAACCAGAAATATCAGTAGTATTAGATACACTCGAAAAGCTAACTCATCAACAAATTAAGGCATTAACAGACTATTCTCTTACTACCATTAGAAACAGAGCCAGCCAAGGGAAGTTTATCACTACCAAAGATGGTGCAACTTACCGCTATGACAAAAGTTCAAAAGTTTTAAAATGGGTGAAAGTTTAGCGGCTGTTGTGAGAACTGATGTGATGTTAACTAAAAAACAAAGACAATTAGTAAATTATAAATCTATTACAATTTATGAAATAAGTTATAAATTACCTATTATCAACAATTTAAAATTAAAAAAAGTTCAGAAAAAAATTAAAGAATGTCAAGTATTAATTCAACAAGGTGCTAAGCATCATTCTTATTTGTGGGGAATAATCAAACGAAAACAGGAAATTAGCCAAGAAGAAATTTTCGCTAATACTAAATTATTAATTAAAGACTATACTAAACTCATTGATTTTTTAGAGAAATATAAAGATAATTATCAAGAATTTTTATTAAAATTTAGTGATAACTGGAAACACTTGTTCACTCAAAAATACCTAGAAATTAAAAATATAAATGCAGAAAGAAAGAAACTAGAAATAAAAAATCATAATAATCCGCAACTCATTGAGAAACTAAAATGGGAAAAACAAGAAAACCTCAAATCAATTTTACTTTTGAGTAATACTAATTTTTTGATGTTAGAAAAAATTAAATTGCTAACTCAAGGAATTAAAAGTTTAGGGGAAGATACTAAAAATCAAAAGCAAACCGTCCAGCAAATAGCTCAAGAGTTAGGGGTATATCAAGAAACTTATGAATATCAAATAAAAGCAAGAAAAATTCGTCAAGAAATAGCAAAAATAGCTGAGATAGCAACAAACTTTGAAGATTATTTACAAGATTACTTTAGTCMATTTCAATCCTTAATAGACGAAGTAGTAAAACTAGATGTAAGCTTTTACGCAATCGTCGGAGAAATTAAAAATTTAGCAACTAGTAGTTTCAATTTTCAGTCAAGCTTATTAAGCATACAAGATACTGATACAATTTCTGAAAATATTCTCAATTTATTGGTAGCAAGTTATGAGAAAGGAGATAGGTTAAAAGATGTGTTAATTGAGTCTAAATTATTAAATGGACAAATTAGTAATTTGGAGTTAAATAATGATGGCATAGCTTTAGAACAAACAATTTACTTAATATGTAATTATATATCTACTCAACTTGTCGATCAAAGAAAAGTGCTAGGGATATTAGAGACAAATGTAGTTTCTACAAATTCTGCACTTTCTATTGGAAAAACTGAATTATTAGAGCCAAATAATAATCATAGTAACTCTGTAAAAAAAATTAAAAATAGTAAAAATATTGATTATAGTCAACTGCAAACTCTACTTGCACAATTCAAGTGGAAAGAAGCTGATATTGAAACTGCTAAACTAATGCTACAAGTCATGGGAAAGAATTATTGGAATGAAGTTTATAAGGAAGATATTCTTAACTTTTCTTGTCAGGCTTTTTATGCTATCGATCAACTTTGGCAACAATACAGTCATGGTTATTTTGGCTTTAGCGTACAGCAAAGTATCTGGGGCGAAATCGGCGCTCAAGTAGATTATGAAACAGAAAAGAGACTTGGCGATCGCTTGGGTTGGCGAAAAGAGGGAAACTGGTTAAATTACAACCAACTAACTTTTAAATTATCCCCAACGACACCAATGGGACACCTACCAGTCAAATGGTTACATTATGATCAAAATATTTTTGATTTATCTCCATCATCTGCGGAACCTCTATCAATGGGAGCTTGGCGGGTTGGTTCTTGGCTAGTATGGCAGATGCACTTATTCTTTTATCGTGTTCAAATTTGTAATGAAATATTATAAGTTAATAGTGTAAAGTAGAGCTAATAAATAATATGAACCTTTCTGATATAGAAATAGAAGTTTTGCTTTTTGGAAAATGGCGTTTTAATACAGATTGGGAAAACATTTTTATTGAATTTAAGCAAGATATGACTTATGAGCAAACGAAGATTCAAACATTTATTTTATCTAAACCTAGTGAATTGATCGTAGGTAATAAATTTATTGGTGTATGGTATATAAATGATGCCAGATTATGTTTAATTCCTAAAAGTGTTCCTAAATCAATTTTTAATTTTCAATTACCAATATTACCTAGAGTTTATCTTGCAGATATAATAACTAGTATTACTTCCGCATTTATAACGGAAAAGTATGAAGTTATTGAAGTTAATAGGTCTAGATTTCTTATAAGTGATGTAAATAAATCATTTGTTGGTATCAAGATAAGTTAATACATGAAAGTGACCATAAATAACCAATATAGACACAACAATAAGTTAATACTTCAAAAGTAATAAAATTTGCAATTTACTGATGGATTTTCTTTCTTCGGACAGAGTTAATATTGATTTTTATCCCCAAAAGCTTTAAAGTTCCAATACTATTGCTGGCATTAATTGAGGTTAACTCTTTACCCAAAAGATAAAAACTCCCAGCAATATTAACAGAATTGTATTGTCCGTTCTTGGCTTTGTTGAGTGTTATCGTGGCATTTTTCTGATTTTTAGCTCCTCTAAGTATTAAAATGCCAGCAAAATTGAAGCTACCTGATGCAGTTAATCTGCTGCTATTAATGCTAGCAGTAGTATTGGCAAAGGTGTAACCTAGAAATTTGAGATTTCCTGCAATACTAGCAGAATTATTGATATTACCATTACTGCTTTTGCTAAGAGTAACTGTAGCACCATTGAAAGCTAAAATGCCGAAGTTGAAGTTACTTATAGCTTGAAACCCGGTCTCATTAAGACTAATACCTAACGCAGTGAATTGTTTACCAAGGAGTGTAACATCACCTAAACCAAAAACCTTTTTATTCGTTGAATCAAGGTTGAGTCTGGGAACATTGAACTTGAGAATATTACCTAAATTAATAGCTACATTATTAATTGACACGTTCTGAGTATTAAATAATAATATACCGCTACCTAAAGATTGATTAAAAGCAATAATATTTGCTCTTCCTKATACACTTTGGTTCGTCAAGTTAACCGTAAGGCTCGGAATAGCTAAAGTTAAGAAACCTGCTAAACTCAAGTGAACATTATTCAGGTTAACACTGTTTTGAGTAATATCAAAAGTAATGTCTGCTAGCGTATTACCCAAAAACAAAATTGTTCCTGAACCGCTACCGCTATGAGATTTTATATCAATATTCAGGTCATCAACATCGATACTCAACAGATTAGCTAAACTCAAGTCAAAGTTTTTGAAGGTAGCATTATTAGAGTTAATTTTAAATTCAACGTTCGCAATTTCATTGCCAAAAATTTCAACATAACCATCTCCTTGAAGATACTGTTCGCTAGGCGTTACCTTTAGGGCTAAATCTAAACTATCGTCATCTGTTCCCTTAATTTTCAAAAATCCGAAATCAATTTCACTAACTTTTAACGAACCCCCAATATTCTTGAAAGTTTTGTCACTTTGAACGATTACGATTGCTTCATGACCCCAAGCATTAATTTTGCCATTAATTTCTAACCCTTCTAATATCGGTTGGCCTGCAATTGTGGTTGGAAAAGGAACATACTTAATTAATGGGTTAAGTTTTCCGTCTCCATCCCTATCAATTGGTTCAATATTTAAGTTTACTAAGCTTTCTAATAAACATAGCGCTTTGTTAACTAAATCGATTGAATAACCTACTTGTTTGTTAATAAAAGAAGCCACTGGTCCTTGCCACAAATCTATTAAGCTAACTGCTTGATTAGGATTTAAAACTAAAGCTAATTTTTTTGGGTCGTTTGTATCCATGAGGAATGCTACCTCAAAGTCTATTTTTTCCCATTTCAAATCACCAATGAAGCCAAAGTTATCAAAGTAAGGAGGTAAATACGTTCCGCCTCCTTGAAACCTGAGATTGCGAAGTTCAGTTCCTAGTAATCCATAGGGATTACACCAGGACTTTTTACCTTGTTGATAAAAGAATGCCGTTAAAGATTCGGGTTCCAGAGAAAGATTACCAGAGAGAAGTAATTTAGGTTCGTTTTCTTGAGTGGGATCGTAGCCTTGAATAATCAGATTTCCAGTTAATCCCAAGTTTGGCTTTAAATCAGCCCCAATATTTAATCCTATGAGTAAGTTATTAAAATTAGCCTTAAATTGTTGCTGGGAAAATAGCTGAATATTGCCTGGAATATTTCCTGTTAAGCTGACCTGTCCCGCAGGATTAAAGCTTATTATGGCTTGGAAGCAAGTAATTTTGAAGTTTTTATCAATAAAACTACTTAAATTTAGTTCGAGGTTATTTAAATCAATATTTCCGATAAAGTTAAATCCTCTGTTTAAGTTAATACAACCTAACTTTGAATGTATAAAAGAATAGCCGACATTAGTTAAAATTAATTCTGAGTTACTGAGTTTTAAATGGTTAACAATAGGTATTGCATTTATTAAAGAGCTAAAACTAAAATATCTAGGTAACTGATATTTCAATATAGTTTGTTTCCCCAAAGATAATTCAATTTTTTGATTATTTAGCAAACCTTTAAAACTGAATTCAATTTCTTGATCGCTTTGGGAAACTCTATATTTTGGTTTAGATATTGTGATCTCATGGTTGCCAAAGATTTCAACAATAATTCTATCAATTGCCACATCCATATATGGGACTGTACTATGAATGCTAAAGATTTTGTCCAAATTTATCTGCAAATCATGGTCCAAGTCTAAGTAAGTTCCTAAACTGGACGGGGTTAGCTTTATACAATTTAGAGCCTCAAGCTTTAATTGGATATCATCAGATAAAGCAATTCCTGCTAGATCAAAGCTGTTATTCATAAATTAAATCGAGCTAAATATTTTTAATAAATTGCCTTGAAATCGATTTATCCCTTCAAGCTATGTTGTAGTTTAGCGTATTCTCATGGTTCTAAGACTTACTACAAATGTGGCGATCGCTCTCTTCCACTGCTATATTAGTTTTCAAATAGTCTTTAATTATACTGCAACCATAAGTTAGTACATTTAGATTGAGAATGCGCTGCAAGTCCCAAATAATCAGTGTGTTGTCATCACCCCCCGAAACCAAAAAAGTTCCATCGCGGCTGATGGCAATTTTCCTAATCGCTGCGGTATGTCCTTTGAGGGTCGTTAATTCAGTACCATCAAGTTTCCAAAGCTTGACAGTACCATCTACGCTCCCAGAAGCAAGTATTTTACTGTCGGGACTGAACGCCACACCCCAAATTGCAGCTGTGTGACCTTTGAATGTTCTGACCAATTTGCCGTCAAGTGTCCATAACTTAACGGTATTGTCACCGCTTCCAGAAGCCACCATCTTACCATCAGGGCTAAAGGCAACTATCCATACTGCTGCCGAATGTCCGACAAGGGTTTTGAGTAACTTACCCTCCAGCGTCCACAGCTTAACAGTAGCATCGCCACTAGCTGAGGCAACCACCCTAGCGTTGGGACTAAATGCAACTTGCCACACTTCGGCTTGATGTCCTTTAAGAATCTGTGGTGTAGGGTGACCTATGTGCCATATTAGAACACTCTTGTTAACATTTGCTGTGGCGATCGCTTGACCATCGGGACTCAATAGTGCTGCTGTCATTTTGCCATAAGGGTTTTTGTAACTAGCGATTAACGCACCATTTCGCTGTTTGAGTTTTACCGTATCATCATCACCAGGAAGAGCAATTAACTTGTTATCCTCACTCAAAGAAACCTGGAAGACTAACCTTTCTTCAATCAAAGTTTTCTGCAATTTGCCTTGACGACTCCAAAATTTAACAGTATTTTCGTGGCTAGCTGTGGCGATGGTAGAACTATCGGAGGTGATCGCTATTGACCAAATTCCTGCTTTATGGGCTATGAGACTCTTTTGGAATGTATTTTCACTCTGCCAAAGTCGGACAAGGTTTTCTGCACCCGCCGAAGCTATAAAGCTACCGTCAGGACTGAAAGTAACTCCCCAAACAGATGCACTATGTCCTCTAAGCATTCTGTGTTCTGTTCCATCAATGTCCCAAAGTTTAATCGTTTTGTCGAGACTGGCCGAGGCAATAGTCTGACCATCACGACTAAACGCTACCCCCGAAACTCCTGCACTATGACCTTTAAGAGTTTTATCAAGGCGATAACTACCATCTGTGCTATCTCGTCGCCAAAGTTTGACAGTTGTATCTTCACTTGCTGAAGCAATGGTCTGACCATCAGGACTGAAAGCTACGCCGACAACCCAAGCTGTGTGACCTTGGAGAGGTTGTAGGGGTTTGGCGTTCTGCCAGCCTGAGGTGTCTCGTCTCCAGAGTTTTACTGTCCCGTCTAGATTGGCAGCCGCAATTGTTTGATTATCAGGACTAAAAGTTACTCCCCAAAACCCAGCTTTATAACCTTGAAACGTTTTTAGCAAAGTGCCATCTCGCTTCCAGACTCTCACCGTTGTGTCCCAACTAGCAGAGGCGATAGTCTGACCATCGGGACTAAAAGCTACTCCCCAGACTGAAGCTGTGTGACCTTTGAATGTTCTAGAAATGCGCCACGATGAGTCTTTGACATCGCGCTGCCAAAGTTTAATAGTACCATCCTCACTTGCTGAGGCAAGTATCTGACCGTCAGGACTAAAAACGACTGACCTAACTGCTCCCTGATGACCTTTGAGAGTTGCAACTGCTGTACCATCACGTCGCCAAAGTTTGATTGTCTTATCCATGCTGGCTGAGGCAATTAAAGAACTATCAGGGCTGACATTTACTGCCATAACACTTGCTGTATGACCAGAAAGATGATTGTATTCATCTGCTCCATAAACTGCTTGTTTTAGTGCATCTTCAACCAGAGCTACAAGATTTGTGTTTATTATTCCTAAGTTTTGCAGTTTGTCTTTGGCTTTGATTGCTTCTACAAGGGCATCTAATCTCCGATTTGAGGCAAATAGTCCAACTGAAGAAGATACAAGCGCTCGAATTTCGCTGCTCTTAGCTTGAGCTTCGCTTTTTTTGGTTTGACGATACAGAATGAAATTCCCGATCGCCAAACTGCTAGAGACAAGCAACCCGATACACACTACAACTAGCAAAAACCTTTGCAATCTAGCTGTCTTCTTCTCTTGTGCAAGTTGTGCTTTTTCTAATATCAGTCGTGCCTCTACTTCTTTAGCCCGTGCTGCCTCCAATGCCGTTTGCACTTCAATGCGATCGCACTCAACACTTGCAGTTAAAAACCGGTAATCTAAATCGCCCAGACTTTTGTCCTGCGACCATTTTTGAGCATCTTTGAGTGCCTGTCCTCGCAGTAGGCGCGATTCATCTTTATAAGCTGATGCGACCCAAGCATTGAATGTCTGCGAGTATGGGCGGAGATTGTCTAGTTGTCTTAATACCCATTCAGTATTAAAAACATTGCGATAGATGGGATTTTTAATTTTGAGATAACCGTTGTGTTTCTCCACTAAACCAGATAATAACAGTTCTGTCTGTTCTCGACTATCATCAATCGGGACACAATTAAGAGGTGAAGGGGGAGAGGGGCACAGGGGCAAACGGGAAAACTCTTCTCCCCTGGACCCTGCATACTGCTCCCTGCCCCCCTGCTCAAGAGCCTCTGGTGCTTGCAACACCTGCTGATAAATACCTAACAACCGCCCGGTGTGTTGTTCGTTGAATAGTAGGCGATCTCTTATAGTACGTAGATGTTCAGCTTCGTCTTGTGATTGCCAATGTTGAATAATATGCGTTTTTACTAATTGCTCTATCCACAATGCTTCTGTACCCGGAGCGAGAGTAATCATTTCTATAGTCTTTTCACAAGCAAGTTGGACAATTAAATCACAGAGTTTTTGTGTGAGAAACGGTTGTCCTCCCGTCCAATGAATAATCTCTTGCAATATTGCTTGTGGTTGAGCGACTACTTCCTCTAATCCTTGAAGCAGGGGCGTGGCTTCATCTAGTTGAAAGCCTTGTAACTCAATTGCTTTACCAATGTTAAAGGGCGTGCGGCGTTTATCAGCTATAAGGTCAGAGGGACTAGCTACACCAAATAGTGCAAATCCCAAGCGTTCAAAGTTTGTATTCTCTGGTCGTAAGTTATAACAGTGACGAATCCAAGCAAAAAAGTCGTTAATTGGGAAATTTAAACTGAGCAGACTATCAATTTCATCAATAAAGATGAAAATGCGTTCAGCTTTGCCGTTTTGTAGAGAATCGCTCTTAACATTTGGCAGTAAAATTTCTTCCACAAAGGAATGTAATTTTTGCACTGAAGAAATGCCAGCTTGCGTATCCCACCAATGTTTAAAATTGACCTGTGATCCTAACTTGAGGCTGTAAAACAAGCTGATAATAATGCCTTTGTACCATTGCTCTGGTGTAGTAACCTCAATACCCAAACGGGTCATATCCAAGTAAACACAGCTAGAGCCTTCTTCTCTAAGACGGTGACTTGTGCGCTGTAGTAAAGATGACTTGCCCATCTGCCGAGAGTTGAAGACGTAACAAAAATCACCAGCTTTCAAACTGTCATAAAGTCTTTCGTCTGCTTGACGGATAACATATGTGGGGTCGTCACTGCGGAGACTACCACCTACTTGATATCTCATATTGAAGTGTGTTTATCAAACAAGAACATAACACAATTATGTGCAATTTTAATATTATTTTAGAAAAATAAATAGTGTTTACTTTCCAATACAATTTTATGCAATTTATTGGTTTATTTCAGGTAAAAAATTATTATCTTTTCCATATACAACTTTTTTGGCTGTTCTATTTCAATTCACAAATAGTATCTTTGCTATTTTTACTCTTAACTTTCTTAACTTTCACAAAAAATATTTACTTTCTTTTTAAAAATCTTAAGTTTCCTTGATATTTGTTCCTGATTAATAGAATATAGTTTGGTGAATCATATCGTCATTGATTACGATAAATTGTAATTTACATGGTTCATGAAAATAAAATGAATTTTACCTCACAATTTTGAGATAGTTAACGTGATTACATTTTTATTCTTCGGAAAATGTATCGTTAAACAATTGTTGATAACTGTTTTTGAAAATAAGCACGGTAGAGTTCAAAACGTGGTAATATGCGATTTCCCTCAAAGCGAATTAATCCCAAACTTTCAAGCTTATAAGCCTCAATAGGCTCAACAGAAATATCTTGCTTTGCAGCCAGCACTTTAGCATAAGTCTTTGCTAGTCTGGGATTTTCTTGCAGTTTGAGCCAGTGTCGCCATAGATGATAGCGGTAGATACTACCATTGGCGATCGTATCCTCTATAAGTTCTTGCAGCGTTATTTCTCGAGAGCAAAGATGGTACAAACTAATTTGAATTAGTGCTGGATGTCCTCCTACCAATGACATCAGTTGGGTAATATCTTTAGATGTACATGAACTTAAACCATATCGCCTAGCTAAATCTTCTACTTGCGGTTGGGTAAATTCGTTCAAACGAATAGATAAACCGATATTAAAAGGAGAGAGGTTAATATCCAAAGAGGCATACTCTTCTGTAGAGTAAACCATGACTAATCTTAGCTTTTGCCAGTTGGGAACATGCCGTGCTTCCTCGCACCACGACCGCAACAAAGCAAAAAACTCTTGACAAATTTGAGGATATTTAAAAAAACGATCAACTTCATTCAACACCAAAACTACTGGGCTTTGACATTGATTAAACAAATAGTTTTCTAAATAGAACCCACTACTCAAGTTAGGGCCAATTTCTTCATTCCATTCTGACTTGAGATTGGGGTCAATACCTAATTTTGTTGCAATTTGCCAGCAAAGATGACGCAACAGCTTATTTAAATCAGTTAGACACTCAACATCAAATTGGTTGCAATTCAGATTTACAGTCTGATACCCAAGCTTCTGTGCAAAGGCTAACAGCCTCAATACTAAAGAACTTTTACCTATCTGTTTCGGGCCCCTAATCCGAATCACACAGCCAGTTTGAGTTACTTCTTGATAAACCTTCCTCTCTAGTGGGGGACGTTCGATGTAAAAGTAAGAATTTAGAGGTACAGGGCCATCCGGGTATGACCGAAGATTTTCTATTTGTTGAGTTTGTTCGTGATGTTCTTCAACAAATGAGGTGAATTGGGAAAGTTGAGATGAATCTTCTTCTGCACATGAACCTACAGGCAATAACTCAGATGTTTCAGTCTCATTTGCTTCATTGGTGCCTATGTAGTCTTCGCTATGTAATTCCAGATTAAAAGCGCTAAAGCAGAGTTTTACAGTTTTTTGGTCTACACTTGTGCTCAAAGACCATAATTTACTCAAAGTTCTAGAAGAAACATTAATTCGATCGCTTAGTTGTTCTAAACTCAAATGTTCGCCTTTATTTTCTACGATCTCCACAAAAAGAATTGCTTCTTGTAACCGTTTAATTCCAATAGAAGTGAGTACAACTCCTCGTCTCCGCTTAGTTTTTATTTGCTCTATTTTATACATTATATAACCAATTTTTTACTGAAATTAATTTATTAATAAGTAATGCATTTTACATTTGTGCATGGCAAATAAAACTGAGATTAGCAATCTTTGATACACTTGTATTTTTTCTAATGCGATCTATTGGAACTTTAACAAATTACATTACATCATATCAACTTGATAGTAAACACTTTATGTAAATTATCTACTTTTCTTACTTTTCTTACTTTTCTTACTTTTCTTTCAATTCTGATTGTTCTGAAGTTAAATATTTAGCTTTAATGTTCTTAACTAAATCGTGTGTTTCAGGTACAGTTAAACTTTCTCTTAATACCTGCTCTGTTGCCTTTATTCGTTCTATAGCTGCCTATTGTTCGGAAATTTTCAATATTTTTGATGACAATGTTGCTAATGCTAATGCGTGAGCGCCTTTAGGTCTTGATGACGAATTACCTTTTTCAAATATTCTGGCAAAGATAACATTGGTAAAAGATTGGACTTAACACAAGCAGGATTCAATCCAAATTTTATTGCGATCGCCTTCATGATATTCTGAGTAATCTCACCTCAGAGCGTGTTATTTATTTGACTTCTTATGACTTTATTCTTGAAGCTCTTTTCTATACAGCTTCAATATAAATTGAGATCACACCTAAAGCTGCACTTAAGGCTTTATATAGGCGAAATTTAAGAATAATATCAATCCATATCTTTTTTGCAACACAACCCCCTTTTAACTGCTGACAGATGCTTTTTTCAGCTTTCCTACTTTATATTTTGCATACTCAGCTTTTTCCGCCATGTCTCCATGTAAATGTAAAAGACTGGAGTCAGATAGAGAGTTAATATTTGAGAGAACACCAATCCACCAACGATCGCAATCCCCAAAGGACGACGCGCTTCTGAACCTACTCCTGTTCCCAAAGCAATAGGTAATGTCCCAATCAAAGCTGCCATCGTCGTCATCATAATCGGACGGAAGCGAATCAAGCAAGCAGCATAAATGGCATCAAAAGAATTTTTCCCATCCTTTCGCTGCGCTTCAATAGCAAAATCCACCAGCATAATCCCGTTTTTCTTGACGATGCCCACTAATAGGATGATGCCAATGAAAGAGTAAAGATTTAAATCAACCTGGAAAATCAATAGCGTTAATAATGCGCCAAAACCCGCCGAAGGCAGACCGGAAAGAATGGTGATTGGGTGAATGAAATCCTCATACAGGATACCGAGAATCAGATAGATGACTACAATAGACACCAACAATAGCACGCCTAAATCGTTGAAGGACTGTTGAAAAGTCTGGGCTGAACCCTGAAAGCTGGGGGTAATTGTTGAGGGTAACATTTCACTGGCTGCTTGCTTGATGGCATCTGTAGCTTGACTGAGAGACGTTCCTGGGAGCGTATCAAAAGAGATAGTTGCAGAGGGGAGTTGAGCAACGTGAGTGACGGTGAGAGGGCCGACATTTTGAGTTATATTAGCGATCGCACTCAGGGGAACAAGTTTCCCAGTACTCGATTGCACATATAGCATCGATAAAGCGCTAGGATCCCGCTGAAACTCTGGTTTTACTTCTAAAATTACATAGAATTGGTCATTTGGGGTATAGATAGTTGATACCTGGCTAGAACCATAAGCAGCACTGAGGGTTTGTTCTACTTGTTGGGCGCTAATGCCAAGAGTTGCGGCTTTGTTGTGGTCAACTTGAACTTGGATTTGAGGAGTGCTGAGTTGTAAATCGCTGTCAACGTCCCGGAGTCCTGGTAGAGTTTTAACTTTCTCCACCAGTTTCGGAACGTATTGGCGCAAGTCTTGTAAATTCAAGCTCTGTAAGCTGAACTGATAAGTAGAATTAGTTTGTTGCCCACCGATGGGAATAGCTGACGGAGAGCGGATAAATGTCTTAACCCCAACTACACGTCTCAACTTGGGAGTTAGTTCTTGAATGATTTGGTCAGCACTGAGTTGACGTTGAGAACGTGGTTTGAGCCGAATCGTAATTCGCCCACCGTTGACTGAACCGTTCGGCCCACTTGCACCCACAATTGAGTCAACTGCTTCAATGTTGGGATCTTTACGAATAATATCAACAACCCTTTGCTGGTGAAGCAGCATATCATCAAAAGAAATATCTTGCGCTCCTTTAGTGTTCGCCATTAATTGTCCGGTGTCTTCGGTTGGAATAAATCCTTTGGGAACGATGACGAACAAATAAATGGTCATTACCAGCAGAATGCCAGAACCAATGAGTGTCATCAAGCGATATTTTAAAATGGGTTTGAGCGTCCAATCATATCCCCGCAGTAGTAAATCAAATGCCCCTTCTGAGATTCTATATAGCAGATTTGGTCTTTGCTGATGTGAACCCAGAAAGCGACTGCACAACATGGGAGTGAGACTGAGGGAAACAAAACCCGAAACCAAAATTGCCACAGCGATCGTCACGGCAAATTCATGAAATAATTTACCGATTATTCCACTCATAAACATGATTGGGATGAACACCGCTACTAAAGAGAGGGTCATTGACAAAATGGTGAAGCTGATTTCCCTCGATCCTTTTAATGCCGCGTCTAGGGGAGATTCGCCCATTTCTCGATAACGGACGATATTTTCCAACACCACGATCGCATCATCCACGACAAACCCCACAGAAAGGGTCAACGCCATGAGTGAAAGGTTGTCTAGGGAAAAACCCGACAGATACATGACAGCAAAAGTGCCAATAATCGCTACAGGTAGCGCCAAACTGGGAATTAAGGTAGCAGTGATGTCACGCAAGAATAAGAAAATAACTAAGACAACTAAACATACTGAGAGAACTAAGGTAAATTTTACATCACTGACAGAAGCTCGGATTGTTTGGGAGCGATCGTACATAATCCCCATTTCAATGGATTTGGGAACTTGTTCGCGGAGTGTCGGTAAAAGTTTCTGAATCGCATCAACAATATTTACAGTATTAGCTCCCGGCTGCGGCTGTACAGCCAGAACAACGGAATGGCGGTTTGTCACCTTCTGATCGCTATACAAATTCGAGACTTTGACATTTTGTTCGCTGTCAATCACCTGCCCCAAATCTTGGAGGCGCACAGGCGCACCATTTTTATAAGTTACAATCAGCTGGCGATAGCTGGCAGCATCGGTGAGTTGACCATTCGCTTGAAGCGTATAACTTTTGTAAGTATTAGAGAGACTGCCGATTGGCAAGTTGACATTTCCCTGTTGAATTGCAGTTTTTACCTGATTTAGACCAATTCCCCGCGATGCCAATTCTCGCGGATCGAGCTGGACACGGACTGCATATTGCTGTTGACCATAGACCTGTACCTGAGCAACACCATCAATCATCGAGATCGGCTGACCAACTGTTACCTCTGCATATTCATCTACTGTAGAGATTGGCTGTGTCTCAGAATACATATAGAGGTAAATAACTGGTGAGACAGACGGGTTAACTTTGCGGTAGGTAGGTGGGTGAGGCATTCCGGCTGGCAGTTGTCCGGCTGCGGCTGAAATCGCCGCCTGTACATCTTTGGCAGCATCTTCCACTCTGCGGCTAAAGTCAAATTGTAGGGAGATGTTGGTGCTACCTGTGGAACTGCTGGAATTGAATGAATTGAGTCCGGCAATTTCGGTAAACTGTCTTTCTAAAGGTGCGGCGACTGAAGATGCCATTGTTTCTGGGGTAGCACCAGGGAGACTAGCAGAGACAGATATAAAAGGATATTCAACATTGGGTAGCGCACTAATGGGTAACAGTAGATAACTCATGAGACCGAAAATGAGGATACCCATCATTACCAAAGTGGTCATGACTGGACGACGGATGAAGAGTTCTGAAAGGTTCATGAGTTTTGTTCTCCCAGAAATGTGATGGCGATGCGATCGCTAAAAATAATGCAATACGCTTAGGTTAAGACTTAACTCTTTTACAAAGTCAATTTTTTTAAACGAACCGCAAAGAACGCAGAGGACGCAAAGGAAGAGAAGGAAGAAATGCTTAACTGAACTGTGTTGAAATATAATGTCAACGTGAGTTTGATAAATCTGTGATAGAACATCACGATCGCTCGTCTGAAAATGAAAATACCCGCCGGAATTTAACTTGACTGAGCTTTTTCCGCCATGATTCCATGTAGATATAAAACACGGGTGTTAAATACAAAGTTAATATCTGAGAAAACACTAATCCGCCGACAACTGCAATACCTAAAGGACGGCGGGATTCCGAACCAGCGCCAAATCCGATCGCTATCGGTAAGGTTCCCATTAATGCTGCCATTGTCGTCATCATAATTGGGCGGAAGCGCACCAAGCAGGCTTGATAAATTGCTTCAGAGGGTTTTTTCAATTCTTCTCGCTGGGCTTCAATAGCAAAGTCCACCATCATGATCCCGTTTTTCTTAACAATGCCCACTAAGAGAATTATGCCGATGAAGGAATAAACATTCAGTTCGACATGGAATAATATCAGTGTTAACAATGCCCCAAAACCTGCTGAAGGCAAACCAGAAAGAATTGTAATTGGGTGAATGAAATCTTCATAGAGAACGCCCAAAATTAGATAAATCACTAAAATGGCGATCACTAATAATAAACCCAAACTCGGCAGTGAACTTTGAAATACCTGGCTTGCGCCCTGAAAGCTGGTACTAATGCTGGCAGGAATTACCTGCTCAATCAGTTTTTCAATATCTTGATTAGCATTTCCCAAGGAAACACCGGGAGCGAGGTTAAAGGAAATAGTGGCAGCGTTCATCCGACCGTTATGATTGACCATTAACGGGCTGACTCCCTGAGATAGTTTGGCAAATGTATTCAGAGGAACCGCTACCCCGGTGCTGGAGTTAATGTATAAAGTTAACAGAGCGTTGATATCCTGCTGAAACTGGGGTGCTAATTCCAAAATCACCTGATACTCATTGGTCGCTGCATAAATGGTTGATACTTGGTAGGAACCGTAGGCATTTCTCAAGGTATTTTCGATTTGCTCGGCGGTAATCCCATAAGTTGAGGCTTTATCGCGGTCAATGTCAATTTGAATCTGGGAAGCAAATTGTAAATCGCTGTTGACATCCTGGAGTTCTGTCATATCCTTCATCTTGAGCACAAGTTGGGGAACATATTCCTGTAAGGGTTTGACATCAGAACTCTGAAGTGCTATTTGATAAAGTCCTGTGCTTTGTTGAGCGCCAATGGGTATCGCTGGGGGATTTTGTAAGAATACTTGGATGCCTGGAACAGTGGCGAGTTTAGTTCGCAAATTTTGCACGATTTCATCAGCACCAAGCTGGCGCTGCGATCGCGGTTTTAACCGAATAAACAAACTCCCGGAATTGGCTGCAACTGCTGCCCCACTGCCACTAGCACTCGCTCCCGCCCCAATATTGGAGTTGACTGCATCTACATTTGGGTCTTGGCGGATCAGGTTAGCAACTGTCTGCTGATGCTGGACAAGATTATCAAAGGATGCATCCTGGGCTGCTTGGGTAACTCCTGTAATTTGTCCGGTATCTTCGCTAGGAATAAAGCCTTTGGGAACTACCACCAACAACCCAACTGTCACCACTAATAGAACGACAGATAAAATCATTGTGGTAAAGTGGTATTTTAAGACTTTTTTCAGACTCCAATCGTAGAGAGCTAGGAAGCGATCAAATACATATTCGGAAGCTTGATACAATCGACTTTGATTAGCATGATCCACAGGACGCAGAAAACGGCTGCACAACATCGGAGTCAAAGTCAAAGACACAAAACCAGATACGAGAATTGCAACTGCGATCGTTACAGCAAATTCATGAAATAATCGTCCCAGGACTTCACTCATGAACAACATGGGGATGAAGACTGCAACTAAGGAAAGGGTCATCGATAAAATTGTGAAACCAATTTCTCTCGACCCATTTAACGCCGCTTCTAAGGGACGTTCCCCCATTTCCATGTGACGGACGATATTTTCTAGCATGACGATCGCATCATCCACGACGAAGCCCACCGAAAGGGTCAACGCCATCAGCGACAGATTATCTAGTGAGTAGTGCAGCAAATACATCACGGCAAAGGTGCCAATCAGGGAAACGGGTAATGCCAAACTAGGAATCACCGTCGCCGAGAGGTTCCGCAAAAACAGGAAAATTACTAAGATAACTAGAGCGATCGTCAAAATCAACGTAAATCTGACATCATCCACTGAATCTCTAATTGACTGAGACGCATCATAGAGAATCCCAATTTCCACGGATTTTGGAATCTGGTCGCTCAAATTCGGGAGTAATTTCTTGATCGTGTCTACGACTTGTACCGTATTGGTTCCAGGCTGTCTTTGAATGGTGATAATAATCGCACGGGTGTTGTTGTACCAGCTTGCTATCTTGTCATTTTCTACACTGTCAATAATCCGACCCAGTTGATTGAGATAGATGGGCATTCCATCTTTATAAGACACAATCAACTGGCGATAAGCAGCCGCATCCTCAAGTTGCCCATTAGTCTGGACTGTAAAATTCTTGTGATTTCCCGAGAGACTGCCGGTGGGTAAATTGACGTTACCCTGTTGAATCGCCGTCGCCACTTGATCTAGCCCAATTTGCCGCGCTGCCAACTGCTGCGGATCGAGTTGAATTCGAGCCGCATACTTTTGGGAACCATAGACGGCTACCTGTGCTACCCCATTGATTGTAGATAGTTTTTGCGCTAGATAAGTCTCAGCATAATTATCTACCTGAGAAAGGGGTAGTGTGGGAGAGTCCAGGTAAAGGTAGAGAATCGGTTGATCTGCGGGGTTAACCTTACTGTAAGTCGGAGGATTGGGTAAATCATCTGCAATTTGCCCCGATGCTCCCGATATCGCGGCTTGCACATCTTGCGCCGCGTCATCAATGTTCCGACTCAGGTTAAATTGTAGGGTAATTTGAGTCTGTCCCAGAGTGCTAGTTGAGTTAAGCGAATCGAGTCCAGCAATACTGGAAAATTGCTTTTCTAAAGGACGGGCAACTGATGCTGCCATTGTTTCCGGGCTGGCTCCCGGTCGGGCGGCAGTTACCTGAATTGTGGGATAATCCACACTTGGTAAATCGCTGATTGGCAGCAAGCGATAACTCATGAAACCGAAGATTAAAATCGCCGCCATCACCAAAGTTGTCATGATTGGGCGGCGGATAAATGGTTCTGAAAGGTTCATGATTCACCTCCGCCTGACTTCGGGGATTCTCCCCCTTGCTCCCTGCCCCCTGCTCCTTTTCCTCTTCTAGACTTCCCTGCATTTGAATCATTGCCAGCCGTTCTAATGCGGATTTTGCTACCCGAAACGAGATTCGCTTGACCATCGGTAACAATTTTATCGCCTGGTTGCGGCCCTTTCTGAATTACATCTAGTCCATTAATGGTGCTGCTAACTGTAACCGGGACGTTTTGTACTGTCATGTCTGGCTTAACTACAAAGACAAACTGTCCATCCGGGCCATTCTGCACGGCTTGGGAGGGAACAACCGTTGCATTCGGTTCTTCAGTCAGCGTTAATGTTGCGTTCACAAATTGACCAGGAAACAAATCTCCTTGAACGTWGTCAAATTGACCAATCAGTTGAATTGTTCCTGTAGTGTTATCAACCGTATTGTTGACAGATGTCAAAACGCCTGGTGTCGGATGACCTTGACTATTGGGAAATGTGACATCTACCTTCAGCTTGCCATCGTGCATATACTTTTGCACCTGGGGTAGATTTGTTTCGGGAATGGAAAAAGCAACTTCAATCGGGCGAATTTGGGTGATGGTAACAAGTGAAGTTGTGCTGCTAGTCGTACCAGAAGTACTGTTGCTTTCCAGGGCGTTTCCCTGAGTCAACGAAGCACTGCTGTTGGCTTGCACCACATTTCCCTGAGTCACCGAGACATTCCCCGCGCGACCATCAATTGGGGCATAAATTTTGGCGTAAGACAATTGCACTTTGGCATTGTCTAATGCTCCCTGGTCGGAAACGACAACGGCTTGAGCATTCACGATCGCCGCTTGATCACCCTGGACAACGGCTTGAGCATTACTCAGCGCCACTTGATCGCTTTTCAAAACAGCCTCAGCATTAGCGATCGCTTCTCGATCTGCTTGTAGTGTTGCTGTTGCCGATTTGCTGTTGGAAACGTATTGCTGGGCTTGATCTAAACTAATCGCGCCCTTCTTATACAATGCACTATAGCGATCGCTTTGTCCTTGAGCAAATTGTGCTTGCGCTTGATCCTTAGCCAAATTCGCTTGGGCTTGTCTTACCAAGGCTTGGTCTTTGATTAAAGTCGCTCTGGCTTGGTCTACCTGACCCAAGTCTCTAGCTAACGTAGCTCTAGCTTGTTGTACCGAGGCTTGGTCTTTTGCTACAGTTCCCTGAGCTTGCTGGATCGCAGCAGTTTGCGATCGGTCATCCAAGGTAAATAAAAGTTGCCCCTTTTTCACATCTTGACCTTTCTTAAAATAAACTCCAACGATCCGTCCGCTAGCTTGGGGCGTAATCGATACTGTAGATCCTGATTGCACATTACCGATCGCCTGCAATTGTATCGGAACCGTTTTTTGTGTCACCATTGCCACAGTTACAGGTGTCACTTGCTGTTTATTACGCCCAGATTTTTCAGCTTTGTCTGATTTGGCTGTACCTGTATAAATACCCAAAAAACCCAGCCCAGCCAGCAATAGCGTGCCCAAAATTACCAAACGAATCTTTTTCTTTTTTGGCGATCGCGGGAGCTTGGGTTCTATACTGTTCTCTGTTAAACTCTCGTTAGCAATTTCATGGTTCATCGGAACCTCCAGTGGATTTTAGTTTATTAGAAACAGCCAAATCCTTTACCACCTAAACTCCGACTGATACCAATTTCATTGAGGCGGCAGAAAAATATTAGCCCTCAAACTTTTATCAAACAACTATTTTTATATACATCGCATAGATTTAATTTCATGATTTTAAATTATTTTATATTGACTTGCATTTTGGTTGATTCATAGTGTTGCTATAGATTAGGACACCAACTGAGTATAAAATCTTTATAAGAAGGCACTTTCAAGCCTATTGTCTATTGCAAGCGAGCCTGTTGTGTGCTATATTACTGAACTTAGCGATCACTACTTAGAGCTTTAAATTCCTGAGGGTCAAAAAAACTCCGTGTAGCGATCGCCTAATTTAGTCACCATTTTTTGAATCACTCCATAAGCCTATTCCTTAGAAATATTAGGAGTGGCTAAGAAGATGTTTGAAAACTAGCAAGTTTTCTCACACCAGACAATCTTAAAAGTTAGTATGGGTTTGTGCATGAGCTAGAATTCCTAACCTGACTAGTAAAAAACTACTCAGGTTACTGTGACTTTTTTCACAATTTAACCTGAGTTGGGGATAAGGAAAGGGGCAGATATTCAGCTGAAAGTAACACATTGATCCAGCAATCTGCCTTATGTTTAGTTCAGATGCTTTATCCTGCCATGCAGATGATTTTTGTAAGGCTTTTGAAGCTCAATAGAAGATGCCATCCAAAATTTCTCACTTTGTCCAGTTAGGCGGTCCTTGTGTGATTCTTAGCCGATAATATCTGTGGTGCGTCTTTGCGTTCTCTTGTGTGCATTTCTGTCTTGGAAAGTTCTGATGCCTGCGGCAAGCCCTACGGGTTCGGGGGATCGCAATCGACGGAAACCGCCAAGACTGCGACCCCCTGACCGCAAAGCGTCTACGGATAGCGCAGCGTTAGCAAGTCTGCGAGCGTTGGAAGCCGGTGCTCAGACTTTGGGTGCGCCTCTGCGTCAGACAAAAAAATATTTATGCAAGAGGTCTGTTATGAATCGATTATTAACATTTGCCCCAGCCAAAATAATCGCTCAATGTTAATTAAAGAGTCAGCGATTCAATGACGTGTAAAAAAAATAACTCAGGAACTAATTGGGGGATATGGCGAAATTGCCAATTGATAATCTAATTCTTTACTCTTAACTTCAGCATTTCCCTGGTCTGTGGGGAGCGATTTTTCCCTTTATAGCGATACCACCACATGACAAAGCCAGTGATGAACAAGATTAACGGTGCAAGTCCGACGAAAATGTAGAAAGTCCGAGATGGTAGTCCCCAGAATGTACCATAGTGTAGGGGAATAAAAGAGTTGAGGATGCGATCGCCCAATGACATCTGCAAAGAACTATCGACTCGCAATACCTTACCACTGTATTGGTCAAGATAAACACTGCTTTGACCATAGTCTTCAGTTTCTTGGGGAAGTTTAAAAGCAACTGTTAAAGTTTCTTCTGGTTTAGTTGGAAAATAAATTCTCCTAAGTGTTCCATCCGGTAAAGCAGCCTGAGCGGTTTTTAATTGTTGTGTAAGTTCAAGCGCAGACTTACCAGCAATGGGAACAGATACAGGATTGGTTTGCTGTTTGCTAAAAGTGATTGCATAGATCATTGGGTTGACAAATTCAGAGAAGCTCCAGCAAAATCCCGTGAAAAATGCGAAGATTAGAAATACTGCTGTAATGACGCCAGCAACTTTGTGAACATCAAAGTTTGCTCGCTTAGGATGAGCATTCCACTTGATTTTAAATCCAGATATCAATCTGCGCCAACCAGGCCAGAGGATAATACCTGTAATACTCATAAAAGACATCAAAAAACCAATGATGCCCACAAACTTATAGCCAATGTCACCGCCTAAAAGAGCATAGTGGAGTGGGTAGGCGATTTCATAAAACTTTTGCACAAAGCTTGGCTTTAAGTTATTGCCGATAATCTTTCCTGTGTAAGGGTTAACGTAGTTTTCTGTCCATTCGTTTTGTTTGGTTTTCAAGACAACATTCATCGGTTCATTTGGCTTTGAAGGCAGGTAAATCCTCTGCACTGGTGCATCTGGTTGATCGGCATAGTTTTTTTTCACAGTGTTGAGAACAAGCTCAACTGGCAGCATTTCTCCTTGAGGTATGATTGTCCCAATTTGACGCTGCTGATCGAAGCTACTAATTTCGGAGTGGAAGACTAATAAGCTACCAGTCAAGCCGACAATAATTGCAATTAGTCCTACCACTAAGCCAATATAGCGGTGTAGAGTAAACACTAGATGATAAAAGGATTTTACTTGCATGATAGATGCTCTGCAATTGGAGAAATCAGTTTTGTATCTTAGAAAAGATTCTCAATAAATCATAATTTAGCATAATAAATACTTCCTAATTCGTCAGTTTAAGAATCTGTAAAGAATTGCTCTGATAGCGGATGTCAATCTCATCCAGTTGTGGGATTTTAGTAATTGTTGCTGGTTATGTAGATGTGAAACAGCTTTTCGTCAAACCTCGCACCATATTCTGTTGCATCACCCAAGACAATGCCAATATTCTTGCAAATTGCACCAGCTGATTCCCTGACTTTTCACCTCATCTGGAAAAAGGGACAGGATGTGGTGTGGGGTTGTCGGTATTGGTAAGTATTAGTGGAAGAATCAGCAGTCGTTTTGAAACTTTCCTCACTGTTGATTGCTGTTGGTTGATTGTGCTTAACCTGTGCTTGTACAGATTGTGCCATCAACAACGGCAGAAAGATCATTACTAACCACAGCCAAGTATTAGATGGCGATCGCTCAATTCTCATTATTCCTCACACTCCACCAAACCAACTCTAATTAAATGACAAGAGTTATTAATAAGACTGGGTGGTATTGTATAGCGATTCTCGCTTGTGTGTCTACCCAAAAAGGGCATTATCTTCAATCCATTTGGGCAACCCTGAATGATTTGATCCACTGTGTAGACCAGCGTAAAGCCACCTTTCCTTTTTTCCTATCCTACACCTGTCAATATTTGCCTGGTGAACTACTAGCCTTCTTAAAACTGTACTGAAACTGTTCCCAAAACTGTAAACGGTGCGGCAGGATATACACTGTCTAAACTATCGGCGCTTTCAAAGTAGTAAACATCAAATAAGTTCTTGATATTCAGTCCTACTCGCCAATTGTCACGGCGGTAATAAAGTGCTGCATCGGTTCGCACATAGCTGGGTAACGTGAATGTATTTTCTAAATCACCCTGTCTGTCGCCCACAAAAGTGACTCCACCCCCAAATCCCAACCCTTTCCAACCTCCAGTTTGAAGTTCATAGGTTGTCCATAAAGAAGCACTATTTCGGGCAACATTACTCGGTTCATTCCCCTTGTACTCTGGGTTGGTATCTTCAGTGATTTCCGGATCAATATAGGCATAATTGGCAATGATTTTCCATCCTGGCAAAATTTCACCAGCGACATCTAGTTCAATCCCTCGAGAGCGTTGTTCGCCAACCTGAAGGCTAAATCCTGGATTAGCTGGATCGTTGACGATAATATTTTGCTTGGTAATTTGGTAAGCTGCTAGCGTTGCAGACAGTTTGCCATCGAAAAAGTCACTCTTCACCCCGACTTCAAATGATTCACCCTTAGTTGGCTCAAATGTAGTATCATCGGCATTTCTGGAGAAAGCAGGAGAGGGTTGAAATGAGCGGCTATAGCTGGCGTATAAAGAGACTGGTTGAATGGGTTGGTAAACAATCCCAATACGAGGGCTGAAGGCAGTATCTTGTTGATCGCGTGAGATAGCATTTACTGTTTCCTCATAGGAGGATTCTACAAAATCAAAGCGTCCACCTAGCAAAACCTTTAACTTATCTCCAATTGAGATCAAATCCTGGGTATAGACACCAATAAAATTTTGAGGACTTTTTTCATCATAAGCTTTCGTATCAAATTGAATTGCAGGTCGGTCATAATTTGGGTTAAAGAAATCGATGGGTGGCAAATTGGGCGTTGGATTAAATATCTTTCGGGTGAAATCAGTTCTACTTAATTCCAAGCCAAATAGCAAATCCTGCTTAACGATGCCAGTTTGAATCTTGCCAATTACATCAGTTTGTACATTGTAATTCCGTGACTTAGCTTGATCAAATCTGGCATTACGATCAATTGTTCGATTATCTACTCGTAGCCCTAAATTATAGGCAAACGCCTCATCATAATCTTCAAGCTCTGCTCTAAATGCATTGCGAATTGACCAATTGTCACTGAATTTGTGTTGTAAACGGTATCCAAGTCCTATAAAATCCCGTTCCAATTTCAAATCTGGATCATCGACAAACCGAGAGCGGGGAACTCTGCCAAGGGGGTTTGGTAATAATGAACCTAGGGCCGGAATACCTATATACTCTACTTTGGAGGTATTGAGATACTCACCTTCTAGAACCAAGGTAGTATTCTTTCCCAAGTCAAAACTGATAACAGGTGCGATGAATGCCTGCTTTGTTTTTACAAAGTCCACAAAGCTACCAGAGTTTTCATACGCCATATTCAAGCGATAGCGAATCGTTTTGTCGATATTTAAGGGGCCAGAAAGATCCAATGTGGGACGGTAAAAATCAAAGTTACCAATGGTTCCTTCAACGGCGTAATAAGGAGTTGCAAGAGGTTGCTTAGTTACAATATTAATAATCCCCCCCGGATCGCCTAGCCCGTAAAGGACAGATGCTGGCCCTTTAAGAACTTCAAGTTGTTCAATGTTTGCTAAATCCAGACTGCGACTAAGGATGTTATTCCTATTAAAACCATCAACAAAAGTACTAGAATCAGAGGAGTCCGCAAATCCTCGTAAAATGAAACTTTCACCAAACGTAGTTTGAGAACCACCGGGCCCAGCAGTTATTCCACTAACGTTAGAAACTGCTTCTCGAACTTGTGTAATTTGTTGATCCTTTAACACTTGTCGCGGGATGACTTGAATTGAGGCGGGAATATCGCGGATAGGCGTATCAGTTCTTGTAGCAGTCGAGGCATCAGGCACGCGATACCCATCTTGCTCACCCGTTACAACCAACTCAATTGGTTCCTCTGGTTGCGTTTGGTTCGCTGGTTGTTCTTGTGAGGGTGTTGGTTGTGTTTGGGGTAGCTGGTGTGCAGTAGATGCAGCAGTTGTCAACCCGAAGATAAGACCTTCATCACTGTCAAATAACTCGACTGTTGGTGAGCTTGCCTCACCGATCGCCGTTACCCGGATGGTATTAGCATCAAAATTTGTTACTGTAATTTCAGTAATTCCCGCAAGTGGTTTTTCGGAACGGAATATAAATGCCTCACCACTAGGTAAACGCAACTGGGCATTAGGAATATCTGCAATAAAATTATTACCAGCACTGCGATTCGTAACTTCTAACTGTTGCCCCTTAGTTGTTTGTAAAATCACCTCCACACCTTTATCAGTGGAATTTGCCTTCACCCCTGTTACTTGCACAATTGCTGATGCAGGTATTGCTTGTGGGGTTGACGATTGAGAAAGCAATCTACTAGCATCGGTGGCTGGGCGTTCAATCTCGCTTAGTCGCCTAATTTTTCTGTTAGTAGAAGAATCGGCAGTCGCTTTGAAACTTTCCCCAGTGTTGATTGCTGTTGGCTGATTTTGTTTGACTTGTGCTTGCACAGATTGTGCCATCAACAACGGCAGAAAAATCATTACTAACCACAGCCAAGTATTAGATGGCGATCGCTCAATTCTCATTATTCCTCACACTCCACCAAACCAACTCTAATTAAATGACAAGAGTTGTTAATTAGACTGGAGGGTATTGTATAGAGATTCGCACTTTCGTGTCTACCCAAAAAGGGCATCATCTTCGCTAAAGGGACTTTTTACCCAACAAACATTCGCTAGGTGCGATGCCAAATTGGCGTTTAAACGCAGTCGCAAAGTGTGCCGGATTTGAGTAACCTAGTAAATTAGCGACTTGTGCCACAGTATAATTGCCAGAACGTAAGCATTGCTGTGCTTGCTCCATACGTTTATTTAATAAACAGCCAAGTACGGTTGTGCCAAATAATTCTCGAAATCCGCGTTTGAGAGTGCGTGAGCTAACCCCCACCATTTGCGACAATTCTAGTATTGATGGTGGGTTTTCCAGACGAGAGAGCAAAATTTCTCTAGCATGGTGAATGCGAGCGATCGTTGCATTCCTTAATCTTGGCGATGGTTGCACTCCAGATTGTTCAGCTAAAAAAGGAGCAAGTTGCAGTGCCATCAACTCTATGACTTTACCTTGTAAATACAAGCGCTTCGTCATGCCATAGTAAGGACAGTTGACAATTTGCTGTGCTACTGTCTGGATTGCGGTCGTGGTTTTTGGATAAAGCAATGTCTGCCACTCATTAGTTTTTGTCAAAAAACGTAGTTCCGGTAAAATTTCTCCATCGATTGTTGGGAAAAAGGTTGCCAACAACTCTGGAGGCATACTAAAGCCGACACCCATACCTGATTGTGAATATAAATAAGTCATGCTTCTTTGAATGCCACCACCAGAAATAAACGTGTATCCTTCTCCTACTTGCCCACCATATTCATCTGTAATTGTTCCACAAAGGCGAACACCAAATTCCAAAGGGTGAACGCATTCACAGCCTGATTCCAGTATGCGATCGTAGTATTCGCGCTTACCAATGCCCAGCCACACTTGAGGATGCACTTCTATGCTTCGCACATATCCTTTGCCTAGTTGTTTGGGTATTTGACAATAGGATTCAAATGGTTCTAATGGGTGCTGCTGACTATCTTGTTGAGCTTCTGTCCAAAGTTCTGTTTCTTGTTCTGGCGTGAGGATAATTGTCATAGTTAGCGACTAATATATCTTCAAAATTAATGCGAATATATAGCAATAATTTTACCGCGATTTAGCTTTAACAAAATCCTGTGAAAAATGCAAATAGCAAAAAAATTGCTGCGTTAAAAATATGACATTTGTATCTAACTCTATGTATGAGAATACAGGAATTTGAGCGATCGCTGCAAATTCAGATTATTTTCTCTGCCTAAGACGAATAGTCAGTGAGTGCTTTTGACATGATGCGTAGCCCGCCGCAGGCATCGCCGGGATGATTGGAACACTTCAACTCGAAATGCTCAGAATGTAAATGAGATAGAACCAATGACGGAAAAAGGAGCGCCTGCAAAAGCGTCACGAGATTCACTTATCTATGTAATACCCGCTATTGGTTTTTCTGAGCGAAATGTGAATGCATCGCCACTAGGCAACCGTAATTGAGCATTGGGAACATCTACAATAAAGCTATTACCAGCACTGCGATTTACCAGTTGTAATTGTTGCCCTTAAAAAGGATCGTAGCGTTGTTTGGTTTGTTCAACTTCAAAATAGACATCCCAAAAGAGATTCCGCGAAATGGTGATGGTCATCTTTGAGCTTCAGCGATACTCTTTCGAGTCACTTCGTGAACGCAATATTTGCAATAGTTTCTCATAAAGTCGGTGTGAGGCAATGTCTATTGACAAGCCGAGGAAGCGTCTGTGCTTTTGTCAATTAGTAATTCGTGATTAAGAAAGCTATATCAGGGTTTGGTGGTTTGAATGTGTTGCCTCATTTTAGATGATGCGATCGCGTAAAGCCTACAGCTTAAAGTAGAGAAGTGACCCAAAGAGTATTGCCTAAAATTTCAGATAGCTGTGTGTGTCAAAACTCCCAAGAAATTGTGCCCTGCACCGTAAACGGATCCCCATAGAAAACGCGATCGCGAAACGCAGCAGAGTCAAAATAATCAATGTCAAACAAATTCTTGAAATTCAGCCCAGCGCGGACTTGTCCACGTTTGTAGAATAGAGCAGCATCGGTGCGAAAGTAGCTCGGTATTTGAAACGTGTTGCCTAAATCGCCCTGTCTGTCTCCCACAAAGTAAAATCCCAAACCAGCCCCGAATCCTTGTAGGGCACCAGATTGAATTTCGTAGGTTGTCCACAGGTTGAAGCTGTGTTTCGGAACATTATTGATTTGATTGCCCACTATAGGTGTATTGTCTTTGGTAACTTCGGCATCAGTGTAAGCATAGCCAGTAATGACGTTCCATCCCGGCAAAATTTCGCCAGAAATATCAAACTCAATCCCCCTGCTGCGCTGTTCTCCCACTAGGATAGAGAGCAATGGGTTATTGGGATCTGGGGTAGGCAAGTTCGTGCGAGTCAGGTCATAGAATGCCAGAGTCGCCGCCAGACGGCTACTCAAATCTGCCTTGACGCCCACTTCGTATTGGGTACCACGCTCAGGTTCGGCTTGAGCTCGGGCTGTGGTTGAAGCTTGGAGGAACGATTTGCCGTAGCTGGCGTAGAGCGAAATAGCTTTTATCGGTTGATAGACAATGCCAACTCTGGGACTAAATGCCTCATCTTGTCGGAAGCCACCAAGCACAGTGTCTAATCGACGATAATCATTACTGGCAATGTCGAAGCGTCCACCCAACAGTACCTTGAGGTTGTCTGCCAATGTGATTTGATCTTGCAGATAAATACCTAGTGCGTCGTTCCTGATGCGATAGTTCAAGGGACTAAAAGCAGGTCCGGTTGGTCTGCTGCCGTACTGGGGGTTGAATAGATCCAGTGAAGCGATCGCGCGATTGAAATTGGTGGCAAAGGTATCCTGTCTCGATAGATTTAATCCTGTGACCAGTTGATGTTGAATACTGCCAGTAGCGAACTTGCCAACAATATAAGTATCGAAATTGTAGATGCGATCATTGAAGTTCTGTTCGCCGTAACTTCGAGTGAAGGTACGTTTATTTGCTGCAAGGTTGCCAAAAACAGCTTCTCTATCTAGACGCTCAAATGAGGTTTGCAAGGCGCTACGTACTTGCCAGTTGTCGCTAAAGCGGTACTCAAAGTTATAACCAATTCGATAGATGCGAGTATCGCTATCGTCAACTGAAGGTTCACCCCGGAAGCGATTGCGCGGAATCTTACCGTTAGGATTTGGGAACACAGTACCATCTGCTGGAAGACCGTAATCGAAGGGTCCTTTATCTTCGTAATACTGGGCTGCCAAGGTAAGCTTGGCTCTGTCATTAATTTGCCAGCTTAATGAAGGTGAAACGTTGTAGAATTGATGTTGATAGAAATCAATAAAGCTTTCGGTCGTCCGGGCGGCAACACCTAAACGATACAGCACCGTTTTGTCGGCATTAACTGGACCCGACAGATCAATCGCCCCTCGATAAGAATTAAAACTCCCCGCAGAGCTTTCTAGGAAATAGTAGGGTTCCCTCAATGGCTGTTTCGTGACGATATTAACAATACCTCCCAGTGACCCTTGCCCAAACAGAACCGAGGCAGGTCCTTTGAGAACTTCGATGCGATCTATCGTGACAGACTCGTAGCCACCATTAGCCAGCGAACGATCTAAGAGTCCGTCTTTGAGGATTTCCGAACTGTTAAAACCCCGAATCAAATAACTCTCAAATACGCTGCGCGGAGAGCTTCCTGACTGTACCACACCTGGTACGTTTTTTAACACATCACCCAAGCGGAATAGTTGCTGGTCTTTAATCACCTGTTGCGGCACTACCTGAATCGACTGAGGAATGTCACGCAGGGGAGTATCTGTTTTGGTCGCAATTGATGCATCCGGTGCATTGTATCCGTCTTGCTCACCTGTCACCACCAACTCAATCGGCTCATTACTTGTTGATGGCTGAGTTGGTTGTGTCTGGTTTTCTGGCTGACTAGCTTGTGGTGTTTGCGTTGGCTGTGGTGGAGAAGTTGCCGTTGCTGTAGTTGCTACTGCAAAAACCAGACCTGCATTATCATCAAATAATTCAACTATGGGCAAAGCTTTCTCACCCACTACTGTCACTCGCACAGTATTGACATCAAGGTTTATTACTGTTATTTGTGTAATTCCCGCAAGCGGTTTTTCGGAACGAAATGTGAAAGCCTCACCACTAGGCAGTCGTAATTGTCCACCTGATACATCGACTATAAAATTATTACCAGTACTGCGATTTGTAACTTGCAGTTGAGTACCAACAGGTGTCTCTAAAATCACCTCTACACCTTTATCGGTAGGATTGGCTTTCACCCCCGTTATTGGCACAATTTCATTCCCCTGTTTTCCCTCTTGCGAAGCAGGATTTTGTGGAGTTTGAGACTGCACTAACATTTCGGCGCTAGTGAGTGGAAGTTTGATATCGCGGATACTAGGGATATTAGAACTTGCAGATTTCTGCTGTTGCGTTTGTGCTAACCCAGCCTGAATACCCAACACGAACAAGGTGCTTACCATCAACACCACTTGTTGCAATTTATTTATCATCACTCCTACACACCTAACATCCAAGAAATTGAGAAAAATTTGAAAAATCAACAATCTTTCTCAAGAATCTTACCTTGGATAGAGTTTTTGTTAATGTGTGTGTCTTCTTCGAGCAGGACTTTTTCTTCTTGCAACCGGACTTTTTTCGCAAATGTTCAGCAGCGTTTCAAATAATCTCCAGGATTGATACCAAATTTTTTGCGAAATGCAGCATGAAATGAAGTTGGACTTGCATAGCCAATAATCCGGGCAACTTGTTTAACACTCAACTGCCCCGCCACCAAAAGCGATCGCGCCTGTTCCATGCGATAGTTGTGTAAATAGCCAAACACCGTTGTGCCAAAGCAAAAACGAAAGCCTTCTTTGAGTTTGCGCTCATTAATTCCAGCTTGCTTTGCTAACTCAATTAACGATGGTGGATTGTCAAGATTTCTTAGCAAAATATTTCTCGCCAGATGTATGCGATCAACATCATCTAGTTTTAATAGAGTAGGATTGTGCCTATCCTCTTTTATTTCCAACTCCTCTTGAACGATTAGTGTCATCAACTCCAGCGCCTTGCTCTCTAGATACATCCGTTTAGTCATTCCTTGATAGGGACAGCGCAGTATTTGTTGTACAATATCTTGCATTGCTGCTGTAGTTGTTCCACTGCCGCTACAATTGGACTGTTCTATTGGACTAATGAGACATTTTAACGCTGAAGGAATTTCTCTCTCTACATTGCCTGCAAATGAGCAAAATAGCTCTCGTGCCATCCAAACAGACACAGCCAGATGATGTTGCTCTGGTAAAATTGCACAAATTTCGCTAGGAGCTGCGCCACTACCCCCGAAAAAATACTGTCCTGCTACTCCTGTTTGATGATTTCTTGTATGAATATCCCAAATTTCATGGCTTCCTGAAAGACGAAAGATGTACTGTATGTTATCGCCTGCACGTTCTGGGACTTTTATAACTAGGCGGTCATCAAGTCGGTAGTCGTTAATCAGTAGTCCCAATCCCTCTCGTAACTCAATGATTCGGCTGTATCCTTTACCAAACTGAGATGGATACTGCCAAAGAATATCAAATTCGTCTGAAGAATCGTAGCGTTGTTTGGTTGGTTCATCTTCAAAATAGATTTCCCAGAAGAAATTCCGCGAAATGGAGATGGTCATCTTTGGGCTTGAGCGATTGCAATACTTGCAATAGTTTCTCATGAAGTGAGTCTGAAGTGATATCTATATAAACCTCTTGCAAAAGTCCCCTAACACCCCACCCCCAGGAGGCTCTTTGGGTTCTTTTTTTCTAGAGCGGCATTTGCTAGAGAAGGTGAGATATTCAAGTAAACTAGGGAACGCAGAGAATATGTGGTGTATGAATGGCAAGAAAAAGTCCTCAACCAAAAGCGACATCATCTGAAGTACTAGAATGCGTGCGGCAGAATTGTCCTAGTTGCGGTAAACCAATGTGGAATGAGTACAACAATCTGCGACGCGTGAGAACTCTAAAAGGAGTAGTAGAACTGCGCTTAAAAATTCGTAGTTGTCAATAAGCAGTGATTCGTACCTCAAGGGAAGCAGCACTCTTTTTCAGACCCAGAGAACGCAGAATTTGAGCCGCAGCAATTTCACCGGTTCTACAACCGCCTTCCATATAACCTTGGTATTTTTGAGAGCAATGTTCGCCAGCAAAAAATAGATTGCTCACTTGTTGTTGCTCGGCTCCTGCAATTGTTGTCCACTGTCCAACCAGATAGCAAGCATAGGAGCCTCTTGTATAGGGTTCTCTGCGCCAATAGGCAGTGAGAGGTTGACCTGTGTGGACACTACTAATTCCTGGAAAAATCTTCTCTAATTGTGACAGCAGTTTTTGAGTTTGAGATTCAGCCGAAGTTAGCCCAACAGGTAAACTTTTTTCACCGCCTGTAAAGTCGGTAAGTACACCACTTGCACTCCTTTGATAACGAGAAGCTTCCCATACACTTTGAATATCTAAGTCAGTAGAAACAAATGCTGTGGAGTCATAGCGTGTGCGCCAAAGGCGTTTGTGATAGGCAGTAATTAGCTTGGCATTGTTACCATAACCTAATTGTGCGATCGCTTGCTTTTTCACTACTGGTAACTCTATATTTAGTGCAACTTGGCGCAGAGTACTAAACGGCAGTGCCAGCAAAATTCGCTCATAAATGCGCTCACTAGAGCTTTGAGATGAACGTAAACTAACTCGGTAGCTGCCATCACTGCGAGTTGCGATCGCTTCTAATTGAGTCCCTGTTTCAATTGAATTTATCAAATATCGCGCTAAGGCACGCGGGATTTGGTCATTTCCCCCAACAATTTGATAACGCTCATCACTCTCCCCCAGAATCTGGAAGTTACTCGTATCTGTTCCGATGAACAGTAGCATATTTAAACTAGACTGCGCGGTAGATTCTGTCCCGTATAAACCAGTGTAAGTGACTTGTATTATTTCACTCAATAGTGGATCGATTTCCGCTTGCTGTAAATACTCAGTGATAGAGGTATTATCTAACTTAACAGCAACCTGATTATGTGCGTCATACCGTACAGATTTATTGCCAAGGGCAGCCAAATCTTGCTTAATCTTCTGCGCTAGTGGAATGAACAATGGCAGAATTTCTTTATAAGAAATTTTACGACCTTGAAAATAGAGTGTTCCTTGTATCAAACCTTCATCAGCAGCGTACAAATCTGCAATCGCCAGACCTAATTCTTGTGCCAAAGAACGCAAGCTCTTATGKTTGGTGTCGATAAATTCTCCACCTAAATCTACAGGTATAGAAGTATCTGCAAAATTTTGTAGTGTATATATCCTACCGCCGATCCGATTTCTTGCTTCAACAATATCTACAGGTACTCCAGCTTGAGAAAGGCGATATGCAGCAACAAGTCCAGCAATTCCAGCACCTACTACCAATACTTTTGGAATTGTGGCGTATGTAGTAGGGTCACTTCCTCCACCATGCCATGTTACTGCACCCAGCGCACTTGCTAATCCCAAACTCCCATATAGCAGGCGACGACGAGTAGTTTTGTGTTGGAGAACATCAACGATTTCATCGGCAGGAATTCCCGTATCTCCAGATGAAATCGTGATTTGGTAAGCTTGTCGTAACGATGCGAGCAGTGCCGATCTCGCCATTGGCTGCGCCTTCATCTTGTAGATGGTCACGACAAATGGTATCAACAATTGTTTCCAGTAGTAAACTACCTACAGAACAAAATTGAGAATGGCTGTAAGGTAATTTTGATAAGGGTTTTAGCGATTAATGTCAAGATGTAGTCTGGTAATATTGGCTGACACGTTTGTAAAAATCATCTACGATTTGCCCAATACCCTGCTTTCCACCAAGATTCGCAATCCTCAAAATTACTTGGCTTATCTTGAAAGTATAGTTCTCTAGCCAGTTTTGCTGCTCTAGTTTTTTTTATTTATCCAAGAAGTCTAATGATTAATAACCAATAACCAATAACTAATTCGAGAGTAACTGTGCGTGTAATGCTTTATTGATGCGATCGCCAGAAACTTGTAAATGAGCTAAGGTGTAAATATCGATGTTTTCACTCAGTTGTTTGAGTCTGACATCTATCGCTTTTTGCAATTGATGCAATTTATACCAAGCCAGTGTCCGACCATCTTCAGGTGCATCAGTAGTATGCAACATCATTGCTAGCAAAATATTCAGATATTCTCGTTGCAATGAACGGCGGATGCTAGAAATTGGCTTGAATTCTCTTGGGGTTAAAACTTCTGTCCAGATGCTTGTTTGTAAAGTGTCGAATAATTCAGGAATGGTGAGTGCTTGTCCGGGCTGGGTTTTTAATTCTATATCTTGTAGCCGATTTAACCGTTCGCCATCTAATAGCGATCGCAATATCAGACTTTGGAAATTGAAAATGCGATCGTGAAGCGGATAATCAAGGCGATAATTAGGTACAAAACTACCCCAATGTTGCCAACGCGATGGTGCTAACTGATTCAACAATTGTCCTGAGAAATTAAAAGCATTATCAGCAAACACATATTCTTGTAATTTTGTCAATGCTTGACGTTGTTTGAATAATGAAACTGGTACAAATGCCCAGGAACTATCATCACCAGCATGAAGACGCCGAAACGATTGCCCACCAATGTATTGAGAGAGCAATTTAGCATTACTAAAATAATATAGAAGTACTCTATCGAATAAGACGCGCAAATTGCTATAACTTTCTCCCGGTGATAAATAACCCTTTTCTAAGCGCTGCCACATAACGCGGGCATTATCCATTTGCCACTGGGAATAAACTAAAACATCATTACTCATATCCCAAACATTTGCTAGGGGATTAATGTCTGAGATATCTTCATCTGTTGCGTAAGATAATTCTGGTTGAGGTGAGGCTAAAGCAATCTTTTCCAAAAAACTTTTTTCCGTTTCTGGAATCATTGGCTCAATTTTTGCTGATGGGTTTATTTTATAACCATACTCAATTGCCCATTCATCGTAAGGGCCAATAATCTTTGGAAAATAGTCACCTTGATCTACTCCCTGTGGTGCTACGTTCACGGGTAGATAGTCCATCACCGAACCCACTAAACCTTTAGTGTGAGTAATTTCAGTGTTATTTAACTCTTCAGGTGCTAACATAGCGCTGCCGTGAAAGTTGTGGCGCAAACCGAGAGTATGCCCGACTTCATGAGCAATTAGAGAACGCAAATATTGATGCACATATTCTTGTATGGCTTCACTACTAGGTGCGGCATTTTGTAAAATTGACAATGCTAACACTCCCATATTTGCCTGATTTACAAATCCCTTACCATAGCAAATATCAGCATTTGTTGTGGAAGTCAAAGCTAGAGAGTTAGCAGTCTGGGGTAAGTGTCTATCACTGCATTCGGACGCTAAAGTTATGTTTCTATTCCTAAATTGCTTGTTATTTGATTCCACATAGGTGCGGTATATTTGCCGAATTGAGCGCACCATACTGGCATCAACCATAATATCTGCATCTAATATTTCTCCTGTGAGTGGGTTAATCCGAGTCGGCCCTTTGGCAAAACCTGCATCCAGAGAATTGAACCAGCGAATAGTGTTGTAGCGCACATCTGCCGGTTGCCAATCAGCATTATCCGGCATTTGCTGGACTTGAATGGCATTTTGGAATCCAGCTTTTTCAAATGCTTTGTTCCACATCAAGACGCCCTCACGAATTGCATCCCGATACTCTAGCGGCACAGCATTTTCAATCCAAAATACAATTGGTTTTTTGGGTGGAGATAAAACAGCGTTAGGGTCGGATGGTTCTAAATGCCAACGATTAATGTAACGTACAAATTCTTCTTGAGAGTTATTGTTAGAGAAATCTTGGAAGGCAGTAATAAAATATCCAACCCGATCGTCGGCAAGTCTAGGAATATAACCGTTGTTTTCTTTTAACTGGGAAAAACTGTAATGCACCTTGAGACTGAGTGCCCTACTATCAGGTACAGTAACTAAATTTGCTCCTTCTGATGATGAAAAACCGTAAATCGAATCAATCTCTACATTTTGCGGGAAGCTGTTGACATCACCGAAATAAGACTTACTTAGCTCCAACTGATAATCAGCTTGCAAAGAGTATTTTAATAAAGGAGTTAGTCCCGGAAAATCCTGCATTAACAGGTCATCTAGGTCGAGCAAAATATTTTTACTAAATGGATGAATACTATGAATTTCTATAGAATAAATAACTGAATCGCTAAACGAACGGACAAGCGATCGCTCTTCTGTGATACTTTTTGTACGAAATTTCACATTCCGAATTACAAAATGCAATTTATTATTTATTTGTCGAAAATAAAATAGAAAATCAGCAAGAGGTAATCCACTATAGATCCCACTTTCACCAATACCTGATTCTAATGTGATTGTAGCTAAATAATTCTTATTTAGCTGCTCTGGTTTAATTTCTAAGTAAATTTTGCTTAAGTCATCATTACAATAAAGTGTGAAAAGTCCCTCTAGTTTACCTAACTTTTTGGCTATTTCACTGAACTGACGAAAATCTGCTTTTTTACTGTTCCCAAAATTATTGTCAGCACTTGCTAAGTTTTCAATTACTGAGAGTGCATTTAATGACTGCACATCAATATTTGAAAGTTGACTAGCTTCTGCGTAATCTGTCACTAGTAACAAGTTGTACAAAAAAACTATAAAGATTATTAATTTTGCAACCCAGTATTTCATCCTTTAGCTTTCCACCTCAAGCAGTTATCGTGTTGAGAAGAAAAATGTTGGCTAAGTGTCGATAGCCTAAAAATAGTGTTATTTTTGATTGCTATTAGTAAATTTTGAGAAATTATGCATTTTCCGCCAAAATTTATTTATACATCAGACTTCTATGTTTTCAGATACATAACTTATATATCTAAAGACGTATATTTTTTGAGACTAGATTATTGTATTAAAATGCAAATGTAGCACTAAAATTGTATTAAGTGCTACATTTAGTCTAGTAAGAAATCTCAAGCACAAGTTATAAAAATGTAGTGTGGCTCGTCAAATCAGCCTATTTCCAAAGTATTGTTCCTAATTTCACTCATTTGGACGTGATAGCGATTCTTATACCTTGTCATCAGACTTTGTTGTCTGGTAGATTCTGGTCGTAGCAAGCTTGAAGAGTACTTGCTAAAAATAGAGTGCAGAAGTTAGAGCAAAAGAAAAATTCAAGATTTGCTTGATTTGAGAATTATAAATTATCGTTCTTCCCTCAAGCATATAGTGCTACTTAACTATTTGTGAATGATAATATCATCAAGTTCTTTAATAAATCCAGGATCTCAGTCTTGTGATTTGAGTAGAATCAAATAAAATTGCTCTAGCTGCCTTTTTTAGTTCGCCAGCACGTTGTTTGACCAGAGTAAGCTCATTTATTTGACAAATCCCCTATTACCGAGGATTGAAAAATATTTGATTTTTTATAACTGAGATATGTCTTTTGTTAGAAGGATAATTATTTTTTTCTAGTTAGTCTTTTATGTGTACTGAAAAAAGCGCCCTAATTTCCATGACAAGTTTAATTTCTAACATCTTTGGTCATATCAGTTCCCTGCTTAAAGGACTTGAGGTAAAACGTTTTTTAGCTGTTGCCTTAGTTGGTTTTCTAGTACTGACCACGAATATGACTTCTGGGTACACTGACAAAAACTTAGGTCAAAGAGTTCGCGAACAGGTACAGCAAGATGATGCTCGCAGACCGAAAACAACAGGTGAATGGAATAAAGAAGCTCGTGAAACAGAAGGTAATCCTGGAAAACGGCTTCAAAAAATTGGGGAAGAGTCAGCAGAAGCCTTTAAACAATTTGGCTCAGGCTATGTAGAGGGCGCAAAAAACACTGCTAGTGATGTAGGTGATAGTGCAGCAGAAGCTGGCAGAAATATCGCTAAATAAGGGATTTTCAGAAAATAAACTATCCCTCTTCTGTGGTGGGCATCTTGCCCGCCCTGAATATGGCAGGGGTGAGGACACCTATCCCACAAAAGATATAGAATGTTTTTTATTCTAAAGTCCCTAATTTTAACCTAAATGCAGTAGATTGAAAAGTTTTGCGACGCCTATGGCAGGCGTAGCTATCGTTGAAAAATAGTAGTGTATAATACCGTTTTTGGGTAAATATAAAAAAGTTGATTGCCTTAGACGAAAGATAAGATTTACCTATTAATAAATTTCTGAAATTTTACAATTATCTATATCATTCTAGAAATTATTTTTAGTTTTTATTAGCAAATAAGATGCCTTCGCCCTGACCATGTTATGAGGTGGGATTTGCTGTTACGCTCTTGGGAGATTTATTAGCTTTACTTATGTTCTAATTTCAAGTGAGCTTCTGAATACTAGTGTTTAAAGTTATATAGTATCTCAAAAAATCTTACTGAAACAGCGTTCATTACAGAGCGATAGCTTCAGTGAGCTGAGTCGCTTTGCGACACACTGCATGTAGCTTGCTTCCTGAAGGGTACGCTAACGCAAAACTTTTCAGTCTACTGATGTTTATTTAACCTTTAGTTAACTTATCCTTAATTACAGTATGTATACCAACTTACTGTATTTTTTGTAAGTTAACAAAGTCAGGTGTGCCGATGCTGAAGACTCAAGATCCTACACAAGTCTTGATATTGTTAATTGGAGGTTCCACTCTGCTTCTGTACGGAGTGAGACTAGTTACTGATGCAATGGAGCGGGCATTAGGTTCACGTCTGCGAGTAGTGATGATGAGGCTGGCAAGGCGTCCTCTGGCAGCTTTTATATCAGGGATTATCGTAACTATGCTGACCCAAAGCTCCACAGCAACTGCCTCGGTGATGGTGGGACTGGTTAGCGCCCAGTTAATACCCTTAGCAGCAGCAGTAATCATGCTACTGGGAGCTGCTGTAGGCTCTACATTGGTTGTACAACTGTTGGCGTTCCACATTACTGAATATGCACAACAGTTCCTGGGTTTAGCGGCGGCGTTTGCGCTATTGACCCAACGCAATGCACTGCGGGATGTTGGTCGTGGTGTATTCAGTTTTGGGTTGGTGTTGCAGGGTTTAGCAATGATTGACGCCAGTAGCGCTCCCATTGCTGATAGTCCGATTACGAATGAAATTATGCAGGCACTCTCCCAGTCTCCTCTAGTACTGGTATTACTGGGAATCTTGCTGGCAGCAGCATTTGTCTCTAGCATTGCCGCAATTGGAATTGTTATGGCTTTGGCTGGAGGGGGTGCGCTCCCACTAGAAGCAGCTCTGGCAGTAATGCTAGGTGCTAATATTGGCACAACACTCATGCCCTTACTTACTGCATTAAATCGAGGCAGCGTTGTCGGACGCCGACTAGGGTTCATCTATGTTGGCACTAGGCTCCTTGGGGGAGGATTCGTGCTGGCATTGCTGAATCCCTTAACAGTGTTGTTGACTCGTCTGCTGCCCAATCCTTCAACACAAGTAGCATTAGCACACCTGGGATTTAACTTAATACTGGCGATCGTTTTTGTACCACTAGCAAGTCTACTTGCAGACTTAGCGACCAGACTTCTACCAGAGCCTCAGACAGAAAAGAAACTAAGTGTGCGCTACCTTGACCCCAATGCGTTGACGCTGCCTGCCGTCGCACTCGGTCAAGCAATGCGTGAGATTCTGCGGATGGCAGATTTGTCCGCAGAGATGTTACAGCTTAGTATTCAGGCGTTTGAAGATGGGGTAAAAGATTTACCTAAACGGATTGCGGCACTCGATAACCAGCTTGATGACCTAGAAACTGCTGTTAAGCATTACCTAATTCAACTCAATGATGAATTGCTGACGGCAGAACAGTCGCAACGAGAGTTAACATTACTGTCTATTAGTACCGAGTTAGAGGCAATTGGCGATATCATCGACAGACAACTTATGCGATTAGCCCGACGCAAACGGCGCAAACAAATTGCTTTTTCTCAGCCAGAGTGGAATGATATTGTTGCTTATCACACAGAGGTGCTGGGACTGCTGCAACGAACACTCACAGGGCTAGCTGCACAAGACTCAACTATTGCAGATGAAGTATTGTCCCAGCGGCAGTGGCTCAATCAATTTAAGCGGGAAATTTATCTACGGCATCTCCAGCATTTGAGTTCAGGAGATCCTGTTAGTCTTAATGCCAGCTCCATTCTCTTGGAGATGGTTAATGCAATGAGTCGTATTCTTTCTCACATCAGTAGCATTGCCCGTGCCATTCAGGGAGAGTTATAATACAAAGTTGCGATAGATTGTATTATTTAGCGGTTCTCTTAGGGACTTTCAGAAAATAAATTATCCAATTTAATCAGGTGATATTTTCTATCTTCCCCATACTCCCTGCTAATAACTGCCTACCCCATCGATGAAATATTTTTTTAATTGGAAGTCCCTTACCTGGGAATGGGCACTTGATTGATTACCGACGCAATTACCGCGTCAATTTGTAAGCCATCCAACATCGCTTCTGGTTTTAAAATCAGTCGATGACGTAGCAACGGCGATGCAACTGCTTTGACATCATCTGGTGTGACAAAATCCCTTCCTGTTAACCACGCTAAGGCTTGAGATGTCTGTAACCAAGCACCAGCAGCGCGAGGCGATGCACCTAAAGTTAAATCCGGATATTGACGCGATATTCTCACCAACGCTAACAAGTAATCAACGATCGCTTCTGATACCTTAACTTCTTTGACTGCTTGTCGTGCTTGCAAAATATCGGCTACTGTCGCAACTGGTTTCAAACGGCTAATATCCAAACGCCGTGCTGCAAATCCCGCCTGACGATTGAGTAACATTTGCTTTTCAGCAGCTTGCTCAGGGTAATCTACCACTAACTTAAATAAAAACCTATCTAACTGCGCCTCTGGCAAAGGATAAGTCCCCTCAAATTCTAGAGGATTTTGAGTTGCAATCACCCAAAATAACTCCGGCAAGGGTAAACTTTCTCCATCTAACGTTACCTGCATCTCTTCCATAGCTTCCAGTAGCGCTGCTTGTGTCTTAGGCGGAGTTCGGTTAATTTCGTCTGCTAGCAGCACTTCAGTAAATATTGGACCTTTTTTTAAAGTAAAATTACGGCTATTTAAGTCAAAAATATTTATACCAGTAATATCCGATGGTAAAACATCTGGTGTTAGTTGAATTCGGCGAAACTCCCCTTTAATTAACTGTGCTAATACTTTTACTAATAAGGTTTTACCAGTCCCTGGTACTCCTTCTAAAATTATGTGTCCACCAGCTAGCAGCGCCACTAAAAGTTGTTGTATGAGGCTGGATTGTCCGACAATTACTTGATTAAGACCTTGACCAAGGCGAATTAAAATAGGATGGGTTTCGCTCATAATATTAATTTGTCATTTATCATTGATTACGAATTACGAATTACGAATTACGAATTACGAATTAATCTAATTGTTCGCCATTTTCCCAACCAGCTTAACAGCTCTTGTTCACTCATGGGCTGTTTGCGTGATTGCAGCTTTAAAACGGCATCTAGTTCTGCGCCACTTGCACCTGTTTTTTCTATCCAGAAATTGAGCAAAGCTTGATGTTCGAGGGGTATTTGTCCTAATCCCAAGGCTTTTTGCAGGTGCAATTGTTCCTGTTTTCCCACCATTTCAGTTACAAAGTCAGTGGTATCAGCTTTCTGCAATACTAAGGCTAAGGCTTGGATGTATGCCTTGCTATTGTCTGGGACTGGTGTATCTAAAGTTAGTGGTTTCCCAAAACGGCGATTCTGCGCCCAAATCAGCATCAATAGTAGGATACCTACTTGGATAAAAATTGGAAATAAAGGAGTCTTAGCAAAAAAACTAGATAAATCTCCTTCACTTTCTTTCTGCCTGACATCGGCATCTTTATACCCATGGATATATTCATCCACAAATATTGTGTTACCGTTTTTGACTATATCGGCTAAATACCTAAAATTACTTAAATTATCTTGATAGGCATTGGCAGCTAAATAAGGAGTGGTAGAAAAAATTACCTTGCCTTGCTTGTATTTTTCTTGCCAAACAATAGCACCAAAGCGATCGCCTAAATCAATTTGCTTTTGGTTAACTTTTTTATTTCGTCTGCGCGTATCAATTTTAATATCGCCGTTGAGGGATTTTTGCACGGTGCTAAAGTCTGCTTCGGTAACTCGCCCCCCCGTACCTAAGATTACCAAAGTATTTCCTTTTTCTACCCATTCACGTTCTTGACTATCAAGGGTTGTATCTCTGGGATAGCTGCTAATCACAAGGAAGGTGACTGGACTATTCTCTGAATGAATTTCATTAAAAGGCTTTTGCCAGCGTTTGATAGAAATTCCTTGATGTTCGATGAAAGCATACCAAGCGCCATAGCCATTGGGGGCACGGTTATAAGTAGAGCCAGCATCAAGTTTGGTATTATTAGGAGCTGCAATCAAAGTCAGTAAAACTATCGCTGCAAGTGCGATCGCTCCCATCCAAGCAAGGCGATTTGAACGTTTCATTTTCCAGTTTCACAATCGTCAATTCATTTTATAATCTATAATCAGTATTTTGAGTACTAATACTTACTTATTGTTCAGTAAAATTAGTCAGAGAATTAACTTTAATTAAATTCTGCATTCAAACACTTATGGTAATAAACTGTAGTAGTTTCTCAAATTATGCGGATGATAATCTTAACGGTTCGCGTGGCGGCTTCAATCGTTAAATCACGGTAAAACAGGCTGGGAATCAGAGATTATGGGGAAAAGTCGAGTTTGTAACTCAAAAATTTGATTTTTCTCAATAATTTACGCAATTTTAGCTGGATTTCTCTTAGTAGGCAGATGCCAATCTTCTCGAAGTTGTATTTGCATGACTTGACATCCGCTAAAGTCGTACTGACGTAAAAAACCCCACCCTTGAGAGAGGGTAGGGTTAGTTATATTACTAAGGCTATATAACTTAATATGATATCACGCAAATTAGATAAGCGATCGCTCGGATACAATAATCAAACCGACACAATCAAGTTGAAATCAAGTTTATACACATTTCAACTTGTTTGGTAATGTTTAAATTTGTTTCGGCTACATAATAAATTCAAAGACAACATTTAGCCAAAATTCATCAATTCTGACTTCCATACTCTGTTTTAATACCAACTAAGTTAGAATAGATATCTAAAAGTGCGATCGGCATCGTAAGTTGAAGATATGATGGTCAACTTAATAGACGATCGTACTTATATCAATAAAATCTTTAGCTTATTCTTTATTGGATTACTGCCAAATATGGCTAAAATTCTATCATCCAACTGCCAATATTTAATCAGTGTCACTAATCAAGACAACGAGCGCACCTGGTATCATTGCACTTGTAAAATGAATACTTGTGATGACGAATAGTTTATTATGTAACAATATTAGCTGATAATAAAATTTGATAAAGGTTAACATCCGTTTCAACTAAACAAGCATGACCGCTATTAGGTAGAGTGATTATTTGAGAATTCGGGAAAATATTACTTAAATGTTGTGCCTCTGCTTGTGAAGGTAAGAGTCGGTCGTTTTTGCTAGCAATAAGTAACACAGCTTGAGTAATTTTAGATAACTTTTTTTCATCAATATCAAATTCTCTCATTAAAGATAAACGCTGATTAGCAGTATTTTTTGGTGCAGAACTAGTCGATTTTAAAAGAGCTTGGCTAGCAACAGGTGAAATTCGATTTAAATTAGCTAGAAAAGGTAAAGATATTAACGAAGAAATTTTATAAAATAAATTAGGTGTGTAAGGAAACAACAGCGAACCTAAATTCAGCCAAGGTACTCTATGAAATGAAGAAGCAGAATTAATTAAAATAATTTTTGTAAATAAGTGAGGAAATTTCTCTAAAATTTTTAGAGCCAAGCAACCACCGAATGATTCTCCACAGAGATAAACAGGCAATGTGTCACGACATGCAACTTCGTGTTTTTTCGATACTTTTTCTAGTTCTATCTGGGTTAAATTTACCACTTGTTCTGTGATTTTATCCCAACTTGTTAGCTCGTCAGGTGGAATTACAAAACAACGTACATTAAAAGCAGCTTCTAAACTTGCTGTTTGGATATGCATTAGTTCCTTTCCAGTCTCATCCATTCCTGGTAGAAATACAAAAAGTGGATAATTAGGATTAGATGGCTGGCTAGTTAAAAAATAAGGATGACTGCGAATTTTAGATGACATAACTAGGACTAATATCAATAACGAAGATGATAATTTAATATCGGTTATCAAGGAATTTAAATTAAGGCTCAAGTGGAGTAAAAATAGAGTTTTTGGACTACATGATATAGGTATTTAGAAACCATAGTATTGATATTGCTATAGTTTCTTATCGTTCTCTAGAAAGATATAAATGCTGTGGTTTTGAGTAAGTCTTAGCTAAATCGACAAGATTGCTCAATAGTTGGAGTCTCGTCGAGTTGCACCATTATCAAAACAGCCGGCTCATTGCCTACTGTTCCAGATAAGTGACCTTTATGACCTCGGGCGTCTGCTTTGGTACCTTGGTCTTCTCCAAATGAAATTTCGCCAGGCCCCATTTCTACTCGTTGGCCGTCCATAGTCTCCACAAACCAACGTCCCGATAAAGGGATGATCCATTGGGGTTTCGGGTTCTCATGCCAGTTTCCAACCCATCCCACAGGTAGCACAGTAAAGGTGATTGTTGCACCAGACTGCTTCAAATTAGAAAGCCACTGGGGCGAGGTATCTGGGGCTATACCTTTTTGAATGAAGTCTTGAATTTGGCAACGGGACTGGTGGCTTACACCGTCTTGGTCAATCCAGACGTGCCAGTATTCAATTGTCGGCTTGGGCGATTGATTATTCTGCATAAAGTATAGCTCCATTTAATTATGCATTTGGATGACAAAAATCTTTAATCAATAAGTTTATAGTCAGCAATTTAGTGTTTAAATATTTGAGGACTAAAGTTTTTACTGCTAACACCAAAATTACTTACTACTATTCAACTACAACTGTGTAATTACGCCCTTCCCATTTACTGCTTTCAATCCAGAAAAAGGTAAAGTTGATTGGCTGTTGCTGGTTATCAGAAATATAAATATCTACAAAATCTACTCCTAATTTTGTGGAAGTAGAAAGCGTATCTTTGACAGTTTGCCAATTATCTTGTGACCAATGTAACCCAAAAGATGCTAAAGCCTGAATTCGTAATTTATAGCCTTTTTTAACTTTATCTATTTGACGGTTAAACTTCCAAATTTCTAATGATTTACATTGGTTTCTTTCGCCTAAATATCGATTCGCCACCTCTGGAATTAAATCAAACACCTGACCATCATGATTTGATCGTAGCAACTTGATATACTCTGCGTGTGCCCACATCAAAGGCATGGCGGAACCTGTTGGTTTTCCTAAATACATATGAATCTCAGGTCTATCAGCTTCATCCCAAACTTGTTCTGGCAGCAAACAAGTGTTTGRAGCAAATCCCTCCGTCGCTTTAATATATGTTTTGATATCGCCACCAGCAGCTAATTCATAATGTCCTCGTTCTGCTGCTAAAAGAGGCCAAGCACGTCCTTTGCCCCAACCAGTATAAGGACTTCCATCTTCTTGCTGACCATAGCCGTCGTGGTTGTAACGATGCCAACAAGGCCCAACAGGTGTATCTACTTTCAAGATTGCATCGATTACTTTCACAGAATCAACGATAATCGGGTCATCAGGTTTACGAATTCCGTAACGCACCAATTGGAGAAACCCGCCATCGACAATTTCCTTCGCCGGAAATTCTGCTGATTCATCAGGTGAATGATTTTTAATAAAAATAGTTCCTTGGTTAGGATTTTCGTTGGGTTGAGGATTATCAATATCTGAAGGAGTAATCCGAATATAATGGCGTTTGATGCCAGGAACTAAAGTGCCTTCAGTAGTAACTGTCCAAGCTTCAAGGTGAGATTCTAAAAAATCGGCATATTCTTCAATAAATTGTGCCGTTAGTTCATCCCCATATTCACGAGCAAATTCAGCAGCACAAATCAGGGCTGCAATATTAGATGCCAGTGTTGATGGTGAATAACCGCTGTTTTCTTCCCATCGTTCTTGTTGTGTAGCAGGGCCGTATCGGATCAAATAACCTGCTGCCCGCAGAACCATTGGATAGACATCAAAGTTTGAGCAAGCATTTTCCTGGTGCAATAGCCGTGCTAGTAAAATAGGAAACGCTACCTCATCAAGCTGGATACCTTTCCAGTAAGGTTCGCCATCAACCSAAAAATTTTGGGCAAAACCCCCGTCTTCCTGTTGACTGGTGGCTAGATAAATTAGCGATCGCACTGCTGTATCAGTTTTACCAGCAGCCACTAACGCTGCAACACTGTTGACCATATCCCGCGTCCAGACAAGGTGATATCCGCCTTGGTCTTCGTCGTTCTTGGCTTCACCCCAAGGAATAGCCATAGATGCAATTAAAGCACCTGGATAAGCTTTGTCTTCATGAGCTAAAAGCAGACTAATGCTGTTGTGATATAATTTACCATCATCATCAGAAATATTTTCTAATGAATGGATGCCATTGCGCGATCGCTTCCACTGTTCAAGATAGTCTTGCTTCTGCTTTTGAAAAGGCACGTTGAGCGACTGAAGCAGTGTAGAAATTGCATTGTGCAGGTTTGTACCAAATGCTAGTCCTAAAGTAAACTCATTACTCTCATCTAAATTGAGTTCTCCAGTCAAAGCCAGATTGCCATTCAAAGCACTGTCAAACTCCCAATCCATCTGGAAATTGTCTGCTAAATCTGTCCAACCATCACTTTCACCGACGTAGCCACAGGAAAGACGCTTGAAGGGAACTGTTGCACCTAACGCCAGCCATGTTCCTTTTTTTTCAGCCGTGAGAATATGATAACCACCAACTTCTACAGCGTAACCATTATTACTTTCACCTCCAACTTCTAAATGCGGCGCACACAATGCATATAACTGGAGTTGAGAAATAAACTCGCGCTCTCCTGTTAATTTTGTGTGTTGTAAAATACAGGACAAATGCGGGTCAGCAATTACTTCTTTAATTACAGCATAACGTCCTTGTGGATCGAAATTCGTAATCCGGTATCCTAAACCATTAGTCCACATAAATTCCATTTTTGATTCGAGATCGCGTTGTTCTTCATGGAAAAAGCTTTTTCCATCACAAATTAGATACTGTAAATCCCGAATTTGGGGTCGATCTACTGTAGGATAGTATACTTCTGTAATGATACCGTCCCAGATAGTAAACCAAATGCGACTAGAGGTAGAGTAAGCTGTTCCGACTCCATCTTTACTAGCATGAGTCCATCGAGGATCGATACCCGGTGAGCCAAAAGCCTGTACTTGACCAAGAATTTTTACCATGATTTATGGTTTTGGAAATACTGTAGGTAATTAATAATCAGCGTTGCTCAATCAAAGGATGAATTTGCCTCATGCAGAGACAAAACAATATTTATATAAAAGGAGCGTAATTAATTTTGTCATAAACTTATTTAATAGCTTGGAGGAAAATTGCGAGTAGCAGCTAAAGATTTAGCTTCAATAAAAATTTGTTTTATTTCCGGATGTTTTTGGCGAATTTTTACTTCTAAACTCTCTACGGTTAATGCTATTTCTTCACCTGTGAGATTTTTAGAGAATTGAATTTCTAAGTTGAGTAATACTTCTTGTGGAGCAAGCTGCATTGTTAGTATACGTATGACTTCTTGCACTTTTGGTTCTGTTTTTGACACAGAACGGATGTTGGCTATGGTTTGAGGATTAGCACTTTCTCCAACTAATAATCCTTTACTTTCCCTTGCTAATAACACTGCTACTACAGCTAATATAATACCGATAATAATCGAGGCAATGCCATCAAAATAAATATTATTAAATAAGTGTCCCAAGAAAATTCCTAAAAAGGCAACAACTAAGCCCAAAATTGCCGCCGAATCTTCAAATAATACAGTAAATACTGTAGGGTCTTTACTGTTTTTGATTGCTTGCCAGAAATGTTCTTTACCCTTGGTTGGCAAAAACTCTTTTAAAGCTACAGTCCAAGAAAAACCTTCAAGTATAATTGCTATACCTAATACAATATAATTCCACATAGGGTCTTCTAAAGGGCTGGGGTTTCTTAAATGAGTAATTCCTTCATAAATTGACATACCCCCACCAATGGCAAAAATCAGGATAGCAACGATTAAAGTCCAAAAGTAAAGTTCTTGACCATAACCAAAGGGATGACTATCATCTGCTGGCTTTTGACTCATGCGGAGTCCCAATAAAAGTAGCAGTTGGTCGCCAGTGTCTACAATTGAATGAATCCCTTCAGATATCATGGCCGAACTGCCAGTAATAGTGGCAGCAATAAATTTTGTAACAGCGATCGCTAAGTTAGCACCCATTGCCGCAAAGATTGTTTTCTTAGATGAATCAGTTGCCATGAATGTAAATAATTATCCAGAAACTTGCAATTGACCTATTTTACTAGTAACTTTTCATCGCGTTTGTTCTTTTTGGGTGTCAGAACGTTCTTTGCTTTCACCTCAAAGATATCTGCAAAATCTGAACGAATTGCTAGCATCAGTTGAAATCGATTGGTTCTAAGTGATAGTTTGTGATATAGATATCTTCATGCATGTTTCTAGTCCGTTTTTTACCCATTATCTGCAAACCCCGGATACAAGGTCATGCCTCCGTCTACAAAAAGTGTTGTGCCATTGACATAATCAGATTCATCAGAAGCCAGCCAAACTGCTGCTTTGGCAATATCTTCTACATTACCCACTCGTTTAGCTGGAATCAATTCTAGTAATTTTGCCTCTGCTTGCGGAGTATCCCAAGCTGATTTATTGATTGGGGTTTTGATAGCACCAGGGGCAATACTATTAACACGAATTTTGTGGGGAGCAAGTTCTTGGGCAATACTTTTCATCAGCATATTAATTCCCCCTTTACTAGCAGCGTAATTAACATGACCCGCCCAAGGAATAACTTCATGCACCGAACTAATATAAATAATTTTACCTGCGGCAGATGAAATTTGCGGCTGTACTCCTCGACGTAAGAATTCCTTTGCAGCTTCTCGCGCACATAAGAATTGTCCTGTCAGGTTTATTCCAATAACTGTATTCCATTGATTAAGGCTCATATCTACAAAAGGTGCATCTTTTTGCACACCTGCGTTATTGACTAAAATATCAATGGTTCCGAAGTGCTTAAGTGTCTGGCTAAACATCGCCTTAACTTCATCTTCGTTACTGACATCAGCTTGGATTGCAAAAGCTTCACCATTTGCAGCCTTAATATCATCGACAATTTTTTGAGCTTCTTGGGCTTGAGAATGATAGTTAACAACCACAGCTGCACCGGCTGAAGCTAAACTGCGAGCTATACCTTCACCTATACCAGAACTAGCACCCGTTACAAGTGCTTTTTGACCTTTGAGCAGATAAGGGGAGTAGCTCATAGTGCTTCCTTAAAATGTAGAGCTTTATTGTGTGTGACACTGCCAATTAGCAGCATTCAGAAATGATCACTGATTTGATAGCCTCAATCGTAGAACTGCTTATAAAACAAACCTATAATTAATCTGTGCTAAATATCACTTATATGTACTTGATTTAGGAGAACAATTTTTAGATTCTGGGATTACTTTAGAAGTTTGTGATGGCGATCGCTTCTAGCTGTTGAAGTAAAAAATATCTCTAACTAAAGAATTAGAAAAATTTCATTCATTATTGGATGAAATCCTCAAAGCAGCAAGTTAACAGTAGTTTATGGTAATCAGAAAATAGATATTGTAGGAACTTGCAACTTCATTTTTTAGTATAGAGGCTGTTAAATATGTGTAGTCACAATCTACAGGTACAAAGAATTAGGGCTATTGGCTTAACGGTGACAAGCTGCGATCGCTCTTTGGATTTCTATAGACAAGCACTTGATTTTGAACTCGTTTGTGACATCACTGTTGCAGATGAAGGTTATAACAACCTAGAAGCTGTGACTGGCACAAAAGTTCGGATTGTGACTTTACGGCTAGGTAATGAACTTATCAAGTTGATGGAGTATCTCAACTTCAAGGGAAAACCTATCCCTAGTGATTCACAGAGTAATGATTTGTGGTTTCAACACATGGCGATTGTGGTGAGTGATATGGATCGCGCTTATACTCATCTGCGTTCGTTTTCCATTGAATCCATATCCGTTGAGCCGCAAACCATGCCACCTGATAATGAAGCATCAGCTGGTGTGCGCGCTTTCAAGTTTAAAGACCCTGACGGGCATGATTTAGAGTTGATTTGGTTTCCGCCTGACAAAGGACAAGAAAAATGGCATCAGCACACGAATCGCTTATTTTTAGGAATCGATCATAGTGCGATCGCAGTTTCCAATACCGAGCAGAGTCTACACTTTTACCGCGACCTTCTGTTAATGCAAATTGATAGCCGCAGTCTTAATTGGCAATCAACCCAAACTCGCTTGGATAATTTACCAAAAGCCAAAGTCCAAATTACAGCACTGCGACCTGTTGAAGACGGTGTGGGAATTGAACTGTTAGACTACATTTTGCCTGGAAAGGGTCGTTCTATACCGAGTGACTGGAAAAGTTATGATATTGGACATATTCAAATGGAATTAGTTGTAAATAATATTGAGCCGCTAGTGGATAAGCTACGACACAACCAAGTGCAGTTTCTAGATAGCTCATTTGGTGACAATCAAGGTTACTTAATAAAAGATCCTGACGGACATCCAATTTTGCTGATTGCTGAAGAAGATGAGGAGAATTTTCAGAAATCAACAACAGAATCTCATGCGACATAAATCGTAATAAATTTAGTCATATTTTTGTCACAATTTTGCAATAGCTCTGTCAATACGACGTGTAATGCTATAGCTCTGGATTCGGAAATAGTCTGATACTAAATCCACACACCAGAATCTACCGAGGAGAATCATTGATAAGGCACAAGCTCTTATAAAGATGATTCTATCAAATCGAAATTGCAAAATCTCACCAAGTTGGAAGAAATAAAAAGATGAATTGGAAACTACTTGCTTTGCTCCCGGCTCTAACTATAGCCACTGCTGTACCTGCTTACTCTTTAACCAATAACAAAAGCCAAAATCCGGCTACTGCTACTCGTGTCGCACAAAGTACTCAGCAAGGCAGCACGATGAAAAAACCTAATGCTATGCACAAGCCTAATGCTGTACACAAGTCCAATACTATGGCAAAGCGTAGTAGTGGTGGTGTACTGACAGTAGGCAGCACAGGAGAGGGAGTGAAAAATGTCCAGAATTCTTTGAAGCAGCAAGGATTTTATACGGCAAGTGTGAATGGTGTCTTTGATAACAAGACTCGGGCAGCGGTGATGAAATTTCAGAAGTCAAAAGGATTAAGAGCAGACGGAATTGCTGGACGCCGCACTTTAGCAGCTCTTAAATAAATAGAAATTAGAAATCAGAATATAGAATTCAGGAGTGTTTTTGGTTTTGCTCCTGAGTTCTAAATTTTTATCGATTGTATAATTAAATAATTAGTAATTCGTAATTCGTAATTCATCCTATAAGTCAGTAACTTTAGTTATAAAATAATAATTACGAATTATCTCTTACCAAATTGCCTGTATGGTGAGGTGTTAAAGATGATTTATCGTCCAAAAATTAAAGCATCAAGTGAATAAGCACCAGGGCCGATAACTGCGATCGCAATCAGCATCACACAAAAGAGAAAGGCTTTTTCCCAACTTGGTGGTTCGGCTTTTCCTAAAGGGCCTTTGTACTGATCTTCGGGAATTAAGTAAGGGTCTGCGGCAACAAAGGGCTTACCTTCAATTAGATGTAACCAGATTGCAAACAACATAGAAGCCAAAATCGGCAAAGTTGCTAAAAGTGTGAGTAATCCCAAAATAAGGAAAAATCCACCACCCAACATTGTCCATGCAGAGATAAAGCAAAGAAACACGGGTGTTTTGAGAGACTCAGCCCATTGGCGAAGATGCACTGCTTTTGGATAGCCGTGGAGGAGGAACAAACCGCCAACACTGACTCTGAGCAATAAAAGCGCTAATCCCGGAAGTCCGCCAGGATAGACATGAGACAGAGAACTTAATAGATACGGGCCTAGAAATGGATAATTAACTGAAGCTAATACAACCATTATCTTGGGTAGCACCCACACAGCGATCGCTACGCCTAGCATAAATTGATAAATCATAACTGCACACCACGGGTATTAAGGTCGATAACATATAAGGATTTACCTGCTGTGATAAACAGGCGATCGCGTTCTCTACCACCAAAAGTTAAATTAGCGCTTGTTTCTGGTACAAGAATTTTCCCTAACTGAGTTCCGTCGGGGGCGTATACTTGCACGCTGTCTTGAGAACTAGTAAAAACATTGCCATGTTCGTCAATCCGCAATCCATCGGGTTGTCCTGGATCGATAATTGCGAACACGCGACCATTCTTCACATGGCGGGAGTCTACAGTTTCGTAGACACGAATATGATGAGGGCCGCCAGGAATATTAAATGCAGCTGTATCTGAAACATATAAAAGGCTTTCGTCTGGACTGAAAGCTAGCCCATTCGGACGTACCATGTCAGTGACTACAGGATAAATTTCACCAGTTGTCGGATCGAAGCGGTAGACGTAACTTCCGGGTTGTTCTGGTTCGCCCCCATAACCTTGATTTGGCTCGGTGATCCCATAAGGCGGATCTGTAAACCAAATCGTGCCGTCGCTTTTTACTACCAAATCATTGGGACTGTTAAGGCGTTTGCCTTGATAGCGATCGACTAAAATCTTCCATTCACCATCGTCTTCGCATCGGATGATCGCCCGCAAACCAGATGAACAAGCAACCAGACGATCTTGCAAGTCGCGGTAATTACCGCTTTGATAATCAGATGGATCGCGGAGGACGGTTACATTGTCAGTAGGACTCCAACGTAACAGGCGGTTGCTGTGAGCGTCACTCCAGACAACGCTATCATCTTCGTGGAAGTAAACAGGCCCCTCGCTATGGACTGCACCATTGGCAAGCTTTTGGAGTAAAGCACCTGGGCGTACTAAGGCACACATGCGATCGTCATAAATCTTAATGGCTTGGGCCATAAGAATCTCCTGTTATTCAACTTAGTTACTGGCAATCAATAGCAGGTTCAGGCTAATACCAAACTTGTATAAAGGTATATTGAGGTATTCATTATTATAAAAGTACAATTTTCAACTTTCACAATTTTTACTAATTTTTAAGTTTAATTTTTTAGATAATTGGTATGAAGATAATTATTATTCAATGAACTTTGATTTACCTCAAACCATAGATATATTCTCATATAAACATTTTTTCTATTTTTATTAAGAAATGCTTCAATTGGATTATACTAATTAATTCTCTTTTTCGGAATTATTTTCTTTGAGCAAATACTTTTTCAAAGTCAGTTTTGATAAAGTATACTTTGTCAAGTATTTTGCTTAAATTTACATCCAATCTACCCAATTTAGATAATATTTTACAAAAATATGAAATAAAAAATAAACATTACCCTTTCTTTAGGTATAAATAAAAGTTAACCCATTAAATAAAATCTAAAATTTTAAGTTAGTAATGTAACTGTTGGTCTGGTTTCTATCAATTCATCCACACCAAAAATTTTTCAATTATCAGTTCAAATAAATGTTTTCAGAGTTTATCTATGTCCAAAGATGGAACTTTTGATTTTAAATATATACCAATTATGACTTGAAAAAGTCAAATTAGATGAAATAAACTAAAGCATCTAAGCAAAAACTATCTGAATATTTTTCTGTTAATTCGGCTTAGCAGAAATTGTCTACAATATATAGAAACGAATAACCTATGGATCTTGGTCTTAAAGATAAAGTCGCTGTAGTTACCGGAGCTGATTCTGGCATTGGGAGAGCGACAGCCGAACTGCTTGTTCGTGAGGGTGCAAAGGTTACTATTCTTGATAAGACTTCAGAAACTCTTCAACAGGCAGCGGCGGAATTAAAAATCTGGAGAAATATTTACTGTTCAGGCAGACCTCACCCAGCCTAAAGAAGTTGAAGCTGCCAAAGAGCAAATACTTGAGCGCTTTGGAACAGTTCACATTCTTGTCAATGCAGCAGGGATTACAGGTGCTACAGGAGATTTCCTGGAGCTTAGCGACGAGGAGTGGTATGAGACGATTAGTGATAAACAGAGTATAGGAAGTTTTTTGTTGTTATATTAATTAAGAATGAATGGGTGAAAAGACTTGCGCCCACACTCAAATTAGATTTAGTTTTTCCGATTGGAATCTGTTGCTAAATTTGAAACAATTSATATAACTATTATTCTTAATTTAAAAGTTGATTATGAAACAGATAGAAGCAGTAGTTGCTAATATCAATGATTTAAAAGACGGTGAAATGAGACAGGTGTCTGTCGGCGAAACAGAAATATTACTTAGTCGGATAGATGGAAAGTATTATGCTGTTGGCCCACACTGCACTCATTATAAAGCGTCACTGGCAGAAGGTGTATTGAGTGGACATTACGTTATTTGTCCTTGGCACAATGCCTATTTTGATGTGACCACAGGCGACCAACTAGAGCCACCTGGCTTGGATAGTATAGCTTGCTATCAAGTACGCATTGAAGGTGAAAAGGTTATTGTCAGCGTCCCAGAGGACACAACAGGATTGCGATCGCCTGCAATGGCGCAATTTGATCCCAACGTTGATGGACGCACATTTGTCATCTTAGGCGCAGGAGCAGCAGGTGCCCATGCCGCAGAAACTTTACGAGTAGCTGGATATCAAGGGCGAATCGTGATGATTACTCAGGATGACAAGCTACCCTACGATCGCACCAAACTGACTAAAGACTACTTTATTGGTCAGACATCCGCCGACGAAATGCCTTTACGTTCCTCCGATTTCTACAAAGAACACGGCATAGAAGTGCTGTTGAATAAGCGAGTCGAACGGGTGGAAACAACGGCAAAAGCGATCGCCTTTACCGATAGTGCCAGCAGTAGCGACACCCAAGCCTTTAGTGATTCATTGACTTATGATGCCCTATTGGTAGCAACAGGAGGAAAACCACGTCAGCTAGATATTCCAGGTGCGGACTTAGAAAATATTGTGACATTACGCAGTTTTAAGGATACCGATTGGATCTTGACAAACATCAAGGAAAAAGCACAAGCGGTAGTCATTGGTTCGAGTTTTATCGGCATGGAAACCGCAGCCGGGTTGTGTCAGCACGGCTTGCAAGTAACTGTAGTCTCCCCGGATTCTGTACCTTTTAAGAAAGTCCTGGGTGAGAAAATTGGCAAACAATTTCAACAAGTCCATGAAGAAAATGGCGTTTGCTTTAAATTTGAAAGAAAAGCGGTGCAATTTGAAGGTAACGGTAAAGTAGAAACTGTAGTTTTAGATAATGGCGATCGCTTGCAAGCAGATATCGTAATAGTCGGAATTGGTGTACAACCTGTAACAGACTTTCTGGAGGGTGTTGATTTGCATCCCAAAGATAAGAGTGTTGTYGTTGATGAATACTTGCGTGCAGCTGATGGCATCTACGCCGCAGGTGATATTGCCCGTTATCCCGATTGGCGTACCAGCGAATCGATTCGCGTTGAACATTGGCGAGTCGCAGCTCAGCAAGGGCGAATTGCAGCTCATAACATGGCAGGGAAAGCAGTCAAATTCAGAGGGCTTCCTTTGTTCTGGACAATGCAATTTAAGTTTCCCTTGCGCTATATCGGCCACGCCGAAAGTTGGGATGAAATAATTGTAGATGGAGATTTGCAAAAACAAGAATTCATTGCTTTTTACGTCGAAAAAAATAAAGTCTTAGCAGTTGCAACTAGCCATAAAGATACAGAAACAGCAGCTATCTCAGAATTGATGCGCTTGAACCAGATGCTAACTGTTGAAGAATTACGCAGCGGCATAATTGATTTGATTCAAAAACAGCCTGAAGCTAATAATCAACACTAGCTTTGTAGTCAGTGCTTCACTACTCAATTGAATACTTTAGTGCTGACTATAAATCGCCAGACTAATAAATCCAAGAAAAATAATTTGCAACTTCCTATATACTCCTGCATATATAGGACTCATGTTTGATTGCGTGAAAAAACTCAGTATACTTCAAAGAGCATTCTTTTATGTTCCCTGTCAAGAGTTCCCTAACTACGTAAATCATTTCTCTAAATCAAACCGGATTCCTATATGACCAACATCACTGAGCGCTACGACATCATCATTATTGGTACGGGAGCAGGTGGAGGTACACTGGCTCACCGTCTCGCATCCACAGGTAAAAAAATTCTCGTGCTGGAACGAGGCGACTTTTTGCCCAAAGAGAAAGATAACTGGAATCCACAGGAGGTTTATCAAAAACATCGCTACCATACTGATGAGCAATGGTATAACAAAGAAGGCAAGACCTTTAAGCCCCAGACAGGCTACTGGGTTGGCGGCAATACTAAACTCTACGGTGCAGCCTTAATTCGATTTCGGGAGCGAGATTTTGAAAGGGTAATTCACAAAGGAGGAATTTCTCCAGAATGGCCTTTGAAATATCAAGACTTTGAGCCGTACTACACCCAAGCAGAAAAGCTGTATGACGTGCATGGCAAAGAAGGAGAAGACCCAACCGAACCACCTCGCAGCGAACCATATTCTTATCCACCAGTCAGCCATGAGCCAGATATGCAGCAATTGGCTGATGGTATCCGCGAACTGGGTTATTACCCATTTCACTTACCATTAGGATTAAAGCTGAATGAAAGCGATCGCGCAAATAGTCCCTGTATTCGCTGCGATACCTTTGACGGATACCCCTGTCTGCTACATGCAAAAGCTGATGCTGATGTTAACGCCATTCGTCCTAGCCGCGAAAAGTATGCCAATTTAACTCTCAAGACCAATGCCAAAGTCTTGCGGCTGCATACCAGTGAATCAGGGCGAGAAATTACAAGCGTAGAAACTGAAATTGCTGGCGAAAAATATTGGTTTGCCAGCGATATTGTGGTTGTTGCTTGTGGTTCTATCAACTCAGCCGTCTTGCTGTTACGGTCTGCTAACGATAAGCATCCCAACGGATTGGCAAACAGTTCCGACCAGGTGGGGCGCAATTTTATGAAACAGTTGGAAACCGCGATTGTTTCCATACATCTAGATGTAAATCACGCCAAATTTCAAAAAACGATCGCTGTCAACGATTTTTACTGGGGAGAACCGGATTTTCCTTATCCGATGGGCATGGTGCAAAATACAGGTAATGTACTTGCCGATATGATTCCCGCAGAAGCACCATCATTGATGGCTCCGTTTATTAAGTTGATTCCTCACTATGAGCTACATTTAGTTGCCGAGCGTTCCGTTGGCTGGTGGTTGCAAACAGAAGATTTACCAGACCCGAATAATCGGATTCGTCTAGTGGGTGAGAAGATTCACATTGACTATACACTGAATAATACCGAAGCAAGCGATCGCTTAATTCATCGCTGGACATCTGTATTAAAGTCAATCCCTAACTCTGCTAAACACGTCCTCCCATTTAGCATTTATCCCCGTACTCATATCCCAGAACAAGCAGTAGCCCATCAATGTGGTAGTTGTCGATTTGGTACAGATCCGAAGACTTCAGTCCTTGACCTGAATTGCCGTACCCATGATATCGATAATCTCTACCTGGTAGATAGTAGTTTCTTTCCCTCAAATTCAGGTGCTAATCCGACATTGACAATTATGGCCAATGCCTTGCGCGTTGGCGACCTGCTTGCAGCAGCGCTTCGTTAACACATAGCTGAACGATTGAAGTCAAAAGTTATCAAACCGGAGGCATTACAGAATTCATCGATTAATTTGTTATTGCCCCTAGCACTGATTATAGGGCTAGTTGTGCAGATAAAAATTTTGTATGTATATAAATTGGTATCAGTTTCATTATCAGAAAAATCTCGAACAAAAATTAGCTAGTAATGGGGTTCTGAGAACATCTGTGAAAAGTCATAACAACTAACAGATCAATCAAGTATCTGACTCACGTCATCTGGAAAAAGTGACAGAGTGTAGGGTTACAGGTATTGGTAAGACTTTGATGATTTCCCCTACACCCTACCCCCAGCGATGACAAATTATCAGATAAAATTGAAAGTTCAAAACTCCTGTATTTTTAATCAGGAAATGTAGAACTAAAGAGCAATTTTAATTGCCATAAAAATGCTACAATGCTGATTAATATCAATGCTGAACGCTAAGGATCTTCAGGAAAAACCCATTTTGGCGGTTCCATCATTTTTCTTCGCAGACGTTCTTCAGCCATTTCTAACATTTGATCTAAAGAAGTATCTTCAACAAATTTGGCAGCTGCTTCTCTAAACTCAACATTGGGGCATTTATCCCCTAAAACGCAGCCGTTAACACAGGCTACAGCACAATTAATTTTTTGTTCCACAGTGAATTCCTCTCTTTAAAAGTTATGAGTTATAATTTCAACTCCTAACTTTTTAACTCTCAAACATTAGCTTCTAAATAAATTTTACCTTGCCCGTTGCCATACCAACCGTCTAAATACTTGCTATTTAGAAAGTTAGCAGTTATGAGTTATGATTTTTACTCCTCACTCCTAACTTTTCACCTGATAAAAAGCACTTATGTCCGAATTCTTTGCCACTAGCGGAACTATAGCCGCGATCGCCACTGCTGTTGTCCCCCAACAGGGTAGTGTTGGCATTGTCCGGGTGTCTGGTGACCAAGCGATGTCTATCGCCCAAACTTTATTTCATACACCAGGACGACAAATTTGGCAAACTCACCGGATTCTCTACGGTTACATTCGCCATCCCCAGACGCAACAACTGATAGATGAAGCTCTGTTGCTAATTATGAAAGCACCTCGTTCTTACACCCGTGAAGATGTGGTGGAATTCCATTGTCACGGGGGAATTATGGCAGTGCAGCAAGTATTACAACTGTGTTTGGAAAGCGGTGCCAGATTAGCCCAACCCGGAGAATTTACTCTCCGCGCCTTTTTGAATGGGCGGTTGGATTTAACTCAAGCCGAAGGGATTGCCGATTTGGTAGGAGCTAAATCCCCCCAAGCAGCCCAAAGTGCTTTAGCTGGTTTGCAGGGAAAATTAGCTCATCCAATCCGCCAGTTACGCGCTAACTGTTTGGATATTTTGGCAGAAATCGAAGCTCGAATCGATTTTGAAGAAGACCTGACTCCGCTCGATGATAAAGCGATTGTATCAGAGATTAAGAAAATTGCCGCAGAAATTTCTCAGTTGTTGGCAACCAAAGACAAAGGTGAGTTGTTACGCACTGGTTTAAAAGTAGCAATTGTTGGGCGTCCGAATGTGGGCAAATCGAGTTTATTGAATGCTTGGAGCCGGAGCGATCGCGCGATCGTCACAGACTTACCCGGTACAACCCGCGATGTGGTGGAATCCCAGTTAGTTGTGGGGGGGATTCCCGTGCAAGTGCTAGATACTGCCGGGATTCGGGAAACAACAGACCAAGTAGAAAAAATTGGCGTCGAGCGATCGCGCCGTGCGGCAAATGCAGCTGATTTAGTCTTGCTCACCATCGACGCTTCGACTGCGTGGACTCAAGGCGATGAAGAAATTTACGAACAAGTGCAGCACCGCCCTTTAATTTTAGTAATCAATAAAATCGACTTAGTAGAAGAAAACCAAAGAAAAACTCTTCAATCCCAAATCCCAGAGGTGAAATTTAAAATTTTCACCTCTGCATCACAAAATCAAGGAATTGATGCCTTAGAAACAGCGATTTTAGATATAATTCAAACTGGAAAAGTCCAAGCTGCTGATATGGATTTAGCAATCAATCAAAGGCAAGCAGCAGCCTTAACTCAAGCTAAAATTTCTTTGGAACAAGTGCAAGCAACTATTGAGCAACAGTTACCTCTTGATTTTTGGACAATTGACTTACGGGGAGCGATTCAAGCACTAGGAGAAATTACTGGAGAAGAAGTTACAGAATCAGTTTTAGATAGAATTTTCAGTAAATTTTGTATAGGAAAATAAACTAAAAAATTGTTGATAAATAAGGAAAATTAAAAAATTGGTGCAGCCTGACGAAGAAATCCTATTAATGGATGCACCAACTGTAGAGAACCTACAGAACTTTTTGAGCATTGGAGTTAGTGGACAGAATAAATTTAGGGAGATTTGCTGAAATTTGTTGAGAATCACAGGTTTATACCAGTTCTCCAAAAGACAGCTAAAGATGATGACGCGGGGACACGGGGACGCACAGATTGATTTGTTGCGATATTTTAGAGAATTGGTATTACAATTTTAGAACCTAATTTACAACTCCAAAACTTGATTTACAACTTCAAAACCTGATTTACAACTCCAAAACCTGATTTAGAAGCTAGAATTGATAGTGCGTTACGCTGGTGCTAAGTAAGTTGGCACAAGAAAATCAAATTATGTTAAGAAAAAGAAACTAGACTAAAACCTTTATTCTTCTTTTAAGAATGCCTATTACCTTATTCCAGCGATAAATAATTATTTACGCCAATTTACTTAATACAATATATTACTTGTAACCGAAGCTTATGAAGTTTTTTGTCCCGGCAGCTAAGGATGAAGTGAAAGCGGAACAGGTCTACAATGCTCTGGCTCAGTCTGTCCAAGCACCAATAACTGAAAAACGGATTTGGAAATTACAGTGGTGTGACAATGAGACTGAGATGAAATGCGAGGTAGGTAAACCTTTACCATCTTCTTATCAAACAGGAAAAGAGCTAGTTCTGGCAATCTTTGAGTGTGAAAACCTTTATAAAATTTGTACTCTTACCCGTGGAGGAGTAAAGGGAGAACCTATCTTAGCTATAAAAAACTCTCAATCCTCAGCAACATATTTTTCAGATAATCTAAATAACTGATTCTACTGTTTACATCAAACTAAATGCGTAGGCGTAGCCCGTCGTAGACATCGCCTCGGTAACATAGTAAATAAAATTGGTTCACCCAAACTCTCAAGATATGACCAACCTTAAGATTTCCTTACCTGAGTTGATGAAAGCTTTTATCGAGGAACATATTGTTGAAGGCGGTTATATTCAGCCAGTGAACATCTTCAGAAACTAATCCTTCAAGACTAACAATAAAAAGTCAATAACGAAAACAAGCTTTGTTAATAGCGAAGACTTACACACAATGTCAACTCAACAATGAAGAGTTTTAAATTTACTTTTCCTTAAAAATATTTAATTTCTGTTATCAACTAGTTGTAAAAAAATGAGATGATTTTTCAATAAATTTGAGAAAAATTTAATCAACTGCAACAATGACAATTACCCTTTCAGCCTCAGATTATGATCAACTATGGGAGCAGAGCTGGCAGAATACCCATCGTTTATACCAATCAGACGACTTCGACGATATCTTTGATTACCCTAAACAGTTAGGAACAGGATACAGGCGATTAATTTGGCTTCAGGATGGGTTTTGGCTTCGAGTTCGGGAATTTGAATGCCGAGAATTTATTCGTTGCGATGATTATGAAGAAGGATGGACGGCATCAGTTTTAACATTCTTTATTTCCGGCGATGCTGGAGTGGTAATTCACAATACAAACGACTACTTTCACGAAATTAGCGGACAGAATTGTTTCGGATTTGGCTCTGCCATGGAGACAGAAGAGTGGCCTGCCAACCAACGAATTTTCAGAGTCCAGATTTGCATGGAGCCTTCTTTCCTCAAATCATACGGCAGCAATCAGCTTGACTCTCTACCATTGCAGTTAAAAAATTTGATTGAGGGAAACAAGCAGGAGGATTTTAATCTGCTGGGAACAACTACTCCAGCAATGCAGCTAGCAATTAAGCAAATTCTAACTTGCCCTTATCGAGGATGGATTAAGCAGCGGTATCTGGAAAGCAAAGCCTTAGAATTATTAGTTTTGTACTTAGAGCAAACCGTCAAACGCGAACAGGGTTTAAATTTGGTCACAACCCTCAAGTCTACTGATATTGACCGCATTTATAATGCTAAAGAAATTTTACTGCGGCATCTGGATAATCCACCGTCTTTACTAGACTTGGCAAAGCAAGCCGGAATTAATCACAACAAGCTTAAAAGAGGCTTTCGTGAGATTTTTGGCACAACTGTATTTGGCTACCTACACGATTATCGTATGGAGAAAGCGCGGCAGTTGCTCTGTGAAGGTAAGCTGAGCGTAGCGACAGTGGCAAATATAGTGGGCTACGCCAATACTGGGCATTTTGCTGTGGCTTTCAAACGCAAGTATAGCATTAGTCCTAGCGCCTGTCGTTTAGGAGAAAAGCCTGCTATTTGAAATTTATCAAACATTTGGTCTTCTTTGAGTTGCAAGCAGTCTTCTGTGAGCGGAAATAGTCATTGAAATCCTGTATGCTCCGTATAACTTAATTAATTGCCAATTAATTTCAACAACTTTGTGAGTCAAAGAGAAAGTTCTCTAAATGACTTGCTGGCGGAGGGTGTTGGCTTTTTTGTTGTGAGGAGCTATGAAGGTTCAGCGGCCTAGTTTATTATGCTTTATTGTCAGTGGATGCATCACGAGTGTCTTCATGCCACTTGTTGCTCAACCTGTTTGGGCGCAAAGTACAAGAGCCGATCCTATTACAGCAACCACTAAGGCTAGTGCAGACTCAACTCAACTGACTAGCAAAAAACAGATTATTGAACCGATTAAAAAGATTCAGCAATTCAAGCAGATAAAGCATTTTATCAGCAGCGCCCAAACGTTACTCGTACAGTCACCAACATCACAAACAGTGCCAACTCCTGAATTAGTGCAAGTGACAGGAGTTAAAGCAAATCCTACCTCCAAGGGTATGGAGGTGATTTTGCAAACTAGCAAAGGACAAGAGTTGCAAATCACAAATCGCAGTGCTGGCAATAATTTTATTGCTGATATTCCTAATGCTCAACTGCGTTTACTTAATGGTGAGGCGTTCACATTCCGCTCTGAAAAACCAATTCAAGGGGTTACAGAAATCACAGTCACAAACTTTGATACTAATACTATCCGGGTGACGGTGATAGGTGAAGCGATGCCTACTGTTGAGTTGTATGATAGTCCAGATGAGGGTCTTATATTCTCTGTGGCAACTGCTGCATCATCGGCACAACAACCTCAAACGCAACCAAGTCAGCCGCAGAATCAGACACCGCCAAGTCAACCGTCAACACAAAATGATCAACCAATTGAATTGGTGGTAACAGGTGAGCAAGATGGATATGGTACAACTGATGCTTCATCTGCAACTAGAACTGACACACCCATCCGCGATATTCCTCAATCTATTCAGGTAATTCCCCGACAGGTGATTGAAGACAGGGTAATAACCAACCCGGATGATGCAGTTAGAACAGTTAGTGGTGTGATCCCATCCAATCCTTCCTATGAAGGAGGGTTAAGTTCTTTTTCTATTCGGGGCTTTGACAGTGGCTCGAATGTTCTCAGAAATGGTGTCAGGGAAATCGATTTTGGCTCAATATCTAGAAACGATCTCACGAACATAGAGCGCGTTGAAATCTTGAAAGGCCCAGCTTCTGTGCTATATGGTCAGGGATCTTTAGGTGGTGCAGTGAATATTGTCACCAAACAGCCATTGCCCGACCCTTTCTATAACCTTGAGTTTCTCGCTGGAAGTTACGACCTCTACCGGGGTGCAGTAGATTTTTCTGGCCCACTCAATGATAGCCGCACTGTCCTATATCGCTTAAATGCTTTTTATCAAGACTCAGATACCTTCATTGACTTTAGTCGTAATAATCGTTGGTTGGTAAATCCGGTTGTTAGCTGGCAGATTAGCCCGAATACCAAACTTACCATTGAAGGAGATGTGTCGAAAACAGTCAGTCAAACTTCTGCCGGCTTACCTGCTGTGGGTACAGTACTGCCCAATCCCAACGGTAAGATTCCTATCAATCGCTTTATAGGTGAACCAACTGACTTCGACACTTACTCGTTTGCCAGAATTGGGTATGACTTACAGCATCAGTTTAGTAAAGATTGGTCAGTACGAAATGTTTTTCGGTACACAGTTTTAAAAAGAGGAGGAGGTGGATTTACTGCTGGTAGTAGCCTTGACCCTGATGGCCGAACTCTGGACCGCTTTTACTTCGACGATCCAAATCCAAAAACAGATGATACCGTAAACGGCTTTATTGTAGCGACTGACTTGACTGGTAAGTTTCAAACTGGGTCGATTAAGCATACACTTCTATTTGGAACCGAGGTATATAACACCAAACGAACAGGTTTTGAGTATATATCTGGCGAAGTTGCACCGCTTGACCTGTTCAACCCGGTGTATGGCTCTCCTAGAGGTGCTGTTGAAGATAGAGGTAATAGTACTCAATCAAGCGGGTTTGTTGGGGTTTATCTTCAAGATCAGATTGCTTTAGTAGATAACTTGAAACTAGTACTAGGCGGACGGTATGACTGGGCTAATCAGGACTCGAAGGATTTGCTCACAGATACAAAAACCAGCCAATCTGATGAAGCATTTAGCCCACGGGTGGGAATTGTCTATCAACCCATTCAGCCGATTTCCCTTTATGCTAGCTACAGTCGATCATTTAACCCCAACAGTGGCACTGATGCCAATGGCAATTTATTCGATCCAGAAAGTGGAACTCAGTATGAAGTGGGCATTAAGGGAGATTTAAGTAACAAACTATCTGCAACTTTGGCATTGTTTGACTTAACTCGCTCTAACGTGCTGACGACCGATCCCAATAATTCTAACTTTTCTATTCAAACTGGGAAACAACGCAGTCGCGGTATTGAGTTGGACGTTAGTGGTGAAATCTTGCCAGGATGGAGCATTGCGGCTGGTTATGCCTACATTGATGCGCGCATCAGCGAGGACACAGATTATGCTGTAGGCAACCGCTTGGTTAATGCGCCAGAAAATTCCTTTGGCTTGTTCACATCCTACAAATTTCAATCCGGTAGTTTAGAAGGATGGGGGTTAGGCTTGGGTTTCTTTTATGTTGGCGAGCGAGAAGGAGATTTAGATAATAGTTTTACGTTACCGAGCTACTTTCGCACCGATGCTTCTATTTTCTACAAACGCGATCGCTTGCGAGCTGCCATCAGCATCAAAAATCTCTTCAACGTTGATTACTACGAATCATCTTCTGACATTCTCAGAGTCTTTCCAGGCGAACCGCTAACGGTTCAGGGAACAATTTCCTGGCAGTTTTAAGCCCACTACAATCTGAACACAAAGGAGTATTCTTTATGCGCTCCAAAAAACTCCGAGACTTTGTATTCAGGCTACACCGTTATATCGGGTTAGCTGTAGGTTTGATTGCAATTATTATCGGTTTAACAGGCAGTTTGCTAGTTTTTCATGATGAAATTAGCGAATTTTTATTGCATCGTCAAATTGGRACGATTAATCATAATGGCGAACGCTTACCTGTGGAAGTTATCCTCAATCAGGTGAAAACAGCTTATACAAATCAACCAGATGTCACAATCGATCGCATTTATATATCTGCCAAGCCAAATGCTCCCGCAGTCGTTGTTCCCAGGAAACAGGATACCGATTTGGCTGAACTCTACGTTAACCCTTACAACGGAGCAATTATTGGTAACAGTCAGAAAATTTTTTCCGAGCGCTTTTTCTCCGTTGTCTACGAACTCCACTACAGTTTGTTAGCAGGCAAAACTGGATATGCGATCGCTGGGATTGCTGCTTTATTGATGTGTATCCTTAGTATTACAGGCATTGTCCTTTGGCCCGGTTGGAGAAAACTACTTAATGGCTTCAAAATCAAACTTGATGCTCATCCCAAACGAGTTAACTTTGATATTCACAAAGTAGCAGGTATTGTTACAGCTATATTTATTGCCCTCACAGGCTTCACTGGTTTCTGCTGGAATTTCTCTGATTTCACTAACCCGATAATTTATGCAGTGACATTTACTAACAAGTCAGCATCGGAACCAGTCTCTAAGCTGATTCCAGGTAAAACCCCATTGGAACTGATAGACCAATTAAAAACTGCTCGTGCTACGTTCCCAAATGCGATGCTGGGGACGATTTATTTTCCTCGTAAACCACAAGATGCTTTGAGCATTCGTTTTAAATTGCCTCAGGATGATGATGAAAATGGGCAAAGCTATGTTTATCTGGACCAGTACACTGGTAAAGTGTTGCGAGTGGATAACATATTAGAGACACCGTTGGGCGATCGCGTTCTCAACTCTTTTGAACCACTCCACTACGGCACTTTTGGCGGATTACCTACGCGTATTCTCTACGTCTTTGTGGGACTTGCACCATTAATCTTGTTCATCACTGGCTTTGTAATGTGGTGGTATCGTAGAAAATCTACAAGTAAATTACTCAAAGAAGCGATATTTATAGAAACCTTAAGCAAAAACGCTCAAAAGTAGAACAGCGATGTTTCGCACTCCTGACTAATCTAAACTCCAGTCATGTACTCAAACCTAAGAACCAGGAAATTCCAAATTAGCGGTTTCTCCTCCGAGTTGCGCTGTCTGAGTTGGCAAATATCGCTCCAACCAATTTTCTAAATCAGTCATTACCTGTTGATAATTCAAGTCGCTTTGCAGCTCGTGATAAGCACCTGGATACTCAATTCTTAGTTTATCTGGACAACTCACCTGCTGATAAAAAATTTTCCCTCCCTCAGGTAGAGTTACTCGGTCTGCTCCTCCGTGGAGAATCAACAATGGTAATTGCCAATCAGCAGCATGGGCATTAACCCAATCAACGGTAGCGAAGAATTCTGTAGCTAGACGGGCACTGCCTCTAGTATGGCGCAAAGAATCTTGGGCATAAGCGGCTAAAATTTTTTCATCCCGGGAACCAGCAGAAAGATCCAATCCAGTATTCAAGGTGAAACGCGGCCATACCCGTGAGAGCTGCTTTCCTATAAGTAACCGGGTTTTTGATACCCCAACCTTTCCTAAAGCTGGTGCTAAGGTAATTACACCTTGTAATCTAGATGCTTCTTGGGGACAACGCAGAGCATAATCCAAGACAATCACCGAGCCTAAGCTATGACCTAAAAGAAAAATTGGGATTTGTGGCTGTTGAGTTTTAATTAATTCTAAAAAGGCTTGTAAGTCTTGGCGAAACTCACTCCAACGATTAATGTAGCCTTGCTGACCAGGCGAACGTCCATGACCGCGCAAATCAAAACTGTAGAGAGCGTATTGCTTGGGTATTAAATGTTGAATTACGTTATCGTAGCGATCGCTATGCGCTCCCAATCCATGTACGATCGCTAATATTCCCCTAACTTTACCCTCTGGATACCAGCTTTGGTAATACAGTTCCAGCTTGCCAACACCTTTAAATGTACCTTCTTGATGGTGCATTAGATTAATTTGTTACGCCTTTTCCCATTTTCTGACTAGCTTATTAAGGTACATTGTATAGAAAATTGCTTCCAATCTTGGCAATAATTACAAAAGTAGGCAGAGGGCAGAGGGCAGGAGGCAGGAGGAAAGAAGTATTAATTAAAACTTTAGTTCTAAATATAAAACTCAGTTTAAAAGAGAATACTGGTACGAGCAGAAAGTCCTTGAGATACAAAGTGTCCACTTACTTAGTCCCAGGTTTTAAAATGTGGGTTCCTCTTTATCTCCTGAATGCTTATTAGAAACTCGGTACTGAGGATTGCAGACTGGAGACAATTATACAGGACTAACTCAACGCTCYCAATCCACCTTATAACTGCGGGTTGTTTTATACTAGGCGAACAAGAACTATGATTTGTTTATGAATTCAAAGAGGTTGCAATCCGAAAGTTCTTCTGGCGACTGTGTTCGGGAAGACCTAGCTGATGGGGTAACTTCCCAAGTTCATACCAGTGAAAAAACACCTGACTTAAAATCGAGTCATCAGCAGGAAGATAATAGACAATTAGAAATTCCATTACTGAGTGATGCTAGCATCCAGCGAGTGAAAGAGGGTGTAGCCGCAGCTGGCGATCGCGCTGTTCGCCAAATTGTTGAAGAAACTCTCAATCGTCTTCAAGCTATTAATCAACACGATTCTCAACCGAGAGTTAATTCTTGGCTGCGTCGGTTTGTCATGCGATCGCTTATTCATACTCTTTTCCGAGTCCGCGTTGAACACCTCGAAAGGATACCTCTGCAACCAGCAATCTTAGCAGTTAATCATCTCCACCATCTCGATCCATTACTTTTGTTAGGTGAACTTCCCACCCAACCGTGTTACTACATCTTGGGTGATGCTCGTACTCTTTATAATAAGTGGTGGAAGCGCTTCATTCTCGGTTTTACAGGAGGTGTAATTCCCTTAAAACGGGTGTGGAAAGAAGAAGTAGCTGTCATCAAAGCCGCTAAAGCCGGAAGGGAAGATTTGGTTGACCTAGCCGCAGCAATTGAACAGACAGTAGCCACAGGGAAAGATATACAGACATTGCGCCAGATAGACCGGATTATTCTCGCAATTTTGGCTCGTGGCAATGGGATGATTATCTTTCCTGAAGGACGATTGGGAACGGCTGAGGCTCAGTTGCATCTACCGTTGAAGCGTGGGACGATAATTTATGCCTTGCGTGCTAGCGTACCGATTATTCCAGTTGCAGTCATTGGAACTCATGATCTATATTTGAGAAAAAAGTTAACAGTAAAAGTGGGTGAACCGTTACACTTTGCCTCAACAACTAGACCAAAGCGACAAGAAGTAGATGTAGCTTTAGAAACTCTACAAAAAGCAATGCTTGCTCTATTACCAACTAATTATCAGGAACCAACAGGCTTCAAACTGTTACATCATTTCCTCAATCACATGTTGTGCTAAAAAATTATTTTTCTAAAAAGTTCGTAATTTTGAAATTTGACGTTCCTTCCCAACAGTGGTTTAAAAATGCGCTTACTTGAGCATCTGCTGAATCAGCCGATTTTTTAGAAGCATTAAACTGAACTGCTGTAACTATGTACTCAAAAATAATTACAAATTGCTTTTGGGGTGAAATTCTCTCAACTACAATTGTTTCACCCACTTGAGGAATTTGAGATACATCCACTACAAACGTTTCAATTTTTGGCTTATCTAGTAGATTTTTGAAATTGAAATATTTACAGTAAACAATAATTTTCACTTCAGTAAGCCACCAATAACACTAAACAATTCAAAATGTAAAACCTCAATTATCAATTTTTTGAAAGTTTAATGTCTACCAGGTTATACCAACAATTCAAAAGAAAACTACAAATTTAAACTCGAACCCCTCATAAAATCTGAATTTATTAATTACGAATCACGATTTGTTATTTAGCTTGCCACACTCGTTGTAATGACTGAAAAATTTTCACAAATAATTCTTCTAACCAAAGCATAACATAATCAAGCCATTCCAGAATTTTCTCTAGAGGGTGCTTCTCATAACCTGTTACAGTTGCTTTGATTTCTATCCAGTCTGGCTGTGCTTCAACTTCAGTGCTTTGAGAAAATTGCTGTTGAAAAATTTCTCCTTTAAGAGTTTCACTATCAGATTGCAAAATGGCTGCTTGAGTTTGTTCAACAACAGTGACTTTTGCAGATGTTTTGGAAACTGAGGCGAGATGACGACTTGTTTTTTTCCTTTGTACTAAACTAGATTTTGCTTTCGGCTGTTGTAAAGTTAAATTCTTTGGCCAAGAAAGTTTTGCTGATAAACTTGAACCTAGAGCAGGAGTTGTATTTTTAGAAAGTGTAACTGACTTTTCAGCAACCGTATCGGTGTTACCAAACAAATCATTCCATGTTAACCAGGGATCGTCTATTAAATCCTGTTTTTGCAACCGAAGGCTTTGAGATAAAGCTTTTGTGGGGTAACTAGATAATATTTTATTTGGCTGTTCATCGGTGGTTGTTGGCTCAAATGTTTTTCTACTACCAACACCAAAAAAGTAATTAAGTGCTGCTTCAATTATAGCCTGAAAATTCAGTCTATGAGTTTCTAAATCATCAGGTGTGACTGCAATTTCTCCTTTAGCAGGTAACTCTTCTTTTCTATAAAGAAATATATTTAACTGACTTTGGGCAGCTTGGATAATTTCTTTGCTACGTTGTTGAGCGGGTACTAAAGCATTTGATTCTAATTGGGCAATAGCTACATCTAAAAATATTAATAATTTATTGGATTGGGGTAATTTATTTGATATTGCCTCAGCTAAGATTGGAGTCTTAGCTGGATTTTCTCCAGTAAGTTTTGCCAATAAACTGTCAATTTTTGATAATAATTCTTTTTGTTTTCTAGCTTCAGCCAATCGCCTTCGCGTAGCGTCTCGCAGAGAAGACTGCCAGTAATCACTAACTTCGCTAATAATTCGCTCTTCTAATTTTGTCTGCTGATCTTGTGTCAAAATATCGAGAATTTCATTTTCAACAGTGACAAGTACTAAATTACGATTCAGCAAATTTGTTGCGATTCCCTGGATGACTGCAAGATGCTGTTTAAGAGCGTTTTCTGGCTGTGAAGATTCGATAGCAGCATTGTCTGTAATCGCTGGAGAATGAGTAATATTAATATTATTTTTTGAATTCTTCGAGATAGATTTTTGCCAAAAAACTCTCAAAAAGCTCAAAGGATTGAAAGGTTCAGAGGCTTTCTCTGGAGTAGCGTAGGCGTAGTCCGTTGTAGACTTCACCTCTGGGGATGACAGATAATAAACTGTCTCTAATACATGTTCAATGGGAGTATCAACATTTAAATAAGTTTCCGGCTCAAAATCAGTATCAGAGGATGGTAACTGGTGCCTAGATTGTGCTTCTTGGGTGTGTAGCGTTTTAGAATCGGATTCAGATGACCGAAACAGTAGATACACTGGATAAAGTAGTAATTCTACACCCCACTTAGTAGCAACTTGCAAATGCCGGAAGGTGTCTTCCCACTGATGTGTCAACCGCCGAGATTGCTGGTGAACAAAATTAAATAGTCTGCTTTGATAATGACTAGAAGAACCAGAAGCCATAGTAGTAATTTTTGAGTTTGAGTCTTGTTTAGTTGTGAGACTCCCGCCAAATAAAAATCACAAACTGTTAATGATTGTGTGCCCTCATTTTAGCGAAAATATGAGCCAAATTATCTCTCAATCCCAGACTGATTTAATCTCACAAGCCATTGAGCAACTGCGCTCTTTTTCTCAAATTAATCTTCAGTCTAGCTGGTTATACAGAGAATCTGAGGAAATAATTAGTGATGTCGCAGCTTCAGATTGGCAAGCTGTGCAGTTGAATGCTAAAGACCATATTGCTTGGACAGGTGGGAAAAAAGTACTATGGCTAATGCAAAAATTGGTGGTTCCTCAAGATTTAGAGGGTTATCCTTTAGCTGGTTTATCTTTGCACCTGGCGTTAATTTGGTGGGCTGATTGTGCCAAAATTTATCTGAATGGGGAGTTAGTGCTGGAGGGAGATTTATTTGATTCTTCACCGAGAGTGCTTTTGAGTCGCGCGGTAACACCAGGGGAAGAATTTATTGTGACTGTGCGCTTAGTGAGTCCAGGACATTGTGATGGTGCTTTAGTGCGATCACTCCTTGTCTATGAGTCTAATGATGATAATAATCCCGATCCGGGTTTTGTGGCTGATGAGTTGGCTGTATTGCAACTTTATTTGCAAAACTTTGCACCAGACAAGTTGGATGTTTTGGCAAAGACGGTCAAACAGGTAACCAACCGCCCAGATGCCAAGCCGGAATTGGTCAAGTCATTAAGGCAAAACTTAATTAACTCTGAAATCTTAGCCCCCTTTTTGAAGGCAGGTTGGGGGGATCTTAAATCTAAAATCTACTTACTGGGTCATGCTCATCTAGATTTAGCATGGTTATGGCCTGTGAGTGAAACTTGGAATGCAGCCCAAAACACTTTTGCATCGGTTTTGAGGTTGCAAGCAGATTTTCCAGAGTTAATTTTCTGTCATTCGACTCCGGCGCTTTATGCTTGGATTGAAGAACATCGCCCGGATTTATTTAGCGAAATTCAAGCACAAGTAGCAGCCGGACGTTGGGAAGTTGTCGGCGGAATGTGGGTAGAACCGGAACTGAACTTAATTGCTGGTGAATCGATTGTGCGTCAGCTATTGTATGGTCAGCGATACGTACAAACAACATTTGGCAAACTTTCGACTGTGGTCTGGGTTCCAGATTCTTTTGGTTTTTGTGCAACTTTACCGCAGTTTTTCGCTAACGCCGGAATTGAGTATTTTGTCACCCAAAAGTTGTGCTGGAATGATACTACTAAATTTGATTATGGTGCTTTTTGGTGGCGATCGCCTGATGGTAGCCAAGTCTTTAGTTTGATGTCTGCACGCATCGGTGAAGCGATCGACCCAGTTAAAATGGCATCATACGCTCTAGAATGGCAAAGCCAAACTGATTTACCAGATTCTCTTTGGCTTCCCGGTGTCGGCGACCACGGCGGCGGCCCCACCCGTGATATGTTAGAAACCGCCCAACGCTGGCAAAAGTCACCTTTCTTCCCAGACTTAGAATTTACCACCGCCGAAAAGTATTTGCAGCAAATCAAGGCAGAAGTCGGAAGTCAGAATTCACAAGTCAGTAGTTGTTCTCCCTCATCTCCTCTTCCCTTCCCCACTTGGAACGACGAATTATACCTCGAATTCCATCGTGGTTGCTACACTACCCACGCAGACCAAAAACGCCAGAATCGTCGTTGTGAAGTTTTATTGTATGAAGCTGAACTATTTGCAACTTTGGCAAACATCACCTGTGAGGTAACTTATCCCAAAGCGGAAATTGAAGCAGCATGGAAACAGCTATTATTTCAACAGTTTCACGATATTTTGCCTGGTTCTTCCATTACCGAAGTTTATCAGGATGCCTTGCCCCAATGGCAACAAATTAAAGCAGTGGGAACGAAAATATTACAGGAATCATTGCTGGCGATCGCATCTCACATTACCCTACCACAACCACCAAAGCCTAATAGTTTACCTATTTTCATTTTTAATTCTCTCAATTGGCAGCGTTGTGAGGTAGTTTCTATCACTTTACCTACACCAGCAACAACTAGCCAACAATGGCAGATTTATGACGCTTCTGGCAAACTGCTTATTTCCCAATTATCTCAACCATCCACCCTACTATTTCTCGCCACTGACATCCCGCCTGTAGGCTACCGCCTTTTTTGGCTTTCCCCCTCATCCCTCTCATCTGGCTCATCCCCTTCATCCCCAGAATGGGTTTTAGAAAATGAATTCCTCCGAGTTATTGTCAATTCTGACACGGGAGATTTATCAAGTGTTATTGATAAAACTTATCAACGCGAAATTTTGAGTGGTGCGGGGAATCAACTGCAAGCTTTTAAAGATAGCGGTCAATATTGGGATGCTTGGAATATAGACCCCAATTACACCCAGCATCCCTTACCCCCAACAAATCTTCTATCTATTGAGTGGGTAGAACAAGGTGCGGTAGAAAATCGTCTGCGCGTAGTCCGTCAGTTAGGCGAATCAGAATTCTGCCAAGATTATATTCTCCAAGCCGATTCGCCTGTGCTAAAAATTTCTTCTAGAGTGAACTGGCAAGAAAATCAAGTATTAGTCAAAGCTGCTTTTCCTCTCAACATTGAAGCAGACTTTGCTACTTACGAAATTCCCTGTAGCGCAATTCGCCGGACAACTAAACCGCAAACCCCCGCCGAACAAGCAAAATGGGAAGTCCCAGCCTTGCGTTGGGCTGATTTAACAGCAGAGACAAACGAGGGTTTATACGGTATCAGTTTACTAAATGATTGTAAATATGGTTACGATGCCGAAGCCAATCAATTACGCCTGACACTGCTACGTAGTCCCAATTGGCCAGACCCAGAGGCTGACCGAGGTTTGCATGAATTTACGTATGCCTTGTATCCCCACGCAGGTAGCTGGGAAGCAGCCCATACAGTACAGCGTGGCTATGAATTGAATATACCCTTACAAGTGATACTCAACCCAGTCAACACTCAACACTCAACACTCAACACTCAACATTCAGCAAGTTTTTTAGATTTCTCATCTCAAAATCTTATTTTGATGGCTTTGAAGCCAGCAGAAGATAACCCACAACAATTAATTCTGCGGTGTTATGAATGTCACGGAGAAACAGCGGAGTTATGTTTGCAAAGCGATTTAGGAATGAGTTTAGGAAATACGGTAGATTTGTTAGAACGTTCTCCTACTACTGTTCCTGAATTCTCATCTGAGCAACAAATCTTGACAATCCAGCCTTGGAAAATCGCCAGCTTTAAGGTGATACCAGCGATTAATCCCAAGCTTGAGTAAGCCACTAAAGGATTGCCAAATTATCTAATCTTGTAGAGTGGACATCTTGTCCGTCTTTGGTTATTGGCCGGCAAGACACCACTTTACAAGAAATACTTTTCTATTTAGAAGTCACTTTATTATGGTCAGTTATGATTTTCCACTGACAAATGATAAATGACTATTGACAAATGACTCTCCTAGTCTTCATGATCTTCAAAAGGATCGCTCAACTGCTTGCTAGGAGGACCAAAGGAAGTATAAATTCCATACACTGTAATGGTTATTAAAACGGCGCAGAAAGAAATGCTAAGAACTATTGCGGGTTCCATAATTTAAAGATTGATTATGAGTGCTATTCTTATAGAATATTACAGAACATTAAAAAAAGCTTTGGCAAGTAATCTTAGGTGAACTATGGCACAAAGGACTAGGTTGGGAGATATCCTGAAACCCCTGAACTCTGAGTATGGGAAGGTGGCTCCAGGTTGGGGTACTACCCCTGTAATGGCTGTTTTTATGTTGCTGTTTTTTGTGTTTCTGCTGATTATTCTGCAACTTTACAATAAAACAATCTTGATTCAGGATGTATTTGTTGATTGGCGGAGTTTAGGACGCTAATAAATACAGAGTTATCTAGTTTGGATAACAAGTGAACTCACTACCCGGCTAGTCCGGGTTTTTTTGTCAATACTCAGTGCTAACTAACTATTGAGTAGACTACCTGAGGTTACAGCTATTTTCAGGTAAATCAACCACGGCTTTTTTTACGCTCCAGGCGCAGCAGAAAGTCTGAGCGGAGGTTTCCAACGCTCGCAGACTCGCTAACGCTGCGCTATCCGTTGGTGCAGCCCGCCGAAGGCATCGGAACTTTCTAAGACAAAGTCGCACACAGGAAGATGAGTATGTGGTCTAAATAGATGAAAACTGCTGTAAATATTTACAAAGCTTATTTAGTTATCACTATCAGTATTCTAGCTCAGTGATTACTTTGATAAATGTCATGTATGCAGAGAATCGTGACCATGTGCAATAATTACTGAAAAAAATGTCTTCAATGTCAGTTATCAGCAGCTAATCTTGAAGGAGCATGATATTTCTCTCTCCTAGCTCCATCCGCAAATCGGGATTCTACAATTGTAATTATTCTAAGTCTTTGATGGTCACAGACATAAGGCATCACTCGCTGGTGGGGCGATCGCTTTCTATAATAGGCGATTATTGAGTAGACTACATAATAATATGTGAGCCTATGTAGTGGTTTTAGAGTTTATTGGAGATAAAAAATGAATATATTTGGTATCGGTCTGCCGGAAATGGCTGTAATTATGGTAGTAGCGCTGTTAATCTTTGGGCCGAAGAAGTTACCTGAGATTGGCCGGAGTGTAGGCAAAACAATTCGCAGTTTTCAAGAAGCTTCTAAGGAGTTTCAAACCGAGTTTCAAAAAGAAGCTGAACAGTTAGAAGAAACGGTGAAAACTACTGCTGAATTGGAACCTAAGCAAATTGAGCCTGCTAAATCACAGCAGGATACTGCTAGTTCTTCCCAAGTTGGTTAGGAGAAAATACTAATTTTGGGTTTTAGGTCGCACCAAAGGTGCGCTGACAGCGCAACGCCATTTAGATTATTTTACAGTTGAGAGCAACGTCTCGTGGAAATCTAAAAGACGCTGGTTTCGACGTTACGCTACCGCCAATCTAAAACACTAAGCTATCTATACCTTGTGGTCTGTTTCAATCCAAAAGACACTCACAGACTAGGCGTGAACTAGCTATCGCAAATCTAAAATCTAAAATTGATTGACTGTAGCAAAATGACACAAGCTGTTACACAACCTGCTTTGGTGATTCCCCAGCTAATTGTTGGGTTGGGGAATCCAGAAAGCAAGTACGACCAAACACGCCATAATATCGGCTTTGCTGCTATGGAAGCTCTCTCTAGTGCTTGGCGCATTTCTCTAGCGGAAAATCGCAAGTTTCAAGGAGAGTATGGCGAGGGTATGGCGCCAAGTGGAGGGAAAATTCGCTTGCTCAAGCCGTTGACTTATATGAATCGTTCCGGACAAGCCATACAAGCAGTGACAAGTTGGTATAAATTACCACCGGAATCGGTACTGATAATTTATGATGATATGGATTTGCCTTTGGGAAAAACTCGTCTGCGCTTATCTGGTTCGGCTGGGGGACATAATGGAATGAAAAGTGCGATCGCACATTTAAATACTCAAAATTTTCCCCGGTTGCGAATCGGTATTGGTAAACCCAAAGATGCAGCTAATAATGATGATTCAGATACTATCTCCCATGTGCTGGGGCGATTTTCCGCTAGTGAAAATCAGCTGATGTCTCTTGTACTTCAGTTTGTGGTTGAATGTGTAGAACTAAGCCTCAAGCAGGGAGTAGAAAAGGCGATGAATCTTTGTAATAGCCGCACCATTAATTAGTGCTGAGTGCCCAGTACCCACTGCTGAGTTAGGAGTTAACAGTTGGGATTTATTCTCCCGCATCTGGCTCATCTTACCCATCTTTCTATCTTCTAGGGCGCTTATTTTGGTTGATGGACAGCGATTTTAGCTTGCTCCATCCAACCAAAATAAATATCCTACACACTCTGTGTATAGGTAAACTGACTCATTTACACCCTCCGGGTGCGGCACATCTTGGTTAATTTTTGTAAGAATAATGGCGATTGCATCGTTGCCTATCGTAGGTTATTACCCCAAGCAACGTCATTACTAAAGCAAATAAGTTTATTTAAAACGTCTTTTGCGTCTAGCTGCCACTGCCTTACGTTTACGTTTTTCTAACGGTGTTTCAAAGTGCCGATGATACTTTACGTCAGCCAATATGCCAGCTTTAGAAACCTGGCGTTTAAACCGGCGTAAAGCTGAGTCTATTCCTTCATTCTCTCCTAGAACAACCTGGGTCATTCTTGCCTTGTCCTCATAATCAATAGTTTCCATTGTAATAGTAGCCTCAACCTTAGTAAAACCCCCCGAACAAAGCCATGATTGGGAGGTTATTCGCCTGGTTGAGATTAGTTATGTGTGCTTCTAGCTTCTGCAAATCGGTAGTTGGCTACAAATTTCATATTAGTGCTTTGATGCTCCTCAGCTTTAATTAACAAGAGCAGAAAATGATTATGTTAAATTTTCCTGACTCTGCTATTTTTAAAAGTTGATTCTGCTCTGATTGAATCAATTTATCGCTGAGTGTTAATGCAGTGAAAGCAACCAATAAATTCCATAAGCTATTCGAGCTAAAAATGACTTCATCACTCAAGAAAACTAGTAAGCTGTTCCACATTTAACTTACATAATTAGAGCGGGCAAGATGCCCACTCCACAAGAGTTATATAAATTTTCGAGGCTGAACTTAATTTTAATCCGAATTATACTAGAGTTTTTAAATTACTACTAAATAGTACGTATATTTATTTTCCTATACTTAAATAAATATACGTAAGTAAATCCTGGCTCTCTGGAGATGTTGGCGTAAGTAAAGCTGATTACAGAAAGTACTGCTTGCCAGGGTGCGATCGAGGTGCTTTAATAGCGATCGCGTTCCCCAAAAGGTTCCTGCTTGGAGAATACATCTAAAACACCCAGTGAAGCGACATTAGACATCACCGTTGGTGTTTATAAAATTACAGACTCAAAACATTTAATCAAAGGTTATGACAAGCTAGTAGCATATCCTTGACACTAAATTCTCCCAAACAGCTAAATAGGAGCATATATGGAGCCAATCATTGCTATAGTCTTAGCCCTTATAGGTTATGCCTTAGGTTCTGCAAAACTGATTAATCAAGGTAATGAAGCCTTAGTGGAACGCTTGGGGCGGTATCATCGAAAACTTAAGCCAGGACTAAATTTTATTGTTCCCTTGGTGGATCAAATTGTCATGGAAGATACCACGCGAGAGCAGTATCTCGACATTAAACCCCAGAATGTGATCACTCAAGATAATGTTGACGTAGAAGTAGATGCGATTGTATACTGGCGGATTATAAATATTGAAAAAAGCTTTTACGCTATTGAAGATCTTCAAGGAGCATTGACACAGTTGGCCACAACAACGCTGCGGGAAATCATTGCCCAAAATACCCTTGAGCAGACCAATGTTTCCAGAGCGGAGATGGACAGAGCTATCTTAGACCAGTTGAATGAAATAACCGCAGATTGGGGAGTGCAGATTCTGCGCTTAGATCTTCAAAGTATTACTCTACCTGAGAGCGTACGCAAGTCCAGAGAAGATCAGCAAGCTGCTGAAATCAGAAAACGGGCACTGATTACTGAAGCAGAAGGACAGAAGGAAGCTGCCATTCGCAAAGCAGAAGGAACTATGACTTCAGTTGAGATTATTGCTAAAGCCTTACGTTCCAATCCAGAAAGCAAAGAAATTCTGCGGTATCTCGTGGCTCAAGATTACGTCAAGGCTAGCCAACAACTTGGAGAAAGCAATAATGCCAAAATTGTCTTTGTAGACCCAGCCAACTCCACTGAAATGTTTCAGGAATTGATTGGTGAGTCGGTGACTCATGAAAATAGCAGCAAAAAGTCTGAAAACGGTGCTACTTAAGAATCGCACAGTGCGGTTTGTCGGAATATTGCATCGGCTACCAGGGAAACATCTCGCATTTCTTGGACATCGTGAACTCGCAGGATATCAGCGCCATTCGCGATAGCAGCACAACAAGCTGCTGCTGTTCCCCAAACTCGTGCTTTGGGATCTGGTTGATTGAGAATCCGACCAATGAAACTTTTACGAGATGCTCCTACTAAAATAGGACAGTTAAGTGCTGTGAGCAATCGCAATTGTTGAAAAATTTTTAAATTTTGCTGATAATTTTTCGCAAAACCAATCCCAGGATCGATAATCACCTTATCCCGGTCAACGCCAACAGCAGTTGCGGCCGCTATTTGCTTTTGCAAAAAACTAAAAATTTCTGCCATCAAATCCTGATAATCTGTCATCTGTTGCATCGTTTGTGCTGTTCCTCGGATGTGCATTAAAATAATTGGCACACCTAAACTGGCCGCTGTTGGCAACATTTCCCAGTCAAAGCTACCGCCAGAAATATCATTAATCATATCCGCTCCAGCTTCTACAGAGGCTCTTGCTACCGCAGCACGGGTAGTATCTACAGAAATCGGTACTGAAATTTCTCCTCTGAGTACCTGTAACACCGATAGCACCCGGTCAAGTTCCTCTTGGAGAGTTATTTGTTTTGCTCCTGGTCGAGTTGATTGACCACCCACATCGATAATGTCAGCACCAGCAGCCACCAATGCTTGTGCCTGGACTAAAGCCGCAGAGGTCGTGTTAAACTTACCTCCATCGCTAAAGCTATCAGGTGTCACATTCAAAATGCCCATCAAATAAGTCCGCTGTCCCCACTCGAAACAGCGTCCTCGAATTATCAAGTTACTTGACATAAAAAGAAGTCAGAATTCAAAAGTCAGAATTCAGAATACTTCATAATATAAACTCAAAAATTGAAGTTAAGGCTTGCGGCGTATTAGCCATTCCCATGCACAGAGCATGGGAACGAAAAAAGACACATCAGACTAATTTATAATTGACAATCCGAGCGAAACTTTCAGGGTCGAGACTTGCTCCTCCCACTAAAACGCCGTCAATTTCTGGTTGAGCCATGATTTCATCAATATTATTCGGCTTGACTGAGCCACCATATTGAATTGATACATTTGGATTACTCAATTCGCTACGAATTAAGCCAATTATTCGATTAGCTTCGACAGCTTCACAAGTATCACCAGTCCCAATTGCCCAAATGGGTTCATAGGCTATCACCAAATTTTCTTGATCGATATCTACCAAACCTTTGTCGAGTTGGAGAGTAATGAATGATTCAGTTTCTCCGTTATCTCGTTGTTGTTTAGTTTCACCAACACAGAGAATTGGGGTCAAACCAAACCTTTGAGCTGTTCTTAGGCGCAGGTTAACAGTGGCGTCTGTTTCACCAAAGTATTGTCGGCGTTCGCTATGACCGACAATTACAAAACGCGCGCCAATTTCTGTGAGCATTGGGGCAGAAATTTCACCCGTGTAGGCTCCAAATTCATCCCAATGCACATTTTGCGCCCCCAGTTGCACCCGACTACCATGTAAATTTCTAGACAAAACGCTGAGGTCAGTGAAAGGAGGGCACAATAGCACTTCACGTTCTTCAGGCGTTTCTTGTAGGTAGGGCAAAAATCCTCGTAAAAAGTCTTCGGACTCTGCCTGGGTTTTGTACATTTTCCAGTTACCGGCAATAACTATTTTTCGCACAGGTAATTTAGTCAAGATCCTAACGCTACTAGATGCATTTTTCACTGTACTACTTTTTCGCACACTCCTCGTCCCTCAAGGATTGAAACTAGCTCTGGTTATTACTCAACTACAATAAATTTAAAATCCTTAGCAACAGTTAACTCAAATGGGCAAGCTAGTACTGCCAATTCTTCAGGGTAAGCAGATAGGACAAGTAATAGTTACCCTCACTCTCACAAATCGAATCCACCGAGTTCTCGCTGGGCAAGGCTTTATTTCTTTGGAGTAAGTGCGCTTTTGTACGCTGGATGATGTTTTAGTTGATACAGGTGCAACATTACTATGTTTACCTGCTAGCGTTATTAGTCAACTAGGTTTAGTTTAAGGTGGAGAAGCTCAGGTAGAAACTGTGGCTGGAGTACAGGAACGGCGAATTTTTCGAGATGTTGAATTAAGTATTGGAGAAAGGCAAGGAACTTTTGATTGTTTGGAACTTACACAAGTACCCTATCCGTTTTTGGGTGTGACCCCAATGGGAGTTTTAGGGTTAGAACCAGACCTTAAAAATCGAAAATTGTGTGTTTTGCAGATGAATTAGCAGTCAAAGACAACCTTTTAATGAAAAAGCTTTTATTTATTTGTAGTCAAAATAGGTTGCGAAGTCCTACCGCCGAAGCTGTGTTTTCTGAATATCAAGGATTTGAAACGGACTCGGCTGGTTTAGATCGCTACGCAGAAGTACCAGTTTCAACAGAGGCACTCGCCTGGGCTGATATTGTCTTTGTTATGGAAAAATCGCATAAAAACAAGCTATCAAAAAATTTTCAGCACTGCCTTAGAGATAAAAAGATTATCTGTTTAGATATACCAGATGAATATGAGTATATGGAACCAGCTTTAATTGAATTGTTAAAACAGAAGGTGCTACCTTTATTAAAAATTAAACAATAAGCATCAGTAATGCTTTTAATTCATAACGTCAAATCTATTGAATAAATAAAGCAAATATAGAAATTCATCTGCTGACAATCAGATTTTTGGGTTATTCTACTACCCAGTAATTAAAAATTACCAGTTATCAGTTACCAATGTTTTCTGATAACTGTTGACTGTTTACAGGTTTAATATGGTAATCTCTAATTTTTATTTTCAAATAAACATAGTAATGCTATGTCCCTAGCTCATTTATGGAGTTTGTTGCAGGATTAATAAGGTATTATATACCTCCCGTTTTAAGTTATTGTTATTTTGTAGTTCTATAGTAATTTTGTTGAAACGATCAATGCTCAGACCATTATCTTCGACAATTTTTTGAGAACGGGTACAGTAATTGACTGCAATATCTTGAGCTTTTCTGGGAAGACCATTGATGCTGTTAGAATCATTACAAACAATCTTGGGAATTTCTCCACTGCCAATAAGTTTTTTAATTTCTTCAAACGCATTTTGACGCGCTGGTTCCATTGCTAGCACCGCTTGGGCATAGCTTTTAATTTCTGTATTGTTAACTGGTGGAGTTTGACCATAAGCTTTTAAACTTGATGAAAAACCGTTGGAAATCAAACCCACAGTGGCTACAAAACCGAAAAAGAATGATTGGGAAAGGATTCGCTTTCGGTTAGATTGAGAAAAGAAATAAGAAATTTTCTTCATAGTTTATGTAATACAGAACTACATCAGGCATCTTACTAACAACTTTGAATTATTTTTGGAGTAGGAAGTTCCAGTAATTGCCCAATATATCAAGCTTTTATATTTATTGTGAACTTCCTCGACATATTTGACAAAGTTCAATTACTTTAGTTTGGAGTGCTGACATTTCTGATACTCCTTGTTTGATGCTGACTTCTAACTCCAATAGTAGGGGTAAGCAAGAGATTAACTGCTCTAAAGAAAGGAGCTTGATTTCTTGCTGTAAAAAGTAGATGCGTTTAGGATTACCGATATCAGCAGCTTGAGCGATCGCTTGTTGATTTCGCTCACCACTTTCCATCATAATCTTTACCCATAGCCAGGTGCGAAATTGTCCGATTAATGTAGATACTATCCGTAATCCTGGCTCAGAAGCATTGATGAGATCGGCTAACGTAATCAAAGCTTTTGCTGTGTCTCCTGTTCTAATTGCTGCTGCTAATTGTAAACTATTTTGGGTAGTATTTCTTACTAACTTACTAACTATATCTACGTCTAAAGGTTTATGACTACCTTGGGCATATAAACGCAATTTTTCCATCTCATTATAGAGAAGTCGTGTATCATTTCCTACAGACTGAGCCAACAACTCAGCAGTTTTCACCGTCAGTTTCACGCCCAGAGTTTGAGCAGCTTGGTTAACAGATTGCACCAGCAATTCTGTTTTCCAAGGAGGAATAAGTGGAAATTCTCGAAACTCGGTAGCAAATTGTTTTAATAGTTTTGTAGATTTGAGTCGTTCATCCGGCTTGTTACGGCTGGTAAGCAATAAAAAAGAGTTTTCGGGAATCACTGGTAGCGATCGCCCCAATTCTGCTAATACATTCTCTGGACAGTGCTGGCAAATAGTAGTGTTAATCAGCCACACCAAGCGCCCACCAGTGCCAAAAGTTGGTGTCATCACCTGATTTAACGACTCAATAGCAACATCAGCTCGCTCCGGTGGAAATGAAGTGTAGTTAAAACTAATCCATTGGGGATCGAGGACCCGATCGCGCAGCATAGCGATCGCTTTTTCCATAGCAAAATCATCCTCACCCCAATAAACGTAGATTGGCATAGAGTTACCTCCTAATGCGGGCATCAGGCAAACAGGGAGGGTGGGAAGATGGGGGTGTAGGAGGATGGGGAAGAAATCTTTTCCCCCACACTCTTCACCTCCCCACCTCCCCACACCCCGATCGTTACATTAAAAAACTAAATACTTTTGAGATCATTCTGTTAATCTGGATAATTTTCCCTAAAATCTATCAAGTGAGAGCGTGAGGCTATGAAGATTGGACGACAACTATCAAACTTACTTAAATCGGTTAGCACGGCTAACACTGCCAGAAGCCTACAGATCCCAAGCCCAGCATATCCAGGAATCTTCTAAATTTCAGGCAAATTCTGGGGTGAGACAAGCAGTACCCTTTCCTGGCTATACCTTGATGACTCCGCCTGCGGAAGAAGAATCAGAAAACTCTGCTTTCTATGCCAAATTACAGATTTACCAACAGGAACTTTTACAGTTACCTGTAAACCGTGACTTAATCGTGCCGGTACCTCCAGCTAGCTTCCATCTGACTTTAGCTGATTTAATTTGGGATAATGCTTATCTTGACGCCTGCGAAAAAAATCCGAAATTTGATAACGAGTTACGCTCTTGTTTAGCCCAAATATTTCAGCAATATCAACAATTGATGACAAGGAATCATCCTATTCAATGGCAAATGCTGGGATTGATACTGATGCCAAGAGCTGTAGCTGTTTGTTTAGTACCCGAGAATGAACGCTGCTATGAGGAAATTATTCAATTTCGCCGAACAATTTATCAAAACCCGAAGTTAATTGCTTTGGGTATTGAGCAGCACTATCACTTTACAGCGCATATTACATTAGCCTATTTTGGGGAAATTCCATCTGACTTAGACCGCACAAGCTTCAGCACGATGTTTTCTGAGTTAAATCAACAATGGTTGTTGAGTTTGCCACAATTTTCGCTTGATCGCGTCGAGTTGCGTAAGTTTGACGACATGACACGTTACTATCGCGAACCAGACTGGCCAGTTTTAGATTTTTGACCTGAGATAAGTATTTTACGACAACTAAACTTGTCTTGAAAATAAGGTATTGAGCATCGGGGAGCCACTGCCTTAGGCGGGTGTACCGACAGCCAAGCAAGTGGCATGATTGGGCATTGTAAAAAAGTTTTTTAGTAGTGGGGCAAGGCTAAAATAGTGCATTAGCTTGACTCTTGTGGGATGTGCGTCTCGCCCGTCCGAGGCGGGCAAAATGCCCACCCCACAAGAAATTTTATTGCAACATTTAAGGCTTGCCACGCCAGTAGGGTGCGTTATGCCAAAGGCTAACGCACCATTTTATTTAATTTTTAGTATTTAATGGTAGTGAGTGAAGACTAGCATCAAATACTACTTATTAAGAATGGAATCAGCGTGGCTTTTAATTTTTCAAATCTCTGTTTGAGGTTTGTTAATGAACCTCTGAGCTTTATTAATGCCCATAGTGACCAATACACTTGGGATAAGCCTTTTATTTTCACCCTACCTAAGAACAGCCTCCCCTGCTCAAAAACAGCCTAGCTCAGCAGAGAAATTTCCACAAAGCCAAGCGTATTGCAAAGTGACCGATCGCAAAATCAGCTGCGGCGATCGCGCTCAGCAATGCAATACTGTATTATTACTTTCTAAAAATCCAGGCTAAACATCGCACTTTTGAGAGAAATCCTTTGTTTTATTAAATASAAGGCTGGGATGATACAACCWGAAAATCAAAAGAGTATCACCTACACACGCGTTATCCACTTAAGTCATGTCATTGACTTGGATATTCCTCAATGGCCTGGCGATCCCCCAGTAGAATTTGAAACTGTAGCTGAATTGAACAATGATGGCTATTACCTGCGGCGTTTTTCCTTGGGGGAACATAGCGCTACCCATATCAATGCTCCTAATAGCTTTTATAGTCATAGTATCGGAATAGACCAATACCCAGCCCAGTCTTTGGTCGTACCCGCAGTAGTCATAGATATCCGTGAAGCTGTCAAAGTTAATTTTGATTATGCCCTGACAATCGCGGATGTTCTAGCTTGGGAAGAACAATACGGTGAGATTGCTTCTGGCTGCGTAGTTATACTTAATACTGGTTGGCAAAAGAAGTGGTTTGATAAAAATGCATTCTTCAATCAGGATGCTGAAGGAATTAGCCATTTTCCAGGATTTGGCAGTGATGCCACCCAATTTTTACTTGAGCAACGGCAAATAGCTGGGGTAGGAATTGATACTCATGGTGTAGACCCAGGACAGGATAGTAGCTTTGCTACTAACCGCTTAGTGTTAGAACAACCGCGCATTGTGCTAGAAAATCTCACCAATTTGGATCAGCTGCCACCATTAGGTACTACTCTAGCGATCGCAATTCTGAGATTACGTGGTGGTTCTGGTTGTCCTGTGGGGGTTTTGGCATTCGTCCCTTAATGTTTCTCTGTGTTCTTTAAAGTTCTGATGGGGCGTTGCAGAATAGAAATATGAATTAGAGCGATCGCGATGAAATGTCCAAGATGTGAATCAGATCACATTCGTAATAATGGACGGCAGCGTGGTAAACAAAATTACATATGTGTAAACTGTAAACATCAGTTCATCGAATCTTATGACCAGAAAGGATACACAGAAGATATTAAAAGTGAGTGGTTAGAAATGTACGTTAATCAATCTGGTTTCCGCGCCATAGAAAGAGTTAAAAAAGTCCAGACGCTCGCGGACTCGCTAACGCTTCCCTATCATACTACTGTTATAAATTGTGTGAAGCAAATGGGTAGTATTCTACCAGATACACCTTACAGAAGTGAAATTCCAGAAGTTACTCTTATTTGATGAACGTGAAACCTTTGTTGGCTCAAAAAAAACAAAATTTGGTTGTGGACAGCAGTAAATCAGAGGGTTGTGGGAATTATAGCTTGGGTTTTGGGTGATAGAAGTTCACAAACTTTTAAATATTTGTGGAGAACTATTAAGTATTGGCAATCTTATTTTTATGTAACAGACGGCTATACTGTATATCCTTGTTTTATTAGTAATGAAGACCACATTGTTAGTAAGACATATATGACAAGAGTAGAAGGTGAAAATAGCCGTTTAAGGCATTATCTTGCTCGACTACATCGTAAAAATTTTTGTTACTCTAAAACAGAATAAATGCTGAGACACTTAATTCAGTTAGTAATATATTATCTTAAGTATGGCTCAGTGGCACTGCGGGCGCTATGCGCCCACAAGCTTGAAGCGATCACATGATTCATATTTTGGTTCAGCAACGCCTAGTTTTTACATTGTTATAGATGTATAGCTTGTTAACTCAGTACTGCCGAGTGATTTTCTCATGGGTTAGTCTAGACTTGACGATAACCTAGAAAGTAAGCAAACTTAGTACACAAGTTCCACTGGATTATCGGTCGGAGGTTTTTGTGATTGTAACTCCGCTATCTTGCCGCAATTACATAGACGGTCAATGGTTGACTGCTGTAGGGGAAGTAACTCTTGAAAGCCGCAACCCTGCTGACAGAACCGAACTTGTTGCTACATTTCCCCGTTCCCAAGCCAAGGATGTAGATATAGCGGTAGCTGCCGCCCGCAAAGCCTACCACAGTTGGCGCCAAGTCCCAGCCCCAGCAAGGGCAGAATACATTTTTCGTGTTGGGGAAATATTACTCAAACACAAAGAAGAACTTGCCCAGTTAATTAGTCGAGAAATGGGTAAACCCCTGACAGAAGCTAGGGGAGATGTGCAAGAAGGTATTGACTGCGCCTTTTACAGTGCTGGTGAAGGGCGGCGACTTTTTGGGCAAACCACACCCTCGGAAATGCCGAATAAATTCGCCATGACGGTGCGAATGCCCATAGGTGTGTGCGCCTTAATTACCCCGTGGAATTTTCCGGTGGCAATTCCTTGCTGGAAAGCTATGCCAGCATTGGTTTGTGGCAATACAGTTATCCTCAAACCTGCGGAAGATACCTCTGCGTGTGCAACTAAATTAATTGAAATTTTCCAACAAGCAGGTTTACCGCCAGGAGTAATTAACTTGGTGCACGGTGTAGGAGAAGAGGCGGGGAAAGCTTTAGTCGAACATGACGATGTTGATTTGGTATCGTTTACTGGTTCTTCCCAAACCGGCGCTTTTGTGGGCGCGACTTGCGGACGCACTCACAAGCGTGTCTGTTTGGAAATGGGCGGCAAAAACGCTCAAGTAGTAATGGAAGATGCGGATTTAGAACTAGCTTTAGATGGTGCAGTCTGGGGTGCTTTTGGCACAACCGGTCAACGGTGTACGGCTACCAGTCGCCTGATTTTGCATCGGGACATCAAAGAAAAATTTACTGCTATGCTTTATGAGCGTGCTAGTAAGTTACGCTTGGGTGCTGGCAATGACCCCGATACAGATATCGGGCCGATAATCAATGAAAAGCAACTCCAACAGGTAAGCAAGTATTTAGAAATTGCCCGTGAGGAAGGAGCAAAGGTTTTAATTGGCGGGGAAATCGCATCTAATGGCAAATTAAAAAATGGTTACTTTTTTCAACCGACTATTTTGGATGATGTAACTCCCGATATGCGCGTTGCTTGTGAAGAGATATTCGGCCCGGTGGTGGCATTGATTGAGGTGAGTTCTTTTGAAGAAGCGATCGCCATTCTCAATGATACCAATTACGGTCTTTCCTCTTCAGTTTATACCCGCGATATCAACCGCGCTTTTACTGCCATGCGCGACATCGAAGCAGGTATCACTTATATTAATGGCCCTACCATTGGTGCAGAAGTACACTTACCTTTCGGCGGTGTGAAACAAACCGGCAACGGACACCGGGAAGCTGGCACCACTGCTTTAGATGTATTTACAGAATGGAAAAGTGTTTATGTTGATTTTTCAGGAAATTTGCAACGCGCCCAAATAGATAACCGAGGTAATTCGTAATTGGGCATGGGGAGATAAGGAGATGGGGAAGAATAATTCCTCAGTCATCAGTCATTAGTCAACTGTCAGCACCTCTCAAGGGCATTGGTTATTAGCGAACAGAGGACTGAGTTTATTTATTGAGGCATAATAACAATTTTATTCTTTGTTTGGGACAAGCCTATTCATACGTGGGGTAACTAATTGCTCCACGGTTAAATTAGCAGTAATAATTCTAAAAAACTATGTTAAGTATTCCTGTTAACTTAAATTTACCTCAAACACCGCGCCTAGTAACGAAGTTACCTGGGACTCGCGCTCAAGCAATTATACAACGCGATCGCGCCGTCAATTCTCCATCTTATACCCGCGATTATCCTTTAGTTGTGGCTCGCGGCGAAGGCTGTATGGTGGAAGATGTCGATGGCAATGTATTTCTGGATATGACCGCAGGTATTGCCGTTACCGCCACCGGACACGCCCACCCACAAGTTGTCAAGGCCATTCAAGAACAGTCGGCGCGTTTGCTGCACATGTCGGGGACGGATTTTTATTATGAACCGATGGTAGAATTAGCAGAAAAATTGGCAATTCGCGCTCCCTTTCCCCAACCAGAGAATAACGCTGGTTTTCCCGCCAAAGTATTTTTTACCAATTCTGGAGCAGAGTCTAATGAAGGAGCGATTAAACTAGCTCGATATTACACCAAGCGATCGCTAATCGTCGCATTTTTAGGTGCATTTCACGGACGTACATACGGCGCAATGTCTTTAACTGGTTCCAAAGCAGTGCAGCGAGCCAGTTTTGGCCCTTTAGTTCCAGGGATAACTCATATCCCTTATGGCACTCACGCTAGCTTAGATTACTTAGAAAAACAGCTATTTACCACAACTTTACCACCGCAAGAAGTAGCGGCGATTGTAGTCGAACCGATTCAAGGAGAAGGTGGGTATATCGTCCCAGAGAATGGTTTTTTAAAACGGATTCGCGAAATATGCGATCACCACGGTATCTTGATGGTAGTAGATGAAGTGCAAGCAGGGATGGGGCGGACAGGTCGCTTATTTGCGATCGAGCATTGGAGAGTAATGCCTGATATTATTACTACTGCCAAAGGTATCGCCAGCGGCCTACCTTTAGGAGCGATACTTGCTAGACCAGAGTTAATGACTTGGCCTCCTGGTTCACACGCTACCACATTCGGCGGTAATCCTGTAGCTTGTGCTGCCGGTATTGCCACCCTGGAACTGCTAGAAAGTGGTTTAATGACCAACGCTACTCAAATGGGAGAATTCTTACAAATTGGTCTTACCCAGCTGCATCAAAAATTTTCCAGAGTATCGCCGCCACGAGGTAAAGGTTTAATGGTTGCGGTGGACTTATTAGATGAAGCAGGTAATCTGGATTATAAATTGCGCGATCGTATTATCCAAGAATCCTTCTTACGAGGTTTATTGTTGCTAGGTTGTGGTAAAGCTGCAATTCGTTTTTGTCCCCCTCTAGTTATCGACAGCGAACAAATTCAAATCGCTCTCCAGATTCTCTCAGATATACTCTAACCTCAGACAAAAACTCTTTGTGCCTCTGCGCCTGTGCGTGAAAAAATCATTCATCCACATCAAAATTATGAAACCCGAAATAGCCCTTCATCTGTGGAAATTACTCTGGCAAGAATACAGCACCAGAGTAAATCATGCCCGTACCTACCAGCAGATGATTACTGCTGCGGGTGGGAATGTCGCTAATGACCACATTGCTTTTCGGTCTTTGCGTCTATTTGTAGATAGCCCACACAGGCGAGTTAACCTGGGCATTAACTACCTAGGACAAATTGCAGAAGCTTTAGGTTATGTGGCAGCTGGAGAGTATACTTTTGCTCAAACTCATCTTTATGCTCGTCATTATTATCATCCGCAGCAAGAGGAATTTAACTTACCTAAGCTATTTCTCAGCGAGTTAATTGTTGATGAATTACCTAGTAATATTGCTCAAATCATCTCCCAAACAGTATCTTCAATTCAACATCAACTTACCCCACCTGTTAATTTACTTCTAGAAAAACAAGAAAATATTGAAACCATTACCAAACAACTCCAACAAATATTTACGCGTCCTTGGCTACCTCCCCAGTATTCTGTTGTCGAACAAGTGAATCAGGTTACTCAGTATGGGGCTTGGATATTGCTGCACGGATATGCTGTCAACCATTTTACAGGCTACGTTAACGCCCAGAACACTGCAAAATATCCAGATATAGACACTACCGCTAATGGTTTGGCTAACTCGGGTGTACCGATGAAAGCAGAAATCGAAGGAAATGTTGCTTGTGGTTTGCGGCAAACGGCAACTCAAGCAGTAACGGAAATGGTAACGGTATTAGATGATAGCAGTGGTCTAGAAATTCAGATTCCTTGGACTTATGCATATTATGAAATTGCCCAGCGCTATCCAGTGGAAGTCAAACCTGGAAAGCAGGTACTTTTTGATGCTTTTTTAAGTAGTAATGCTCAGCAATTGTTTGAAATGACCCGTTTATCTAAGTAGGACTGGGGACTGGGGACTAGGGACTGGGGAAGGTGAGGCCCCACGTTCCCCAGTACCCAGTACCCTTCACTTCATAAATTCAGGTAATTCTATCCAAAAACGACTACCTTGTGAGACTTCAGACTCCATACCTACTTGTCCGCCCATGCGTTCGATGCCTTTACGGACGATCGCTAGTCCGATTCCTGTACCAGGGTAGGCTTCTATGCTATGTAGACGCTCGAAAACACCAAAAATCCGCTCCCAATGCTGGGGTAAGATGCCTATGCCATTGTCTTCTACCCACAAACGCACCCAGCGTTCACGGCGTTCTGTCCATATTCTGACTTGGGGTTGAATTCCAGAAGGTACAAACTTGATGGCGTTGGTTACTAAATTTGTGATAATTTGCTCGACGGTACGGTAGTTTCCCAGAACTTCTAGCAGAGGTTCGGCAATTGTCACTTGGGCTTGCTTTTGTTGCAGGGATACTTCTAATTGTGTCAGCACTTGCTTGACTAGTGAGTTGAGGTTGATTGGTTGCAGGGGCAAATCAATCCGACTCAAGCGGCTGTATTCTAACAAGTCCAGCAGCAGGTTGTCCATCCGCTCGACGTTACTGGCGATGCGATGGAGTAAATCTTGTCCGCCTGAATTCAATTCAGTATCGTAGTCTTCTAAAAGAATTGTGGCAAATCCCCGGATCGCACGTAGAGGTTCTTGCAAGTCGTGGGAGATGGAGTAGGCAAAGGCTTCTAAGGCACTGTTAGCCTCTTCAAGCTGTTGTGTACGGTTGTGAACTAATTGTTCAAGTTGTTCGGTGTAGCGCTGCAATTGTTCGCGCAAACGGGATTGCTGAATGGCGATCGCTAACTGATTTGCCACCTCACGGGTAATTTCCACATCTTCGTCAGTTAATGACCACGGTTGAATTACTCCTACGTTCAAAGAGCCGATTAGCTGTTGTTGACCAATCACAGGTACATTCATTATTAAGCGAATGCCTTGGTCGAACAAATGTTGGTGAACGCGATGGGTTCTGGGATGCTCAGCCAGGTTTTCAATGACGATCGCCTGGTTTTGTTGCAAGTCTTCAATATTGCCAAAATCATGTAATGAGAAAGTTTCGCCGACGGAAAAGCCAATGCCGTTATTAGACTGAACAGCCAAGACAGTGGCTTGTTGCTGTTCCCAATCAAATAAGGTCACATCCATTAATTGGCAGGGAAGTAAGGGATAAGTCGCAGCTAAAGCAACTTCAGCAATTTCGGTGGGAGAAATTGCCCCTAAAATCGACCGATCTAGCTCTTGGAGAGTCTGTAATCTTGTTGCATAGCGTTTTAGCGCTTCTTCTGAACGTTTGCGCCCGGTGATATCTTCCACTAGCCCGTCAATGACCAACTCTCCATTAGTAGTATTAAGCGTTTCATTTACTAATATCCATATATAGCTACCATCTGCTCTACGTAACCATAATTCCCGTTCTCGTCTTTGCTGTAGTCTAATGTCTTCTGCTTTGGAAGAAATCTCATTAAAGCTCCTATTAGACTGAATTTCTTCTAAAGAATCAAGTCTCAAAAGTCTGAGAAATGCAGTGTTAACTTCTAGGAAACGTCCGTCAGGAGTTGCCCGAAACACGCCGATATCTAATTGGTTGAGTAGAGAATACAGGCGGTTCTCTAAAAACCGAGCTCTACGCTGAGCTTCATTGCGTTCTAAGACAGACCTCACCGTTGCGGACAAGCGAACCAGGTGCTTGGGTGACTTAAGGATGTAATCATCGAGTCCCTTTTTCATCGCCTCAACGGCAATCTCCTGAGTGCCTGTGTTGGTAAACATGATCACCGGGCGATCGGGGTAGCGGTTCTTGAGGAGATGTAATATTTCTAAGCCATTGTTCCAACGCAGTTGATAATCGGTAATTGTCAAGTCAAAGCGACCTGCCACCAGTGCTTGCTCAAAGTTTTCTGGTTCACCCACTTCCTCTATTTCTACATCAGGAAATTCCCGCCGCATCTCCCGGATAATCATGAAACGGTCATTTGGATTGTCGTCAATAATCAGAATGTGCATGAGAAACCAAAATTGATGCTTGAGAAGCTCTAAGTGCAGAATACTAAGGAAAGTCAATTTCAGAAATTAAAACTTTCGTTGTATGTGTTAGGAATGTAAGGCATAATTGAAAGTATTTTTCTGCGTTACGCCGTCTTGAGCATACTCTACTAGCGCTTGAATTTAATTTATGAATTATCAATTACCTAGTGATGCCTTTTCTAGGCTAAACCATTAGTCAGTGTAAACCAACGGCTGTTGATTTAAATTTAGCCAGTAAGCCTCAAGTAACTTTATCATTGCAGTCAAGTCACTAAATGCAACTGGTTTAACTAAATAGGAGTTGACACCCAAGTCATAAGCTTTATGAACGTCAATTGTTTCTTTAGAAGTTGTTAACACAATGACTGGTAGGCGTCTGAGTTTAGGTTGTTGTTTGAGCCACTCCAAAACCTCAAACCCAGATTTGCGGGGCATTTTCAGGTCTAACAAAACCAGTATCGGTAGAGGGTAGCGCTCTCGGTCAGCATATTCTCCTTCACCACAGAGGTAAGAAATAGCGGCTTCTCCGTTACTCACAACTTGCAGGCATTGCATTAAATTAGCTTTACGTAAAGCACGACAAATTAATAGAACTTGATCTGAGTCGTCTTCTGCGAGTAAAATAGTTTGCTGCTTTGCGTTCATGTTTCCATCGTCAGTTTTTGTAGTTCAATCCAAAAGCGGCTGCCTTGACCTACTATTGACTCTACACCGACTTGTCCCCCCATACGTTCAACACCTTTGCGGACAATGGCTAGGCCAATGCCAGAACCAGAGTAAGTCTGTTGGTCATGTAATCTTTCAAATACGTTGAAAATTCGCTGTTGATGTTCTGGTGCAATGCCAATACCGTTATCTTCTATCCAGAGTCGAATGGGGGATGAGGGGGATGAAGAAGTATTTTCTTCATTATCTCCCCCTCTGGCCATGCTCCCATCCCCGACAATTTCTGCCCATATCCGAATTTGGGGTTGTCTATTAACAGGGACAAATTTAATTGCATTACTTAGCAGGTTCACAACTACTTGAATTAAAATTATCCAATTAGCTGTAACTTCTGGAAGTAGTTGCTCTACATTTACCTGAGCTTGTCGCGATCGCAATTCTACTTCTAGTTGGTTGATAGCTTCTGTAACAATGTCTGTGAGGTTAAGTAGACGCAGCTTAATTTCTACTCGACTCAGGCGCGAGTAGTCAAGCAGGTCTTGAATTAATCCATCCATCCGTTCGGCAGAGGCGACGATCCTTTGGATATAGTCTTGTGCATTGCTGTCTAAGCGATCGCTATAATCTTCCTGTAGGGCTTGAGCCAAACCTTGCATTGACCGCAAAGGAGCGCGTAAATCATGGGAGACTGAATAAGCAAAGGTTTCAAGTTCTTTGTTGGCTTCAACTAGGGCGGCTGTCCGGTGGGCGACTCGTTGCTCTAATTCATTAGCGTAGTTCTGCACTGATTGCGCCATTTGACGATGGCGAATTTCACTTTCTCCCAGCTTTAACTCTATGCGTCTCCAAGCAGCATTCAATTCGGTGATTAGCACCGATACAATTACAAATAACCCCAAGCGAATAAAGCCATCGAGCGTTAAAACAGTCAGTGAATCAGTTGGTTGTAAGAAGAAGTAAGCAATAGCCAAGCTACACAAGAAGATTGCGAATAAACCTGACCAGCGAGTCCCATACCACGAACTCAGCACTACGGCGGCAAAAAATATTGAAAAAGTAATATTCTTTAACAGTGGCGATATAAGTAGAGACAATAACAGAGCTAAACTGCTGGCGAGTAGAGCAATACCATAGCTTTTTTGCCAGGAGTAATTTCTACTTTGCATTAGCCACCTCCGGGTCTGATTAAATACTTACAACATTTAATACCGTTGCTAAAAATCTTTATAATCAATTAATCGGCTGTAAGAGATTACAGCAATAAGCTCCTACTAAGTAGGTCAGTGTAAATAATTATCGTTGGGATAAAGTACGTCCCGATGAAAAAAGTTTCTCTGCCATGCATGAAAAAGGAATATCCCCTACACCCCACACCCTTTTTGAAGTCAGAGGGCACATAAAACAAAGGTTTGAGCTTTATTAGCTTTTGTTTGCACAGTTTAGTTTGATTGTGCCCACTTACTTAATATATTTTTAATAATAATTTCGTGAATGGGAATTACCCTAGTTGTAATAACTTAGCAATAGTTTGAATTAAGTGGGGCGGATCTATTGGCTTGCTAATATGGGCTTGAAAACCCGCTTTGATCGCCTGTTGTTCATTACCTTCTCCAGCATACGCTGTTAGAGCGATCGCCAAAATTTGTCCTCCTTGTTCTGGACTCATTGACCTAATTTGTCTTAATAACATATAACCATCCATTTCTGGCATTCCCACATCGCTGATCAGTAAATCTGGTTTCGACTGTGGCAAAATTTTCAGCACCTCTGTTGCTGATGACACAGCAATGACAGTGACTCCACACTGTTGGAGTACGAAGCTAACTAACTCTAAAGAATCGGGATCGTCATCTACAGCTAAGATTTTCAGACCATCAAGAGTCGGATTATTACTAACAGTGGCATCGCTTTCTTTACTACTATCAAGTGAATCGGTAAGTATCATCGGCAACTTGATAATAAAGGTTGCTCCTTGACCTTCTCCTAAACTTTCTGCAAAGACAGTTCCACCATGCATTTCCACTAAATAACGCACAATTGCTAATCCCAAACCTAAGCCACCAAATTTTCTAGTGGTTGCACTATCAGCTTGACGGAAGGTGTCAAACACATAGGGCAAAAAATCTACGCTGATTCCTTTGCCTGTGTCTTTAACTGTGATTTGAAGTTGAGAATCGATTTGCTCTAAATAAATTTCAACTTGTCCGCCTTCCGGAGTGAATTTAATCGCGTTGGAAAGCAGATTCCAGACGATTTGTTGCAAGCGTCCGGGATCTCCAAATACTTGACCAACATCAGAATCGAGAGTGGAATGAATTTGAATTAATTTCGCTTCCGCTGATAGCCGTACTGTTTCGATTGCGGCTCGAATAATGGTTGCCAAATCAACTGGACAAACATTGAGACTGAGTTTACCTCGCAAGATGCGGGAAATATCCAGTAGGTCTTCAATGAGTTTAGTTTGTAATTTAGCATTACGTTCAATGGTTTCCAGAGCAAAAGCAGTCTTTTTTTGGTCTAGCTTGTTGCTACGCAGCAGTTTTGCCCAACCCAAAATCGGATTTAAGGGAGTTCTAATTTCGTGAGAGAGAACAGCGAGAAACTCATCTTTAATCCGATTTGCATCTATTGCTTGTTGGTAAAGCCGAGCATTATCAATTGCTGTAGCTGCCCGCAGAGCCAAAGCTTGAGCCATATTTAAATTAGTTTGACTGTAGCGACGGTTTCCTTGAGTTGTAATCAAAGTAATCGTTCCTAGCTTGCGTAAGCGTCCACTGTAGGCATCGCCAGCCACTAGCGGCACAATTATATAGGATTGAATGTCGATTTGGCGCATCAACCGTTGGGTTTCTGTGTCCTGCATCGCTAGTAAAAAAGAATTGGCGGCTGCATCAGTAACTAATTCTGGTTCGCCTGTTTGCAAAACCTTTCTCATACCAAAATCAGCTTCTACTGAGGTGGAATAAAACTGTCTCAGTAGGAGGAAGAGTGCTTCTTTTTCAGGAGTAGTTGCTGCAACAATCGGCTCCTCAAATACTGCCAAATTAGTCTCAACAATATCAATCAAACAGCAATCAGCTAAAATTGGAACTACCAACTTTGCTAATTTTTTTAGAGTCGCGTGGTAATCGAGGGAAGATACCAGCAATTGACTGGCTTCAGAGAGCAAACTGTAATTTTGCTTTTCAACCTCAGCTTCCATGCGGGCAGCTTGTTCGCTGACGAGCAGTTGCTCTCGTTCTAACTCTACTCGTTTGCGATCGCTAATATCCTCTACTAAGCCATCAATGATAGCTTTGCCATCGATTTCGGTGAAGGTTTTACTTACACGCACCCAAATCAAACTACCATCAGCTCGTCGCAATTGGATTTCGCGATCGCGCACTTCACCATTTTCTCGCAGTTGATTAATTAGCTGAGCGTAATCTTCTGGCTGAAAACAAAGCTCAATGAACCGACTTGCTTGCTCTTGGGTTAAGGTTCCTAATCCAATCAAACGCAGGAATGCTGGGTTGCATTCCAATAAAGAACCATCGAAAGTTGCCCGATAAATGCCAACGTTTAAGTGATTAAGTAGAGTTTCAAACCGAATTTCTAAATTTACAGCTTTTTGGCGAGTTTTAGCTCGTTCTAGTGCTGATCGCACTGCTGCTATTAAACGTACTTGATGCTGAGGAGATTTGATTACATAGTCATCCAATCCAGACTTCATTGCCTCTACAGCAATCTCCTGAGTCCCGCTGTTGGTGAACATAATTACTGGGCAATTAGGATACCTAGCTTTAATTGCGTGTAGCACTTCTAAACCATTACTCCAGCGCAATTGATAATCGCTGACAACCAAGTTAAATTGCCCCCTCTCCAATGCCTGAGCTAAGTCTTCTGCTGCGGTAACTTGTTCTACTTGCAGGTCAGAAAACTCACGTTGCAATTGCCGAATTGCGAGGAGGCGATCGTTAGGATTGTCATCAATCAAGAGAATTCGTAACATTCGATTTGGCTACAAGTCCAATTGTTATCAAATCATAAGCCTAAAAGTAGCTGAAAAATACTCTAGATTTAGGAATGATTTTAGAAGACGAAGTAAAAGATATGATATTTGCTTATGGGTATTTGTACAATAGTGATGAATCACCTCGAGCAATCGGTTATGATTGTATTGGCTGCATTTGCAAGTTTTCCCTAACACATTAGCTAATTTATTTAGAATAATCAGAACCAATTTGGCTTAGCTATTTTATGAATTTTCGCCGCATTTTGAAAGCTGGTGAATCTTATACTTTCAGCCAATATTTTGAATTACCCTTTACTATTGATGATATTTTACTAGAATTAGATTGTACGCTAGAAAGGATAAATTGAACTCTACTTGAATCTTCAGAAGTTTTTGATTTACAGTTTCTCCAACAGCAGCTTCAGCAGAATTTATCTCATATTGATTTAGTTAATCAAACTACTAGGCGTGAAGCTTTAATTAGTCCAATTTTGTTTGAGGGATGGAAAGAGGCAGACGCACACATCAAAAAGACTGCTCCGACATCTCCCCCCTCTCCCAAAGTGAATTAATTTTTTCATGCTTGCTTGCGATTACAATACAACACCAAAAGTATAAATAATCCCATTCCAACTAAATATTTAATCGGATCGGGAATGTTAGGATTAGGCGAAAAAAAACCTTCGATCGCACCTGCAATCATCAACATTGGTACAATCCCAAACACTAACTGCACTGCCTGATTACCATAAAATTTCAGTGCATCCCCTCGGCGATATTTGCCTGGAAATAAAATTGCTCTCGCTAATAAAAATCCTGCACCTCCAGCAAAAAATATCGCCGGTAGTTCTAAAGAACCATGCCCAAATACAAATGCCCAAAAAGGATAAGCTAAATTATTTTGAGCAACTAAAGTACCAACAGCACCAATTAATAAACCATTAAATATCATCAAATAAGCTGTGTATACCCCAGCTGTAATTCCACCAGCAACAGCCCCAAAAGACACTGACAAATTATTGATTGTAATGCTGCTGGATGCCAAAGGTTCAACGCCAACAATTGACCCCATCCACAATTTATGCTCGTCTCGTACCTTGGTAATCAAGTTCTCCGGTACAATCAAGGACATAAAGCTAGGATTTTGCCAGGAATACCACCAAGCCACTACTCCACCTAGTAAAAACAGCGCTATTGCCAGAGCAATATATGCAAATGTTTTTTGGACTACAGATGGTAATCCCCAACGATAGAATTCTAAAACTGCTTGCCATTCCTGTCGCCGCGAACCTTGGTAAATCTGCGTATAAGCACGACTTGTTAAAGATTGTAAACTTTGTATCAAAGTATTGCTGATTTGCTGGGTGCGGGCACGGGCTAAATCCGCCGTTACTGAACGATACAAGCTAGCTAACTCTCTAATTTCGCCTGCCCGTAGAGACTTTAGTCCTTTCTTTTCTACCTGCTTTAGTAGGGCATTCAAACGCTGCCAATTTGGTTCTCGTCGTGCAATCCAACGTTGAATATTCATGAATTTTAGAAATACTGACTTTAACTTAGCTTAAGATAGCCTCAAATTCAGATCCGTACTTTTAAGGGAAATTTGGCATTATGTCTGAGAATTTTGGCTCTCCCGGCCACATACAACCACTAAGTATCGGTAACGTTGTTAGTGCTGCGGTGCGATTGTATCGTTCTCATCTTGCGACCTATCTTAATCTGGCAGCGATCGCTCACTTGTGGATTCTAGTCCCAGTCTATGGCTGGGCAAAATATGCTGCGATTTCTGGATTAATTTCCCGTTTGGCTTTTGGAGAATTGGTGTACCAACCTGAAAGTGTCCAATCTGCTAGAAGCCATGTTGATTCACGTCTGTGGTCATTTTTGAGAGTTGCTTTCCAAGTAGGAATATCTTTAGCACTAATTTATTTCGGATTAGCGCTCGTTGGTGGCATTATAGCTGGCTTGCTGGGACTAGTATTAGGAGGGATATTAGGTAGTTCAGGCATTATAGTTATAACTACATTGGCAGTTATTATAACGGTATTAATTGTGCTATTGGGAATAACCTGGTTTTACTCGCGTTGGGTAGTCGCTGAAGTTCCCCTAGCTGTTGAGGAAAATATTAATGGTGGCGAAAGTGTTGCCAGAAGTTGGGAGTTAACTAAAGCCTCAGTATTTCGTATTCAAGCTGTAGTTTTAGTTGCTTTTTTGGTGACATTCCCAATAGTATTTGTATTCAACTATATACCCAGCTTATTTCTCATAAAACTTGAGCCAGGCTCTACTACTTACTCAATTGTGTATCTTATTTCTTGGATTGGTAGCTTAGTCGGTGGAGTTTTTGTGATGCCATTCTGGCAAGCACTCAAAGCTGTTTTATACTTGGACTTACGTAGTCGGCGTGAAGGTTTGGGTTTGCAGTTACGACAACCTCCTTCTGAGGATTTTCGTTAACTCAATACCTGAATTCAACTTTATTAATTTCTTATTAGTTCAGATATGCGCTTTTTTAATCGCATCACATTCCAGACTCCAGAAAGTGTAGAACTGGAATTTACTTTAGCCGGAATTGGCAATCGAGCTTTAGCATTACTGATTGACTATGTAGTCTTGGGTGTAACTTTGTCGCTGCTTTTTTTGACTTGGGCTTTATTCTCAATACAACTATCCAATTTTCTCGAAGGTTTGATTAAAAATACTCAAAATATAGGACTTTGGCTGTTAGCAATTTTCTTCATTATCGCCTTTGCAATCTATATCGGGTATTTCGTATTTTTTGAAACTTTATGGTTTGGACAAACCCCTGGTAAACGTATTGCTAAAATTCGCGTGGTTCGAGATGATGGTAGACTCATCGGGCTACAACAAGCAACATTACGTGCTTTGTTACGACCCTTTGATGAAACTTTGTTTATTGGTGCTTTTTTAATTATGTTAGGTAGTCGAGAAAAGCGCTTGGGTGATTTAGCTGCTGGGACAATCGTGATTCAAGCCGAACCAAAAACTGCATCAACAACATTCACAATTTCAGAGCAAGCACAAATACTCCACAATGAGTTACTACAAATTGCCAATTTATCCCAATTGTTACCTGATGACTTTGCTGTAATTCGTGAATATTTGCAACGACGTGGTGCAATGTCATTAAAAGCAAGAGCATCACTATCTTTAAAGTTAGCTGAGCAAGTTAAATCTATTATTAATTTACAACACTTACCATCAACTGTAACAGCAGATGTATTTTTAGAAGCTATTTACCTTGTTTATCAACAGCAAGAATTTTAAATTGTAAACATTTAGGGAACTGCAATAAATAAAAACAACTACTTGAAGTTGTGACTGATGACTATTAACTGTTGAGTGTGAGTAGCAGGATATTTTTTATTTGTCAGTCTTTTAGTTAAAATAGCCTTGGCCTAGAACAGTAGAAGTAATCCCCCCAACTCCTATAAATTTCAGGTTTTTGGAGGGATAGTCAAATGTTGCAGCAAAAAGTGAATTTAATATCAGTTAACAACTACTAAATTAAATTTTGGTTAACAAAAGGTTAAATATAAGTTATATCAATGATGGTTGCTGTTTTAGCGGAATTGCGATCGCTAACTCACTACCTTGTTCTAGTACTAAAATACACTAAAAGCCGATTACCATAATATTAACCAAAACTTTGAACGAGGTTTGGAGAGAGGTTTTGCACAACACCAGTTAATAGCGCTTCTAACTGATGTTGAGCGCCCTAGTCCTAATACCCGAGAAAATGACGTGAGATGTTGTCCATATAGGACTAATTTATTTCAAAGATTTGATCGCTAATTTGACGACCTTCTAAAAACATTTGTACCTGCCATTTGCCAACGGTTGCAGCTGAATTAATTGTGTTGTGACACTGGGTATTCCAAACAGAAGTATTAATTGCGCGGGTTTGATAGCTGTTTTGCTTGACAATTTGACCGTTTGGGTCAATCCAATTACAAGACAGAGCCAGCTTTTGACCCAAGGGTGCATCCTTCAAAGTGACACGGTAAAAAACTTCTGGATTGGTTTGGCGGGAAATTGTCTTTAAATCGCCACTATTATTTTGTCCCAAAGTGATACGGTTTTGTTGAGCAGAAACACGAGAGAGTGCAGAATTATGTTGCTGCATCACAAATATTGTAGATGCACTCACCACCGCTAAGAGTGCCACCACTCCAGAGGTAATCCATCGATTCCGGCGTTTCTGCACTGAGAGCGCTTGACGGCGATTTAACTGAATTATTGCTTGGTCTAGTAAGTCTGGAGATAAATTCATCTCCTGTAAAATTTCTTTAACCTGCTCTTGGTCTAATTCCCCTTCTCGACGCGTTTGCAGACTTTCTACTTCAGTGATTATTTGTGTTAATTCTTCTTGAGTCAGTCGCGGCGTCATAGCTTAACTCCTGTGCAAAAAAAGTTGATGGCGCTTGTTGATGATGTTGCAATCCGAAGAGTATTTGGCAGAAAATACTCTACTTAATTGCAAACCTTTACTATACATTCGGGTAGATCGCATCATAAAGCTACAAGTTTAGTTTGTTGCTTTTCGGAATTTTTCGTGAAAATTTTTGTAAAAATTACCAGCAAGTAGCTAGATTTTCGATGCTTAGAATTACCTGATTAAAGCTGCTGATCGCTGTTTTTATTATAATTATGTGTTTTGGTGAATGTTAAATAACAAACAAGTGATCGCTGCTCAGGACGCAAAACCAAACTAACGCGCCTATTCTGAGCAAACCCAGCCTAGAATTAGCTTTCAGAAACTAATTAATTCCATCTGGGAACCCTTTATGTTAATATTAATTGTTTATTTTTTAACTTATTGATAAATTTGGATAATTCTGTTTGTGAAATGTAATTGATAATTGGATAACTTATTAAAACTTTAAACTTAAATTACTAATTAGTAATTATTCAGTTATTTATTATTGTGAGTGTAGAGTGAGGAGTTAGGAGTTATTCTCCTTGTCCTCTTTTTTCCATGCCTAACCTCTACTATTTGGCAATATCTTCAAAGTCTGTTATCGCATAAGCAAACTCCCTAAAAGCTGTCTTAATTAGAACCTCTTTGGTTCCTCTCTCCAAGGAAGAATTGCGTATGAGGTCTGTTAATTCTAGAAACAGCAGAGAAAACATAAAACGATCTTGACGGTCAACTTGTTTCAAACAAGAGAATATAAACTCATAAAGCTCTGTTTTTCTCGGCTTAGTTTGTTCATCCCATATCTGCAACCCAAGCCGAAAAGTTCTTAAACGGATTTCATTAGTGTTGTAGGACGTGTCTTTGTAGCGTACTGATACGCGCTGGGGTAAGTCCATAAGTTTTAGCTATGCATATTTAACGTAGAGTAATTATTCAGTTATATTGTTTGCCGATCCGGAAAAATTTGATCTGGGGCATGGGAAAAGGCAGTTCTTGGCGCAAGGAATAGAATATCAACGTCTTATTAACTATATAAGGATAAAACTTAATAATACTTATATAACATTTATACACATTGAGTTTACAGTGCTTATCTAAAAAAGATTGTTTGCAAACTCTCAGAAAAATCTGGCGGCTGTAAGTGCGATCGCCGTTATTCAAGTTCGCTTGATTACTTATCAAATTAAAAAACTTTACAACACACAAATAATAGAGGCGTACAGCTGTACACCCCTATCTATCAAGTATTTCGTGAAATGGTATCAAGTTGTCTGGTGTCAATACCTGAGAATTAAAAAATTAGCCTGGTTGTATTTCTGGATGTCCGTTTTCAACCACAAATGAAGCACGTTTACTAATCGTGCCATCTAGGGTTGTAACCTTTGACACAACCAGATAGTCTGTCTTCCAAGTTGTGGGAGTTACAGAACAGCGAACATACCCCCGTTGACCGTTGTAGAACTTAATGTGTGGGTTGTCAGGTAAGTAAGCTTCAACTGTGGGACTGCTATCTGCGCCATCTCCACCGGAACTAATTGAGGTACAAACAAATTCACTCCCCACCGTAGTAGATTGTGGATTATTAAAGTCAGCCTTTAAATTCATTGCCCAGTTGGAATGAATATCTCCTGATAAGACAACTGGATTCGATGGTTTGCGCTGTTTGAGAAAATGCATCAGGCGATCGCGGGAAGCCAAATACCCATCCCACTTATCCATACTGTAAGTTCCACCTTCTCCTGGCTTCATATCAATCTGAGCGACTACAACCTGTTGAGCGATAATATTCCACTTGGTCTGCGATTTATTTAAACCATCATATAGCCAGTCTTCCTGACGCTTGCCAGTAATCGTTGCCTTGGGATCGAAATCTGCTGCACACCGTTCTTTAGTACCATCACCACAAGGCTGATCTGTACGATACTGGCGGGTATCTAAGACATGGAAGGTTGCCAAATTACCAAAATCAAGCCGACGGAAAATTTGTGCATTTGGGCCTTTAGGCTTTGAGAAGGGTCGCAGGGGCATATGCTCGTAGTAAGCCTGATAAGCAGCTGCGCGGCGCTGGAGAAAAACTTTGGGGTCTTGGTCTGGTTCGTTATCGACTTCTGAAATATCATTAGCGTAGTTGTTTTCTACCTCATGGTCGTCCCAAGTTACAATCCAGGGAAATGCAAGATGAGCCGCTTGCAGATTAGCATCGGTTTTATAAAGAGCGTGACGGTTGCGGTAATCTTCCAACGTCAAAATTTCTGGACTGTTATGCGGTCTGACTGCTGTTGCTGAAATTCCTCCCTCGTAAATGTAGTCACCAACATGCACTACCAAATCGAGGTCGTCTTTAGCCAGATATTTGTAAGCAGTATAATACCCTTGCTGATAGTTCTGGCAAGAAACAAGAGCAAAGTTCAATTTACTCAAATAGCTATTTGCCAAAGGAGCTGTACGAGTGCGACCAATTGGGCTAGCATCTTCACTGACATTAAATCGATACCAATACCAAGTATCAGATTGCAGTCCTTCTACCACAACTCGAACCGAGTGAGCTAGTTGTGGAGTTGCCAATACCGTACCTCTAGAGACAATACGCCTCATATTGGAATCGCTAGCTACTTCCCAGTGAATAGGTACATTCACAGGTGGCATTCCCCCTCCATTTAAGGGTTCGGGAGCCAGACGAGTCCAAATTACTACGCTTGTCGGATCGGGTTCACCCGACGCTACACCCAAAGTGAAAGGATAATTGGAAAATCTGCTTTTGGCGATTGCCCTTTGATGAGAAAATTGGTTAGCGATCGCAAAACCACTCAATGCTCCTGCACCGATAATTAAGTTGCGTCGTTTAATTCGACTCTGCAAGAACCGCTCAATATTATAATTATCTACCATTTTTTACTCCTGATTAACCGATGAATTTGTCATTTATCTAATGACCAATGACCAATAAACTAAGGACGGCAAATATTAAGCTTTAACCTTTTTGATAGAAATTAGCTTTTTATTCATCATCAAACCAAGGCCACAAGCCAATATGCCAGCTAAAGTTGTTGGTTCAGGTACTCTTGTATAAGAGACGGTACCCGAAACTACTTCGACATCTGGAGAAGTTGTAGAGAAAAGTGTAAAATCCTCACCAATAATTTCGTAGCGGATGAAACTGGAAGGATTAGTTTTATTATCGAATGTATAGTCTAATCCTAAAGAGCTTTTTCCTGGGGAAAATAACGTTGAATATACAAGGGGAAAGTCTGGATAGTTGATATCATCTTGTTTGGTGTACACTGTAGAATCACCGTCAAATTTGAAATCAAGCGACTTAACTGCTACGGGATTTTCTTCACTGAAAGTTGAATCATCAAAACTGAAAAAGCCATTTCCCTTAGCGGTGGGACTATCAACGCTGAAAGTATAATTAATAATTGCAGCAGATACAGATTTTGCATCTAGAGTTGCAAAACTTATAGTCAGGCTAGCAGTAGCAAACACTAATTGTGGAATCAATTTCATCTTTTACTTTCCTCACGAGCAACTTCTGGAAGAGATACATACTGGTAAGTTTTAATTAGTTTGTTACTAATTAAGTTATCTCTTTTACACTTTTAAAAGCGGCAAATCACTGTTAATTACAGCAATTAAAAGGACTATTCAATTATTAAATTTGAACAACAAAGAGACAAGTTTTTAAATAGTTGAAACGACCACATCTTAAGATGGTAAGTTTAAGCAAAGTTTAATCATAGGTAAAAATCGCAGCAAGTTTATTTTGCTAATCAAGGACGTACTAAAAATCAAGATATTGCTATGCAATCGCTGCGTACGCTACGAGTTCTCCGTTTGCGTAGCTTCGGTAGGAAAGGAGTACGTAATGACAAGTATTTAGCTGGACATAATATGATTTTTGATTTCAGTAAATTCAGCAACGAGAAGTATTTTTAACTGTCTGCTACTCATTTCCTAATCAAAACGATAGCCTAAGAGAATCCAGGTACTCACATATGCATCATGTTACCCAAACCGAAAAAACGCTGGACACCTTCAAATTGGGCAAGTTGGAAGCCCTTTGGTATTGGCGAACAGTACCCGAATAACTACTGGGAAGTATTTCGAGCAATTTGGCTTTCTCGTGACCAACTGCCCTATGCGTGGAATATCCTAAACAAGGGTGTCTGCGATGGTTGCGCTCTCGGAACAACCGGCATGAAAGATTGGACTGTAGATGGTATTCATCTGTGCAATGTCCGGTTGCGATTGTTGCGGATGAATACTATGCCAGCTTTTGACCCCGTGCTACTAGAGGATGTCTCGCAGTTGCAAAAGCAAAAAAGTGCCCAATTGCGAGACTTGGGAAGACTTGCTTATCCGATGATTCGTCAACGTGGCGAAAAAGGCTTTCGCCGTGTGAACTGGGATGAAGCCTTAGAGGTAGTTGCTAGTCGCATTCGTACCACCACACCAGACCGCCTTAGCTTTTATGTTACCAGTCGCGGTACTGTTAATGAAACTTATTATGCTACGCAAAAAGCCGTGCGAGCAATGGGAAGCAATAATATAGATAACGCTGCCCGTATTTGTCATTCTCCCAGCACAGCAGGTTTGAAAGCTGCTCTTGGTGCAGCAGCTACTACTTGTTCTTATAAAGACTGGATTGGTACTGATTTATTAGTCTTCATTGGCTCTAATGTTGCCAATAATCAGCCTGTTACCGTTAAATATCTGCATTATGCTAAAAAAGCTGGTACTAAGATTGTAGTAATTAACACCTATCGCGAACCAGGAATGGAGCGTTATTGGGTGCCGTCAATTGTAGAAAGTGCCCTATTCGGCAGCAAGTTTGCCGAAGACTTCTTTTTAATAAACATGAACGGAGATATAGCATTTTTAAATGGCACAATTAAACATCTAATTGCCAACAACTGGGTAGACCAGTCATTTATTGACCGCTATACTGCTGGCTTTGCAGAACTTCAAGCATCCTTAGAAAGCCAGTCTTGGGAAGAATTAGAGCGGCTTTCCGGTGCATCTTGTGAGGAAATGTACGCCTTTGCCAAAATGGTCGGGGAAGCCAACAAAGCAGTATTTGTTTGGAGTATGGGAATTACCCAGCATGAGTGCGGTGAAGACAACGTGCGAAGTATCATTAACCTAGCTCTTACCAAAGGTTTTATCGGTCGGGAAGGTTGCGGTTTAATGCCAATTCGCGGTCATTCCGGGGTGCAAGGTGGTGCTGAAATGGGGTGTTACGCCACAGTATTTCCTGGCGGTAAAGCTATTACCTCAGAAAATGCTACCCAATTAAGTCAACATTGGGGTTTTGAGGTGCCAACAACTAAAGGTTTAATTGCACCAGAGATGATTAACGCCGCATATCAGGGGCAATTAGATGTTTTATTCTCTGTGGGAGGGAATTTTCTAGAAGTACTCCCAGAACCAGATTACGTGGAAAGTGCCCTCAAGCAAATACCGCTGCGAGTGCATATGGATATTATTCTCTCCAGCCAAATGTTGGTGGAACCTGCTGAAACTGTAGTGCTTTTACCTGCTACAACTCGCTATGAAATGCTAGGAGGAGTCACAGAAACTAACACCGAACGCCGGGTAATTTTTAGCCCAGAAATTCCAGGGCCGCGTATCGGCGAAGCACGTCCAGAGTGGGAAGTATTTCTGGAATTGTCCAGACGCGTCAAACCAGATTTAGCAGACAAATTGACTTTTGCTGATACATCTGCAATTCGCCAAGAAATTGCTCAAGTTGTCCCACTGTATGCTGGTATTCAACACTTACAACAAGCTGGTGACCAGTTTCAATATGGCGGCTCACATTTGTGCTTTGGCTGGAACTTTCCTACACCGGACAAGAAGGCACATTTCGGAGTATTATTACCACCACACAGAGAATTACCAGAGGGCTGTTTTTCAGTAGCAACCCGTCGCGGTAAACAATTTAATAGTATGGTGCAGGAACGCAGAGATGCAATTACTGGGGCAGTGCGAGAGGCAGTGTTAATGAATGCCTCTGATGCTGCGAAGTTGGATTTAAAAGATGGGGATCGAATAATTCTGAAAAATGAGTTAGGCGAATTGCCAGGACAAGTTTACATTGCACCCATTCAATCAGGCAACTTGCAAGTACATTGGCCGGAAGGGAATGTATTATTAGATAAAACTAAGCGATCGCTCGAAGKTGTTCCTGATTATAATGCGATCGCCTGGCTAGAAAAAATTTAAATTTCCCAGTCTTAACAACATCTCTAACTTCTACTGCTACGCTGAACTTAATATCACCCCAAGACTTGCAGCCATGTCTGTCGCCAAAGATTTTGAACACCCAAAAGATGTAATATTTCCACCAGGAGATTTAGAAAGTAACGAACCGCCATTGGAAACATACTTACATTTACAGCAAATGCTACTATTAATCAAATGCCTTGATTGGTGGTGGCGCGACCAGAATGATTTCTTTTGTGCGGGGAATTTGACAATTTATTACAGTCCACGGCAACGAAAATCTGAAGACTTCCGGGGACCAGATTTCTTTGTGGTGTTGGATACTGAACGCAAACCGCGTGATAGCTGGGTTGTTTGGGAAGAATATGGTAAATATCCCAATTTGATTATAGAACTGCTTTCAGATTCCACCGCAGCGATTGATAAGGGTCTAAAAAAGCAAATTTACCAAGATATTTTTCGTACTCCCGAATACTTTTGGTTTGACCCAAAAAATTTAGAATTTGCTGCGTTTATCTTAGTTGGTGGTACTTATCAGCCCATAGAACCCAACTCTCAAGGATTATTCTGGAGTCAACAGCTAAGTTTATACTTGGGTATTTATGAAAATAAATTGCGTTATTTTACCCCAGAAGGACAATTAATTCCCACACCTGAAGAAGCTGTTGAACAACAGGCGCAACGTGCCGAACAAGAAAAACAAAAAGCGGAGCGTTTAGCAGCCAAATTGCGAGAATTAAATATAGATCCAGAAAATTTATAAGTAATGAATAGACAAACTGGTAGCAAAACCAAAGCGCAAATTTCGATTGTGGAAAATGGTAAGATGCGATCGCGTTCAGACCATCTCACTACCGAGGAACCGTTAGAAATTCGCCTCGCCCCTTTGGGAAAAACTGTAGCTGTTACCATGCGGACACCTGGTGCAGATTTTGAACTTGCTGCTGGTTTTCTATATGCCGAAGGAGTTGTTAACTGTAGGGAAGATATCCAACATATTAGTTACTGTGTAGATAAATCAATAGATGGCGAGCAGCGTCATAATATTGTAAATGTAGAACTGCGGCATGGATTAATTCCAGACTTACAGCCTTTAGAGCGTCATTTTTATATTAGTAGCGCCTGTGGGGTATGTGGTAAAGCTAGCCTTGAAGCTTTGCATTTGCGGGGATGTTCAGTGATTCCTGCTGGCGTAACAGTAACACCTGAAATTATTTACAGCCTACCACAGCAACTCCGGGCTGCTCAAGGTATCTTTACGGCTACAGGTGGCTTACACGCTGCGGCTACCTTCGACCTTCAAGGACAATTATTAAATCTGCGTGAGGATGTTGGGCGTCACAATGCTTTAGATAAATTGATTGGTTCAGCTTTTTTTAGCGACGAATTACCTTTAAATAATCATATTGTCTTAGTCAGCGGACGCTCTAGTTTTGAAATTTTGCAAAAGTCTACAATTGCTGGAGTTCCTATTGTCTGTTCTGTTTCTGCTCCCAGCAGTTTGGCGGTGTCTGTCGCCAAAGAATTTGGAATTACCTTAATTGGATTTCTGCGTGGAGAACGGTTTAATGTCTATACTGGTTTGGAAAGAATAAAAGCTATAAAATAAAACAGTTATCCAGCGACAAAGTGATAGGCTATTTTTATCTATATGTAAGATGAACTGTGACTTAATAATCCCTAATCTAAGAATAAATAATACTTCTGAAACTTACTCATCGTTGATTACAGATGACAAGAAAGAGATTTTTGATTGATAGATCCTGGCATGAAACTGTAAGAATCTCTAACTAAATAAAGAGGGCGTGCTTTTACTTTTATTTTTGAAAAAATGCCTATTGCCTTTTGTCTGCCTAGCTACGTATATAAAATAATCAATCAAATTGAACTCCGATATATCCACTTACGCATTAGACAAATATGGTTTTTCCGTGCATTGATGCATTTGTTACCATAGCATCGGYTAATTATGAAAATTTAGTGAATTTCTATACAAAATTGCTGGAGCAAAAGCCAGCTACTTTGATTCCAAATGTCTATGCTGAGTTTCATTTGACAAGTATGCGATTGGGTATTTTTAAACCAAAGAAGACAAATGAATCAGAATTTGAAGTGATGTCCGGTGACTCACCGCTTTATGTTTACAACAAAAGTAAAATAAGTTTATGTTTAGAGGTGAGTAACTTGGAAGATGCGATCGCTCACCTAACCACCTTGGGCTATCCCCCACCAGGAAATATTTCCATTGCTGATCACGGTAGAGAAATTTATGCTTATGACCCTGATGGTAATCGTCTGATTTTACATCAAGCGGCTATAGTCATTAGTCATTAATCATTTGTAAAGGACAACTGATTAATGATACGCAAAATCACGACTCATCGACTTGGGTAAATCTGACACCACTTGCTTGGCTGCCAACAAACCCATTCAACGCAGTGGTTCAACTTTGCCCCAGAGGATAAATAACAAAAGACAAAGGACAAATAAAAATGGCAATCACGCAAAACTATAAATTAAACCTAATTCAATGGTATCCAGGCCACATAGCCAAAGCTGAAAAGAATCTTAAAGAACAGCTCAAACGTGTAGATGTGGTGTTTGAGGTACGAGATGCCCGGATTCCTTTAGCGACTCACCATCCCCAAATAGCTGAGTGGGTAGAGGGGAAAACACGGGTGTTAATCCTCAACCGAGTAGATATGATCACACCACAAATGCGATCGCTGTGGCTAGATTGGTTCAAACGTCAAGCAGAAGTCCCTTATTTTACCAATGCTCAACATGGTAAAGGTATAGCAGAAGTGGCACGGGCAGCCCAAGCTGCTGGAGTAGAACTCAATAAAAGAAGAAGCGATCGCGGCATGTTACCCCGTCCAGTGCGAGCTGTGGTGATTGGTTTTCCCAATGTCGGTAAATCAGCTTTAATTAACCGTTTGTTAGGACGGCGAGTGGTAGAAAGTGCAGCCCGTCCTGGTGTAACTCGCCAACTCCGGTGGGTGCGAATTTCTGAACACTTGGAATTGCTAGATGCTCCTGGTGTCATCCCCGCCAGGTTAGAAGACCAAGAGGTAGCATTAAAATTAGCAATTTGTGATGATATAGGTGAAGCATCTTACGATAATCAGCTAGTAGCAGCAGCGTTAGTAGATTTACTAAATTATTTAGAAGCTGTAGCTACAGATTTATTACCGAAAAAACCGCTACAATCCCGCTACCAACTCGATTCTACATCTGACACCGGAGAAGCATATTTACACGCCTTGGCAGAGCATCGTTACAAAGGTGATGTAGAGCGAACTGCAAGGCAACTCTTAACAGATTTTCGTAAGGGATTGTTGGGTGAAATAGGTTTAGAATTTCCTCCTAATTAATAAATTAGCTTTTTCTGGTCGTTTTTGAGTTGCACTCAATAAATCCCAACACTCACCTTTAGAAGTATGCTGAGTGGCTGTAAGGGCACAAATCAATGACTACGGCTTTATCTAGCTAGCTTTGTACTACGCCGCTCTACCGATGCGCTTTTGGATTGTACTCGCTGATAAGTAAATCTTATTAAAGATATTAATCTTTTTTTGTCAAGCCATCTTGACGACTTTTAACAAATTTGTTAAATTTATTTACATAAGTTAACAAGTGACCAACACAAAAAATTATTGATACCAATGTTAATGAAGACGAAGTTCTCAATAGCTACGTAACTGAATTAAGTAGCGAACATGGGAACAACGTAAATATTTAATAGAAGGTGTTTTTCTAGCTTTATATTGTTACGACTTTATTCTTAATTGCTTTTAGCTTCACTTAAGATTTTTTGATTTTATATCGTTGTATCTCATCGCCATTCGTACTTCTTTCTTTACCTCAGCTAATTTAGCTGGGGTTTTTTGTGTTTTAACCCTGTGCGTATTGCTGATATAGCAAGAAACAATTCCGATGAAACAAGTTTCACCGCCATACATAAAAAAAGTTTCTTCTTCTACACCCCACACCCTTTTTCAAGTCAGAAGGCAGTTCTTACTGTTCTTGCTGGAGGTAAAACTATTAATGCTCTTAGCATTCACTCCTGTCATTATGTCCTAGAGAGTGTGACTACGGCTATAAGTAATTTTTATTAAGGTTATAAATCTTATTTTGTCAACCTGACTTGACAATTCGTAACAATATTGTTAAATTTATTTACATAAGTTAACAAACAACTAAGAGAGAAAAAAATAATGTATACCACCGTAAATGAAGAAGGCATTCTCAATAACTATGCAGCTGAACCCAAGATGTACTATGCTGAGTACCCAGCAATTTGGGAACAGCGTAGATACTTAATACAAAGTGTTTTTGCAACTTTAATCATCACTACTTTAGTTTTAGTTGGTTTTAGCGTTAGCTAAGATTTTTTAATTTCTGTATCGCTGTATCTCATCGTCATCCTCACTTCTCGACTTTACCTCGGCTAAATTAGCCGGGGTTTTTTCTGTTCTACGCATCCCCAAGCGCAGTAGTATCTTGGGTTGTAAAATAGCAGCGATCGCTGCATATACGTAATTGCTAATTCCTCGTAAGATTTAAAAAACAGCCTTTTGCATAGATGTTACCCAGCATGAAACGAACCTGGAAGTCTCTACTGCTAACTTGTAACTGGGTATTGCTGTCAGTTGGAACATCAATTTTGATTATCTTGACGCGAACCTACACTCAGTCTTGAAGAAATTACCCGTCAGTTAAAATTTATTGAAGCAGATAGACTTTATTTAGCTGAACAAATCCCAGAGGTAGAAAAAATTTATCGCCAGCTAAAAAACCTTTTGCCAAAACTAGCACACCTGAAGAACGTAAACCAGCCATAGTTGACCCTACGCAACTATCCCCAGGAGGTCAGGTCTATTGGCGAGAATCAGAAGCGGGGATAGCAAAGCCGCGACATGGAACGTCAAGCAGATACACTTGGCACACGGTTAATTGTTGCTATTGACTACATTGCTGATGGCTTGCGTAACTTAATGGTGACATTAGAAAAACAGCAAAAAATACTCTTCCAAGCTGGTTGTCTTCGCACCCAGGTGGTAGCGAGCGAGTTAGTGATTTAGAAAACCTGATTACCCGTAGTAACTACAACCGTTACGCCGACGAAGGAGTCGGGCATCATAGAGAAATTTAAGCACGAGTGAAAAAGCTACTTGCAGATAAAAAAGCCAAAGAAGAAAAAAAATAGCGTTTTTAATGAATCAAAAAACGAAATTATTCGTCTTTAAAACTATCAATTCCCTACCGATTTTTAGTGGAGGATGGTTATGTCTTCAAAACTGCTACGATTAATATCTTTGGGCAGTCTTGGCTTATCTTTGTGTCTGGGCAATTCCGCCGCAATGGCGCAATATGACTCTACTGACAATGGTGTAGTAGTACCAACAGTGCCATCAGATGGTACATCATCACCAATACCAATCGACACATCAACAAACATACCACCTTCACCTTCAGCTGACAGTACAACTCGCTTTACCTGTCAGACTTACAATGGTCAGTACACGGTGATGTATCAGCCACAAAGTCAGCCAGGACAATACTTTCCTTGGGCGACACCTGCGACTTTGGGCGGTGGTTGGGATGCACAAAGGCGTTGTGTAGCAATTGCCAACCGCTTGGAACAGTATCGCCCAGATGGTCTACAAGAACTCCAGACATCTGTAGAAAATAATGAAAATATTGTCTGCGTTACAACTCAAGCTAATCCCAGCTGTAGAATTGTGTTGACAGTACCGCCTGGCAAAGATCCTTATACTATCCGCAACAGTATTTTCCAAAACTTGACTACTGCTGACAGTGGACAGCAAACCATAGCCGTTAACACTTATGGCGATCGCACAACAGGAAACAGCTTATATAATTTAGGACGTACACTTCTAGGCGGTGGCAATAATCGAGTTAATTCATCTAGAGGCGATATTAATCTTAAGCCTTTCCTCGATGCCAAAGATGGTGGTACTGCTAGAAACCTCCGCAATGGAGTCGCAATTCGGCGTCAGTCTCAACCAAGTTCTGTTCGCCTAAATCCTAATAATTTTCGCTAATTAATAGGTAGCAGTGGCAATTGAGTCTCACTCTAGTCAATTAACAGGTTTTCACCATTAATTACGAATTAGTCATTATTTGGTGATTGAGGAATGGGAATGGGGAGTGGTGTAGTTGAATTATTTGAAAAGCGCTGTCACATTCAGCTACTTCCACCCACAATGTAGATATAGGAACCAAGATTTTCGTCATCTGTACCCACAATTATACCGCCTTCTGCACCAGGAATAAGTTCTATTGCTTCAATTTTGTGGTAGTAAGAGCGGTAAAGGGGAACAAGTTGAGGATGCGATCGCCAAGTTATATAATTACTACACAATCCCAAGTAACCAGCAACATATACAGCTGATTGAAATGGCCCGTCATCTCCGGCATCGCTTGCTGCTGTGATGTAAACAATTCCCAACGAGTCTACTTTTAAATCAGAAATATGTCGAACATTTCCGGAAGGAAATGGTACTTTAAAGTTACCATAACCTGAAAGCTTAATTTCATAAGTCTGGGGATTATATTCTCCAAAATAAATAGTTGCTGCTGTTTCTCTTTCTCCGCGATCGGCCCAAATAGCTACTAATTTACCATCTATATATTGTAAACCAAATGCTTCTAAATTACTTTTTAGCGTAATTGATGGTAATTCAAATTCTTTAATAATATTAATATTTTTTTTGGTAATATCTAATCTCAAATAATAAGCTTTTCCTCTACTGCTTAAAGCAATAAAATCAGAATTTGATTGAGGAACAGATGTTATTGACTCTAAATCAATAGGTAACTCTATTTTAATTGGCCAGTTTAAAGAAAAATATTCAGGTTGATTTTTTCCATTAATACTAATAATTGATAATCTGCTTTGATCGGGTTTTTTATTATCATGAACAATCAAAAAATCTAAAGAATTGCTTTGCTGCTTTATCAAAGCCATACCACTGATGCCAAAAGTAATACCACCACGAACTGGACGCCATTCTTGCGCCCAAACTTGGAGAGATATCATTAACAACGCGACTAAGACTATTATATTTATGATTAACTTGAAAAATTGAGGCATAGTAAAAGGAATTGGACGGGAAGCAATTCAATTTTGGATTTTAAATTTTTGATTTGGAATTAAATTTTAACCTCAAATTTAAAATCTCAAAAACTCGTCACTCTCCGTAAGCAGAGTGTGTCAGTCAATGCTCAATGATATCAAATCTCAGGAATGTTTACGGTAAGCTTGCCGACGCCAGATTTGGGCGAAGTAGTCTTGTGATAATCAAAGTACTTTTTGCAAACAAAGCAATAATTCTTTGATAGTATATGGTTTGGACAAGAATGTATTCACGCCAATGCCAGTGACCGTACTTAGCTTCCGCTTGGACATCAATCCACTGGTGGCAATAATTTTGACTTGCGGGTTGATTTTTTTCAAGGTACGGATGGCAGTTAAACCATCGAGCGAAGGCAGCATAATATCGATTAATACAGCATTAATTTTATCGGCATTTTTAGCGTATAGTGCGATCGCTTCAATACCATCACTTGCAACTAAGGTCTTATAGTTATAAGTCTCCAATGATGATTTAGTAACCTCCTGAATCGCTACTTCATCATCGACAACCAAAATCAATTCGCCATGTCCTGTCTGTGGGATCGAATCTTCTGGGGTGAATGTTTCCATTCCCCCTACAGCTGGTAAGTAAACTTTAAAGCTAGTGCCACTTCCAGGTTCGCTGTACACGTTAATAAAACCTCCGTGGGTTTTAATGATTCCTAGTACGGTGGAAAGTCCTAAACCTGTGCCCTGTCCGACATCTTTTGTAGTATAAAATGGCTCAAAAATTCTATCTAAGATTTCCCCAGGAATCCCAACTCCAGTATCAGAGACTGTAATCACTGTGTAAGCTCCAACCTTGGCTTCTAGGTTCATCCGGGCATAATTTTCGTCAATAAACAGATTTTGTCCAGAGATTGTCAAACTACCGCCATTAGGCATAGCATCACGAGCATTAACACAGAGGTTCATTAGTACTTGATGGAGTTGGGTACTATCTCCGGAAACCATCCACAAATCCTGAGGTATATCAGTACTAATTTCTATAGATTTGGGAAATGTCTCTTTGAGAATCTTGGCAACTTCCATAATTAAATGCTTGAGTTGCAAAGTAATGCGTTTTCCCTCCACACCCCGCGCAAAGGATAGCACCTGCTTGACTAAATCGGCTCCGCGTTTAGCGTTAATTTCTAAAATTTCTAGTAGATGGTGAGTCCGCTCATCTGCATCGGGAAATTTGAGTGGTAATAGTTGCGCTCCTGCCAAAATCGGCGTCAGAATATTGTTGAGGTCGTGAGCAATGCCACTGGCTAAGGTGCCGATACTTTCTAAACGTTGAGCCCGAAACAATTGGGCTTCTAAATGTTTTTTGTCGGTAATATCTGTGTCAACACTCAGAATTGATTTGGGCTTTGCTTCTTCATCACATACTAAACTCCAACGACTGGCGACGAGGACTTCTTTGCCAGTTTTGGTAATTTTAGTTAACTCACCCTGCCACTTACCTTTACTAATAACTTCTAAAACAGCCGCTTCGATTTCTGGTGAAGGCTCGTCAAACAAAAGCTCAGTCACACTTTTTCCCCTAACCTCTGTAGCTTGCCAACCGTAAAGTGTTTCTGCGCCTTTGTTCCAGAAGATAATTTGATTATTTAAATCTCGTACGCAAATAGCATCTGTGGTGACATCAAGTAATGCTGCTTGTTCTTTAATTTTTTCTTGGGCTAATTTGTGTTCCCGCAAAGCAGCTTGCCGTTCGCTAATATCGATACTGGCGCAAGTCACCCCAACAACTTCTTGGGATTCATTCCGCAATGGCTCAACTGTCAAATCGTAATATCGAGTTGTTTGTTTAGTTGTAATTGATATTTCTTCTCGTGTTCCTATGCCACTGCTTAGTACCCCAAGTTTGATTGCGGTCAGATGTTGAGCATCTTCGGTACAGATGATATCTAAGTCTTTTTTGCCCAATATTTGCTCAACCGTCAATCCATAGGAAGGATTATAAACCCAAGTGTACCGTAACTCCCGGTCTTGGTTGTAGACAAAAATGGGAGAGTTCTTCAAGGCTACGCGAAATCGCTCTTCACTCTGTCGCAGTGCGTTGTCTGCTCGTTGACGTTCAATTGCATAACGCATCGAACGTACCAGCAAATCACCAGTTACTTGCCCTTTGACTAAATAATCCTGCGCTCCTTCCTGCATTGCCCTAGTTGCCAGGGTTTCGTCGTTTATACCTGTCAGCACAATAATTGGAGTTGCTTTTGCCTGTTGGTGAGCAGTAACAAAAGTTTCCAGTCCTTGGCTATCTGGTAGCGAAAGGTCTAACAGAATGACATCAAAAATTTCATTTGCTAAGTGGTTGAGTGCTTTCTCAAGCCGCTCAACGGGCATTAACTCAACTAGAACTGTCTTAACTTCCTTTAAAAACTCCTGTAATAAAAATACATCACCAGGATTGTCTTCTACTAATAAGACTTTTATATTTTCACCTGCCATTGCCATTACTCCGGTGGCAGTTTTACGATCGCAAACCAAAAATTTTCGATTGATTTTACAATTTTAACGAATTGATCGAAATCTACTGGCTTAGTTATGTAACAGTTTGCTGATAGATTATAAGCTTTGAGGATGTCTTCTTCGGCTTGGGAAGTCGTCAAGACGACTACAGGAATTCGTTTGAGGTTTTCATCTGCTTTAATTTCTGCCAATACTTCTCGCCCGTCTTTTTTAGGGAGATTCAAATCGAGCAGCACAATATCTGGATGAGCTGCTCTAACATATTTTTCCTGTTTTCGCAAGAATGCCATTGCCTCGACACCATCTTCTACGACGTTCAGGTGAATCGAGATTTTGCTATCTTCGAGGGCAATGCGTGTAAGTTGAGCATCACCAGGATTATCCTCTACTAACAAAACCTCAATAGGCATAATCGCTTGCATGTTGATGATTGCTTAAGAGCTTCTATCTGGAATTGTGAAGTAGAAAGTCGAGCCTTGACCCGATTTCGATTCAACCCAGATCCGCCCGTTGTGGCGTTCTATAATTTTCTTACAAATTGCTAGACCAATACCAGTACCCGCATACTTATCTCTACCATGCAAGCGCTGAAAAATAATAAAAATACGTTCAGCATACTGGGGTTCTAAACCAATACCATTATCGCGCACCCAGAAGATATATTCGTTGGGGTGGGTGGAGAGATTGGGAGATGGGGCCCCGACGTTAGCGTTGGCGCAGCCTCTCGTAGAGAACTGGGGCGTACCACTTCCCTGCGGGACGCTACGCGAACGTGGAAGCAAGCTACGCGTAGCGTCTCCCACAGAAGCCGATTGGGGATTAGGGACAATGGGGAAGGTGGGGGCCCCCTCTGGGGATAAGGGGCGATGGGGAGATGAACTAGTATTTTCTTTCTCTGCTTCCCTTGTTCCCTGTATTTTCCACTCCCTACTTCCGACTCCGATGTGAATTTGTGGGTGCTGCTTTTGACAAAATTTGATAGCGTTACTGATGAGATTTTGAAATACTTGTGTTAATTGGGTAGCATCAGCCATCACTTCAGGCAAAGTATCATAAGTGACATTTGCTTTACTATCTGCGATCGCCAGTTGGAGATTTGCGATCGCCTGTTTTAAAACAGCATTACAATCAACTCGGGTAAAAGGCTGTCCACGGGTGCTGACGCGGGAGTAGTTCAACAAATCATTGATTAGTGTCTGCATCCGCCGTGCCCCATCTACTGCATAGTTGATAAATTCATCGGCATTAATATCGAGTTGATTTTTGTATCTTCGCTCCAGCAATTGTAAATAACTGGTTACCATCCGCAATGGCTCTTGCAAGTCATGGGAAGCTACGTAGGCAAATTGTTCTAATTCCGCATTGGAACGGGCGAGTTCTTCACTTTGGCGAATTTGTTGTTCTAATAGTTGCCCCTGAGATAAAGCAAAGCCAATTTGGTTACCTAGTTGCTGTAAGAACTCTGTCTCAAAGTTATTCCACTTGCGAGGCCCAGCGCATTGGTGAGCCAACAATAAGCCCCAAATGTTATCTCTGACAAGAATTGGGACTACGAGGTTAGCTCTGACAGCAAACTGTTCCAGAAATTCTCGATGGCAAGGTCGAATATAAGCCGTTTTAATGTCTTCAATTGCACTGACTCTGCCCTGGCGATATCTTTCTAAGTATTCTGCTTTAAAGCAAGGGTCGATAATATTTTTACCTAAAATTACAGGCCAACCAGGTAGTACAGCTTCTTGTACAACTGTTCCCGAACCCTCAGCCGATAGTTGAAAAATTAAAACTCGGTCAGCTTGTAGGAGTTTTTGGACTTCAGTAACAGTAGTTTGAAGAATTTCGTCTATTTGTAAAGATTCTCGAATTTTAAGAGTAATTTCCGAAAATAATTGCGATCGTCGACTCTGTCGCTTTAATTCCTCTTCTGTTCGCTTGCGATCTGTGATATCAGTATAAGAACCAACCATTCGCACTACATTACCTAATGCGTCCCAAAGTGCCTGTCCTCGATCCAGAATCCATTTATAGTTGCCGTCTTGGCATTGGACTCGATACTCACAGACATAAAATGGTGTTTTCTGGGCAAAGTGGTTCTCAAAGGTCTGAAGTACCAAATCTCGCTCATCAGGATGGATTAGTTTTGTCCATTCATCCCAGCAATTGGAAACTTCGTGGTCTTCATACCCCAGCATTTCCTTCCACTGAGTTGAGAAGAACACTTCGTTAGTTTTGATGTTCCAGTCCCAAATACCATCATTGTTACCCTGTAATGCTAATTGCCAACGTTCTTCACTTCCTTGAAGTGCTTCTGCTGTTCGCCGTCGTTCAGTAATGTCTTGAAAATAAACAGATAAGCCGTCTTTTCCTGGATAAGCATGGACTTGAAACCAGCGCTTGAGGGGCAAATAAAACTCCTCAAATTCTACACTCACCTGTTCTAAGACAGCTTTGCGATACTGCTTTTCAAATGYTGTGCCAATAATTCTCGGAAAAACTTGCCAAATATTTTTACCCAAAAGCTGATTTTGAGTTTTTTGTAATAGCTGTTCTGCTTGCCCATTAATGTAGGTAAATCGCCATTTTTGATCTAAGGCCAAAAAGGCATCAGTAACACTTTCAAAAATATTAGTGATGCGGGTTCTAGCTGCTTCCGACTCGGCGCGTGCTGTTTGCTCCTGCACCACTAGTTTCTCAGTAATTTGAGATACCTCACTCACATGACGCCTCAGTTCCAATTGATCAATCACTAGGCGACTCAGAGCCACAAGCGCCTCGATTTGTTTTTGGCTCAATTCTTTGGGAACTTGGTCAATTACGCACAAAGTTCCCAGCATATCTCCTTTGGGAGTAATTAAAGGTACACCTGCATAAAACCGGACATAGGGGTAGCCAATTACTACTGCATTCTTCGCCAATTCTTCATTAGCTAGGGTATCTGAAACCACAACAACGTTACGCTGCTCTTGGCAAAGGTAAGATAACCCAACACTCCGGGGCATTTCTGATACGTTTATACCTACTTTTGCCTTAAACCATTGACGGTTTTGATCAATGAAATTTACCAAGGAGATAGGAGTGCCACAAATAAATGCCGCTAACTGAGCAAGATTGTCGTAAGCTTGTTCGGGTTCGGTGTCAAGAATTTGATACTGGCGGAGGGCTTCTAGCCTCGCCACTTCTGTATCAATGTGCCCTGCTTTCATTAATTTTGATTAGAAATCTAAATGTAATATTCAGTTAGCAAAGTGACTATCTCTAGACTAGCTTAACATTTTTTAACAATTTGTTAATAATTTCCTCACCTCTCTTTTAAGGTGAACGTTTGTACTATTTCATCAATGATATTTGAACCTAATTTTGATATTTTGGCTCAGGCATCGCTTAATTTACAATCCGAAGATTTGGAGTTTAATAGATGAATTCTTTGTTCAATTCCAACCGATACCTGAAATGCCGTAAAAAGGCTGATAGTACCTATGCTTACCTGAAAAGGGCTACTGTTAAACCCCTAGCAAAACGGTTGACCGCAGCTTGGCAATTAGATCACTCAAATTACCTGTGTTCAGGCGGTAACTCAGAGGATGGGCAATCAACCGCGCCGTGCTTTCATAAAGAGTAGCAATTTCAATCAAACCATTTTCGCGCAAAGTTCGCCCTGTGGAAACCAAATCCACGATCGCTTCTGACATGCCAGTAATTGGTCCTAATTCCACTGAACCATACAACGGCACTATTTCCACAGGTAAATCCAGACTGTGGAAATATTCACGAGCGCAATTGACATATTTAGAAGCAACTCTACCATGCGGTGGTAAATGTAGCGGCGATCGATAAGAACTCAATGCTTTTACCGCCACCGACATCCGACAATGTCCAAACTGTAAATCCACCAAGTGGGCAACTTGCGGCTGTTTTTCGCGTAGCACATCGTAACCAACAATCCCCAGTTGTGCCTGACCGTATTCTACATAAACAGGTACATCCTGCGCCCGCACCAATAGTCCTTTTGCAAGTCCCTTAGCGTCAGAAATTTGAAGTTGGCGATTTCCTGAATCTAAAAAAGCACTAAAATCTAACCCAACAGCTTGTAGCAACCGGATGCTATTTTTAAGTAGTTCCCCTTTGGGCAATGCAACAGTCAGCATTTTTTTCTTAACAGTTCAATAATATTGAGAATATCTCTATATGCTTACCACAAGCAGCACGAGAATTTTATTAGTTGACGATCAAGTTGAACTAACTCAACCCTTGAGTCGCTTATTAACTCGTGAGGGTTATACTGTAGATGCCGCTTATGATGGTACAAGCGGTAGCGATCGGGCAAGAGTAGGTAGTTATGACCTACTAATCCTAGATTGGATGCTACCAGGAAAAACAGGGTTAGAAATTTGTCAGGAATTGCGACGCCAAGGCAAAACTACTCCTGTACTATTTCTCACGGCTAAAGATACTTTAGATGACCGTGTAGAAGGTTTAGATGCTGGTGCAGACGATTATTTGGTGAAACCTTTTGAACTGCGAGAGTTACTAGCCAGAGTCCGGGCTTTGTTGCGTCGTTCCGGTTCCCAAGCATATGAAAATAGCATTGGGCGCCTGAGTGTAGCCGATTTAGAACTTGATTGTGAAAATCAAGTAGCCTATCGCCAAGGACGGATAATTGAACTTTCGCAAAAAGAAAGCCAGCTGTTGCAATACTTTATGGAACATACTGGACAACTGCTGACTCATGCCCAGATTATGCAAACTTTGTGGATAGAGGAAGAACAACCCAGTAGCAACGCCATTGCGGCATTAATTCGCTTGCTGCGGCGTAAGATTGAAGTAGGTAAAGAAATTACGCTGATTCACACAGTTTACGGCAAAGGTTATCGTTTTGGCGCTTCTTCAATAGAGTCTGTTTAGCCAAGAAATTAATTAAGGAGTTGAATTTTACTTTTAGTTTTGCCTTGTTGTACTAAGCAAGAGAAAACAATCGTCACCAGCCTCAAAGAACTCTTAGACGACTCAGAACTTGCAAATATTGACGACCCAGAGGAAAAATTTGTCACTAATGGAGTAAGCTGGCAAATGTATGAAGCGTTACTAACTAAACTATGCGCCAAGATTTCAGAGGAAATTCAAGCTATTGACGAATTTGAACAAGGTGCGTAAGTATTGATAATTTTATCAAAAATTCTCAGCTGGTGTACGGCTGACTTTGGGTTGTTCAAAGTACCCGTACACTACTTGAGAAACTTGACGAATAAAATCTCTGGCTCTATCGTCATTATTTGGTCTTCTCACAAAAATTCCTGCATAGTAACGCTTACCTGAAGGCGTTTCAATAATACCTGCGTCACCCAATACAAAACGCAAAGTTCCTGTTTTGTGAGCTATCTTTGCACCATAACCTAAACCAGATGGTAGCAATCTTCGATTATGACAACCATACATAATACCTATGACTTGAGACTTACTTTGAGCGGAAAGTAGCTGATTATTTACCATTAAAGCTGAGAGTCTGACTAAATCTTTTGCACTAGTTTTATTGGTTCCATTGAAGTCCCCTAACATCCGCTGAAGAGCAGTACTTTGTAATCCCCAACTGCGAAACCGTTGATTTAATTTAGCAATTCCGCCCAAACGAGCAATAATCATATTTGTTGCTGTATTATCACTAATAGTCATCATCATGGTTGCAGTTTTCAAAACACTAAACTTGCTCCCTACACGCTGATATTGCATATTTCCAGAACCACCAACAACGTATCTACGCTGCATTACTAAAGTTTCATTAAGTTTGATTCTTCCTGCATCTACTTCCTGAAATAAAGCAATCAAAATTGGATACTTAATTGTACTAGCGGCTGGGAAAGCTTTATTTCCGTTAATACTTATATAATCTCCTGTTTCCAAATCCATAAAAAAGATACCAGGAGTCAGAAATTTGTAGCGAGTAATTAATTTATTAATTGGGATTTTTAGTTCTGATATCTCGCGTCCTAAAAGAACTACACCAGTATAATTAGGAAAATTTGTTGGGTTAACAATATTACTGGGAACTGGGGGAATAAATTGAAGTGGTGGTAATTGTAGATTTGATTGGTTTGGACTCCAGTTATTATAAGAGTTAATTTTATTACTATTAGAATTTGCTTTTACTGGTGAGGAAAACAGAATAATACTGATGAGGCTAAGTAAAAACCAGCGTAATTTCATGTTTGATTGTATAATTATTATAAGATTACCTTACAGAAATTTCCCAGTCAGGTAAATCAAATCAGGACATCGAAAATAATAATCAATAAAATATATAATGTCAATATTTATAAATAAAGTCATAAAAATAATTCTATTTTTAAAATAAAATGATAATTTTTTTGATTAAATTCAGTGTTATTTAAATAACATTAAATAAAAATAAGTGTAAAAGTTAATATTTACTAGAAAAAGATTGAGAATAACGGTAATACAGCAAATTTTAATATTAAGAACTTATACCTCTAATCTTTTTTAAAAAACAGTGTTTCACAGAAAAATCTGTTTTTCAGTACTCTGTGTCTGATTGTCAAGCTAGTAACCAACGTAAAAAACCTTTCCCAACTTGCCTAAGTATAAAACTAAAAATCCATTGGAATAGGGGCCCAATTAGTGAGAAAAATAGTAAAAACAAGAAATCAGTGGGATGAATAAAAATAATAGGAGTCAGACAAGTTATTCCCCAGGCCAGCCAATTTCGATACTGAGAGTTGATATAAGTCCATCTGGGAAATTGATTAACAAGCCAATAGCGAATAATAGCAAAGATAAAATATATTCCTAGACTAGCAAATATTGATAATGCAGATGGAAGTGATTGTAATAAAGGTAATTTCCAAGCTAAAAACCCTACAGGAAATAGTAAAGCTAATTCCCAAGCTAATAGATTTAATTTAGTCTTGAGATAACTCAGTATTTGTTCAATAAGCCAATAATGTATATAAACAATATTTAAACACTCAGGATTTTGAATAAAATCATTTCTAATTTTGTGAATTATCTCACCAGAAAAGCAAACATTACTTTGTAAAACAGTATCTTCTTCTTGCGAAAAATCTAAAACTGATGTATTTTCTGTATAAGAGAGATTAAAAATAAGTCCATCTTGTAACGTCGACTTATTTTTTAATGATTTAATCCATAGTAATTGAAGAAAAGTTACTATAAAACTATTGTTAAAAATTTTGAAGCTTTTTGGGCTATTGATTAATTTTTTAGATCGCTCAGTATTTTTGGTGAAAAAAATGTTATTACTAAAGCAGTTGTAGTACCAAAGATAAGCTAGTAATTTTGGTGGAATATATAGAGAGGAGCCTATTTTGGGCGCTTGTTCAATTTGTTTTAAAACTGCTTTATTTAAATAAAAAGTGTAGTATCCTGGCTCAACCTTAATCTCAAGTTTGATAGGAGTGCTTTGAGGGATTTGTACAAAGAAAAATAGTTGAATATCATCTTGATTATCTTTGTGTATTTTATAAGCGTTCATTTCGGGATAATTTTGCAATACCTTGTACAATACCAATTAAAAAATCTAATGTTCCCCGCCACTGTTTTTCTCCAGCAACTACCCCTTCATTATGTATTTTTAGGATTAAATCTCGATCGCCATCAGGTAATTGAAATAGTTTTTTATGATAACGACTGATAATATCTCCATCTAACTGCATAACAGTTTGAGCATAAATAATATCAATATCTACACTCGTAATTTGACCACCATCAAGTGCAGCTTTAAGTTCAGACATTTTCCGCAGAGTACGAATAAATTTATTATTATTTAAAAGGTCTTCAATTTCTTGCCATCTTTGTCGCAAATTTTTTTGGCTATTATTATCTTCTATATCTGGAACAGGAGTTGGAGCAGGTAATATTGGTCGAGCTAGTTTTATATAAGCATCATCAGTTTCAATTATTTTTCCTTTATATTCAACCTCATATCTAAGACGATCCTGATATTGTACTATTCTGGGGTCTGGCTCACTACTCTCAGTACTTTGTTCGAGAAGAATGTAAAAATATTCTCTTTCAAGTTGTAAAAATAGACTTTTATAACGCTTGCGTAGCTCTTGAGCTTGAGTTCTTTCTAGTTCTGTTAAATTTAAATTTTCTGGACTTGGAATTCCTTTGACATCAAAGTAATCTTTATCATTGATTGAATAAATCTCTTGATATGCTTGCCAAGCATTAAATTTCGCACCAGTAATTTGGTCAACAACCATCGTATTTACTTCTAAAGCTGTAATATCATCGACTAATGCATATACAGATGAGACTAGCTTCTCTAGCAAATCTCTGGCTTGTTTTTGAATATTGTTAGACATAGTAATAATTTACTTGATTTATCTAAAGCAAGTTAATCTATAGGTTTGAATAGGTTCCTATGCTCTAAGCATTTTAGTGTAACTATTAATAAATAACGGTCACTATATACGTGGTAATGATTGTTGTGAAGTTTTACGAGATTTAATGATTTCTACGAAAAAATCATACAATTTATGCAAATTTTCTATATTTTTTTGCATAATTTCCCGACTTTCTTTTATTTGAGTTAGATGAAACTCACGAAGTTCTGTATATGCACCACTACCAATAAATTGACTACCAACTTCATTGTTTATATCACCATCTATTAAATTAATTACGGTATACATTCGATTACCTGGTTGAGCAGTTTGTTGAGATTTTATTTCTTCAAGCTGATTAGAAGACTCTGGAACCCAAGTGGTAATTTCTAACTCCACAACTTCAACTATTGCTGTTTTAATAGCATCAATAACGTCATCAATATTGAATCCTTCTCCTTTAGTATTTAGTTTCTGAACTTTTCTTTTAAATTCACTACTTGGCTTACTAAGTTGACTATTATTTTCCCCATTTTCGCTAGATTGACCATTAGTTTGTGTGTTTTCGTTAAGATTAGTATTCACCATAATATTTCAAAACTTATAAATTTATATCCAAACAAAATACAATTTTAGTTGATGTCAAAACTTTTAAGCCTTTTACTTAATAAAAGTAACTAAAGTCAAAACAACTTAATTATTGAAGAAATTTTTATAAATAAAAGTAAAGTTATGATTTTCCTCAGCCAATTTTCTCTTAGACAAAGAATAATACCATTTGAGATTCTGGAGCCACTAGGTTGCAGTAAATGTAGTATTTTAGTAGGCGCTCGCCACATTGTCTTAAATGGCATAATTCTAAAAAAGTTATTTAATTAGCTTTTAAGTATTATTGTTACAATTTGTATAAATTACTTCATACTTGTAAATAAAGAAATTTATAATTCTCAGAATAAATAATAAATTTTTAGTATAAATTAGAACTAAAGTTAAAATAATTTATTTTAGTCAATGTGTTTTCTGTTTTATCTAGCAAAGCGTAGACACACGGGTGTTAGCCGACTTTTCCTATGCCACTATGTATACAATAATGTGATTGCCCTGAGAAGGACAAAAAAATATGTTGTTATCTCGTCAAACTTTTGCTACATCTTTAGTAGCTTGTGTATGTATCTTAGGAGTTAGCTTACTTCAATTTTCTCGACTCCAAAAACTGCYAATTAGTAAACAAACTGCCTCCTTAGAAACTCTAAATAAAGATATTAAAAAAGAAAATATTCATCTTAATTTTCTTAAGAAAATGCCTAGTTTTAGTTATGACAATTTTGTTGCAGATTTAGTATATCTCAGTTTTTTACAATACTTCGGAGATGATGAAGTTAGGGATATAACAGGTTATAGTTTAAGTCCAGAATATTTTGAAGTAATTCTAGAACGTGACCCACGATTTTTAGCAGCCTATCAAGGTCTTTCGATTAGTACTTCATTATATGCTGCCATGCCAGAACGGGCGATCGCATTGTCAGAGAAAGGCTTAAAATCGCTATCTCCTAGGGTTCCAGAAAAATCTTATTACATTTGGCGTTATAAAGGAACTGATGAGTTGTTATTTTTAGGTAATCCTCAAGCTGCCGAACAATCTTTTGCAACAGCGGCAATTTGGGCAAAAAATTTCTCAGATGAAGAAAGTCAGTTTGTAGCTGCTAGTTCTCAAAGAACTGCTGAATTTCTCAGTCGAAATCCTAATAGTAAATATGCTCAAATTGCTACATGGGCAATGGTATTAAATAATCAAGTTGATCGAAAAACTCGCAAACGTGCGATTGGTGAAATCGAAGCTTTGGGGGGAAAAATAATTAAAACTCCTGAAGGAAATTATAAAATTGCATTTCCCCCAAAAGATTAAATTATTATTTATATAAATTTATTATAAAATAAATAAACTATTGTAAAATTCTGAAGCTATCGTAGCTGATAAAGAAAATACATAATATCTTTAAGGGCAATAGCGGTGTCGATACAATTAGCAGAATCTGATTTTCAAATATTAGGGTGTTTTTCTGTTATGTCTCAGTTGCGCCCTCACCTTCAGCAGGCTGAATTTATAGAACAAATTAGATATCAGATGAAAGAAGGATATAAAATTCTATTCTTGGAAATAGAGGAGCAAACTCTCGCAATTGCTGGATTTCGTATTAACACAAGTTTAGCATTGGGTAGATTTTTATATATTGATGATTTAGTTGTCGATGAATTGAAGCGGTCACAGAACTACGGTCAACAGTTATTTCAGTGGTTAGTTGAATATGCAAGAAATAACTCCTGCGAACACTTGAGTCTTGATTCTGGTGTTCAACGATTTGCAGCTCACAGATTTTATCTCATGCAGCGCATGAGTATTACAAGTCATCACTTTTCAATAGAGTTGTAGTGACAAGTAAGATGAGTGAGAAAAATGATATTTTTTGGTATGACGGTAATTTAATTCATTCGCAAATTCTAGAATTAAACATTAACGATCCAGGCTTACTTTATGGAGCGACTGTTTTTACAACGCTGCGAGTTTATCAGAACTCCTTAGATCATAATTTAACCAATTGGCAAGCACATTGCGATCGCCTACTTTTCTCAATCCAATCTTTTGGTTGGCAACAACCCGATTGGAAGCGTGTCCACCAAGGTGCCCAAGTTCTCCTCCCACACTTTCCCGTTCTCAGAATTACCTTATTTCCTGATGGCCGAGAGTGGATAACTGGCAGATTTTTACCACCCGATTTGACAGAAAAACAAAAAAATGGTGTACTATGTGCCATTGCTAGTTCAGAATTTTTTCGTTCTCTTCCTTCTCATAAAACTGGAAATTACCTGAGTGCTTGGTTAGCAAAAACTAGCTCAGAAGCTCAAGAAGTAATATTAGTGGATGCTATTGGAAATTGGTTAGAAACTACTACAGGTAACCTCTTGGGGTGGTGTGATGATAGTTGGTGGACGCCGCCAATAAAGGCTGGAATTTTGCCGGGAATATTGCGATCGCAACTTGTAAACGAGTTGCAAAACCAGCAACAGCCGATACAGGAAGCACCTTGGAGTCAAGAGCTAGTCGAAAGATTTGAAGCGATCGCCTACACTAATAGTGTGGTAGAGATTATCCCCATTCATACAGTTTATCAACCGACAGGATCGCTACAATATAATCCTCACCATCCTAATTTTCAGCAGATAAGGGGGCTTTTCTAGCATCACAGTCATGTCGTTTTGTTATATCTTAAAATAAGTTAACATAATTCTTAATAATGACTCTCCGTTCACAGACGCTACGCGATGGCGCAAAAAATACAGGAGGATAGACCTTAGTGAATAAAAGATGGAGAAACGCAGGGCTGTACGCGCTGCTATTTATTGTTGTCATTGCCCTGGGGACAGCATTTTTTGACAAACAACCCCAAAGCACAGAGACATGGCGATACAGTAAGTTTATTCAAGAAGTTGAACAAGGCAGAGTAGAAAAAGTCAGTCTGAGTGCAGACCGTTCTAGGGCACTGGTTACACCCAAATATGACCAAAATAAACGGGTGGTAACCCTAGTTAACGACCCAGAATTAATTAATACTCTGACATCAAAAGGCGTTGATATTTCTGTTTTGCCCCAAACTGATGAAGGATTTTGGTTTAAGGCACTCAGCAGCTTATTTTTTCCTGTATTGCTTTTGGTTGGCTTATTCTTCTTGCTACGTCGCGCTCAAAGTGGCCCCGGTAGCCAAGCTATGAACTTTGGCAAATCCAAAGCCAGAGTACAAATGGAACCCCAAACTCAGGTGACATTTGGTGATGTGGCTGGTATTGACCAAGCCAAATTGGAATTAAACGAAGTCGTAGACTTTCTCAAAAACGCCGATCGCTTTACCGCTGTTGGTGCAAAAATTCCTAAAGGTGTGCTGTTAGTTGGGCCTCCTGGTACAGGTAAAACCCTCCTAGCTCGTGCGGTAGCTGGTGAGGCGGGTGTACCTTTCTTCTCAATCTCCGGTTCAGAATTCGTGGAAATGTTCGTGGGTGTAGGTGCATCCCGCGTCCGCGACTTATTTGAACAAGCCAAATCCAATGCTCCTTGTATCGTCTTCATCGATGAAATTGACGCCGTAGGTCGTCAACGAGGTGCGGGTTTAGGTGGTGGAAACGATGAACGCGAACAAACCCTCAACCAGCTGCTCACAGAAATGGACGGCTTTGAAGGTAACACTGGCATCATCATTATCGCTGCTACTAACCGTCCCGACGTTCTAGATGCAGCACTATTGCGTCCGGGTCGCTTTGACCGTCAAGTTGTAGTAGACCGTCCCGACTATTCTGGACGCAGCGAAATCCTCAAGGTACATGCCCGTGGCAAAACCTTGGCGAAAGATGTGGACTTAGATAAAATCGCCCGTCGCACCCCTGGATTTACCGGTGCAGATTTATCCAACTTGTTGAATGAAGCCGCAATTTTGGCAGCACGGCGGAATTTAACTGAAATTTCGATGGATGAAATCAACGATGCGATTGACCGCGTATTAGCTGGGCCAGAGAAGAAAGACCGGGTAATGAGCGAAAAGCGCAAAACCTTGGTGGCGTATCACGAAGCCGGTCACGCCTTAGTTGGTGCTTTAATGCCCGACTATGACCCAGTACAAAAAATTAGCATCATTCCTCGTGGTCGTGCGGGTGGTTTAACTTGGTTTACCCCCAGTGAAGACCGCATGGACACTGGTTTGTACAGCCGCGCTTATCTGGAAAATCAGATGGCTGTGGCTTTGGGTGGTCGCCTCGCTGAAGAATTAATCTTTGGTGAAGAAGAAGTTACCACCGGTGCTTCCAACGACTTGCAACAAGTAGCCCGTGTTGCTCGTCAAATGATTACCCGATTTGGCATGAGCGATAAACTTGGCCCAGTCGCCCTCGGTCGTCAACAAGGTAACATGTTCCTGGGACGAGATATCATGTCAGAGCGTGATTTTTCTGAAGAAACCGCTGCTGCCATTGATGAAGAAGTCCGCAAACTTGTAGATGTAGCTTATACCCGCGCTAAAGAAGTGTTAATGGGCAACCGCAAGATTTTAGATCAATTAGCGCAAATGCTGGTTGATAAAGAAACAGTAGATGCCGAAGAATTACAAGAAATTCTCGCAAATAATGATGTGAAAACTGCTGCGTTTGCTTAATTAAATCACAAGTTAGAAATTAGAAGTTAGGAGTTAGAACTTAAGAACAATTCCTTACTCTAAATCAAAAAATTCGGGGTGATTCTGGTATTTTCCAGAGTTGCTCCGTTTTTTTATTAGACCTCTTGCAAAAAAGTTTTGTGGTATGGTGGAGGATTGAGTTAAATTCAACAGGAATTTAGGCTTTTTGAATTTCGTAGTTATAAAGCCCAGCAATTAAATGACAGCGCAATCCAAAACGTTTCCTGCGATTACGGTAGCGCTGACTCAAAATCCGAAAAACTTTTAACTGCCGATTAACATGTTCAATCAGGACTCGACGACTCGCTAAAGTCCGGTTAGATTGCTTTTGCTCTTTGGTTAACTTACCTCCTCTAGGTTTTTTGTGAGGCAACTGACTATTTGTATGTACC
>NZ_SZNH01000091.1 GCF_005869855.1 Nostoc sp. PA-18-2419 | reverse complement strand
ATTCATTTCGGCGCCTGGCACGAATACCAGAAGCTGATCGGCCTCATAGACCCCGCCTACGCCCGCATCAATTTCTTTCATAAATACGGCGTCATGCTWGCCGGATGGTGCCTCATGTGGTATTTCACCAATGAACACTACCACATCGGAAATTATTCTTTCCAGTCCATCGGCTGGTGGGCCGGCATCGTCCTCCTGCTCGTGCTCCCTATCATCGAAATCATCGTCCTCAGAACCATCAATCTCAAAAATATTCTCTACTCCGCACTGGGCCTGATCTATATCTCTCTCAGCATCGGCCTTCTCACGCACTTGCGCACGCTGTTCTACGGCCATCTCGCCAATTTCTGGGGACAGCTCATCGTGCTGATCATTATCGGATCCATCTGGATCAATGATACGATGGCGTACATTGTGGGGTCCCTGATCGGGAAAACACCCTTTTCCCCGATTTCCCCCAAGAAGACCTGGGAAGGCACCATCGGAGGCGCCATCCTCTCCATTTTGGTAATCGGCACCATCGGGTTTTTCTTCAGTCGATATGTCAACAAGGAAGGCGGCGATATAGACTGGACATGGGTCCTCCAATGGGCCGTCATCGCCCTCATCGCCTCCGTCACCGGCACCGCAGGCGATCTGCTCGAAAGCAAGCTCAAACGAATGGCCGGCGTAAAGGACAGCGGACAAATCATGCCCGGCCACGGCGGCTTCCTGGATCGATTCGACTCGCTCCTCGTCGCTACCCCCTTCGTCTGGCTGTACATCATGTCAATCCTGGCCTAAAGCGTTCAGCATAAAGCATTACGATTTATATTAGTTTCCCTAAATTTGCGCCATATGACTATTCATCGAGAAGGCTACCCGACGATTACCATTAGTGCCCTGGCATTTGCCGTGATCAACCTGCTCTCTTTTTATTTTATCAGCGCTCACCTGCCCTGGCTGAGCATCGTTATTTTCGTGCTCACCCTCGGCCTCCTGTTGTTCCTGATCTCTTTCTTCCGCGTGCCCAACCGCAGAAAGACCACCGGCCAGGACCTCATCATCTGCCCCGCTGACGGGAAGGTCGTTGTCATCGAAGAAGTCGTCGACGAAGAGTATTTCAAAGACCGCAGACTCCAGGTCTCCATCTTTATGAGCCCCGCCAACGTCCATCAAAATCTCAATCCCATCGACGGAGAATGCGTCTATAACCAATACCACAAAGGCAAATACCTCGTGGCCTGGCACCCCAAGTCCTCCACCGAAAACGAAAGACACAGCGTCGTGCTGCGTAATGCCCACGGAGAAATCCTGGTCAAACAAATCGCCGGCGCCCTCGCCAAACGCATCGTCAATTATCTTTCAGTAGGACAAAAAACACAACAAAGCGCCGAATTCGGATTCATCAAATTCGGCTCCCGCGTCGACGTCCTCCTGCCCATCGGCACTACGGTCAACGTTCAGCTCAACCAGGCCGTACAAGGCGGCGTCACCGTATTGGCTACCTGGAAAAAATAATGTAAATTCATCGTCGTATGAAAAAGATCGTCATTCTCTCCACAGCCGCATTGCTCTTTACCGGCCTCTCCTTCGCCAACGAAGGCAAAGACAAGGAAAAAGGCAAGGACAAACCCAAAAAGGAAAAGTCCGCGCCCAAACCCTGTCCCGGTAAAGAATGCAGTAAAAAGAAAGGCTAAACCCGCCCGCGCCTAAAATATATCTTCCAGTTCTTTCAGCGACCGGACAGTATACGTGGGCTTCATCGACGGCTCCAGATCCAGATGATTCACATACACCTGGTCGATTCCCGCATTGAACGCGCCCACAATGTCAACTTCCACATTGTCCCCCAGCATAATGCTCTCCTTCGCCGTAGCCCCGGCCCGCGACAAGGCATAGTCGAAGATTTCCTTGTGCGGCTTCAGGCTGTTCGACCCCTCCGAAGTAATGACTTCCGTAAAAAAGGGCGAAAGCCCGGAATATTGCAATTTGCTGTGCTGTGTCTTCTCAAAGCCATTGGTGATCAAATGCAGGATGTACCCCTTGTCTTTCAGATAGGTCAGAATCTCGATGGTGTACGGAAAGAGAATCCGCCGCGTCGGCAGCGCATCCAGAAACAATACGTCCATTTTCCGCGCAAGCGTCTCATCCCCAATCTTGAAATCCAGTAAAGTAAGCCACATCCGCTTCCACCGAAGCTCATCTACCTTGATATAGCCATTCCGGTAACGCTCCCACAATTTGTCATTGTGGATGATATATTGATGGTGAAAAAGATCGAAATCATGCACCCCCCGGTCCGCCAACGCCAATTGATGATACATTTCCTCCAGCGTCTGTTTACTATTGGCCTCAAAATCCCACAAGGTATGATCCAGGTCGAAAAAAAGGTGTTTATATTGCATTCCGCAAATTACGAATTATGGATTGTATCATCACGGGGGCATCACGAGGACTTGGATTCGCCATGGCCAGCCGCTTCGCCGCAGCCGGCTATGACCTCGTTCTCACAGGCCGCAACCCGCAAGCCTTGGAAGAAGCCGCCGAAAGCCTGAAAAATCAGAACCCGGCATCCCGCATCCTCTTCAAAGCAGCCGATCTGTCCCAAAAAATAGACGCCCAATCTTTCGGAGAATGGGTCCTCAGCTCGGGCGCACAACCGGATGTCCTCATCAACAATGCAGGCCTGTTCACGCCCGGCAGCGTTCACAACGAAAGCGAAGGCGCCCTCGAATCGATGATCGCGACCAATCTCTATAGCGCCTACCATCTCACCCGCTCCCTCATATCCGCCATGATACAACGAAAAAAAGGCCATATTTTTAATGTCTGCTCGATCGCCAGCCTGCAGGCTTATCCCAATGGAGGAGCATATAGTATCAGCAAGTTCGCCCTGGCCGKATTTTCAAAGAATCTCCGCGAAGAGATGAAACCCCACGGTATCAAGGTGACATCTACTACTCAATACTCCTAATGACTAATGACTAATAAACAGAAAAAGAATTTACAACTTCATCAATTGTTTGTTTAACTTTTGGCCAGCGTTTTTCAGTAATTGAGGCGTTGAAGGTAAAAACTTTACCACGGCTAACAGCGACGCTGGCGACGTTGTGTCGTTGCTGTTGATTGGGGAGTTTAACTTCATACTCTAAAAGG
>NZ_SZNH01000017.1 GCF_005869855.1 Nostoc sp. PA-18-2419 | reverse complement strand
GTCCCGATGATGGCCGAGGGCCTGATCCTCCCCTACCTGGACGTCCCGTTCCAGCACGCCCATCCGGACGTGCAGAAGCGCATGAAGCGCCCCGCCAACGGCGAGAAGAACCTCGAGCGCATCCAGCGCTGGCGCGAGATCTGCCCCGAGCTGGTCATCCGCTCGACCTTCATCGCCGGCTTCCCCGGCGAGACCGAGGCCGAGTTCCAGTACCTGCTGGACTTCATGCGCGAAGCCCAGATCGACCGCGCCGGCTGCTTCGCCTACTCGCCCATCGAGGGCGCGCCGGCCAACGCGCTGGAAGGCGCGCTGCCCGACGAGGTCCGCGAGGAACGTCGCGCCCGCTTCATGGCCGTGGCCGAGGAAGTCTCCATCGCCAAGCTGCAGCGCCGCATCGGCGCGACSATGCAGGTGCTGGTSGAYTCMGCGCCSGCGCTGGGCCGCAAGGGYGGCGTGGGMCGCWCCTACGCSGACGCSCCCGAGATCGACGGCACCGTKCGSCTGCTGCCGCCGGAGAAGRYCAGCAAGMMGCTSMRSGTGGGSGAGTTCACSCGCGCSCGCATCGTSGGCGCCGAGGGKCACGACCTGATCGCGCTGCCGATCTGATCGACCGTGGCGGCGTCGGGACCCTGAGACGCTGCGGCCGCAGGGGTCAGTACGATCGTCTCGGCGCGCGCAAACCTCTTGGGCTTCGTCAACGCCATCAGCTGACCGCAGAGGTCGCGGAAGGTGACTGTCTGCTCAAGCGGGCAACCGGAGGCAGACAGCAGGAAGTCGTCGCGCAGAACGCGCTGCGCGGCGGCGATGTCGCGCCAGCCGCGCGGCTCGATCCGCAGTGAGATCGACGGCGCACCCTGAATGCACTCCACCACGTGCGCCAGCAGCCCCTCATCCAGCGCCCGTCCATGGCGCCGTTTGTCGTCGAGCTCCGCGAGCAGTCGGCACAGGGCGTTGCCGTTCAGTTGCTGACCGGGGCGACGCTGGCTCCAGTCCGGGTAGTCCCGGTGCCACGGCTGAGCGGCGGCCTTGTCCGGACAGACGTCGTGGACCTCGTAGGTCCCCAGCAGACGAAGGAAGCTGGGATCTTGCGGCGAGGGGCATGGATTCGGACGCATGTTCGAACGTGGAGAAGTCCAAGGGCATGGTCAGTGGTTGCCGAACGCCAATCGTGTTGATGTTCGAGAATCAGCATCTCTCCAAAGACCTCCGAGGACTCCCGTGACCCAGCGCGGCATCGCCACCGACCTGATCCATCACCCCTTCCACGCCCCGGAGGGCTGGGACGCCGTGCCCGTGCCGGTGATGAAGGCCTCGACGGTGCTGTTCAAGAGCACCGCCGAGCTGCACGCGCCCCGTCCGCGCGACGGCATCAGCTACCGCTACGGCCTGCCCGGCACGCCCACGACCTACACGCTGGCCGCGCGCATCGCGACGCTGGAGCACGCCGAACGTCACGCCTCCCACCACGCCTMCCGCCACGCCTCCCGCCACGCCTCCCGCCACGCCTCCCGTCACGCCTCCCGCCACGCCTCTCGCCACGCCGAACGCCACACGAAAAGCTATATTTGCGATTGGTTCACCCAATGCCCACAGCACCAAGCCCAATAATAAGTTAGCCAGGATAGGTAAGATAAAGTATCCCTGGATGAACAGCCGCCACAGAGCAAGGTTCCGCCATCGCTCTTGTCTCAACAAGATAATTAGAGAGGAGTCAGAGTCTAAAGCAGGGTCAATACGCTCAAGGTGGTTACGCCAAGCTGAAGGGCGGAAGACAAGCCAGAAAAGCAATTGCAGACTACCGAGTATTAAGTTGGGGTGCTGCTGGGGTGCATCAGTATACGCGTTGGGGGGTAGTTGTGGTGAGGTCAACGTTTTTGCACTCCTTATTTAATACTGTGTGTCATTGCGATTGCTTCGCTCCACTTTGTTCCGCTCACAATGACAGAGTATGTCATTGCGAATGTAGCGCTAGCGGAATAAAGCAATCGCAAAGGCTCAGATTGCTATGCTTTACCTGGGTGCGATCGCAATGAATATCTAACAATTATCATTCCAAGACTTTCCAATCCTCTATGGGTACAGTAGGCTCAAATCAAGAATCAAGGTTGCGTTTTAAGTTAACTTTGTTTCAGTTCGGTGTGCTTTCATGGTTACTCTGCCAATTATGAATCTAATAAATGAGTAAATGATTTGATTTGTCGTAAACCTTCCTGACGCCAATTATCATCATTTTCTCCTTCTTCTAAGTTAAATAATCTTTCTCCACACAGGATTTGCAACAACAGTGGCCAGCAGCGACTTTCTGTCAAAATCCACTTTACATCTTCGTCAGTGAAGGGAATGGGCGAACTTGCTATCAATTCTCGCGCTTCTCTCTCAGTTAATGCTTCCAGATATGCGGTGTAGCCGAAAATATTGAAAAATGGTGAACTATGTCCTGTATTGTGCGCTAGTTCAATTGGTGATTCAGGGGTACTTAAGACAAACGCGAGATTTCCGCCTGTGTGGTTAGTCGCCAAAGACCGCAAACTCTCCCAAAAGCCATCATCTAATTCTCGACAGCGTTGCAACCCAACGCCAATCTCATCTAATAAAATGACTGTGGGAGAATGCAAATTATCGCTGACTAAATTCATAAAACTATCTAAATCGCAAGGTGTCGGCACTTGCATCTTCAGTGATTCTAGGATGTACTTTAGCAGTCCTTCTCGGCTTTGCATTCGTGCGTCTTGCAAGTCTACGAAAATCCAACAATAATTTTCTGGATGCGGTAGCCAGTCAGATTTTTGCTCAGGACGCAGCTGTTCAGCTGGGGTGGTGGTGATATTTTTTAGGTAGTGCAGCAGGGATGTTTTACCAGTACGCTTTTTACCGATAATGGCGGCGTTTTGCAGGGGATGGCGTTTGAGTAAGTTGAAGAGGCGTTTTAATTCTTTTTCGCGTCCGAAAAAGTAACGCGGCTGGGTGATGGGTGCGCCAGTGATGAAGGGTGGTGCTTCCCCGTTAGTTGGCTGAGGTTTAGGCGGAGAAATTTTAACTTTGTTTTCTGATATTTGGGTTTGTAAAGCTAATTGCAATGCTGCTTCAATTTGATTAAGTTCAGCTTCCAGATTTTCTAATTTATCTTTTTCTTGTTTCAACTCCTGTTCTAGTTGAAACTGATTTGTAGTCCCATTTTCAATTACCAGCCTTTGCCTTATCTGTTTGACTTTTTCATGCTGGATATTCCAGGCTTGTTGAAGTCCGTCTCGTTTCTTCTCTAATCTAATTTGTTGTTCTATACTCAAGGTTCGAGGTAATTGAGGTTTTGGTTATTTGTATACAATTTCTCACTAATCTAGCCCCAATTTTTGCGTAAGTTCTACAAAATTGAGATAGTCAACAGGTTTGCCAGTGAGAAAGCTTTTGACTATGGATACAGAAAGCTTGATGTAAGTAGCTAAGGACTCCTGGCTAAAATAGCCATTGCATCCAAGTGCTGACTTGACTTGATTAATATACGTAAAAATCAGTAAGGAGTTAGAATCAATAATTTATAAGTTATTGTAAACGAGTCTTTGATACTCGCCGATGAGTCTTTGATACTCGTGAATGAGTCTTTGATACTCGCTGACAAGTCTTTGATACTCGCCGATGAGTCTTTAATACTCGCTGACGAGTCTTTGATACTCGTGAATGAGTCTTTGATACTCGCTGACGAGTCTTTGATACTCGCCGATGAGTCTTTAATACTCGCTGACGAGTCTTTGATACTCGTGAATGAGTCTTTGATACTCGCTGACGAGTCTTTGAGGCTCATAGTTTTTTTAGCGAACTGCAAAGAACGCATAGACACGTTCGCGGAGCGTTCCCACAGGGTAGGATGCTAAGAAGGAGAAGAAATAGATTTAAGTAGATAGATAGATATAAATAAATATTAGGATAGTTTGTCATTGCGTTTAGCCTTGGCGTTCCCGTAGGGTACGAAGTGAAGCAATCTCAGTGTTTGCGATTGCTACCCTGCGGGAAGGCTTCGCCTACACTCCACTGCGTTACGTTCGCAATGACATTTTATATTTAATTTCTTACAGCTACTTATAAATTAAGCTCAGAAAAACGGTGCTTTAGCCAAAGACTAAAACTCTTGTACAGACGCGATTAATCGCGTCTGTACGATTTATCGCGTCTGTACTCTTAAAGCCTACAACTCAACTCGCCGGCTTTTTGACTGAAGCGCCAGTTTTCCCGATAATCTACGGGACAATCTATCACGGCAGGCACATTTTGAGCGAGGGCTTCTTTAAGTACCGGAATCAAATCTAGAGTTGATTCAACTCGGTAGCCTTTTAAACCCATGCTTTCGGCTAATTTGACAAAATCAGGATTGCTAAAATGCACAAAGGATGAGTTTCCTTTGCCAAATTGATTTTCTTGTTTCCACTCAATTAATCCATAGCCACCGTCATTGAAAATTATGGTGACAAAGGGCGTACCAGCACGCAAGGCTGTTTCTAATTCTTGGCAATTCATCATAAAGCCGCCATCGCCTGTTACAGCTACGACTTTGCGGTTGGGATGAACGAGTTTTGCTGCTAAAGCGCCAGGAATGGCAATACCCATAGCTGCGAAGCCGTTGGAAATTATGCAAGTATTAGGGCTATGGCAATGATAATGACGCGCCATCCACATTTTATGTGCGCCAACATCAGAAATGACGATATCATCTGGCCCCATCACTTGCCGCAAATCATAAATTAACTTTTGCGGCTTAATTGGAAATTCGTCATCATGGGCATACTGTTCGTAATCAGCGCGAATATCTGACCTTAAACTGATAGCAAAGGGATCGGGTTTACCTTGTCGGTCTGCCAATTTTAAAATTTCATTCAGGGAATCAGAAATATCTCCCACTACTTCAGCGGTGGGAATGTAACTACTATCAATCTCTGCTGGATTTAACCCAACATGAACAATGGGAATTTCACCATTACGATTCCATTTCTTCGGGGAAAACTCAATCAAATCATAGCCGATCGCAATTACTAAATCTGTGTTATCAAAACCACAAGTAATAAAATCTCTTTGCTGTAATCCCACTGACCACAAAGCTAATTGATGTGTGTAGGGAATCACACCTTTACCCATAAAAGTATTGGCAACAGGTATATTCAGCAAGGTAGCAAATTGCGTGACTACATCACTTGCATGAGCGCGAATTGCCCCATTTCCGACTAAAATTAATGGGTTAACTGCTTGGCAAATTGCGGCTGCTGCGGCCCGAATGCTAGCAAAAGATGCATAGGTTTTTTCGCTATTATCTTTACGCAAAGGTTTGCCTTCCACGGGCATGGCAGCAATATTTTCTGGTAAATCAATGTGAACTGCACCAGGTTTTTCTGATTGCGATCGCTTAAATGCTTTCCGGACTACTTCTGGTGTAATACTCGGTCGAACAATTTGCTTATTCCATTTAGTAACAGGTGCAAACATTGCCACCAAATCTAAATATTGATGGGATTCAATGTGCATTCTATCTGTTCCCACTTGACCAGTAATCGCCACTAAAGGCGCACCATCAAGGTTCGCGTCTGCTACCCCAGTCATCAAGTTTGTTGCCCCAGGGCCAAGAGTAGAAAGACACACTCCGGCTTTTCCGGTTAAGCGTCCATAGACATCCGCCATGAATGCTGCACCCTGTTCATGACGAGTCGTAATAAACTTAATGGAAGAATGTTTTAGCGCTTCCAAAACGTGCAGGTTTTCTTCACCAGGAAGTCCAAAAATATACTGCACTCCTTCATTTTCTAGGCATTGCACCAATAATTCTGCTGTATTCATTTTATTTTCCGACAACTCTATTAATGAATAAGACTTTTGTTGTTTGTGATTTGTCCTTCGTCATTAGTTATCAGTCATTTTTTTGGCTAATGACCAATGACTAATGACTAATCATTTAATCCAAACAGTTTTAACATTGACAAACTCATGTATACCTTGGATACTCAATTCTCTGCCATATCCAGAACGCTTAATGCCACCGAAGGGCAATCGGGGATCGGATTTAACCATACCGTTGATAAATACGGCACCGGCTTGGATTTCTTCAACTAAGCGATCGCGTTCTTGGTCGTTGGTTGTCCAAGCGCTTGCACCTAAGCCAAAGGGTGAGTCATTAGCGAGTTTAATGGCAGCATCGATATCTGAAACCCGGAATAACAAAGCTACTGGGCCAAAAAATTCTTCTTTTGCAATTGGTGTGTCGGGCGGAATATCTATGATGATGGTTGGCGGATAAAAGTTTCCCGGACGATCCAATAAAGGATGTCCGCCAATCAGGACTTTACCACCGCTTTTTGTCGCAGTTTGTACTTGTTGGTCTAAATCCTGGAGAATCCCAGGAGTTGCGAGTGGCCCTAAATCGGTATCTGGTTGCATGGGATCGCCCACTTTCAGCGCCTCGAATTTATCTAACAACAGTTTTTCAAATTTGTCAGCGATCGCTTCTGCGATAATGAAGCGTTTGGCTGCTATACAAGATTGCCCGTTATTCAACATCCGCGCTGTAGTAGCTGTGACAACTGCTGTCTCTAAATCAGCACTTTCTAACACAATGAAAGGATCGCTTCCTCCCAATTCCAAAACCGTTTTTTTAATTTGTTTGCCAGCTGCGACGGCGAGGGATACGCCTGCTGGTTCGCTTCCTGTCAAGGTGGCGGCTTTTATGCGGTCATCTGCCATTAAGTCGGTAACTTTGGCAGCCCCAATCAATAAAGTTTGAAACACACCTTCTGCAAAACCTGCCCGTCGAATAATTTCTTCAATTGCCAAGGCGCACTGCGGCACATTGGAAGCGTGTTTGAGTAAGCCGACATTTCCCGCCATCAGTGCGGGTGCCACAAAGCGGAAAACTTGCCAGAAGGGGAAATTCCACGGCATCACAGCCAGAATTGCACCTAAGGGTTGGTAGCGAACAAAACTATGATTGGCATCGGTTTTTACTGTAACATCAGCCAAAAAATCAGGGGCGTGTTCGGCGTAATAGCGACAGACACCGACGCATTTTTCGACTTCAGCGATCGCACCTTTCAAAGGCTTACCCATTTCCAGAGTCATCAACTTCGCAAATTCTGCTTTTTCTTGCTCTAGAATGTCAGCAGCTTTTTGTAACCAGTGCGATCGTTGAGAGAAACTAGTCTGGCGATAGTCTGCAAAAGCGCGATCAGCCAAATCGAGTTTAGCGTTAATTTCTACATCCTTGAGTGGCTCAAAGGTTTTAAGCGTCTCCCCAGTGGCAGGATTAATCGTGGCGATAGCCATTACCTGACCTCCCGTTAAAAAATAGCTTTAGGTAGGCTTCCTAGTGTTACACAGATCTATTCTGGAAGCCACCATCCAAATTCTAATCTCTTAGTTAAGAAGCAGCTGCTTAATATTACAATTTTGCAATTATTTGTGAAAAAAAATATACCAATCAATAAGTATTACTATTGGTGATGAGTAGATTAGATTGTGGACTATACTGCATTGGTTGGTAGCGAATTTTATCAGGCACAGGAGAATTGGTTATTTGTTTCTTGCTTGTTATTCCCTGGCGATCGCTTTTGGTTTTGTGTGAGAGATAATGGCGATCAAAGAAAATGATTTAGGTATTTATGAGTGATATGTGTGGGTGGCGATCGTAAATAATTAGTTTTCAAATATTCGTCGAAAAGCAGCTACAGCCTTCCCAAACCATCCCTGCTTAGATGATACTTCATTATTAATTACTGTATTTTCATAATTTTTTATTTCTAAAATTTTCTGTCTAGCTGATTTTAGATTAGGTTCAATTTCTAATATTTTATTATATTGTTCTTTTGCTAGTACGTATTGTTTTTGCATTAATAAATAATGTCCATATTCTGACAATGCATCTAAATATCTTTTCTTAGAAGATTGAGAATCTTCTTGGTAAAGTTGTTTGTGAAGTTCTAAATATTTTTCAAAATTTTTTGCTTGTAAATATTGTTCAGCCAAAGATACTGCTATATTTAAATCATTATGGTTTCTTGCTAAAGCCTGCTCGTAAAGCTCTAATGCTAGATGGTTTTGTCCCTGTTGACACAAATAATTTGCTGCTTCAATCAGGTTCTTAACAATATCCTCTTGTCCATTCTGTATTTGTAATTTTGTTTGTGATTCATGTGTTTTAAAGTTTTGTATTTCAGATTGTAGTGGATGAAATTGTAGCAACCAAAGACGGATTAGTTCTACTTTTACTTTGCGTCCGTTATTAGATAAGTAACGGTTTCCTATAACTCTTTCCCATGCTTCAGATAGCTTTTGTGTGCGATTTAAGCCATTTCTTCTAAGCAAATCTAATGGTTCTTCCGGGAACTTTGTTCCTTCATAAATAGCTATCTTTTGAGCCTCTGCTACAGTTGACATAATGATTCTTTCTTCTAGAGTGAGTATATGCCACAAACTTTGAAAGAATGAATCAGCTTTTTCAATTGCTATTTCTACAATATTTTCTACATCAGCACATTCAATAATCCACTTACTATTTTCTCTTGCTTGTTCAAAAAGAGCAGAGCAAATAACTTGAGTATAGCATGGGTGTCCTGCTGAGAGTTGCATAATTTTGTTTATTGCTTCTTGTTCATATGTCAAAATCTCTTCAGCAGGATTAACAATCATTCGTTTAGCGTTAATATCATCTAGTAATCCAATTTCTTGGATTGATGCATCCTTAAATAGATTCAGTAATTTTGGTAAATCATCAAGGTATCTTTCAATTACTGCAATTACAAATAATTTATCTTGATCCTTTAATATTTTTTTTAAATAAAGGAAAAATTTGTGCTGACTGTCGATATTAATCTCGTTAATATCATTATTGATAAAATCAAATTGATCAATTAGTAATACTATTTTTTTATTTCCTATTATTTCATAGATAATTTGCAAAAAAACTTGAAAAAATAAATTTGTATCTTGTTCTAATTCTGCATTTGTTGGTATTTGTAAGTTATCTACTTCTATGCCAACTTGCTCAGTAATGGCTGTAGCTAAATCATGGATGATATTGCTTAGACTTGACTGAATTTTATCTTGCAGGTCAAATTGAATAAAAATAAACTCATTAGATTTAATAAGATTTGGAATTTGTATGAGTACAGAAGTTTTTCCGATACGTCTTTGACCATGTAATAAGATAGTTTTTACACCTTGGCTCAGATTATCTTGAATAAAATTTAATAAATTTTCACGACCAAAAAATTTGCTGCGTTCACCTTCACGTATTGGACGACCAATAATGTAAGGATTGCGAGCAAATCTAATATCTGATTTTCTCTCCAATTTCTGAGGGACAGAAGTTCCACGCTCATAACTTTCAATAGTTTCTTCCTTGTCAGTTACTACTTGAGTAACGCTAATTTTGCCAAGACTCAGCACCCTAATTGGCACTCCCCAACCATTTACTAAGGTTACCGTAATTTCTCCCTGCATCTCTTCTTGCACGGCTGTCAGCAAAAACTCTGCTGCTCCATAACTCCCGCCAAAGCGATGTAAAACCACAGCCGACTCACCCAAGGGCTGACAACTAAACAACGCCGAAGTATCCAACATACAGTAAATTGGATACTCTTCTTCCTCATAAGGCCACTCATCCTCAGATGATTGCAAGTCTATTGTCATCAGGTAAGTTTTACCCACCTGTGCTTGATGCGGATAGCTAATAATAGGCTGAATAGATAGGGCTAGTTCCTGAGTATTAAACATAAAGCTATTCTCCTCGTCGCTTTAGCCGAAGTACAGTCATTGGATTGCCGTAGTAGACATACATGAATCTGTATATTAAAGATAAAAGCTGTTTTTCAGTTGGGTTATTACCTAAATTTTCTACTGCTTTTGACCGTAGCTTTTTTAATATTGCAGCAACGGAAAGCTGAGGAGAAATTAAAGATTCTTTAATTAATTCACAAGCAAATTCTGCTGCATAAATATCACCTACAGCAGCTAACGTACCAATTACACCCCGTGCCCCTTGAGCTAAAAAAAGTTCTACAAAACCCATACGATAGCTGTGGCGAATAACAGGATCGATTTGCTCACGAGCAGAATGACAAGCATTAATAAAAACAATTCCTTGAGATTTTTGAACTAAATTCAGCGGCAGTTCTCTTAAAGCGTCTAAATTTAACTGTTGGTTATTGTTTGATGCCGAACCTAAAGCCATTTCCTTCGGACTATTTTTAAAGATTCCATGACAAGAGATATAAACAAAACTATGGTCAGCATCATCGCATTGTAAATGGGTATGGAATTTATGTATACTGTTATCTTCACTGCTTTGGTAGATTGTTGCTTGCAATTTTGTTAAAGTTTCAAATTCATCTCTTGCTCCTTTTAATTCTGTATCGAGTAAATACGCAACTGTTTTCCCACAGCACTCATCGACTTTAAACTCCAACTCAAGAGAATCATCTTTAACAACGCTAATGACTTTTCGCCAACGGACTATTGTAATCAAAGCACCTATATATTGGTTTGGTGATTGATAAGGCGATAATTCTAACATCTCCCAAGGAATTTCAAAATCTGTATAGTCAGCAATTACTAAACATAAATCTTCGCCAAATTTATCTCTGAGATGCTTTATCCACTTACGAAGCTCAAGATTTACATGGGAAAAATTATTCATGCGCTTCTTGATTTCGTCAGGATAAACTTTCTCTGCTACTTGTTTTCCTAAAGAGAGATCGGGTTTGTTTTCTGGGTCAGTTCTGTCTAGATTTTTGTATAAATTACCTCCCCAGACACTATATCTATTCTCTCCATATTCAGAAATATGTAAAATTGCCACATTTTGCGGTGGCTTGATTGTGATGTAAAGTTTTTTAGCTTCGGGTAATTCTCGTTCTATTGGAATTTCGGTATCTTTTGGTATCGACGGTGTGGTTGGCGTTGGCTGTGCTGTATCTAAACCTTCAGAGGGTAATTGTTTGGTGCGACTCGAAACTTTTGGTGAAGCGATCGCTCTTTGAATCAAAGACTTTGATTTCTCAGCCATCATTCCTCCTCCACTATCCCCAGTGGTGGAATCGCAATTACCGATGCACCCATTTTTTCGGCTAGTTGTAAGGGCAAATTTGCATATTGTTTGGGCTGCGGATTCAGCAAAACCGCCTTAACTCTATCCAAGTTGCTGATACTTTGAGCTACCAGCAAAGCATCTTCCACGCCTCTACGTCCCACAGGCGGTTTAATACAACCGTCCAGTGGTACATTTCCCCGCCCATCGCTAATTACTATCAGTACCGCCTGCTGCACAGTACTACGTCCGTGTTGCAATGCATGGCGTAGAGTCTGCAACCCTAATTGCAGTCCATGAGCCAAGGGAGTCGCCTTACCCCGTCCGGCTTCTAGTCCCGTATTAATCCGAGGCACAAGTATGCTGTGTGCCATGATGCGCTCAGCTTGTAAAAAATTGCTGGCATTTGCTGCTCCCACCTGAATTAAGCACACACTAGCCCGCTCTACATACGCCCAACTGATGTAAGGCAACAATTTCTCTTGCCAGTCGCAATCTGTTAAACAGGTATAATCGACTACTAGCATGAGCATTTGCTCTGCTACGGGCGATCGCCGATAGGAATAAAAATCTGTAGGAGATAACAGCAATAAGGATTTTTCGTTTGCCGTTTGATGTTTGCGACGAATTGGCTGATATTTTGCCGCTTCCAATAACGTCGTCACTAATGCTATGTCTTGGAGAGTTTTCGCTTTCTCCACACCTATAATCAACCCTCTAGGCGCAGCCTTCGACCGGAAACGCCTCGTAGGCAAACGCAGTGAATCTACTTCCCGCTCAACAGCAGCAGTATCTTCTGGGTAAGGATTTTCTAGCTTAGAACTCAGCTTCAGGGGTATTGATGCTAAAGACTCAGATTTATCCGGCTGATACACAGTCTCAACTATCTTCTGTGTTGTGCCTAAAGATTTTTGATTTTTCGACGACGGTTCTTTTGGTCTTTGCGTGGGTTCTCGGACAGGTTCAGTAATTGGATTTAGTATTTCTTTTATCGGTTCGCTAATAGCTTCCAAGCCAATCATTCGAGCAGCAATATCTACGTGATTTGCGCTCATTTCATCTGCACCCTCTAGCCGCACATTTGCCAAAGACAATCGCGCCAGAGCAATCTCTCTACGTGGATAAACTTCCGGTTGTGAGGTGTAATCCAGTATTCTGGCTATGGCTTGCGGGGTAATTTGAGGATGATGTTGTAGACCTTTTTTGAGTTTGTCGCTAATTTCAATTGGTAGAGTTACAAGTTCAGGTTTCTTGGCTTTTTCTAATTCTTGGTTATCAATCAATTCCAGAATTTCCTTTGCCCTGTCTGTCGTCTTGCTCACTTGTCCCTTTAACCGCAGAGCAAACCTGTCTAGCAAGTGTGGAGAAACCATTCCCACTTCACTGGTGGCGCAACCTGCTAACCAGCAGATATCTGGTTGCCATTCGGTCTGTTGTCCGTGACGTTCTAGATGTGCCACATCTGCTCCCATTAGCACCACACAAGCTCGTGCTGCTGCCAGACTCAGCTTACTCAAGTCTGGAATGATTACTAAACGAAGTTCGGAATCGTTTGCCAGCAAACCGGGTTTCCATTGCAAGGCCTGTTTTTCTGATTGAGCGCCCAACTGCCAGCTACCCTAGAGGTTCTCCTCAGACTCAAAGCTGTTAAGATAAACTGTTTTCACTGAATAGCCAACGATAACCTTTAGCATGTCAGCTGTGATTTGAGCAGCTAACTGCAACACTTCCAGAGAGCTATCAAACAGCAAAATACTCCGCAAGCCTGGAGTGATGGCAGCACAAGCAAGCGATCGCGTAAATGAGTCAGTCAAACAGAGTTGAAATGATTTTGCCAACTCAGTCACCTTCCAGATTTAAAATATCTCTTACAAGCTGCTGATATTTTTCATTCCACAGCATTTGGTTATTCTGAAGTCCTTCAGAGTAACGATGCTGAAGTGCCAGCTCAGCTACAGTTGCTACATGCTCGTTTGTTACTTCTTCCACACCTTGAAGTGCCGCATAAGCACGAGCTGCCAAAGCGATAATATAGTCACCCCGGTTGCCTTGCGCCTTCACCTCTGCTGCTAACTTGACGCAGTTTCTCGCAATGTTTTCAGGGATTTTAACGGAGGAAAACTTATTTTTGGCTATTTTGAGTACATCCTTGCGTTTTTTATCTGCTTCTAAAGCTTTATTGATATAAGGTGAAGATTTATCAGAGTTAAATTCACTTACTGCTCGGTCGAATTCTAAAACCGTTTCCAGAATTTTTACTCGTTCATCTACATTAGCTTCTGCTGTAACGCTGACCATTAAACCAAAGCGGTCTAGTAACTGTGGTCGCAGTCCCCCTTCTTCTGGGTTCATCGTTCCCACCAACGTAAAAGAAACTGACAGTTGTTCATTTTGCCCATCTCGTTGCACTTCCAGCACTCCTGTGGAGGTGACATCAAGAATAATATTCACGATATGGTCATCAAGTAGATTCACCTCATCAATATAAAGTAAGCTACCATCTGCATCTTTGAGCAATCCTGATTGCGGTTCGAGCTGGCTTTGCATTAATTTATCAATCCGCCAACCCCCTACTACTCGGTCTTCTGTAGCATTAATTGGTAAAGTTACCGGAAGTCGCTCATACATCATCCTAGAAAAAGCCCGTACTGCCGTAGATTTACCAGTTCCACGTTGTCCGCTCAGCAACACACCACCAATGCGTGGAGCAATATATGCCAGTTCCAAAGCCAGCTTTAGCTGTTTTTGACCAACAATCAGCGTATAAGGCAATATATTAGCTAATGGCGAAATTGATTCCACACTCATACCAATTTTGGATTTTAGATTTTGGATTTTGGATTAAAAGCCTTTACTACAAAAATGTTTCAGCAATTTGAAACAATACTTAACTATGCCAATTTGGTATTACTCCTAGCTCAATATTCAGAATTCAGAATTTAGAAGACTTAGAAAGAAAAGTAAAGCTTGTAGTAAGCACTTTAGCGCTGAAGCGCTTACTACAAAGCTTTAATTTTTTCAGCCTACTTACTTAGGTGCTGAAGTTACCGATTGTTGAGAAGTGTCGTTAGTTATTAATTGTTGGGGAGTTTCTTTGAGTTTCCATTTCATCGTGACTTGTATTTGTGCTTCCCCACTAGCTTTTGCTATTACTGGTATCACTGCACCCACCTCAGAACCAACCTTGATACCCAGTTGCAGCTCTAATTCATCAGGTTTGGTAGCATGATGCATTTGTTGAAAACTTTGTATGGCTTTGGCAGCACACTGACGCGCTAGTGTTATGCCTTCTCCAAAAACATCGCCCACATCCTGGACAGCCTGGGCAACCCTTTGTTGAGAACCGTCTCTTGTATTCTGATATGGGTCGTATCCGTTATTTACATTTGGTTCTCGATCCACCTCAATGTAAATATCAACTAGCTGTCCTTCTACCAAGCTCGTACTTTTAATAATGGGCACAGATATTTCTCCACCTAAAATTTAACCATTCCGTAGAGTAAATACATGTTATCTTTATACGATTACGGATAATTTTCTCAGTGAGTAGCGATGAGCAGTGATGTCTATGACGAGCTTCGCTAAGGCACTTTCACCCACTTTATTCCTGTACAGTCATTGGCAGACAAATAGTGAAAGTAGAACCAACTCCCGGCTGACTGTTGACAATAATTTCCCCACCCATCATTTGGCAAAAGTGACGGCTAATTGCCAAACCAAGTCCCGTACCGCCGTACCTTTTCGTAGTCGAAGTATCCCCTTGTGTAAAAGGTTGAAATAACTGCTGCTGCTGACGGTGAGACATACCTATGCCTGTGTCGCTGACAGTAAAAGTAATGGTTCCCAAAGGAGCTTCTAATTTAAAGTCATCTTTTTCTCTTTTGACTGTCAGCGTTACCTTGCCGTTTGTCGTAAATTTACCTGCGTTACTCAGTAAATTTAATAATACTTGGCGCATCCGAGTTTGATCGGCGTACATAGTGCCAAGTTGCTCATCAAAATCTACTTCTAAGACATTTGCATTTTTTTCTATAGTTGGTTTGACTGTAAGCACGACATTATGAATCAGCATAGCAATCTCGAATGTCTCTGGATAGAGAGTCATTTTCCCCGCTTCAATTTTTGACAAGTCGAGGATTTCGTTAATCAAATGCAGTAGATGTTTACCAGCAGAGTTAATTGTTTCTAAGTCTGTAATAAAGTCTGGCGATAAACCAAGATCGGTAGCATCGTCTTCTAAAAGTTGGCTCAAACCAATCACAGCATTCAAAGGTGTGCGTAACTCATGGCTGACATTTGCCAAAAATATGCTTTTTGCCTTGCTAGCAGCTTCAGCTAATTCTTTGGCTTGTTGTAATTCTTTAGTTCGCTCAGAAACTCCCTCAATCAAACGATTCAGAGATTTGGCGAGTAGACCAATTTCATCTTCAGTGGTAATGGGAGCTCGCAAATCGAAATTAGATTTCCTCGCCACTTGCTCAGCCACTTGGGTGACAACGATCACTGGCTCAGCGATCGCTCGACTAGTGCGCCAAGCGATGATAGCTGCGATCGCCACCGAAACCAGCATACTCGCAATCACGATGAATCGTTCAACTACTTTTGCTTGCTCAACAGATTGTTGCCTTTGTTGCTCTTGATCTTCAGCAGCTTGCAGGATATTAGTCAAGTTTTGCGAAAGCTGATCTAGCCGCATAGCTGTTTCACTACGCATGATTTTTAATAACTGCGATCGTGCTAAAGAAATCTCCTGAGGCTTTACTGGCTGAGAATCAATTTTCTTTAAAACCGCCTCAATTTGGTCAAAATAAGCTTTTAAATTAGTCTTGTAATCCTGCAATAACGTCTGCAAAGTAGAACTTGTTGCAGCCAATCTTTGAGGTTTAGTATCAATAAATACGTTAATTTCTGACTCTAGTTGCTGAGCTTTTTCAAAACTTTTGATAAAATCAGCTTTTTTGCCTTCTAAGCGTTGTGAATTTTCCAACACAGCAACTAAATTAAAACTATGTAATTGTGCCCCTACTACTGCATCTTTGTAATTACTCAATAGTTGTCCTTGTTCATGGGCTTGATTTAATTGCCTGACTTCCCTTCCTCGGTAATAGTTGGCTATTACCAACCCAATCAGTGAACCAAAAAAGCCAATTCCAATAGCTACAAAGTAGCCATAGCCAATTTTTTGATGAATGCGCCAAGAACTGGCTTTGAGTTTCCCTCGTGAGGGAAACTCTATAGTGGGGAGTTCGTCTGTTGATGGCTCTGACGCTGACACTTTTTTGCTTTCTGAACTGCTGTCGATAGGGGTTGGCTTTTGAGTTGGCATTTCTCAAACCTCCTTGCCTTCCCGCAAACATCACCAAATCAGTCTAGCTTGTGCAAACACTTCAACGGTGATTAACATCTAGATTATCCTCTTTTATAGCAAGAGCAAATCATTACTCTCAAGATAATTAGCATAAGCTTATGCTATGGACTAGGGACTGGGGATTGAGGATTAGGGATTAGTAAAATTTGCCAATACCACAACCGAATCTCCAATGCCCATATCATAAAACCATTTTAAAGTCTAGTATACGCAAACACAGAAAAACTGATATTACGTATTAATATCAATACCAATGCGCTGATTAAGCATCCCGCCTTAAGATAGCTTTAATATGGAATCTAATCGACTTTTAAGCTTATATAAATGAGAAGTGGATTGATTTTTGCATGATTTGTACTTAGATTTAGTACGATTATGAGCAAATGACACGGGATCGGATAATCTACAACCTGAGGATTCTAGCTGATGATCAAAAATACAACTTAGAGAGTTGATTATAATACATTTTGCTGCCTTTTGAGTTCTATCCTTCTACTGACTTTCTACCTTGTAGTTGATGCAGTAGATATTACCGGGCAATTATGGTTATAGGATACTAAAACTGTTTTCTGCTCTTGACCCGATTGTAGTGGAGTGTATTACCTAATCAACAGCCTCTTGGTTGTAATCATCGAGATTAGAAAAACTCAACTGTCAAATTTATGGAAGTGAAAATGCCAGAACAAGAATTTACGGAAACCACATCTAAAGAGGCTACAGTGCCAGAAATCAACAGTCAAACGGGAACTATAACCAAACTCCAACCGCCAGTGCAGCCTCAAGATGAATGGCTAAAATACGGAGAGCAAATTTCTAGCTTTTTAGCAACATTGCCCGAATATGTGGCAATCTTCTTTAATCGATATAAGCAGCCCCTGGTTACCATTGGTTTAATTTTGGGAGCGATTGTTGGGGTTAGAGTACTCTTAGCAGTATTAGACGCCTTGAATGATATTCCCTTAGTAGCTCCTACTTTTGAGTTGATTGGTATTGGTTACTCTGCTTGGTTTGTTTACCGCTATTTACTCAAAGCCTCAACAAGGAAAGAGTTAAATAGTGAAATCACTACTCTTAAATCACAAGTTGTCGGTAAAGAAATTCCAGAAGCTTAATATCTGAACTATCGCTTCTCCTGCAAAGATGTCAAGCTAATGCTCTAATCCAAAATCATCCACTGCTGTGAGTGTGGGATCTTGCTTAACGTAGCATCTTTTGTGGGAGAAGTTTTGCTCTAAATAAACTCAAGATTGTTGATTTATCAAAAGCTGAGGGTGAGATTTTTTTAAATGAAAAACTTTTTTAATTTTCTTTTTTATAAAAATGATTGCCAAAGATGGATTGAATAAACCAAAATTTACCAAAGCTGAATCTTAAATCCAAATCTAAAAATCAAAATGGTAGTTTATTGAGATCAGCCCCCTGCTGATAAACTAACTTTTGGGTTCTGTTTTGGAGTGTACAAGGGTTCTGGAGATAGATTTGGTGATGCCTGCGACTGGCTATGCCTACGTACAATGTTTTCAGATGAAATTCCTTTCAACTTGCCTTGTTTGACTAAAGCTTGATGAATCATCGCCGCCACTTCAGCGCGAGTCGCTACTTTGTTAGGAGCAAGGACTTGTGGGTTTGGATAGTTAACTACAAGGCCATTAGCTGTAGCAGCAGCTATTTTACYGCTAGCATACGGCGGAATCTCTTTAGCATCTTTATAAATACTTAAAATCTGATTTGGCGAAGTAGGTGTTTTCAAATTCAACCCACTAACAAGAGCTACTAAAACTTGGACTCGCGAAATATTTTGTTGTGGCTTGAAGGTGTTTTTCGGATAACCTTTGAGAAATCCACCACTAATGGCTTGGTTAATTGCTGGATTTGCCCAGAATTTTACTGGTACATCTTGAAATGCGATCGCACTTTTAGACAGTTCTTGGTCAAAAGCTTTTTCCAGTATGGCAGCAAATTCGGCACGGTTTACAGGCTGATTTGGCCTAAAAGAATAGTCAGGAAACCCCTTAAGAATCCCACGGGAAGAAAGAGCATCTATAAAACGCCGACTCCAGAAGTTATTAGGCACATCGTTAAATGCAATTGGCGGCGGAATAATCGATTTTTGTTTTGCTGGAGTTACTAAAGGCAAGGCTGATGATGTAATTGATGACTCAAGGTCTACTGAAGAGGGTACAGACGTTTGTGGTTGTGGGGATTGAGTCGGGGTTACCTCAGCAGGTGGTAATACTTCGGGGGAAGGAGTTGCGTTATTAGTCGGGTAAGGTGTCTTGGGTTCAACAGTTGCAGGAGGAGACGAGTTAAATTCAGAGGCTGTATTTGGTTCTACTTTAGAAGTAGGGGAGGGCAATACTTGATTTGGTTCAACCTTACTAGACGGGGTGGAGGCAGGTGGCAGCAAAGTGTTGAAATTCCAGCTAGAATCTCTGCGGGACAATGACCAAAAAAGAATTGCTCCGATAGTAGTGAAAGCAACCAGGATGGCTATAAATTCATCAAAGCCAAGGGCAGTTCTTTGAGATGACTCAGGTTCGGAAGGAGGTCTATTTGTCATCGTGATTACCCTGTTAGCAGTAAAATCTGTGTCTCTAGAAATTAAGCCATGATGATAATTTTACACCAGTCATATTGAATTAATAATTCATAGCAAAATATCAAGCTTCTGGTTCAAGACCGAGCGATGTCTAAGGGACTTCCAATTAAAAAAATATTCCATCCCTGCGGGACGCTACGCGAACGCCTTGAGGGCAGGGGAGCAGGGAGCAGGGGGAGAGAAAGTGGTTTTGATGGGCATGAAATTAGATAATTTATTTTCTGGAAGTCCCTAACGACAAGCCGCTTTGCGTCTATGCAATTGAGCGGTTAGGCGTTCTGCTCTTTGTGAAGTTTGTTCTTTAGTTTAACAAGCACAGACGCATTTAGTGGGGAGGTGGGAGATAGGGAGATAGGGAGATGAGGGAAATGCTCTGACGCTCTGAGCTGAGAATAAGCAATGCCCTGTTTGGCCAATACCCCATTCTACGATTCTGGTCCAGAGGCCCAGGTATCACGCCATTTGACAGTACCTTCTTTGGCAATCACCCAGCGGCGGTTCACGAGATTTTCCCGCAGAGGCGATCGCCCTTGCCGCCACATGGCATATTTGTAAGATATGAGATTTCCAGCACTTTCATTAAAGGGTATTTCCGCAAACCAAGTATTAGTGTTGATGTACTCTAGGGGATAGGCTTTGCTGATATCCCAATTGCCCAACTCTGGACAGTCTCCCATGACAACAATAATTTCACCTGGTTGGGTCTGCACGCCGTTGAGTTGTACCCGTACTATTGTCTGAGCTTTAATCCGCTCTCCGACGTGGCTCAAAACTATTACTCCCCGTTCTTCGAGTTGCCAATTATAAATTTTTCCATCTTTGACTTCATACTTATTGCGAGTCACTATACAGGTGTGTTCTCCATCGGGCAATTCTGTTTCTACTTCTGGTAGGGTGACTTCTCCTCCCCGATTTAAAGCTACAAAACACACAGAGTCACGATAACGGCGTACATAGCAGTAAATATCAGGTGTTAAGTATTTTTGCCAGTGGCTACCCATTGATACGGCTGGATTGAGTCGTCGTAAACCAGACAGCAGCCTGATGCAACGATAAATTTCACTATTAGTATCCCAATTTTCCATCATTGGGCGATTATATGGATCGTTACCGCCATCGGTGTCGTCATGCAAATACTGTTCTGTGCCGTAATATATGCAGGGAATACCGCGACAGGTCATAATTAAGGCGATCGCTACCTTCAGCATCGCTGGGTCGGGGTTGAGCGATTGGAAGCGGGACATGTCATGGTTATCAATGAAGGTAATTAGCTCTGTTGCCCCCTTGTAGCGATAATCCTGATCAAAAATGTATTGAATTGTTTCAAATCCCATTTCTGAACCTTGTCCCAGTGCGGCTCGAATTGCCACACACAAGCCAAAGTCTAGAAGTGTCATGCCTGAGTGGTTAACAAATTCCACCGAGCGCTCGTCATTCGGATTACTGTAAATCCACTCACCAAAAATAAATACATCTGGTTTGTGATTTGTCATCTCGCCAGTGAATTCTTGCCAAAACCAAATCGGCATGTGCTTGACAGTATCCACCCGCAGTGCATCTACACCCCGGTCTAGCCATTGTTTAATGGCTGACTTGATATACTCTCGATATTCAGTATTGTTTTCATTGAAGGTTGCTAGACCAGATAATTCACAGTTCTGCACTTGCCATTCGTCTTCCCAGTTTTGGACATGACCATAGTGGTGATACCAATTATTAACATCATCATTGAAGTCAGCAATTTTGACGCCATCATCATACAATTCACCTTTGCTACCGCTAGTATCAGGTGTACTATGGTTGCAGACAATATCCAGCACTAGCTTCATATTGCGCTTGTGCAGTTCTGTAATTAACCGATCAAAGGTTGTATTTTTTTCTTCTTGAGTAGCGTTTAAAGAAGGGTTCTCTCCGTTAGCAATGTAACGAGGATTGAGTCGCTTAAAGTCTTTTGTCCAATAACCATGTATTGCTGCATTGCCAACAAATAACTCTTCCACCTGCTCGAACAGTGGAGTCAGCCAAATGGCAGTCACTCCCATATTTTTGAGATAATCTAATTTATCGATCACACCTTGTAAGTCGCCACCCCAGTACTTACCCCAATCTTGTCTAGTTGGATCGTATAATTCTGAGTTTGCACCTTCGCTGTTTTCTCGATCGCCATCATAAAAGCGATCAACTACGAGAAAATAAATTGTTTCTTGACGAAATTCAATATCTCTGGTGTAAAGGAACTCTAGAGCAATTTCAATATCTAACTGCGGTTCTTGTATAAGAGCTTCTACGTTTTCCTTTGCAGGATCTACTTTATATTGATCTGGTGAAAATTGGGATGGAGGGGTTTTTACCATAAAAAACTCAAAATTGCACTGGATTTGCGTTTGTATACCCGACAGTAAGTATTTTAAATATTTTGTGTGATTACAAACTTCGGTATTTTGACATCCTGCTCGCGATGTAGGTATCTATCGCCAGCTAGTTTATAATTCTATCGGTAGATATAATTCATCTGTGAGAGGATAAAAGCAAAGGAACACAGCAGTTTTTAACGGTCATTGGTGAATAGTAAAAATTTTTACTATTAATTTTTATTTAAATCTACCTTAGTAATACTATTTTTAATGTTATTAGAAACACTTAGTTTGTTTATAAAATACGAATTATCACGAAAACATAACCATTGCTTTGTGTATGTCACTAATCAGGAAAGGGAAAGTCAAGAATTTATGCAGCTAGATTAGAACAAACCTTGATTAATACAATCAAATATTAAGTACTACAAAATATAGTGTTATTTAAATTTTAGCGAACACTATATTGTGTAAAGACTTTTAATCTCAAATTAAATTTGTGTAATTCACGTATTACTAAAGTTTCTCTGTTGGAGATTCACTCGATTACTAAACTGACCATTGCTACTTTCAAACTGTTATTACTAAAAAGCAATCGCTGCTGGTAACAATTATGAGCAAATATGACAAGATTTTTAACTCATCAGAGGCATCAGAGGAATCATTAAGTCCAGAGGAAGCTGTGGCAGCGATTGCAACTGTTACAGCGATCGCTGATTTATCCATAGAAGATGTAGATGCAGAAAGTTTAGCAGGCATCCTCTGGGAATTCGAGGTCTTTGAGGAATACTCAGAAGATGAAATTGTCGAAATTGTTGATCGACTCATAGGTATTGCAGAAGACGAAGGACTCGCTTGCTTATTTAATACTGCCAAAATTTCTCTTTCGGATGAATTAGTATTGGATGGCTTCGCCGCCGGTGTAATAGTGCTTTTAGACGATGAACTTGCCATTGCCAAACAGAAACAAGCCTACCTTAAAAAGCTACAAACAGCCTTGGAACTTGAAGACGAAGAAGCAGAAGAAATCATTAAGGAGGTAATTGCAGCTTTTCAAGAAGCAGAAGAAGAATATGCAGATGAGGATGACGAAGATGAAACAGTAGTTATAGAAGAATATAGTCAACAGACTTATGAATCTCCCTTAGGTAATTTTACAGTACCGATTCCAGTTGACCCCGAAAATGGCGGTAGAATCCAAAGTCAGGAAGGAGTAGTTGGCTTTTCTGATGACATTGGTACTTTGCTGAGAATCGATTATTATCCTTTCCCCCTAGAACAGCTAGAGGAAATCGAGTCTGCTGGACAACAAAAATATTTACGAGCAATCTTACTAGACAAGTACGTGCCTCAAGCAATTTTGGCTAATGTACCAGATGCAACTATAGAATATACTGGTTATTTTGAGGACATTTTGCAAGGTGCTTACTACGCATTAGTTGATATGCCCAAAGGTTCGACGATTTCCAAGCAAGAAAGTAATGGAACTCCTGTGAGATTAGATGCCTATCGAGGGCTGCTTGCGTTTATCAGTGGTGAATTTTTGTATATAGTTAGCAGCCAGCACAGCTTTTTTAACGGCGATACTCCTGATTCTATTGAAGAAGAAGCCGAATACATTAAGGAGAATATTTTAGAATTTGTTGAGACTATTGAGTTTGTATAGTTAGGCATAGGGAGATGGGGGAGTGTAGAGAGTGTGGAGAGTGTGGGAACAGAGGAGGGAAAGATTTCTTCCCCATCCTCCCACACCTCCTTTTCCTCCCACACCTGCATTTGTTCCCATCCTCCCACACTCCCTGTTTAGCCAATGCCCTGGCAAATATGCTAACCTAGTATGGTTAACTAATCTCGCACATCTAAGAATTCGGGTGTTTCCAATGAGGAAATACGCTTAGATGGAGGTTTAACCCGAATCGGAGTTAAAAAAATATATGCCAGTTGTTTCATTGGCTCAAATGATGGAGTCAGGGGTTCACTTTGGGCACCAAACCCGGCGTTGGAACCCAAAAATGTCTCCTTACATTTACACTTCTCGCAATGGTGTACATATCATTGACTTGGTGCAGACTGCCCAGTTGATGGAAGATGCTTATACTTATATGCGATCGCAGGCAGAGCAAGGAAAGAAATTTCTTTTCGTTGGCACTAAGCGGCAAGCTGCTGGAATTATAGCCCAAGAAGCCAGCCGTTGCGGTTCGCACTACATTAACCAGCGCTGGTTGGGCGGAATGTTGACCAACTGGGCAACCATCAAAACACGGGTAGACCGTCTCAAAGATTTGGAACGCCGGGAAGAAAGCGGCGCGCTGGATTTATTGCCCAAAAAAGAAGCCTCAATGCTGCGTCGGGAAATGACAAAGCTGCAAAAATACTTAGGTGGCATTAAAACAATGCGAAAAGTCCCCGATATCGTGGTAATTGTAGACCAACGACGGGAATATAACGCTGTTCAAGAATGCCAAAAACTCAACATTCCCATTGTGTCCATGCTGGATACAAACTGCGACCCGGATGTAGTTGATATCCCTATCCCAGCAAACGACGATGCTATCAGATCGATTAAGCTGATAGTCGGAAAATTGGCAGATGCCATTTACGAAGGTCGTCACGGTCAACTCGATGCTGAAGAGGATTACGAGGATGAAGGTGCTGAGTATGACGAAGACTACGAGGAAGGTGAGTATACTGACAGCCTGATTCCCGATGACGATGAAGATGATGAATAGTGCTTGATGCTTGGTGCAAAAGTGCTGAGTAAGATAGAAATATTTAGCAAATTGGATAGTGCTGAGTCTTGATTTTTGAAGTAGAAAGTTGTAAGTCATCAATTTAAAATTGATAACTAAACACTTAAAACTCAGCACTCAAAACTCAGCCAGGAGTTGAGAGCAGCTTTTGCTGTAGACGCCCAAATGGCGGCTTGTCGTTCGCTGTTAGTGTCTTTTACACAAGAGAAGACATTTGAACTTCTCCCAAAGGGGACGTTAACAGCGAACGGTGACTCAGCACTAAACTAAATAAACGATTACAACTCGAGGTCAAGTTAGGAATTGAGGGAACATGGCGGAAATATCTGCAAAACTCGTCCAAGAGCTACGCCAAAAAACTGGTGCTGGCATGATGGACTGCAAAAAGGCACTAAAAGAAACTGATGGCAACATAGAAGAAGCTATAGACTGGCTACGGAAAAAGGGGATTGCTTCCGGGGGTAAAAAAAGCGATCGCATTGCGGCTGAAGGTTTAGTAGACACCTACATTCAACCAGGTGGTCGGGTGGGTGTACTCATAGAAGTCAACTGCCAAACAGATTTTGTTGCTCGTAACGAAGCTTTTAAAGCTTTGGTTAAGAACCTAGCCAAGCAAGCAACAACTGCTGATAGTGTTGAGTCCTTGTTAGCTCAACCGTATATTGATGATCAAAGCGTGACTGTAGATGAATTCATCAAGCAAACTATTGGCACGCTTGGCGAAAACATCCAACTGCGTCGGTTTATCAATTTTGCACTAGCAGAAGGCACGCAAGGTATAGTGGACAGCTATATTCACACTGGCGGTCGAGTTGGTGTGTTGGTAGAGTTGGGTTCCCAAACAGATTCAGCTGCTGCCAAAGAAGAGTTCCAAAGCTTGGCACGGAATGCAGCCATGCAAGTTGCAGCCTGCCCCAATGTCGAATATGTCAGCCTAGATCAAATTCCTGCCGAAGTAGCCCAAAAAGAAAAAGATATTGAAATGGGCAAGGATGATTTAGCGAATAAGCCAGATAACATCAAACAAAAGATTGTTCAGGGACGGATTGAAAAACGCCTCAAAGAACTGACTTTGCTAGATCAACCTTATATTCGCGATCAAAGTATTTCTGTCGAAGAATTGTTGAAGCAAGTTAAGGGGCAAGTAGGCGAAGACATCCAAGTAAATCGCTTTGTCCGCTATGTACTGGGCGAAGGCATTGAAAAGCAAGAAAGTAACTTTGCTGAAGAAGTCGCTGCACAAATGGGCAGCAAGTAGTATTAGTTATTGGTTATTAGTCATTGGTCATTCTTACAAAGTTCCGATTAGAGGAAACCTCCGCTCAACGCCACTTGCTTTGGGACGCAGGGCGCTGAGGTAGCAGTGGCTTGATGCCCTTAGTCATTGGTCATTGGTGATTAGTTAAAAAACGAAGAACAAATGACAAAGCACAAAGTACAAAAGACAAAGTGTAAAGTCACGACTCGCCGACTTGAGTCAGTCTGAACTTTGTGAGAGAGGACAAATGACAAATGACCCTTTACCAGACAGGTCAAGCCAATAGCCTGACCTGTATTTTATTAGTAAAGAAGCATTTAAAATTTTTGGGAAAGTTATCTTAAAATAAATTTGTACATTTGTACTATGTAATGGTTGATATGGGTCAGAACGAGAAGTTATGGCAAGAGCAATCGAGCGAATAGAGCGGGATATTGCAGCACTCAAAGAAGCGATTAGAGCGATCGCACTAGAACTACAAACCGCTTATGCTAGTTATCTAACCACTTTGGGGCTAGCTGTACAAAGACAATTGATTCTAGCTACTTACCACCTTTGTACTCAAGGGTATCCCGAAAACTTCCTGCATTTGTCATTAAATCAGCGCCAACAATTGCAACAAGCCATCCGTAAGTTAGGTCAACTGGCATCTGAGCAGTTCCTTACTTATATTAAGAATGAGGAAGCAGCAGCAGATGAGGAAGACGAGGGGGATGAAAAAGATGAGGGGGCTGAGGAGGATGAGGAAGTAACATCATCATCTGCTCTGTTTGTTAGTGTCTCTAACCTTCAACCTTTTTCTCCAAACACTTCTAGTCCTATAGAACTGTCAAAATGGCAACATAACTTAGAGCAGGTTACTCAAGAGATACTCAAGAAAGTTTCCCATGATGCTAATCTTTTATTACAGAAAGCCGGGATATTATCCCAAAAATTACCAGAACCAATTTTAGCAGCTGCGGCTGCCGCTGCTGCTGAATCAGAAGCATCCACTGAGGTAATACCAGGACCGCCCAACTTATTAAACTTAGTAATTGAAATTGAAAATGAGCAGCAATCAGAAGATTCTGGTCTAACGCAGATTATGGCTCTTAATTTGCGACTAGGAGAAATTGAATTTGCTGACCCTGCACTTTCATCTGAACGCAGGCAGATCCGTAGTATCTTAGTTCAGCTAAACAAGCTAGAGCGAGAGTATCAAAAAAAACTTAGAGAAAGGGCAATTGCTGAAGCTGAAGCTGCATGGCGTGCTAGTTGGTTTGAGGATTAGTCCTTTGTCCAAAGTCAAATGACAAATGACCAATGACTAATGACAAATAACCAATGACTAATGAAAAACCAGATTGGATACGATTGCACAAAGCCCTAGCAATAGAAGCTGAACATGGCTTTACAGACTTGATGGGCAGACAATATCGCTTCAGCGAATTCCTGAGCCTGACTTTAGGTAAATTTCCCATCGGCTTACCCCACACTGAGCGCCGTCGTTGGCAAGGACTAGCGGTGCAATTTGCTAGTTATCCACATTTAGCACTGGAAGAAAGACAACATTTAGTAGCAGAGACTCGCAGGTATCTTCACCAACTAGAGCAAGAGGAAAAAGAGGAGGGAAGCAGAGGAACACAGGAGCAAAGGAAAATTTATCAATCCAAAACTCAAAATCCGACATCTCCAATTGTTGCTGAGGTGAATCGCAGGCTTGCTCCGAAAATTGAGCAAAAACTCAGTGATTTACCAGAAATAGGCTTTAAAAAAGCCGATAATTTAGCGCGTCTTGGTTTGCATACAGTCCGTGATTTGCTTTTTTATTATCCTCGCGACCACATTGATTATGCGCGTCAGGTGAATATCCGCGAGTTACAGGCGGGTGAGACGGTGACAATAGTGGCGACGGTGAAGCGCTGCAACTGCTTTACTAGCCCCAAGAATCAGAAATTATCAATTTTAGAACTGCTAGTAAAAGATAACAGCGGTCAAATAAAAATTGGGCGTTTTTACGCAGGTACACGCTTTAGTAGTCGGGGTTGGCAAGAAAGTTTAAAACGTCGTTATCCGGTAGGTAGTATTGTAGCTGCTTGTGGGTTGGTGAAAGAAAGTAAATACGGCTTGACACTAGATAATCCAGAATTAGAGGTTTTAGCAAATCCTGGAGATGCGATTGAGTCGCTGAATATTGGGCGGGTAGTGCCAATTTACGGATTGACTGAGGGCGTGGTGGCGAATACAGTACGACAAGCGGTAATTGCTGCTTTGCCTGCTGCGGCTCACCTGAAAGACCCTCTACCAAGTGGTTTGCGGCAGAAGTATGTTTTGATGGAATTGAAAGATGCGATCGCTAATATTCACTTTCCCAAAGATGGCGAAACTCTGCAAGTTGCTCGTCGTCGCCTAGTCTTTGACGAGTTTTTCTACTTACAACTCGGTTTACTCCAACGTCAACAGCAAGCAAAGGCGATTCAAAAGGCTGCCATCCTTGTCCCACGAGGTCAACTTGTAGAGAAGTTTCACGAAATACTGCCTTTTCAACTTACTGGCGCACAGCAACGAGTTATCAACGATATCCTCAACGACTTGCAAAAACCTGCACCGATGAATCGTTTGGTGCAAGGTGATGTTGGTTCTGGTAAAACGGTTGTGGCTGTGCTGGCTATCCTAGCAGCAATTCAATCTGGCTACCAAGCGGCGCTGATGGCTCCTACAGAGGTTTTGGCAGAGCAGCATTATCGCAAGTTAGTTAGCTGGTTTAACCTGCTGCATTTACCAGTGGAATTACTGACGGGTTCTACTAAAACTGCTAAACGCAGACAAATACATTCTCAGTTAGGAACTGGTGAATTACCTCTTTTGGTAGGAACCCATGCGTTGATTCAAGACCCTGTAAACTTCCAACAACTAGGGTTAGTAGTCATAGATGAACAGCATCGCTTTGGGGTAGAACAAAGGGCACGTTTGCAGCAAAAAGGCAATCAACCTCATGTGTTAACTATGACAGCTACTCCAATTCCCCGAACTTTAGCATTGACTATACACGGGGATTTGGATGTGAGCCAAATTGATGAGTTACCACCGGGACGGCAAAAGATTCAGACAACAATATTATCAGGTCAGCAACGCAACCATGCTTACGACTTGATGCGTCGAGAAATTGCTCAAGGAAGACAGGTTTATGTAGTTTTGCCATTGGTGGAAGAATCAGAAAAATTAGATTTGCGATCGGCAGTAGATGAGCATCAAAAGCTACAGGAAAGCGTTTTTCCAGACTTTCAAGTGGGGCTGTTGCACGGTCGTATGAGTTCAGCACAAAAGGACGAAGCAATTACTAAATTTCGCGATAACGAAACACAAATTCTAGTTTCTACTACTGTAGTTGAGGTGGGTGTAGACGTACCCAACGCTACAGTAATGCTCATTGAAAATGCGGAGCGATTTGGCTTATCACAACTACACCAACTGCGGGGGCGTGTTGGTCGTGGTGCGGCTCAGTCTTACTGTTTGTTGATGAGCAGTTCTAGGAGTCCTGATGCTCAACAACGGCTGAGGGTGCTGGAACAGTCTCAGGATGGTTTTTTCATTTCAGAGATGGATATGCGTTTTCGCGGTCCAGGGCAAGTACTGGGAACTCGTCAATCAGGAGTGCCAGATTTTACCTTAGCAAGTTTAGTTGACGATGAAGAAGTTTTACTTTTAGCGCGCCAAGCAGCGGAGAAAATCATAGAAATGGATGTTACTTTAGAGCGTTGGTATTTAATGAAAGAAGAGTTGAAGTATCGGTATGAGCGATTGATGGGTGGGGCGATTTTGACATAATATATCTTGTCTTAATGACAAACAGCGACTAGATACACCTATTTTTCCTGAAAATTTAGTTAGAAGTTCAGATGAAACTGGGGAATATGGCAATGTTATACATAGTTTAGGTCAAGCTGTATAGAAAATTTTTATAGTGAAAACTATAAAAATCCTCTATTTTTGTGCTTTGAAACATTCTTCAAGTTTGTTTGTATAATCTTTTGTACTATAGAATATCCTTCCAACAGCAGGTAGATGCCCCACAGGTGCTGTCTCGTTAAATATGAAGTCACTGTTCTTTTTACCATACCAGTCAATCTTCTTTTCAAATTCACTTTGGTTATGTTTGACTTTTTCCCAAATATTCCGTTGCTTCTGAAAACCGAAGTTACGGCTGGACTGTTCCCAAAGGTTATTTATCTCTGTTAAATATCCACATTTAATATTGTTGCTGTTTATACTTGTAATATAGCCTGCTTGTGTTCCAGAAAACTGGCGTATGAGATCAGAAGTGGTTTGATCTGCATCACGCCAATTCTTAGCAAATAGTTGTTTATTGAGTTTAGATATAGATGGTTTGTCTAGATTCTCTAAAGATTGATATATTAAATATCCCATGAAGCCAAATAACAGAAATGCTCCCACTACATATAATTTATTTTTATGCTGATAAACTTTTGCAAAATTTGATTGAGGCTGTGATATACAGAGTTGAGGGTAGTTTAATTGTTGTGGAGAAATAATAGTAGCATTTAGACTTTCTAACTTGAGATTAGGTTCAGTACTAACAATAGCAGGTTTAATCCCGCACTCCTCAAGTCTTGATATGAGTGCAGAAAATCGATGCACTACCGTATTAGAATAACTCCAATTCAACCATTCTCTGCAATATGGGAGATGTCCATCAGCAGCGTTCAAGCTGAAGATTAGATTATCCTGACTTCTCCAGTTTCCTTCAATAGACCAGCCGACGCGATCGCCAAAACTCTTAAAAGTGTGGTATCCCGCACTTTTGCTTCCTCCGATACTTTGCCAAATACGCTGTTGCACACTAAAACCAAAACGCCCGTTGCTGTATTTAACCCAAAGTTGATCAATTTCACTTATACTTTCACATGATAATTGTCTACAATCTTCTGATCGGAGATTGCCTTCTTGTTCACGACCAGATAACTTAAGCATAATAGCCCTAGTTTTATGATCTGCTTCTTTCCACTTACCTGCTACTAACAAGTCTCGTAGTTGAGTAGAGTCTGTTGTTGGCGTAGCGCTGAAGTCATCAACTAGAGATTCTGTAGAACTGGATTTTGTGGTTGGTTTGCCTTGAATATTAAAAATAACGCTGTTAGGGGTATCAATTTTATTTACTTTAAAGCTAAATGCTTCAGTTGAAAATACATTTTGATTGCTATTAGTCGATTCGCTGTCTGGAATAATTCGCGCTTCAACCGATACTACATCCTCATCTTTAAGTCCCCAAAATTCTTGATATTCTTTTAAGTAGTTGCGAGTGTCGTTACTTATAGGATTTTCAGCTTGAAGTGCTTCAGATAACACCTGCTCGTATTGCTGCAATTTTGCCTCGTACTCTCGATACGGTTTGAGAACTTCTGCTTCAATGACAGCAGCTTCTTCAGGAGTTAGTTGCAAAGTATCTCGTTTAAGGTCTAGCAATTTGCGGGCAATAGGGGGAATATTACCGTCTTTGAGGCGATGCTCAACATCTTGGCGATATTTCAGCTTTGGATCTTCAACTCGCACTTTAGCCAGTCGTATCTTACTGCCTTCTCTAATTGGATAGATTTCAGGCTTCATTTTGCCAGGAGCAGTTTCTTGTACTTTTTCGCTAGCATATTCGTGCAACTCATCAATAGAAACTGCTCCATCTTGATCTTTATCTGCTATTCCAGTTTTAATACCTTCAACTAAAAAATGCGTATAAACTGAGAGGTCGAAACCCTGACTCTCAAAAGAATACTGAGTTGAGGTACTAGATGTGAGAACAGCTCGTCCTTCTCCACCTAATTGTTGCTTGACAGGCACAGAACCATCATCTTTGGCCGTCATTCCTTGAGCAAAAGCGCCGCTGAAGCAACAATCCAGAATCACTACTTGTCGCTTCGAGCGGCTACTGCTCATAATATTTTGTACATAACTCGCTGCTACCGCTGTAGGTTGAACGAGTGCTTCTTGTTCTTTGCGGGTATTATGAGCAGCTAAATAAAGATTGCCACTATCATCTTTGACTCCATGACCAGAGAAAAAAAGTAGTAGGAGATCATCTTTTTTACGATTTGCAAACAATGTATAAATTGCTTCCTCCATCGCCTGTCGCTCAGGATTAATCAACGGTATCACTTGATCAAAACAGCCAATTTCAGGATTTCCCAATACTTCATACATCGCCTCCACATCTTTGGGAGCCGCAGCCAAGGGGGAAAGACCATTTCCATATTCGCCAACCCCAATCAGCAACCCTATCTTAGCCATCTGTGACTCTCTATCCTGCTACGAATTTCTGTTACTGTGGTTAATGCTCAGATTATCATAAGTAGCTTATACCTTATACAATCCAGCTAGTGAGCATTCCAGACTCGATTGCTGTGCTGAGATTTACCTAGAGGTAGAGCGATCGCAATCCTATTTTCGATAAGCAGGAATCAATTTTTAATCACAATACTTGCTGCATTTGAGCATAGGCTTCATAAACACCCTTCACATTGTACCAGTTGAGAAAAATTCGAGCAATTTCTAAAGCAAGTTGAGGTTTACCTAAGTTAATTAGCCATTGCAAAAATGGAGCCATCGTCCGTTCATTTAACGCACCATTAAGTGACAAAATTCCCCAAAGTAAGCGATGCAGCCAAGTCATTTGAATCATCATTCGCACTTCCCATGTGGGATGCTTTTGATAAAACAAAACTCCCATCCGTCCGCGTTGAATTTCTTGGTCAATCAATCGGGGAATTTGTTCCAAGTTAAATGCTGGATGCCAGTGATATCCTACGGCTTCTGGACATTTAATTAGTGTCAAACCTAGTTTTTTTAGCCGCACACCTAATTCTAAATCTTCCCAGCCGTAGAGTTGAAAACTAGTATCAAAAAGTCCGGCTTTCTCTAGCCAATGTTTGGGAATTGCTACATTTCCSGTAGCAAAAAAAGCTGCTGAAAAATCTGTAACTTTGTAGGGTTCAGCAGTTGGGTTGTTGAAATTRCAAGTATTAATAACTGCACCGTAAGTGAAAAAGCGATCGCTCCTCAATCTCTCCTTCCCCTGCATAAGTGCRTTACTATGAGCTTGCAGAAAATTCTTCAGCACTACTAAATCGCTATCAATAAAAATAATTGTGTCTCCTAGCGCCTGTTCTACTCCCAAATTCCGCGCCGCAGCCGGCCCAGCATGATCTTGCTCAAACCAGCGCACATGAGGAAACTCTTCTTTGTGTGCTGCTAACCACTCCAATGTGCCATCAGTAGAACCATCATCTACCAAGACAATCTCGTAATCAGTAACCGAACTTGGCTGACTCAACTCCTGCATCTCCAAAGCACGGAGGCACTTTTCTAAAATCGGTTGGCGATTATAAGTCGGTATCACAACGCTGAAAAACACAGTCTCACCCACAACACATTTATCCATCTCCAGGATAGGACAGATGGGGTACTGACTCTGTTCCTTACCTGATATAGCAGGAGGCAGGAGGTAAAACTATTGCTAACTCTCTTCTTTCACCCTTTTCAAGTGTCCTAAAGAGTGTGACTACGGCTATAACTTATGATTCTGAAATTTCCTAGACTTTAGTCAAGTAGACAAGAAATCTCCATTAATCAAGATATAACCTGGCGTTAATTTTTGCTCATTAGATTTAGATGACAAACTGAAAAAATTTTGTCTAGTTAAGTGACCTAAATACGCAATCAAGCTTTTGTTAAGAAGAGGTTATTGACTATTCAAAATCTGTGGCATTTCACATCAAGAATTGATGGCTTTTTCTGTCAGTAATCAAGATTTGCCTTTACAAGATTTTTTATGTCACAAGAGAGGAGAGTTTAATGTCTAAATTAAGTCGCAGACAAATTTTAGTATTTTTTGCTGGCAGTGCTGGTGCTGCTGTGTTGGGAGAGACAATTATAGATGGTGTTTCTAATATTGCTGGAGCAAACAACAAGCCACTGAGCTTTACACCAGTGCGCTTACCCCATTCTTTACCCATTTATAAACAGCAGAAAAGTTTCTTGCCAACGGGAATCGGCCAGGGACAGGTAATCAATGCATCTGCAAATACGAAGTTAAATAGCTACAACGTAGTTGACGATCTAGTAGTACCACCAGAGTACGACCGTTATGTAATTGTCAGCTGGGGCGATCGCGTATTTCCCAACAGCGATGATTATTTCGGCTATAACAACGATTATACGGCTTTTATTCCCCTTGGCAGAACCAACGACGTAGGCTATTTGTGGGTCAATCATGAATACGTGAGTTTTCCTTTTTCCGATCTTGCACCAGAAGCCCCCGCTGATGTTAAAGGATTGCCTACGACCTTTGAATCAGTTATTGGCTGGGCTTTACCTGCCGCTAGAGGTGTTGAATTTGACGGCGAAGTTCTATATAACTTAGGCGGTTCAATCGTCCGCATCTCCAGCCGTAATTCTAATAACCGTTATGCCGTGGTTAAAGGTGATGCGAGAAACCGCCGCCTTCACGGTCTGTCTGGGTTGGGAATTAATAGCCAAAGAACTGATGAATATAAAAATGTCACCTCTTGGGGAAGTCGCAGTTACCAAAAAGGCGACCAAAATTATTTAATCGCAACTGGCCCAGCCGCCACCCAAGTATTTAACCTCTCCTCTGATGGACTAGGTAACAAAATTATTGGCACTAGCTATAACTGTTCTGGCGGTACAACTCCTTGGGGAACTATTTTAAGTGGTGAAGAAAACTTTCAAGGAAGTGCGGCAGCTTTTGTTGGTGTCACAGAATCAGTCAACCCTAACGGTACTCAAACAGGTTATACCGATGGTACTACAGGTAAAACCTTCGGCTTAGTTGGGGAAAAATACGGTTGGATTGTGGAAATTGACCCCGTTAATCCGAATTTCCGCCCCCGCAAACATACTTCATTGGGTCGTTTCCGCCATGAAAACGTTGCCATCCGTGCCGAAGCTCAAAAGCCATCAATCGCCTACATGGGTGATGATAGGCGTGGGGGACACACCTGGAAATTTGTCAGTGCAGGTGTGATTTCTTCACCAACCAATAAAGCCAACAGCAGTTTGTGGGAAAGTGGTACTTTATATGTCGCCCGCTACAATCCAAATGGTACGGGTCAATGGATACCCTTAAATTTAAACAGTCCCACCAATCCCATTGCACCATCAATAATTTCTTCTGTGGAGTTTGGCGCTTTGGGTTCGGCTCAAAGAAATGGTCTTTTATCTCTACCAAAACGTAATGGAATTGCAGGTCAAACCACAGATGGTGGCTCCCTCGCAGTCGATCGCACCAATGAAGCAGTTATACTGCCTGCTTATCAAAGTAAAAAGCTATCTGATTTCTACCCTTCCCAAGGTGCTATTCTCGCTGATGCTTTCTTAGCAGCCAACTTGGCCGGTGGCACTCCCACCGCACGTCCAGAAGATTTGGAAGTGCATCCAAGTACCAAAGAAGTGTTCATTTCCTATACTGATGGTGCGCCGGGAAGCGACGGTTATCCAGATTCCCGGATTTTCCAGGTTGCCAAGTTAAGTAAAGATCCAAACGCGACGCAGCAATCGGGAGGATTGTACAAGATTATTGAAGATAGTGCTGATGGTACAGGTCTAACATTCCATTGGCAGAGATTTGCTCAAGGTGGAGAAGCCGGATCTATTTCTGGTGCTGGTTTTGCCAATGTGGATAATTTAGTGTTCGACAATAAGGCAAATATTTGGGGTGTGACGGATATGTCTACCACTACTCATAATGGTTTTAATGTTGGTGCAGCTGGCACTGTAACTATCATCGACCATACAGCCAGTGGTAATGTTTCCAACTTGACAGGAGTTTTCGGTAATAACTGGCTATTCTACATTCCTACTTCTGGTACTCATGCAGGAGAGCTAATACCTTTTGCTCAAGGCCCAGTACGCTGTGAGATGACTGGCCCAACTTTTGTGGGAGATACTCTAATTATTTCGGTACAGCATCCCGGCGAAGATAGCCCAATCAACGATGGTACGATACTGAGTCGTGATATTGAAATACTGAATTTAAATGGTATTACATTTAATCAGACTCGTACTGTACCTCGTGGCAGTAGTTGGCCAACTAACATCCCAACAGCTGACGGTGGTAAGGGTCAACCTAAAGGTCTTCCCAAACCATCTGTGATTGCCATCAGACGTAAAAATTATACTGGTAGTTTCACTTAAAAACGTATGTATAGAGGCGTTAAATAATAACGTCTCTACGTTAATTTTCATGCTGACTTTAGTTTGCTAGTCCAGATACTTTTTTCTTGCGCTTCATTCCCAAACCCATAGCAGTGGCGATCGCTACACTACCAACAGTCATCGATTCTGGTACTGGTGTACTCTTAGTGTAGGTTACTGTACCCAGCTCTGTTGTAGACAATAAGTCGGCACTGAGAATGCTATAAAATTTTGTTCCTCCTATATTTGGATTACCCGAATCCTTACCAATAAAAAACCGATCTTCAACCAAATAGCTCAGTCCTGACAGATTGCCATTTGTAAAACTGACTATAGGAGATGCTGGGTAATCAAAATCACTTGCCTGCGTATACTGAGTACCCAAGTAGTCAAACAAAATGGATAATCCATTGCTAACCCCTAGATTTTCCTCACCTATTCCGGTTAAGGTCGAGTCATCATACTGAAAAGAGCCAGAATATTGACCGGGATTCTGACCAGATGTTGCATTTACGGTGAAACCGTAATTAACCAAGGCAGCTTGTGTTGGTTTAGCAACAGCAGCAACCAAGATAGTAACTGCAAAACCAGCAATGATAATATCTTTAGCTAATTTCATCAGAAAATACTCCAAAGCTCAAAAATGAATAATTTTGTAGTTTCACTTAAATAAGCTTTGAACCAATGTATACAGGTTAAGAAATAACCAACAAAAGATGATCTTCGTTGAAAACCAGATCAAAAAATATTCGATCGCTTTATGAGCAGACTGGAATCTGAATTCTAACTCTTAACTCCTGCTATAGGTTGTTGCATGAAGAAAGTATATATGGATTAGTTTCGATATAATAATTACTCATTCTTTGTTTTCCTAACTGGAGAAATTAATGGGTCGCGCTAAAAAGGTTGTTCTGGCATATTCTGGCGGAGTAGATACCTCTGTTTGCATTCCTTACCTGAAACATGAGTGGGGTGTGGAAGAGGTGATTACCCTAGCAGCAGATTTGGGTCAGGGAGATGAATTAGAGCCAATCAGAGAAAAAGCCCTCAAATCAGGTGCAAGTGAATCCTTAGTAGCGGATGTTAAAGACAGCTTCGTTAAAGATTATGCTTTTGGAGCAATTCAAGCTAACGCCCTTTATGAAAATCGTTATCCACTAGGAACTGCCCTTGCCCGTCCGTTGATTGCCAAAGTATTAGTAGAAACAGCCGAAAAATATGGTGCTGATGCGATCGCTCATGGCTGTACTGGCAAAGGTAACGATCAAGTTCGTTTCGATGTTTCGGTTACCGCCCTCAACCCCAACCTGAAGATCCTTGCACCAGCCAGAGAATGGGGAATGAGCCGCGAGCAAACCATCGCCTATGGTGAAAAGTTTGGTATTCCCTCACCAGTCAAAAAATCTTCTCCTTACAGCATTGACAAGAATTTGCTCGGTCGTAGTATTGAAGCTGGTTCACTTGAAGATCCCTCATTTGAGCCACCAGAAGAAATCTATGAGATGACTAAAGCGATCGCTCACACTCCCAATGAACCAGAGTACATCGAAATTGGTTTCTACTGTGGTATTCCCACCACCCTCAATGGTTTAACTAAAAAGCCGACAGAGTTAATTGAACAACTTAATCAGCTTGTAGGAAATCATGGTGTTGGACGGATTGATATGATCGAAAACCGTCTAGTAGGTATCAAATCACGGGAAATCTACGAATCACCAGCGATGTTAGTCTTAATTCAAGCACATAGGGATTTGGAAAGTTTGACTCTCACAGCAGATGTTACTCATTACAAGCGTGGGATTGAAGAAACTTATAGCCAAATCGTTTATAACGGTCTGTGGTACAGTCCACTCAAAGCCGCACTGGATGCTTTTATTCAAAAGACACAACAGCAAGTATCTGGAACTGTGCGCGTGAAGTTATTTAAGGGTAATGCCACCATAGTTGGACGCTCGAGCGATAATTCTCTCTATAGTCCCGATTTGGCAACCTACGGAGCCGAAGATCAATTCGATCATAAAGCTGCTGAAGGCTTTATCTACGTTTGGGGACTACCAACTCGTATTTGGTCGCAGTTAACTAGGGGTTAGGGAGACGCAAAGAGTGGGAGACGCTCCGATCTAAAGACGCAGCGACGCAGAGAGTGTTTGTGATATAATTCCCTGCATCCTCTTTGGCCACGTCTGTTTGTCAGAGCGTCTTTGTGTCTACTGCTTCACTTCTCATTACCCATTTCTTTAACTTGACGAGACTCTAACCACACTGGAACAAAAATTAAAGTTGCCACGATCAGTAATGCTACGAGCGCAAATTTACTGGCCCAAGCAACCAATTGTTCTAAGGAGATAATTTTGCCAGCAAAGAAAGCTAATGTCACCATTAAACTAGCCCAAGCTACTGCTCCTAAAAAGTTGTATAAAAAAAATTTTCTAAAGGGCATTTCGGCTATACCAGCTAGTGGTGCAGCCAAAATCCGCAGCAATGCCACAAAACGTCCAACAAATATTGCTTTTGCACTATTTTGACTAAATTGCTCTTTAATATTGAGCATTCGCACTTCTGAAATCCGAAAGATGCTACCAACTTTTACCAGGAAAGGCCAACCGCTAACTCTACCAATCCAATAGCCACAAACCCCGCCAATTACAGCACCCATAATTGCGTTACCGAGAACCAGCCAGAAATTCAGTTCCTCGCTACCAGCTAAAAATCCACCCACTATGGTCACAGTTTCGCCTGGAACAGGAATGCCTAAATTTTCTAGCAAAATTCCCAAAAAGATTGCCCAATAGCCATAGTTGTGGGCGACTTCCTGGATGTTTTCTAGTGAAATCAGTTCTAAAGACATCCCGCACCGCCGTCTTTATAAATTTTTACTTTTACTATATCTTTGCTTGTTTTTGGCTAAGCTGTCAATGCAAACCGCTACATAGATTTATTGACTCAATTTTAATTTGGAATAATCCATATATTCTAATCTATGGTGATTATCAAATTTTGACTATTAATTATCATTTTTTTGAGTATCTACTACCACAAAACCATACTTTTGTAAGATAAATAAAAAATATTTATAAAAAATTTATAAATATCTTAGATAATTATGAAAATTTTGTAAAAGACGCAGCTGATACCGAATTTGTTAGGCGCTTATGCCTATATTGGGAAAAGTTATTACAAATTATACGACATGAATACTGAAAATATCTCTCTCAATTTCATGGCTGGAATTACCTAAATTTTGAGGTAAGACAGTGATTTTGCTGTTGAAAGAGAAAATGTATTTATGTCCTTTTTCGGTTTTTTGTTAAGTGTTCCAACTACCCTGTTAAATTCATGATTCTCACACAAGAACTTCAAGTGATTTTGTTCAAACCCCAAGCAAGCATCGATTTGGAAGTTGGTATGGCTTTGAGCGAACAGATGGCTGGAGTAGTGCCCCAACCCCATCAACTCTGGGTTATAGACTTAGCAGAAGTTAACTTTATGGACAGTTCTGGTTTAGTTCCTCTAGTAAAAGGTTTGAAAGCTGCACGTCAGAGCGGTTGTCGTTTAGTTTTATGCAACGTGCAAACTCCTGTAAGATTAATTTTGGAACTTACCCAATTAGATACTGTGTTTGAGATTTTTCACACTTACGATGACATCTTTACCACTATCAAAGATGAGACTCTGGTGCTAGCAGGCTAATAAATAAATCTACCTTGAGAAGGATGGTGGAGTCAAGCGAGTTTGCATTTATTTACACTATGATGTCTATCCTCACCTCGTCTTAAAGATAAGAGTCTGGTGCTAGTAGGCTAATCTCCTATTTTACCTAAAGAATCAATATTGAGGAAAACTCGTAGTTTTACAGCTACCTATGTAGCATGGTAAATGGCCAAAGTTAGTTAAAACAGATGCAATTATTTATTAGACTCCCCAGCCTCATGAAAGCATGGCTTTTCAAACATCCTTCGAGAGTAGTTTGAAAAGTTTATCGTCGTATACACATTTTTCGGAATAACCCAATCAAAATCCTCTTTTTAATCAGAGGAGTAAGGGGATCTAGAGTTTTAATCCATCAGTTAATGCTTTGAAAACATCCTCTTTTAAGCATTCTGGGGAGTAGAAATCTGAGTTTGTTCGGATACAGTCCGGGGAAAATTTGGCAAATCAATGCCGCTGTGACTAGAATTACGGGTTTTAATTGCTAAGCGGTAACTAACACTTTGCAGTTCTGCTTGTAGTTGGCGGTTTTCCCGTTGTAAGATTGCCACTTTTTCTCTAACTGGTGTCATTCGCTCCTCAAACTTCCGACGGTAAATTTGAGGCAACTCTTGGACTACTTGCTCCAACATCCGACTGCGATCGGTAAGTTCTTGGACTGACTGTCGCAATTGGTAAATTTCGGAGTCACGAGTTGATATTTGCTCTTGATAGAATCCTACCTGCTCTTCCACAGCTTGGAGTTGTTCTTGTAAAGCTTGTAACTGCGTGATATCGCGCTCAAGATCTGACTGCTGGGGCATAAAATTTGTATTACCTTTTACCAGCCGAAACAGTTCTTGAGATAACTGTTGCACTAATTGATCGCGAAGTTGCAACTCTTGGCGTAGTTGCGATACTTCGGTAGAGAGAGCTTGAATATTGGGTGTATTAGATTGGCTCACAGTAGCTTACATCTCCCATTCGGTATCTTGTCCAATCTTAGGTATAACTGCGGGAGTACTACCTTTGGCAAGTATTTGTTAATTTAGCATTGCGAGCCAACTTACTGGTAAAGAAAAAACAAAATTTTATTCAAGGGCATTAGCGATTGGTGACTGGGGGCTGGGTATGGAATACTCGATATTGAGAAAGTATTCCTAAAGTATTTATTTTTTAGTCCCCAGTCCCTAGTCTCTAGTCCCTAGTTTCCAGTCCCTTAAGCATTTGCAGCCGCTTTAGCGACTTTATTCTCTTCAAGTTCTTGCTTAATTGTGAGATAGCGAATTACTTCTTCACTCAAGCGCATGGCACGTTCAAAGGGAGCGATCGCAGTTGCAGGTGCAGTATAGTTTAACTGGATATAAATCCCATCCCGGTGTCTTTTAATTTCATAAGCCAGACGACGCTTACCTCGATTTTGAATTTGGATCTCCTCAACGCCTTGTTCACGAAGCAAATTCTGATATTTAGTAACAGCTTGCTCTACTTGTTCGTCTCCCAAGTCAGGACGCAGGATGTACATTGTTTCGTAACTTGTAGTCATTTTTTAGTCTCCTTATGGACAAATATGGCCGCCAGTGTAGATTTATACTAGACTCATAAAAATACTAGTATTGATCAACATCTGAAGCAACAAGGAACTATAATCTTACCAGTTTTCAATTTGAATCATTAGCCGATCCGCCCAACTTTGGATTTCATCTGTTGGATGTCCCTAATGAAATACTAGGTCGGCAGCTGACCCCCAGATTTCTTTAGCAAATAAGAATCCAGCTTTTGGTGTTCGCCAGCAAATCATCTAGCTATCAGCTTAGTCTTTCCCCAAGGACATCTGTAGCGATCGCTTATTTGCTCAAGGCTCAATCAGTTCCCAAAAAGCTAACTGAGGATTGCTAGTAGGCGCTTACAAGTTTTAATAAAAGACAAAAGGATATTCATCAAGGTTATGGCGCAGCGCTATGTGCGAATTCAAAATCAAGAAGGACAGATTTATTATGGGTTACTACAACTATCCCTCGACGTTCAAGTGCTAGATGCTCCGCCCTGGTTACAAGGGCAAGCCACTGATTTGACTTTGACGCCAGAAAATTACCAAATTTTGGCTCCCTGCGCTCCATCGAAAATTGTAGCGGTGGGCAAGAATTATGCAGATCATGCCGCAGAAATGGGAACTCCCGTGCCTTCTGAGCCGCTAATTTTTCTCAAGCCAACTACATCGATTATTCCCTCGGAAACGGAAATTAAATATCCTCCCCAGTCGCAACGAGTAGATTATGAAGGAGAGTTAGCATTAGTGATTGGCGATCGCGTTTTTGACTGTACACCAGAAATTGCCCAAACTAAAATTTGGGGCTACACAATCGCTAATGATGTAACAGCGCGGGATTTACAAAAACAAGATGGTCAGTGGACACGAGCCAAAGGTTTTGATACTTTCTGTCCCTTAGGCCCTTGGATTGTCCGGGAATTAAATCCGGGAGCAAGATTGCAGACTTTTGTGAATGACGACGCCAATCCAGTCCAATCTGCCTCTATCGACCAAATGGTATTTCCGCCAGATGTTTTAGTATCTTATATCAGTCAGGTAATGACACTATTACCGGGGGATGTGGTGCTTACAGGAACGCCTGAGGGTGTAAGTCGATTGCAACTAGGCGATCGCGTCCGTGTAGAAATTGAAGGTATTGGTCGCTTGGAAAACACCGTAGCGACCCGTTAAAGACTAACGAACTTGCATGTACACTGCATCAGAAATGGCTGGAATTTCTGCATAACGCCCAATCAAAGATTGGATGACTGAATATCCAACTGCTAGCACTACACCTATAAAGATAGTGTTAGCCACTGTTTCTATTGCAAAGCCAGTGCCAGGAACCTGTCCTAAAATTTGCACTAGTATGGAACATAAAAATATAACTATATCCAAAAGAATTGCCTGCATCGTGTTAAAACGAATGAAGTGACTGATTTTTTCGTTTCTTACCACCAATAAAAACAAGGCAAAGAACACGATTAGTTGTCCAAATTGTCCTAAACTACCGTAAATTATTAGTACTGGTTGCAGGGGTAAAAGCAGGACTCGTAATGCTGGAAAATCATTCAATAAAAACCTGCTAAAGATTAAACCATCTATTAAGGGCAGCAGGTAAGGTAAACAAGCAAAAATTCGATCCCAGACTGTTGTAGACCCGCGCCAAGACATTATGGATTCTCCTATGGTTATATTTGAACAGCTACTTGACCTTAGGATAACGCAGTTGCTTGCTCTTGCTGGCAAATTAAATTATTCTACATGGGCTATGCGAAAACCCATTACACACTCATACTGGTCTGGCTGTTGTTGAGTAAGTTTGCGAATGGCTTGACCACAACGCAGTTGACCGCCACGCCAACGGGGTTGACCACTGTCATCAGCGAGTAAACAAGACTGGCAAACTTGCTCAGGGGCAAGGATTTGCTCGTCCATTAAAATGACTAGCATCTAATCCCTCCTGTAAATTTTCATTGTCACCGACATTTGACTTCAAGAAGCACACTCGTTGTAGCGGTCTAAACGGACAACGCACTGTCAGCTATACTGATTTGCGATCGCCAACTATACTTAAGAGCTACATCCTAAGTGTTAGTAGCAAAAATGCAGATGTGACAATTAAATCAAAATTGTCAAGTGAATCTTAATTTATTGTATGTTCTGTTCTGTTGAAGATTGGATTGTTTACTGAAAAAGGCTGATTCTAGGGTATTGACTTTAGGAAAATTTAAGTATATGAAACTAAGTTAACCTAATAGCCTTTTTAAGGATGCAATTACAAATTACTGGGGTAAACTTGCAAACAAGCTAATACACAATATTACTGGGCGGCTTGTCGGTCTGGGCATCACTCACAATGGAACACTGGCAATTTCTGATACAGAAGCAAGGCGATCGCTCCTGGCATATCCTAGAATCGCCGAATTTAGAAATTTTGCAAGGGCAGTATAGAGTTCTGGCTCGTTCTAACCTGCAAAATACAGATGTAGAAATCCGGGTCACTCACTTTTTAACAGAGGAAGTTACACCAAAACAGCGAATTTTCAAGCGATTGCGTCGCACTAACTCAGAAGGCTTAATGGCGGTAGTTCCCTTTACTTACTTTGAGCCAGGAGTTTGGGAATTACGCTGTTCGGGCGATTTGATGTCCGATATGCTTGGTAAATCTTGGCAATACTGCGTCCAACTGCAAGTCCTGTCTGAGGAAGCAGGGGGGGCAGGCGAGCAGGCGAGCAAGGGAGCAGGCGAGCAAGGGAGCAAGGGAGAAGTTGCAGTAAGTCTTTCTTCTGTGCCTCTTGGCAATGACGCCACTTGCTCTACTTCAGGAGATACGTCGGTTCCTCCAATTGAGGAGACCAGAAGACCGGAGCAGCTTGCCAAGACCGCAGTGACTCCCCCATGCCCCATGCTTGATGCTCCATACGTTGTGGAAACACCAGAACTGGCAATGGGTATCCCCACAGAACTACTAATTCCTATAGATAGCAGCGCTGACACAGTTGTTGTGCCAGATGCAACCAAACAAGAAGATACAGATAACACAGTTGATACAGCTATCGTGCCAAATGTAACCAAACAAGAAGATGCAGATAGCAGTGCTGACACAGTTGTTGTGCCAGATGCAACCAAACAAGAAGATATAGTGATCGATGAGCCTGTCAGTCCTGTATGGCTCAAAGGTGAGACGGCAGAACAAATTTTACAAAATTTAATAGAATTAGCTTTACCGACTTCTGAACCGCTGTCCAAAGATGAAAAGGTTATAGATTCTTCAGCAACACAACCCCTGCCACCATTATTGCTAACTTTAGATCGGGATACTTATATTGCTCGTTGGGGACAAGCTCTCACAATTAATGGGCAGGTAGAACTTGAGGAAAAAACGAATCTAGAATTAGCTGAAACATTATCTTCAAAAAGTGCCCGTGGACTCGAATTAAAAATTGAACTGCGATCGCCCTTAGAGTCGCAAATCTTGACCCAGGTAGGCCAATCCTTACCAGACCAACAACTGCCTTTCACTATCAATACTTCGATTGATATTCCTGCTGAATGTGAATCAAAATTAATTTTGGCAGATATCAGTTTATATGGTAAATTTGCCGACATTGGTGAAGTTATACATTTAGCCAGCCAGTCCTTCACCATTACAGCAGACGTAACACAATTACTGGCAATCACAGCCGTAGCAAAATCTAGCACATCATCAAATGACCTGATAGCACCATCGTCCTGTGCTAGCTCCACAGAATCAAAGGCAGCTGTTAAGCTCGATTTAAAATTATTGAATCTGGTCAAACTGCGAAAAACAGACCAGCCTTTGCTAATCAATTCATCGCCAAATACACCTCTACCACCGCAAATTAATCTGCAAGTTCTTCGAGAAACCACCCTACGAACATCTCAACTGAAGAATTYAGCAAGTTCACCTCAATTACCGAAACTGCCCCCCATTCAAACGGATGTCAATACTCCCACAGATGTTGTTGCTGAATCTCCTACACAGAGCGAACTTCTAGAAAAGGATGCGACCATAGCTACTATCAACTTGGAGCAGTTAGTTATCAGGCAACGTCGAATACCAGTACTCGACAGGACTTTTCCATACTTGAAACGGCTACAAATGCCAAGTCCTAAAGAAGAAGTAAAAGATAATGCCCTAAATATATCGGAAATTAAAGTGACTGAGGACATACCGAATTCGGACACAATTATCAGTGAAGATAAAAATACAACTGAATTACTAGCCCAACCAAATTCAGAAATCCAAGAAGAATCTGTTGCTCAAGTACTAGCTCAACCAAATTCAGAAATCCAAGAAGAATCTGTTGCTCAAGTACTAGCTCAACCAAATTCAGAAATCCAAGAAGAATCTGTTGCTCAAGTACTAGCTCAACCAAATCCAGAATTCATTCAAACAAAACTTTACTCATCTCCCTTACTCAGGAAATGGATACACAGCCAAGGATATTCTTTGCCTGAACCTATAAATGAACTGCTACCACAAGGTGACGATAACTACGTTCTAAATCAGCAAACGCCGCTTTCTGTTAGCCCAGAAACTGCCAATGGTCAAGTTGATGTTATTGATGTCAACTCATCATTAAGTATAGATACTAACACAGAAATACTGGAATACACAGATATAGTAGACAAAACAGACCTGATTATAGAGGAAAATACAGAAGTAGAAAAAATCTTAGAAGAACCGATATTTTTGCCACCTTTATCACAAATACCGCCCCCTCCTCCGATAAACACAAATATACCATCAGCTTGGTTGGCGCAAGAAATTGTTGTAGATGATACCTATAGTGAATTAGAAGCCGATGCAACCAAGAGTTATGCCTTGGAACAACAGGAGCAACCAGCATTAGATTTATTTCATCTCCTATCTATAAATACGGTAGCCATTGAGCCTTTACCAATTCCCCAACTGCATGTACCAGAGGGCGAACTAATAGCTGGCAAGTCTGTGATAGTACGTATAGTATTGCCTGAAGTCTCTCGACAAGTTGCTATCAAATTATGGGTTGAAGATTATCAAACTCGTTGGTTATTAGACGGTCCCCATTTACTGACAAATTTATTACCTAACGCCTTGGGAGGACTGGAAGTGATCACCCAATTAAATATTCCCTTTGGCTGTTTGGAAATTCGTTTGGAAGCGATCGCTCTAGAGCCGACAACCCAACAGGAGAGTCATAAAGTCACAATAGTACGTACTGTGATTCCTCCAGACTTACCAAACTTAGAGCTAGATGAGCTATTGGGTATATGACTGTTGATGGTTAACTGTTGAGAGCCAGTTGCTTGTGCGATCACAGACGCTACGCGAACAAGCCTCTTAACCCGTCCAACGCACTAGATCCTGTCAACTGTTGATTGAGGAGTTAGGAATTTTACCTCGGCCTCCCTCATCTCCTCATGCATACTCCTTACTCCCCACCTCCCACTCGCAATATGGGCTGTGTTAAAAATCTTTAGAATTTAAAAAATCTGGCACACTTTGCAGTAAGCTCATCTTGAATTGTAGTGTGATTTAACAGGAACTTTTACTATGGCATTTGAATTTTTGCCTACGATGTTGGCTAGCACTTCCTACCTGCCTGCTATCTTCGTTCCGATCATTGGTTGGATTGTACCAGGTGTGGTATTCGCATTTCTGTTTTTATACATAGAAAGCGAAGATATTGCTTGATTGGTTTATGAGTTAATTGGTAATAGGTAATATATTGCTTAACTTTTTACCAATTACCTGAATATTACAGCAGAATTCAGAAGTCAGAATTGGTAAACTCGCAAGTAAATAAGCTTTATACCTAGCTTTAAGACGAATCGTTGCGTACTTTACCTTCTGGGAAATCTGCTGTAATTTTCTAGTAACTTCATTGAATTTATTATAGAGTTAATAGGCCGTACACTATGAGTGGGAAATTCACAAGTCAAAATTGTTAAAGTAAAAGAGAAGTAAAAGAGGCTTAACGTCAGGGTATCAAGCTTAAGTTTTGTACTTCACCTTCCTTGAAATAAGTTGCAAACAACCGCCTGTCTCAGAGAGATAGACGGTTGTTTAATGCTGATTTCTCAACAAATGCTAAAAAATTCAGACTTTATAGTATTCTGTTCAAACTAGTTTTAGATTGAAGAACCAAGCCCGGCGTAGGCACCATAAAAGAAAATGCCTAAGACTGTAATTACACCTAATCCTGCGACCGTAGCGACGACCCACAGGGGAATTCTCCCACTTCCAGACACAGCTTATTTCCTCCCTTAAGAAMAAATCAACACACGTTCAATAAAAAAAGATTAACAACAGTAGTTCTAGTTAATTAAAGAAGTAACTAGAAAACAGAATTCCCAGAACGAAAATCATCAATAGTCCCAGGTATAGCGAAGTCCGGTTTAATTCAACCGGTTGGTTATTAGGATTGGGCGATCTTTCCATAACTTGCTCCTAGCGTTGAATAAATTGCATTGCGGCGATCGCGCCTAAAAAGAATACAGTTGGTACACCTAAAGTGTGAACAGCCAACCATCTGACAGTAAAAATTGGATAGGTAACTGGTTGATTGATGTTATTACCGCTAGTCATGATCTCAAACTACTTTCCAATAAATTGTTCAACTTGCTTTTTCGCTTCAAAACGGTTCTTCACGATTGGCACTTCCTGCCGCGCTGGTGTGAAATATTCATTAGGACGCGGTGTGCCAAAAGCATCATAAGCCAGTCCAGTGCTGATAAATAACCAACCAGCAATAAACAATGCGGGGATGGTGATGCTATGAATTACCCAATAACGAACGCTGGTAATGATATCCGAAAACGGACGTTCTCCAGTGGTACCTGACATTTAAATCCCTACCTTCACAAAGAATGTATTGAGTTTATTATCCTACAAAGTTTAGAAAGAGTTACAAGTTGCAACGTTCTTCTCAGAAATAGTGATTGGGAATATGGGGGGTGGGGTGATGGGGTGGTGGGATAAAATTTTCTCCCCATCTCCTGATCTGCTCATCTCCCCATTTCTCCTGCCCCCATTAAGTTGCTTGTGAAGAAGTTGTTTCTGGGTTTGGAAGATATTTGAGCAAGACACCGCGATCGCCAATTATAAATCCTTGGTCTGGTTGGAAGAAAACAATCTTGTACAAATTAGCAGCTACTCCTTCTACCTCACGGTCTTTTTCCCAGGTTTGGCCGCCGTCGGTACTGCGTAGCAAATTACCGCTACCGCCACCGAGCCAAATTTCATTGGGTGTGCGGAATGCCAAATCCAGTAAACCCCAACTGGTGGATAATTCCGGATTTTGTGCTTTTTGCCATTCTTCAGGTTTAGTTGGTTCGCTAAACTGGATTTGACCTCCTCTGGCTAGCATCCATAACTGACCACTGTCAGCAAAACCCATGTTTTCTACCCGCCGAGAACTATTGCGGTTATGAGGAACCCAAGCATTTTGCCCTGGTTCCCAAGTTGAGTAGAAGTTACCCTTAGCGGAAACAGCAACATATTTGCCATCAGCAGAACGTTCTAAGTTACGCACTACACCAACTGCTGACTCCACTTGGGCTTTCCAGTTTTTCCCTCCGTCTGTAGTCTGATAGATGGCTCCCACATCAGTAGCCAACTCGGCTTTGCTGTCTGCTAGTGCTTTAATTGCGATCGGGTTACCCGGTAGCTTTTCGCTCAGAGCAATCCGTGACCAAGAAGCACCATTATCAGTGGTATGAATTAAAAATCCAGGTTCTCCAGCAATCCAGCCTTCTCTCCCAAAAAAACTTACTGAGTTAAAGCGATACTTTTGCTCATCTAGTTGCAGTGTTATTGGTTTCCAAGTATCACCTCCATCATTGGTTTCCAATAGTGTGGCACTGCTACCGACTAAGTAGCCATGCTGAGGATTATCAGTAAAAGCAATATCTAGCAACTTCGCATCTGTTGGCACAGAAATGATTTTCCAAGGGTTGTAGTTAACAGAGGGGACTTTGCTACAACCTATACACATCAGAACTACGAGTAACAAGGCAAATATTCGTTGCCAACTTTTTAGAATTGAATGCATCAGTATCTCTTAGATTGGTTCTAAATTTGTGTAGGGGTTTTCTAAAAGGTTTAGCTTAAAGGCTATAGTCGCTTTATAGACTTGGTAAAACAGAATGAGGGTCTGTTGAGAATTCAGAATTCACAATTGAGAACTCCTAACTCAGCAGTTAACACTCAGTAATCAGCACTCTCAAGCGGGTCTTATTGTAAACCGTAGAGACTGAGAAAAAACAAAAATGCAACAGCCAAAGCGCCAAAAATTAGGATATTTTTTTGGATTGGCGTTAAGTTATTGACACCCAAACCGTAACCGAGATTTTCTTTGAAGCCGGATGCAGTACCTACAGGACCAATGTTGGCAAAAACCGTTTTCTTGGCACTACAAACTGGACAGCGCCAAGTGACTGGGAGTTCTGCAAAAGCTGTTCCTGGAGTAATGTCATGTTTGTCGTCTCCCTTTTCGGGTTCGTATACATAACCGCAGGCGCGACACTCATAGCGGTCTAACACTGAAGTCTCAACAGCTGGTTCGCTCATGACTAAGGCCTCGCAGAGGAGAAATCTTAAATATACGTTAAAAATTATGACATAACTGTTAGACTTTTCTATCAATACCAAAAACGAATCAAATACCTGAAGTGCATTTGTTTCGTAGATTTCAGAAAAATCAAAAAGATATAATGTAAAAGAAAGTAACGCAATTCAAGGGATTGGGTACTGGGGGTTAGGTATTGGTAATTGGACATGGGGCATAGGGCATTGGAGAGAAGCAGAGGGTAAAAACTTACTGCAACTCCTCTCTTGCTTCCCAGTTCCCAATCCCTAGTTTCCACTTTCGATGACTTTAATCCCCACTGGGCTTTGCCCCGCTTTGCTAACGTGGGGGCCGCGAGTTCCCCATCTCCCCTAATCCCCACTTGGTGGGGGCCCTGAGTTCCCCACTCCCAACTTAAATACTTCATAAGCGGTAGATACTCATTGTGTTTGTCCTCAGCGGTTACGAGTACTTTCTAGGCTTCTTAATAGTCTGTAGCCTAGTTCCTGCCTTAGCGCTCTCAGCATCCAAGCTCCTACGACCCAGTGGTTATAGCCCTGAACGGCGTACCACTTATGAATCTGGAATGGAACCCATCGGGGGAGCCTGGATTCAGTTCAATATCCGCTACTACATGTTTGCCCTGGTCTTTGTAGTCTTTGATGTGGAGACTGTGTTCTTGTATCCTTGGGCGGTAGCTTTCCATCGTCTAGGGTTATTGGCATTTATTGAAGCGCTAGTCTTTATTGCAATTCTTGTAGTCGCTTTAGTTTACGCATGGCGTAAAGGAGCTTTGGAATGGTCTTGAATTCTAACTTAATAACCCAGGACAAAGAGCGAATCATCAACCCTATTGATCGTCCGACAATCACTCAAGACCTTTCAGAAAATGTGATTTTGACCACGGTTGACGATCTCTACAACTGGGCACGGCTTTCTAGTTTATGGCCGTTGCTATTTGGCACTGCTTGCTGCTTTATTGAATTTGCAGCTTTAATCGGCTCACGATTTGATTTTGACCGTTTTGGACTAATTCCTCGTTCTAGCCCCCGCCAAGCCGATTTAATTATTACGGCAGGGACAATTACTATGAAGATGGCACCTCAACTGGTGCGGCTTTATGAACAAATGCCAGAACCGAAGTATGTAATTGCAATGGGAGCTTGCACGATTACTGGTGGGATGTTCAGTGTTGATTCTCCAACGGCAGTGCGTGGAGTTGATAAACTGATTCCTGTGGATGTGTACTTGCCTGGTTGTCCTCCTCGTCCAGAAGCAATTATCGACGCGATTATTAAGTTGCGGAAGAAAATTGCTAATGATTCGATGCAAGAGCGGAATAAAATTAAGCAAACTCACCGCTATTACAGCACGACTCATAACCTCAAACCAGTAGAAGAAATTTTAACTGGGAAGTATTTGCAGTCAGAAACTCGCTCTGTACCACCAAAAGAATTGACACAAGCGATTGGTATGCCAGTACCACCTGCATTGCTGACAGCAAAGACACAAAAGGAGGAACAAACTCGTGGCTGAAGAAGAATCTAAACCAATACCAGCAGCCAAAGAAGAGTCATTGGTAGAAGCTGGTAAAGTTTCTCAGTGGTTAACAGAAAATGGTTTTGGGCATGAGTTTTTGCCACCAGACAAAAACGGGGTAGAGATAATTAAGGTGGAGCCAGATTTCTTGCTCCCCACCGCTACAGCCCTGTATGCTTATGGGTTTAATTATCTCCAGTTTCAAGGTGGTATTGACCTTGGGCCAGGACAGGAATTGGTGAGTGTATATCACTTGATTAAAGTGGGTGATAATAGCGATCGCCCCCAAGAAGTCCGCTTAAAGGTGTTCTTACCACGAGATAATCCAAAACTGCCTTCAGTGTATTGGATTTGGAAGACCGCTGATTGGCAAGAACGCGAGTCTTACGATATGTTCGGCATTATTTATGAAGGACACCCAAATCTCAAACGACTTTTGATGCCAGAAGATTGGGTAGGTTGGCCTTTGCGGAAAGATTATGTCTCGCCTGATTTTTACGAATTGCAAGACGCTTATTAATTAGTGCTGAGTTTCATCAGTGATTAACCCCTTTCCGGGTTGCGGAGAGGGGTAATGTTTTTTAACGCAAAGGGGCGCAAAGGAAAGTGCAGAGGTTCGCAAAGGAGGAGAGAAATATTTGGAGACAAGCTCGATTGGAGGAAGACTGATCGCTACTTTGAAGGCTTACTCAATACTTTAACAAGATCGTCTTTTTTCATTTTAGTGATGCCAGTAATTCCTTGTTTTTTTGCCATCACTTTTAGATCGGCTGTTGTCATTGTTTTGAGAACACCGATATCAGTAGTTGTATCTGGCATTGGTTGAGGAGTTAGATAAAACACTTGATTTAAAGCATCAAGTTTTTTACCTTTGGTAATGCCACACTTTAAATCAACAATTGGATCTAATGTCTTCCAATATTCACGAGGAGCTTCATCAATTCGGTTTGTAGCTATAGCAGGTTTAACTGCTTTGAGAATGCTATCTGGTTGCTTGACTAAATACTCTAATGCTGCTTTAATTTCATCCCTAGATGCCTTAGAGAGATTGATTTTTGGAATTTCTTCTCCTGCCAATACTTTTGTGACTCCAATTGTCTCATTACTACCATCGGTAATAATGCACCAAACACGATCTAAACCAGCGGCTTCTGCAATTGCATAAATGAAAGAGTTAGCAATGACTTGATACTTATTTTTGCCAGTTTCTTTTACAATTACCGGAATCCAATTTCTTCCACCTTTTTGATTCAGTAAATGAGCTGAAGCTTTAATTAAAAATTCAGGTGCATCAGTTCCTTCACCAGGGTCAATTTCATCTAAATATAAATGCATCAAGTTTCCAATATCGCTGAGGCTACTCATTGTAAAAAATACTCCTTTGCTAGATTTTTGTAATATTCATGAGCAGATCGATCTCGATAAACCGCAGGAATACGTGAGAAAACTGAACCAGCTATGTTAGCGTAGCTTGGAACCTGATGAATACGAAGGTCTTTGTTGGCATTGGTATACTTGGGATAGAAGTAAGGCAGTAAATCAAATCCCTCTTTTTTAGCAGTTTTAAGAATATTATTAATTTCTTGTTGAGTAACTGCTATCTGAGGTAATGTAATCTTTTCTCCATTGAAAAAAATTGGCAATGGAATAGGGCTACCATCAGCTTTTTGAGATTGGACTTCAGGAATGAATTTCTTGATTGCTATTGCTGCATTTTCTAAAGAGAAAAGATTGTTATGCTTTGTGGGAATGAGAACGACATCAGCCGCATATACAGCTAGCTGGCTAAACACTCGCCAATTGGGTGGTGGATCTATCAAAATATAGTCGTATTCTTGCCTTGAGAACTCTAATTTGTCATAAAGAGTGTGAAATTTTAAGTAATTACGCAACAGATTTTCAGATGCATCTGTCAGTTTTAGATCGGCAGGAATAATATCAAATCTAAGTTCTGAATTAACCTTCCTTAGAGGGAATTTATAAGGATGTAGAGAACTTTGAAGTTCTATATTCCGTTCTGTAAGAGCCTCAAATACACTACCATTACTTAATGGAAGACCTAAATAACTCGTTAAATCTTGTTGATTTGGATCGAAATCAATCGCTAGAACCTTTTTCCCTAAAAAAGTTAAGATAGCTGCCAAATTAACAGTAGTTGTCGTTTTACCTACCCCACCTTTGTTGTTATAAATTGCAATGGTTAAGGCTTTAGTGGGATTTTCAATTTTTTTCCGAATTGAAGCAACTACATTATCAATATTATCTGCATCAAGTGGAAGACACTGTGTTGCAGGATAAATCACTTTTCCATGCTTGCGAAACAGTTGAATATGGCAAGAATTAGTAATAATCCCCCACTGGACTGTTTGACAATTAGGTGCAAGTAGATAACGCTTCAGTTGATGAACCGTTTTTTGATACTGTGCAGTATTTACAGATAGGTTAATATCCCTCCCTTTCAACTCCAGTAGCAGATATGGATTAGATTTTGTATGTAAAAAAATATCATCTTTAATGGTTTTCCTAGCTGCTTTATCAACATCTCCGTCACCAGTGTTATATTCTGGATGAATTTCTTCAGATTGAAACCCTAATGCTCTCAGTAAGTGAGGAGCGAAAAGGTCGTTAACAACAGGTTCAGGTGCATTTTCGGGCAGGCTTTGTAAGGCCGCTCGAAGACTTGTAAGTGTCATGCTCATAGTGTGGGGTGACTTCCAGCAATGTCTAAGTCTAGTGTTCCCACTTGGCGACGGCTCTTTTGCATCTCCAGCTTAATTGATGCCGCAGCTACGCCCGTCATAGCGAAAAGTCGGAGCAGCGGCTTCCGCCAATCTGAACTTTTCAAGACAGACATCGCTGGACTTAATAGCTACGATAAGATGCTTGGATATAGAAGTTGAACAAAAAACAGGAAATTATAGCTATGTCAAAAATTGAAGATTTTGGAGTGAGTGTAGAAGAGTATTCAGATGAATTAGCAGCAGGTATTGACGTTTTGGAATTGAAGCGGTTAGAAGCAAGTGGAATTCTAACAAATCTAGCTTTAGAAATGATGTCAATTGTATCAAAGGTAATCAATGGCACGGCTACCCCTGAAGAAGTTGTTAGAGGAATTATGATTCTGATACCATCCTTGAGAAAACAAATTAAATAGTTGGTAATTCGCTTTAATTACTTTGATTGAAAGTTTTATAGTTAATCTCAAGTTAGCGATCGCATTTTCTCAAAATATACTCCTTCAATAGGAAAATGCTCAACTCGTCAGAGCGATCGCCCTTAAAAAACCAACCCATGACTACTATCAATGCCTATATAACCCTTATTCATGAATGTTACAATAACAATTCAAAGTTACTTGTTTTTAAATTATCTAAATAAATAACTTTTTATTTTTTTAATATATAATAACATATATATTTATAGTGATAAATATTTTATAAATTGTACTTAATAATAGCTAATTAATTTATTTTAGATGACACAGTTTGAAAATTGCCCAAGTTTTATCACTGAAGGAAACTCTTATATAACTCAAACATATTTGATAAAAGTATAAATAAAAAATACAATAATTAGAGATTATATTCTACGTCTTTCCCGAAAATATTATGGTCTTCTAAAAAATAAGAAATGGTAAAATAGTCGATTAATTAATTAGTTGATTATTTTAAGTATCAAACTATATCTATATAAATCAATTCATCCCTTCATTCAGCAATGCTCTAAAATATCCATTGGAGTATTGATTTTTAGTAAATACCTAAGTTAGATTATTGAGTATTTTTTGTTACTTGTAAGTACTACTGAGCCAGTCTTTTTTGTTAAAGTTCTCAAAAGCTTGAAAAGCTTACTAGTGCTGGTTTTGATTGTTAATTTATGAGTAAAAACATAATTTTTCAATCACAGATGTTGTTCTAAAACGTGGACAAATTGAATCTTTACTGTAGAATCAAAACCAACTTCAGACATATAAAATACATATTAATTTTGGAGGTAGGATTATTAATCCTTCTAGCAGCTTACCAGATGCCAAATTTGCTCCCAAAGCGGACTCCTCAGTCTTGCAAATTTGGGGTGGGCATCCTTTGCGAGGTGATGTAAAAATTAGTGGGGCAAAAAATGCAGCATTAGTAATCATGGCTGGAGCATTGCTGTGTCCAGGTGATTGTCGCATCCGCAATGTTCCCTTGTTAGCGGATGTAGAGAGGATGGGTCAGGTGTTATCGGCTTTGGGTGTACGTTTAAAACGCCAGGGCGACATCTTAGACATCAACGCCAGCGAAATTAAAACATCAAAAGCTCCCTACGAATTAGTTACCCAGTTGAGGGCAAGCTTTTTTGCCATTGGTGCGATTTTGGCAAGACTGGGAGTAGCGCAGATGCCCTTACCAGGTGGTTGTGCTATCGGAGCAAGACCAGTTGATTTGCATGTCCGGGGACTGCAAGCAATGGGAGCGGAGGTGCAAATTGAACATGGCATTTGTAACGCCTACGTTCCTGGTAGCAACCGCAGGTTAAAAGGAGCGAAAATTTATTTAGACATCGCCAGTGTCGGAGCGACGGAAAACTTGATGATGGCGGCTACCTTGGCAGAAGGCGAAACAATCATTGAAAACGCTGCTAGAGAACCGGAAGTAGTTGATTTAGCTAACTTCTGTAATGCGATGGGAGCAAAAATTACTGGGGCAGGGACTAGCAGAATTATCATCGAAGGAGTCCCCAAGTTGCATTCTGTTGATTACAGTATTATCCCCGATCGCATTGAAGCAGGAACGTTTTTAGTAGCAGCAGCAATTACCCGCTCAGAACTTATGCTCTCACCGGTCGCTCCAGAACATCTCATACCAGTGATTGCCAAGCTGCGCGATATTGGAGTGACAATAATCGAGGAAGCACCTGAACACTTACGTATTCTCCCAGCAAAAACCCTGAAGGCAACAGATATTGAAACCCAATACCATCCAGGTTTTCCTACAGATATGCAAGCGCCGTTCATGGCTTTGCTGACATTAGCCGAAGGCGACAGCGTAATTAACGAATCTGTCTTTGAAAATCGCTTGCGTCATGCCTCAGAGTTAAATCGTTTGGGAGCAGATATTCGTGTCAAAGGCAATGCTGCTTTCGTTAGGGGAGTACCGAAGCTGTCTGGTGCACCAGTATTAGGTACTGACTTGCGAGCATCCGCAGCACTAGTATTAGCAGGACTAGCAGCAGAAGGACAAACCACAATTCAGGGATTACAACACCTTGATCGCGGCTATGATCGACTTGATGCGAAGTTGCAGCAATTGGGAGCTAAAATCCTACGAGTGGGAGAAGTATCAACAGATGCACAAATCCTTCCCAGTGTCACTAGCCTATCAAGTTGAAATTGATAAGTTGAGATTGATGCTCTGATGAGGTGATGAGGTGATGCAAAGAGCATTTCACCCCATCACCCGACCATCCTATACTCCCAATGCCCAATGCCCCCTAAATATCTTAGTGGGTAATGCCGACCCGACTTAATCGCTATACTATCTTTGGGAGGCTGTTTCATTTAACCAGCCAGATTCCATAGTTGTATTTTTTATAGCTTGCTGCACTATGTCTTTCTTCAAAACCCCCCTGATTGGTTTAAAAGCTGACTCATTTCGTCATCCATTAGACCTGGAAGCTACTAATGCGCTCAAGCAGATACCAGGCATCGATATGTTGGTGCGAAATTGGCTTGGCCCAATGGCAGAGCAGGTTTTTTATGTAGAAAATATTGCCTCAAGCGTTCTGGTGAGTGAGAAACAATTGCCTGATTTACATCAGTTGTTGTTACAAGCCTGCAAAATCTTGGATATAGAGCCTCCTCAATTGTATGTCCGACAGCATCCAGCTCCCAACGCTTATACTTTTGCTGTACGGGGTAAGCAACCTTTTATAGTTGTGCATACTTCCTTAATTGATATCCTCACACCAGAGGAAATCCAAGCAGTAATTGCCCACGAGTTGGGACATCTCAAGTGTGACCATAGCGTTTATTTGACACCTGTAAATTTACTAATATTAGCTGCGGCAATTGTGCCGAATGTCGGAGCCTTTATTGCCCAAGCAATACAAGCACAACTTTTGGAATGGGTGCGCTGTGCTGAGTTTACCTGCGATCGCGCTGCATTGTTAGCAACCCAAGACCCTAAAGTTGTTATGTCCGTATTGATGAAACTAGCTGGTGGTTCTCCCACTTTAGCACCGCAATTAAACCTCGATGCCTTTGTTGCCCAAGCCCGCGCTTACGATGATATTAGCAAGACTGAACTTGGTGAAATGGTCAAAGCTGCCCGTACAGCCCAATTAACTCATCCGGTACCAGTGCTACGGGCGCGAGAAATTGACCGCTGGGCAAGCAGCACAGAATATCAATCTCTAATTCAAGGTCACGGATTTAAATCTACTGATGGTGAAGTTGCACCCAAAGGCGGGTGGCGAAACTGGTGAATTTACCAGAATCACTAGGCAAGGCAATATCTCTTGAGCAAATAATTCGTAATTCGTAATTCGTAATTCGTAATTCGTAATTAAGAATTTGCGAATTATGAATTAAGAACACAAGCTTTTTAATTATTAATAAAAAACCGGAACAAGCAATAGACGAACCAGAAGCACTTTCCTCAAATAATCCTTTACGTTCCAAAGCGATAGATTTTTATCGACTTTAAAGACCACGTTAGAAAGAAATAAAAATATAGAAGATGAGGATAGAAATTTAATTATACATTTATCACCTATTTATGAACAAAAATTAGAAGAATTATTAAATAGGTTCCTTAGCGATATATCATAATTTTGATGGAATTAAAAAGACATTCCATCACTTAACCCACGGTCGCTACCATGACAGTTGTACCCAACGATGATCGCTTTCAACCTATTAACCTCTTTGAATACGAAAAACTCGCAAAACAGTATCTATCCCAAATGACACTTGATTACTACAGTAGTGGTGCTTGGGATGAAATCACCTTGCGAGATAATCGTATTGCCTTTGAGCGAATCAAGCTGCGACCTCGGATATTAGTTGATGTTAGCGATCGCCATCTCAATACCTCCATTTTAGGACAACCTCTGCAACTACCTTTACTAGTTGCACCGATGGCTTTTCAATGTCTAGCTCATCCCGATGGAGAAATTGCCACCGCCTCAGCCGCAGCATCAGCTGGTGTCGGCATGGTGTTAAGTACAATGGCAACAAAAAGTATTGAAGAAGTAGCAAGCGCTTGCGAACACTTTCCAGATTCTCTGCGCTGGTTCCAGCTTTATATCCACAAAGACCGGGGATTGACTCGTGCTTTGGTAGAAAAAGCATATAAAGCAGGTTACAAAGCACTTTGTCTAACTGTAGATGCACCAGTTCTCGGACAGCGTGAAAAAGATAGACGTAATGAGTTTGCTTTACCTGTAGACCTACATTTGGCTAATCTTGCAACTATATCAGGGATAGATATTTCCCATGAAAAAGGCGAATCTGGGTTATTTACCTATTTTGCCCAACAGCTAAACCCAGCAGTCACTTGGAGGGACTTGGAATGGTTGCAGTCCATATCTCCACTACCTCTAGTACTCAAAGGAATTTTACGCTCAGATGATGCATTGCGGGCTGTAGAATATGGAGCCAAAGCAATTATTGTTTCTAATCATGGAGGCAGACAACTCGACGGTGCGATCGCTTCTTTAGATGCTCTAGCAGAAATAGTAATAGCAGTCAATGGTAGGTTAGAAGTAGTGTTGGATGGAGGCATCCGTAGAGGTACAGACATTCTTAAAGCTTTAGCATTAGGAGCAAAAGCGGTACTTATCGGACGACCGATTTTGTGGGGACTAGCTGTAGCAGGACAAGCTGGTGTATCTCATGTCATCTCACTTCTCCAAGACGAGTTAAGTTTGGCAATGGCACTTAGCGGCTGTGCCAAGCTAGAGGATATTGACCCTAGTTTATTAATGTTTACACGCCTTTAAGCGCTGAAGTTAAGTGAATCCCTATAAGAGTAAACAGTAAAAATACAGGACTCAAATCATTGAGACATCCTAAGCAGAGAATTCTCTGTTTGGAAATACTTGCCAGCTATGTAATACAGCTAAATAGTATATTGGCGTAAATACTTAAAACTATTAATTTAGCAATACTTTGAAAATCAATCTTCAGATTTGTTGCTGCAAAATCACTCAATATAGTATAATAGTTAAGTTGAATATAAGGGCGGGTGGCGAAACTGGTAGACGCACCACACTCAAAATGTGGCGACCTTGCGGTCATAGGAGTTCGATTCTCCTCCTGCCCATTAGTTAAAAATCGGACCTGAAGCTAACTGGTTAAATAACCTCTACTAAGCGTGACGAACAGCTTCTAACTCTGGCTGAATTTGCTCCACAGGTAGCCAGTGCTAGAGCTTTTTTCAAGGACAGATAGTCATTAGTTATTGGGGCGATACTTGCGGGGGGCTACGTCAACGCATTCACAAGTGTTCAGAGCAAAACTAAATAAAAACAATAGTGATCGCTTTTTACTTAAACCTCGTGTTCAAAGGCGATCGCTTAATTTTATTCCGACAACTATACTTTGATAAAATTTAAAATTGACTCAAAAGTAAAAACCCTGTTTGAAATAATCCCACAACAAAACCTAAAATACCGCCTAAAGTTACAATTGCCTGTAATTCGTTTTTGACAATTCCTTCAATAGCAGCTTCTAAATCAGCAGGAGAAGTAGATTTCACACGGTCAACAATCACTTCATCTATGGACAAAATCGGAATCACTTGTGCCACTATTGCTTCTAAATCTTTTTCCAAATACTTCTCTAAAATAAAAGCTAATTCTTGACTCATTACTTCTAAAGAAGTATTGACAACGGGTGAAGTACTCAGACGATTCAACAGCACTACAGCAATATTTTCCCAATTCACAGAATCAGTTAACCCTTGTAGCAAATCGCTGCCACTTGTTTGCACGTAATGACGGACACTTTCACGTGTAGTCTTTCGTAGTTGGCGTACCGTTCCAATTGGTAAGTTTTGTAATGATAAATTTTGCAGTAATTTCCGAATGCGATCGCGCACTTGCAAATCTTGAGTTAATTCCTGCAAGCGAGTATTGGTAGCCTCTTTTTCATCTAAACAAAAAGTCCTTAGTCGGGTGAGAGTATTACGTAAACCAAATAAATTTGCCACTACCCAGTAGGTACCACTGGTTTTTTCCCGAAAGCCTTCATCAATAATTTGAATTGTGCGATCAGTCAAAAAATCAACTATTACTTGCCGCAATACATCTGGTGGTAATATTACTTGCAATAACCAATCAGCAAGCCGTGTGGCTTGTTCTTCAGTCAGTTGAAACTCTAGCAATATCTGGTCAAAAACTTGATTTATTTGCGCTTCCAAAAAGTCTTCTCGTCGCGCCAAAACCTTCAGTAATCTTGGCAAGGATTCTCCTATTAAATCCCGCAAAATTCCTGCTACGATTTTCGCACTCTTTTGGTTTTTATCTGTTTTGATTTGTTCGACCGCTAACCGTAATAACCAGAGAATTGCTGCTTGTACCCGTTCTGTTTGTAACAGACGCCGTGCCAGATTTTGCAATTCTTGTGGCGTTAATAGCGACCCCATAATTGTATTGGAAATGTTCTGAGCCAGACGTTCTTGGTTGCGGGGAATTAATCCAGGGGTAAAGGGTACTCTTCGTCCAGCAATATAAATTGCTCGGTAGGGACGGAACAACATTTTGATGGCTATATCATTTGTAAAATAGCCAATAATTCCACCCAGTATTGGGGGAGAAACATAAAGCCAAAGATGAGACCAGTCCACAGAATTTGGGATTTAGAATTTGAGATTTTGAATTCTAGATTAGAAATTAGGTATTAGGGATTGTTAATTGGCGGTTATTAGTCGTGAGTTATCTTTCAATAACTACTAACGAATTTCAATTAGTTATTACCTGTTCCGCAGCCCCCAATCCAAAATTGCAAATCTAAAATTTAAAATTTACTGACTACTAGCACTCCCATCATACCGTTCGCAATGGGGTAGTGTGTGGCAACGGTAAAACCAACTTGATGAGCTAACTCTACTTGCTTTTTGCCGAGGGGAAAGCGGTCTAAGCTGGGACTAATGTAAGCATATTCTTCCTTTAAGCCCAAAAAATCTGCAACTGGAACCACAAAACTATCCAGATACCATTGCTGAAAGCCGCGTAGCTGAGGATTACTCGGTTGATGAAAGTCTAAAATCGCCGCTTTAGCACCCGGTTTCAGCACACGGTATAGCTCTTGGAGACTGCGGGGAATATCTTTAACATTTCTTAAACCATAGCCCATTGTTGCGGCATCAAATTCGTTATCATTAAAGGGTAAATTTAACACGTCGGCTTCTACCCAGGCAATAACAGGTTCGGGGTACTGCTTTTGCGAGCGTTCTTTAGCAGTTTTTAGCAGGTTTGCAGAAAAGTCTACTCCATACACTCGTCCTGTTACTCCTACACGCCGTGCCAAACGAAAAGCTAAATCACCGCTACCGCAACACAAATCTAGTGCAGTATCACCTGATTTAGCAGCACTCCATTTGACTGCCATTTCTTTCCAGATTCGGTGTTGTCCAAGACTCAACCAATCGTTCAACTGGTCATAAACTGGAGCAATGCGGTTAAAAATGGACTGAATTTCGTTAGTCATTAGTTATTTAGTCGTTAATCATTGGTCATTAGTCATTGCTCATTTACCAAAAACTAAGCACAAAGGACAAATGACTAATGACAACTACACAATGGTTTGATTGCAGCTACTACTAGTCAGTGCGATCGCCACTAGTTGTGCTGATAAATCAATCAGCTTTAATTCATCTTCTCGCAAAATGCAAGGTTTTTTCCACTGTAGCGACAATACACCCAATAGTTGATTGCGGTAGCTAATCGGCATCACTAAATGTGCTTGTATACCACTGCTTTGATAATGAATAACATTGTTTAATTTAGTATCTTTAAGTATATTCAATGAAACTTGCATTTGCCGTGTGGCGATCGCTTCTTGAGTGAGAGAATCTTGGGAAAGCCAGTTTTCTATTGTACCTGTATCGCTGTAATTTCCTTGAATCTCAAGCAGAGTATTTTCATCTATAAGTTGTATAATACACCTTTGAGTACCGAAAGTTTCATCAAAAGCCCTAGCAATTGGGGTGAGAGTTTCCTCTAAGCTGCAAGCTGCTTGAGTTACCTGTACCAAAACACTCAACAAGGCTATTTGAGCATGAGCGCGGCGTAATTCTTCTGTACGTTGCTTGAGTAAGTCGTAGGTTTCTGCTGCTCTTTGCACCACTGCCTTGAGTTCTCCTGGATCCCAAGGCTTAGTAATATATTTGTAGACTTGTCCAGCGTTAATCGCTTCTACCAAGTCTTCAATATCAGTAAATCCGGTGAGAATTATCCTGACTGTATCGGGAAACTGAGGTACAGTCTTGCTGAGAAACTCAGTTCCTTTCATTTCTGGCATCCGTTGATCGGAGATAATCACCGCTACCTCCCCTTCTGCTGCCAAAACTTGTAGGGCATTTACCCCACTATCAGCTTTCAAAACATTAAAATCGCGTCGAAAAGTACGATAAAGTAGATCGAGATTATCTGGCTCATCGTCAACTACTAAAATTTTCAGCTTTTTTGGTCGTTCGAGAGTCATCACTTGATATTGGAGTTTATTTATTTCGAGGCTAGGATTATCCATAAGATATTTTCCTTATATATTTCATTATCTTGTTATATTCCATACCAAGCTTAATTGAGAATAGCTGGATTTTATCATGGGTTATTACGGAGGTAGTCTATCTTTTTAGACACATTTAATTATTCAATACGGAAAAAATTGCTTCCGGAAATATCTTAGTGATTTAGTTGAACTTGCTACAAATCAACTTAATAAAGTAGCTCTGGGTAGTTGATAGATTAAAATAAAACTTGCTCATGAGGTATTAATCAACCTCTCAAGTTGAAGCTCACACACTGATTTATGACTGATCTACCACCCAACGCTCAGAATCCCGAAAATACTGCCAGCGATGTAGCACAAGAGTTACTGCGAAAGTTGAGGCAAAAGCAAGGCAATTGGGTGGAATGGGGGTATGCGATCGCCTCGTTGCAGAAAACCGGCTACAATCCCCAAGAAATTTTTGAAGCCACTGGATTTGAGCCGATTCAACAAAATCAGGTGATTGTTGGCTCTCAAGTTTACAATTCTTTAGAAAAGTCAGGAGTTTCGGAAGCAGTGCAATCGCACTACACCACACGAGGTAGTGATGTTTTATACGAGTTGCGTTTGCTTACTCAAGAAGAACGCGCTGCCGCTGCCGAACTGATTTTCATCCACAAACTCGATGCTGATGAAGCGCGGGAAGTTGCCAAAGCAATTAAAGAATTCTCTTATTTGCGTACTTTGCCAGAAGGATTTTCTAGCCATCCAGGTGATGCAGTTGCTCACCAAGCTTGGAAACTGGCACGCCAAAACTCAGATTTACAAGAGCGATCGCGCTTAATTGCCAAGGGTTTGCGTTTTGCTCACACGCCAACAGCCAGGAAACAAATCGAACAATTACTGACTGATTTTACTACTGTTCCCAAACGTCCGGCTCCAATTTTACCCTTTTACCGCCTGGAATCAGAAGAACAATTGCCTCGAATCGTGCCAGTGGTGGGCGAGTTGCCATTATCACCGCAAGATTTGCAAGCTGTGCCTGTAATCACAGAAATTGAACCATTTCGGATGGTCAAATTTGCCGGAGAGCAAGCTTGGCTTTCGTTACCGGGTTGGCAAGTACTGTTGGCAGCAGAAGATCCAGTAGCAATTTTAGCTTCTAGCGATCGCTTGCCCAACCAAAACCAAAGTCGAATAGAATCAGTCGTGGTAGTAGTAGATCGTGCCCAACGACAATGGGATGCTTCCAACTATTTTGTTGTTGAAAACGCTGGTGAATTAGATTTTCAATGGTTTGAAACTGAGCCAGAAATTCCTTTATTAGGACGAATCATTATTATTGTGCGTGCTAAGAAAATTCTGGATGAAGAAATAACTAAAGATTCATGGCAGATTGACGAATAAAGTCATTGGTCATTAGTCATTGGTCATTGGTCATTAGTTAAAACTCATCATTTCACTAAGGACAAAGGACAAATAACAAATGACCAATATCTTGTATAATAAAGGTATGTTGAACAACCGTAATAACTCTCAAGCTCATCAAGCTGGTATGCTCTACAGACATGGCGATGTTCTGCTTAGACGAATTGCTAGCTTACCGATAAACGCTCAAAAAGGTGTAGGTGCGACTCTGGCTCATGGTGAACTCACAGGACACAGCCATCGCATTCAGCAATCGGATGCTATTCAGTTGTGGGTAAATGGTAGCGAACTTTATCTTGAGGTTAAACAACCAACTGCGACCTTAGTTCATGAAGAACATCGCGCGATTGAATTACCTCAAGGACTTTACCGCGTCTGGAGACAACGTGAATACCGCCCTGACGCTTACGTAGAGGTCGCAGACTAATGCTGAGGATAATGTCAAATGGGCGGGTGCCGAATAAACCAGTTCAGCAGCGCCCAAAAGAAAGCCACGAGCCGATATCAGGTGAACGTGCTAGAAAACTCATCCTTGAGCATCGTGCATGGGATGGAATGCGCGTTTTGGGTCATTTGGATTTAAGCGGTGCATTGCGACTTCACAATTTACCTGAAAATCTTACTTGTGAAAGTCTAGATATCAGCGATTGTGTGAATCTGACTTCTGTTTCCAAAGGTCTCCACGTCACCCATTGGATTGAGTTAGCTGGGAGCGGCATTACCAGTTTACCTAGAGGGCATGGTTTCGTTTTGCGCTGGCGAGGTGTGCAGGTGAGCGATACCATTGCCTTTGAATCAGACTCGATAAGTGGGCAAGATATCCTCAATATTGAGAACGTTGAGTTACGGCGTGTACTAATTGAACGTTTGGGATACGAGACATTTTTGCAGCAAGTGGGAGGGTTAGTCCGTCATCGAGATAGAGACGCTGGTGGAGAGCGTCAACTTATCTGCATTCCTTTTGAGGATGACGAGCCGTTTATGGTTTTGAAAGTCACTTGTCCATCCACAGGACACATTCATGTTTTGCGCGTTCCCCCATATATKCAAAGCTGTCATCAAGCTGCTGCTTGGATTGCAGGCTTTGACAACCCAAATGATTACGAGCCGGCGATCGAGGCGTAATAACTTACCAATACTGTGTTTCTCAAATAGTCATTGATTTTGGAATTGAGTTCAACAACTGAACTACTGAATATCCAGCTTGGTCAAACTCAATCCCGACTTAATCAACAACAATCGTTGCAATTTACTTTTTTACAGAACTAGCTACAAAAGTCAAACCTACTTTGCTCTTGAGCCTACTTGCTTAAGCAACGATCCAAGTTGCTGCACTTTTGCAGCAACATCAGCAGGAAGATCTGTCGCAACTCCTGTTGTATCCTCACCTAAGTCAGTGAGAATTCTAGAAATAGCGGCGGTGTCTCGACTTTGGATAGCTTCTTTGAGTTCACCCAAATCTTCAGCAATATCATCACCCTCAAGCTTTTGCTGCCAAGCGTCAATGATAGCGAAGGCTTTGTTGCTTGAGATTTTGGTTGGGTCTTGTTGCAGCGCCGCAATGGTGGTTTCGAGATCAACAGATTGAATTGGATTAACCATGATAAATTCCTTTGTTGAGTTGATATTGGTTAAACAAAATCAGAACTCTCCCACACCCCCTTAATACTTCTCAATGTCATAGCCGAAATCTTCATTCTTAAGACATACACAGTGGGCATAATCGCTTAGATTATTAAGTGTGTTCTATTTAACAATGAATATTAAAGAGTCACGAGCCAGAATTCAGCTTGAAAATTCTGTGTGAATAGTGGATGAATAAACGGTGAAACAGAACACTAAATATGTAGATTTAAGTGAGATCAGTTGGAAGGTTGAAAAAGGTACAAGAACTGAGACTGTAATTACCGCAAAAATAAACGTGCGCCTTTGTTGGAGACTGACGTTTCATTAGTGACAGATTAAAAGCCGCTACTAATTAATTCTGAATTCTACAGCCGTAGTCACACCCTTTAGGACATAATGACAAGCGTGAAGGCTAGCAACAGTAATAGTTTTACAAAAAAACAGGGTGTGGGGTATAAATAAAAACTTTAATTCTGGGTTTAAAGCCCAGTTTCAAAAAAGAATTATACCGAGATGCGTAGCACGTTAGCGTAGCGGGGCGCAGCCCGGTATAAAGCGTCCTTGTCTCAATCCCACGTTTTTAAGCGTGGGTTCCTTAACCACGCAACGCTAACCATGCAACCCTCTGAATTCCAGCAAAAACTGCTATATATCCTTGTTTCATTTGTTGCTGATATTAATTKGTGATGGTAGGTTGTACAAATCGCTTAATTTCACCACAGGCAATATAGGACTTGCCATCAGGGCCGATTTTGATTTCATCAACGACGTAAAGCATTCCTTCCTCACGAACCGATCGCGGAAAACGCATGTTCCAATCGGGTTCATATCCGTCGGAAACTACCCTAGCACGAAGCTTGCTGCCATCTTTGACGCACTGAACGAGAATGCCATCCTTTATAGCATCAATTGTTGGTAGGTCGGCGGCACTAGCGGGGCCTTTGGATGCTTTGCCTGTGCTAGTTGACCTTGATTGTCTAGGGGCAACGAAGATATCTGCTTCCCCAGGTCGAGCAAGACGGGTGATGTTACCACTGACACGGTAGAAACTCCCATCGTTTGAAGGTTCCAATCCTTCAACTACATAGCGTGCACCTTCAGCACGAATTGCTCGTGGAAACTGGACGTTCTTGGTGGAATCGTAGCCATCGGATATGACTTTGATTCGCAGCTTACCCCCTTCACGCAGACAGTGTAGCTCTACGCCCGAACCAACTTCATTGACAACCGACATCGCGTACACTTCATCGCCGGCTGTGACACCGCGAGCTACCAAATCGCTGCGATTGCGCGTCATCGTCTGGAAACTTTGATCCCGCAGTTCTTTACGTCCAGCATTTCCGAGAGCTTTTTGGGCGATGCGACCCGCGAAATACTCTAACTGATCTATCTCTTCAGCAATTTCAAAATTCTCATTCAACCCTCTATCGCGCAAATCTTTCACCAGCGCCCGGAGGATTTGCTCAGCTTCTTCATGTTTGCCATGCTCAGCTAAATCGAGGGCTATCTCTTTAGCTTTGGCGATGTTGAGGCGGCTGAGTTCAAGGATGATATGGCTCGAAGAGGCTAGAGCTGCTTCCTCAACAGTACCAACTTTTGCAACGACATCCGTTGTACCGGATACACTTTGAATTACGTCATTTTGCACAACATCAGCAGTGTAATGCAACTTCATCACAGGTAATTCACCGACTTGAGTAGAGGGTATCTCTAGACTCAACCCCAAAAGTTTGTCTTCACCCTCATAAAGCTCTCCCAAGGTGATGACAGTTTCACCCGCATCATGGCTGACTTTAGCCAAACTTAAGGTATCTACAAGACTGACACCATCAGCCAACTCAACTCTCACCTTGAGATTCTGACCTACTACTGCTCTGAGACTATCTAACTCAATGCTAAAAACTTCAGTTGCTTCATCAATACTTTGAATAAAGTAGAAATTGCCGTTAGCAGCCCTTGCCATACCAATCAGCAAGTCTTCGTTGAAACCTTGATCGAAACCTAAAGTAGTTGTGGCGATCCCTTCCTCGGCTTTTTGCCCCGATGTCGCCGTTAGTATTTTCGGGTCTTGAATACCCATATTGGCATGACCATCAGTAAGCAATAGAACACGGTTAATTTTTTGCGGATCGAGTTGCGTCTTTACATGTTCGCAGCCTTTGAGCCATCCGCCGGATAAGTTAGTAATACCTCCTGCTCTAACTTTTTTAATCGAATTTTTCAGTGCAGCTTTGTCTTTCACAGGTTGAGGCGTTACAACCGTGTCTACTTCATCATCGTAAACAACCACTGAGAAAATGTCCTCTGGCTCAAGTCGCTCCACCACAGATTCAGCGGCTCTAAGCGCATGATGTAAGGGAGCGCCTGCCATAGAGCCTGAGCGGTCAATTACCAGGGAAAGATTCAGGTTACGTCGGGGAGATTCAGCTATATCAGCACGAAAACGTAGCAGAATATTAGTCTTTAATGAAGATCCTACAGGTAGGATAGCCTGGTCAAAGTCGTAACTTGTCTTGAGCATTTTGTATACCCCTTTAAGTTTTCTGTGGTAACCTCTAAGCCTTATGCTGCTGGGATAGCCAGTGCTTTTTTAGTTTACCCATAAACCAGTGTGTTCAGTGTCGAAGGGTCTATTTAATGTAAATTTTTATATCATATAGCAAAAATAAATAACATGGTATTGATAGATTACTTCGGCGTTTGCAATCGCTACATCAACCAATTTGCCACAAACACTACGCTGGAGTGGTGACCAGACAAAGCCTTACCATTGCGATGGTATTTTTGCACCTGCTTGTTGGTATCAATATCTTGATGAATGCAAAGTACTTTCTGCACCGACTTGGGATAACTTAAGCGACCATAATCCTGTTGTAGCTGTTTTCTCTGAAGAAGAATTCAGGAATCAGAATCAATTAGTGGCGAACAAGGAGATGAGGAGGAGAGTTATAGCAGGAGGCAGGAGGTAAAACTATTGCATTCACCCTTTTCAAGTGTCCTAACGTGTGTGACTACGGCTATAAAACTTAAAGTTTGAACTTCAAAGGCTCAACGTTCGAGTTCAAAGCTGCAACTTCCAGGTTCAAAGGCTCAACGTTCGAGTTCAAAGCTGCAACTTCCAGGTTCAAAGGCTCAACATTCGAGTTCAAAGCTGCAACTTCCAGGTTCAAAGGCTCAATATTCGAGTTCAAAGGCTCAACATTCGAGTTTAAAGCTGCAACTTCCAGGTTCAAAGGCTCAACGTTCGAGTTCAAAGCTGCAACTTCCAGGTTCAAAGGCTCAACGTTCGAGTTCAAAGCTGCAACTTCCGGGTTCAAAACGTCAAACTCCCCCATTTCCCTTATCACCTTCATCCTGGGGACGCAAAGTTACACACAAGACCTAAGAACCGCTATATTCAGAAAGAATAACCTCACTGTTACCGTGCCTCAAGAACATCTCGATTCAGAAGTATTGCAGCGATCGCCCGTGTCATCTCTCCGGGCAGAAGCTATAGCACGCATCCGCAATAGTCTGCGTCCCGGACAGCAACAAATGGCTGACTGGCAATCTGGGCCTCTAGCTATTTCCGCCGTTCCTGGTGCAGGTAAATCCACTGGAATGGCGGCTGCGGCAGCAATCGCGCTTGCACGGCAGTATGAACGCTCTGCTGAATCGCGCTCATCTTTGCGCCGTCAGTTAGTGGTTGTCACTTTTACTCGCTCCGCTGCTGCCAATATTAAAACCAAGATTCGCAAATACTTACGAGATGATTTATCTCTACCTCAAACAGGCTTTTTTGTCTATACTTTGCATGGTTTAGCGTTGAACATTGCCAGTCGCCATCCCGATTTATCAGGGTTGCAGTTAGAATACGTCACATTAATTACACCAACTCAAAGTCACCGCTTAATCCGCACAGCCGTAGAGCAATGGATTGGAAATAATCCAGAACGTTATTTGCGGTTATTAGAAGGTCATCAATTTGATGGAGAAGAGACAGAAAGGTTACGTCGCCAATCTGTACTGCGGACAGAAGTCTTACCAGAATTAGCTAATACAGTAATTCATGAAGCTAAAAGTTCTGGGATATCGCCAGAATTATTGCAAGAATGGAGCGAACAAACCACAGACGAATATGCAATTTTAAGTGTAGCAGCCGGATTGTACGAGCAATATCAAAATTTAATGCGATCGCGTGACTTCATTGACTATGACGAGATGATTTTAGCTGCACTACGGGTTTTAGAAAACGACAGCGCCCGCCGCATTGAGCAAAACCAAGTTTTCGCCGTCTTTGAAGATGAAGCCCAAGATTCTAGTCCCCTACAGACGCGGTTGTTGGAAATTTTGGCAAGTAATTCTGAAGATGAGGAGATGGGGAGATGGGGAGAATTTCCAACTCAGCACTCAGCACTCAACTTGGTGCGCGTCGGCGACCCCAACCAGGCGATTAACTCCACTTTTACCCCAGCCGATCCAATTTATTTTCGGCAATTTTGCCAAGAGTGCGATCGCATTCAACGATTGGCGACGATGGATCGAGCCGGTCGCAGTACGAAAATAATTATTGAAGCTGCTAACTTTGCTCTTAAATGGATCAATAATCAGTGGTCAACAACTAACCGTAACCCAGACGCGATGAATCGCGTCTCTACAAAGTCTCCATTACCTGATACTGATAATCGACAAGTACCATTTCGCTTACAGACAATTCGCCCTGTTGATGCTGGTGATCCGCAAACGAATGCCAATCCAGCACCAGTAGGACGAGGACTGGAATTATATACTCCGCGTGATATTCATCACACCGTTGAATTGTTATCTCAAAGAGCGATCGAGTTATTTGGCAAAGATCCTACAAAAAATAGTGCAGCGATTTTAGTGCGAGAGAATCGCCAAGGACGATGGCTGGCTGAGGCTTTAGCACCTGTGTGCAAAGAGCATAATATTACACTTTATGATGTGGGAGAACGCGATCGCCGCTCTCATGTACCCCAAGAAATTTTGGCATTGCTACAATTTTGCGATCGACCCCACTCTCCTGATTACCTCAAAGCTGCACTAGAAACATTGGTGCAGCGTCAGCTAATTTCTACTCAAGACCTCAACGCCCTTGCTAGTCTTCCAGAAGAATTTTTGTATCCGAGTCCTCTAGCAGCACCCCAGTCAGAACCAGTACAAAAAGCCGCACACTTATGTCGCAGTTTACTCCGCGCTCGTTTGGAACTGCCCCTGTATCAACTAATTTCTTTCCTCGCCTTGACCTTAAATTACGACCAGGCGGAATTGGCAACTGCTGATAAATTAGCAGAACGGGTAAATCAGCAGGTAGCTAGCAATAGTTCAATGAGGGCAATGCTGTCAGCTTTAAGTGAAATCGTTAGTTCTGAACGGTTTGAACCAGTGGAAACCGAAGATTCCGAAGAACGTTACACTCGTCGCGGTCAACTAACCATCATTACTATGCACAAAGCCAAAGGACTGGACTGGGATTATGTTTTTATTCCCTTTCTGCACGAAAACTTAATTCCGGGAAGATTTTGGGTTCCTCCCCAAAGCCAATTCTTAGGCGATTTTACCTTATCAGAAGTAGCCCGTGCCCAAATTCGTGCTGCTCTGCACGGAGAATCTACCATACCAGATGTGACACAAGCATGGGAGCTGGCAAAGCAGTTAAAAATATCTGAAGAGTACCGTTTACTCTACGTTGCTATGACACGAGCAAAGCTTTTATTATGGATGTCTGCGGCACAGAAAGCCCCCTTTACTTGGAGTAAACCAGAAAATTTACAAGAACAAGCGCCTTGTCCGGTTTTTCCGGCATTAAAGCGCCAGTTTCCTGAATGTGTCGCCACTTCAGCAATGATAGCCAAATAAATCTTCTCCAAACGCGTACTAAGCAGCATAACCACCAAGCTTTACGGCAGCGCTACATCATGTTCTGATGAATAGTTTTAAATAGGGCTGACGCCCTTACACAAGTATGCAAAGAATTTTGAATTATAAGTAATTAAGCGAACTTGATATTATCTCTTCTTTATTGCCCATTGCTTAGTATCTGGATCGGAGTATACGAGACTATACTCTTGAGAACCAACAAACTCATTTACAGCTTGATAAACTCCATGATGCCTACGACTTGGGTCAGGCTGCCAATCATCCCCTGCTATTACACCATTTTCCTTAACTTTATTAGCTAGTATCTGCAACTCGCGCTTAGTATGTTCATACTCATGAGATGTATCAATATAAACCCAGTCAAAATATTGATCACAAAAGGTGGTAAGTACTTGAACATCATCGCCCACATGTATTAGGATACGTCCATCTTCAATTTCTTGTTTAAAGGTTTGCAGAATTTTTCTCAAAGCATCAACCGTACTTTGGTTGCCGTTTGCCCATGGCCAAGTAGCTGCCAAGAAATACCAAGGGTCGATAAGGTGCAGTTTTTTTGCATCAGTATGTTCCAGAAGAATAGGGGACAAATGACCTTTGAATACTCCTAGTTCCGCACCAATTCCGTTTTTTGGCAAAAATTCTTCTATAAATTGTATTCTTTTTCCTTTCCTGCGTAGCTCAATCTTTTGATCGATATACTCCCACTTGTGAATGGGAGTGTTTTTGATCATACTTTTTACTGCATTAGTAAACATCGTATTAGTCTCCAAAAAGATGATAAAGAAAATTTTCCTATACAATAATGGTCAATTAATATTTTTTACAAAAAGTTCTTAAACTTTATTGCAGATTAAATACTTCTTCACTATTTTTGCTAACTGTATCCCTGATAACGCTAAGAAAATTCATGAGAAATACCGCCCAAATGTCAGTGTTTCCATCAAATTATTAACTAAAAAACCATCTCAGACTTAAAGAATGGTTAGGAAAGGATTAAAGATAAAATTAGCTGCTTTAGCCTGTTTGCCTAACTAACTCAAGAACGCACAAATTTCTTCCTCTCAAGTGTAAATCAATTATAATTGGATGTACTTTTTTTGGATAAATACTTAAGTAAAGTTACATATTTCCTAGAATATCTTCACTAAATCTTTAAAAATTAGTCTATTGTAACATTATTGTGCTTTTGTCATCACAGCACCAATCTAATTATTTTTCTCGATGGTATAAACCTTGCGATCGCTCCCCAAATTTCCTGGCAAGTTCCCTTTGACAATTTTGCGATTAGTTAAAATCGTTGAATTAATTGCCATTGAAGCAATCCAGATGGTATATAATGAGGGATTGTGTCGAATTAAAGCTAGACAATGCCTAAACTCAAGACTCGTAAAGCAGCAGCGAAGCGATTCCGTGCCACCGGCAGCGGCAAAATCGTGCGTCGCAAAGCTTTCAAAAACCACCTTTTAGAGCATAAAACTTCCAACAAAAAGCGTAACCTGTCCAAGACTACACTTGTACACGAACGCGATGAAGAAAATGTGCGCTTGATGCTCCCATATTTGTAAGTCCTTGTAGGAAATTAAGTATATGACACGGGTAAAACGCGGTAACGTAGCTCGCAAACGCCGCAATAAAATTCTCAAACTAGCTAAAGGTTTTCGCGGTTCCCACTCAACTCTGTTTAGAACTGCCAACCAACAAGTGATGAAGGCACTGCGGAGTGCCTATCGTGATCGCAAAAAGAAAAAGCGCGATTTTCGTCGCTTGTGGATTACTCGGATCAACGCTGCTGCAAGACAACACGGCTTGAGTTACAGCCAGCTGATTGGCAATCTGAAAAAAGCTGATGTGCAACTAAATCGCAAAATGTTGGCACAACTAGCAGTACTCGATCCTACAAGCTTCGGCAAAGTAGCTGAATTAGCCAATCAAGCTAAAAGATAAAGGTGGTAACGGATGAATAACCGATGTAACAGATGGCACGAAAATACTCGGTTACATCTGGTATTATCCGCTACTATAATTTTCATTTGCTACTTTTGCTTCGTCGGCACAGGATTAATTGCATCTGCCGCTGAAATGCCAAAAATACAGCGACGGGGTTATTTTACTATTGCAGTTAAAGATAACTTACGTCCTTTGGGATTTAAAGATGATAGCGGCAATTTGCAAGGCTTTGAAATTGACTTGGCACAGCAGTTAGCACTTGATTTGCTAGGTAAAAAAGATGCTGTCAAATTTCAACCCGTAGCGAATCGCGATCGCTTGTCCGTAGTCTTAGACAAGAAAGTTGATTTAGCTATCGCTAGGGTAACCGCAACTGCTTCACGCGCCCGGATAGTTAATTTCAGCGTTCCCTACTACTTAGATAGCACTGTATTAATTACCAAAGAAGCTTCTGTGCAGCAGTTAAAGAATTTGGCAAAACAAAAAATTGCTGTACTCAATAACTCCAGTACAATTGCCAAAGTACAATACTATTTGCCAAACAGCGAGTTAGTAGGAGTTAATTCTTACCAAGAAGCGCGAGAGCAAACAGAAAATAACGCTGTTGCAGCCTTTGCCGCAGATGCTAGCGTTCTCGGTGGTTGGGTACAAGAATATCCGCAATATCATCTACTGCCAACCAAGCTATCAACTGAACCCTTATCTGTAGTAATGCCCAAAGGATTGCAGTACGATGAATTAAGACGACAACTCAATCAAGCGATCGCTCGTTACATAGCAGAAGGTTGGCTCGCTCAACGCGCCCAATATTGGGGTTTACCATAAGTTAGTCATTGGTGATTAATATTTACAAATGACAAATGACAATATAGATACAAAAGTAACTTTTAATATTTTTATTTGTAGGTAATGGATAATAATCTAGCTGTAGTTTATCTCTCAATTTTGGTAGGTCTGCTTGCATTTACACTTGTGGGTGTTTTTCGCCAAATTTTCAAAACTCGCAAGATTGAAAACTCTTTTTCTAAATTACGCAAGAAATTAGAGAAAGAAAAGGGCACAACTCAAGAATATTACGAGTTAGGCAGTATTTATTCCGAAAAAAAATTATATTCCCAGGCGATCGCATTATTTCAAAAAGCTCTGAAAGCTGCCCCAGAAGAGGGTGAAGAAAATATTGCCCCCATTTACAATGGACTAGGTTACGCTTACTTTGTTCAAGAGCAATATGACTTAGCAATTCGTCAGTACAAAGAAGCCCTCAAATCTCAACCAGACTACGTGACAGGGTTAAATAATCTCGGTCACGCTTATGAGAAGAAAAAATTAAACACTCAAGCATTACAGACTTACGAAGAAGCACTCAAATTTGCTCCCAATAATCCTATTGCTAAACGTCGTGCTGAATCCTTACGTCGTTTAGTTTCTGCATAATATATCTAAATCCATCTAAATATTAGCTATCATAGCGTGATCGCTCTTTGCCAATATAACCATAGCAGCTAGAGCGATCGCTAATTACGTGAGAGTATATTAAATATTTCCCTTGTAATTTTCCTTGCTATAGCGCTATCACAGTTAATCCTAAACGTTACACATCAAAGTGATAACGGATAGCTCCAGTATTTGGATCGTTGTTCACTTGAGCATACCCTATCTTGGTTGCCTCTTCAAGCAACTCTTTGAGACGCTCTGATTCTAACTCAGTATAGATGGCTGCTTGAGCAATGGAAAGTTAGCCATTATGTTCCTTTGCAGCCGTGAGTAGCTTTTGCATCGGACTAACAGTAGATTGCGTTAGTGACTGTATCGCCTGTAACTGTTGAAGTTGTGGAATCTCACCAATATTCAATGTAACTGATTGATTAACATTAGGAGTTCCATTACTATATAGCCCACGCAGATAAATATTTCGCTTTTCAACCATACCAGGAATCAGTGCCAAATCGATGAGTTGACCAATTTCAAAAAAACCGACTGTGAAGAGGTATATCAAACCAGTACCAATTTGTGCGGTGTAAAATCTTTGTCCGCCACAGATACCAAACAAGCACAAACACCAAAGAATGTACGTGTCACCTGAATTCGTTTGCTGCATGACAATGTACTCTAATTTCCTACAACTGTATACAGTGTTACCAGGTTTGAATATAAAACTAACAATTGATTAAACTCATAGATTTTGGAATCAGGAATACTACTAGCAAATTAATTTAGCTTTCTTCTCTTAATTTATCGGTTTTGAAGTTTTGCCTTGGAAATAGATAACTATCACGTCTTTTGTCAAAAGTTAAAGATGATTAAGCGGCTAAGGTATTTTTTTAGACTAGCTATTACTATCATTGTTGTCATTTCTATCTCATTTGGATTAATAGGAAGATTATCTGCTCAACAGGTTGCAATTTCCCATCCTTTAAGTGCGTTAACAGAAGCAGAAATTACTACAGCTGTTTCGGTTATCAATAGAGAAAAAACTTTGAGCGAAATGGCAGTTTTTCCACTTATTGCTTTACAAGAACCAGATAAAGAAGAAGTTCTAAATTTCACACCTGGTAAACTTTTCAAACGCCGAGCTTTTTTGATAATCTATGAACGTTCCCAAAATAAAACCTTTGAAGGAGTTGTTGATTTAACAAGTAAAACTTTAAGTTCTTGGAAAGAAATACCCTCTATCCAACCTGCACTCCTCAATTCAGAATATGAACTAGCAAACCAGGTAGTAAGAGCCGATCCCCGATGGCAAGCGGCGATGCGAAAGCGGGGAATTACGGATTTTGAGCAAGTTAAAATTAGTTGGTGGGCACCAGGAGTCCTAAGCGAACAGGAACAAAAAACAGGTAATCGCCTTTGTCGAGGCTTATCTTATTACAAAGGAAAACATTGGAACTATTACGGTAGTCCGATTGAAGGAGTAGTAGCAACAGTCAATTTGAATACAGGTAAAATGGCCACTTTGATTGACAGGGGAAAAGTACCTTTCTCGGAAGAAAATTGGGACTATGATGTTAAGTCTTTGGGTAAATTACTTTCACCACTCAAAGCGTTAAAGATTCTCCAACCTAATGGTAAAAGTTTCCAAATTCATGATAACGAAATTAGCTGGGAAGGTTGGAAATTTCGCTATCTAATGCATCCTCGTAGTGGATTGGTGCTGTACCAAGTGACATCCAAAGATGGGGAAAATGTCCGGCCAGTTTTATATCGTGCTAGCCTCTCGGAAATGGTAGTTCCTTATGGCAATCCTGAGCCTACATGGTCGTTTAGAAATGCCTTTGATGTTGGTGAATATAACTTTGGTTTATTAGCAAATAAGATGGAGTTAGGTAAGGAAATTCCGGAAAACGGTCTTTTATTAGATGCAATATTTGCTAATGAACAGGGAGAATCTTACAAGATGCCAGGGGTTATCGGTATCTACGAGCGCGATAATGGAATGCTCTGGAAGCACTATGAATATAATACTCAACGTAATGATGTCCGTCGCCATCGAGAATTAGTGATGACGATGACAGTGGCAATTGACAACTATGATTACAGCATTAATTGGATTTTTCACGAAGATGGAACTTTAGAAGTACAAAACGAATTAACAGGTATTGTACTGGCACAGGGAACAGCTGCCGAAAAATCTGAAGATAATTCCTATGGGTCTTTGATTGCTAAAAACATTATAGGAGTAAATCACCAGCACTTTTTTAACTATCGCCTAGATTTGGATGTAGATGGTAAAGCTAATTCGATGATAGAAATGAATGTTAACGCTTTACCAATAGATGAAAAAAATTCTTCAGGAAATGCGATCGCACTTGTAGAAACTCCACTAATTAAAGAAACGGCTGCTGTGCGCGATATGGATATGAAACACAATCGCAAATGGATGATTGTGAGCGCAGATAAAAAGAATGCTCTTGGTGCTGCGCCTGGATATATGCTGATCCCAGAAGGAAATTCCAGATTTTTTCCTGTAGAAGGCTCAAAAATCCGCCAACGAGCAGAATTCGCCACACATCATGTTTGGGTAACAAAATATAAACCCAGCGAACTGTACGCTGGCGGTGATTATCCTAATCAAACTCAACCCGGAGAAGGTTTACCTAAATATATTACAGATGATGAATCATTAACGGGTGAAGATATCGTGTTATGGTACACAATGGGCGTGACTCATATTCCGCGATCGGAAGATTGGCCTGTAATGCCAATTCATCGAGTTGGATTTAAACTAGCGCCTAGAGGATTCTTCAACCGCAATCCAGCAATTAATTTACCTGAGTAAAATATTCTTTTTGTCAAGTATTTTAAGTTGAGTTTTTTCATAATTTATCAACCTGCAACTTGAATACCGCTCGGCTTATCATAGGTCAAGTACTGGCTGTTTTCATTCATAGGATATCTCATGAATTTTCCAGAAATTAATATTCCCGGCAATGGCAAACTTCACGCTCGTTTAACTACTTCTTTAGGCGAAATTGTAGTTCGTTTAGAGGAAGAAAAAACCCCTAATACCGTCAAAAATTTTGTTGGTCTAGCAACTGGAACAATCGACTGGAAAGACCCGAAAACCGGTCAATCTCTCAAAGGTACTCCTGCCTACGATGGGGTTCGCTTTCACCGAGTCATTCCTAATTTTATGATTCAGTGTGGCGATCCCCTAAGTCGTTATCTGGATATGGCCAACCGCTGGGGTACTGGTGGTCCGGGATATCAATTTACAGATGAGTTTCATCCAGAATTGAAACATTCTAGTGCAGGTATCCTCTCAATGGCTAATGCAGGCCCCGGTACTAATGGTTCGCAATGGTTCATTACAGAAGTACCAACGCCTTATCTTGACCGCAAACACAGTGTCTTTGGTGAAGTTGTCCAAGGTATGGATGTAGTCAACCGTATCGCTAATGTGCCTACGACTAGAGACCGTCCAAATCAAGAGGTAGTGTTAGAAAAAGTAGAAATTTTTCGGCAATAACTAATATCATGTCTGTTTCTATTGACTGTTAACTCTTAACCATCAACAGTTAACGGTCAATAGTCGAGGAATAAATGATGACTCAAACCTTAGCAAGCGAATAAAAGGTTAGGACATAATGACAAGCCTGGATGTTAGGAACAGTAATGTTTTACCTCCAGCATAGCTGCCTTGTCTTCGACATGCTACGCGAACTGCCTCCTGCTATACAATCAGCTAAATAGTTAATACATCGCCCTGAATTGAAAACAAATTTGCCGAAAAATTAAGATTTATTTGAAAAAGCAATAGTAATATTGTCAAAGTCAAAAGCTAGATTCCAATCAGGAACGAGGTTTGGGCGATGCTTACCCCTACAGACTCCAGACAAAACCCTTACAAGTCTTTACTTCATCCGAGATCCAAGTTTTGCGACAATCAAAAACGATTGAATAAATAATCATGCACTTATAGTCCAACTCTTATAGGACTCTGTGTTGTTTGACTTGAAAAGGGAAAAGACACTAATGAAATTGGCTTACTGGATGTATGCAGGCCCAGCCCATATCGGCACTCTCCGGATTGCTAGTTCTTTCAAAAACGTTCATGCAATCATGCACGCTCCATTAGGCGATGACTACTTCAACGTCATGCGCTCGATGCTAGAACGGGAGAGGAACTTCACCCCAGTCACAACCAGCGTCGTCGATCGCAACGTTTTGGCACGCGGTTCTCAAGAAAAAGTGGTAGATAATATCACCCGCAAAGACGCCGAGGAACGCCCAGATTTAATTGTGTTAACTCCCACCTGCACTTCTAGCATCTTGCAAGAAGACTTGCACAACTTTGTGGAACGGGCGCAGCTGGAAGCCAAAGGCGACGTAATGCTGGCGGACGTGAACCATTACCGCTACAACGAACTGCAAGCAGCTGATCGCACTCTGCATCAAATTGTGCAATTCTACATTGAAAAAGCCCGCAAAAAAGGCGAATTGCCAGCAGGCAAAACTGAAAAGCCATCTGTTAATATCATCGGTATTTCCACTCTTGGTTTTCATAACCAGCACGACTCCACCGAACTCAAGCGGTTAATGGCTGACTTGGGAATTGAAGTGAATACTGTAATTCCGGAAGGCGCTTCAGTTAACGAATTGAAGAAAATGCCCAAAGCTTGGTTTAACTTAGTACCTTACCGCGAACTCGGCTTAGCGGCAGCTCGTTATTTAGAAGCAGAATTCGGAACGCCATACATAGACATTACTCCAATGGGTGTAGTGGAAACTGCTCGTTGTATCCGAAAAATTCAGCAGGTAATTAACGCCCAAGGTGCTGATGTAAACTATGAAGACTTTATCAACGAGCAAACGTTGCATGTATCCCAGGCTGCTTGGTTTTCGCGTTCTATTGACTGTCAAAACTTGACTGGTAAAAAAGCAGTGGTATTTGGGGACAACACCCACGCCGCCGCCATCACGAAAATTTTGTCACGGGAAATGGGCATTCACGTAGTTTGGGCTGGAACCTACTGTAAATATGATGCAGACTGGTTCCGGGAACAGGTGAGCGAATATTGCGATGAAGTGCTGATTACAGACGATCATGGCGCAATTGGAGATGCGATCGCCCGCGTCGAACCCTCTGCTATTTTCGGCACGCAAATGGAACGCCACGTTGGTAAGCGATTGGATATTCCTTGCGGCGTCATTGCTGCACCTATCCACATCCAGAATTTTCCCATTGGTTACAAACCATTTATGGGTTACGAAGGTACAAATCAGATTACAGATTTAATCTACAATTCCTTCACTTTGGGAATGGAAGATCATCTGTTAGAAATCTTTGGAGGTCATGATACCAAAGAAGTAATTACTAAAGGAATTTCTGCTGATTCTGACCTCACCTGGACAAAAGATGGTCAAGCCGAATTGAATAAAATTCCGGGATTTGTGCGCGGAAAAGTGAAGCGTAATACTGAGAAATTTGCCCGCGATCGGGGCATCAAAGAGATATCAACTGAAGTATTGTACGCCGCAAAAGAAGCTGTCGGCGCATAGTTTTTCACCTAATAACTAAAAAATTCTGGGGAGTGTAAGAATAATCTTGACTCCCTATTTTTATAATTTTATATTTTTGGCTGCTAATTATTAACGATTCTTGCGTTAATCTTCTTTCTGTTTACTGCTGCCACTGATATCAAATCCGATTGAATACTTATGATATATATCTGTGAGGGCAGGTAATAGGTAATGGGTAACGGGTAATCGTCAGTTATTTATTCCAATTACCAATTCGCTTTTTCCCAATTACCAAATAGACCAACAATAATTGTAAGTAATTAGCCGAACTTGATATGAGCAGTTATTATCTTGTGCTGATAAACAACCCCAGATATACATCCAATCCCTGTACTGGTAGTATTAATCAATGATTTTATTAACAGACATTCAAAATCTCTCCGATCGCAGAAGCTATATTAATCTTTATAACTGAATAGTTAAATAACAATGTAAAGAAGTATTACATAAACAGAAGTAATTACTTAAATAAGTTGTCAACATACATTAATAAATATTGCATTTTTTATATCGATTTGTGTCAGATGAGGAATAAAATCCCCAGTGGGTAAGCATTTTCTGATAAAAAACTCATATTGCCGAATAAAACAAGTTAATTTTAGTGGCATCAGCCGCTATGAACTTCCAGTAGAGAACACGCATCAAAGGAGCCGAAGAAGCATGTTCACCCACGTCAAGTCCACCATTCGACACATTGCGCCAGATAATTTACGCGGACGTAATTTAATCAAGGTGGTCTATGTCGTGCTTGAGTCCCAGTACCAGAGTGCATTGTCGCAAGCAGTTCGCACGATTAACGCGAACAATCCTAACTTAGCGATTGAAATCAGCGGGTACTTGATTGAGGAACTCCGCGACCCAGAGAACTACGAAGAGTTCAAACGAGAAATTGAGAATGCAAATATCTTCATCGCTTCTCTGATTTTTATCGAAGATTTAGCGCAGAAAGTAGTAGCAGCAGTAGAACCACACCGCGATCGCTTGGACGTTTCGGTTGTCTTTCCCTCGATGCCAGAAGTCATGCGCCTGAGTAAAATGGGCAGCTTTTCTTTGGCACAGTTGGGTCAGTCAAAAAGTGCGATCGCCCAATTTATGCGGAAACGCAAAGAAAAATCAGGTGCGGGATTCCAAGATGGGATGCTGAAGCTTTTGCGAACACTGCCGCAAGTGCTGAAGTTCCTACCAATGGATAAAGCACAGGATGCGCGAAATTTCATGCTCAGTTTTCAGTATTGGCTAGGTGGTTCTCCCGAAAATCTGGAGAACTTCTTACTGATGCTAGCTGATAAATATGTATTTAAAGGTTTAGACAAACAAAATTTTGCACCTTCTACATACGAGCAGCCAGTGGTTTATCCCGATTTAGGGATTTGGCATCCTTTGGCTCCCAGTATGTTTGAAGATGTCAGAGAGTACCTTAATTGGTATACAGCTCGTAAGGATATTTCTAGCGATTTAAAAGATCCCCTAGCTCCTTGTATTGGGTTAGTATTGCAACGCACTCACCTAGTTACCGGGGATGACGCCCATTATGTAGCAATGGTGCAGGAGTTGGAAGCACTAGGCGCACGGGTGTTACCTGTATTTGCTGGTGGTTTGGATTTCTCCAAGCCTGTGGATGCCTACTTTTATGAACCGACTACTAATATACAGTTAGTAGATGCAGTAATATCGCTGACTGGTTTTGCTTTAGTAGGTGGACCAGCCAGACAAGACCATCCCAAAGCAATTGAGTCCCTCAAACGCTTAAACCGTCCTTATATGGTGGCGTTACCGTTAGTTTTCCAAACCACAGAAGAGTGGATGGATAGCGATTTAGGGTTACATCCAATTCAAGTAGCTTTGCAAATTGCGATCCCGGAATTAGATGGGGCAATCGAGCCGATAATTTTATCGGGTAGGGATGGGACAACCGGAAAGGCGATCGCTCTCCAAGACCGGATGGAAGCTGTAGCCCAACGCGCTTTAAAATGGGCTAACCTGCGCCGCAAGCCGAAGCTGAATAAAAAAGTTGCGATTACCGTTTTTAGCTTCCCGCCAGATAAAGGCAATGTCGGAACTGCCGCTTACTTGGATGTCTTCGGTTCCATCTACGAGGTAATGAAAGCCCTGAAAAATAACGGCTACGACTTACCAGAATTGCCAGAATCAGCCGAAGCGCTGATGCAAGAAGTCATCCACGATGCCCAAGCGCAGTACAGCAGCCCGGAACTGAACGTTGCTTACAAAATGTCGGTTCCTGAGTATGAAGCGCTGACACCTTACTCTCAACGTTTAGAGGAAAACTGGGGCCCACCTCCGGGACATCTCAACAGTGATGGGCAAAACCTGCTGATTTATGGTAAGCAATTCGGTAACGTCTTTATCGGCGTCCAACCTACCTTTGGTTACGAAGGCGACCCGATGCGGCTGTTGTTCTCTCGTTCCGCTAGTCCCCACCACGGTTTTGCTGCCTATTACACTTACCTAGAGCAAATTTGGAAAGCCGACGCAGTGCTGCACTTCGGCACTCATGGTTCCTTGGAATTCATGCCAGGTAAACAGATGGGGATGTCTGGGGAATGTTATCCAGATAATTTGATTGGTTCAATTCCCAATCTATATTATTACGCAGCTAATAATCCGAGTGAGGCGACAATTGCCAAGCGCCGGAGTTATGCCGAAACAATTTCTTACTTGACACCGCCGGCAGAAAATGCTGGTTTATACAAAGGTTTGAAGGAACTCAGCGAATTGATTGCTTCTTATCAAACCTTGAAAGATACTGGACGCGGCATTCCCATTGTCAACTCCATCATGGATAAATGCCGAATTGTGAATCTGGATAAAGATATTAATCTGCCAGAAACCGATGCCAGAGAAATGAGTGCCGATGATCGCGACAATATTGTTGGCAWCGTCTACCGCAAATTGATGGAAATTGAGTCTCGGTTGCTGCCTTGTGGGTTGCACATCATTGGTAAACCGCCAAGTGCAGAAGAAGCGATCGCAACTCTCGTCAATATTGCTAGCTTAGATCGTCAAGAAGAAGAACTTGTTGGCTTACCCCGAATTATCGCCAACAGCATTGGGCGTAACATTGACGATATTTACCAAAATAACGACAAAGGCATTTTAGAAGATGTCCAGTTATTGCAAGATATTACCTTAGCCACCCGTGCAGCAGTTAGCGCCCTTGTGCAAGAGCAAACCGACGCGGAAGGACGAGTTTCTCTGGTTTCCCGATTGAATTTTTTCAACATGGGCAAAAAAGAACCTTGGGTAGAAGCATTGCATAAAGCAGGTTATCCCAAAGTTGATACACCCACACTCAAACCCCTATTYGAGTATTTRGAATTCTGCCTCCAGCAAGTTTGTGCTGACAACGAACTGGGAGGATTACTCAAAGGTTTAGAAGGCGAGTACGTCCTACCCGGCCCCGGTGGCGATCCCATCCGCAACCCGGATGTATTACCTACGGGTAAAAATATTCATGCACTCGATCCGCAATCCATCCCCACAACAGCAGCAGTCCAATCAGCCAAAATTGTCGTAGACAGGCTTTTGGCACGTAATAAGGTGGAAGACGAAGGTAAATGGCCCGAAACCATCGCTTGTGTCCTCTGGGGAACCGATAACATCAAAACTTACGGTGAATCCCTCGCCCAAATTATGTGGATGGTGGGCGTGCGTCCCGTTCCCGATGCCTTGGGACGGGTGAACAAGTTAGAATTGATACCTTTAGAAGAATTGGGACGCCCCAGAATTGATGTAGTAATCAACTGTTCTGGTGTATTCCGCGACTTGTTCATCAACCAAATGAACCTCCTAGACCAAGGCGTGAAGATGGCGGCTGAGGCAAATGAACCTTTAGAAATGAACTTTGTTCGCAAACACGCTTTGCAACAAGCTGAAAACATGGGGATTAATCTGCGTCAAGCAGCAACACGCGTTTTCTCCAATGCTTCTGGTTCCTACTCATCAAATATTAACTTGGCAGTAGAAAACAGCACTTGGGATAGCGAAGCCGAGTTACAGGAAATGTATCTCAACCGCAAATCCTTCGCCTTCAATTCCGATAACCCCGGAATCATGGACGAATCTCGAAAGATTTTTGAAAGTACATTGAAAACTGCTGATGCAACTTTCCAAAATCTCGATTCTTCTGAGATTAGTTTGACGGATGTTTCTCACTACTTCGATTCAGATCCCACTAAGCTTGTGGCAAGTCTGCGCGGTGATGGTAAGACACCAGCATCTTACATTGCAGACACGACCACAGCCAACGCACAGGTGCGGACATTATCAGAAACCGTGCGCTTAGATGCGCGTACTAAATTGTTAAATCCCAAATGGTATGAGGGGATGCTGAATCACGGTTATGAAGGTGTGCGCGAACTCTCCAAGCGATTGGTAAATACAATGGGTTGGAGTGCGACAGCTGGCGCTGTGGATAACTGGATTTACGAGGATACTAACGAAACCTTCATCAAAGATGAAGAAATGCAGAAACGGTTGATGAACCTCAATCCCCATTCTTTCCGCAAGGTTGTATCAACTTTATTGGAAGTGAATGGACGCGGTTATTGGGAGACTAGTGAGGAGAATTTAGATCGTCTGCGCGAGTTGTACCAAGAAGTTGAAGACCGGATTGAAGGAATCGAGTAGGATTACATGGGCAGGCGTTATGCCTGCCTTAACAATAAAATATAAATGATTCAGACATTTCAAAATAAAGCATTAGAAAATTTGTTTAGAGAAAACTTTAATAAAGGAGTTCCTGCAAACTTAGAAAAGAAAATTAGAATTAGACTTGAAGTTATAGACTCAGCGTTAATAATAGAAGATATTAGATTACCAGGTTATGATTTGCATGAATTAAAAGGAGATAGAAAAGGTACTTGGTCAATAAAGGTATCAGGAAACTGGCGTATAACTTTTAAATTTCAAGATGGCGATGCTTATGACGTCAATCTTGAAGATTATCATTAACTCCTGTGTTAATATGATATTAATTGGTTAGAAAATGCTAAATAAGGTTAACCAAATTATTAAGTAAGAAGTATTAATTATGGATAATTGGCAAGATATTACTGATGATAGATTAGTAAGACCAATACATCCTGGCGAAATAATTGCAGATATTTTAGATGATTTAGATATTAATACCGCAAATTTTGCAGAAATTTTAGGAGTATCTAATCAAACGATTCAGGAAATTATTAATGGTCAAAGCTCAATTACAGTAGATATAGCAATACGTCTTGGTAAAGCTTTAGGAAATGGCCCAAAACTTTGGCTCAATCTTCAGCAAAAAGTTGAGCTTTGGGATGCTTTGCAAAGCCATAAAGAAGAATATGAGCAAGTCATGACATTAGTTTACAATAAATTGTGAAGAATTATTTTTTGAATAATTGAAATTTATAGGAATTTTCAAGTTAAGGAACCAAATAGTCTTGAGCATGCTGCTTATTACGAAATAAAATGTGATTATCTCGCAAGGATTAAGTTTTTGGTCTGGATGTAGTCAAAAATAGATATCAAATCAAAAGTTTGATATAACTGACGTAACTTTATACTACATCTTCAAATAATATGACAGCAGAATCTAAAAAAGTTTTTATTTCCTATGCTTGGGGTGGTGATAGTGAAGAATTTGTCAATCGATTGGATCAAGCTTTGCAAAAAAAGGGGATTACTATTGTCCGGGATAAACGTGACTTAGGTTACAAAGGACTGATCAAGGAATTTATGAAGTACATTGGTTGCGGCAAATGTGTAGTTGTCGTGATCAGCGATAAATATTTAAAGTCACCCAACTGCATGTTTGAACTTCTAGAGATATCTAAGAACGGACAGTTTTACGATCGCGTTTTTCCAATCACTTTATTAGATGCAAAGATTTATGATCCTGTTGATCGATGTGATTATATTATTCACTGGGACAATCAAATTCAAAGACTAGATTCTAAGCTCAGATTGGTTGCTTCCAGTGCTAATTTGATTAATCTTCAACAGGTAGTAACTCAATATACAGAGTTTAGAGCAACAATTGATATCCTTATTTATATGCTTCAAAATATGAATACATTAACCCCAGATATTCATAACAAGTCAGATTTTGAGGCATTACTTGAAGCAATTGAACACCAGTTATCAGATTCAGTATTATCTCAGCAGGCTTTTTCTTCAGCTGAAACTTCTATTAATTCCTCAAACACCTTGATTGCTGAAACATCAAATATAAATAACGGAATTACAGTTGAGCAATTTGTTAATAATCAAGCTACGCTTGCCGATCAGTTTACTTTCTTTGTTAAGCAGATTGGTGTTGAAAGCCTGAGGCAAGACTATGCTAAATCAAAATTTGAGACTTACTCTAATACCTGGAAAAGCCTGCAAGCGTTGAGATTAGCAGGAAATAAATTATGGGAGCAAGCCAGTGAAGAGAACCTTATTAGATTCGCAGAGCAACTAGACATAACTACACGAGTAGCGTATGAGGGCGGGATTTTCCTAGAGGAATTAGATTATATACCGTTATTTTCAGTATTAGAGATATTTGGTAATTTTAGACTAGGGAAGTGGCGGTTAATTGAATTTAGTTCTAGACAGGATATTGAAAGCGCTATTTCTCATGGTGTTGTTGAGCAGCAGCATATTTCTGAACTAATAAACCAAAATCAAAGTATCAAGAGAAAATATGAGGAGATACTTGACAACATCAGAGTCTCTTTCAGACAAAAACTGTCAGGTCAGCTTAAGAACACTGTGTCTGATGTAGCTTAACAATTTGGTTGAAGTGGCCTACCGAAAGCTGCTGGTGTATATCTGACTTTTCTACAACAGGCGATGTCACTCGACTTGCCCGGAGCTTTCGGAGTCTCCGGCTTTGCGCTACGCGTCTACGCCGTGTCTTTGAGGTTTTCTGTAAAGCGATCGCTCACAATGCCATCATACAATCAGCGATCGCTCTTTTAGCTATCAAAGCATAAAATCAAAGCATGACCATTGATAAAATATATATACTAAAAACGCTTTGGGCTACTGTTCGACAAGGAAAAATACAACTGCTGGAATCAGCGGAATTACCCGAAGGAACAACAGTGTTAGTAACTCTGCTTCCTGATGATGAAGCTGAATTTTGGCTTCAAGCCACTCAAACATCACTCTCATCAGTTTGGGATAACGCTGAGGATGATGTCTATGCCCAACTACTCTAAAAATGACATCATTTTGGTGGGGTTGTGATATGAGCCAGCAGCGGAGTATTTCTGCTTGACAACCTCGCAAAAATAAAAAGCGATCGCATTTGCTATTTCGGCGGCAGCATTTGTTATTTCAGCAAGTGCATTTGCTATTTTGGCGAGCGCATTTGCTATTTCGACGACAGTATTTGCTATTTTGGTGAGCGAATTTGTTATTTTAGCAAGCGCATTTGCTATTTCGACGACAGCATTTGCTATTTTGGCGAGCGCCGTCAGCTTGCTGATTAGGTTTATACTGAAACAACGGACAAATATAAACAAATAAATGAGTAAAAATACAGAAAAACTTTCAATTTTAACTCTTAATTAATTCCATAAAACTGGTGTATTAGGTGACTTTGACAAAAAGTTTATATATTACTATAGAAACTAAGACATCAAAATTTTTCAAAAATATGAGACTATAGAAATATTCAGACAGTCAAAAAAACGTGAGTCAGCAAGACAAAATCTTAGGAAAAATCCTCTCTGGGACTTCTGATACAGACATCCCTTTTGCTCAATTGTGGCAACTCTTATACAAACTAGGCTTTAATGAACGGATTCGTGGCGATCATCGTATTTTTGTCAAAGATGGTGTTGAGGAAATATTAAACCTGCAACACAAAAGAGGAAAAGCTAAAAGCTATCAAGTTAAACAAGTTCGATTAATAATTCTTAAGTATCAGCTAGGAAGTAAAAATGACCTTTCGCTATGAAATTATTCTCTACTGGAGTAGGGAAAATCAAGCTTTTATTGCCGAAGTCCCAGAATTACCAGGCTGTGCTGCTGATGGCGAGACTTATCAAGAAGCTTTGCATAATGTAGAAATAGTGATGCAGGAGTGGATAGAAACGGCTAAGGATTTAAGCCGTTCAATTCCTGAACCTAAACCACGTTAGATGTTGGAGACTGAAAAAATATTTGTAAAGAATGAAACCTGTACCCCTAAAGAACGAATCCTGTATCCGAGCAACCATTGATTTCTACGCAAGCAGATCACAGTTGTGTTAATATTCAAAGGAATCTCGGTTCTAGTGGGGAACAGCTACTAGAGGAAACGGGGAAAGTCCGGTGTGAATCCGGCGCTGTCCCGCAGCTGTAATCAAGCTTTGCCTTGTGAGTCAGAATGCCCGCCGAAGTTGACTTGTAAATTTTGTACGTCTGCGAGGCACAGATTAAATATTTTTATGAATATTTTAACAATTACTAAGCTTTACATTCTCATAGCTACATATATTAAAACGCTACAGATTACGGCTTTTTATGAGATGGTAAATGGTTTATCCTGGGGACAAATTACGTTTGCTGACCCTAATTTTCTTTGAAAGAACTATTTACAAAAAAGATGGATCCGCTTATTTGTCTGGGAACATCCCAGCTTTTATTTTTCCATGAGACAATAACTATCATTGCTAAAAGAAATGACGAAGCAATTGTATGGACTCGCTGCTCGTTGGAAGATTTTATAATTACCTTCCACATCCTTACAAATTAGTAAAGAGATGAAATTTGAGTTTTTACTGTGTCATATCTGCGGTTATAACTTCTTTCTTGTCATCGCAAAATTAATTAACAAACAACATACTTTATATGCATAAAATTCCCGTCACAGTGATTACAGGATTTCTAGGTGCAGGCAAAACGACATTAATTCGCCATTTACTGCAAAACAATGAGGGACGACGCATTGCTGTTTTGGTAAATGAATTTGGAGAAATCGGAATTGATGGCGAACTTTTACGCGATTGCCAAGTTTGTGATGATGAAGAAGACGCTAACAGTAACATTGTTGAACTCACCAACGGTTGCTTGTGCTGCACGGTGCAAGAGGAATTCTTACCAGCAATGCAAGAATTATTGAAGCGACGCGACAGCCTAGACTGTATGTTGATTGAAACCTCTGGACTAGCACTACCGAAACCATTGGTGCAAGCATTTCGCTGGCCCGAAATTCGCACAGGCGCAACAGTAGACGGCGTAATCACTGTGGTGGACTGTGAAGCTTTGGCAAGCAATCAATATGTAGGCGATTTAGCAGCTTTGTTAGCACAGCGACAAGCCGACTCTAGCATAGAACACGAAACACCAATTGAGGAACTGTTTGAAGATCAGCTGGCTTGTGCTGATTTAGTATTGTTGACTAAAAGCGATCGCGTTGACAAACAAACGCAAGTTAGGGTGCAGGATTGGCTCAAGCAAAACTTATCCCTTGGTGTAAAAGTCATTCCTTGCCAGGATGGTAAAATCAGTAGCGATTTATTACTTGGTTTCAATGCGGCTGTGGAAGATAACTTAGATAGTCGTCCCAGCCATCACGATACTGAAGAAGACCACGAACATGATGATGGCATTAATGCTGTGCAACTACTCCTAGACCAGGCATTTGAGCCGTCTGTCTTAATTAAACGCTTGCAAACATTGGTGCAGCAGCAAGAAATTTATAGAATTAAGGGATTTGTCGCAGTTCCCAATAAAGCCATGCGTATGGTATTACAAGGTGTTGGTAATCGATTTGACTACTTTTATGATCGGACTTGGCAACTCCAAGAACCCCGTCAAACGCGATTAGTGTTGATTGGTCGGGAACTCGATCAAGTTGGCATTGAGTCAGTGGTTTTAGGGGAGGAAGTGAATGCGACCATCCAAGGGACTTCCAATTAAAAAATATTCCATCCCTGCGGGACGCTACGCGAACGCTTTGATTGTCTGTTGTGTTCCCAGAGTGTCTTGCAGATAGTCTTTCTCCGTAGACAACCGATAATTATTCTCATTTTTTTGCTTCATTTTTACCTGCCCTATGATAGGCTGAAAAATGAGAAAATAATGAAAAATTTAGAGAGAAACAACTTTCGACAGTCCCCAAGTCAGCTGCTCAGCTTTTTTGGACTTGGGACAAAAATTATCATAGAGGCAAGCCGTTATGACGGAGACTAAACGCACCCCTTCTCTACCAGAGGTTTATCGTACAATCCGCGTGCCCGAACAAGGTCGTTTCTGGCGCAAAATGATGGCATACGGAGGTCCCGGATATCTGGTGGCGGTGGGTTATATGGACCCTGGTAATTGGGCAACTGACTTAGCTGGCGGTGCCCAATTTGGTTACATGTTACTAAGTGTCATCCTAGTCTCCAATTTGATGGCAATTTTATTGCAGTTCCTTTGTATCAAATTGGCAGTTGCTAGCGGAAGAGATCTCGCTCAAGCCTGTCGAGACTTTTTCAGTCCCCAGGTTAGCTTCTGCTTGTGGATTTTGTGTGAAATTGCCATTGGTGCATGTGACTTAGCAGAACTGGTGGGCAGTGCGATCGCTCTACAATTGTTGTTTGGCATTCCCTTGGCTGTGGGTGTGTGCATTACAGCTTTAGATGTGATGATGGTACTATTTCTACAAAATAAAGGCTTTCGCTACGTTGAAGCTTTGGTGATTACTCTGATGGCGATTGTTGGGGTTTGCTTTGTGACTGAATTATTTGTTGCTCGTCCCGACATTGGCGGTATTGTTCAGGGCTTTATTCCCCAGTCACAAGTGGTACGAAATCCAGAGGCGCTGTACATTGCGATCGGAATTTTAGGGGCAACAGTGATGCCTCATAATCTCTATCTCCACTCTTCGATCGTCCAAACCCGCGATTGGCAAGAAGTCCCTGAAAAAAAGCGAGAAGCGATCACCTTTGCCACAATTGATTCAACTGTGGCGTTGTCGTTTGCTTTATTTATTAACGCTGCAATTTTAATTTTAGCGGCTGCCACGTTCCACTTTTCTGGTCATCGGGATGTCGCAGAAATTCAAGATGCGTACAAATTGCTATCTCCATTACTGGGATTTGGGCCTGCCAGTATTCTATTTGCCTTCGCACTACTAGCATCAGGGCAAAACTCAACCCTTACTRGCACCCTGGCGGGACAGATTGTCATGGAGGGATTTTTACACATCCGTTTGCGTCCCTGGCTACGACGCTTGTTAACTCGTCTAATCGCTATTGTTCCAGCTCTACTAACGATTGTGTTTTTCGGGGAAGGTAGCACCACTAATTTGTTGATTTTCAGTCAAGTGATTCTCAGTTTACAGCTTTCCTTTGCTGTGGTTCCCCTGGTGATGTTTACAAGCGATCGCCGTTTGATGGGAGAGTTCGTCAATCCTCGCTGGCTCAAAATTCTTGCCTATGCCATAGCAACTTTGATTGCCGCATTGAATGCTTGGTTGTTGTTACAGACTTTCTTTGAATGGCTACAACCACGCTGACGAGCCAACTGAGGATTCTGATAGGTTTAACTGGCATCAACAACTTACCACAATATTGAAAGTCTTTTTAACATTTTTCAAACGCAGAGGTGCATAGAGGTGAACACAGAGTAACGCAGAGTGTTTTCAGGGTTAATTTGCTATAAGTTATTATTTTGATAATGAGTTACTCAATTGTGACAACTCACAACTTGACTATTGGTTACAAGACATCTCGGAAAACTTTTCGGTGTGTTGCATCAGATATTTCTGTATCTCTCTTGGCTGGGGAACTTGTTTGTTTACTTGGCCCTAATGGTGCGGGGAAATCTACATTACTGCGATCGCTAGCCGGAATGCAACCGCCCATAGCAGGTGAAGTACGATTCTTAGGCGAAAACATCTATGATTTACAACCGCAAGATTTAGCCAAACGTTTGAGTCTGGTACTTACCGAGAAAGTTGATGTGGGAATGCTATCTGCTTACACCTTGGTGAGTCTGGGACGATATCCTTACACTGACTGGTGGGGAAATTTGACACCCCAAGATGAAGCAGTAGTAGATTCGGCAATCAGATCTGTGGGAGCAGTACATTTAGCACAACGCCAAGTTAGCGAATTAAGTGACGGCGAACGCCAAAAAATCATGATTGCACGTGCTTTGGCTCAGTCGACTATTGTGATGTTACTTGATGAGCCTACAGCATTTCTTGATTTACCGCGACGGGTAGAAATTATGCAATTGTTGCGCCAGTTAGCGCGGGAAACTAATCAAGCAATTCTCCTTTCTACCCATGATTTAAACTTAGCTTTGCGACTTGCTGATAAAGTTTGGCTACTATCGAGTAATGGGATTTTACATATTGGCGCACCGGAAGATTTAGTTTTGAGTGGTGCTTTTGCTAATACTTTCCGCACTGAAGGTGTAGAGTTTGATATTTATTCTGGAGAATTTTCTCTCCATCAACCGCACAAAGGAGAAATTAATGTCATCGGTGAGGGAATTGCAGTAATATGGACTATTCGTGCTTTAGAAAGAGTGGGATTTTTAGTTAATCAACGGGGGAAGTCTTCTGCTTTCATCGACGCTAATCCCTCTAAAATCTCACTTGAGGTAATACAAAATCAAGAAAATATTTTCTGGCAAATTACAAAAAATCAGACTTTAACTATTTATTATTCACTATATGAACTAATTTATGATTTGAATTTGCTACATCAAGATTAATATCTCTTAAAATGTATTAACATGACAAGTGTGAATGCTAGCAACAGTAATAGTTTTACCTCCAGCAAGAACAGCAATAACTACCTTGTCTTCGACACCTAGTACAGCAGAGCGGAAATAAACCAACCATTTTAAATGTCTGAAACCCTTGCAAACAGATAATTACGTTAGCGAGTCCTCTCCCAAAGGGAGACGCCAAGGGCGAACGAGTGTCATTACGAATTACGAATTACGCCTTGCGGTACTAGGCGAACTGCCTCCTGCGATAGTACTTACTTTACATTAGTAAGCAGAAGAACTAATGTATAGCTAAGCACTAACAGTAACTTTAAATTAACCAGGGGTGATATCGTGAGTAAGAAAATACTTGTGGTTTTAACTAGTGTTGAAAAGTATCCGAATATGAATCGGGCTACGGGATTATGGTTTGGAGAAGCTATACATTTTGTTAAAAAAGTTGAGGAAGCTGGCTATGAAGTTGATTATGTAAGTCCACAAGGTGGATATACGCCAATTGACCCCCACAGTTTGGCAATGACAGATTCAAGTGATTGGGAATGGTATCAAAACAAAGAATTTATGAATCGTCTTGGGACTACGCTAAAACCAAGCGAAGTCAAACCAGATGATTACGTTGCGATTTACTATGCTGGCGGTCATGGGGTAGTTTGGGATTTTCCTGAAAACGAAGAATTACAGGCTATCAGCCGAAAAATTTATGAAAATAATGGGTTTGTCTCTTCGGTTTGTCATGGTGCTTTAGGCTTGCTGAATATCAAATTGTCAGATGGAGCGCTACTGGTTAAAGACAAAGAAGTCACTGGTTTTTCAAATGAAGAAGAAAAACTTGCTCACCTAGATGAGTTTGTTCCTTTCTTGACGGAAACTGAATTAATAACGCGAGGAGCTATTTACAAAAGAGCAGATCAACCTTGGGCTTCTTTTGCCATTGAAGATAAGAGGCTGATCACTGGGCAAAATCCAGCATCTAGTGGTGCTGTTGCTGACTTACTGATTGCAGCATTAGGAAACTCCAACAAATAAATTCTCAAAATGAAGGCAGCTATGCAGGAGGCAGACGCCACAGGAGGGAATTCTGACTCCTATATTTTGCCGTGACCAAACCTGATTACTGTGGTCTATTCATTATGAAAACCGCTGTAATAAAACCTTCTGTCTCCTAAACCCGTTTACATTTACTGACTGTTGAGAGCCAGTTGCTACCCGATGGGAACGCTAAGAGCCAACTCTTGGAAAATACGCAAGGCACTGTCTCCTGTCAAAATAATTCGTAGTTACAATCAGTGCGGGCTTGTACCCACCACTGATTGAAGACCACCAAATCTGCATATTTGGTGGGGGCTTGTACCCAAATAATTACGAATTACGTAGCTTGCTTCTCGCCTTTGGTGAGTATTACGAATTAGTAATTATTTGGTCAACCGTTGACTGTGAACAGTGGGATATTTTTTATTTGTCAGTCCCTAAAAAAAAGCCTCTGGTTTTTCTCCCAGAGGTGAAATATATAATACCATTTCACTTGATGTTTGTCGCAGATACCCCTGTTTCTGCCTCTGCCTAAGCAAGAGGCTAGAGTGTTGCTAAAATATTACAGCAAAAAGTGATTAGGTATAAATATTAGCTGATATATTAGCCAACATTTGCTAATAGCAACTCTCGTTTTGCTGATTTTTGGACTTTTACTTGAGAGTCATCATCAACATCAACGATCGCAGTATCTCCATCTGTAATTTCACTAGATAACAGGGCTTCGGCAAGAGAATCTTCCAAAAGGCGCATAATTGCTCGGCGTAAAGGTCTAGCGCCATAGCTGGGGTTATAGCCTTCTTGTACTACGCGTTCTTTGAAGCGATCGCTAACTTCTAAGGTAATTCCTTTTTCCGTTAAGCGACTAGAAACCTCACGAAGCATAATTTCGGCGATTTGCTTAACTTCATCCCTAGAAAGCTGGGTGAAGACAATAATTTCATCAAGACGGTTGAGAAACTCAGGACGGAAGTAAGCTTTGAGTTCTTCATTTACCAGGTTGCGAATTCGGTTGTAACTAGCGTCAGCTTGAGTATCAAAATCAAAGCCTAAACCACTACCACCTTTTTCAATCACCTTGGAACCGATGTTAGAAGTCAAAATGATCAGCGTATTCTTGAAGTCCACTTTCCGACCTTTAGCGTCAGTCAGTTGACCGTCATCCAAGATTTGCAAGAGCATATTGAAGACATCGGGGTGCGCTTTTTCAATTTCGTCAAAAAGCAGCACTGTGTATGGTTTACGTCGAACTAGTTCGGTTAACTGTCCACCTTCGTCGTATCCAACATAACCAGGAGGCGAACCAATTAATTTGGATACGGTGTGGCTTTCCATATATTCGGACATATCTAAGCGAATCATCGCTTCTTCCGAACCAAAGAAATATGCAGCCAACGCCTTGGCTAATTCTGTTTTACCAACACCAGTGGGACCAGAAAAGATAAAGCTAGCGATGGGACGATTGGGATTTTTTAAGCCGACGCGGGCGCGGCGAATGGCGCGAGATACAGCTGTAACTGCTTGCTCTTGACCGATAAGCCGCTGGTGTAGAGTGTCTTCCAGGTGCAGAAGTAACTCTGACTCAGATTCAGTCAGCTTGTTAACTGGTACACCAGTCCAAGAAGCCACGATTTGGGCGATGTCTTCTTCGTCAACTACAGCAACATTGACATTTTTATCATTTTGTGCATATGTAGCTTGTAATTGGTTTGTGAGTTCCAATTCTTGGTCGCGGAGTTGTCCGGCTTTATCAAAATCCTGGACTTTAACTGCTGCTTCTTTGGCTTTGGTGACGCTGGTGAGTTCGCGTTTGAGTTCTTTATTGGTAGAACTTTGAGAGTTCCGCAAGCGAACGCGAGAGCCAGCTTCATCAATCAAGTCTATTGCTTTATCTGGCAAAAAGCGATCGCTAATATAGCGGTCTGACAACTTGGCTGCTGCAACCACTGCGGTGTCAGAAATTGTGACTTTATGGTGCTGTTCGTAAGCGCCGCGCAAGCCGTAAAGAATTTGTATAGTTTCCTCTACCGATGGTTCGCCGACCATAATCGGTTGGAAACGACGCTCTAAGGCGGCATCGCGTTCGATATGCTTACGATATTCATCGAGGGTAGTTGCGCCGATGCACTGGAGTTCACCGCGTGCTAAAGCGGGTTTGAGGATGTTGGCTGCATCCAAACCGCCTTCTGTACCACCTGCACCGACTAGGGTGTGAATTTCGTCAATCACCAAGATGATATTGCCCACAGAACGGACTTCTTCAACAACTTTTTTAATCCGTTCTTCAAAATCCCCACGGAAGCGAGTTCCAGCCACCAATAACCCCATATCGAGGCTGATGACTTGCTTATCTTGTAACGATTCGGGGACATCTTGATTAATAATACGTTGAGCTAAACCTTCAGCGATCGCAGTTTTACCAACCCCAGGTTCTCCAATCAACACTGGGTTATTCTTAGTGCGGCGACCGAGAATTTGAATAGCACGCTCAATTTCATTTTGACGACCAACCATCGGGTCGAGTTGACCTGTTTGTGCTAATTTAGTTAGATTTCTGCCAAACTCTTCCATATTGAGCGTTTGGGTGCGCTTTTGATTCCCAGCACCAGCGTAAGCTGGCGCATTTTCACCCAAACGACGAGTAATCGCACTGCGGACAGTCTTAAAATCAACCCCTAAATTTTGCAACACTTTGGCGGCCACACCTTCGCCCGCCTCGGTCAATCCTAAGAGTAAGTGTTCGGTGTTAATGTAATTCTGTCCCAAACTATGAGCTTCTTTAAACGATTGCTCGAAGAGGCTTTTCACTTTAGGAGTAAAAGGAATTTCTGGTGGTACAAAACCAGAACCCCTACCAATAATTTTTTCTACCTCACGACGTGCGTCTTTGAGGGTAACGCCTAATTCGGCCAGCACTTTAGCAGCAACCCCAGTTCCTTCTCCCATCAAACCCAGGAGAATTTGTTCAGTTCCTACGAAATTGTGTCCCAGGCGACGTGCTTCCTCCTGAGCTAGCATAATTACTCTAATGGCTTCGGAAGTGAAGTGTTCAAACATAGCGGGTTCTTGCTCCCTTGCTGCTTCGACTTTGGGTGAAATAAAATTCACCCTCATCTAAAGATTTTTGTATTTTCTTAAGGACTAATGTAACTTTATTTAAATTTGACTGGCAGTGGTGAGAGCCGTAAGACCTCAGGTGTAGTTGCCGTCTGGGGAGTACTGAGGGGAGATTGGGAGATTGGGACACAAGAGGACAAGGAGATATAATTATCAACCCCTCAGTCTCCAGTCCCCAGTCTCCAATCCTTAGTCCCCTTTGTTCAGTTAAACTAAAAACTTAGGATTCAGCACTCAATATTCAGGACTGACAATGAGTCAAGCAACGGGCGGTAAAGATCAACAGCACCCTCTTTATAACCGCGATCGCCCCCTTATTGATATTTTACTCGCTCAACAAGCAACAGACTATAACTTGGCAGAATTAGCTAGATTGCGAATTCGTTATCAAGGCTTTCCAGGGGCGAGAGACATTCAAAAAGATTTAGATAAAGTTTTGCAACAGTGGGGTTTGACGGAAGCACAGCTTTTTGAGAAAACTCGCCAACTGCACGACTTGGGCGGTATTTATAAAAGTCGCGGCAAGAAAGAGGAACAGGATTGGAATTAGGGACTGGAGACTGAGCATTGTTATTCTCTTGTGTTTCCCTGCCCCTTGCTCCCTGCCCTCTGCTTCCTGCCTTCTTTTATAAAATTCTATTTACATCCTAAAGAATTACGGCTATCCACACCTGTTTTAGAATTAACACCACTTGCCTTGGTACACAGTTTTTTCACTTGTGTTTTATCTAAAACTGCATTTGTGAAATCAGCACCAGTAATATCAACATTCTCAAAAGTAGAACGCAGCATCATTGCCTCGCTTAAGACTGCATCGCTCAAATCAGTGTTCTTAAATCTTGCTAGATAGGCTATGCCATTAGTAAAATCTGCACCATGCAGATTCACTCCCTCTAAGACAGTGCCGTTAAACACGACGCCGCGTAAGTCGGCGTTGCTAAAGTTAGCATTTTCTAAATCGACATTGGTAAACTCAGTACCAACTAAACTTTGACCAGAGTAATCCTTAGCCTGAAGATTGTCTCCAGCAGAACGGGTAATACTGGAAGAACTTGCAGCTTGGGCTGAGAGCGGAAAAACAAAAAGAACTATAGCTAAGACAAAGCTAGCTAGTATTTGCCGATACTTCATAATGTTAAATTAACAAATCTCAACATTTTTCACTATTAACTATTAAACCTTAATAAAGAGTGTTGATTGTTGAGTGTTGACCAAGCCCCGTTGGGGCTATTTATGGGGTGTGGGGTGTCTGACTTTTCAGGTTATGTAGATTCATGAGGGAGGGTGTCGGATGTAGTAAGACTTTCTTCTTTTCCCAACACCCAACACCCAACACCCTATTGCTGAGCGAGGAGTTATTATTTACCCCTGTGCCTGTTTTTGATTCTCCATTCAAAATCTCAAATCGTATATTCTGTTAAATAAGAAAGCATCTCGTAGGATAGAGAGATGTTGAGGTGCGATCACATAAATACCTGTGGCTAATCAAGAAGACAACGCCCAATCCTTGGCGCGAACTATTTTATATCAATTGGGTGTAGAACTCAAAGCACGCTTTACCAGCTTTGGTGGTTGGGAAATGCCAGTCCAATATAGTGGCATTAGCCGCGAACACGAAGCTGTAAGAAATACAGCCGGCATGTTCGATATTTCCCACATGGGCAAATTTACTCTCCAAGGTAAAAATCTGATATCCCAACTCCAGTTTTTAGTACCTTCAGACTTGAGTAGATTGCAACCTGGTCAAGCACAATACACGGTGTTGTTAAATCCCCAAGGGGGAATTATTGACGATATCATTGTTTATTACCAAGGTGAAGATGCCATTGGTATACAAAAGGCGTTTATTATAGTCAATGCATCAACTACTGCTAAAGACAAAGTATGGTTATTGCAATACCTTGACCAAAATCAATTGCAGTTCCAAGACCTTTCACTAGAAAAAGCCTTAATAGCTGTGCAAGGGCCAAAAGCTATTAAATATCTCCAACCTTTAGTACAACAAGACTTACAACCAATCAAAGCATTCGGTCATCTCCAAGCAACGGTACTCGGTAAACCAGCCTTCATCGCCCGCACAGGTTACACCGGAGAAGATGGCTTTGAAGTGATGGTAGATCATGATGTGGCAGTAAAATTGTGGCAAAGTCTCCATGATGCTGGCGTCATTTCCTGTGGACTCGGTGCAAGAGATACTCTGCGCTTAGAAGCAGCAATGGCACTTTACGGACAAGACATCGACGACACCACTACACCCTTAGAAGCAGGTTTGGGCTGGCTAGTTCACCTAGATACCACAGGCGATTTTATTGGTCGGGCAGTTTTAGAACAGCAAAAAGCTGTGGGAGTGCGGCGGCGTTTGGTAGGTTTACAAACCCAAGGACGCAATATTGCTCGTCATGGCTACCAAATTCTCTCAGCAGGTAAAGTAGTGGGAGAAGTCACCAGTGGTACTTTGTCTCCCACAGTTGGTTATCCCATTGCTTTAGCCTACGTTCCCACACAGTTAGCAACTGTTGGTCAGCAATTAGAAGTTGAGATTCGTGGCAAAGCTTACCCAGCAGTTGTAGTTAAACGTCCCTTCTATCGCTCAAAAAATCGTATCACTAACTGATAAGTGCTGAGGTTTTTAAGGAATAATGTGTTTTCAGTGGTGCCCAGTTCTGAGTACCAACTCAAGAAGTGAAATTTTATTTTTTCACTCATTGCTCAGCATCGGTTCTGTGAGTTACTCAATCTATAGTAAGGTTCATTACCAAATATGGCTTGGATGACTGTTAAGGCAATAAATTGTTTGATAAGGGAGAGGAAGTGATATGTCTTTTGAATATCCTCAAGATTTTAGATATCTGGATTCTCATGAATACGTGCGACTAGATGGCGAAATTGCCACCATTGGTATTACTGAGTTTGCTGTAGACCAATTGGGTGATATCGTGTTTTTGGAACTGCCAGAAATTGGTGATTTAGTGACAAAGGGAGATAGATTTGGCACTATTGAATCAGTGAAAGCCGTTGAAGAGTTAAATTCACCTGTGACTGGCACAGTCGTAGAACGCAATGATGTTTTGATTGACGAGCCGGAACAAATATCAGATGACCCTTATGGAGAAGGATGGTTTTTAAAAGTACGTATCAATGATGCTGATGAAGTAAATGATGCCTTGACTGCCGATGAATACCGCGCTCAGGTAGAAGGGGAGTAGGGACTGGGGAATGGGGCTGGAAGTGTTGAGTGTTGACTGAGGAGTTAGGAGCAATTATTCTCTCTTTTACTCCTTTGCCCCTATGCCCCTTTACTATCGCGCCCCTATCCTCTTCCTCACTCCCCAGCAAGCCCTAAGTTATGAAATTTAGATAATTTAAATAAATTGATAAATTACACTCACCTCTCATCAGTATTTGTTGCAAAATATTAAATAGTACCATTTGGAGACTAATTTGTGGTATCACATCTCCCTATTCTCAAGTCTAGCGATCGCCATCAGCTAGACCAATCGAGTGAAAAGTTAAGTAATTTTGCACCAAGACACATTGGCCCTAACTTTGATGACATCCAGCAAATGCTCGAAGTCTTAGGGTTTTCTAGCTTAGATGCCCTGATTGAGCAAACAGTACCGAAGACAATTCGGCTCAAGCAACCACTAAAGTTACCAGCAGCAGAAAGTGAATACGCAGCACTAACATTATTAAAAAAAGTTGCTGCCAAAAATCAAGTTTTCCGCTCATATATTGGTATGGGATATTACGACAGTATTACCCCTCCAGTCATTGGACGTAATATCCTAGAAAACCCTGGTTGGTATACTGCTTACACTCCTTATCAGCCAGAAATTGCCCAAGGACGATTAGAAGCACTACTGAATTTCCAAACCATGATTATCGACCTCACAGGTTTGGAAATTGCCAATGCTTCGTTACTGGATGAAGCTACAGCCGCCGCAGAAGCGATGAGCCTCAGCTATGGCGTTTCTAAAAATAAGGCAAATAGCTATTTTGTTTCTTGTGATTGCCATCTGCAAACCATTGATGTATTGCAGACTCGCGCTAAACCGTTAGGCATTAACATTATTATTGGCGATAGTCAAACATTTGATTTCGAGGAACCAATTTTTGGTGCTGTTCTGCAATACCCAGCAAGTGATGGCACGATTTACGATTACCGCGCTTTTATTGAGAAAGCCCATGCTCAGGGTGCATTGGTGACGGTAGCAGCAGATCCCTTAAGTTTAACTTTACTCACCCCTCCTGGGGAATTTGGTGCTGACATTGCTGTAGGCAGTACCCAACGCTTCGGTATTCCCTTGGGGTTTGGGGGACCTCATGCGGCATACTTTGCAACCAAACAAGAGCATAAGCGGTTAGTTCCAGGGCGAATTATTGGAGTATCAAAAGATGCTCAAGGGAAGCCTGCATTGCGTCTGGCCTTACAAACCCGCGAGCAACATATCCGCCGCGAAAAAGCTACTAGTAATATCTGCACTGCACAGGTGTTACTGGCGGTGATGGCGAGTATGTACGCCGTTTATCATGGCCCAGAGGGACTGAAGAAGATTGCCGAAAGGATACATGAGAAAACTTCAATTTTGGCAGAGTGGTTACAGCGACTAGGTTATAACATCAGTTCCAAATTATTCTTTGATACACTGCGGGTAGAGTTGGGAACCAAACCCCTGCAAGAAATTCTAGAAACTGCTCAAGCCTATCAAATTAACTTGCGTATTTTTGATAATTCTACTGTAGGTATTTCGTTGGACGAAACAACTACATTTGAAGATGTTAAAGATATATGCCGGATTTTTGCAGGTACAGATGAGCTAGATGAGCTGCCATTTGTTTTGAATATCCAGGAGATGGATTGGATAATCCAACAATCGCGCTTAAAAGAGAAACCCTTCAGCCGCCAAAGTACCTATCTGACTCATCAAGTTTTTAACCGTTATCATTCAGAAACAGAGTTATTGCGCTATCTCCACAAGCTAGAAACCAAAGATTTATCGCTAACTACATCGATGATTCCCTTGGGTTCTTGCACAATGAAGTTGAATGCAACTGCTGAGATGATTCCAGTATCTTGGGAAGAATTTAGCAAGATTCATCCTTTTGCCCCAGCGTCGCAAACTCAAGGTTATCAAATCCTATTTGGGCAACTTGAAGCATGGTTAGCTGAAATTACTGGTTTTGCGGGAATTTCTCTACAACCAAATGCGGGTTCTCAAGGTGAATACGCTGGACTTTTAGTAATTCGTCAATATCACGAAAGTCGCAAAGAAGGACACCGCAACGTCTGTTTGATTCCTACCTCAGCGCATGGGACAAACCCAGCAAGTGCGGTAATGTGTGGCATGAAGGTAGTAGCAGTTGCCTGTGATTCCCAAGGTAACATTGATGTTGATGACTTAAAAGCGAAGGCAGAAAAACATAAGCTAGAACTCGCCGCCTTAATGGTGACATATCCCTCGACTCATGGTGTTTTTGAGGAGGCAATTCAGGAAATCTGTGCAGTTGTTCATGCCCACGGTGGACAAGTTTACATGGATGGGGCAAATATGAATGCCCAAGTAGGAATTTGCCGTCCTGGGGATATTGGTGCGGATGTCTGTCACTTAAACTTGCACAAAACTTTCTGTATTCCTCACGGGGGTGGCGGCCCTGGTATGGGGCCTATTGGCGTTGCTTCTCATCTTGTACCGTTTTTACCCGGACATCCTGTTGTCACTATCGACAAGTCAGCTGGGAAATCTCATCTTGGTGCGGTGGCGGCTGCACCTTGGGGTAGTGCGAGTATTTTAGTGATTTCTTGGATGTACATTGCGATGATGGGTACAGCTGGTTTAACCCAAGCAACGAAAGTGGCAATTCTCAATGCTAACTACATCGCCAAGAGACTTGAATCTTACTATCCAGTTTTATATCAAGGGAAAAATGGTTTAGTTGCCCATGAATGTATTTTAGATTTGCGATCGCTCAAAAAATCTGCGGCGATCGAAATCGATGATGTTGCTAAGCGTTTGATGGATTATGGCTTCCACGCGCCGACTGTCTCCTGGCCTGTGGGGGGTACAATCATGGTGGAACCAACAGAAAGCGAATCAAAACAAGAATTAGATCGTTTCTGTGATGCGTTGATTGCTATTCGTCAAGAAATTGCCGAAATCGAATCAGGCAAGGTGGATGTCCAAGATAATCTTTTGAAGAACGCACCTCATACTGCTGAAAGTTTGATTAGTGGAGAATGGCATCATCCTTATTCTCGCGAACAAGCTGCCTACCCTGCCCCCTGGACTCGCGAATATAAATTCTGGCCTGCTGTTGGTCGTATTGATGCAGCCTTTGGTGACAGGAATTTTGTTTGCTCTTGTCTGCCAATGGATGCTTATTAAGTAGTAAGTGATAGAGTTAGGAATTAAAACTCCTAACTCTTAACTCTTCTAATTCTTCTTTAAGAGATAAAGGCTGATACCCCAATGCAAATGCTTTAGAACTATCTAAAGAAACATCGGCTGGTCTGGGTGCTGGCATTTTCACATCTTGTTGTCGGCAGGCTTTGATTCCAGTAAGTGGTAGTTGAAATACCTCAGCTAATAACCGACCAAAATCATAGCGTGACATCCGCTCTTTTCCACCCAAGTGAATAATTCCGCTAACTTTTTCTAACGCTAATAATAATCCTTTTGCCGCAGTTGTTCCACTTACTGGGCTGCGAAATTCATCAATAAATAAATTTAGTTCTTTTCCGTCTTTTAAAGTTTGAATAAATGGTTGAATAAAACTTTTTGCTGTGGCTGTTGCTGCACCAAACATTAAAGGCATTCGGCATACTGTGGTCATGGGATATCGCTCTAGCATACCTGCTTCAGCTAAAGCTTTTTGCTCGCCATAAATGTTTACAGGGCAGACAGAATCAGTTTCGTAATAAGGAGCATTTAAACCATCGAAAACCAAATCGGTTGAAGTAAAAACACAAGGAATAGAATTATCCGCGCAAAGTCCAGCAATATTGGACGATGCTGTGACATTAATTGCGTGGGATTCTTCAGGGTGAGTTTGACAAAAGTTCGGTTGTGAGTGTGCAGCTGTATGAATAACTGCTGCTGGTTTGATAGTACTAAATATACGGTACAATTCTTGAAAGTCTGTTAAATTAACTTTTAATATTTTAACACCAGGAATCTCTATAGGATGGGATAAATAAGTACCATAAATTTCCCATTCTTGTTTTGCAAGCTGGCAAAGATGCCATCCTAAGAAACCACTGACTCCAGTGATTAATAATCTTTTCATGTTCCATTGAATTAAAGTAATGTTATCGATGGGAACTACCAAAATCTGCTGCTTTGGAACTGAAACCGCCCAAATCCAAGAAATTGACCGTGGGATTTCTCACCAACTGGAAATGCTGTAACACCAAATAAGTAAACACCAGAAAAACTGGGGTTACTTACAGGGCGGAGGGCAATTGTAACCGTTTGTCCTGGAGTCACAGGTGGGTCAAAATTCACAGTAATGGTGCGTGTTTTGCGTTCTCTGGTGACTGGGCCTAGTGTTAATTTTGCTCCTTTGTGATCGCGTGTTCCCACAAATGCACGGGTATCATCAAGATGGTACCGGATATTCTCTGATCCTTCATGTTGAGCGATCGCTACCTTCCCAAGAGATTCTCCAGCATTTTCCGGCACATTAATAGTAAAATAGTAAGTCCCGCCCGGAAAATTTACATCTTTGTAAATAGTTACCGCCTCAACCAGTTTCGGTGGTTGGACAAAATAGACTATACCATCTCTGAGTTGCACTGCTTGAGTCACTGGAACAGCAACTTCCCCAATACCAATTGCTAAAGTAAGTGTTATGCCAAACAAAGTTGCAACGCGCATGTTCTGATAAATTACCTAAATAAACAAAAGTGTTAATTAAGTAAAAAAACACTTCATTTTAATTCTAATTCTTTAGGAATGAGTGACTTAGGAATTAGAGAAGCTTGTTTTTCCCAATCAGAAGGTTTCGTGTACCACCAAGCCCAAGCAATTAAAACTGCTTGAAAAGGAAGTCTGACTACCTGTACCCAAGGTGAATCTGGTATATGTTCTAGCTTAATATGATTAACCGCCATATTAATATTGGCAGGGAAAACCGCAATAAAAAGAGCAATAAGTCCCCAAGCAGCAGCTTGACTTACAGGCGGGACTAATAACCCAATACCACCCAAAATTTCATAAAAACCACTCAGATAAACTAATCCTAAAGGGTAAGGAAGTTGTGGTGGCATAATTTTCACATACGGTTCTGGAGTCAGAAAGTGTGTCACTCCAACCACAATAATCGATATAGCAAGGATGACACGTAACAGTTCCTTATGCTTACTCATGAATTTTGCCTCATTATATACTTACTTCTATAATTTCAGTTTGACCGACAAATGCTCAATCAGCCTTGAGTCCATAGGATGAAAATATTATTTGACATTTGTCCTTTGTGTATGACCAATAAATTTCTTTGCGTTCTCTTCTCTGCGCCTCTGCGCCTCTGCGTGAGATAAAAAACATGAACAACGCTTTTAACCGACTCGCACCTTTTATTCAAGAATATATTTATCATCACCAGTGGACTGAATTACGACCAGTGCAAATTGCTGCTTGCCAAGTGATATTTGACACCGATGCTCACTTGCTAGTTGCTGCTGCAACTGCTGCGGGTAAAACAGAAGCAGCCTTTCTCCCAGTTTTAACTTTATTACACACTTACCCTGCTACTACTATAGGTGCATTATATATTAGTCCCATTAAAGCATTAATTAATGACCAATTTGAGCGTCTCAACGACTTACTCAAAGAAGCAGATATTCCAGTTTGGCATTGGCACGGTGATGTTTCTCCAACTCGCAAAAACAAGCTTTTAAAAAATCCTCAAGGCATCCTACAAATTACTCCAGAATCTTTAGAAAGTTTATTAATTAATAAAAATAACGACTTACTTCGCTTATTTGGTGATTTAAAGTTTGTGATTATCGATGAAATTCATGCATTTATGGGTTCAGAACGCGGTTGTCAAATTATTTGCCAATTACAACGTTTAGCCAAATTCACCCAAAAACAACCGCGCCGTATTGGTTTATCAGCGACTCTCGGTGATTATTCCATAGCTGAAGAGTGGTTGCGTTCTGGAACTGATAAATCAGTAGTTACTCCTCAAATAGATGGGATAAAACGCCAAATCAAACTAGCCATTGAACATTTTTATATTAGTGATGAAGTTTATGAATCAGAGGCGACACCTGATGAAGAATATATTTTCAACCTCAGCAAATCTCGCAAATGTCTAATATTTGCAAATAATCGCACGCGCACTGAATCTATAATTGCATCTTTGCGAAAAATTGCTAGAGAACAAGGACTAGCAGATATATATCATGTGCATCACGGGAGTATATCTGCGAGTTTGCGGCAAGCAGCGGAAAATGCCATGCGTGAACCCAACAATCCGGCTGTGACCGCTGCGACTCTGACCCTGGAATTAGGCATAGATATCGGTCATTTAGAGCGAGTGATTCAGTTAGAATCACCATTGTCTGTAGCTAGCTTTTTACAGCGTCTAGGACGCAGTGGTAGAAGAGGTGAAGCTGCTGATATGCGCTTTATTTGCACTGAAAAACAGCCATTATCGGAAGCTTCTTTACCTGAGCAAATACCTTGGCAACTTTTGCAGTCCATCGCTATTATTCAACTTTATTTAGAACAAAAGTGGATTGAACCAATMAAACCGATTAAATATCCTTTAAGTTTACTTTATCATCAGACAATGAGTATTTTAACAGCAAGTGGAGAAATTTCACCTAATGTTTTAGCTAAAGAAATTTTTAGTTTACCGCCCTTTGCTGTGATTTCCCAAGAAGATTTTAAACTATTACTACATTATTTAATTGATATTGGTCATATTCAACATACTGAACAAGGTAAATTAATCCTGGGTTTGGCAGGAGAAAAGGTAGTGAGAAAATTTCAGTTTTATGCTGTGTTTGCTGAGCAACAAGAATATACCGTTAAGTATGGGACAATTGAAATTGGTAGTATTGCAGCGCCGATTCCTGTTGGTAATCAATTTGCTTTAGCTGGAAGAACTTGGGAAGTTGTAGAAGTTGACTTTAAAAAAAGAACTATTGTTGTGAAACAAGCTGAGGGTATAGCTACTATTTATTGGCGTGGTGGCGGTGGTACTATTCATACAAAAGTTTTGCAACGAATGCAGCAAGTTTTATTTGAGGATATTGAGTATAGCTATTTACAAAATAATGCTATGCAACGTTTACAGACAGTTCGTCAATTAGTGCAGCAAGTGGGATTAGAGAAGCAGAATATTTTACAATTAGAAAAAGGCAAATGTTGCATTTTTCCTTGGTTGGGTACTGTCGGTTATCGCACTTTGGAAAGATTACTTAATTCTTTCTGTCGAGAATCATTAGAAATTACAAGTATTGGTGGTGTAAGTCCTTATTATTTAATAATTAAATTAGGCAAGGATAAATTTAATAATCTTTCTCGCGAAATTGCTTCTTTATGCGAGCAAAGAATTAGCACAGAAGATTTAGTTAGTAGTTCAGAAGCACCAGAAATTCAAAAGTATGATAAATTTATTCCTCATCCACTTTTACGGAAGGCTTTTATTAACGATTATTTAGATATGGGAGAGTTGCGGCAAGAAGTGGCAAAGTGGTAATAATGTTCTCAAAATTAAAAGCATGTTTTCAAGATGGCTGGCATTGCTTCAAATCTTGCACATAACCAATCTCACCCTTATTTAAAAGGATCGAAAATTAAGTTATCAGTTTGAAAAGGGTGCTTGCCAGCTGACCCTAAATTAGTTACAGAAGTAGAATGAGGTAAATCAAGATGTAAGTGCAGTGCGTAGTTTACCGCCACAGGCATCGCCCTTTGTTTTCCTCTCTTAATCTCAAATCAAGCCAAAAAGTGACCAATAATTCAGATTTCTATTGACCACGAATACAAAATTGTTAGCAGGGGTTACTACTGTATTCCCTGACGATTCCAGCTTGGGTTGCAACAATTGGCTGATATTAGCCTTGTTGTGGTCTGAGTTTAAAGTGTGATGGTTGTAGATGAATATAGGAATAATCGAGCCTTACAATAGCGGATTTTTGGAAGTTATACCAGAGGGTGAAGACAGCGACTATTGGGTGATTACAGCTATACATATTAACGGCCAAGCCTACTGCCCTACTCCTCGGCTTTATCGTTCAGAAAGGATAGCATTAGCAAAAGCTGCAAAAATTTATGATTGGTTAGCTGACCATGAAGGAGAAATTAGTAATGGGGCTTGCTACTGTTCTCAACTGAAACTCATCCTTTGGCAGCAACCAAAAGTATCTTAGTGACTTTGTATTAATAGCTGTTTAGAGTAAGCCTGTAGTTATTGTTTGGGGCGATCGCTAGATATGACATTCTAACACAATTTACTTTTTCAAATAATAATAGCGCTTACTAAATTACAAGTAAGCGCTACTTTATTTTTAGTTCAGGGAGAAAACATAGTGAAATGAATTCCCTGATTTTTACAATTAATTTTAATTAAATTTATTATATTGTACTGCGACGAGTTAACAAGTTCCATAAGAAAACGGCAACAATTGCACCTAGAACCGCTACTGCAATACCAGGGATACTGAGGGTAGGAGCAGCTAGCGTGAAGGTTCCTGTGCTGAAAAATACACCCAAACTACCACCGACAAAAGCACCGATAATTCCTAATAAGATTGTTCCGAGAATTCCGCCGCCTTGATGACCGGGGTAAACAGCTTTGGCAATAGCACCAGCAATTAGACCTAAAACAATCCAAGCAAGAAGATTCATTGTTTTTACTTGATAAACGTTCTTCAGTTGATAAATATAGAATAACAATCCCAATATTGACATTCCTTCTATCAACAGAACCAATTCTTAATACTCATCAGGATGAATTGCTATTACTTCTAATGATGAACTTGCCTAATTCCAATGGCTAATTAAATCGGCGAACAGTAAAAAAGCGTATCCTGTGGTGTTAGGTCGCATCAAAATCTACCATCAATCGGCTTTTAGTTATTAATTTCAAGTCTGTCAACTACACCAAACTAGTGGGGAAGTTAAACCTAATTAAGAATCTTATATAGGACTAGTATTTGATTTGTGAAAAAACTCCGTACATCTGGAGAGACATAAAATCAAAGGTAGTATTTCAGATAAACCACTCAAACATCCACTTTAAATGAGAGAATGTTGGAATTAAAGCCCAAACGGAGAACCAAGCTACACTAAGCGTCTCGTAGAGAAGGTATCGCTGCTTGTAAATGCTGGTTTCTTCTTGTTCGCTGTTACACAGATAGCTCTCTCCGTATTATATCGTACACTTTTTCATAAATCAAATATGATTCGTATATTTCCGTTAATATTAATTTAGACTGGTATTTTCTCAGAACCTTTTACCACTTTTCGCCAAGTTTCTCTGGTTTGCTTAAACCAATTCAAGCTACTCAACTTTTGAATAAAAAAATTAATATTAATTAATTTTTTCAAAGGAGTAACTTGTCAAAAAAGTGACTTTGAATGTACCAGAGGACTAGAGCAGTTTTTGGATCGCGACAGGTAGGGATTATGGCAACACTGGATATTTCTGAATTAGAGCAGGTTGAAAAGTTTCGCCATCTGCAATCTACTCTGCGCGATCGCTGGAAAACCATCGAGCTATTTGATAATGGTGAAGCAGATATTTTAATTGTTCCTTCCCTGAGCATTGACCAGGGCGAACTCCGAAAAATAGAAGGCTGCGAACATTATGAAGAAAGATTGCTGTTTTCCTTGATTCGCTTGCGGAATCCGCGTACTAGACTGATTTATGTTACATCAATACCACTGCATCCCAGTATCATTGATTATTATTTGCAACTTTTACCAGGAATTCCCTTTTCTCATGCTCGCAATCGCTTGCTGCTACTTTCTACTTACGATTCTTCCCTCAAGCCTCTGAGTCAAAAGATTTTAGAACGTCCTCGCTTACTAGAACGGATTCGTCAAGCTTTGAGGCTAGATAAATCATTCATGATATGCTACAATTCATCGACTTATGAAGGGGAATTATCTGTAAAACTGGGTGTACCACTGTATGCTGCTGCACCAGATTTACAGATTTGGGGGACAAAAAGTGGTAGTCGGCAAATTTTTAAGGAAAGTGAAGTACCCCATCCAGATGGTAGCGAAAAAGTTTGGCATCACAGCGATTTAGCAGAAGCCGCTAGTGATTTGTGGGAACGCCACCAACCGAGGTTACGAAAACTAGTAGTAAAACTGAATGAAGGTATTTCTGGAGAAGGAAATGCATTACTAGATTTAAAACCAATTGAGAATGTCGCACTTAGTGAAAGTACTCACGCTCAAAGGGTAGCAGTAATTAGCGATCGCTTTTCAACAATGCGCTTTCAAGCCAAACAAGAAAATTGGGAGAGTTTTTCGGCAAAAATTCCAGAATTAGGCGCAATTGTAGAAGCATTTGTGGACGGAGAAATCAAGCGATCGCCTAGCGTTCAAGGACGGATTACGCCTGGTGGGGAAGTGGAAATCCTTTCAACTCACGACCAAATTCTTGGAGGCCCAGACGGTCAGATTTATCTTGGTTGTCGCTTTCCTGCTGATGAAAGTTATCGTTTGCAATTACAGCAATTGGGACTCCAAGTTGGCAGAAAGCTAGCCGAGAAAGGTGCTTTAGAACGATTTGGCGTAGATTTTATCAACGTTGACAGGGGTAATGGAGAGTGGGATATTCAGGCGATCGAAATTAACCTGCGTAAAGGCGGCACAACTCATCCATTCATGACCTTGAAATTATTAACAAACGGTCGCTACGATCTTTCCACAGGCTTATTTTACAGCCAGCAAGGTCGTCCCAAATACTACGTTGCTACTGACAACCTGCAAAAAGACCGCTATCGGGGATTATTGCCAAATGATTTGATGGATATCATCGCTCACCACAGACTGCACTTTGACAGCGGTACTGAAACAGGCACAGTATTTCATCTTATGGGTTGTCTTTCGCAGTTTGGCAAGTTGGGATTAACCAGCATCGGTGATTCCCCTCAACAAGCACAAGATATTTATAACAAAGTCGTTAAAGTTTTGGATGAAGAAACCCGCAGTAGTGAAAATCAAGTTAACTCTGCGTTTTCAGATTATTCCTTTCCCGTGGTTTGGGATGAATTATAGTTCAGCATGGAGACGCAAAGATTAAGGATTTAGCCACAGCGATCGCTTTATTTATAACTCTTGAGCAAAAAGCGATCGCTCCCTAAGTATGACAAATATTGCACCGTGTTGAACATTGCTTAACTTTCGGGTGCGCCTTGTGACGATGGCGTTGCAGTGGACTGAATAATAAAGTATTCAATCCACCATTGTTGAATTAAGTTACTAATCAGAGCCGACGCAGTTAAACCTTGACTCATCAAAGCCAGCTTTACTCCTGATCGATTTTTTCAATATCATCAGGTGTACCAGTGGCAGAAATTTTTGATGTGCCAGATTTGCCTGCGCCGGAATTGCCGCCAGAAGCGCCAGCACCGCCTGAGTGTTTAGAATCCGTGTTGCCTTGTTCTTCTTGAAGCTGCTCAAGGCGGTTTTTTTCTTGAGCTTTATCTTTTTGGTCAGCCATATCTTAATTTATATTTTTGGCGATCGTTTAGCTCTTAACTCTACCATTTTTCTTATTCAAGCAACACCAGAGGGAAATGCTTTTAATTACGGCTTCTGGACTGCCTTGGTGGCAATAGCTTACTGCCTTAGCTTGTCTTTTTTGGGTTATAAGATTGCCGAATCCCTTTGCACACATGACACTGCTTCAAAATTTACAGGGTTTTAAAGGGTACTTATATGTCTTCGCTCAACGTAGCAATCAGGGTTTGAGATAGTTGATGGTAGTTTAGAGACAAAAAGTATGATTTTCAAATTTTGAGCGTCAACACGATTTATTACTTCTATACAATCCGCAAAAGCTATATATAGTAAATATTAGAATTTATAAAAATTAAATTTTATATTTTATATACTATCTTTACGGGAATTGAATTTTCGGACGGTTCTTGTATGTACACCGTCGGGTTGGGGTGGGGTAAAATATCTATCGGGTAAGGGTTTAAACTTAAGTTGACACGTATAGGCACAGAACAGCCCCTACTTGTGTACCTCATGTAAATAAGAATCGCTATATATACCCAAGGCAGTACTAAAACAGCAGGAAGAAAATTATGTCAGCACTTGAGTTTCTCTTACTCGAAGCTAATCTTCCTGATGCACAAGTCGTGCAAGCCACGCTCAGAGAGGGCAAAATTGACTGTGAACTACTGCGAGTAGAGACTCGCGCTGATTTTATTAGAACACTGGAAACCGACGAAATCGACTTGATCTTGGCAGACTATGCCTTGTCTAATTTTGATGGGATTGCGGCATTAATGATCGCCCGTCGCCTGTGTCCTGAGGTGCCGTTTATTTTCATCTCTGGCAGTTTGGGCGAAGAATTGGCGATTGAAGCTATCAAACAGGGCGCGACAGATTATGTATTGAAGCAACGCTTAGGGCGGTTAGTGCCATCAGTACAACGGGCATTGCAACAAGCGCAGGAACTTGACAAAGATACCATCGAGTGCAAAAGCGCAGAAGTTGCGTTGCGCGAATCTGAAGAAAAATTCCGCACTTTTGTCAGTGCGGCTTCGGACATCATTTATGAAATGAGCGCAGATTGGCGCAAGATGTATTTCCTTAAAGGCAAAGAGTTTATCACCACAACTGAAAATCCGCGTCGCGATTGGACAGAAGCATACATTCTTGAAAGCGACAAGCCGCAAGTTTGGGCGGCAATAAACCGAGCGATCGCAACCCGCAGCAATTTTGAATTGGAACACCGCGTCATTCGGCTGGACGGCACAGTGGGTTGGACATTCTCACGCGCCATTCCGCTGATCAACGAAACGGGCGAAATCGTCAAATGGTTCGGTACGGCGAGCGACATCACCGAACAAAAACAAGCTTTATCAGCCTTGTGCGAGTCTGAAGCCAAATATCGATCACTGTTCGATTCGATTGACGAAGGCTTTTCGCTCCTGGAAATCATTCTTAACGAGAGCGGCGAACCCGTTGATTTACGGTATCTCGAAACGAACCGCGTCTTCGAGCAGCAAACAGGACTGCCTGATACAGTCGGCAAAACTGTGCATGAGGTGATTCTCAACCTCGAACCCTTTTGGGTTGAAACTCTCGCTGAAATTGCCCGGACGGGTGAACCTATGCGATTTGAAAATTATGTCCAGGGCACAGACCACTGGTTCAATGTCTATGCCTCACGAGTCGGAGGTGAAGGCAGCCGCCAAGTCGCTGTGGTCTTTGATGACATCACTGCTCGCAAACGTGCAGAAGCACAGTTGCGCCATGTGGCTGAAATGGATGCGTTCCGGGTCAAGTTGTCGGATGCACTGCGATCGCTCACCGATCCGGCAGAGATCCAGGGCGTGGCAACCCGTCTGCTTTGCGAACACTTCGACGTTGGGTGGTGCTACTATAACGAGTTCGATCAGACTGGCACGGTTGCTACAATTCTGCGAGATGCCGTCAAGGAAGGCTTGCCTTCGATGGTCGGCGTTCATGACCTCTCGGACGTTCCCGAATTCACCGATTACCTGCACGCGGGAAGCGTGTTCAACGTCCCGGACTTCTCAGCTTATCCGCTATTCAACCAGCGCGTTGTCGAACGCTACACCTCAATCGGTATGCAGTCCGTTCTGGGCGTGCCACTCGTCAAGAACGGGCGGCTGATCGCGGTCTTGCTGGTGGCGGATACCTCACTCCGCGAGTGGTCTGAAAGCGAAATCACGCTGTTGCAGGATGTAGCCGAACGAACCTGGGCGACCATCGAACGCGCCCGCACCGAAGTAGAATTGCGCGAATCGGAACTGCAACGGATTCGAGAACAAGCTGCCCACGAACAAGAACGCCAACGCGCAGAGGCACTGGCACAACTTGATCGCGCCAAAACTCTCTTCTTCAGCAACGTTTCTCACGAATTCCGCACGCCGCTAACGTTGATACTCGCTCCGGTGCAAGATGCCTTGAGCGATTCGGTAAATCCCCTAACTTCTTCACAACGGGAACGGCTAGAACTCGCCCACCGCTACAGCTTGCGTTTGCTGAAACTGGTCAATATCCTGCTCGACTTCTCCCGCATCGAAGCCGATCGCCTGAAGGCAAACTACGAACCCACCGACTTATCCATCTACACGGCGGAACTGGCAAGTGTTTTCCGCTCCGCGATTGAGAATGCCAATTTGCAGTTAGTTATCGATTGTCCTCCTCTGCCCGATCGCATTTACGTCGATCAAGAAATGTGGGAAAAGATTGTGTTGAATCTACTCTCCAATGCCTTAAAATTTACCTTCGAGGGGATGATTTCTGTCTCGCTCAAATTCAAAGCAAACACAGTTGAATTAATGGTCAGCGACACGGGTGTAGGTATTTCCGCTTCAGAACTGCCTCGCGTCTTTGAAAGGTTCTATCAAGTTAAAGGCGGCAAGGGGCGCAGCTATGAAGGCTCAGGCATTGGCTTGTCTCTGGTGCAGGAACTTGTCAAGCAGCACGGCGGCGCGATCGCGGTTACGAGCGCAGTAGACCAAGGCACAACCTTCACCGTCACCATCCCCACCGGAATCGCCCATCTACCTGCCGACCAAATTGAGGTTACCTCGACACTGCCGTCGACGGCTGTAACTGCAAATGCTTTTGTTGAAGAAGCCTTACATTGGCTACCTGAAGAAGCAGGGGGCAGGGGGCAGGGGGCAGGGGGAACTGCTCTTGAAGAAAGCACAGAATTTCAAATTCAAAGCTCTGAGGTTCAGGCACAAAGCTCTGAGATTCAAGCTCCCTCCCAGTCTTCCCCCTTGCTCCCTGCTCCCTGCTCCCCTGCCTCTTGTGACGCTCCAGCCTCCAAGAGAGCGCGTATTCTCCTAGTGGATGACAACGCCGATATGCGCGGCTATCTCAAGCGGTTGTTAAACCAATACTACGAGGTAGAAACTGTAAATGATGGGTTAGCCGCACTGAGGGCGATCCGGCGTGGTGGAAGTGCCATCTATGACTTGGTGTTAGCAGATGTGATGATGCCGAGAATGGATGGATTTGAGTTGCTGCGATCGCTACGGGCTTTACCAAATACCCAGACAATCCCGATTATTTTGCTTTCTGCTCGTGCTGGCGAAGAATCACGGGTGGAGGGTTTAGAAACTGGCGCAGATGACTACTTAATTAAACCCTTCTCGGCACGAGAACTGTTAGCACGAGTTAATGCCAACCTCCAATTAGCACAGATGCGACGCGAAGCTATCTACCGCGAACAGGTAATGCAGGCGGTACAAACACTCAACCTTCGCTTGGAGCAACAAGTGAAAGCGCGCACGGCTCAATTAGAAGCCATCAACCAAGAACTGGAGGCGTTTTCTTCCTCAGTATCCCACGACTTGCGAACGCCGCTACGCTACATCAGCAGCTTTGCCGAACGGTTGCAAGGCAAGCTCAATCCAACCCTCGTCGATGCATCCAGTTTGCAGACTCTCAACATTATCACGCAATCAGCTCTTCAGGCAGAAAAAATGGTAGACGACCTGCTGGAGTTTTCCCGCCTAGGGCAGACAGAAATGCATTTGACTACTGTTAATATCAGTCAATTGGTGCAACAGGTACTAGCACAATTGCAGCCAGAACTAATCGGGCGATCGCTCCGCTGGGAAATCGAGCCATTAGCAACGGTAGAGGCTGACCCGATACTGTTGCAGCTAGTACTGCAAAATTTGCTGTCGAATGCCGTCAAGTACAGCAGCAATAACACCGAAGCTGCCATCACAATTGGTAGTATTGAGCAGGAGCAAGAAGTGATTATCTTTGTCAAAGATAATGGTGCAGGGTTCGACATGAAATATCATGATCGACTATTTAGTATGTTTCAACGGCTGCATCCTCACGAACAGTTCCCTGGCACGGGAGTCGGGCTTGCCACTGTACGGCGGATCATTCATCGACATGAGGGACGCATCTGGGCAGAAGGCGCAATCGACCAGGGCGCGACGTTCTACTTTTCGCTCCCGAAACATGAGGTGCAATTATGACAGTACTGCGGTTTCTTTTGCTTGAAGACAATCCACTTGACGCAGAGGTGATATATGTCACCCTGACTGATGGCAGCACTGATTGTGAATTGCTTCGGATAGAAACTCGTGCTGAGTTTGTCAAGGCATTAGAAACAAACACGTTCGATTTGATTTTGGCAGACTATGCTTTGCCTGGTTTTGATGGCATTTCCGCCTTGGAAATTGCCCAGAAGCTTTGTCCTGAGACGCCGTTTATTTTCGTCTCTGGCAGTATGGGCGAAGAATTGGCGATTGAAGCGCTGAAACTGGGAGCCACCGACTATGTGCTAAAGCGCAACTTACGGCGGTTGGTTCCTTGTGTCCAACGAGCGCTGCGAGAAGCCCAAGAAAAGCGCGATCGCCAACTTGCCGAAACAGCACTGCGCCAAAGCGAAGCCCGCCTGCGTCAAGTCGCGGCAAACCTGCCTCATGGCGCTGTGTTCATTGTGGATCGAGATTTGCGCTACCTRCTGGCAGAAGGCGAAGCGCTGGAGTGGGTCGGCATGACTACTGAAAACTTTGTCGGCAAAACACTCTGGCAAGCCCTCGAACCCGCCCTGGCAGACAGCTACGAACCTTACTACCGTCAAGCTCTCAATGGCGAATCATTTACCTCAGAACACTACAGCCATGATCGCTACTATATCTCTCATGGCACACCCTTACGCAACGATCGCGGTGAAGTTGATGCTGTACTGGCAATGTCCTACGACATTACTGATCGCAAAAAAATCGAAATTGCCCTTAAACAAAGTGAAGCTCGTTTTCGGTTAATGATGGCAAGTGCAAAAGAATATGCCATTTTAACCGTTGACCTCAACGCTGCGATCACCAGTTGGAGTGCTGGTGCTGAAGAATTGTTCAAGTATTCAGAAGCAGAAATAATTGGCTGTGACAGTCACAGTCTTTATTCCCTTGAAGACAATTTAAAAGACCGCGTTGGCTGGGAATTCCAGATCGCCCAAACTCAAGGACAGGCAGAAAATGAGTGCTGGCATATCCGAAAAGACGGTAGCCGCTTTTGGGGTAGTGGCTTTGTGATGCCCTTACGCGATGAAGCCGACAACGTGCAAGGATTTATTAAAATCATGCGTGATGTCACTTCACAGCGGCAAGCTGATGAACGCTTTCGGTTGCTCTATGACATCACCACCGATCTCCTGGAGGTCGAGCAACCGATGACGCTGATAGATAATTTATTCAGCAAACTCGCACCCCAGCTAGGGTTAGACTTTTACTACAACTACATCGTCGAGTCAAAAGACAACCGCCCCATCTTGCATTTGAAAAACTATGAGGGCGTGGCTCAAGAGGTGGCTGAGGCGCTCGAATGGATTGAGTTTGGTGAATGCGTCTGTGGCTTTGCAGCCCAACAACGACAGCAAATCGTTCTCAACCGCGCTGAAATTACCACTGATCCTCGTGCCCAAACTGTCCGCAACCAGAGTGGCACCGCTTATGTCAGTCAACCGTTAATTGTCCAAGAACGCTTATTAGGAACCATCTCGTTTGGTAGCCGCACCCGCACTCGCTTTACCTCAGAAGAAATCGATTTGCTGCAATTGATGTCTGAGCAGATAGCGATCGCTCTCGACCGAGCCAACCTAATTGTATCGATTCAGCAACACGCAGAAGAGTTGCAACGAGCCAACCAGATTAAAGACGAGTTCTTAGCGGTGCTGTCTCATGAGTTGCGATCGCCCCTTAACCCCATCTTAGGCTGGACACAACTGTTGCAAAAAGGCAAGCTCAATGCCGCCCGTCAACGTGAAGCACTAGTAACGATCGAACGTAATGCGAGACTGCAATCACAATTAATTGAAGACTTACTCGACGTTTCGCGGATCATGCAGGGCAAGCTGTCCGTAAAGGTAACTCCCCTTAGTTTAATTTCTGTTATTTCTGCTGCCCTGGAAACAGTGCGTTTAACAGCAGAAGCAAAGAATATTAACTTACAGATTGATCTTCAGCCGACTGCACCTATCTCTGGTGATGCTGCCCGCTTGCAGCAAGTGGTGTGGAACTTGCTGACCAATGCTGTCAAATTTACACCAGATGACGGACAAGTAATCATTGAATTAAGGCAAATTGTAGGGCAGGCTCAAATTCGGGTGATCGATACAGGCATTGGCATTCAACCGGAATTTCTATCACATGTGTTTGATTATTTTCGGCAAGAAGATAGCTCGACGACACGCAGATTTGGAGGGTTGGGTTTGGGGCTGGCGATCGTCCGCCAAATTGTAGAACTGCACGGTGGCACAGTCAAGGCAGAAAGCTTGGGTGAAAATCAGGGCGCAACCTTTACAGTTAAAATACCGATCTTGAACCAATCAGCACCAATTGTACTTGAGCGAACCAACCCTAAAACATCAAGCGCCCAGACTCCTTTAAGCAACCTGCAAATTTTGCTCGTGGATGATGATCGGTTTTCAAGCAGGTTTGAAGCATTTTTATTAGAACTAAATGGCGCAAAAGTGACAGCCGTAGCATCTGGGCTAGAAGCATTGCAAGTACTTGATAGTTTCATTCCTGATGTAATTGTGAGTGATATAGGTATGGCTGATATGGATGGCTATATGCTGATGGAGCAGATTCGTTTGCGCCCACCGAATCAGGGAGGAACGATTCCGGCGATCGCACTTACCGGTTATGGCGGAGATCTTGACCAACAAAAAGCCCTAAATGCTGGGTTTCAAGCTCATATTACCAAGCCATTAGAACCAGAGGAGTTAGTGAGGAAGATTGTCAACCTGCTAGAACACAACTAATAGGCTGTAAAACATCTAGTTTGCATCTTACAGCTATTTTCAGGTAAATGAACCACATCTTTTTTATCTCACGCAAAGGCGCAGAGGCGCACAGAGAAATACAAGAGTGTAGTCTAAATACATGAAAACTGTTGTAAGGGTGATGGGGAGATCAGGATATGGGGACAGGAATTGAGCAATTAAGCAACAATCCAAAATATGCAAGTTAAATATGGAACAGCTTACCAATTCAAAATTAATTTTCGAAAGTTCTGACTCTATTGCAACGAAGTGAAAACCTTTATATTACTGTATTCTTAATATTTATAGGGTTTACCGAACCAATAATATTACAGTTTTCTACACCTAATAATCTGCCAAATAAATTTGGCGGTAATCATCAATTATTAGGTGAAACAACCGAACGGACAATCTTATTAGTTTTTCATAAGATGGTAATCAAAGCAAGGAATTAAATCCTAAGTTCTTGAGCAAACTACTACTGATACGAAGGATAAATTAATATGTTAGTTCGTTACAACCCCTGGCAAGAATTGAACGCTTTAGAACGTCACATCAACGGCTTACTTGGAGATACCAGAGTACCATCTGCACGGTTTGAAAAAGACTTAATCAAAGTTCCGGCTGCTGAACTACAAGAAACTGATGATACGATTCATCTCAAGCTAGAACTGCCAGGACTAGATGCTAAAGACTTGGATATCCAAGTCACCGAAGATGCTGTTCACATTAGTGGTGAGCGCAAGTCTGAAACTAAAACAGAAAACAAGGGCACTACCAAGAGCGAATTCTACTATGGAAAATTCCAACGTGTAATTCCTCTGAAAACTAGAATTCAAAATACTAATGTCACCGCAGATTATAAAGACGGCATTTTGAATTTAACATTGCCAAAAACTGAGCAAGAAAAGAACAAAGTTGTCAAAGTTAATCTGGAACAACCTACTGCCTAATGGCTGATGATCAGACTATTCAACCTCCAATAATTGATTGAGACAGCTAAAAGCCCAGTTATAAGATGACTGGGCTTTTTTGTATGCGATGTCTACGTGAATGTGCGATCGCTTTCCCGTTTTCCTCTCACAATAGGAGCGATCGCATCCCTACAGCTGCTCCATCTTAATCCCTGGTACTTCCATCATTACTGTCGTAATCGGCACAAGTCGCCCCATAGTTGTATAATAACTAATCCCCGCTGGTGTTGTTGTGGCACGCTCTCGAAACCGCTTCATCGTGATCTGAAACCACTCTCGCGTTTTTGGCATCGGTAGCTTGTAGAGTTGACGAGTATTCACAAAGTAATAAAATAGCCAATCTGCCTCAGTGTACATGAAGCAGCCAGGAGTTCCCTTTTCTAGGTTGCTATGAGTTTCAAAAAACAAGTTACGAGTTTTGTTCCACCTATCGCCTTTAATTTCAATCAAAATTTTATCCGTTTGCGTTGTCCAAATCAGGTCAATATCTCTGTATTGGTAGTTGGGGTCATTTTCAACATTGTTGACGCTGATGGTTTCTGGCTTTCCCCATAACCACGCCTCAATGTCAGTAGCCGCCTGATTGGCTACCTGCACTCCATCATCCATACTGTAGGCATAGGTCATGGTTCTAGTTCCATTATTCCAATTAGTTAGTACAATTGTATTATAAAGATAGAGAAAATCAAGCTATGCACCTTCTGTGGTTTCGCCGAGACCTACGTTTGGCAGACAACGAAATTGTCGCCTTATCATCTGCCAATAATGCCGCAGTTTTACCGTTCTTTATCATCGACCCTTGGTTTTATCAGTGGGTTGATGTAGGTAAAGCACGGGTGCGGTTTTTATTTGAGTCTTTAGAGAATTTAGATAATAACCTTCAGCAATTAGGTAGCAAATTAATATTTTTTGAAGGTAATTCTGTAGAAATACTACAAGAGTTAACCAAACAATTAATACAGCAGGGATATAAACCAAAGCTTTTTTTTAATCGTGATGTACAAGTTGAGTATGGTATTAATCGAGATACAACTATAATTAATTTTTATCAAGCATTAAATCTTGAATATCATCTCGGACTCAATAACTTTTTACAATCCCAAGATAATCGTGAGCAGTGGTTTAACGAGTATTACACATATCAAAGACAATCTATTTACCCAACTCCTACTAAAATTAATCCTGTATTACTTTCATTAAATGTACCTCAAATTACCTTGACTGAACTTAAACAGAAATATCGAGCTTTTTGGCAAACAGAACAAATATATTTTAGTGGTGGAGAAACCCAGGCAGAAGCTACATTAAATTCATTTATTAAAAGTAGATTCAATGGTTATCATTGGAAACTTTCACGCCCTTGGCTAGCACAGCAAGGTGCAACATCGCATTTATCACCATATCTAACTTTTGGTACAATTTCAACTCGTATTGTTTACCAACGTACTAAAGCACGAGCCGCAGAGCTTATAAATCAGCCGAAGGCAGAATTTTCATTAAAAGCTTTTCGCGACCGTCTACGCTGGCACGATAGTTTTACACAGCGCCTTTATTTTTACCCAGAAATAGCTTACAAAAATCGCTATCCAGAATTTGATCAATGGTATACACCTCTAGATTTACCACCAGAAAAGCAAGAACTATTTCATGGTTGGCAAGAGGGATTAACAGGCTTTCCTCTAATAGATGCCAGTATGCGACAACTAAAAACTATGGGTTGGATGAATTTTCGCACCAGGGCGATGTGTGCCACATTTTTAACTATCAATTGTGGTATTTCTTGGCATCATGGTGCTAGACACTACATGAACTATTTAGTAGATGGAGATTTAGCAATTGATAATTGGCAGTGGCAGATGCAATCAGGTGTTACTAATCCTTTAAGTGATACTTTTCGGATTTACAACCCAAACAAAAACATTCCAGAAAAAGACCCAGACCTGAAATTTATTTATTATTGGATTGGCGAACTAAAAGGTTATAGTCTTCCAGAAATTATTGAAGGTAAATATATTGGTATTAGTTCTTATCCAGAAACTATTTTAGATTGGGCTAAAACCCGCAAAATTAATGGTAAAATCATCTCTGACTTGCGAAAAAAAGTCAGAGAAAGGTTAATTCGCGAAGGTGGAACAGAATATGGAAGTGCAGTTGCAGCTAAAGAAACAGTAAATAAATACTGGCAGCATAAAGATAGGCAGTACAAAAAATTCAAAGAATTAGAGGCAGAATTAGAGTAGTGAAATAGAATTGTCTGCAAAAAAAAGTAAAATCCCTACCGTGAAGATAGAGGACATCATAGAACAATTAACATAAAATAAGTAACCGTGCATAATTAGTGCAAAAATCAGATTTATCGCCCTTGATAAAAAGATTATTAGCGCTATAGCCATTATTTATCTGGACATTTAATCATCTGGAAACTGCCAGTGCGATATATGATCAATTAGAACGACCCGGACAACCAAAAGAAGTTGCACCCAGCTGTGTATATTTAGCATCAGATGACGCTTCTTAGGTTTCGGGTCAAGTGTTACATGTTAATGGCAAAGATGTTGTCAACGGCTAAATTAAAAAATCGGAAGTCAGGAGTTAGGAGTTAATAGTTGATAGTTTTGGAGTTATGAGTTATAAATTTATAGTTATTAGCTCTTAGCTGCTAAGTCTTAATTTTTAACTGTTAAGTTTTAATTCATATCTGATAATTATACCTTAATATTCCTCCATTTGGAAGATGACTAAATATTGAAATATAGATAATCTGTCTAACAGCAAACATTCAATAAATAACAATTACGTCTATGGCATCTCCTACACCATTGCATGGCAGAGAACTAGTAGATTGTGCTAGAGCAAATGCCAAGCAAGGAATCGAAACTGCTGCTTATCAATGTGGCTATGGTGAAGATCTCAACAAATTTTCACAAGAACTCAGACAAGCTTGCGAGGAAATGAATTTACAAGTAAAGGAGCTTAGCGAACTAATTACTGACCAAGATTCGCTCCTAGAATTAGGTACTGGCGAAATTGTTGCTCCAGATACGGCATCTGAATTGTAAAAGTTGATGATTTGTCCTTTGTCATTAGTCATTTGGACTTTGCAAATAACAAATGACTAATGATTATAACTTTAAAACGAATCGTGCGAAATTAAAGTAAATTAAAACGCCTAGTACAGCACCTGCGATCGCTTCTTGCCGAGTTACCTGCAACGAGCCAACCGAGCAAATTTCATCGGTGTTCATCCCGCGAATTACACAACCATAAAACCCGCTTGCGAGCAACTTTTAATAAATTTGTTTGAAAATATTGATTTACCGATAAACCTCAATCGCTTCATCCTTAGAAAGCAAGCGAAAAGCCAAAGCGTGCATTACTTCTGGTAAACCTTCAATTGCCTCCGCAATATCAGCTGGCTGCACAGGTACAAGAATAGCTTTTACTCCCTGCAAGTCCCCTGCCTCTAACAGCATTTGCAGCTGAGTCCTCACTAAATCCCGCAATTGCCTGCGTGAGAGGTTTTGGAGGGTAGAGTTTAAATTGTTTGTTTCAGTCAAAGTTCACTTTCCTCAGCCTAGTTTGAATAAGGTTGCTGCCATTAGTCTAGGGGAAAGTGGGGTTATACAACGTCAAACTTGTGATTTTTCCAAGTTTAATTAATTTAAAATTTTTGAAAACTTTTATTAATTAGTTACAAATGATAACAATATTATTAAGTAAATACTYTATTTATACTAATTATTGTAACAAAGTTTTAAATTGATAATCAAAATAAAGTAAGTAATAAATACCACTTTTTAAAATCTTTAAATATGCAAAGTTTTCTTTATAAGATTTTTATATAATCACGATATAGAAAGAAAAAAACATGAGATTATTCTGTATGTCGGTAATTTTTATTTAGAAATCATCAAAACTTTCATATACCTTTAAAAATTTATATTGAATGTAAATATTTAAACAAAGTTGCACCAAATAGATAGACATAACACGGTGATATAGTGTGAAATGTTTAATTGATTAATTAAAGAGGTACACTTAAGTACATAAAGTGAGGAATTAAACGCTACTTACGTATATACATATTTTAAGCAGTTGTTAGACATCAGATAAGTTATTAAGTTTTCAAATGGTGATTTATATTTGTTAAATATCAAATTGAACCAACTGAATTACACATCTCACAAACTTTGAAATTTACAGATACAAAACAAAGCTTGATTAGAGTTAACATGCCCTAAATTAATTCTGCTATTAGTCGAGATATAAAATAATATGTCAAGCCATATTATTTTATTCTTACATTGATATAAATAGGCAGCAAAGTAGTAAACTAAATGGGCGAAATAATAGATAGAAAAATGTGTATCAGCGTTCATTAATATAGTATTAATAAATAAATTAGATTAGAAACGTCACAGATTTTCTTTCCAAAAATTCAATTTAAAACTACCCATCAAGCAATTGATCGTGGCATTAGTTTTAGCTCTCTTGTAAGGCATATATTTCAATGAATGATTTACAGAATCAAAATCTCAATCAACTCTCGTCAACATCTACAAGTCCAGTAACTGGTGGTCAATCAACTCTAGCAGCCCTAGATCAGGCGCAACCAAGTATATTGGCTCGAGCTAGCAGCGTGCTTTCTCAGGGAGATGGACTCAAAGCAGAGTACTACGACAACGCTGACTTCACCAACTTGAAGGTAACTCGCACAGATGCAAAAGTTGACTTTGGTTGGGGTGATAGTTCTCCAGATCCTTCCATCGAACCAGATACCTTCTCAGTGCGTTGGACAGGTCAAGTAGAAGCTAAGTACAGCGAGAATTACAACTTCTACACCARTAGTGATGATGGYGTGCGACTGTGGGTRAATAAYCAACTGCTGATTGACCACTTTGTCAATCAATCGAACACAGAATACAGTGGCTCAATCAATCTGGTTGCAGGTCAAAAGTACGATATTAAACTGGAGTACTTCGACAATACCTACTCTGCTGTTTCMCGAYTRTCTTGGTCAAGCACCTCTCAGACMAAGGAAATTATTCCTCAGTCTCARCTTTATAGTCAGGTTACACCCACTAATCCACCTGCTGGTAATGGCAACGGACTGCAAGGACAATACTACGACAAYGCTGACTTCACCAACTTGAAAGTAACTCGCACAGATGCGACAGTGGACTTTGGTTGGGGTAGTGGTTCTCCAGTTCCTTCCACCATCGAACCAGAYACCTTCTCAGTGCGTTGGACAGGTCARGTACAAGCTAAGTACAGCGAGAMTTACAACTTCTACACCAGTAGTGATGATGGTGTGCGACTCTGGGTGAATAACCAACTGTTGATTGACCACTTTGTCAATCAATCGAACACAGAATATAGTGGCTCAATCAATTTGGTTGCAGGTCAAAAGTACGATATTAAACTAGAGTACTTCGACAATACCTACTCTGCTGTCTCTCGACTATCTTGGTCAAGCGCTTCTCAGATCAAGGAAATTATTCCTCAGTCTCAACTGTATTCCTCAGCCGTGACTAGCCCAACTACTATCACTTTGAAGCAATCTCCCACTAGTGTGAACGAAGGTGATGGTAGTGTGACCGTTACTGTACTGAGAAGCGGTGATTTAAGTGGTACTTCTTCAATTAAGTATGCTACCTTAGCTAATACTGCAACACCAGGCGATGACTACGGGAATGGTGGTGAGGAAATGGGCGGGACACTCACCTTTGCTCCAGGAGAAAGTAGTAAACAGGTAGCAATTCGGATTATTGACGATTCGTTAGCTGAATCAAATGAAACTTTTAGTATCGCTATCGATCAGCCTGAGGGTGCAACACTAGGATTGGATAGAACTCTGGCAATCACAATTATAGATAATGATAGTCAAGGTCTCAATTTCACTCAGCCAGCAGTTAATGAGAACGATGGTACTGCAACAGTTACAGTTACACGCGGTAATGCTTCGGGAGCCGCTAGTGTAGACTATACAACTGTGGATGGAACTGCTAAAGCTGGATCTGACTATGTGGCTAAAGCTGGAACCTTGAGCTTTGCAGCCGGAGAAACCAGTAAGAGCATTTCTATTAAGATTATAGATGATAACGTCACAGAAGCGGATGAAAAGTTTAATTTGAAGTTTAGTAATGCAGTTGGGGTGTCGCTGCCGATTAATCAGACAAGTGTGACTATTATTGATAATGACACAGGTAACTTTCAGAAAAAGACTGTGGTTTCTGGGTTGGATGGGCCTATAGAGTTTGACTGGTCAGCCGACGATAAGCTGATGTTCATCGCCCAGAAAAATGGGGTGGTGAAAGTGTTCAACACCGCTACAAACGTCTTAGAATCAAAGCCATTTATTGATATTTCTGGAGAAGTAAATAATGTATCCGATCGCGGTTTGCTAGGCATGGCCGTACATCCAGATTTTGGTAAGAGTCCGACTGGTAACAACTATGTTTATCTGTTGTTTACTTACGATCCACCAGAAACGAATCCAAAAAGTGACAAGAATAATGCCAATAGCACCTTAGACAATCCCGATCAGCGAGGTAACCGCGCAGTACGGTTAGTTAGATACACAGCCGACCCCAACACTGGTTACAAAACTGCGATCGCTAACAGTGAATTTATATTACTAGGCAAAAATAGCACTTGGCAGTACATTAGTCACCCAGACGAAGACAGCACACTAGTTGATGCTAGCGATGATACCAATAACGCTGCACCATCAGGTATTGTAAACAAAACCACTGGCAAATTATTTGCTAACGCCCAAGAATATATAAACGCTGTCAAAAACAACAACATCACAAACGTCCAGGATTTTCTGGCCACTGATAGTGCAACTCACACTGGTGGTAGTGTACGCTTTGGTAACGATGGTACACTGTTTGTTAGCCTTGGTGATGGTACTTCTTACAACCGAGCAGACCCTCGAGCCCAACGCGTCCAGGATATCGATAATCTATCTGGTAAAATCTTGCACATTAACGCTATTACTGGTCAGGGTTTATCAAGTAATCCTTTTTACAACGTTAACGACAATAGCATTTACAACAAAGACCTTAACAGCAATCGTTCCAAAGTCTATAACTTAGGTCTGCGTAACCCCTTCCGCTTTACCATAGATCAACGAACTAATATTCCTGTTATCGGTGACACGGGCTGGTACAAATGGGAAGAGGTGGATACTGGTGGACCAGGTAAAAACTTTGGCTGGCCATACTATGAAGGTGGTGTTGATGCAAATGGTAATCTCGTTAACATCAAGCAAAGCGCCTATGCTAATCTTGATGCAGCGAAGAAGTTCTACGCAAGTGGCACAACCGTTACAGCACCAATTTACGCCCACGATCATTCAATCGGTTCCACTTCCACCGGTGTAGGTACTTTTTATACGGGTGGTAGTTTTAACAATGCTTTGTTCATCTTCGATCCCAGTCAGGGAACTATCGATGCTTTAAAATTGGACAGTCAGAACAAAGTTACTTCAGTTACACGGTTTGCTTCTAATTTAGGAGTGCCTGTGGATGTAAGAGCTGGAGATGATGGCAAGTTGTACTACGTAGACTTGATATCAGGTGAGATTGATAGCTGGAAACCTGTTTAAAATCAGTGGGGACTGGGGAACGATTAAAATAATTCTTTCCCAATCCCCAATACCCAATTCAAGATAACATTGTTACAAACCTTAACAATTTTTTAGTAGTTGATGTCAGGAGTGTACGACGATAGGCATCAGCTGCTTTTTTTATTGCTTCGGCTTGAGTAGGATAAGGATGAATCACAGTACTTAACTTACTCAAACCGATTTTATTCACAATTGCTGTAGTCAGTTGTGAGATTATTTCACCTGCATGACGGGCGACAATGGTTGCACCGATAATTTCATCGGCACCTTTTTTGTGGTGGATTTTGAGAAATCCTAACTCTTCACCATCAGCGATCGCTCGGTCTACACTACTAAAAGGAATGGCGATCGTTGTCACTTCAATGCCTAACTTCTGTGCCTCGTGTTCGTACATTCCTACGTGGGCAATTTCCGGGTCGGTATAAGTTACCCAAGGCATTACCAAGCTACTGAGTTTGGTACGTCCGAAGCCAAACGGAGAAAATAAGCTATTTTTAAGCGCAATCTGCGCTCCCGCATCAGCAGCATGAGTAAACTTCCACTTCATGCAGATATCACCAACTGCATAGATTTTGGAATTAGTTGTTTGCAGGTAATCATTCACCTTCACACCTTGGCGCTGATCGTATTCCACACCTGCTGCTTCTAAATTCAGACCTTCGACATTCGGCACACGCCCGGTAGCAACTAAAATCTCATCTACTGTCACAGAATCTCGGTAACTATTGGAGGAAAAGTAAAGCCGTTTACCTTCGGTAACTGTTACCACTTCTTCCAACTTGGAATTCAACACCAAGCGGATTCCTTCACTAATTAAAACCTTTTGCAGAATTTTAGCAGCTTCAGCATCTTCTTTACTGAGGATCTGAGAACCGCTCTGAAAAAGTACCACCTCAGAACCCAAGCGCCGCAAAGCCTGCGCCAATTCGCAACCAACAGGGCCGCCACCAATCACCGCCAAACGTTCTGGCCGTTGAATTAAAGAAAAAACCGTTTCATTGGTGAGGTAACCTGCTTGTTCAAGTCCTGGAATCGTGGGTTGTGCGGCTCTGGCTCCAGTTGCAATTACAGCCTTTTTAAAGTAAAGAGTTTTACCGTCAACTTCCACGGTATTTTTACTTGCAAATCGACCGCTACCCAAGAAAACATCAACCCCCAAATTTTCAAATCGTTCTGCTGAGTGATGATGGCTGATATCAGCTCTTACCCGCCGCACTCTGGCCATGACTGTGGGAAAATCAACATCAATATTATGTTGGGGAATATTAACTCCCAAGTCTTTAGCATTCCAGATTTCACCAACTACGCGAGTAGAGCGAATCATAGTTTTAGATGGTACGCAACCAACATTTAAGCTATCTCCACCCATGAGATGCTTTTCAATTAACGCCACTTTTAAACCCAAATCCAGACCGACTGCACCCGCCGCCACCGCTAATCCCGCCGTCCCAGCACCAATTACTACCAAGTCGTAAACCTTAGCGGGTTGAGGATTAACCCAATTTGGCGGATGGACATAAGATACTAACTTTTGATTATACTCATCCATTGGGCGAACAGTGACTCTCTCGAATTCTGAATTGGTCATTGGCGAAACCTCATTTAAGAATTGAAAATAGTAAAGTCAACTGGCTTTTAAGGGAATTCAAAATTCAAAACCCTGATAAATTTAAATGGCTGAGCCTTTTATTTTTATGCTTGTYTAACAAGAAATACAGCCTTTGAATTGTTTTGTCCGTTTGATAATTGACAGATACTATTGAAGCTTTCCTGTATAAACGTTTTAGCAATCGATAATTTCTCGCAAGCAGTTAAATAGACTACAGTCTGCTATGACGGCTTTTAACGCTTTGGGGACAATTTGCGTGATATAAATGGTAACGGCGACTGTGACTTTCGATAAGTTTTAAAGCATGTTTGAAAAGTCGTAAAGTATACTATAAACCCCTCTCCAAATCTCTCCCCACAACAAAGAGAGGCTTTGAAACTTGACTAGTAGCAATTGTTTCTTTAATATTCCCGGCTTCATTAATAGCCGCAATGATAATATAAATTTTGGCTGCCTCAATATTCTCACTCATGATTGCTGAGTTTTCTTTTCCGGTTGCTCAGGAAATGAACACTCTACTGTTATCTTAAGATTACTTTCAGCCGTACCTTTAGTTATGTAAGGTATGCCTGCTTCACCGCCAACTTTGATGCCAAATTCTAGAGTTACTTTATCAATATTAGCAACAGGGATTTTCTTAAAAGCATTGAGTGAATAAACAGTGTAAGCCCGAATTGTACCTTCAATTGCTTGGAAATTTTGCACTATTTGTTTTTGTGCAGCATCAGCATCCCATCCTTTATCAATTAGTGCTTCTTCTTCTCCCTGTGGAGAAACTTCAATGTTAACTGGTGGTGCATCTATACTATCTGTGGCTTCAATGTAAATAATCGTGCCATCTTCTAAATAGATAGGTGTGAGTTGAGTCATGGAATAAATCTCGTCTAAAAGAATTGCGGGTAGGGTAGCACAGCTGTGCTACCCTACACATTTTTACGGAAAATGCGGTAAATTTCTTGTAGAAGCTGGAAATAATGCGACTAAACTATCATATAGCTTACTAATATGAGTCGAGACGCTTTGGTGGTGGGAATTAATACGTATGACCGCTTAAAGAGTCTTAACGCACCAGATGCGGATGGTGAAGCGATCGCTCAAATTTTACAACAGTACGGCGAATTTCAAGTAACGCGGCTACCAGCAGTCAAAGATAAGGAAAACCAGACAATTCGCATTGGTAAGCAAACTAAAGTTAATTTAACTCAGTTAGAAAAAGCGATCGTCCAATTGTTTAAACCAGATGGTAAACCGCCAGATACGGCGCTGCTGTATTTTTCTGGTCATGGGTTGCGGAAAAATGTCGGAATTCAAGAAGGCTTTTTAGCAACGAGTGAAGTCAACCCCGATGCGGGTAATTGGGGATTATCTCTACAATGGCTGCGGCGACTGCTGCAAGAAAGTGAAGTTAGACAACAAATTGTGATTTTGGATTGCTGCTATAGCGGAGAGGTGCTAAATTTTGCAGAGGCAGATCCAGGTGATCGGGGTAAAGGCAGAGATAGGTGTTTTATTGCGGCTTCTCGTGATTTTGAAGTTGCTTTTGAAGAGATTAACAGCCAACACAGCGTTCTCACTGCTGCACTGCTTCAAGGTTTGGAACCAAAACAAGACCGTTGGGTGAGTAACTACACTTTAGTAGACTTACTCAATCAACAATATCATCCCTTTCCCCAGCGTCCCATTTTTGCTAACTCTGGTGAAGCAATTAATCTCACCCGGAAATGGAATTCTTCTCCTGTGAATTCCACAGTAGAAATATCAGCTATTTGTCCTTACAAAGGATTGTCTTATTTCGATTGCACAGAAGCAGATGCCAAATTATTTTATGGCAGAACAGCGTTAACTGATGAATTTTTAGAAAAAGTGCGATCGGGTAACTTCCTCGCGGTGCTGGGAGCATCAGGAAGTGGCAAATCTAGTGTTATCAGAGCAGGTTTACTTTATCAATTAAAGCTAGGACGTAGGTTATCAGGTAGCGATACTTGGCATTTGAAAATATTTCGCCCAGGGATTAATCCCTTACAAAATTTAGCATTGGCATTTGTAGAATCGGATTTATCAGATATTGAACGCGCCTCACAATTAGCAAAAGCTGAAGAATTAATCGCTAGAGGTGCAGTTGGTTTAGGACAGTTGATTATTGCTAGTAAAACTCAGCGCGTGGTGTTAGTGGTAGACCAGTTTGAAGAAGCTTTTACTCAATGTCAAGACATTACAAAACGACAGCAGTTTTTTGAATGTGTGCTAGGTGCTTTGCAGCGTGATGATAATAAACTGTGTCTAATAATTACAATGCGGGCTGATTTCTTTGGCAAATGTCTGGAACAAGAGTATGGGGGACTAGCTAATAAAATTCAAAAGCATTTAGTAACAGTAACACCGATGAATCGAGAGGAATTAAAAACAGCAATTACCAAACCTGCCCAACAGGTGAATCTAGAAATAGAACCTGAATTAGTTTTTGAAATGATCGCAGATGTAGAGAACTCACTGGGGAGTTTACCATTGTTGCAGTACACACTGACACAACTATGGCAGCAAAGAACTCAGGAAAAGTTAACTCTTATTGCCTATAGCCGATTGGGTAGAGTCAGAGGAACACTGCAAATACGCGCTACAGAAGTTTATAAGTCATTATCACCTGAGGAACAGCAAGCAACAAAGCGGATTTTTTTAGAATTGACGCAGTTGGGAGAAGGAACAGAAGACACGCGCAGACAGGTTTTGCAACGGGATTTAGTCACTTCACAGCATCCAGAAATTTTGATTAATAGAGTAATTCAACAGTTAGCTGATGAAAAATTAGTTGTTACTAGTACGTTAATTGAGAAAGGATTAAGTCCTGGAAAAGTTGCTGTCGTTGATGTTGCCCATGAAACGCTAATTCGCAATTGGCCACTATTACGCAAGTGGATTGAGGAAAGTCGGGATATATTGCGACAAAAGCGGAAAATTGAAGCTGCTGCTGTTGAATGGCGAGATAGAGGCAAGGCAAAGGATTACCTATTTCAGGGAAAACCTTTGAAAGATGCAAAGGTTTTTTACCAAAAGCAAGCTGAACATTTGAGATTATCTAAACAAGCTGAAGATTTTATTGAAGCAAGTGTCAGGCAAAAGCGGAATAATCGCTTTAAGTCCGTTGGATTTTTCTTGATTATTCCCCTGAGTTTATCGGTATATTTGAATATTGTTGAGAAGGAGATTAAAATCAGCAACTCTTGGAAAGACTTTAACAATGTGAAAGGACAAAAGTATCATTGGAAGAGAACTAAAGCATTAGTAGAATTAGTAGAACTTGGTCAAAGTTTAGCTAACAAAGATTTCAGCGACATAGACCTCAGCAATGCCAACCTCAGTAATGCTAACTTCAAAAATGCTAACTTCAAAAATGCTAACCTTACGGGTGTTGAGCTCAGTAATACTGAACTTAGCTATGCCAAGCTAAGCGGTGTCAAGCTCAGTGATGCCAATCTCAGCGATGCCGAGCTTGTCGGTGCTACTCTCAGCAATGCCAATCTCAGCAATGCCAATCTCAGTAATGCCAATCTCAGCAATGCCAATCTCAGCAATGCCAATCTCAGCAATGCCAACAACTTGACTCCTGAGCAAGTTAAATCTGCTAAAAATTGGGAATATGCCAAATATAATCAAGATTTTCGTGCCAAGCTTGGTTTACAACCAGAACCATCTAAGTGATTTTAGTTATCAGTTATCAGTCAATCTGCCATAATATTTTTGGATTAACTGGCTATAAATGTATTTCTCAGCATTATCCTAAACTTTTGCAAGCGATTTATCACAACATCTAATCTAAAAAAATGGTATCAAAGAGCGATCGCTCTTTTCGAGATTGCTTTACTGGCAATGAGTTTTATAATTAAGCGATCCGCAGAGCTAATCTGAGAAAATGGCATCAAAGAGCGATCGTAACGCTCAGAGATTGCTTTGCTGCAATGAGTTTTATAATTAAGCGATCGCACAGCTAGCTAATCTTCAAAAATGGCATCAAAGAGCGATCGCACTTTTCGGAGATTGCTTTGCTGGCAATGGGTTTTTATAATTAAGCGATCGCACTAAACAAAGACGAACCCTGCATCTAGTCTGAAAAAATGGTGTTCAAGAGCGATCGCTCTTTTCGAGATTGCTTTGCTGGCAATGAGTTTTTATAATTAAGCGATCGCACCAAACAAAAATAAACCCCCAAGCCGCTACCGTCAACCCCCAAGCCACTATCGTCAACCCCCAAGCCGCTATCGTCAACCCCTAAGCCGCTATCGTCAACCCCTAAGCCGCTATCGTCAACCCCTAAGCCGCTATCGTCAACCCCTAAGCCGCTATCGTCAACTCTGGATCTAAAATGATTTAGGACTGCTATATTAATTGTTTCTCAAGGGTGTAGGTTTAAATTAGTCTTCTGGTTCACCCAGCGTACCGCTTCAATAGCAGACACGAACCGCATAGATACTTTAAAAACCCGCACTTGTGCCGTATTAGGATCTGTTACTATCAACAACTGCATAGGCTGGACATTACACTCATCAGTCAATTCCGGAACGCGAGCCGTCAAAATCGAATCAGCGGTGGGTATGAATCCTCCGCTGATTGTTCGTTTTACTGCCGTTTGGATAGACTACCAAAGTTATGATTTGGTGAGGGTTTTAAATCGGTTTATTCATTTGCCAGTTGGATAAAATTTAGAATGAATTTTCAACAGCAGTTGTTCATAGGGGAAACCCCTGAGACTGCACTGCCTCCTCCTAACTCCTGAATTATTCAATTCACTTTTTGAAAACTATCTGGAAGGAATTTAAATACCCTGTAATAGTTTTAGCTAACGTCTTTTGCTGTTTTTTCGTCGTTATTGCCATTACTTGATATAGTCTTCCCTCAGCAACATACATTCTACTTTTAGTGATTTTTCCTCCAGAATTGATGTACTCAATTTCTTTGCCGGGATGATTATTTGAACTGCGAATGTCTCGTTGACTAATTAAATTACTTTTCGTCGTTTTGAGAGCCATGTCCCGTGCATTATTAAGTACAGCTTGAGGATCGGTCATTTCTCCATAACTGTAAGGAAAATCATTGTAAGTCACTACATATGCTACTTGCTGTTTTGGTGGTTGAGCGACAAATATTTCTAAGTTAATTTCCCCCATGTAAGTTTTTTGAAATTGTGTATTTCTATTCGGTCTTCCTGGCATCAAAACACTAAAGCGCCCATCTGGAGCAGTAAATAATTTCCATTGTGGCTGTGCAGGTTGAGAAACAGTTGGTTTAGCAACAGCCGTTGGAGCTTTGGGTTGACGCGCCTCGACTAAAACGGAACTACCACAAATAAAGGTAGCAGCGACGAATGACAATAGACTTTTAATTGTCATATTTTTTGCCTTTAAGATGCTAATCTCACTGATGATGCTAGCTGTTATAACCCAGCAGCACATAAAGCAGCACCAATTAGCCCCACTTGCTGGTTAAGAATAATATACACGGGTATATCTTCGAGGAGGGGGCGCATCCTACCCTTTTGGGTGAAATTGAGTAAGAAACCGCTATCTTGAATTAATGGCAGAATTTTGGGTGCAATTCCACCAGCAATGTATAAGCCACCGTAAGGTAGGAGTTTGAGAGCGAGATTTCCGGCTTCTGTACCGTAAGCCTCTATGAATAATTGCAAAGTTTGTTCCGAAAGGCGATCGCGTTTTTCTACTGCTGCTCTACCAATAACAGCACCAGGATCGACACTTCTCTCTTCTTGTCCGGCTTCTTGTTCCCAAGTTCTGACAATTTTGGCAATGTCTGGTGATTCGGTGGCAAATTTGCGATCGCGCAAAAATTGGTAAATTGAGACAATTCCCATTCCCGAAACTACGCGTTCTACAGAAACGCGTTGAATATCATGTTTATTGAGCAGGTATTTCAACAATTGAAACTCAATCTCGTTTCGGGGTGCAAAATCAACGTGTCCCCCTTCTGAGGGAAAGATTTGATGGTTGTTTCCCTGCTTAATTAAAAATCCTTGCCCCAAGCCAGTACCAGCACCAATAATCGCAACAGGAGCTTCCGGTTGCAATTTGCCAGCTTGTAACTGGTGCAAGTCTTGTTTTTGTAAACCTAAAATGCCATAGCCAATAGCGGTGAAGTCGTTAATCAAAGAAATTTGCGGGATACCCAATTCTTCTTGTAGACGTTCGGTATCCAGAAACCAAGCTAAATTAGTCAACTTAGCTGTATTTTTGACAATGGGGCCGGCGATCGCAAAACAAGCTTTATGTGGTATTGATGTGTTAGCTTTAACCAAAAACTGCCGCACTATCGGTACTAAATCTGGAAAATCGCTACTTTGGTAACTTTGCTGATGAATAGTATGTAAGCTTTGTGAGTCTGAGGCTTCAACTAACCGCAAAATAGTTTTCGTACCGCCGATATCTCCTGCAAGTAATAAAGTCATAGAACTTATTCGCAAATTATTTTTTGGAGGATACACCCAACGTAGCGAAAGCCATGATTGCAAATCCAAATTTAGGATTTAAGCAAATCGAATCACTTCTTCTATGTGGGTTAAATGGGAAGTGTCTCCCTTTAGTTCTAATAACCATTCTGGTTCGTCACGTACCACTTTTACCAAAGAACATAAAGAAGCTTTAACTTCTGTTTTGGCAATTTCTCCCACTAACCCCATTGCTGCCCCCAACACGGATGCACCATGTGCTACTAGGAGGATATTGTCTGGAAAAAATTCAGTAGCTAAACATCTAGCAGTTTGTCCAGAACGTTCTCGCACTTTTTGCTGAGTTTCAGGATAATTGGCAGCGATGCGCGGAGTGTAGGCAATGTCAATTCTGTTGAATAATTCTGTTAACGCTGGAGTTGAGAGTCTTTCGGGTTCTTCTGTCATCCAAACTGGATTTAGCCACTCACTCAAGCCTGTTTCGAGTTTGATTGGTAAGTTGAGCACTTGTGCAACTGCATTTGCTGTTTGTACGGTTCGCAAGAAGGGAGAAGCAAAAATATGAGCAATCTTCTCTCCTTTTAAACGCTTTGCTAACTGTTGGGCTTGGATCATACCATCATCAGACAAAGGTGGATCGTAGCGTCGTTCGGCGGTGAGAAACCAATCGGGGTTTACGAAGTCGAGGCGGTTAGCATGTCTTGCGATCCAGACTATTTGACTCATGGGTTTAAATATTCTGGCGAATTCTATTCGCCGCTAAACAAATATAGATATCTGCAAGCAGAGCTGCAAATATTAATATATGACAAAATACGTAATAATTTGTAATAATATTAATTATTTGGAAAACTTATCAGCACCAAAATTTAGCACTAATACCATTTCCCAAAAATAATCATACAGATCCAAACCCCACAACCCAAACTAAATCAGACTTTCTTAATTACGAATTACGTAGCTTGCTTCTCGCCGCAGGCGAGTATTACAAATTACGAATTATGAGGTGGAAAAATGCGATCGCTACGCGAACGCCTTGAGGGCAGGGGAGCAGGGAGCAGGGGGAGAGAAAGTCGTTTTGATGGGCATGAAATTGGATAATTTATTTTCTGGAAGTCCGTTAAAAAAAGAGTATGAATTCGAGCTAGTTTTTAGGCATTGGTCACATTCGATAACATCACGAATTGACAATTGCTCTAAGTTTATTGTTGTAGCTGGGCAAAAATTCAACTTTTTCAGCTTCTAATTAGCAAACTGTGCGCTGCAATGCCTTGATACGCTTCTGAAGGCGTCCTGCGGCACTGTACTATTTTTCAGGAGACTACAGCAATGATGAAAGCTGAAGATATCATGACCAAAAATGTAGTTACCATTCGTGGATCGGCAACTGTTGCTGAAGCGGTGGGGCTGATGAAACAAAAAAGATTGCGTGCGCTAGTTGTGGATCGTCGCCATGACAATGATGCCTATGGGATTGTCACGGAAACAGATATTGTCTATAAAATAACGGCTTACGGTAAAGATCCAAAGCAAGTGCGGGTTTACGAAATTATGAGTAAACCTTGCATTGTGGTAAACCCTGATTTGGGTGTGGAATATGTAGCACGGTTATTTGCTAACACTGGTATTCATCGAGCGCCTGTGATTCAAGGTAAATTGTTGGGTATCATCTCAATTACCGACATTTTGACCAAAAGCGACTTTGTGGAAGCGCCAAAAGTGCTACTACTAGAAGAGAGAATTCAAAAAGCAATTGAACAGGCTCGTGCTATTTGCACTGAACAAGGTGCTTATTCTAAGGCCTGTGCGGCTGCTTGGGATGAGGTAGAAGAACTCCAGGCGGAAGCAGCTCATCAGAAAGCTGAGGGTATGGTGTCAGCTAAAGTGACTTTTGAGAAATATTGCCAGGAAAATCCAGATGCACCAGAATGTCGAAATTATCATCCGTAATTGAGGTGTGGGAAACGGAAACAAGAGGACGCAAAGAGTGGGAGATGCTCTGAGGCGGAGAATTATCAAAATATACTCTCTGTGTTTTATTTCCCCGCGTCAGAGCGTCACCGTGTCCCTGATATTTACCGCTTAGCGACTCGCATCAATAAAAATATACCTATTCCTAAAAAAACAAAGTTGGGTAACCAAGCTCCCATAAAGGGAGAGAGAACACCTGCTTGTCCGATCGCCCCACTAATAAAGAAAATTAAATAATATGAAAAAATCACTATGACGCTAATCCCAAAACTAGTACCTCTGCCGGTGCGCTGGGGTATGCTTCCCATCGCGGCGCCGACTAAGCCAAAAACTACGCACACAAAGGGCAAGGAGATTTTTTGTTGAATCCTGACTTCAAGTTTGCGGATTTTTTGGCGATCGCCACCGAGGCGTTCTACTTCTAGTTGAGCTAACCCTTCACTAATATTCATTTCATCATAGTCCCGGCTTTTTTCTGCCAAAATTAATGGCGTCCGGGGTAGTTGCAATTGTTGATGTTCAAATCTAACGATGTTGCGATAAGAGCGATCGGCAGCCACAAAATAAATTGTGCCGTTATAAAAATCCCAAACATTTTGAGAACCATTCCACTGAGCGGATTCTGATACCACAATTTGATTCAGACCTTTGGTTGAGCGGTCTATAATTGTTAAGCCTGTCATACGCTTACCATCAAATTGGTCCGCGTAAAACAAGCGTGTCAATATCCTATTTCTACTGCCATCGGGCTGCGTAGCATCCTGATATTCAGGATAGAAAATATTTTGCTGTTTAAAAGTTGGCTTGTCTGATTTGAGGGCTTTATCCAGAGTCATTGCTGCTTGGTAATTTGCGGCTGGTGCAATTTGTTCATTAAATATAAATGTCATTGCTGTAACCAGAAGACTTAACATTACAGCAGTTAACACCATGCGATAAACACTCACCCCACAACCACGCAAGGCTACTAGTTCACTCTCACTAGAAAGACGACTGTAGGTCATCAAAGTAGCCAGCAGTGTAGACATGGGGAAGGCTAAAACGATAAAGTTGGGAAACTTTAATAAAAAAACCTGAATAGCAATGTCTACAGGTAGCCCAGATTCGACAATTTTTCTAATTAGATCGAATACAGCATCAATAGTCACACCAATTGAAGAAAAAGCTCCGACACCAAAGAAAAACGGTGGCAACAATTCGCTGCCAAGATAACGATCCATAATCGTAAAAGGCAGCAGCGAATGCAAGCTGTAGAAAGACGTAAATTTCTTTGACATCATAAGCAACTTTAAAAGTTAAATATTAGCAACCCTGGTAAAGTCAAGCATACAGCAGAATTTCAAAGGAGGCAGTGCAGTGTCGGGGTTTCCTCAACTGGAGGAACTGGCGTGTCTCCCCAGAGTGACTGCCGTTTAGAATTCAAGAGTCAGGAGTAAAATAGTTTTCATATCTGATTTTCAAGTTTAAATTCTGTACCCCACTTAGCTATATCTACTGTATTTAGTATCAAAATTTAGTTCAGAATAACTCAAATATTAACTAATAAATTCATCCTCAAAAATGAACAATAAGTTATTATTTTAATTTTTTAACAAAATATAGCAGTTTGTGATTAAATAGAGTACAGTATCTCAGCCTGAAAGCTAAATAGAAAATTTTCTTACTCCTGACTCTTGAATTCACCAATTCATCAATTCTGATTCCTGAATTCAATTGTAATTTTTAATTTAGACTTGAAAGCTATCGCCTAAGTAATATTGCCGCACGAGGGGGTTTTGGTAGAGTTCGTCAGCAGTACCAAACGCGAGAATTTGTCCTTCACGCATGATGTATGCACGGTCAGTAGTGGCCAAGGTTTCGCGGACATTATGATCTGTAATTAAAATACCCATACCGCGATCGCGCAATTGTCCCACAATATGCTGAATTTCTGAGACTGCTATAGGATCGACTCCCGCAAATGGTTCATCCAAAAGTAAAAATTTTGGCCCTTCTCGCCCAGCAGCCAGAGACCTAGCTAATTCAGTCCGGCGTCGCTCACCACCAGAAAGTTGAATTCCTTTACTATTAGCTAATTTTTCCAAGCGAAACTCCCGCAGTAAAGTTGTTAGTCGCCTTGACCACTCCCATCGTGGCACATTAGTTTGCTCTAACACTAATAGAATATTATCTTGTACCGAGAGTTGGCGAAAAATACTTGCTTCTTGTGCTAGATAGCCAATACCCAATCGTGCCCTTTTGTGCATTGGCATTCCTGTAATATCTAGATTACCTAGCCACACTTTTCCTTGATTGGGTTTTTCTAAACCTGTAGCAATATAAAAAGTCGTAGTTTTACCAGCCCCATTGGGACCTAGTAAACCAACGACTTCGCCCTGAGCTACAGAAAGGTTGACACGATTGACAATTACTCGCTTGTTATAAGATTTGTGAATATTCTCTAAAACAATTTTCACGCTACAGGCAGCCTTTCTTTGTAGTAGATGCTAATTAGAACGCTTGAATTGGGGTGTCTTTGGGGCGGGTGTGGCAGTTTGTGCATTATTATCTGATTCTTGCACCATGTAGATGGACTCTACCTGAGTATTAGGTTGGGGTAAGGCGACAAATCGCCCTTCATCAATTAAATAGGTTACCCTTTCCGCCCGAATACTGTTGCCTCCCTGTTGCAAAATATACACATTACCACTAAAATCTATCCGGCGTTCTTTACTAAAGTACTGCGCTTGGGCAGCTGTTGCCTGAAGCTGGCGAGCAGGATACGACATTTGCACATTGCCGCGAGCTGTAATTACTTGAGTTTTGGCGTTATATTCTTGCACATCAGCACGGATAGTCAGAGGGCGATTTTCTTTTGATGTTTGTGCAGTAGCGGTTTGCAGTTGGTTCGGGAAAGCAAAAGTTCCTAACAGGGCAACTGGGAGCATTAAGGCTAATCCAACACGACGCATCTGGGATATGGACAATTTATAGCAGGGCATGATTGCAATTTAGGATTGAGAATTTGAGCTTGTGTTTTAATTATCTCAAGTACTTTATCCAGAAACGAAACGTACAATCTGGAGTGATTCACGATAACTACTCGCTGAAATAGTGACGCTACCCCCGACCTCAAGGTTTCATAAAACTTTATATTAAATCCTAATACTTCGCGATTTTTTTAGTAGGTCAGGGAGCAATATGGTTCGGTTCAAGGGGAAACAGAAAAGGGTAAATTCAAACCTTTACCCCTTACCCTTTAGCATTTGCTCGTGGGGCAGGTATAGCGATCGCACTCATCGTCTAAGCGATGACTGAAAATTAGCTGTATCTATTGTTGAGTAGGAACTTTGGCTCGACGGTACCGATTAAATTTCATTGTCCCAACTGTAAACCCAGTATCATAGCCTACACTTGATCTCAGCCTGAGTGACAGCTGTTTCTACGTCTAAGGATATAAGTTTGTTTAATTTTGAGATATTAATGAGATATTAAATTGAAAAATTAATTCAGATACAAACTTATGGCAACCGAGCAAGAGCTTCAATCTCTTTTCAATAAATTGGATCTTGATCAAGACGGCAAAGTCTCCATTAATGAGCTTTTTTTTAGTCCTGGCTTAAGTGCAGTCATCTCGGCAGAAACAGGTACCAGTAGCCCCCGAGAGTTACTAGCACAGTATGATTCAGATGAAGACGGTAGTATTACCTTTGAAGAGTTAAAGCAAGCAGTTGAGAAAGCAAGTAATTTAACCTAGCAGTCAAAAAACCCAATACCAAATACCCAATACCCAAAATCCCTCTCAGCATGGGCTAGAGAGGGATTTGCAATTTCTAGGTCATTAGTGACTCGGTAGCCCTTCAGGATGACCTTGGAGGTGAAAGGCTGGCTGTAGGCGATTGTGGAGGGGAGCGATCGCATCTACAGAATTTTGAAAACTAAAAAATTTACCATCCACGAGCGCCAATACTTTGGCAATAGTAGCGAATTGCATTAGCTCCAGGACTGCTGCCCCGTGCAGAAATTTCCTCTCGTTGCTTGTTTTCGCTTAACTTGACACCATTTGAAGAATAGACTCTAGCTCCAACAATCCAAAGTTTGTCATCGCCACATGAAGTCTGAAGCAGTACTTCAGTCATCAAATTGTCACTTTGTTGATAGACCTTAATCACACTACCAAAGCCTTTTTCGCTGTCTCCCATTGTGGTAGTGTCCAGTAAAAACGGATTCCCATCGTCATCCACACCAACGTTGATAAATTTTTCACTAGCCAATGATGAACTTTGCAGCCAAAAGGCAGCCAAAATTGCAGATGCGGTACAAACAACCTTTTTGGTTTTGCTAATCATGAAAATGGTAGATAGCGGTATAAATAGTTTTTAGCTTTTGACAACTATCTACTGACATGAGAAAAACACGGCTTTCGTAATAAAGTTTCTATTAACCCTTCTAATAACATCAATTAAGTGAGCATAGGAATTCTCAGGATCAAAGTCTATTTGTAACTTGTTGATCGCATTAATAACAACTGAAATCTTTTCCAAAAAAGAAAAACAAGAAAGACAAGAAAGTAATTTTTCTCCCTATCTTCCTTGTTTTCATTCGCATACTTAAACTTGATTAATCGCTAACTAGCACAATTCTAGGCAAAGATAAAGCTTCATTTTCACCCAGATCGCCAGCGCTAATCTTATCTGCTCCTATTTGTTGCAATGTCTTCAACAATGCTACGCTTTGACTCAATAGCTCATCTACATCAATACCACCGTAACTAGATGGGTAACGCCGCAGGCGATTGCTGCCTTCTCCCAGCAGAATTACCGCACCTCGCCAGTTACGATTCTCCAAATGATAAAGTGCCACAGCAATTTGCAGAATGCCTTGATAAAAGCTTTTTTCTGGTTCGCTGGCTTCAATCCACAGAGCCTCTAAAGTGTCATGGCAGGCATAAAACTGACCAGAATTGAACTGTTCTATGCCTTGCCAAAACTCTTGGGGTATGCTTTCGCTCATCCCATGCTGTCTCGCACTTCTTTAATTGTTTGGAGAGAGATTTCTTGTTTGTCTCCAGCAAACTCGTTGTCAGTAGTGAGGAACAACATGCAATGACACTCTTTGCGTTCTCTCATGGGTACACACGGACAGTTCCAATATGTAGCGTGAACCTCAGCTTGTTTATCTTCGTAGTGGCGACACGGACATAAAGGCGCACCCAGTTCATCTTTATGTTTGGCTAATCCTTCAATCACCACTGCGGTAACTGAAGGTTCAGAACAGAAGTATGTTCCAGTACGCTTGGCGTATTGTTCAGAAAAATGCCGCATTGCCTCTAGGCTTTTATCGCTGGATTTTGTGTTAACTTCTGATGTGATCATGTGGATCGGACGCTCATAATTTAAATATTTCTTTGCATTGTACCTCAGTCGTAGTAGGGGATTACTGGGTGTATTTCCCCAACCTTAGTTACTCGTATTGTTTTACTTTTGCTCAAAGGCTGATATGTCTAGTCTACTGGGATCGCAGACAATCTAGGAAATCACAGAAGCTTGACTTCTAAACTAATCAAAATACAAGTTGCATCTTCAGACATTATTTAAAAGTCAAAAGATTGATTTATTCTCATCAACAAGCGACGCTGTGACGCGTCTAAGGGAAGATGCCAAGCGCGATCGGTTGAGCAAACTTATATCAGGCTTGTAATCATTAGAAGTCGGGGCTAGAAAGAAGAAGCCCACATCCTGAGGCTAAAAGCTTTACAGCTTTTACAGGCAAGCTTTTTTCGTATAGCCACATCCTTCTAGGGTATGGTTTTTTAGTGAAAGTATTGATTAATATAAACCTATTGTTTTTTGCAGTTGGGTTTGCAGTGGGCGATCGCTTTGCAAAATTATCCCAGGATGTTCCCAATTGATGACTTCTGGTTCTGCTGGTGACAAAATATTCTGCCACAAAACCCAGCGACTACCTTGAGGCAGAGTAGAAAGGCTTAGGGAGTTTTGAGTCAGCCAAATCAAGGGATGACTTTTGGGAACTACTGTACTGGCTTCTTCTAAGGTAGTAGTTGCTGCTAAGGTTTCTAAAACAAAGCGCTCACTTTTAATTAAACCTGTAGATGCTGTCCATAGTTGCACGTGTAATTGCTGTTTCTGTGCATAAAAATACAATGAGGCTGCGGCGATTACTGCTTGTTCAAAGTTTTCTTCTTGCCAATTGCTAGCACTATCAAGGGCAATAACTATCTCTTGTCCACCAGTCACCATTTCTAACTCCCGCACCCGTAATTCTCCGTAACGGGCGCTAGTGCGCCAGTGAATCAAACGGGTGGGATCTCCGATGCGGTATGGACGTAGCGATCGCACTAGTCCTGTTGTCGCTGTCTTTTGGGGTTGACCAGGGGAATCGCTTCTTTTGCTTTCTTCTTGCCCCATTTCATCTACTAAAGGGCAGGTAGCCAACGGTAATACTGTAGGATAGACGATCGCCCTGGCAGCACAATCACGCTGACGACGACACCAGAACAACCCCAAAGGCGCACCAGAACCGAGTTCGACTGTATGCCAGCGATAGACGCCCCGGCGTTGGGTAGGGTAGGAATACACCCAACGGTGACTGCCTTGGCTAGGAATTGTCTCGATTGCCTTTTGTACTGGTTTCCCCAAGACGAAAGGCAATATATCCTCAATTTGCAATAAACTTACAGGCTGCTGTGTCTGGTTATAGATTTCTAATTCTACCGTTAGTTCATCGCCTGCTGACACAGGCTGAATGGGGCGGCGAGTAATGGATAGATTTGTGAGCGATCGCGGTGGTAAGATGGCTGCTACAGCCAAAAGGGCAAAACTAATGCCGCTAATGGCGTACAGCCAACCAGCCATCGTATTGATACCTGCGCCAAAAAAACAAATAGCCGTTGCCACTAGCACCCAACCGCCGTATGCAGGGGCACTAGCACGAGTTTCTAAGAAATTGGTGATGGGTTTGATGATTTTCATAGTTTCTTTTTTAACCCAACACCACCCGAAATTCACAGTATTCTAGGGGTTTGCTACCTCATGACTCCAGAAGCGCTCGTAGTGATTATTAAAGCACATGGCATTAAGGGATGAGTTAATCAAAAGCTGAAGAACAAAAGGGGAATAAAGATGATGAAGAATAAAGCTTATTTTTAGAGTAGTATTTGCTGCTATTGATTACTTATTCCCACTCCCCAAATGTTTAAAAATTTGAGGCAAGTTAACAATTTCGTGCATCAGGTCTTGTGGACTAAAGCCAAAAATCCTCAAAATAAGCACAATGACAACGATTGCGATCGCAGTAGTCACAAATGTCTTTAATAAAGAGAGCAATGCCCGAAAGATTAACACAGCGACAATCACTGCCGCAATTAAAATAATTAAATTAACTGGCATAGTTTTGCTTGAGTAAATCTCAAAAATTCATCAAATTTCAGATGAGGGAACTCTAAGAAATAAATTATCCTCTATGAAGTTGATGACTGATGACTGTTGAGCGTTGACTGTGAACAGTGGGATATTTTTTATTTATCAGTCCCTTATAGCCTCAAGCTTTAACATTACTTCACTAAAGACAGCCTTCATTGGGTTGGGTTTTTTTCAGCACTACCTCCAAGGTGAAGGGATCGCCGTTATCGAAAGCACCTTTCCCGTTGTCAATCTAATAGCTGTCTGCTCACAATTAGGGCATTTGATTTTTACCTGAATCACTGAAGGACGACCAAAGTATTCTCCCATTACTGGGTTTCCAGTAAACTCGCTGAGTATTCCCTGTTGGCAGTGATAGCATTCAAAGATAATTCGCCCTACTGGTTTGTGACAGTCTAAAAATTGGATATGCTGGCACTGCTGGGATGGTAATTCTTCATCATCGCGGGGTCTAAATTGGGGCTGCTGCTTAGGCTGTTGCGGTGAATTGGATTTTCTAAGAACAGGGTATGTAGATTCGGCTTTGCCTTTCTCTAAAGATTGCGGTTTTTCAGTAGCGTTCGTGCTTGGGGTAAAAACAGGAATCGCTTGGGCTTGCTGCTCTACTTCTGACGGCTCATCAATCGGAGTTGGATCTGGCTCAAGTGTAACTGGGGGTTGCTCTCGTGATTGGTAAGCGACAAGTTCAGGCTTTAGGCTTGGGTTGGGGGATTTTGGCTGTTGTGATGATGGTTTGGATGGACGTTGGATAGATTTCATTGACACCTGTATTTGACTAAATTTAGTTTGAGTGTAGAACAATCGTATTTTAACTATCAATTTATTTATTTTGGATGCTGCTGCATGACTACAAAGAAAGATTCTTAAGGTTTTTGGCAAAAGAATCTCTGGTATCAGCTTATTAGTTAAGACATTCTAATCACCAGAACCTCCGTACCATAGAAGCCTATATGACTTATATTTGATTGCCTGAAATACACGTAAGGTAGTACCCTATCAAGATTAAAATAGTGGATGAGAAAACTTTTGGAGGAGAAGCTATTTAACTCTTCTGGTGTGGGCTTTCTGGCTTACACACAATAAAATTTATTGCAATAATTTAGCTTGATTACATTAGTAGATATATTTAAGTTTTTTCACGCAATCAAATTGGATTGTAATATACATAAACCTACTAATGCGATCGCCAGACTTGTACTTGACTTAGGTTGTTAAAGTTGCATATTCAAAAACTCGGTCGCCGTCAATTGGCAGCAGAGATTGGGAATGGGTTTAGCTTGTATGGATTATCATCCGAACCATTTAAAAAGAAATTACTTTGCGATCGCGCAAAAACTTACCGCTGATATTGCGTGGAGCATCAGTTGCTAACCAGATTGCAGTATCGGCTCCTTGCTCTGGCGATCGCGGTGCTGATGACCCACCCATATCTGTTTTAACCCACCCCGGACAAATCGAATTAATAACGATCCCTTTGGAGTGCAAAGCTTGTGCCAGCATAATCGTTGCGCCATTTAATGCCAGCTTCGATAGGCAATAACTTGGAACATCGTCAGACAAGTCTGCTAATGCTCCATATCCGCTTGAAACGTTAACTACTCTAGCATCCGAGGATTTTTCCAATAGGGGTAAAAATGCCTGCACCATCCGAATTGGCCCAAACGTGTTAGCATTCATTGCAAAATCAAGTAACTCCCGGTCAATGGTGAGGATATTTACATCTTTGTCTGGATATACGCCAGCATTATTGATTAAAATATCTAACCGATCAATTTTATGGTGCAGGGTTTTTACTGCTTGATTGATAGAGCGATCATCAGTGACATCCAATTCAATGGCAATTACCTTTCCTTGAAGTTTCTCAGCCGCAAGTTTTGCGTTCTCAAGCGATCGCGAAGTGATAATCACTTCATAGTCTTTTGCCAGTAGACCTTGGGCAATAGCAAACCCAATTCCTCGGTTCCCACCTGTGACTAATGCCCGTTTGTCTTGTATAGATTTCATCTGAGTATTTAACCTTTAATTATTTTTTGACTATTTTGCTACTTAGATTATGAATCTACAAATACTACATATATCTTTTATGGCTCTGTGAAAACTTTCAATTCCCCAATGGATAATTGAAACCGTATTCAGATCTAAAATTTGATAACTTACAACGCCGGGTTAGTAAAAGTTATTTTGATTTCCGTGCTGACTTGGGCGGTGTTCGGTGTGGGCCAAAATACTTTTCACTACGATAACGCAACCATACCCGTAACACCTGCGGAACCTGCTGTTTTTGTTCCTTACTTAAAGTGTTGTAAAGAGCTAAGGCTCGGTTGCGTTCACCCCGACAGGCAGCGTTGTTGTGAGCATCCCAATAGCTACGGGCTACCCGAATTCGCCGACAGACTTCTTTTATGAGCGCTTCTGGTGTGAGTGGAGTGTCCTGCTTTGTCATAGTCAGATGCTATAGGTTTCTAATGCGATCGTAGCAAGTCTGACTTATTCTCACAATTGCAACTAAATGGTTTATAATAGGCATTTTTAACATCATTCTCGTCATCAATCCATTGGTATGCAATTATTACTTGCTGTTCAGTAGGCGGCAGTCAGATCCTTAAAGCCATTAGTTATCATTGGGGATAGTAGAAACTCAACTGTATCTCCCATGTAAAATTTGCTTTGCCGATCCAAAAACATCGCTGAATCAGGCGTCAGCCTATAGCCTTCTGCTTCCGTTGTGATAAAGCCCATAATCACCAAGTAATCGCACAACATTCGCATATCTCGCTCAGAGGTTTGACACTTTTGTGCAAGGGATTGACTGGACTCAATTCCTTGACTAATGGCAGTAAAAACATTCAATTCAACTGCGGCTTTAATTGCCGCGGTATGTTGGTAAGCGTTAACTGTATTCAAAAACAGCGCAGGTGAGGGTGTTGATATATAAAGCTTTTTTAATGACAAAATATAATTAGCGATCGCTTCTCAAACAAGTGGGTATCGTTCTCAGGCGATCGCCATGATGACACTTTTGACGTTTCTAATACCACAATTATAGATTGCACGTTTCTTGCAGCGGCAATATTGTATCAAGGTCAGCAAGAAAACCAGATCGGCACTCAAGTTTTCAAATTGCTAGAGTGAAAATTAAATAGAATCAAACTATTTTGTAGAAGTTAATTGAAAGAGCCGTCAAAAGCTAAGTCAAATACTAGTTGGTTTTACAAATGCAGAATCCAAAAACAGCAATTTCCTGCGAACTATGTGAAAGAGAAATAGCCTCTTTAACTGTCCACCATTTAGTTCCACGACAAAATACTAAACGCAAAAAGCAAGACCCAGGTCTGACTATAAATATCTGTTCTGCCTGCCATCGACAAATTCATGCTTTATTTGATAACAAGTTATTGGCAAAGGAACTTAATACTCTAGATAAACTCCGCAATCAGCCACAAATGCAGAAATTCTTGACTTGGGTAAGAAAGCAAGACCCCAACAAGCGAATAGCGGTTGATCGCTAAGAGGTGTTATCAATGCAATACGGCAGTATCTTTAAGGTAGATTTTTAAGCAGATACGAGTGCAGTTGACATTGCTGTTTAGTCTGATTTCGGCTTAGACAAGTGTGGCATCATGCAGAGGCTTTGCGTGCCAACTCTTCAATGTACTGCCGTAGTGTGCGTGGTTCCTGTCCGAGAATGGCTCGCAGCACAAGCGCATTGCCACCAGCCCCGGTGACGAGAATTGTTCGATTTGAATTTTCCATTTTTATCTACCTGGTAGGTTAGTTATCTTACCCTAATCTGAGAAAAAATGAATTATATAATCGGGCGAGATGCTTTACCTTGATAAAACCGTTCAGATTTATACAGAGCTTTTATCTTTTACAACTTTTTGCAACACAACCAAACAAGCTGCACCCTACCAATTGGAACAGTGAGCAAATGCTGTCGATGTGTATTACCAGTAATACCATTTCACGAAATAATTTGATACAAATGATTGGTCTTTAATTCTTTCCCCCTGCCCCCTGCTCCCTGCTCCCCTGCTGCCTATTTGCATCAATTTTAAAGTCAAACGGTATAACTTATTAACCCTCTTGTATTATTACTGTGATCTCTCTATCGGCCAATAGCCTGATTTCTCAATCAAAGCTACACTACCATCGGAAATTACTAAGATTTTGAGGTAGCAGCAGATGATTGATCTTTACACCTTCACCACGCCCAATGGACGCAAAGCTTCCGTGATGCTCGAAGAAGTAGAATTGCCCTACAATGTCCACAAAATTGACATTACTACTCAACAGCAATTTACACCTGAATTTATTGCCATCAATCCCAATAGTAAAATTCCCGCCATTGTTGACCAAGAGACTGGGATTAAAGTTTTTGAATCGGGTGCAATTCTAATTTACTTAGCTGAAAAAACAGGCAAACTCTTACCAACTGAGCAAAAAAGCCGTTTTCAAGTTCTAGAGTGGCTGATGTTCCAAATGGCAGGAGTCGGGCCAATGTTTGGACAACTTAACCACTTTAAACGCTTTGCACCCGAAAAAATTCCCTATGCTATCGAGCGTTATGAAAAGGAAACTTTACGCATTTATGGTGTCTTAAATAAACAACTGCAAGACAATGAATTTATCTGTGGTAACTATTCAATTGCAGATGTTGCAACTTATCCGTGGGTAGCAATTTATGAATTTCAAGATTTAACACTCGACAATTACCCAAATCTCAAACGCTGGGTAGAGACAGTACAGCAACGCCCGGCTGTGCAACGCGGAATGCAAGTCCCTTAAATACAAAACCAGGGATAAGTCAACATAATTCGTAATTGATAATTTTTATCCGGCGACTGGATTCAGAGGACTAATTGAGGAATTTTTAAACATTCTTGCTTTAGCTCCTCTGAGTATCCTTTTGGCGGATTGTACAGGTCAAAAAATTGGCGTTAGCGTTGGCGCAGCCTCTCATAGAGAGCGTCATTTTTAATTTTGAATTGGTATTATATGCTTTCTTAAATATGGAATAGCTTACTAATTACTTCTAAATTGATAATGATGTTTCTTTTACTTTCACGCCTGCCTTTCGTTCTTGACTATCATTTAAATTAATAGTTACTGGCTGAAGATGCCAGATATCTTGAGCATATTCACGAATGGTACGGTCTGAGGAAAAATAACCCGTGCGAGCAGCATTAAATATTGACATTCTGATCCAATTTTCTTGTTGTTGATAAGCTTGACTAACTTTTTGTTGACACTCGATATAAGATTGATAATCTGCAAATAACATATACTCATCCTGATTTTTCAGCGTATCTATTAATGGCTGAAATAAGTCTGTATTTCCATCAGAAAAATAGCCATTAGCAATTTGGTCAATTGCTTGTTTAAGTTCAGGATGGTTGTTGTAATAATTCCACGGGTTGTATTTTTGTGCTTTCAGTTGAGCAACTTCAGGAGCAGTTAATCCAAACTGAAAAAAGTTTTCTGCACCGACGCGATCGCGAATTTCAATATTGGCTCCGTCTTGTGTACCAATTGTCAGCGCTCCGTTAATCGCAAACTTCATGTTACTAGTACCAGAAGCTTCCTTTCCAGCAGTAGAAATTTGCTCAGAAAGGTCAGCAGCAGGATAAATTCGCTGTGCTAATGAAACATTGTAGTTGGGTAAAAAGATTACTTTCAGCTTATCACCTACATTAGCGTCATTATTAATAACATCAGCAACAGAATTAATTAGCTTAATTATTAACTTCGCCATTGCGTAACCTGGTGCTGACTTTCCACCAAAAATTACAGTCCGTGGTACTATATCAAGGTTGGGATTTTTCTTGATGTGATTATAGAGAGTAATAATGTACAGTATATTTAAATGCTGACGTTTATACTCATGGAAGCGTTTTACCTGAATATCAAACAAAGAATTAATATTTATCTCAATACCAGTTGTTTGCAAAATATATTCTGCCAAATCTTGCTTGTTTTCATATTTAGTCTGCCACCAAGATTGGCGAAAATCTGCATTGTCTATGAAAGCTTCTAATTGCTTGAGTTCATCTAAATTCTTAATCCAGTCTTTGCCAATCTTGTTAGTAATTAACAGTGCTAGTTTCGGATTAGCAAGTAGTATCCAACGTCTGGGAGTAATACCATTAGTTTTATTGCTAAACTTTTCGGGAAACAATTGATAAAAATCTGGAAACAAGTTGTTTTTTAGCAACTCAGTATGTAGTTCAGCAACACCATTAATAGCATGACTACCTACACAAGCAAGATGTGCCATCCGGACTTTCTTCTCTGAACCTTCCTCAATCAGTGAAAGTCTAGCTATTTTCTCATTATCTCCAGCATACTTGAGACGAACCTGTGTTAAGAACCTGCTGTTAATTTCAAAAATAATTTCTAAATGTCTAGGCAACAAATGACCAAACAAATCAATATTCCAACGTTCCAACGCTTCTGATAGCAGAGTGTGATTAGTAAATCCAAAACTATTGTGGGTAATATCCCACGCTTTGTCCCAATCTAATTGATGAACATCCACTAACAACCGCATCATTTCTGCAATGCCAATAGATGGGTGAGTGTCATTGATTTGGATCGCAACTTTTCCAGAGAATTGGTCAAAATTCTCATGTGTCTGTAGATAATTGCGAATCATATCTTGCAGCGAGCAAGAAACAAAAAAGTATTGCTGTTCTAAACGTAGTTCTTTACCTTGATAGTTTTGGTCATTTGGATAAAGCACTTTGGTAATATTTTCGGAAAAAACTTTTTCTGCTACAGCGTCGGTAAAATCGCCACTGTTAAAAATCTGCAAGTTGAAATCTTCGCTGGCTTTGGCACTCCACAAACGGAGTGTATTCACTGTATTGCTGCTATAACCGGAAATTGGCGTATCGTAGGGTGTGCCTAACACGGTTCGCTCTGGTATCCAGCGTACTTGATAGCGTCCATGTTCGTCAGTGTAAGCCTCAGTGTGTCCGCCGAACTTAACTTCTACAATATAATCGAGACGGGGAATTTCCCAAGGATTTCCAAATCGCAGCCAGCGGTCTGGGCGTTCTACCTGCCAGCCGTCTTGAATTACTTGCTGAAAAATTCCGAATTCGTAGCGAATACCGTAACTAATCGCAGGCATTTCTAGGCTAGAAAGAGAATCTAAAAAGCAAGCTGCTAGTCGTCCTAAACCACCATTGCCTAATGCTGGTTCGTCTTCTTGTTCCAACACATCATCAAGATTAAACCCTAGTTCTTGCAGAATATTACGAGCTTCTTGATAAAGTCCAACATTCATCAAATTTTTCCCCAACTGCGGCCCAATTAGGTACTCCGCAGATAAGTAACAGAGGATTTTGACATCTTTGTGGAAATACGTTTGTTCTACAGTTTTCAGCCAACGGTGGAGTAAGCGATCGCGTACAGTATACGCCAAAGCCATGTAATAATCATGCGCATTCGCCCAGTTTTGATCCTTCGCCTGAATGTAGTAGAGATTATCTAAAAGAGCGCGTTTGAGTGTGACTGCATCCATGCCCGTGCGGTCATCTTGCACCTGGATTTCAACTTGTTCTGTCCGCCGATGGCATTTTTTGAAACGCGGAGTACAATTGCCATTGTGCTTTGAGTGGTTATAATTCATCGGTTTACATCTTTTGTGAAAGTAGGTAACAATTACTGATTGCTAAATTTTTTTTTGACAGTCGGTTACAAATTACTAATTAATGTACTTGAAATACTTGGTAGATTTCTATAGAAATTAAAAATAAAATCAAGGATAATAAACTATTTTTGTTTTTAGGTTAAGTAGTGGTTAAAAAAAGAAAACTATGTCTTGAGGACTAAGATAAACCATACTAATTTTTTAGCTTCTATCTTAAGTATTAAACAGTTGTTGTTTAAACAGATAATTTTAATATGGGAACAAATAGAGGGTGAGGGAAACTACTCTTTTTTGAGTAACATCCGCTCATTGATAGCTAGAAATTCTTAATTGTGATTTTAAAATAGAGTTATGACAATCCTAATATATCAAAAAATAATTGTATAAATTAGTAGAGAACTAATTGCAGATATCAGCCATAAAGATAACGCACAGCAATTTTGCTCAATAATATGAAAGACCTAATTTCAAAAACAGACTTACTAACACAACCAACAAGGTTGTGGATGCCTCAAGAGGTCATGTTTACTCCTGCTGCTTTGGATGAGCCTTGGGGACAAAAGATTTTTGAGCGCGTGCAGTCACTTAACTTACCAATAAAAGAGTTACCGCGTAACCGTCTGACTGGCTTGCGTGGTGAAAATGAACGCGAGACTTACAATCTTGCTAAGCGTACTCTCGCGGTTGTCACTGCACCACCTAGCCAGTTTAAGCTTAGTCCGATCCCACCTTCGGCTGACTGGCAATTTCACATTGCTGAGGGTTGTCCGGGACACTGCCAATACTGTTATTTGGCTGGTAGTTTATCAGGCCCGCCAGTTATTCGTACTTTTGCTAACTTACCGCAAATTTTAGAAAACTTAACTGTCTACGAACGAGCAGAACAAATAACAACTTATGAGGTTAGTTGCTACACTGACCCGATAAGTATTGAGCATTTAACAGGTAGCCTTGCTGAATGCATCCGTTATTTTGGTACTCGGAAAAATGCAAATTTACGCTGGGTATCAAAGTTTGATGCGGTAGATAGCTTACTCGATTTACCTCACAATGGTCACACTCAATGCCGGATGAGCGTCAATGCTGCACCTATTTCCGGAAGGTTTGAAGGCGGTACAGCATCTGTAGCAGCGCGGCTGAAGGCGTTGCGTAAGTTAGCTTTACCATCAGACAAGGGTGGTGGCGGCTATCCTATAGGATTAGTCTTTGCACCGATTATGCCTATAGATGATTGGCAGCTACACTACAGTCGCTTGTTTGACTCAATTAGCGAAGCACTTGATTTCAATTGTGACTTGACTTTTGAGCTAATTTCACATCGTTTTACACCTGGCTCAAAAGAAGTTTTACAGACTTGGTATCCGCAATCAAAATTAGACATGGATGAGGAAAAACGCCGTATCAAGCGCAATAAGTTTGGCGGCATTAAGTATGTTTATGATGCTGATATAACCAAGACAATGAAACGCTTTTTTGAAGCTGAAATTCTAAATCGCTTCCCAAATGCGAATATTTTATATTGGACTTAACTGTTAGTGTGTTGAAAATCTAGAATTATAGAGGTTATCTAGTTCGTTGCGATACAGTCGTCACCCCGTCACACATTTGCTTACGCAAACGCTCCCCTGTTTACTTGTGGCTACGGTGTACATACAACTCTGTTGATTTGCACTGTTAATGCATCGACCTGCACTGTTAATGTATCGGCTTATAAAAATTCACTCACGTTACGTTACGCAGCAACTTTATAAAACTTGTGTGTACACAGTAGCCGCTTGTGGGGAGGGGTTGAAGCGTATTTCATCTAAATAAAAACTGCTATACACGAAAGCGATCGCTCATCATCGTAGCTTGATATTGATATAATTCACAAAGAAAAATCTGATACGGTCAATATCACTGCGAGGCACTTGTTTATTCAGATAACATTCTGCTAATGAGATTAGTTTTAAGACTACACCTTGTGAGCCTCTGCATAAATCCGTAGTGCCGCAGCCATTTTCTTTTCATAATCCTCACCTTGAGATTGGAACCAGGCCAGTGTGTCGGGATCTACTTGGACAAGAACATTCATTGGTGTTACAGGTTTCCACCACCGTGACTTATCGAAAAACTCCTCGGTTAACGGAGGAATATCAGATGTATCGATTTCATCCTCTGTGAGGGAGTCAACTTTGTCCCAGTTCGTCTTTGAGGAATTGTTCATAGCGTTTTCGTTCATAAGGCAGAGCTTTGCGAAGTGAAATAATTCGGATTGTTTGCTCGTCTGGTTCTGTAAAAACTACAACTACAACACGCCCATCAAGTATTCCCAGTCCAATCCATCGATCCTCGCCATAGTTTTGACGTTCATCTAGAGAAATACGGAGTGGTAGATTGAACATTCTAGGCGCGTCTGCAAAATCAAGTCCATGCTTTTCAATATTTGCTTGATTCTTTTGCTCATCCCACTCGAATTTCATACCTTGATTTTACTGGATTTTCACCATGCGCCTCAAGAACTGCGGTGCTTGCGATCAGTGACTTACAACTGTAATTCTATGGTGATAATTGGCGATCGCTTCTTGACTTTAACTCCAGCCGACAACTTTTATTCTGTTTGTTGCACAGTAGTGTTGGGCTGCTGGCGTTGGGCAATATGCATTAATAATCTTAATGCTTCATTCACCGCCTCACCATTAGGAAAAGCTTGGGCAACATCGGGGTCTAAAAGTACTAGATTGGTTTTTGTACCATATCGCTCAACATATTTACCTCTAACCCCCCCTTGCATTTGAGCGAAGTCGTACTCAGGACGTAATTCATCTTCCATTTCGTTTTCAACTTCCTTGTTCATAAAACCTCTTCTCTTGGCGGGTAGCTTTTCGGGCGCTGATAATTCTAATATTTTCCTGTCTATCAGTATGTGCAACAACTAAGAGTTGTCCAAAACTAGATAAGCCAATAATAACGTAGCGACTTTCTGCAATGGAGTGGTCAGGATCGGGAAAAGTTATAGATAGGGGGTCATTAAATACAATTGCGGCTTCCTGAAAAGAAACACCATGTTTCTCAAAGTTTAGTGTCGCTTTATCTGGATTCCACTCAAATTTCATGTAAAAATCTCCCCGCCTTTTCTTCGCAGAGTTTAACAGGTTGGGGAGATAAAAAAACCTAACGCCTTAATTCTGCTAATTGAATTAACTCGTCTACTACTAACCGAACGCCTAATCGAATTTTCTCTAAGTCAGCACGGACAGCGTTATATCGTCTGTTATGTGCTGCACGATCGCCTATTACTTTTAAGTCACGCAAAACATTAGACCTCTTGCAAAAATATTTTATGGTATGATATTGGGTTTTGTCGCTTGAATCAATCTACTTATGCGATACGAGCAAACAAAAAAGTTATCGAATCGGCAGTTCAAACGTTTGGTTGGGGTGCAACAACGCACGTTTGATGAAATGATTAAGGTGTTAAAAGATGCAGCTAATTTGAAGCAAACACGAGGTTATCCAAACAAGTTAAGCTTGGAAGACCAAGCTTTAGTTTGCTTACAATATTGGCGGGAATACCGAACTTACTTCCACATTGCTAGTGAGTGGGAAATATCA
>NZ_SZNH01000066.1 GCF_005869855.1 Nostoc sp. PA-18-2419 | reverse complement strand
GTTGGTGCAGTCGTTGTAATGGATAATCTACCTGCTCATAAAGTCGAAGAGATTAAGCTTTTGATTGAAGGAGTGGGAGCAAGTATTCTTTATCTATCTCCTTATTCTCCTGAATTCAATCCAATTGAACATTGGTGGTCACAATTAAAAGCTTTTCTGAAACAATTTTCTCCCAAGAGTTCATCTGTCGTTGATGGTTTAATTAAAATTGCGCTGAAACTAGTTGATCCAAAACATCTAAAAAATTGGTTTACTAATTGCTGCTACTGTACCTCATAAACCTCAAATATGCTGTAACAAGAAAGACTTCAGAAGTCAGGAACCTGAATTCAATTCTGACTTCTAACTTCTGACAACTGAATTCAATTTAAGCTTATTCTAGAAATACCCTCTTTAACACACGAGTAAAACAAGGGCTAATGCTTGATTATTTGACAGTGAATATTGCATTTGGGGTGACTATATAAATCTCATCTATGTTGTAACCCGTAGTTTTTTCGTATCGAGTTTGAAATGAGTTGTAACCGACACTTAATATTGAGTTTTATTTAGAATGAAAGGTCTTATTTAAATTTTTTGAGCAAAGAAAAGAACCGATAAATAGGGTTTAGTAACATATCCTCCATGAGCATTTAATATCTGTATAATAGCATCAGAAAAATTCTGCTTTTCAGTTTCAGTAAATTCTTGATAAGCAGTTTGAGTTTTCAGAAGACCTAAATATCGCTCTGCATCATAATCAATAGACCAAGCATATTGTTTGACCACTAGATTTTTGAAACAAAAGCTATTTAATATCCATTTTTCTCTCTTTTTTATTAGTGATTTAACTGAGGATGGTTTAGTATTAGATATTGTAGGTACATATTTTTGAAACGTTTCTTTGAGCGCCTGAAATATTGAAGTATCTGGTAAAATAGAGAAGTTCCAAAAAAATGCAATATAACCTTTTTCTTTTAAAGCTTGTGCAACTTTTGGATATCCTTTTTCACGATTTACCCAATGAAAGGCTTGGGCAGATATTGCTAAATCAAAGGCTTTTGGGCGTAAGTTCCAATCCTCTAAAGTCACTGTCTCAAATGTCACCTTCGGATATAAACGCATATTTTGAGATGCTATTGCAATCAGTCTTTCACCTGGCTCTAAACAGCAGATAGCATAGCCCTTTTCAGCAAATGGAACAGTTCCCTTACCTGTCCCTGTTCCAATATCTAAAATTGAAGCTGAATCTGGAAGATTAGCCATCTCAATTACATCTTCAATCAATTGAGATGGATAGCTAGGGCGTGCTGCATCATAGATTTCTGCAACTTCATTAAAGGACTCACTACGTTTTCTGTTCATCACTGATAAATTCACAAACGTATTTTACTCCCGATCGCTTTCGCTCGGATTTGAGAAAATATTAACAGTTTTACTACTAGAGAAAAGCCTCTGCCTCCAATCCAATTTGACAAGACGCTACCGCTACTCTTAATCTATATAACTGGTAATCATTCGGGTGCAGGGTGCAAGTCTGTACTAAAAATAATTCAGAGATCAACCAAAAAACTTTTACCATGATTTATGACAAAAGCTTTATCCTGGCTTATCAAGGGCAGCACCTTGTTTTGTCTATTGCCTTGGGAGCCAATTGCGGCACAAATTGTTCCCGATGCAACCCTAAGAGTCAACTCCAGCGTCACACGAAAGGATAATAATACCAGTGCGATAACGGGAGGAACCCAAGTCGGAAGCAATTTGTTCCATAGCTTTGGACAGTTTTCTGTACCCACAGGAAGCGCAGTCTACTTCAAAAATGCTCCAGACATCCAAAACATTTTGACAAGAGTGACGGGTAGCTCAATATCTAATATTGATGGTTTAATTCGAGCTAACGGCATAGCCAACGTATTTCTTATTAATCCCAATGGGATTATTTTTGGGCTGAATGCTTCACTGAACATTGGTGGCTCGTTTTTCGGCACTACTGCCAGTAATATTAAATTTGCTGATGGCATCTCCTTCGATGCTAAACCCCTTAGTAGTGCAGAACCTCTCTTGACAGTGAGCGTGCCTGTGGGATTAGGATTTGGGACAAATGCTGGAAATATTCGCGTTTTTGGGGACGGCCAAGGTATAAGAAAAACTTCAGACCTCATAGATACTAGTTCTGGTCTGCGCGTGCAGCCAAATCAAACCTTAGCTTTGGTGGGTGGTGATATAGTACTCTCACGCGGAACGCTTAAAACAACAGGGGGACAGATTGAATTAGGCAGCGTGGCTGGAGCGGGTTTGGTCAACCTGATTCCTACAGATAAAGGCTGGACGTTGGGATATTCAGGCATCTCAGCCTTTGGAGAGATCCAGTTGTCTGGAGCAGCAGCAGTTAATGCCAGTGATGATGGTGGTGGCAATATTCAAATACAAGCCATGAAGCTAATGCTAGACGGTGGTTCTCAGATTGAGTCCAGCACATTAGGAGCAGGAACGGGAGGAACATTGAAAATCAATGCTTCAGATTCAGTGAACCTAGTGGGATTACCAGAAATTGATTCGTTTTTCAACACTGGCATATCGAGCCTAGTTTACCCAAAAGCTACCGGAGCTGGTGGCAACATCAATATTGAAACTGGGCGGTTAAATGTCCGGGATGGAGTAGGGATCGCTGCTGGTACGTATGGCTTCGGAAATGCTGGTTCCATAGAGGTCTTAGCTCATGATTCAGTGGAAGTGTTGCGAAAACCAACAGGAAATGCAGGCAGTTCCATAACAAGTTTGGCCCAACGAGGATCTACCGGATCTGGCGGTAACATCAAGATTGAAACTGCGCGGTTAAGTTTACGCTCTGGAGGAGTGATATCATCAGGCACATTTGGGCAGGGTTCGGGAGGCAACGTATCTATAACTGCTGACGAAGAAGTGCAAGTAACCGGAAAGTCATTAACTGGTAATTCTCCTAGCAGAATATCAGCTCGAACTGGAGGAACTGGAAAGGCCGGAAATCTGACAATCGAAGCAGAACGATTAACTGTCACTGATGGTGGGAGAGTAAATATTGGTGGTGAAAAAATTCCAAAAAATCTCAACTTTCAGCCAGGACAAGGAAATGCAGGAACCCTCCGAATCAACGCAGACAGTATCAATCTAGACAGAGGTACTATCACAGCTGGCACAGAGAGGGGCACTAATGGCGAAGGAGGCGACATTTTCTTACACTCTGGTGACTTACAATTACGTGACAGTATCATTACTGCGACTGCCGGGGGTAATGGCGACGGCGGCAACATCACTATCAACACAGATATCCTAGTTGCAATAAAAAATAGCAGCATCACTGCAAATGCCTTTGAGGGTCGTGGTGGGAATATCACAATTAATGCTAAGGGACTTTTCTTTTCCCCTGATAGCGTGATTACAGCTAGTTCCAAGTACGGAATTAAGGGTACGGTTAAATACAACATCGCTGATACTAACATTTACCCTACTCAACTAAAAGCAGAAGTAATTCCAATAACTCCTGAAATCACCCCAGTTTGTCAGGCACGAGCAGGCACAGAAGTAAATAGTTTTCGAGTTAGTAGTACTCGCAACCTCCAATCTAAGCCTAACAACCTGATGTATAACAATGTTGAGCAAAGTAGCTCTGTTCCAGTTCCAGCTTTTAATAATTCACATAATCCAAAATCATTAATAAGTAACCAAGCTACACAAATCATAGAAGCCAACGTTTTGATTCGAGATTCTCAAGGTAATTTAGTTTTGACAACAGACCAAGCAAATCCAACCTGGGAGAATGCTTCACTGTCTGCAATTTCTTGTTTTTCAGGATCTCATCGGGAAAAAGATATAAAAATGATCTCACCTCAATGTTGCTGTAAATATCTTTTCTCAGGCATTCTAGGGCTGTCTATAATTTTAATTCAATCATCTTCCCCTGCACAGATTATAAAAAAAGAAAAAGAATTTCTCAAAAATCAAGCGGCATCCCTGAGTTCATCAGGTCACGAACAATTAGCTCTAGATCAGGCGAATAAAGCTTTAAAAACTTGGCAGGAATCTACCAAAATTTATTGCCAACTAAACGACCAAGAGGGAATTACAGAAAGCCTGATTAATCAAAACCTTGCTTTCCAAGCATTAGGATTACACAAAGAAGCTTGCAATACACTTTTAGAAGCTTTAAAGTTGAATACAAATCTAGGTCTTTGTGACACGACTTTGCAACAACCCGCTCTTGCTCAAAAAGAGCAACTGATGGCAGTAATCGGTAAGCAGAAACCAACATCAGTTAACTTCCTTGGATTACAGAATCTAGGAGAAGTCTTGCGGATTTTGGGTCAGTTAAATGAATCGGAAACAGTTCTACAAGAAACATTAACGCTGGCAAAACTTGTATCCTCATCAAAGATTAGTGGAATTTATCTGTCTCTGGGTAATATCGAACAGTCAATTTATCAGCAATTACAAGATAAATATTCTTGGATAGAGGAACCACTTTTTCGAGAGCAGATTGCTAACATTATTCCACAAAAAGCGCAAAAATCACTCTGGTATTATCAAACACTAGAAAACATACCAAATATCTCCAAATCAGCTAAACTGCAAGCTCAGTTGAATCACTTAACTTTGCTGATCAGTTGGGAACAATGGSTTAGTCATCAACAAAATCAAGCGAACCTTTATCAGAAAGTTAATCAACAGATCCAAGTATTAGTAAATCAAATAGATGAAAATTCTTCTGCCTTTTTGGAGTTATCACCTGAGCCATCTATTCATGCTCGGTTGAATTTTGCTAATAATCTCAGCCAGATCCCAGATGAACAATTGAAATCAGTAGCGATTCGATATGCTAAATTAGCCTTGAAAATGGCTGAAACTATTAATAGTATCCGATGGTTATCCTATAGTTTTGGTACTTTGGGTAAATTATCAAATCAAACAGAACAAAAACAGGCATATTTTCAGAAGGCTTTAGGATTCGCTCAATCAATTCGGGCTTCGGATATCGCCTACCAATGGCAGCAGCAGTTAGGATTAATTTACCAAAAGCAGGGAAAAATTGAGTTAGCGATTCAGAACTATAATGCTGCGATTGCAAACATGACTGAAGTACGTGATAGTCTTTTATCAACTAACGGAGATTTGCAGTTCTCTTTTCAGTCAGAAATGGAGCCGACATATCGTAATTATATGCGATTGCTCTTAACATCACCTAATCCTGATTTAAAAAGAGTAATAGAGATAAATGAAGGATTGCAGATAGCACGCTTAGAAAACTTTCTTAGATGTGGCAAGCTTGACCTTGTTGCTTTGAATCAGCTTCAAAACCTCAATAGCGCCCCAACAGTAATTCACATTATTGATTTGGGGGATACTATAGAAGTAATTGCTCAATCAACAGATGGCTCACTTCACCACCATTCTATTGAATCTAAACTAGTTCGATTCCAGATAGATCATCTTTTAGAAGCTTTACAAAATGAAAAGTTTTCTGAAGTAAGCGCAAGTAGCATTACTACTTCTTCTCAAGGAATTTATGAAAAGCTAATTGCACCAATTCAAACATATCTACCCCCATCAGGAACACTCGTATTCACTTTAGATAAATCTTTCCAAAGCATACCAATGGCATTGTTATATGATGGAAAACATTATTTAATAGAGCGTTACAGTATTGCAGAAACTTTAGGTTCCAGAATTAGACAACCTAAAGTCTTGAATGAAAACCAGATGATAGCTTTAATAGCTGGACTATCAAAACTAAGCCCCAGTTCTATAGATCCAAATGCACCTAAAAATATGGAGAATTTGCTACCATCTAAACAAGAAATAGAAAATGTAGAAAAACAAACTAAATCGTCAGTAGCCTTATTAGACAAAAAGTTTACCCTTAAAAGGTTTAAAGAAGAACTAACTCAAAATAATTTTCCTATTGTACATATTACTACCCACGGTCAATTTAGTTCTGACCCACTCAAAACAGTACTGGTTGCCTATGACAAGCTAATTAATATTAGGGACTTTGACAGCTTAATCAGAGGTAAAACTGAAAATAGTCAAGATGCAATTGAGTTACTTGTTCTCAGCGCCTGCGAAACAGCTAAAGGCAACAAGCAGTCAGCAATGGGTATTGCAGGAATGGCTGCTACCGCAGGAGCGCGTAGTACTGTTGCTACTTTGTGGCGCGTGGATGCCGATTCTACCGCTTTGCTTATGCAAGAATTTTATAAAGGTTTGAACAATGGCTTGCCTAAAGCAGAAGCACTACGTCAGGCGCAATTGAGTTTACTGTCAAATCCTAAATATAAGAAGGCTTATTATTGGGGTGGGTTCCTCCTGGTTGGAAGCTGGTTGTAAAATTCCACTGATTTTAGCCCTGATTGGGCTTTTTGTAACTCTTTGGAATTCTTACTGCTTTTCGCTAACTCAGCTGCCTTGATGTATTCGAGTTTCGCCTCCTTTGGCAACTTGGCCTTCAAATAGCGATCGCCCAGTACTCTGTAAAGAGTCGGATTTTGGCTATTAGTTGCTGTTGCCATTTTTAACATCTCAATTGTTTCATTTAAAAGATTTTCTGCCGTATAAATAGCATCTACGTCAAGAATAGTTTCATCTGGAGGTAGCCCTAAGTCTTTGATGCGTTTAATCTTTTGTGCAATTTGTTCTTGCTTTGCTATAGACAATACATCTACAAACGTTTCATCATAGCTAAAAGCTTCACCATCTTTATAAGCAAAAACATCTATTGTATATGGAGTCCCAGGTTGAAATTCTTTTTCATCACTTGGGTAAACAAGCCGAGTTTGATTTACAACTTTTTCCCAACCAAACTCGTAACTTTTTACTTTGACTTTGTAAGAAGTAGCACCCTTAACAGCAGTCCAAGTTATTTCTGGACGAGAATTCAATGTTGATGTGCTATAAGGAGAAATGATTATTGGCTCATCACTCCCTTCTGTGCCACCTTTTCGTATGTGACACGCATTAGTGTTGGTTGGATTGCAAGTGGATAAGGCTTCGTCAGGTTCTGCACATTTATCAAGAGGAATAGTTCCACTAGATAAATTTAAAATGTTTCCAGAACTAAAGCATAAAAACTCTACATAATCACCATTCACAACTTCTATTGTATCTCCCTTACAAATTAAGCTCCCTGCTGACAAGTGCTTGTTACCCTTACTTATTATCCTTCCCATTTGTGGATCACAATGAACCTGATTTCTTCTTACTCTTATGAGCGGTACATTTGCTAGCAATGGTAGATGAATTAGAGGCTATTTATAAAGTAAATCTAAAAGCGAGAAGAAAAGAGTAAGGGTAAGGATAAAATACATCATACACAGTGTATTTACATAGTTGGTCATGGCAGGAAAGTCTTACCCCACAGACTTAACTGATATGGAGTGGGAAATCCTGTCTCCCTTGATTCCACCAGCTAAAGAAGGAGGGCATCCACGCACAACAGATATGCGTGAAATATGCAATGCCATCTATTATCATTTGAAAACGGGATGCCAATGGAATATGCTTCCGGGCGATTTTCCCCCAAGTTCAACGGTATACAGCTATTACCGCAAATGGCAGCGNTGTATTTACATAGTTGGTCATGGCAGGAAAGTCTTACCCCACAGACTTAACTGATATGGAGTGGGAAATCCTGTCTCCCTTGATTCCACCAGCTAAAGAAGGAGGGCATCCACGCACAACAGATATGCGTGAAATATGCAATGCCATCTATTATCATTTGAAAACGGGATGCCAATGGAATATGCTTCCGGGCGATTTTCCCCCAAGTTCAACGGTATACAGCTATTACCGCAAATGGCAGCGCCAGGGAGTCTGGGAAAAATTAAACCATACACTGCGCGGTCAAGTTCGCTTAAAACTAGGTAAATCAACACAACCAAGCGCGTTAGCAAAGCTCGCCGTAGGCATCGCCGCAGACACTCAGTCGGTAAAAACGACCCAAAAAAGGGGGATGTCTACGGCTTTGATGGTGGCAAGCTAGTCAAAGGAAGAAAACGCCAGACAATCGTTGATAGCCTTGGTCTCTTGCTCAAAGTGGTTGTGAGTGAAGGCAATGCTCCTGAAAGATTGCTTGCTGCCTATGCTTTGATGGAACTGGTAGAGGAACGCCCAGAATTATTAGAAAAAGTTGAAGTTTTATGGGTTGACTCTGGGTATGACGGTGATAAGTTTGCGTTAGCTGTTTGGTTAATGATTCAAGCTCATGTTGAGGTCATGCGCCGTGCTGGGAAAGAGTTTGAAGTTTTACCCAAGCGTTGGGTAGTAGAAAGAACATGATTGCTGGTTTAACCAGTACCATCGCTTGAGTAAGGATTACGAGCGTCTCCCTGAAATGAGCGAAGCTGCCATATATGCCGTTATGACTCGTATTCTGTTACGTCGTCTAGCCGTCTAAAGATTTACTTTATAAATGGTCTCTTAGTATTAGAGAAGTTAAACAGCACATTCCTCTAAAAAACATCAGCTTTTTCATTGTTTTACAAAGAGAAATTTTCTTAACATCTTATCATTTGTCAAGTATGCGGTCTAGCAGCTCTTGTCTCCAGCGAAATACTTCTGGTAGACTAGATTTAGTCAAGATACAAGCATCTATATAAGCTCTGGCGTAATTAAATTGACCTAATGATTCTTCTACTTGAGATAGCAAACAATATGCATCTGTTCTTTCGCTATCTAACTTTGTCGCTTTTTCTAGATATTTTGCGGCTTCAGTTAACTTATTTTCCATTAACCTTGCCCATCCTAAATCTTTATACAACGATGCTTGTAATTCCCGATTGTTAGTTTTCTGCAAACCTTTTAAAGCTAAACTAGCTGCTGCTCTATAATCACCCTTTTTATTTTTCAATCTTGCTAAAGCCGCAACAGCAAACATAGCTTGATCGCTACTTCTAATAGCGATTTCATATTGCTTTTCTGCTAAATCATATTCTCCCTGCCCATCATAAAAATCACCTAATCCGTAATGTGATTCCCATTTATTAGGCTTTAACTTAAAAATTATTTCGTAAGTTTTGTTAACACAATTATAGTCATATAACTGCTGACACGTAATTGCTAAATTATTATAAGCAGTATCGTCTTTAGGGTTGTACTTTATAGCTAATTCGTAATTCTTTCTAGCAATTTTTGGTTCATTTTGATGACGAAAACCTTGCTCAAAATAGAAACTGGATATTGAGTAAGTTAACTCATGATTAAAACTGACTGCTCGTTGAAAGTTTTTATCAGCTTGGGCTAACTGATTTTCTCTATATGCTTTTTTTCCTTGGATTAAAAGATAATCTGCTACTACAATATTTAATTTAGAATTTAATTGAACTGCTTTTCTAAAATCATTTTTAGTTTCATCAAAATTACTTTCTTGGTAAGCCTTCTTTCCTTCATTTAAATAATAATTTGCTACCAAAGGCAGAGAGCTATATATTATACTTAATATACCGAAAACTCCCAATATTCCTAAACTAATTTTAAATAATTTTGATTTAACTAATCGCTCAATTTTTGCTTGAAGTGGTAATCGTTCTAATCTCTGAATTATTACTTGAGTACTTTGGGGCCGTTGCCCTGGAAAAGGAGCCATCAAATCATCTATCAAATCGGCAATATTTTTATCTATATGCTGTGCTTTATCTCTCCAAAGTAATTTTCCTGTTTCATCGTCGCTCTTAATCTTAATCAGAGGAGTTCCAGTTACTGAATATACCAGAGTTCTACCGAGTGCATAAAAATCTGATTGTGGTACAGCTTGCCCATTAATTTGCTCCAAAGGAGAGTAACAAGCTGTCCGAACAGCTGTTACTTCATAACCCAGACTAGTACCCATGCTAGTTCCTCCACTAGTACTAACTTTTGCCAAATATGTTTTTGTAATTTCTCTTGCACCTCCAAAATCAACAAGTGCTAGTTGTCCATTCGGTTGACAAATAATATTTTCTGGTTTTATATCTCTATGGAAAAAACCAGAACGATGAACTAGGTCAAGAATCTCAATTAATTGAAATAACCAATCGTATGCTAATTTTTCCGTAATTTTTCCATGAGATTCTATCCACTGCTTTAAATTCTCTCCTTCAAACTTTTGCATTACTATACAAGGCAGCTTGAGTAGATCGTTATTTAATGTAAAAGTAAAGTAATCTTCTTTATGAGACTTAGGAATTCCAGGATGCTCAAGGCTTTGTAATATTAGGGCTTCCCTATGAAATAACTCTGCGTATTTAGTATTATCATCCCAGTACAATACTTTCAGTATTCTTGTTTGAGATTCTGATGAATGTATCCCAATATCTTCTACCTCAAATACATCCGTATAATTAAATTTATTATGTATAAATGTTAGCGGACGAACTAAACGAATACGCCCGTTGATTAGCAAGGGATTACCACAGGATAAACAAATTTCTTGCTCATCAGGACTCTGGCGTTCCTTACAAAAAGGATTTATACAGTAACTCACAAAATATTAGCCGTTTGTGTAAACTTTTTAGGTTTATTGTACTTTTCATCAATTAGCCCAAGAGGATCAATTAAAATGTATTTTTTTATGACTGGTTGTAAAGTATACCTAGTTTCTTTTTTGTCTGGATCGTTGCTCCTTTCAACTAATGAGCGTTGTTCTAATATATCTATATCTGCCATAATTTCAAAAATAGATAAACCTAAACCTAATTGCTTTTTTAAATCATCAATTAGTTTAGTAAAAGGTATAGGAGTTGAATATTCTTCTAATTCCTTCGCTAAGTAAATTAATATTGTTTTTTGAAGATTATTCAAGAACCCATTAGGCTCAAATTGCTTGTGTAGCATTGCTTGAAATCGAGAGCTAATTACAGTAGTTCTATATTCAAAAAAACTTTCGATGTTTCCTCCAAAAAAACGATGAATTTTCTCCGCAACTGCCTCTAATTCTGATGGATTACCTCTATATATTTCAATTAATTTTTTGCATTCATCTCCAGATAACCCTTTTTCATAGAGCATCTGCATGGCTGCACTGGAATCTAAACCTTCCAACTTCCAGTATAAAAAAGGTAAATTACTCGTTATATGCGTAAACTCTTTTAAAGGTATTTGGCTTGTAACAATTGTACAGCTATGTTTTTGCTCTTTTGCTAATTCAATAAAAAACTTTTCATACCCTATCATTTTTTTTGAATTCTCTGATGAAGCTAACTTTTCAAAACTATCTATTACTAATAGACAGCGATATAACGATAGATGTTTTGATATTAAAGAAATTTTATAATCTAAACTCTTATTATTACCTTTTTCTATATTTAAAGCCTCAATTATTTCATTAATTATTTGCTCTATAGAAGAGTAACTATCAACTTCTTTCCAAACAACGTAATCGTATAAACTCGGGTTTTCAACAATTATTTCTTCTACTAACTTGGCTGCAAAATAAGTTTTACCAATTCCACCAACTCCTATTAAAGTTATACAACGCTGATTAAAAAGTCTAATTTGGTTTTTTAAACAGTTTAGGTCTTCTTCTCTACCAAAAAAAGATTTTAATTTAGGAAATTCTCCATAAAATTTAGTTTTGCCTACTAAAGAATCACTATTCAGTTTAGATGCTTCAAGTTGGACATAATGTTTTTTAATTTGTTTGAGTAAAATCTCTTTAAAGTGTGTTTTTTTTACCTTCACTCCACCGAGGGCTTCTGACAGCATTAACCATAACCGGGGGCCTACCTTCTGTTGCAAGTAATACGTATTGTATTCAGATTCACGCGCTATGTCAGTATAGTCTTTACCGCCCCATGACCCTTTGATGATAAGCTTTTCGGCTCCTGACAGACGAGTCCCCGTGTGCTGAAGCACTTGCTCCTCCACAAATTTTAGTACTTCTTCTATATCTACTGTGTCTAAATTATTACTAGCAACCATATTAGCTCGTATCGCAGGTACACTATAGTCAATAGTTTATATTCATTTTTACTTAAATTAAATATCTACATTTTAATAATTCTTAATTAGATATCCTATTTCCAAATTGTCTCTTTAAGCTATAAGATTAAAATGCCAAATTATACAGGTAGCAAAAGCACATCTACAGTGTGTTATGCCAGTTAAAGTCCAACTAAGTTTATTGACAGACTTGATTGCATAGCCAACCAGTAGTTGATCCAGTAACTATTTACCCTTACTGATTAGCTTAATTAGTAAGGGTAGAGTTGCATTAGATTAAGTTATACCCCTAAGTGTCAAAGTCTAAGTCTGACATGAATTCAGGTATAGCAGCTTTAGCCAAAGCCCCTTTTGCAACTGAATAATACCGCACGCTATATGAGAATCTTACAAATTCTCAGACTATCTCTTAATCAGTTATTAACGGAGGTGGCAAAATTTAAAGTAAAAAATCAGGATAACGTTAGATTTCTGATGGACACAACTTCTGTACAATCAAGCTAGTTAAAAGGAGGCATGGAGGTGAATAATCTACAACAATACCCACTAACGCAAAAAGCGCCACTAAGGAGTAGCGCTTCGTGCGTTCTATAAAACCCATAGTTATCAAGAGCGGGGTTGATCTCGGAGGAACAAAATAAGTTGTCGTTAAAGTTTGGCGACCGAGACGACTACTAAATTTGTCTGAGAGTATAATCCGCGCTACCAGATCCATTATAGGATCTGCCGCTTGGAAAGTCCATTCCTTGCGGTATGTTTTGGCTGTCAAAATTCATAAGTTTTTGTAAAGTTAAGTTTTGTTAAGGAAATGTCTCAAATTTTGTAGTCCAAAGCAGTAGCAGCGCGAATAACAGTTACCAGTTATTAGTTATCAGTCAGCATTTGATAACTGTTAACTGTTGACTGATAACTGATGCAACCCCCTCTGAGCTTGTCAACCAAGTAATCAGGGAAAATATCGTGAGAAAGAGAAAACGCCCCAAGAACGCTGTAGTTGAGCGCATGGGGTCGAGTGCAGCTTTCGCATGGCAATTTTGTGCTGTGACGAAGGAAAATTTTCGGAATATCCAGGCTAGAGCAAAAGTTTCGCAGCTTGAAAGAGTTCTCTCCAAGGAATTCTGGGGGGAGAACCGATGAATGCAGCGACAACTGAATATCCAAACAATCTCACGGCAGCGGAATACCATGAGTTGTTAGCTGGTAGCGCCATTCATCCGGCGCTGATTAAGCCCAACTTCTTCCATGTAGAGGGAGAATCAGTTTATGATTTCCTGTTCATATCTGATAAAATCCCACGCAAGAATGCGGGTCGGGTCACGGATGGATACATAAAAATGTATCAGCACCTATTACTGGGTGGGACGTGGATTCAATCTCTTGACCCCTTTAAAAACTGGCAACCAATGGAGTGGGGGCGGATTAAGCCGAACTTCCCTCGCATTGATTGGGAAAAAGGCAAGCCAGTTAAGTACGAATCACCCCCCAAAACCCCCAACCGCGTTACCTACTTTGATGTCGCTAACCCTATCTGGGACAGAGTTGCAAAGCGTTATTTAATTAAGCGCTATCATTCGCTTTTAGCATTGCGCTTGCTGGATCAACTCAATCCACTAATATTTTGGGAGTGGGTAAAGCAGCATCCAGAGATTCCGATTATCTTATGCGAAGGGGAAAAAAAGGCAGCTTGCTTGCTCTCTTTGGGGTTTGTAGCGATCGCACTTCCTGGAATTTGGAACGGGCGGGTCGGAAGACGGGATTTTGATGAACGATTGCATCCTGACTTAGTACCAATGGCTCAGGCGGAGCGCAAGTTCATAATTCTTTTTGACTACGAAACTTCTTCCAAAACCAGGTGGTCGGTGTTTCAAGCCACTGTTCGTACTGCAAAAGCAATCTTAGCTGCTGGTTCTGAATGTGAAGTTGCATTACTGCCGGGGCCAGAGAAAGGCGTTGATGATTTTGTAGTTGATCGCGGTGAAGATGCTAATGTCTTACTAACTGCGATCATAGACGATGCCAAATCACTTGCCGATTACCAGCGCTCGTATCGGGCTAAAAAATGGGGACTAAGTAAATATAAACCAGATGTCACAGTCAATATTAAATATTTGACCCAAGCACTCTGCATTCCGGATCTGGAGGAAAAATGTTCATCTGTCCCGCCACTTTATGATATTGCAGAAGAAAAATTGTTTACCCCAAGTGTTAGCTCTACAAGCTGTAAAGAGGGAGAAGGAAAACAAGAGTTAATAATTTCTGACTGCCCTGACCACAAACCCAGTACCCAAAATCCCAAAAAGTCTTTCCGTTTTCCAGAAAAAGGGCTAGTAATCTTGTGGAGCGACATGGGTACAGGCAAAACTGAACTCATGCGCTGGTGGCGTGATCAAAACCCCGATGCGCGGTTCCTCAACAATGGACATCGGGTTAACTTGTTGAAAAATCTTGCCGAACGTTTGCAGACGGCGATGTATTCAGACTTGGGTTACACAGGTTTAGCCCAGGCTCAAGCCCTTAGTATTACTATTGACAGCTTGCACAAACTTAATACTCAGTCTCTCACTTACGGCTGCATATTTATAGATGAAGCCTGCCAATACCTCACCCACCTACTGCACAGTAATACTTGCAAACAGCACCGTGCAGCAATACTGTCCGTCCTTGAATATATAGTATACAACGCGCCACTGGTCGTCATCGCTGATGCACACATGGATGATTTAACGGTAGATTTTTTTCTTGCAATGCGACCAAAAGGTGAAGTACCTTACATTATCAAAAACGAGTGGCGAAACGGTTCACGCACAATTTATTGGTACGAGGGGGATAATTCTAGCGCCTTAGTTGCCCAGATTTCGGCAGCACTGATGCTTGGTGAGAAAGTCATGGTTGCAAGTGACAGTAAGCGTTTTATCAAAAAACTCGACAAATCCTTTACTATCAAATACGAAAAGGTGGGGGAAAAGGTTAAAGGGGAAGGGGAAAAGGAAGAATTAACAGATTCCTCCACCTTTTCCCCCTTACCCCTTACCCCTTGCCCGGCCCGTAGGGCTTCATGGCGCATTTGGTCTGTCCATTCCGATAATTCTGGCAGTGATGAAAATGTCGCTTTCATCAAAGATATCACCAACGCCGTCAAAAACTTTGATGCCTTGTTCACCTCTCCCAGTCTCGGTACTGGTGTGGATATTTCGGAGTATCATTTTGATTTGGTGTTCGGTGTTTTTCACGGCGTTTCCCAAACTGCTACTGAATGCGCCCAACAGCTTTACCGTTATCGTCCAAAAGTCCCGTTTCATATTTGGGTGGCCCCGCGTCCTCCCTTTGGCTACCAAGATACAAACGCATCCAAGATTAAAGAGCGCTTGCTCCAAACCAATGAAATGACCGCTTTTCTGTTGCGGATTGACCGTCAAACAGGCAAGCGGGGCGCAGAGAAAGATTGGGCGCTTGAGGCTTACTGCCAAATTATGGCTAACCGCCACTATTCTCTCAATAATCTGCGTGATGATTTGCGATCGCTTCTCACCGAAATGGGCAATACATTTATATGTGTGGGCAGTGATGATGATGACCAAGCAAGAGAAAGTCTAAAAGCAGCGGCACAAGCTTTGGATCGTGCCCACAATTCTCATGTTGCCAAGGCTAAGAATATTACTTTGAGTGAGTACCGCGCCCGTCAGAGCAAAGATTACCTTGACCCTAATGAAATTTTTGAATGCGAAAAGTTTCGCATTTCTGATTCTTACGGCATCGAAGTAACCGAATCACTCGTAGAAATGGATAAAGGTGGTCGCTTAATTAGAGCAATTGCTGGACTTGAGGCCATTTTAGCCCCACCCGAAGAATCGTTTACTGACCCCAAAACTGGGCAAAGTTATCCCACGCCACCAACAATTGTCACCCAAAAAGACCGCACCGAACGCGACAATCTACCTTTGTGCATCGACTGGGGCAATTACTCGGCACGGTGGCTTGCTAGATTTAACCTGGGGCTGCATCAGATTCTCACTTCTTTAGTTGCGGGTGAGGAAGTTACCGCCTCGGATTCCACCTTACTCAAGATGACGGCGATCGCTATACATTGTGCTGCTCACATCAAAGCAATTCTTGGGTTTACTATTCCCAGTGACTGTAAACCTATTTGGTTGCTGGCCACAATAGTCGAGCAGCTGGGGCTAAAGTTGACTTTCCGTAAGCAGGGTAAACGTGGTCAACAGGTGAAACTTTTCTCTTTAGATAAAGAGCAATTGGAATTTGCAATGCATGTAATTGCTCATCGTGAAACGAAGCGTAATCAAAAAGAAAATCGAACCTATTATGCTGCCGAAACCCCTGCTGTGTATAGTGCAAACCCAAATCACCAGCCCGTATCCATCCCCCCCCTTGATGCTATAGGGAACTCCCATTGCCAAGGGGAGGATACTACCGAATTTGAGTCGCCTCCGACCGATCGCATTACGCTACTCCATTGTGTGGAAATGCTACGCTCTGGCATTAAGCAGGGGGTGGACGCGATTAAGGGCATCCTTAAGCGATGGGTTGAGGATTTGCGCTGGGATACGGTGCTGGAACTTGAAGCGATCGCAGCGAATGAGCTGCGGCGAGTCGAGGCTCAAGTCCCGGAATTTTATGCCTTGCTCTGTGAAGATGTGTTGCCTGTTGAGGGGTAAAGTCAGCATCACATGCACGCAATTATGAGACAATTACTTATCAGAATCTTGCTTATAAGAAAGATAGTTCTGATAAGTAAATGCCTGAAACTATTCAAAACACCGCACCATCTCCTCTCGCTCTGCCTTCTCCCATTCCGCTAGTCGAACATCCCGCTGCGGTCTATTTGGCAACCCTTTCTCCTGGTTCCCGCCCCACAATGCGCCAAGCTCTCAATGCGATCGCGCGATTGTTAACCAACTCAAGTTGTGATGCGATGACCCTGAACTGGGCAGCACTGCGCTACAAACATACGGCAGCAGTCCGCTCTGTGTTGAGCGAAAAATATGCACCAGCTTATGTCAACAAAGTGCTGTGTGCTTTGCGGCGAGTTTTAAAAGAAGCCTTGCGGTTAGAAATAATGGATGCTGTTGATTTTGCTCGTGCTGTAGACATTCCCAACGTTAAAGTCACCAAGCAATTGCGGGGACGTGTCCTTACGGCAGAAGAAATCTCCCAATTGATGCAAACCTGCTTTGATGACCCTACCCCCACTGGTTACAGAGATGCTGCAATATTTGCAATACTCCGTGGATCTGGAGTCCGCCGCTCTGAAGTGGTGAATTTAGACTTGAGCAACCTTGACCTGAATACTGGGGCAATAGAAGTGCGCGGTGGCAAAGGTGGTAAAGACCGGACTGTGTACTTACCCGATGCTGCTCTTACTGTCGTCTTGGACTGGTTATCGCTTCGAGACTTCGAGGCAGGCCCCTTGCTGTGTCATATCAACAGAGGCTCAAGGATAGTACGACGACGGCTTACCTCTCAAGCAGTGCTGTTCATCTTGCAAAAACGTGGTTTAGAGGCGGGAGTAACTAATTTCTCCGCTCACGATTTCCGTAGAACTTTCATCTCCGATCTGCTCGATGCTGGTGAAGACATTTCTACAGTTCAAAGGTTAGCTGGACACGCAAACAGTGACCAGACTGCCAGATATGACCGTCGCGGTGAAGAAACTAAACGCTGTGCTGTCCAAAAGTTGACTATTCCAGGACAGAGGAAGAAATCTCCTCTATTGATGTAGTTTCTACACTTTTTCTATACGTTCCTGGCTCTGAAATGCGTTGGCGCAGCCCGCCGCAGGCATCGCTCTTCTTTTCAGTTTAGGGCTACAAGGGAATGGGTCGGTGAAGTACAAGAAATGGAACCGAGCGATTATGCAGATGAGCAGTATGGGTATTTTCAGGAACTAGCGGAATCACTGGGAATATTTAATACTTAATCTCTGGCGAAGATGTTTGATGCTGGAATTGCTAGGGGGTGATATCTATATTTATTTGCAATCATCGCCAATGGTAGCCGTTGGCAGTAGCATCTCTTTACAAAAGCCATCGCTTGAAGAATGCGCTGACACATTTGGCGATGATACTATCAAGGTAATTTATCATGATGAATTACACGATTTAATAAGCGTGGGCAGTCCAAGTTTACCTAGATGATACGCTTTCCATGAGCAATACAGGGCGTAAAAAAAAAATTAGCATCTTTCAACTGTGACCAAAGGAAGTGGGAGCAGTTTATCGCCTGTTGCAACTCGAAAGGCACAACAGCAACAGCCACACTGATCGAATTTATCGATCTCTACTTAGGCGATTCCCAAGATAAGGTTGATGCAATAGGTGGTAACGATTTAGACAAACGCTTAGATTCTCAGATTAAGGCAAGTGTTGAGAAGTACTTAGTTACGAGTAACAATAGTAACGCCAGTCCGACCAACGAAACAATAATAGCTATTTGCGAAAGACTTGAGAAGCTGGAGTCAGAATTTTCAAATGAATCTAATAGCAACCAAGCCACAGTAATTGATAATCTCGCCAATTTAGAACAAAAAATTGAAAAGATGACAGCCCGAATGACACAGTTGGCTGAGGCGATCATTAAAATTCAAGACTATCTCAACAACCAACAAAAGCGGGGCCAAAAATCGTACTACAACAATTCATCCTATTCTGGGCAAAGTCCGCGAATGCAACCGTTAACTGAAGAAGGTTTGGCTTCAAGACTTGGTGTAAGTGAGGAAACTGTACGCAAGGAGCGAATTAATCTTCCCCCACCGCTTTTTGTAGCATGGTGTAAGAACAAGGATAGAGCAGGGTTGGGATGGGAATTTAACGAAAATACGAGATTATATCAGCCGGCAAGTTAGTATTTTGATTAATTTCAACTTGTGGCGGCGAATGTGCGCTCTGCTGTTGCTGTTGCCAATTTTCATTTTTTAAAATGTGATTATTTCACAACCTTCAAGCAATTCGTCATAAACAGTTAGTTGTTGTGTTTTTAAGTGATTTGGTAGTGAATCATCATCAAAGGTCAAAGTAACAATATAAGTATTTTTGAGACTAAGAGATGATTTGCTGATATCGGTTATTGCCGCACTCATGCCGCTTCGAGTACCGATCAGATACTTCACCGATTGCCCGATCTTTAACTGTGTTGCTGGAATAGCCATAAATGTTAAAAGTGTAAGTTAAGCAATAGTCTGGTTGGATGCGACGGATCAAGCGCCCACGCCCAGGTGATCGCCTAATCGTTTCTACTTATTAATCAAATCCAAGTCCCAGGTATAAAAACCAATCTGCTCAGGAACCCTAGTGAATCGCCCTGTGCGATGACCCCGTGATAACTCATTCAAGACCTTGTTTTTCACTTCTTTAATCTCAGTCGCAGTAAGTTCGCCATAGATTCCGTTGATAATTTCTGAAACCCCGAAAACTTTACCGGAATTATTTTTTAGAAAAGTTGTTAGTGCATCAATTAAAAACTGACCCTGAAATTCTTTGAGCATTGGTATGTCTTTGGGCTGGGGCGGCAAAACTTGTTTCTTATTTTTGCCTTTGACTCTGGTGGACGAATTCTTCGTCTCAGGTTTTGGTAGCAAAGTTAAAGAGAGAGTATAATATCCGGGTGATCCTGGGACACTGAACCATTTGTTAGTTTCCCTGCCTTTAGTGAGGGATGATTTAACTCTGTGTTTAAGCACTTTAAACACTTCTGGCTCTAATTCTCCATAAAGCATTTTGACAATAAAATCGATGTGAACAATTGTGCCAATGTGTTCTGCCAAAACCTGTTCAATAGCTTCCGGGCGAGACAGCGATTGGAAAATAGGCAGCATGGCCGTCTCGGTTCCATAGAGCGCTTGCTGTTGAGTTGATGTTTCTATCGGTGGCTCTAGGAGTACTGGAGTATCTGTAGCTGGATCAGATTCTTCACCTGGCCAAGCTTGTATAAGTGTGAATATATTTTGTTGAGTGGAGTCAAGCAATTGTGTTGCGACTGTTAATGTATCCTGTGAATCGTCTAATAAAGGATGGGTAATAGGTTCAACATCGTCATTAACAGATTCCTCACTTAAGAATAAGAAGAAGTTTTTTCCTTTTTCAGAGGTGAATTCTTCATTATCATTATCTACCTCCTCAGTCAAAGACCAGTTAGATAATAGAGCTTCTACATGAGTGAGATTTGCTTTTGCTAGGGAATATAATTTTTCGTACTCTTCTACAAGAGTTACGTAGTAATCTCGCAATGCTAATAATGACTCGATTGCTTTTTGGGGAGGTGATAAAGGAAAGGGGCTATTCATCAAGTTTGGAATTAACTATACCTTGCGACACTCGTATAGTTATAAAACGACATTGAGTGAATTGGAAAAGAATTGACAATTTTACACCTATTGTAAAGTATTTGAGCCAGGAATACGGTGTAGAATTACCTGCACGGAATGGCACGCTTGCTCTTTGCAAACCCCTAATATTACTGGATGAAAGGGTATAGGGTTGCAGGTATTGGGGTGTAGGGAATGAAGAAGATGTTGAATTGACGCAACTAAAATTCAATTTTCTTAAACACACGAAGCTGCAACCCTACCCCCAACAAGATAGCCCAGGCGAGGTTTCACGTTTTCTTAGTGCCATTCGGACTTGACCCCAATATTAGTTAAACTGAAAGAGAGTTCCTAATTAGCTTTCTTCCACTCATCAAATGATTGACAAGCTTTCCCTGTAGGAATTAGTCCATTGGAGGATACACCAAAATTTGTAAGAGTTGCATTTTCTATTTGTGCATTTGCGACAGCATCTCGCAATATATTCTCTTTTTCTTGTTTTGGCACGATTTCTATTTTCGCATCTTTAGGTTGAGGATTACTGCCTTTCTTTAGTGGAAATTCTCTGACAACATATAATTGCTCTTGTTTAGCAGTACCTGATGCAAGACATCCCCTAGATTTGACAAAAAGAGTTGAGTCCGATGAAATATCAGCAAAGAAGCTAGGCTTAGTGATAAACTTTATTTCTCCAGCAGGGCCCCATACATAAATGGGTGTTTGGAAACCTTGAGTAGGAATATCTTTAGTTTCATCACAGCCCAAATTTATTTTTCGATTTAAATCTACGCCAGCATTCCCACAAACTTTCCAAGTTACTTTGTATAAATCAGGCGTACTCTCGACAAACTGTTTGAACTTTTGCTCTCGCTCTGCTTCTACTGCTTTTTGAGCATAAGCAGCTTTTTGTTCTGGTGATTGGCATGAAGACACTCCCAAACTTAACAGTAAAGCAAGTACATAAATCTGGTTTTTGTTAAGATTGAATCTCATAAAAGCACACCTACTTTTGCACAATTTTTTGCCAAAATTTTAACAGATAAATAAGGTTAAAAATGAATTTATTAAATATATTTATTTATGTAAAGATAAATATGGTAAATATTAAATACGAAAAATAGTTGAGATTTAAATATTAATATAAATTGCAATTTTCTGATAATATAGCGTTGATTTTAAGTAATATTGCTCACTCAGACAATGCGGATAAATTAAGAGAGAATGGCATATTGTAGTCAGAAAGCAAGAGGTAAAAGTACTGTATTTTTCAATACTTTTGTCTGTGGAAACAATTTTTTACAACTTTTATTATCAGGATGACCAACAAATAAAAAAACTGATGAATACTGCGCTGATAGAGCAAGTATTTGACCTGATAAAACTAAACAATCCTTTGATTGCGATAGAATCTCCACTGCAAGAAAGGGCAAGACTACTGAAAAGCATTGCTAGGGAATGTCAACAAAAGCACGTTTTATGCTATCTGTGGACACTATCAGACGATCAATTACATCAGTTAGAGGTTAATGGGCAGGACTTGATTTTACAACAAGTACTAGAGTATCAGCCGATGACCAAAAATAAACGCGAAGATTACTTTGAGATCCTGCGATTTTGGAAAGCTACTGAAAAAGAAGGCATTTTAATATTAGAGGGGATATTTCCTTGGTTGGGAAACTCAACTACTGACCCGGATTTTTTCTTAACCGCCGAATGGATTAAGTCTGCCCTTGTAAATCTGAAACTTGACAACCGGAACTTAAATAGAACAGCTATCCTATTGGGGCCAAACGCCAGTCTTTCATCTGAAATTACCGCATTTGTGCCGACGATTACACAAAAACTGCCAACAGTTGAAGAAATCAGCAATTATCTACAAGGGGTATTGCCAAAAAACTATAGTGAAAAGGAAATCCATGAGATCGCCCTTGCTGCTGTGGGGATGTATTTAGCAGATATTGAGTATGGGATTAGTTGGGCTACAGCTTCTTGTACCAAAGCCCAAGAACTGACAAAAAAACTTTCTCTTTACAAAACTGACCTGCTCAGGCGAGTTTACAATATTGAGTTTCTCCAGCCCCCAGCAATTGAAGTTGGCGGACTGGACTTGATGCAGGAATCTTTTAAGACATATAAGCGCTTATTAACGCCGTTAGCTAAAGCATATAATCTTCGGCTACCCAAAGGTATTTTATTGATTGGGCCCCCAGGCACAGGTAAATCTCATTCAGCGAAAGCTTGCTCCCAGCGATTGGGGATTCCGATGATCGTTTTAGAGTGGGGCAGTTTTCGTAGTTACGGCAACATGGCGGAGTACAAGCTAAAAAACTTGCTGGCACTAGTAGACAGGATTAACCGTGTAATTCTATACCTAGACGACTTTGACAAGGGATTTACTCTTGATGATGATTTGTCCCGACGACTAGCAGGGATGTTGTTAACCTGGATGCAGGAAAGAAAGAGTGATGTATTAATTATTGCTTCTGCCAACAACATTGAATGGCTACCACCAGAACTGACCAGAAGCGGGAGATTTGACGACATTTTTAAGGTGGATTTACCCAATAATGGGGAACGACACTCGATTTTTAAAATTCATCTCGCTAGATTTGATTATCGGTTCCGTGATAGAGATGGGTTCAGCGATGAAGAATGGCGTAGACTGCTCAAAGCGACCCATCGCTGTGTGGGTGCGGAAATCCAAGCAATTGTGGAAAGGGCGGCTATCTCTACTTTTTGCCTGATGTTCACAGACGATGTTCCACCTATGGGTGAACTGCCGCCGCTAGAAATTAGACTTGAAGCATTATTGTCAGCGAGAAATAATATGAATCCTCTGGCAATCCGGGAAGCTGAACGGATTGAGGGTATGCGAAACAAAGCTGATTTACAAGGTTTACCGTCCAGTCCCCTTGACTCAAGTATATATAGTGCCGGCAATGTCAATATTTTTGGTTAAATTATGCAATTAGTCAAAATTCCCACAACAATCGACTTATATGCTGCGGCTTACAAACTGTTAAATATTCTTGGCCCAATTGCGGGAATATCAATAATTGTCGCTTCATCAACTATCGCCTACTTGCAAACTCGTCCCCAGCATTTACCCACAAAGCAGATGCTCACCTACAATCAGCGGACATTCAAGTTGGAAGTAGCCACCACACCTGTTGAATTAGAGAAGGGGCTGAAGTTTCGCAATCATTTGCCCGGCGATCGCGGGATGTTGTTTAATTTGGGCAAGGAATACAAAAATGTCCCCTTTTGGATGGAGCAAGTAAAAATCCCCCTAGACATCATTTTCATCAAGGATAGTATGGTGACGATGGTAATTTACAACGCTCCACCTTGTGCAAAAAATCCTTGTCCAATTTACAGGGGTAGTGTTGCTACTCAGGTTTTAGAACTGCCCTCTGGTGCTGTTAAAATTCAAGTCGGCGACAAGCTCAACATCCAGCCATTATCGGTTCCATACTGATGAGAAAACCAACAAAGGGAAAAAAGTCAATAGGCTATCTGGCGCTTATTTCTCTAATTTTCATCAATGAATATAAAATTGTATACCTATATAATTTTAAATACTGATAATAAACAGCTATAACATCTATATAAGCAGTCTACTTGCTAGATTTGCTGTGAAATAGATTGTATTAAATATTCTATGTAGGCAAAGGTACGGTTTTTTTTAGTACTTTGGTTTGTAGGTTTTGTGGGTGAAAACCCGAATAATATGCGTATCGTTTCAGGAGAACGAAATGCATACTTACCACGACGAGACTGAAAGCTTTGTCAATAATGCTGCTGTACTGACTTCAGGAAAAAAGAACAGCACGATAACAAATAGCACACTAGCGCTAATGGGAGCGACGGGTACGGCAATGATCGTGTCGATGTCAGTCCATAACATCCTCTTAGGTGGATTGATGATTGCTACGGCGATCGCTATAGCACTACCAAAGCAATCTCAAGCTCTGTTGACTAATTTTGAGCAGATACAACGCAAGTATGGAGTCAATCTTTATGCGGTGTTGTTTACGATTTTGACGGTTGTTTGTCTACTTGACTTTGCTTCCTCGCCAGCCGATGCACAGTTTTTTAACACTGCTCAAACCTGGATGACTAATACCTTTGGTAATGCTGGGAACGGACAAACACAAGCAGTTGTAGCATTGTTCTTCAACGTATTAAGGGGTCTGTTCTTACTCTACGTAGGCATCAGCCTAGTCCGGGTTGTTCAAGCGGCCCGCAACGATGAAGATTGGCAAACATTAGCCAGAACTCCATTAATTATAGTACTTGCAGTCTTTGTAGGAGATTTAGTTACTGGCTTAATTGTTGGTGGAGGTGGAGGTGCGGCATAACCAACAGTAAACAGTTACAGCAATTTCGAGGTAAATGAGGTACACATAGTATTGGTGCATCAAGACTTAAAATGAAAGCATACTCAATCGATTTACGAGAAAAAATAGTAAATACTTACGAAAAGGGTGGTACTTCAATAAGAAAGGTTGCCGTGCAATTTGGTGTAGCAAAAAGCTATGTGCAAAAGCTAATCCAACTTCATAGAGTGCAAGGACATCTAGAACCCAAAAAGCAAGGTGGAGCCATGAAGGGTAGGCTAGATGATTTCGTGAGCGAATTAGCCGAAATGGTTCAAATTTACCCAGA
>NZ_SZNH01000016.1 GCF_005869855.1 Nostoc sp. PA-18-2419 | reverse complement strand
CTGGGAATGATCTACGCTAATAAAGGGGATGTGGATCAAGCGATCGCACTCTACAATCAGTGTTTGTCAATAGAAGAACGCATTGGTAATGTCCAAGGGAAAGCGGCAACCTTGCACCAACTAGCAGGTATCTACGCCAACAAAGGGGAAGTGGATCAAGCGATCGCACTCTACAATCAGTCTTTGTCAATAACTGAAAGCATTGGTGATGTCCAAACCAAAGCGGCGACGTTGCACCAACTGGGAATGATCTACGCTAACAAAGGGGAAGTGGATGAAGCGATCGCACTCTACAATCAGTCTTTGTCAATAGAAGAACGCATTGGTAATGTCCAAGGGAAAGCGGCAACCTTGCACCAACTAGCACGTATCTACGCTAATAAAGGGGATGTGGATCAAGCGATCGCACTTTACAATCAGTCTTTGTCAATAAAAGAACGCATTGGTAATGTCCAAGGCAAAGCGGCGACGTTGCACCAACTGGCAGGTATCTACGCCGACAAAGGGGATGTGGATCAAGCGATCGCACTCTACAATCAGTCTTTGTCAATAGAAGAACGCATTGGTAATGTCCAAGGCAAAGCGGCGACGTTGCACCAACTGGGAATGATCTACGCTAACAAAGGGGAAGTGGATGAAGCGATCGCACTGTTTAATCAGTCTTTGTCAATAAATGAACGCATTGGTAATGTCCAAGGCAAAGCAATGACTCTGTGGTGGTTAGGAGGTTTGGCAGAACAACAGGGTGAATACACTAAAGCGATATCCTATTTGCAACCAGCTTTAGAGATTTTGCAGCGATTGAAGTCACCACACGCTGAAGGTGTGCGTGCAAGTCTTGATAGGGTAATGCGTAATTCGTAAAATGTTCAAGGGAAAGCGGTGACGTTGCACTAACTGGGAATTCTCTACGCCAATAAAGGGGAAGTGGATGAAGCGATCGCATTTTACAATCAGTCTTTGGAAATAACTGAACGCATTGGTTATGTCCAAGGCAAAGCAATGACTCTGCGGTGGTTAGGACATTTGGCAGAACAGCAGGGTGAATACACTAAAGCAATATCCTATTTGCAACCAGCTTTAGAGATTTTGCAGCGATTGAAGTCACCGGATGCTGAAAGTGTGAGTGCAAGTCTTGATAGGGTAATACGTAATTCGTAATACTTCGGCTACGCTCAGTACAAGTTCGTAATTACTGAAAGATTTTTGTCTCACGCAAAGACGTAGAGGCGCAAAGAAGAAGGCAAGAGTGTGATTTAAGTAAATGAAAATTCCTGTAATGAGTCTTTGATACTTGTGGACGAGTCTTTGATACTCGTGGACGAGCCTTTGATACTCGTGGACGAGCCTTTGATACTCGTGGACGAGCCTTTGATACTCGCGGACGAGTCTTTGATACTCGTGAATGAGTCTTTGATACTCGTGAATGAGTCTTTGATACTCGTGGACGAGCCTTTGATACTCGCGGACGAGTCTTCGATACTCGTGAATGAGTCTTTGAGCTTCATTAATGAACCTCGGAGCTTCGTTGATGAGTCTTTGAGCTTCATTCGTAACACCTTGGAGCTTCGTGAATGAGTGTTGACAGCAATTCAGGTGAGAGAATCAGGATCTACGCCGAGCGATCGCAAGCTTGTATAAGTCACAATCAGCCTCAAGATAGAGAGAAAATTTACTTATAAAGTATTTGCAATAATTAAAACTTGGTAGATCAACTCTACTTAGGAGTGATGAATATTATATATCATGAAGTTATGTTGCAATTAGCACGGCGTAGCGCTAGCGTAAAGTGGACAATTTGACAATCTTTAATCCTAAATTTAGTTGGCGTATAGTCATAATCTGTTCGCACGCAACAAGACTTGATTTATGGTTCAAAAGCTCGAAACAAAACGCCAGAGCAGAGGGTTTCCAGAGACTGCTCCTGCTGCTAATCCTGTATTCTTTAGAACCTATAGCCGCCGTACTAAGGCAGGGTTGAGGGAAACATGGGATGAGGTATGCGATCGCACTTTACAAGGCTTAATCGAGTTAGGGAAACTCGCAAGAGAAGAAGTTGCCATACTAGAACGGATGCAGCGCAGCTTGAAAGCTATGCCTAGTGGCCGCTGGTTATGGGTTGGTGGTACAGATTGGATAACCAAACCAAAGAATTTTTCCGGGGGTTATAATTGCACTTCCACCAATTTAGAAGACTGGAGTGCTTTCGGATTAATGATGGATCTGGCAATGATGGGCTGTGGTACTGGAGCCATCCTAGAACCACAATATATTAACCAGTTGCCACCCATCCGTAACCACTTGAACGTCACTGTAGAAGGTGAAATTGGTAGTACTGTTAAAATTGAGCGTCGGGAATATACACAAACACATATACAAGGCAACAAGGTTACTATCCAGGTTGGAGATAGCCGTGAGGGGTGGGTTGAATCATATCAAACCCTCCTAGAACTCTCCACTAACGAACGTTTTTCGGCAGATGTTGAAGTATTAGTTGATATCAGCGATGTTCGCAAAGCTGGAGAAACTCTTAACGGCTTTGGCGGAGTTGCTAATCCTGTAAAATTGCCAGGACTTTATCAAGGTTGTGCATCCATCCTGAATAAAGCTAAAGGGCGACAATTAAATTCAGTTGAATGCTGTTTGTTAATCGATCAAGCGGCTGTGACAATTGTTGCTGGCAATATTAGAAGAAGTGCGGGGATGCGTCAGTTTGATTCTGGCGATCACTTGGGAGCAACAGCCAAAGATAACTTATGGCAACAGGATAAAGAAGGCAACTGGCGAATCGATCCAGAGCGTGATGCTTTGAGAATGGCAAATCATACTAGAGTTTTTCACCGCAAGCCGACATTAAAAGAATGTATTGATGCTGTCCGCAAACAATATTACAGTGGTGAAGGTGCGATTCAATGGGCTGGTGAAGCTGTAGCCAGAGCAAATATAGATTTGTTGCCAACACAAGCTTTAAAAATTGATTTTTTGAAAGCTTATGAACAAGGAACAGCGAAACAATGGTTTCAAGAACGCTATCCTCAGCTTGATGCTAAAGAGCTAGAACATCGTTTGGCTCGCTATGGGCTAAATCCGTGTGGTAATTGATTTTGCCTCACGTTAAAAACCTCGCAAAAACGGGGAAAGCTGAGATGCTAATCCCGTGGTAATCAAAGGAAGTAAAAAGCCTTTGACACCGTACAGCGTAGAGAGTGAAACTAGATGAAACCGAAAATTGTTCTCTAGAATATAATCTCTCCAAGAGTGCGGGGACATATGTAAAAAGTACTTTTATTAATGAAGTCACATATGCAAAATGTACGCGGAGCTACTGCAAATAATCAAGCAGTAGAACTAGAGGATAAAAAGCCTTTAGGATAACAAAATTGGAAATCATCGGCTCTAATTTCCACTGTAATTTGTCTGAGGTTCACCTCAATCAAATTGACCCATATAACTACAAAGAACAAGAGGAGGCTTTCACTGCTGGGGCGCTATCTGTAGCCGCACTTTTAAATCACAAATTTCTGGATTCACGCTATCAATACAGTCGTGAAATAGACCCAATAGTTGGAGTTTCTTTTACAGGTTTATTTGATTTCTTTGTCCATGCCTTTGGTGTTGATTGGCTGCGGTGGTGGTCAGAAGGAAGACCTGCAACTTCCGAAGGATTAGCTTTTAAGCACGAAGAAGAGAAATATTTAAGTTTTTGGAAAGATACTGTGCATCGAGTTGTTTGGGATTATTGCGATCGCCACAATCTCAAACGTCCAAATCGCTGCACTACAGTTCAACCGAGCGGTACTAAGGCTTTATTAACTAATGCAAGTTCCGGATGGCATCCTCCCAAAGCCCAAAGATTTATTCGCCGCATCACCTTCGGCAAAAATGACCCCGTAGCTTTAGCCTGCATTGACTATGGTTACAACGTTATTCCTTCGCAATCAGACAAAGATGAACAAGGCAATTTACTCAACGATCCCTTCGATCCACGCGTCAGTGAATGGCTTGTGGAAATCCCCGTTTCTGTACCTTGGGCTGATTTACCTGGGGCTGATAAAATTGATATTTCTAAGTTTTCAGTCCTAGCCCAGTTCGATTTTGTCCTCCAGGTTCAGCGTTCTTATGTAACTCACAACACATCGGCAACCTTAGAACTCCGCTCTGATGAAGTCGAAAGCCTTGCAGAGCGCATTTACCAAAGTATCCAGAACGATGAAGGATATATTTCCGCAGCTCTTTTAGCCCGCTTTGACGATTTGCAATCATTCCCACGTTTGCCGTTTGAACCAATAGATAAAGCAATTTATGATCGCTTAACTCAAGAAGTAAAAGCACGGCGCAAAACAGATGATTTCTGTGGAGTCCTAAGCCGCTACGATTTAGGGGAAATGACAGAGGCTGGCCCTAGCGGTTGTGACTCTGATAAATGTATGTTTCCCGACCGGGAACCAAGCTCATAAGGGGAGATGGGGAGTGTCGGGAGAGAGGCGGGAAAGATTTTTCCCCACACCTCCCACACTTTCAATGCCCAATGCCCCATTCCCTAACACGTTACGATTGATTAATAAGTAATAATTTTTGAGCCCAAAACCAGGAGACTTTTAATGTTCATTGATGAATTGTCACCTATATTCAGAGAATTTACTCAGCACCCAGTGTCATTTCTTGGTGGGTTATTCTCTGGTGTGCTTCGACTCAATCTGGGAGACGATCCCGTTAAAAGCTGGTTAGATCAACAAATCTACCCAAATAGTTACACTTCCAACACAACGGAGGCAAATAATGGCAAAGCCACTGGGCCTCAGCGAATTGCGATTGACTAAATTCTTGGGTAATCGCCAATTGAGTTAATTAGACCTCTTGCAAAAGTTTTCTAACACCCCACCCCTAGCCCCTCCCCGCAGGCAAAAAGGGGAGACCTTGATGTAAGTCAAAGGCTCTTTGGGGTTCTTTTTTTGATTTATGCAAGAAGTCTACTGTTTTGTGACAAACCAGCTCACCCTACCTTGTCAGTGTCCCTTTGGGTCTTTATTTATAGAGGAATTAAAGACTGTGGGGGGTGAGAAATATTGATTTTATGTAATCAGAGTTTGTAAAATCTCGTACTTTGAAAAACGTCACAATCAGTTATTATATGAGCGTATGCGGAAGTTCAGCCAATCTTACCTGATTTACTGCTCCCCTCAAACATTCACTAAACTCTTGTTGAATCAGAGAGGAATATGCAATATTTGCAATTTTGTTAAATCTGTTTTCAGCTGAACTAATCGCTTTTTATTGAAAATTACCCAATCTCACATGACTATTTACGTTGGAAATCTCTCCTACCGCGCTACTGAAGCAGACTTAAGAGCAGCGTTTGCAGACTACGGCGAGGTCAAAAGAGTTGTCTTGCCTACTGACCGGGAAACAGGACGACTGCGGGGCTTTGCCTTTGTTGATATGAATGAAGATGCTCAAGAAGACGCAGCCATAACCGAATTAGATGGTGCAGAATGGATGGGTCGTCAATTGAGAGTTAACAAAGCCAAACCACGAGAGGATAACCCACGAGGTAGCTGGTCAAAAAAACAAGATTTCTAATTAAAAATGAGTTTGCAGTATAGCAGATTATTTCATAGTCATGCAAGACAAAGTGGCTGAAATTGACTTGAAGCAATTAGGCAACAAATAACTTGATAGAACAACGTCCGACTAGTTGCGATCGCTTAAATAAATATCACGACTAGTCGGTTCTTCTCCAGCAAAAGATACTATAGTCACCTTGGACATGGAAACATGGAATCCCTAACCTCTCGTATGCAGGCAATACAGTCGCCGATTATTCCTGTGGTTGGGGAGCTGATTAAAAATTCTCCTGGAACAATCTCTTTAGGACAAGGTGTTGTTTATTATAGCCCTCCACTGGAAACAATAGAGTTTTTGCCGAAATTTCTCGCCGAACCTGCGAATCATCTATATAAATCAGTTGAAGGAATTCCGCCGTTACTGACAGCACTTGCAGAAAAATTGCAAGCTTTCAATGGTATCGAAATCAATCAGCACAACTGCATCGTCGTGACTGCGGGGAGCAATATGGGATTTATGAATGCCATTCTAGCGATCACCAACCCAGGCGACGAAGTTATTTTAAATACACCCTACTATTTCAACCACGAAATGGCGATCGCAATGGCTGGTTGTCGTCCGGTGTTAGTGGAAACGGATGAAAATTACCAATTGCAAACAGAAGCGATTTCTCAAGCAATTACTTCCAAAACCCGTGCTGTGGTAACCATTTCACCGAATAATCCCACTGGGGTTGTCTACAGTGAAACAACATTGCGCCAGGTAAATGAAATCTGTAGAAATCGTAGCATTTATCACATCAGCGATGAAGCCTATGAATACTTCACTTATGACGGAGTAAAACATATTTCACCTGCTGCATTTGCTGGTAGTAGCAAGTACACTATTTCTCTCTATAGCCTTTCCAAAGCCTACGGTTTTGCAAGTTGGCGCATTGGCTACATGGTAATTCCCAAACACTTACTTGTCGCCGTTAAAAAAGTCCAGGATACAATTTTAATTTGTCCACCAGTAATTTCCCAATATGCAGCTTTAGGAGCATTGCAGGCAAAACAAGAGTATTTCAAGGAAAATATTGGAGCGATCGCTCAAGTACGACAAGTAGTACTAAACTCGCTCAACCGTCTCCAAGATTTATGTATTATTACACCCGCCAATGGCGCTTTTTATTTTTTCTTGAAAGTTTATACCCAAATTGATGCTTTTGAATTAGTTAAAAAACTCATTCAAGAATATAAAGTGGCAGTTATTCCAGGTACAACCTTTGGCATAGATAATGGCTGCTATTTACGCGTTGCTTATGGGGCGCTGCAACAACAGACAGCAAAAGAAGGTATAGATAGATTAGTGGAAGGTTTGCAAAATATAGTTAGCTTGAACAGATGCGATTAACCCAAGTCTTTCCAGGAGTTAATATTAAATTTTCCTGGGCATTGCGCTGTGTTAGCATACTTTTTATGAAGTCATAAATCCAATTAAGAGATGCCAATTATTCATAAATTAATTGAAATTGAAACTGAACAAAAAATTAATATTTATAATCTAACGACACAAATCAAAGATTTTATTGCTTCAACATCAATTAATAATGGACAAGTTTTAATATTCTCTCGACACACTACAACAGCTTTAGCTATCAATGAAAATGAAGTCAGATTGTTAGAAGATATAAAAGTATTTTTGCAAAAATTAGCACCAGAATCAGACAAATATTTACATAATGATTTGCATTTAAGAGATGTTCCAGAAGATGAACCAATTAATGCTCACTCTCACTTAATGGCAATGATGCTCAGCACTAGTGAGATAATTCCGATTGTCGATGGTAAATTAGCTTTGGGAACCTGGCAATCTGTATTGTTTTTTGAGTTGGATGGGCCGCGCAAAAGAACAGTATTTGTCCAAATTTCTGGTGAATAATCCAACCTGATACCTAGAAGGCTCGCATATTATCCCAAATTTGAGAAAATTAGGAACATGCCTAAAAATTCATCGTCCCAATTTGAAATTTGAGATTTTGGAGACTGTTCTAGTCATCTTTAACATCCTATTTATCTAAATTTGATATTAATTATGAAAAATAACGATAACTTTTTCTTGCGTAATATTTGGTACTATGCTCTGCCTAGCAATCAGATAAAGCCAGGTATGATGGTGAGCCGCATCTTCTTGGGAGAACCAGTGCTGTTAATTCGCGATCGCGATGGTAAAGTGTCTGCAATGACCGATATTTGTCCACATCGAGCTGTGCCATTGAGTTGCGGGCGATTCGATGGGCAGGAAGTAGAATGCTGCTACCACGGTTGGCGCTTTAACTCTGGTGGACGCTGTACTGCGATCCCGTCTCTCGTGGAAGAACAAAAGATGGATTTGAGTCGCTTTGACGTACAGTCCTATGCAGTCCGGGAAATGCAAGGAAATATTTGGATATATATGCCCGATCGCGATCGCCCCCAGCCTCCGGAAATGGACATTCCAGTAATTCCAGGATTCGATGAACAACCGCCCCAGTTTGTCGAGGTGATGCGCTTCCCCTGTTTTATCGATCATGCAGTGGTGGGTCTAATGGATCCGGCTCATTCACCTTATGTTCATCAATCCTGGTGGTGGCGAAATCAGCAATTGCATGAGGAAGTGAAGCAATTTGATGCTTCACCCTATGGTTTCACAATACCGCGCCACCGATTGCCAGCGAATGGGGGTCGATTATATTGGCTGATTGGCGGTGGTGTACCAGAAATAGAGATTTCTTTTCGCTTACCTGGGGTCAGAGTTGAACAAAGCACAATTGGCAAGCATCGAGTCGTTAATTTAACCACAGTTACACCCATTTCAGACACCGAAACCGAGGTAACTTTTTCTATTTACTCGACACTTCGTTGGGTAGGCTTTTTTAAGCCACTGCTACATGTTTTAGCGCAGACTTTCTTAGGACAAGACCGAACAGTAGTGGAAAAGCAGCAAATTGGACTCAAATATAATCCGGTGCTGCGACTAATTAAGGACTCAGATATGCAGGCACAGTGGTATTACCAGTTGAAGCGGGAATATGCCCGGTCTCTTGCAGAAGGACGGGAATTTGTCAACCCTGTTAAGAGTCAGATACTTCGTTGGCGTGCCTGATTAGCGATTAATCTAAGCTAAATTCGGCAAATTCTATTTGCCCAAATAGCATATTTCGGTCTACCGCTGACAAGATTTTGTTAGCCGTGCGATTGCTATTTAAACAGCCACAAACTAACTGCGCTACATCTTGGCGATTGATGCTACCAATAACGTGCGGATCTTCAGTTAAAACACCATTCCCCGTTGCAGGCTCAGACTTGAGTCCACCAGGACGGATGATGGTGTAGGTGAGTCCGCTAGCAACTAAGTATTGTTCAGCTTTGTTTTTCTCAGCTAAAACTGTCCCCAGTGCTGCTAAAGCTTGGGGAGACAAAGCGCTTACACTATTGCCAGCACCAATGGAAGACACAAGAATGAACTTTTGGACTCCAGCTTTCACTGCTACGTCAATCAGATTTTTATTACCGAGGTAGTCTGGTTTTTCTGCATCTGTTGGTAAACCGCCAATTGTACTGATAACAGTGTCAATAGGCTCCTCTGCTAAAATTGCACGTTGTAGATCGTCAACATTTAAGGCATCTCCCTGAACTACTTGAATACCAATTTTTTCTAATTCACTAGCAACTGTTAGTGTTCTCAAGAGTGCTTTTACCTTTAGCTGTTGCGCCCTCAAATATTGAGCAATTTCTCGACCTACGCCGCGACTCGCGCCAGCTAGAAAAATGTTAGATGCACTTGTCATAGTCAGCTTAACTATTAATATTCAAAGGATTTTATCAAAATATTGGCAGTAATCAATAATTGTTTCAGTATTTGCCTCAATCTCAGCACTAAAGTGCTTACTACGAACTTTTTTAACCTCGGTCGATTAGGCTTGGTTGACTGCTAGAACTGTTTCCCTAGAGACAGTATCTTGTTTTCAATCTCCGTTAGAATTAATTGAAATCATCTAAATTCTATGTAGCTCAGCTACATCTGTTTATCAAATGTCTAAGTGCTATCCAGATACTTATACTTGTGTTTTATTAGACTACTAAAATTACGAAATTTTTAATTAACTAAAGATTATAAACTTGAGTAATTCCATTGGTATAGCTTACCTTAGGTATGCAATAGTACGCCCCTCTAATGCAGATGGATTGGATTAGCTTACTCAAAGCTCAACAAACTGATTTCCTTCAACGTGTGAAAAAACCTAAAACTTACGACTTGTCTTTACTCGAAAGTCAAGTCAAAGGTTGCCACACAGAAATTATGGCATTTTGGGGTGAGCCATTGGCAAAACTCCAAGAACTTTCTCGTCAACAAGCAGAGGTTCTTGCTAAAAATCCACCGCCGATGCCGCCTGAATATCCCGAGCCTCCAGATTGGATGATACCTTTTCCGATATATTTCCAGCAGCAAGCCCAAGATTATCTTTTACGGGAGAAAATTGTCGATCGCATAATTGCTGAACGTCTAAGTAAGTTAGTTAAAAAAATTCCCCAAGACACCTTGCAAAACATCACTTTAGATGATGAAGGAAATTTATGCGGTCAAAGCAAATTTACTTATGTACTTAAAGATAATCCTCACCTCAGCGTTCAAGTTTATGTTGCTGATGGCGAAAGTTTTAATAGTATTAAGAAAGACAAAATTAAATGGTCGGTGACTCAAGATGATTTGAAAAATCACCAAGTATTAATTTTTCTATGTTTGTTTTATCCATACATAGGTAAATTAGGTGACGAAAGACAAAGTATAATAACTGGATTTTTACCTACAAATCAATTAGAATTTCCGGAACCAAAACTCCATATTACTCCGACTAATTTGTTATATGCAGGGGGATTGAGTTGGTATTTAGAATCACTTATTGGCAAAAAAAACACATCGTCAGTAATTAATCAAAGGACGATAGAGACAATACAAACTCTACCACCAGAGCATTCTCTCAAAAAGGTAGTAGGTGACTGGGAATGCTGGCAGACTTTAAAAGGACACAGCAGAGGAATTAATTGCTTGGCTTTTAGTTCCAGGTGTAATAATGGGAAAATTTTACCTATATTGGCAAGTGGTAGTCGGGGAGAGACAAAGCTTTGGGATTTAAGCAAAGGTGAATTAATAGATACATTATCAGAGTATCCTTGGGTGATATCTGGGCTAGTGGATGAAGTGAATTCCTTAGCCTTTAGTTCAGATGGACAGACTTTAGTGAGTTGCGGTGCAGACTCGACAATTAAAATCTGGCATGTGGGCGCTCTAGACTTAATAGATATTCTGCACAAACATCATGGGGTAGTGCGCTGTGCTGCGTTCACCCCAGATGGCAGAATGTTAGCGACAGGCGGAGACGATAGAAAAATTCTGTTTTGGGATTTGATTCACCGTCAGGTAGCGATCGCTCTTTCTTTAGATGATACAGCAGCTCATTCTTTGGTTTTGAGTCCAGACGGGCAAACTGTGGTCACAGGTAGCTATCGTAAAATCAAAGTTTGGCAGATTTCACCCGATACGGGAATCCTCAGTTTAAAAGATACACAACCGCTGCATACCCTAATGGGTCATTCTCACATAGTTGGTTCCTTGGCGATCGCTACAAATGGTAAACTGCTGGTGAGTGGTAGCTGGGATCAAACGATTAAAGTTTGGCAACTAGAGACTGGGGAATTACTCCATACCCTTAAAGGACATAAAGATAGAGTGTATGCGATCGCCTTGAGTCCTGATGAACAAATTATCGCTAGCGGTAGTGCCGATCAAACCATCAAATTATGGCATCTGCAAACCGGAGAATTGCTGGGTACGTTTACAGGTCATGGGAATATAGTTACAGCATTAGCTTTCACAGCTTCCGGTGAGATGTTAGTTAGCGGAAGTTTGGATAAGACAATTAAAATTTGGCAACGGAGTTAATGTAATTGGTAAGCTAAACCACATCTAGTTTGCATATCTAAAATTTATATAACTCTTATGGAGTGGGCATCTTGCCCACTCTAATTATGCAAGTTAAATGTGGAACAGCTTAATTGTGGAGTCTTTGAGACTCGTGGATGAAGCTCAGAAGTTCATTAATGAGTGTTTGAAGTGCTTTAATGAGTATTTGAGGTTCATTAATGAGTGTTTGAGGTTGATTAATGAGTATTTGAACTCCTTTAATGAGTGTTTGAGCTTCATTAATGAGTGTTTGAACTCCTTTAATGAGTATTTGAKCTTCATTAATGAGTGTTTGAACTGGATAAATCCACCTTTGATACTCGTTAATCAGTTTTTGATACTACTTTCTACGTCTCTAGGCCTCTACGTAAAACTTAACACTGTACTAACAGCGTTTACAAGTAGCAAGTGAAGTTATATACAATAACTTATTAGTTGCCTACACTCAATGATACCGAGTTAGAACTGACAGTTAAACAAGTTTTTAGCTAGTTGACTATGAGTTAAATAATATAGCGGCTCTCAATTAAGTCCAATATCAACCTAACGCTCAACCCGAACCTTTGTAGCGTTGGGGAGTAAGCCTCAAAACCTCTTTTTTTTAAAACAGAGGAACGGAAGTGAGGTCAAAGTCTATTTTATACGAATAAGAAGCTTTATACAGGTGCATTTTTTCCAAATCGGTGGTACCGGAGAATAGTTTATGGCGATGACGAAGCAGTGGAAGTTTTTGCGAAACATTCAGGAGTTAAACTGGGGACAAGGTGTAGAGGTAACAAAGACTGGAGCCGAAGCTGCTAAAGCCGTGCTTGATTTAGCAAAAGCAATTAAGGAACAAAAACCCAATCTTCCAAACTTCAAACCTTATGTAGAACAGATTTCCTCGCTCTTAGATGTATTTAATTCTCCTCTTGGTCAAATTACCAAGGAAGTGATTCCCTTTGCACCCATCGCCATTAGTATATTAAAGTTCATTGTTGATGCAACCCATAAACAGCCAAGTTTAGAAAACTGTGTGCTCCTAGTTAGTCAGGCTGCTTACATAGATAGTTTTCAGGACATTCTCAAACAAGATTCTAAATTACTCGCCAAAATTGATCCAAACCTACCAGCTTCTCATGCTTTAGGATTGCAGATTCAGAAATTAGGCGAGCAAGAGTTTAATCCGCGGGAAGTGAAAAGAGCAATTCTCTGTTTCCACCAATCTCAACTAGCAGAATCATTTAATCAGATTTTACAGCAACGCTTACAAGAATCCGGATTAACCGAGACACAAGCAAAGACCTTCACTCAACGGGTAGCGTGTCACACAGATGAAAAAATGCAAGACGCATTAATAGAAGTCACAGATAAAATAGACAAACTTTGGAGATGGTACAGCGTTGGCGGAAAAGAGAAACTAGAGAAAAATCTAGATATTGAAGATTATTTAGAACAGGTAATTAAACCAAAGCCAGAAGAAAAGATTTTTGCTGAAAGTAATATTACCTTTCGGGATTTGTATGTACCGTTGCAAGTCAAAGAACTCGATGCCGAAGACGATACAAATGTTGAATTGGAAGCGTGGATTAAGACAATACTGAATAATGCAGACCCGAAACACAAACAAGTTTTGTTTATTCAAGGCGAAGCCGGACGCGGGAAAAGTGTCTTTTGTCGGATGTTTGCCGATTGGGTGCGGCGAGAATTGCATCCCACTTTTACCCCAATTCTGATTCGGTTGCGAGATTTGCGAGTACTAAAAGATAACTTAACTGATACTCTAGAAAACTATTTACAACACCTTGATTTTGTCACCAGTGATTCAGGCTGGCTGACCGATAAAAATACTCGCTTTTTATTTTTACTCGATGGGTTTGACGAGTTGTTGCTAGAAGGACGAGCAAGTGGTGGCTTGAAAGAATTTTTAGAGCAGGTGGAACAGTTTCAAAAAGACCGCCTTTGTCATCATCAGTTTTTGGTTACTGGTCGTCCCATGGCGCTGCAAGGAAATGAGCGCTTTCTTTCACAAACCAAAAGCCTCAAGCGCGTCGAACTTCAGCCAATGGATGACTCAATTCGGCATCAATGGTTGGAGAAATGGTCAATTGCGGCTCAAATTAATAAGAGTGAGTTAGAAAAGTTTTTGCACGCTTGCCCTGAGCAAGTCAAAAATAAACTAGCACGAGAACCTTTACTGCTTTATTTACTGGCGCGGATGCACCGAGACAACCGTCTCAACGTCCAAATGTTTGCAGGCGCAGAGGGTATTAAAGCAAAAATCCGTATATATGACCAATCCGTGAAGTGGGTACTAGAAAAACAGCATGACAGTGAAAATCGGAATGATAACTCGCGCTTGACTGAATTGGAAAGCGAAGATTTGCGGCAATTTCTCACTGAAGCGGCTTTGTGTGTAGTGCAGTCTGGGAATGAATCTGCCAGAATCACGATGTTAGAAGCACGGCTCAAAGACAGCAATAACACAGCTAGCAAGTTAATTCAGCAAGCCAGACACGAGAATGACTTCCACAAACATCAACAAGGTAAGCAACTCAATAATTTGTTGACGGCATTTTATATTAAACCAGCTTCAGGCGATAAAGGCGGCTCTGTTGAATTTATCCACAAGAGTTTTAGCGAGTTTTTATTCGCAGAAMGGGTACTAGAAAGCTTTGTAGATTGGACAACTAAGGTAAGCAAGCGTCAGCGCGAAGAAGACTTTGTTACCACAGTCCTAATGGATAAGCAGATTTACGATTTATTAGGGTATGGGAATTTAACCCGTGAGATTGTGGAATATTTGATGGGGTTGTTGGCTGAGAGTTCAGAATTTCACGACATAGAACGCTTGTGTCAACTTTTCCAAAGATTGGAGCATTTCTACTTTCGTTGGTGCGATGGGGAATTCATTGATGCAGACGATGTAAACCTGCCTCAGATGAAGAAAAAACAATTGCGGGAGCAAGTACCAGAGCGAGAAAATCACTTGGGATTACGACAAGTAGATGTGTGTACAGGGTTAAATGTGATGATTTTGCTGCTAGAGTTGCATCGCTATGCCCAAACAGAAAACAACCTCAAAGACAAAATTAGTTTTCATCCCTGCGGTAAATATAATACTCCTCAATTTGACTCAGAATGCTTGCTTCGTATTATCGGCTATAGTCACTGCCTGGGTTTGTTTGCCTTTAACGACAGTTTAAGATTATTCTTTAGCAGTGCCAACTTCAGTAATGCCTACCTAAACCGTGCTGACCTCAGCTTTGCCAATCTTAGGGATGCTAATCTCAGGGATACCAACCTCAGCCGTGCCAACCTCAGCTTTGCCAATCTTAGGGATGCTAATCTCAGGGATGCTAACTTTATCAGTGCTAACCTTAGCAGTGTTAACCTCAGCAGTGCCAGCCTCAGCAATGCCAACCTCAGCAATGCTAACCTCAGTGATGCCAATCTCACAGATGCTAACTTTAGCGGTGGTAACCTCAACGAGGCTAATCTCAGCCGTGCCAATCTCAGCCGCGCTAATCTCAGCCGTGCTAACCTCAGCAGTGCCAACCTCAGCCGCACTAATCTGAGGGATACCAACTTTAGAGGCGCCAACTTCAGCCGTGCCAACCTCAGCAGTGTTAATCTCACAAGTGCTAACCTCAGAGGTGCCGACCTCAGAGGTGCTAACCTCAGAGATGCCGACCTCAGCGGTGCCGACCTTAGAGGTGCCGACCTCAGAGATGCCGACCTCAGCGGTGCTAATTTTATCTGTGCCAACCTCAGCAGTGCCAACCTGAAAACAGTTGTCTGGAAAAGTGACACAAAATGGCTCAATGCTAAAGGGCTACATAAAGCAGTAGCTATATCTCCAAAGTTGACCCAAGACTCGGCTTTTGCGGCTGCGTTTGCTTTGAGTCAGGGCATCAGTTGGGTGGAAGAAGGCAAAATAAAAGAAGCACAGGAAGCTTTCAAGCAAGCCCAACAGTTTGACGAAAGTTTGAGAAATTCTGCGGAATTTTGGCATAGTATCTGCTGGGTTGGCTGTTTACACGGCTATGCTAAGGCTGTTCTCCGCTTCGGTGAAAAAGCTGTTTCTTTAAATCCTGATAATAAACGCTATCAAGATAGTCGGGGGCTGGCTAAATTACTGATAGGCGACTTAGTAGGTGCATTAGAAGACTTTCAAGCTGCTGTAAACAGTAGCGCACTCGATTACTGTGATTGCGTCAAGCAGCGACGGCTACGTTGGATAGAAGCACTCAACTCAGGAAATAATCCCCTAACGCCAGAAGAATTGGAGGAACTGCGGCAGGTTGAGAGTTAGCGTGTAGTTTGACGCTTGGCTAACGCCGATAATAAAACCATCTCCTGTATTTTATTTAAATATGGCGATCGCAACTCAACCCCAACTAACTTTAGAAGAGTTCCTCAAACTGCCGGAAACTGAACCAGCATCAGATTTTCTCAACGGAGAAATTATTCAAAAACCTATGCCTCAAGGCGAACATAGCTTGCTCCAAGCTATTCTGTGTCAAACAATTAACGGCGTAGCTAGAAGCCAGAAAATTGCTTACGCTTTACCAGAACTGCGCTGCACTTTTGGCGGTGCTTCTATCGTCCCTGATATATCTGTGTTTCGCTGGCACAGAATTCCTAAAACTCCATCCGGCAAAATTATTAATCGCTTTGAAATTCATCCCGACTGGGCAATTGAGATTTTTTCCCCAGACCAAAGGCTAAAAAAAGTGTTGAGTAAATTATTGCATTGTTCGCGCAATGGTACTGAAGTTGGTTGGTTAATCAACCCAGAAGATGAAAGTGTGCTGGGGGTATTTCCTGGACAACGAGTGGAATTATACGAAGGTGCTGATAAATTACCGATTCTTGAGGAAATTGAATTAGAACTGACTGTAGAAGAAATTTTTGGTTGGTTAAATTTGAGTTGAGTTAAAGATAAAATTTTAAATCTACTTCCGCACACTTAGTGTTAGCGCCAAAAACCTTAAACTACGTAGGTTGGGTTGAGGAACGTAGACGCCCAGAGGGTGGCTTACCATCAGGTAACCCAACATTTACGGGGTTTTGTTGGGTTTTATTTCGTTAAACTCAACCTACTATTATCTAAAGATATACACAATAAAATTCTTGTTGATTTAACCAAAGATAGAGTGAATTAAAAGAACTTGCTCAGAAAATAAAGGTAAGCAATATATAAATAATTTTGATAAAAAATGAATACCAAAATTATTGCTTTCTTGGAAATTACGGCAGTCGTTGCCTGCTTAGGAAGCCGAGTTGATGCACAGTCATCAGTATCAAGCTCAAATCCAGAACAATACACAAGGACTGGAGATTCTCTAGTTGGAATTAATAATAGAACTGCCAAAGATGACTTTGCAAGCTTTTTTGAGCAAACTAATCCATCAACGATTTCCAACAATAATCAAGTAAACCAAAAAACTCCAACTAAAATACGCTTCAACGAATCATTATCACAGCCAGATACTTCGGTTTTCCTAGAACCCGCTCAATCTGTCAATGGCAATGATGGATTACAAGTACAGTTAGATATACGCAGAGAATAATCAGGTATAAAGATTAATGCTTTAGCTTGGGTATATGTGCCCGACGAGCGATTTATTTTACTGCTGACTCAAATATTTAGGAATGTGGTTTAATGAATCTGCATTCCCTAGTAGATACTTGTGCAATAATTTTGCAGTAAAATTAGTCGTCTAGATACAGGAGGGCTTTTTGCGATGACTCGTGTCATCATAGTGCGCCACGGTCAAAGCGGTTATAACACCGAGCGGCGTATCCAAGGACGCACTGATGCGTCAAAATTAACCGATAAAGGTCGTAACGATGCCACTAAACTAGGCAAAGCCCTCAGTAATATTTTATTTGATGCTATTTACAGCAGTCCCTTGCAACGAGCCAAACACACAGCTGATATTATCTACAGTGAGTTAGCTTCTCATGTGGAACAGTCGGCGGTTGTGCAAGTTTCTGATTTGCTGCTAGAAATTGACTTGCCTTTATGGGAAGGAATGCTTACAGCCCAAGTCAAGCAGGAGTTAGCCGAAGACTACCGCACTTGGCACGAACGTCCCCATGAACTGCGGATGCTGCTCAATGATGAAAACGGTACAAGAGAACATTTTCCGGTTCTGGCTTTATACGAACAAGCGCGGCAGTTTTGGCTAGAAATTTTGTCCCAGCACCAAGGTGAAACCATTCTGATTGTCGGACATAACGGTATTAATCGCGCTCTGGTCAGTACAGCATTAGGAATTCCCCCAAGTCGTTACCATTCAATACAGCAATCTAACTGTGGGATTAGCGTACTAAATTTTGCTGGAGGATTGGGGGAACCAGTGCAACTAGAGTCTTTGAACCAGACACAACACACCGGGGAAACTCTACCGTCATTGCGACCAGAACATCAAGGAGTAAGATTATTGCTAGTGCGTCATGGGGAAACAGAGTGGAATCGCCAAACTAGATTTCAAGGGCAAATTGATGTTCCCCTCAACGACAACGGTAGACAGCAATCGCAAAAAGCAAACGAATTTCTGCAAAAAGTAGCGATCGACTATGCTGTAAGTAGCCCAATGCTACGTCCTAAAGAAACAGCAGAAATTATCTTAAAACAGCATCCGAGTGTAAAGTTGGAATTACAAAATGGTTTAAGAGAAATCAGCCACGGACTTTGGGAAGGAAAATTAGAAACAGAAATAGAGCAAGAATTTCCAGGAGAGTTACAGCGCTGGCGGTTAGTCCCAGCGGAAGTCCAAATGCCTGGAGGAGAAAATTTGCAACAGGTATGGGAACGTAGCGTTGCAGCTTGGGAATCAATTGTGCAAACAGCGTTAACTAATCAACTTAAAACTGTCTTAGTAGTAGCCCACGATGCTACGAATAAAACCTTGCTTTGTCACATTCTTGGTTTATCCCTAGAAAATTTCTGGAATTTCCGTCAGGGAAATGGCGCTGTTAGTGTTATCGATTATCCTTCTGGACTAGATGCACCAGTACTACAAGCAATGAACATCACCACTCATTTGGGTGGAGGCGTATTAGATAAAACAGCAGCAGGGGCATTGTAGGAGTGTTCAGTGCTGATTGCTGAGTTAATAGTTAGGAGTAAGGAATAAAGTTAAGAGTGATGAGCAAACAGCAAACAGTAAATAACTCCTAAGTCCTAACTCGTAACTCATAATTCAAAACTTTTATGACTGAACTGCTGCAACAAGTACGGCTAATTGACCCAGTTTCCCAAACCGATGAAGTATTTGATGTACTGATTACTGATGGTTATATCCAAGCAGTGGCTTCTTGCATTTCTGATATCACTTCCGATACTCAAATTAGAGATTGTCGGGGATTAGTTCTTGGTTCTGGCTTAGTAGATTTATACAGCCACTCTGGCGAACCGGGGTTTGAAGAACGGGAAACTCTTGTATCTCTGTTGCAAGCGGCTGCTGTCGGCGGCTTTACTAGAGTTGGTATATTACCCGATACATCCCCAGCGATTGATAATCCTGCACTTGTGGCGCAGTTGCAGCAGATGAGGAGCACAGGGGCACAAAAGAGTTTGCATTCTTATTCTCCCCAGTTCCCCAGTTCCCCAGTTCCCCAGCTTCATATCTGGGGTGCGATTACCTTAGATATTGCTGGGAAGCAAATGACGGAATTGGCAGATTTAGCCTCAGCTGGAGTTGTTGGTTTTACAGATGGTAAACCTTTGGAAAATTTAGCGCTGGTACAGCGGGTGTTAGAGTATCTTCAGCCGTTGGGTAAACCAGTTGCATTTTGGCCTTGCGATCGCCAATTAGCTGCAAATGGTGTAATTAGAGAAGGTGCCCAAGCACTGCGTTTAGGTTTACCGCCAGTACCCGCCAGCGCCGAAACAAGTGCGATCGCTGCAATACTTGAATTAGTTGCAGCCATAGGCACACCAGTACATATCATGCGCGTCTCCACAGCCCGCAGCGTGGAATTAATTGCAACAGCTAAGGCTGCTAGTTTACCCATCACCGCCAGCACTACTTGGATGCATCTTTTACTAGACACCAAAGCAGTTAAGAGTTATAATACCAGCCTGCATTTAGACCCGCCTTTAGGCAATACCAGTGATGTAATGGCGTTGCGTGCGGGAGTACGTGGGGGGGTTATAGATGCGATCGCGATCGACCACGCACCTTATACTTACGAAGAAAAAGTCCAAGCTTTTGCCGAAGCGCCAGCCGGAGCAATTGGTTTTGAGTTAGGATTGCCTTTGCTATGGCAGTATCTTGTGGAAACCGGAGAATTTACAGCTTTAGAATTATGGCGTGCGTTGAGCAGTAATCCAGCAAAGTGTTTGGGGCATAAACTCAGTGCAATTACCTCCGAGCAAAAGGCTGAACTAACTTTATTTGACCCCCAGCAAATCTGGAAAGTTGAAAGGAAAAATCTACATACACTTTCACAAAATACACCTTGGTTAGGACAAGAATTGCAAGGTCGTGTTCTGCAAACGTGGTGTTAGTTATTTCCCAAAGAGTTAATAACTATGTTAATTTTTCCTCTGAAAGTATATCTTAATTAGAAATTACTAATTAGTACTATATGAGCCGCCCGCGCATTCTTCAGCCAGGTCAAAGCTATACATTTAGTAAGTATTTTGAATTACCATATGCTCCAGCGGATATTTTAGCGGAATTGGGATGTAGTTACGAACGTGCCTCATTACAATTACCAACATATTCAAATGCAGTTGATTATTTAGACTTTTTACAGCGTTATTTACAGCGAAATATAATACGCGTTAATCCAATTAATGAAGCAGCGAAACGTGAAGTTTTAATTGCTCCTATCCTATTAGAGGTTTGTGACCAAACACAAACTCAATTGAATATTGAGTATCCTATCAATGTTAGCGAACAATTAAAAGGAAGTTTTGATTATTATATTTCATCATTAAACTCATTGCTAGTAGTTGAAGCTAAGCAATCAGATTTAAGCCGAGGATTTACTCAACTTGCAGTTGAATTGATTGCACTTGCTCAATGGACAGATTCTCAAACACCAATTTTGTACGGTGCAGTGATAAATGGAGAAGATTGGCGATTTGGAATATTTTATCCAGAAGATAAACGAGTCGTGCAGGATATCAAACTTTATCGTGTACCTGAAGGTTTAGAAGAATTAGTTAGAGTCCTTGTAGGAATTCTGACTCAATCTTAACAGTTTTTTCCTATTTTAATCATCTTTAAAAATTCTCTGCGAGAAATTTAATAGCAACTATTTAACTAAAGATGAGATTCGTCTTAGTGTTGGTTGAAATATTATTAAGTCAGGGGTAGTATATCCGGCTTTTTAGTAAAAATCCTCATTTATCATGAAGGTGATAAAAACAAGATACACTTAATTAAATGTGAGTTCGATAAATCTCTCTCTCACTTCCTCTTTTGCTTTGTCTGAGAGACAGCAGCAACGCAAGCCCTAGGTATTTCAAGCCTTTCACCGTGTCTGTTAGAGGTTGGGAGAGAGGTTAAACTAAATCTTTCGAACTTACGTAAATTAAAGTGAAGTTTTAGGTGTAATTAGATGGACAAAAGTTTGAAAAGTAAGCTGCCACTTCTGCTGACATTCTGCTTATTTACTAACTTTTTACCTGCCTCTGATTCACTTTTATGTTCAGCTTTTGGCTCTGAAAAATATTATAAAGTAGCTAGATATGACACAGGTGGACGCACAGCAAGCAATGGGCGTTCGGGTAGAGATGGTTATAGTGGTGAAAATCAGAACATTTCTATCGATGGTTCACCAATAAATCTTGACCTATCGGGGAAAGATGGGGAAGATGGGGAAGATGGGGAACAAGGTTATCGGCCTAACTGTGGTAACCAACCTGATAATGTCAGCCACAATATAAATGCACCAGATGGCGGCAGTGGTGGTAGCGGTGGCAGAGGAGGAGATGGGGGTAATGGTGGTTCGATAATAGTTTACTACACAAATTTAGCTGACTTGCGAAATATTTTTGTTCGCGCAACTGGCGGCGAAGGCGGACGCGGTGGTAGAGGCGGGAATGGTACGGTTGGTTGTAAGTGTCAAAGACGAAAATGGGAAGTGGAAACTTGCCAAGGAACTCCCGGTACTCCTAATTACAAGTGTACTAACAAGGTTTATCGATGTAGCGACGGTAATCATGGAGGAGATGGTAGCGATGGTAGAGATGGTAGGAAAGGAAGCTTAGGAACTTTGAGTATTGTTAAGAGCAAGGAACCTTTGGTTGATGATAACCCAACTAGGAAATTAACAATTTCAGAACTGACAAAACCATTTAATCTCTCAAAAAACAAGTGGAATATTCGCCAAGGAGCAATTTCTCTACTTGCGCCTGGTTCGGCGATCGCTGATAATTATCGAGAGTTTGAACAGCGTTTAGAAGAGGCTTTTCAAATAGTTTGGCAAGAAAGAGAACCCATCACCAGTTTTGCTAATCAAGCTGTCACACTAAATTTAACTGACAGCAAACAAGTAGAAGTGGCTTTTCCTGAAGACTTATGGATTGACGGTAGCAGCAAAAGCCAAGCTAATTTGACAACTTTTACTGTTAATTATGCCATTCCCAAAAAAGATGTTACTCGGTTAGCTGTGGCGGAATTTGTCGATGCAGGACAAAACTTAAATTTAAAAATAGTTGATTTGGCAGCAAAATCTGATGCGATTGACACTCAGTTTCGTGTTAAATTTCGTGCCCAAGATAGCTTGTATGGCTTTTCTAGCTATAAAACTGAATACGAAGGGGATATTCCCAATGAATTTGTGACTCGTGACTACAACCGTTTTACTCTAGCTTTGGGTAAGCTAAAAATTCCTGATGAAGCTTTACGTCCTGGTGTGAATGTTGAAATTGAAGTGATAGCAACTCGTTCTTTGGGAGAACGTTCTGCAAAGCAAACTATTCGCTGGCAAGGTGTAGTTCGGAAGCTAAAAAGAGGGGTTTAGTAGTTGTTAGTGGGCTTAAATTTTACACAGAAGCGTCCAGAAGCGGAAAGTTTATCAGAGTTTTTCTGACTAAGGATTATTATTACCAAGATATTTAGCTTTTAATTCTTCTAATTCTTGGTCTATTTGACTTTTCCTTGCAGGTTGAGGAGTTGAACTTGGCGGTTGGATTTTATTTGGTTGAGGTTTATTACCACCTAAGAATTGGGTTTTCATTTGCTCTAATTCTAAATCGATTTGACTAGGAGATTGGGTGACCAAAGGAAGTGGAAAATTAGGCGTAGATTGAGGAACAGGTTTTGCTGTATTTGCTGGTGTAGCTGGTTGTGAATATTGATTTAAGTCTTTTAAAACATCATCTACTGTTTGATAACGTCGCATTGGAATGCTTTCTAACATCTTATTGAGAATGCGACTTAATGCATGACTAACAGGAGTTTTTAAGTATTTTTGCCAAATCCAAGTATCATTATTTGTATCATATGAATCGAAGGGCGATCGCCTGGTTAATAAGTTAATACAAGTAGCACCCAAACTATAAATATCGCTGGCAAAAATAGCCCTACCTCGCATTTGTTCGGGGGCAACATATTCAGGACTACCAATACTAGTGCCAGTTCTATTTAAGGCAGTGCCAGTAGCAGATTTAGAAGCACCAAAATCTACTAAAACTAATTTGCCATCACCGCCACGTAAAATAATATTTTCTGGCTTAATATCGCGGTGAATCACTTGTCTAGCGTGACAAAATTGCAAAACTGGTAATAAATCATTGAGCAATTGCCAGATTTGTGCTTCACTAAAAGCACCTCGATGTGCGAGTTCCTGAGCCAAATTTTGCCCATCAATAAATTCTTGTACCAGATATTGACGGTCTTCCTGGGTAAAATATGCCAGTAATTCGGGAATTTGGGGATGCTTGCCCAATTCATCTAACTGTACGGCTTCTTGGTTGAATAACTCCACAGCTTTTTGTACGGTATTAGTGCCTTGGGCTTGGGGATAAAATTGTTTAATTACACAGCGCGGTTTTGATGGTTTATCTTCATCCACAGCTAAAAAAGTTCTGCCAAAACCACCTTGACCTATTGGTTTAATAGCACGGTATCGCTCTTTAAGAAGTAACTTAGAACCGCAAGTCAAGCAAAAATTGACATTACTAGAATTTTCAGGTTTCGGACAACGGGGATTAAGGCAATAACTCATGGAGGATGGCGCCCAGAATCGCTCTTATTTATCTTTATTTTCCACTGTCCTCAGCAAAAGGGCATTTATATTGGCCAATTATCCAGGTTCAAGTTGTAGCCTAATGCTTGAATCCGCTGATAATGGGATAAATTGCCACTGACTAAAGTTAAGTTTTGTTGGATTGCTATGGCGGCAATCATAGTATCAGCAAGTCCTATTGGTTGACCTGTGCGTTCTAAATCTGCATAAATGCGTCATGTCAACATTAGGAACTGCTGCACATTTACCTGCTGAATTGAAGCGCCAGTCGTGATATGCACATTCCAATTCATTACCAATGACTTGCCCATAACTAACTAAGTTTAACTTGGCGGTGGGGGCAACGGTCTTCTCAGGCGTGGACTTGCCCTTGACTGTTACGGTAGAGTGCGATCGCCTGCTTCCAAAGTACCACACTCACAGGCTTATTTATCACCTCATTACTAAGTATAACTACATAGCAGTGATTTTGGTTAATACGCAATTGACGAACATCACAATTTTGTATGGTTTCGGAGAGAAAAGCCATAGGTTTGCACATCCTCTTTGGCATTAAACTTTAAATGTGCTACACCATTTCTTGAATTCAGGTATAGTTACAGACATGAAATTAAAGTAATTTTTTGACTGTATTTATTTAGAAGCACTTGATTTGGTATGACTAATGACCAGACTATCACTTCAGAAAGCTCAAACTAAGCTTGGCAACAAGCTATAAAGTATGTGTAGATAAAACAGCGAGTAAATTGAGAAAAAAATCTGTATGACAAGCTACCAAGAAACCCCAACTAGTGACGAATCCATTAATGAGTTAATCGCCGAGACGACAGGTATTAACCATCTGGAGGTAATTGAAAATGTCATCGACACCCTAGAACAAGATGACAGTGCAATGGTTAGCCACACGCCAGAGGGTGGTTCTCTCTGGAAGTTTAAATACGGGAGTGTGGAAGTATTTGTTCAACTCACTGGAAAAACCGATGAAGACACGATAACGGTTTGGTCTGCGGTGCTAGATTTACCTGCCAAAGATGAACCTAAGTTAATGCGGCATCTTTTAGAATTAAACTGCTCTAGCACTTTTGAAGCGCGTTTCGGTATTATTGAAAATCGGGTGGTTGTAATATCTACACGCACTTTAGCGGAGTTATCTCCAGGCGAAGTCTCTCGGTTAATCACTATTGTGGCAACGATCGCTGATAATAACGATGAGGCTTTACAATCTGAATTTGGTGCAGCTTAATCGTTTCGCCACCGTTCGCCCTTGGCGTTTCTCCTTGGGAGAAGTCCAGGTTGGCCTAAGCTGCAACTCATAACTCCCAACTCTTAACTTTTGAACCCTAAAGTGTGGCGACTAATTCCTTTGCGAGAAGCGGATGGCATTTAACCGCTGGTTGCAATAACAGCACCAGCATTTTTCAACTCTGCGCTTTTATACTTGGTCGCCACCTGCCATCTCTGTTGGCTATCATCAATGTCAGTATCCTGAATATTGGCAACATCTGACCGAATAATTCGTAATGGCGCTCTCAAATAGCTGTTAGCAAATCTTAACTGATTGAATAGTACTCAGTAACTCTTCAAGGGTATATGGCTTAGTTATATAGGCATCAGCACCTTGCTTCTTTGCCCACAACTTATGAATTGCCTGATTTTTACTGCTACAAATCACAATAGGTATTTTTTGATTAGCTGGATTTGTTTTTAGGAAGCGACATAATTCAAATCCACTCATCCCAGGCATGACTACATCAGTAACAATCGCATCTGGCTTTTCTTCTAAAACTATTTCTAAAGCTTCTTTAGCACTAGTTGCTTTTATGATATTGTAACCTTTTTCTCTCAAATAATAACTAATTAATTCTAATTCCTGCCGAGAATCTCCGATAACCAGAATAGTAGCTATCCAGGTAATACTCAACCTTCAATCTCCAAAACAATATGTTAGTTAAGTGTAGTTATTTTATCTAGAAAAGAATTAAACAATATGCTTAAATATTAGTTTTAGCAAATCTCCTTGGTTAAAAGGTTTACTTAAATAGCCTGATGCCCCGACTATTTTAGCTTTAGCTTTATCTAACAACCCTGATTTTGCAGATACCATAATTACAGGTGTATTTTTAAAATGTGAGTGTTTACGCAGCAAAGAGCAGAGTTCGTATCCATCTAAATTAGGCATGGAAATATCCAAGAAAATTATGTCGGGTTTTGTGGAGATAATCTGCATTAAAGCTTTGAAAGAATCGGTGACTCCGATAACACAAAAGGTTTGCTCATCTAAATAACTTTTAATAGTGTTCAATACCATAGGACTATGATCAATACAGAAGATTGTATAGACTTTTTTGTCAGTAGGGGGTTGTAGAACTTGCTGACTTGTCCTATCAGTAGTATTGATCATGTATGTTGCTGGTTTATTGCCGTTGTATGGTCTAGGTAACTTGTGTGCAGTTTTGAGTTGAGGTTGCGGCTGATTTTTGGATAAAAATTGTGAGGGTTGCACTGGCGATGGTGATGTTTGCTGACTAGCTGCTATCCTTACAGGAAAATGCTCTGCGTCACTTCTGGGTGTCAGACATCTTTCAACTAATAAACGAAGATTTAGATAACAAAACTTTGGCATATCATCCAAAAAGCCTTCAGGAATAAATTCATAACTTCCCTGCTCTAACCTCAGAAATGAGTCCAAAACTTCTAGTGCTAACTCTTCTATCAAAATCGCTGCTTGAGACGAACTGATATATTTCTGATTTACTAACCAGCAAATAGCTAAATAATCTGGATTCGGTATTGTTTGATTCTCAATACCAGTTTCAAATATTGCCCGCAGTTGTTCGTGAATTCCACGAGGGAGAGTAGAAATTTGCTGGCTCAGGCGTTGCAAATTTCTGTAAAGTGGCTCAAACATTTTCTCTGAATAGCAGGCATAAATCAGTTTCCCCTCGTCTACATATATTGACCAAGAACCAGAGGTGCTAAATACTTGCAAACAACCAGTAACGGACTTACTTGTAATTTTTTTTAATAAAGATAGAGGCTGGAGTTTTTGAAAAAATCTGTATCTACTAATCGGAAGTGTCTTCATTGGGATGGTTCTGCAATAAAATTAATATTTGCAAGGGAAATTAGTGAATTCCCAAAAGGAAATTCACATCGGCATTAATTAGAAGCACTGTTCAGATAAATATAGCGGTCACATCTTAGTTAGTACAGAGATTCCACACCCCCCAATTGGTAATTCTTCAATCTCTGCTAAGCTATAATGCACGAATACAATTAAAATCAATCGATGTCGATGCTATTGCCCAATAGCAAAATTACCCGACTATTGTCAGGAAATAGTATTTCAAAAATCAGATTGACTTTCTGTATCTTTCGCTAATTTAGCCAATCTAACAGTAACTCAAGTGTGACGCACAGACCATTGGCTCTCGCCCATCAGTTGCAAAAGTATCACTGTTATCCGTATTTTACAGCCGAAATTATAAGCAATAACGAACAAAATAAGAACCTGAAAAACTTGTGTGCATTCACTTTTATTGAAAGTTTCTTCTTGAGAATAACTATATTTAAAAAAGTTTCTTTCAATACTCAGTATTTAATCACTTCGATGTATTACTTAAATTTGCGATTGTAAAACTTCTCTATATGAGAAAATACAAGGGTAAACTGCGAGTAAAGATGAGTTAGCTGATAGTTGACGCCATGATGGTGTGTAGTGAGACGCACAGGCAACTGACTCAGCAGAAGAAAATCTGTTCATAATTGCTGGAAACGGTTTCTAGTGTTGTGTGTGGAGATAGATAGTCACTCTAGATAATTTTGAGTGGCAAATTCAAGAACTGACAGCGAAATTGTAGAGTTGTGGTACATACCTGCAAAATAGCGATTTTTAGCTAGATGGTAGATTGCAAGTAACGTACTCACTAAAATTCAGGTTACTATAATTTTTCAATAAAAATAGCAGAAATATATAAACTTGATGAGAAATAAGTAAAGGAAATATGAAAATTAATTAATAGTATCTTCCAGACAATTGTTATAAATGTTTATTTACTGGAATGTCCGCAAAGGCTGAAAACGTATGGTATAAGTTAATCTGTATCTAACCCGCTTTTAATAAATCGCAAGGTTTATTAAAAGCGGGATAAGTTCAAAAAAAGCTGATTACTATATGTAGCAAAAAGACGCAAATAGTTTCTTTGCGTCTTTAATGTGAGATTTAAAAGTGGACATTCTCGCCCTAATACTTAATCTACCTAAATTTATTCCTGCCAGTACCAGCTTAAAAGTATGCCACCCGCCATCAGCTTGATTATTTCCAGCAACCAATAACCACCATGTAGTAAATTCATTGTTGATGGGATAGCAGCGACAGCTTCAAATAAATTGAGTTGAATTCCGATGGCGCACATTTGCGGAGTCAACAAATAGGTGTCAAGCATAGCTATACTCAGCAGTATCACAGAAAGAACAATACTGCCAATACCCCTTTGAAATTGGGTTTTAGTCAAAACTAGCGCTCCCGTTAGTACTACAGCAGCAGATAATAATTCCATACGATTAAAGTTCCAAAAAATCGTATAGCCTGCTGTAGTAAAACCACTTCCGTTCATCATTCCAGAAAGATAAAGACTAGGCATAATTACCCAATCTAAAAGTAGACTTGCACTGAGCCAAAAGCCCAAAGTCAAGATAATAGCGGTTTGCCAAATTGGGCGTCTGAATTCAACCTTAGAAATAGCAGTCATAGAATAATTGCCTTGTGTTGTATTCTTAGTTTCTAACTTCAACAGTTAGTTTGACAACAAATATCAATTAACCTTTACATTGGCAACCTTGGTAACCAATATAAAGGGCGATCGCTCTTAAATCTTCGCTTAATCCTAATTTTGTTAAAAGAAAATTAAGAAATCTTAAAAACCTTTAAAAGTAATTTAAATAGACCTGAGTTGTTAGAAACACCGAAGTTATTTTTCCTGAAATGTCCAGACTCCTTCATCCCAATCTGACTCTGTTGGGGGTGCTTGTAACCAATGCTGACAGCGCAACAGATGTAACATAGCAGCTTTGTCCTGGTTGTCAGCTGCTAAAACTAAGGCAAATTCAGCTCTAGCACGGTTAAAATCGCGTTTGAGGTAATATTCGCGTCCTTTATAATAATGCTCAATTACTTGTAGTTTTTCGTTACTAATGGGATTGGAACGTAAACCAACCAATTCATATATGGATACAGGCTCATTTCTGCCTTTGACGCGAATGTAATCTAGTTCTCTAGCCCAAATATTTTCTTGGCATGGTTTAAAAGTGTTATGGCTAATAATGATATCGCAGCCATACTGTTTACTAACGCTTTCTAGGCGGGAACCGAGATTAACACCATCACCAATAGCAGTAAATTCCATCCGCTTACTAGAGCCGATATTTCCACTAATTACGGTATCGGAATTAATGCCAATGCCAATGTTGATTCTCGGCTTATTAAGTGCATAGCGACGTTGATTAAAATCATATAAGCGTTGGCGCATTTCTAAAGATGTTTGCACTGCCATCCAAGCGTGTTCTTCTAAAGGTAAAGGAGAACCAAATACAGCCATAATGGCATCGCCAATGTATTTATCCAGAGTGCCTTTATGTTTAAAAACTGCCTCCACCATTGATTCAAAATATTCATTGAGCATACTTACCACTTCTTCTGCTTCGAGGTTTTCCGTCAAAGTGGTATAACCGCGAATATCCGAAAATAAAATTGAAACTTCTTTGCGATCGCCTCCTAGTTTAGCATCATCCAACTTCAATAATTCTTCTGCCAATTCCTGGGTCATGTAGCGGTACATTGTACTTTTGAGCCGCTTTTCATCACTGATATCTTCCATCACCACCAGCGCTCCCCGGACTTGCTCGTGGTCGCTAACATCAGCAATGGTATTAATCGATAAATTAATACTATGCTGTTCTATACCAGCACTTAAAAGTGTGCGATCTGGGTAATACTGCTGGCGACGTTTGGAGTCGGTTCCATGTAAAGCATCCTGACACCACTTGCTAAAGTCGCTTTCTTTAATGGCGATGACATCCTCAACTAATTTGCCTTCTAAACGGTCTTCTGCTTCCAGCCCCAGCAAACGTTTAGCACTTTCATTGGCGGCGATAATTAACCCAGATTTATCAGTAGAAACTACTCCGTTGGAAAGACTACGAAGAATGTCTCGTTGCATTTGTTCTTGTTGCTTGACTGTGGCAAACAATTGAGCATTATGTAAGGCTACTCCTGCTTGAATATTAAAAGCTTCCATAAACTCTTCATCATTGCGGTCAAAACTAGCTTGGAAGCATTCGGGAGCTTTCGGCCAAGAAGCAGGGTCGTAAGCCAGTAAATCCTCAGATTTCTTTTTATTTACTAACTGAGTAACACCGATTAATTCTTGATCGGCGTTAAATACTGGCATACAAAGTAAACTACAGGTGCGATAGCCATTTTGCTGGTCGAGTTGTTTGGCTGTTTCCGAGTCGGGATGGTTGTATAAATCAAAGGGAATGTTTAGCTTCTTGCCGGATGCGGCCACTATCCCCGCAAAGCCTTTACCGATGGGGACGCGTAACTCCTTAGTCGAACCATCATCTTGAGTAATTTTCGTCCACAATTGATGACGATCGCGGTCTATTAACCATAGTGTACTGCGATCAGCATTCATCAGTTCCTTGGCTTCATCCATCACCCGCTTGAGGGTGTCTTCTAAATCGAGACTGCTTTGAGAAAGCGATTTAATTGCTTTCATCAATGCCGCCACTGCTCTTTGTTTTTGAGTAGCTACATAAAAAGAGCGCGATGATTCTAAAATCAGTCGAATCGAAGGGGCAAATTCTTGAAATAATTGTTCGTCAGCACAGATAAAACCGTTGGTATCGATGCGCTCTGCCAGTGGAGCATTGGAATTATTCTCAGATTTTAATTTATTCAGTAATTGTACGACTGCGACTAATTGCCCATGTTCATTTAACAGTGGTAGAGCCAGCATTGTGTAAGTGCGATAGCCAGTTCTTTTTTCTTGTTCTTGGGCAAAATGCGATCGCGGGTCATTATAAAAATCATAGGGAATATTGATAACTTGCTTGAAAGTAGCAACTTCACCACCAATACCTTTATTGGCGGGGATGCGAATTTCTAAAGAGCGATCGCCTGCCCCCTCAGCCACAATTGACCAGAGTTCTTGTTTTTCTTCATCCAATAAAAATATCGTCGTTCGGTCTGCCCCCAGTAATTCCCCGGTTTTTAAGGTAATCGAATGCAACATTTCTTGCAAGATAGTTTCAAACCCGTGAGAATCCAGCATTGATAGGGTTTGATGGACAATCTGTAATTTTTGCTCGACATCCTTAACAACCTGTTTAAAAGTATCTTGAGTCAAGGGAGCAAGAAACGTAGAAAAAGTTCCTTGTCTTGTAGCAAGAGCGCCCACAGGAGCAGAATTTGCTTGTAATTCCCGGTTTTCTTGGTTGTGAACACCAATAATTACATCGGCGGTCTCCCCACAACTTCCTTGATACACTGACATAACTAGTATTAGATATAGCAGACTGAGATGTTAGATTTAACAGTGCAATTAAATTTATATAATAGGTGTTAAAAGCAACATTTGATATTATCCATAGTTTAATCGCTTGTTCAGTCAGCGTCATCCTGTGAAGTTGCGGTTGGTCACGACCTACTTACTGTCAGTAATTTTTTATTCGTTGCTGTACCAAATTAATCTTATTGAGGGTGTAAAGCTTGAACTCTCTAGCGTTAAGCTTAGAAGCGGCACAGGGAACTAAAGCTGCCTTGGTGAGTGTGGCAGTCTAAAGCACCCAGCGATTAATTGAACCCTTGCCATAATTACAATCGATCCCCGATCAGGTCGGACACTTCCAACCAATTTACACCAACCGATATACACTATGTCTTCACTTAATGCTAGTGCTTCTGGACAATTTACTCTGTTGGATCGTTCTGTGACGCGGCTGGGCTTTGGCTCCATGCAGCTTACGGGCAAAGGGGTGTGGGGTGAACCCAAAAACCGGGAGGAGGCGCTACAAGTATTGAAACGCTTGCCCGATTTAGGAGTCAATTTCATCGACACTGCGGATAGCTATGGACCTTACGTCSCTGAGGAACTGATCGCACAGGCGCTATATCCCTATGACGGCATATTTATCGCCACCAAGGGTGGGCTGGTTCGTACGGGTCCGAATGAGTGGCCGCCAGTAGGTCGTCCCGAATATCTACGCCAGTGTGTACTCATGAGCCTGCGCCGCCTGAAAGTAGAGCAGCTAGACCTATGGCAACTGCACCGCATCGATCCTAAGGTGCCTCAAGACGAGCAATTTGGTGCGATCGCCGATTTTCTCAAAGAGGGGCTGATTGCACGGGCAGGGCTGAGTCAAGTCTCGGTAGAGCAGATCGAGGCTGCACGGAAGGTATTCCCTGTGACCACGGTGCAGAACCGCTACAACCTTGTAGATAGGGCTGATGAGGCGGTACTCGACTACTGCACGCATGAGGGTATCGGCTTTATCCCCTGGTTTCCATTAGCCTCGGGCGACCTCGCCCAGTCAGGTGGGCCGGTAGACACGATCGCCAAGGCACACAGCGCATCGCCCGGACAAGTGGCACTGGCTTGGGTGCTGAAGCGAAGTCCTAATATGCTGCCAATTCCAGGAACAAGTCAAGTTGCTCACCTGGAAGATAATATCGCTGCCGCGCAGCTTCATCTGTCAGACGACGAGTTTGAGCAACTCAATAAAGCCGTTGCATGAGCCAAGCGATCGCTAGTTTATGTTTAATCTTTTATAGGGCGTAAAATCACTGCTAGTGGTACGCCAAAGCAACTTGGCAAGGGTAAAGGGGAAGGTGGGACCCTTGAAAAGGAAAGGTTTTTTATCTCTTACCCTTTTCCCTTTAACCTTTACCCAACCTCGACCTAACATTTTTGGGTTGGCAGACTGCTAGTGGTGTAAAACTAGTTGGTGCAGATCAATGGCAATTTTTTCAATTTTTTGGAGGAGAGGAAAATGAAGAAGTTCAGCTGTTTCATTATTGTCGGGGCACTATTGTCAATTAGTACGCCCGCTTTTGCTGAAAATCGTGCGGTTAATATCAGCATTGGCAGTATTGGTGCTTCCTTAGATAATGCCGCTTTGCAAACAATTCGCCAAGTTATCGGGTTTGCAGTCGGCACTAGCACCGTCGATAAATTCATCATATATAGTCCCAAGGCTGGATCTGCTATTCCCATCGAAGGAGGTTTATCTGCTTGTGCTGAAGCTGGCTTTGGCACAAGCAATACAGCATTTAATGCTTTTATCCAGCAATTGCGTTCAATTAATCCCAAACCAGGGACTTTCTACAATCTAGAACTTACCGCAAGCTGCAAACAAAAATAATACCAATTTGAAAAAATAATGCGACAGATACATATCTCTAAAACCTTATCCTGTCTGGATTATTAATGTGTGAATTTTGAATTGGTATTACTTGTGCTGTAGTGGCACTTGTTGGAGTTCCCTAAGTTTTATTAATTTAAATAATTAAAGCTCCCAAATTCTAACTGACTTTGGGAGCTAATAATTTTAAGTTCACCGCGACGCCGTTTTACCTAAGTTTATGACCTGGTTAAACCAGGTGGGAATCTAAATTTCTCGTTTAAAGTTTCCGGGTACATGCCCGGTCTACTGCCACGAAAACTAGTTGACTCCCTTTTCTTTAAAGGCATAGATCAAAAAACTTGATGGCAGTCACCAACGTCGTAGTGCAACTAACTCATTATAGCTTTCAAAAAGATGTTGTGTGTTCAACATCAAAAGTTTCTGAGAAATTTAGCCGGGATACCAGATGGATTCTATGGTCTGGGCAATAGCGATCGCCTGCTGTCGATTTTGATTATCGAGCAAAACGGTGACATGTCCCAACTTGCGCCCAGGACGCGACTCAGTTTTCCCGTACCAGTGAACGTGCGCTTGGGGAATCTTTGTTATTTGTTGACGCTGGCTTTGGTAATCGCTGTCGGAATTTTCATACCCCAACAGATTTACCATCACAGCACCAGCACTCTGTAAACTAGGATTTCCCAAGGGGAAACCACAAACTGCCCTCAGATGTTGCTCAAACTGAGAAGTTTCACAGGCGTCAAGAGAAAAATGCCCAGAATTGTGGGTACGGGGAGCAATTTCATTTACCAGCACTTTGCCATCAGCTCTCACAAATAGCTCAATCCCAAAAATTCCCACTACTTGCAGGCTATTTAATAAAGTATGGGCGATCGCTTCTATTTCTGCTACTTGATTAGGCGTAATTTCGGCTGGCGCAATTACCCGCCGACACACTTGCTGTTCTTGTTGGGTTTCTACCACTGGATAGGTGACAATTTCTCCCTCTAGAGAACGAGCTGCGATGATTGCTAATTCTCTTTCAAAAGGTACAAATTCTTCTAATAAAAAAAGAGATTTATTTGAATTTTTTATCAGATCCCAACTTAATTTTTCTTCTAAAGTAGCAAAGTCCTGAATTATAAAAGTACCCTGACCATCATAACCGTGGCGTCGGGATTTGAGAACTACTGGAAAACCTAGAGATTCTATTTTAGATTTAAGATTTTCTACCTCGTCAAGGGCGAAAAATTGCGGAACTGGCAAGCCTAAATTGCTTAAATAGCAACGCTGGTGATATTTATCTAAAAGAGGAGTTAATGCTTTTAATCTTGGGCGAAAACACACGCCTTGCTCTGCTAAAACAGATAAAGCATCTAAGTTAACAAATTCGTTTTCAAAGGTGATGACATCACATTTTTTCGCTAATATTTTTGTAGCACTGCCATCATCTACCGGAGCGAAAACAGTTTCCTGAGCAATTGACACCGCTGGGTCATTTTCATTAGGAGTTTGTACTACTAATTTTACTTCTAGCTTCCTTGCTGCATCTGCCATCATCCAGGCAAGTTGTCCGCCACCAATTATACCTACACGTTTCATTAACATCCCAGAGAATCACGAGTTTGCACACCTGTTTTAGAATTCACACCATCGGCTTTGATACACAGTTCTTTAATTTGGGCTTTATCTAAAATTGCATCTGTAAAATCTGCACCGTCTATATTCACATCATTAAAGATGGCGCGGAGCAATAGGGTTTCTTTAAGAACTGCATCGCTCAAATCTGCCTTAGTCAAGTTTACCTGATCAACCATTGCATTCGTTAAATCGGCTCCGTGGAGATTTGCTTGTGTCATCACCGAAGCACTCAATACTGCTCCCCGCAAGTCAGCGTTGGTAAAATTAGCCAATTCCATATTGGCGTTAGAAAACTCCGCAGCTTGTAAACTTTCACCAGAAAAATCACGTCTTGACAACTCTGCATTACTAAATGACAGTGGATGAGTCCAATCTACTGCTAGTGCAGGATAAGCCACGCACCAGACAATAATTCCTATAAGTAATGCCAATACTTGCCGCCAAAACATATCGAAAGCCAATTTGGTGTATAATCGCTGCATTGTAAGCTTCCCACATTGTAATTGAAACTAGCAGCCCTGCTGCCATTGGGGAATTTGTATCCCTGCTTAATATTTTGTAACGTAAAAGGCATTGCTTCTCACGTTGAGCAAAATTATTTCTGAGATAGACAAAAAGCAGTTATTACTTGGGGGACAGCATGGGGGCGATGTCTAGGCAAGATCATAACAACTAATTCGGCAAACTTATGTCACAAGGGCAATATAGCTCTTGAGTATTCCCTAGAGTCTTACTTTATATTTAATTAATTTTGCTTAAGTAATTATCAACAAAATTATTAGCAAAGACTGATACAAATGATTGTCTAGTMTCAAGAAATGATTTCTTCAAACAAAGTAATGTCTAGGAAGGGCTACGCCTACTAGCATTGATTGATTCACAACTCTTGATTTTAAAATTTTATTTTTAGGATATACATTTGAACTGAGCAGTAAGATTAACCAATGGATTTACATTTCTTTACTTTCAATTTTTTACGTAAAGTTTATTGTCTTTTGAATTAAACAGATTCTCTCGACTGCTAGTCTTTAATTAAGTAAAGCAATGGTTGAGCTTAATTATGATTTCTCTCAACTGCTTAACAAAGCTTATAAGTTGCATAAATAGCATTAACTTTATACTGAATTAGTTAATTTTTCAGCAATTTCCGAGAGATTATCTTTACCAACTACACAAATTCCCCAAACTCAGCTCCCAAACCCGATGATTAATCATTACTCGCTTCAATGGATTGAGACATGGTGCCAAGAAAATGGCTGGACAGATTTATTTGTCGAGCGACGTAACAACTACTGGGCTTTCCCTCCGGGTTGCGTAATGCCAGAACCAATACCTGTCAACGTTCTGAGATTGATTAAAGCTGAAAAAGGATTAACTTTTGAAGAACGATTGTGGTCTACTTCAGCAGTAATTGGCACAATCTTCGCTGTTCTTTTAACCTTTTGGTTGCAGTCTCCGATGCCATTAGTTTTAGCTTTCGCTTTTAATGCGGTTACGGTGGCTCAATTGGAACTTGAGGATGCCTAAATTTTTAATTTTGGGCTTTGTTAAAACTGCTCTTGTTTGGTTTCAGCAAGAGCAGTTTTTAATTTAACAATTTACAAGCTGCTTTCGATGCATGTAGATTGTGATCGCTTTTAATCTTTTGCCTCTGATAATAGGCGCTCGCTCTTCATTACACAATTTGTATTGATTGAGTATTAATTTTTGTTAAATTAGCAAGTTTTACATCATTGGTTAAGAATGTTGCATTGAAACATTTTGCAGTTGCTACAATTATTGCGTCAGGAAGCCTAGGCTTATATTGTTTGCGAAGTGCAATTGCTAATTCTTTAATATTTACTTCAATTCCTACAACTATAATCTTTGTTAAAAAATCACGAATCTGTACTTCTTTATCTGAAGTGATATTTAGATAAAATAATAATTCGATTTCCGTAATCACTAAAATCAAATATTTTCCTGATAGCAGTAGGTTTGCCAAACGACCACCCAATAAATACAAAACTCAATGCGTGATGCATTAGAGGTGGACATTTTATTTAGGAATGTATAAATATACAATGGGCGATACTGGATTTGAACCAGTGACCCCATCCGTGTGAAGGATGTGCGCTACCCCTGTGCTAATCGCCCAATCTTTCTATTGTATCATAGTTACTATAAATTGGAATTTTTGGGTTTGACACGGGAAGAGAATAATTTATTCAATTCAGATAGCGATCGCTCCCCCCCAACACTCCAATTTCAGCCATTGCTTTGGGGACGAAAGTCATCGAAGATTCATTTCTTTAGATAAACTAAAGTCGCATCTAAGTTCTCAATTTACCTTTCTAAGATAGAAACAGCGACCATAAAGTTGCGACATCTAACCCAACTAACAGCTAGTGGCTACGGAGAAGACAAAAATGACTCAAGCGCCAGAATCTTTAGATTTGTCTGTTAACGACGCTACAGACAGAGCTTTAGATCGTGATTGTACAACTTTATCCCGTCACGTCTTACAGCAACTTCAAAGTTTTTCGGCAGATGCACAAGATTTGAGTGCGCTGATGAATCGTATTGCCCTGGCTGGCAAATTGATTGCTCGTCGCATGAGTCGGGCTGGTTTAATGGAAGGCGTTCTCGGATTTACTGGGGAAGTAAATGTGCAGGGAGAATCCGTCAAAAAGATGGATGTTTATGCTAACGATGTGTTTATCTCAGTATTTAAGCAAAGTGGCTTAGTTTGTCGCCTAGCTTCTGAGGAAATGGAAAAACCCTACTACATCCCAGAAAATTGCCCTATTGGACGCTACACTCTGCTATATGACCCAATTGATGGTTCTTCTAACACTGATATCAATCTCAGCTTAGGTTCGATTTTCGCCATTCGCCAACAACAAGGAACTGATAGCGATCGCCTTGCAACTGACTTGTTAAGCAACGGACATAAGCAAATTGCTGCTGGATACATCCTATATGGCCCTAGCACAATGCTGGTCTATACTATAGGTAAGGGTGTTCATTCTTTTGTCCTTGACCCTAGCTTAGGTGAATTTATCCTTACAGAAGAAAATATCCGCATTCCTAACCATGGGGCTGTCTACAGCGTGAATGAGGGTAACTTCTGGCAGTGGGAAGAATCAATTCGAGAATACATCCGCTACGTTCATCGCACAGAAGGCTATACCGCTCGATATAGCGGAGCAATGGTGAGCGATATCCATAGAATTTTAGTTCAAGGCGGCGTATTTCTCTACCCAGGCACAATTCAAAACCCAGAAGGGAAATTGCGTTTACTTTATGAAACCGCTCCCCTAGCCTTTTTGATTGAACAAGCAGGCGGTCGTGCAACTACAGGACTACTAGATATCTTAGATGTCGTACCAAAGAAACTGCATCAGCGCACACCTTTAATCATTGGTAGTAAAGAAGATGTAGCAAAAGTAGAGTCTTTTATTCAAAACGGTCACTAGATCAGGATGACAAAAACATCTACCTAGATACGCCAAGTACAACATTGCCAAAATAAATCTCTGCTCTAAAATAAGCAAAAAGCCTACGGGATAGGACTTCTTGGTTTTGGTTTTTAAGTTTTTACTTTTGCTTTCTTGTACTAGCCTATCGATAATTAAAAGTTAATCATGGTGATTTACGATTAAGAATGCACAATAGCAGTTGTTAAAAATTAATTAAAGATTATCTCAGCGGGTCGATGTAATAAATGATTGACAACGGCAAAATTCAAAAGTCACCATCAAAAATCGACTCAACAGTCAGCAGTACCCAACACCTAATAACGAAAAGATGTTAACTGATAGCTGTTTAAAAATTTGATGGATGTCAACTTCACTACGAAACATCATACAGGAGTGAAAAACCAGAGTTATGGCAACTAATCATCTACTAGAAATTAAGCAATACGGTCAAAGTATCTGGATGGATAATTTGAGCCGTGACATTATTCAATCAGGCGAACTCCAAGACTTGGTTGAAAATCAAGGAATTGCTGGGATTACATCCAACCCAACGATTTTTGAAAAAGCGATCGCTGGTAACGTCATTTATGATGCGGATATAGAAGCTGGAGTTCGCGCTGGCTCACCAACCTACAAAATTTACGAATCGCTGATTTTTGCAGATATTCGTAGTGCCTGTGATATCTTACGCCCTGTTTATGAAAGCTCGAATCACCTAGATGGTTATGTGAGTATCGAAGTACCACCGACCATTGCCCATGATACCGAAGCAACAATAGCCGAAGCCAAACGCTATTTCCAAGARATTGACCGGGAAAATTTGATGATTAAAATTCCTGGCACTGAGTCTGGTTTGCCAGCAGTAGAACAGGTAATTGCCGATGGCATTAATGTTAATATTACTCTGCTGTTTTCGGTGGAGAGCTACGTAAATACAGCTTGGGCTTATATTCGTGGTTTAGAAAAACGGGCAAGCGAAGGTAAAGACATTAGCAAAATTGCTTCAGTCGCCAGCTTCTTTCTCAGTCGGATTGATAACAACATTGACGCCAAAATAGATGCTAAGTTGAAAAAAGGTGTTGATGATATTGCCGTAGAAGCGAAGCTGAATGCTGTTAAAGGAAAAGTAGCGATCGCTAACGCCAAGATTGCCTATCAAGAATACAAGAAAATCATCGAGAGCGATCGTTGGCAAGCCTTGGCAGCAAAAGGGGCGAAAGTACAACGACTACTTTGGGCTAGCACCAGCACCAAAAACCCCAGCTACAGCGACGTGATGTATATCGATGAGTTGATTGGTCGAGATACCGTCAACACCGTACCACCAGCCACCATCAAAGCTTGTGCTGATCATTGTAACGTCGGCGATCGTTTAGAAACAGGTGTAGAAGAAGCTTACAAGCTGATCGAAAACCTCAAAGATCCTGACATCAACATCGATATCAATGCCGTCATGGATGAACTTTTAGTTGAAGGTATTGACAAGTTCATCCAGCCGTTCCAGTCCTTGATGAACTCTTTAGAAGAAAAGATCAAGGTATTGTCGCCAGTGTAGGAGCTGGGGAGTGGGGAGTAGGAAGATGGAGAGATGGGGAGGTAGGGAAGTGTGGGGAGTATGGGGAGAGAAAGGGGGAAAGATTTCTTTCCCATCCTCCGACACCTCCCAAACTATCGGCTTACCCCATGCCCAATACCCAATCCCCAATACCCAATCCCCAGTCCCTAATCCAAAATCCAAAATCTAAAATCTAAAATTCCTATGGTCAGTCTGCTAGAAAATCCCTTGCGCGTTGGTCTCCAACAACAAGGGATGCCTGAACCCCAAATCATAGTTATCTTTGGCGCTTCCGGTGACCTTACCTGGCGCAAACTAGTACCAGCACTTTACAAGTTGCGACGAGAACGGCGCATTCCACCTGAAATTACCATTGTCGGCGTGGCACGTCGAGAGTGGAGCCACGAATACTTCCGCGAACAGATGCAAAAAGGCATGGAGGAGGCACATCCTGATGTCGATTTGGGGGAACTCTGGCAAGACTTTTCTCAAGGGCTGTTCTACTGTCCTGGTGATATAGACAAGCCCGAAAGTTATCAAAAACTGAAAACTTTATTAACTGAATTAGACGAAAAGCGGGGCACGCGAGGCAATCGGATGTTTTACCTCTCCGTTGCCCCAGCATTTTTTCCTGAAGCAATTAAGCAGCTAGGAACCGCTGGGATGCTAGAAGATCCCTACAAACATCGGCTGGTAATTGAAAAACCCTTTGGTCGTGACTTGGCTTCTGCCCAGAGTCTTAACCAAGTGGTACAGAAATTTTGCAAAGAAAACCAAGTCTATCGTATTGACCACTACTTGGGTAAAGAAACAGTCCAGAATTTGCTGGTATTTCGCTTTGCCAATGCAATTTTTGAACCCTTGTGGAATCGTCAATTTGTTGACCACGTACAAATTACTGTTGCAGAAACCGTGGGCGTGGAAGACCGGGCTGGTTACTATGAAAGCGCCGGCGCACTCCGGGATATGTTGCAAAACCATTTAATGCAACTTTACTGCCTGACAGCGATGGAAGCACCCAACTCAATGGATGCTGACAGCATCCGTACTGAAAAAGTCAAGGCACTCCAAGCTACCCGTTTAGCTGATGTTCACAATCTCTCGCGTTCGGCAGTACGTGGTCAATATAGTGCAGGCTGGATGAAAGGTCAACCAGTACCCGGGTATCTAGAAGAACCAGGTGTCGCTCCCCAATCCGGAACACCCACCTATGTAGCAATGAAGTTTCTAGTTGATAATTGGCGCTGGCAAGGTGTTCCCTTTTACCTGCGTACTGGTAAGCGGATGCCAAAAAAAGTCAGTGAGATTTCCATCCACTTCCGCGAGGTTCCTTCTCGGATGTTTCAATCTGCCGCGCAACAGACAAATGCCAATATTTTGGCAATGCGGATTCAGCCGAATGAAGGAATTTCTTTGCGCTTTGATGTAAAAATGCCTGGGGCCGAATTCCGCACCCGTTCCGTTGACATGGACTTTAGTTACGGCTCCTTTGGTATCCAAGCCACTTCCGATGCCTATGATCGCCTCTTCCTTGATTGTATGATGGGCGATCAAACATTATTTACCCGTGCCGACGAAGTAGAAGCAGCTTGGCAAGTAGTAACTCCAGCGCTTTCGGTTTGGGATGCACCCACAGACCCAACCTCCATTCCCCAGTACGAAGCTGGTACTTGGGAACCAGCAGAAGCAGAATTATTAATTAACCAGGATGGCCGTCGCTGGCGCAGACTGTAGAAACTTAGGAGTTAAGAGTTAGGAGTAATAATTTATGAGTAATGAATAATAAATTATGAGTTTTTCAGTTCTTCTAACTCTAATTACTAACTTCTAAACTCTTAATTTTAACTCCCAACTCCTAACTTCTAACTTATTCAACAAACAAAGTTGACAACTCAAAACTACTATGGCTCCCCAAGCTTCTACAATTTTTTCACTCCAGACACCTAAAGATATTTCGCTTACAGAAATAGAAGCGGAATTGCATCAAATCTGGCAAAGTTACGGTATTACCGGCGAGGATGGTGGGCTTCCTGCTGCTACTCGCGCCACGACATTTACTTTAGTAGTTTACGAACCAGAAGAAACCCAATATCTTTTGGCTACTTTAGGATTTTACAATGGGCCGTTGGATGGGATTTTAGGACCTCAGATGGAAGCTGCCCTGCGGCAAGTACAGAGAAAATATGCACTGCCACAAACTGGAAGTGCAACACCTGAAACCCTAGCTATCTTACGGGAAGAATTCACTAAACGTCAGGGAAATGCGGCTAACGGAGATAATAGTTCTTCTTATAACTTAAATGCTCCAAGTCCCAGGATCGCCGATGAAATCGCTCTCCGTAACCCCTGCCGGATTATTGCCCTGTTTCCCATTGCTGGAGAAGATGAAGGAGTCAAGGCTCAAGTTTCTGCTTATTGCCCCATCCAAAAGCAATCCTCAAGTACACTCATCTGCTGCGAATATATAACTCTCAGCGGTACTGCTGCCGCTTTGGAACGCATAGGCGGTATGATTCCAGCATTGTTGATTGGTGGCTTGCCCAAATTTCTTTGGTGGAAGGCAACACCAGACCCCAACAACACTTTATTCAAACGGCTGGCAGCAGTCTGCAATAATGTGATTGTGGATTCTTGCCGCTTTAATGAGCCAGAAAGTGATTTACTTCGCCTAGAAGAGTTGGTGGAAAGTGGTGTTCCCCTAGCTGACTTGAACTGGCGTCGCCTCTCGGCATGGCAGGAATTAACAGCTCAAGCCTACGATGCACCCCACCGTTGCGCGGCCCTCAAGGAAATTGACAAAGTAACAATTGATTACGAAAAAGGCAACCCAGCACAAGCATTGCTGTTTTTGGGTTGGCTGGCAAGTCGGTTAGAATGGCTGCCAGTTTCCTATCAAAAGGAAAGTGGAGATTATGACATTACTAAAATTCGCTTTGTTGGCCACGAGCAGCGACAAGTAGAAGCCGAGTTAGGCGGAGTACCTGTTGCCGATATTGGTGAGATTATTGGTGACTTGATTGCTATCCGCCTGAGTTCCACAAATCCCCAAGCAGATTGTGGTACAGTCATCTGCTCAGAAACAGGTGGTTGTATGCGGATGGAAACACACGGTGGTGCCCAAGCCGCAGGTCTATTTCAACAAGTGAGTTCACTTTCGGAACAAAAGGCGGAAGCATTGCTGAGTCAGCAGGTGCAACGCTGGGGTCGGGAGTCACTTTTTGAAGAAAGTCTCGGAGTGATCACGAAAACTTTTAAGATTGAGAGTTAAAAGTTAGGAGTACAGACAAGGGTTAACCTTTGTCTGCACAACAGTTAGGAGTTATAATTCATAACTCCTAACTCCTAACTTTTTTATGTCTGTAATCATTGCTGGAGAACGTAGTGGGGTGGGCAAGACAACAGTTACGCTCGCCCTTTTAGCATCTTTATGTCGTCGCGATCGCTCCGTGCAATCTTTCAAGGTTGGCCCAGATTACATCGACCCCATGTTTCATCAACATGTAACTAATCGTGCTTGTCGAAATTTAGATCCAGTACTAACTTCTGAAACTTACGTGCAACAATGTTTTGCCCGTCATAGCCAACTAAGTGAATATGCCGTAGTAGAAGGAGTAATGGGGCTATTTGATGGAATTGGACATAGGGAATCTGGCATGGAGCATGGGAAAGAAAAGCGAAAATCAACTGATTTTGCCAGTACCGCACACATCGCGCGACTATTAGATTTACCTGTGGTGTTGGTAATTGATTGTAGCCGTTTGTCTGGCTCTGTGGCCGCGATCGCCCACGGCTACAAATCTTTCGATCCCCAAATTAAAATCGCTGGGGTAGTTTTAAATCGAGTGGGGAGCGATCGCCATCTATCTCTGCTCAAAGACTCCTTAAAATCCCTACAATTACCGATTCTCGGTGTGCTGCGGCGTCAAGATAATATTACAATTCCCGATCGCCATTTGGGTTTAGTACCCACAGCCGAACTTCGCCAACTCGATGCTGTTATCAATCGCCTTGCCGATTTAGGAGATACCTGCTTCGATTGGCAGAGCCTATTACCCTTGTTAAAATCAAAACCTCTCCCCATCTCCTCATCTCCTCATCTCCCTACTCCATACTCCCCAGTCCGAATTGCCATTGTCCGCGATCGCGCTTTTAATTTCTACTACCAAGACAATCTCGATTTGCTGCAACAACTTGGTGCAGAACTAGTTTACTGGAGTCCTCTAGTAGATGCTGAACTACCAAAAGATGTCCAAGGAATGTATTTTGGGGGTGGTTTTCCAGAAGTTTTTGCTCAGCAATTAGCAGAAAATATCACCGCCCGTAATGCGGTGAAAACAGCAATTCTCAAAGGAATGCCCACAATTGCCGAATGTGGTGGATTAATGTATTTGTGCGAGCAAATTACCGATTTTGAAGCTAAATCTTGGCCAATGGTGGGAGTTTTACCAACGTCTGCTCTGATGGGTGGACGTTTAACTTTAGGATATCGGCGTGCTGTAGCTTTGCAAGATAATCTTTTGGTGAAGGCGGGTAAAACTATTTATGGACACGAGTTTCATCGTTCCCGTTTAACTTCAACTCCCAATCAGCCCCTATTTGACACTTCTCGCTACGATTCTGAAGAAAATATGGGATACGAAGGATGGGGTTTGCCTATGAACGTTTATGCTTCTTATGTTCATTTGCATTGGGGAGAAAGTGTAGAAATACCACAGCAGTTTATTCAGCAATGTAGAAGTTATAGCAGTCTTATTTGAATAATAAAATTATTATTCATTAAAAGCTTTTGTTATTCAAAAACTGTAATTCGTAATTTATAATAAATATAAAAATTATTTAAATATAGCTGTACTCATACCCTTTAGGATATTTTGAAAGGATGAATGCTAGGAATAGTAGTAGTTCTACCTCCTGCCTTGTCTTCGACACGCTACGCGAACTGTCTCCTGCCTCTTGCTATATTGATAGAATTAAATAACTATGAAGCGTTAACATCAACATTCTCATTCAGCTTGCGAATCAACCGCGATAACTCACGAATGATATTCACTGCAATATCTGGGGTTTCTTCAATGGCATCATACAATTGCTCTTGAGTTAGTTCTAAAAATTCACAAGGTTCCAAAGTGGTGGCAGTGGCGGAACGAGGTTGAGTATCAAATACTGCCATTTCACCAAAGTATTTTCCTTGTTCTACCTCTGCTAGCTTTTTATTGCCGATGTGAACTTTGACTCGGCCCGAGACGACAATGTAGAGCGATCGCCCTTCTTCTCCTTGCCTAAAAATCGTGTAATTAGCTGGAAACGATAGTTCGTTCATCACTGAAGTCAGCCGTACAATAAAATCATCCCGCAATTCCTTAAAAATCGGGACTCGGCGGACAAATAATAAACGGTCAACACTAGTTAGCATAATTACAAGTTGAAAAAATTAAACGTTACTAATACTATGTAGGGGCGTACAACTGTATGCTCCTACATAGTATTAGTAACCGGATTTACTGTAAAGTCAGAGCGCGATTAGTTATATTAACCGATGTCGATCGCTAGTTGCCAAGAAGATTTCAGACTTGAGTGACAGAAATTTACTTAGCATTTAACGAAATCCATCTTGAATTTAATTCATAATTATTAATTAAATTTGGAGTGCCTAAATTCTGGATTGGCTGAGATTTGAACTTTGATGAGTCAGGACTCACTACTGAGTAAGGTAAAACTATTAATCACTTTAATTTATCATTTTAAAAAACAAGAGTATTTGCTCTTATTCGGTTAAAAGTCATAATATTGACACCATGAACTCCCAGGGTACCTTGCTGAGAAAAAAATCACCAATTTGATGCGAATTTAATTGGAGGCGTAGTTTACCACCGTAGGCATCACTCTTCAAAATCCTCAAAATTGGGAAATTGGCTAATGACTAGCGAACTTCAATTAATTGTCGCTAGGCAAAACAATCACAACATCTCCTAAACTGCCATCACATCGAGAAGCAGAGAAGGACTTCGAGCAAAGAGCATTGAATCATTGTGAGTAACGACCATGAGTTGGCTAATTAGTACGGTAATTATTGGGGTCTCTGTCGCTTTTGCAACTACCTTTGACGACAATTTATATTTGACGGTTTTTTTTGGAAAAGTTAATCGCACCTTTCGTCCTAAGCATGTTATTATCGGTGAATTTCTCGGATTTACTACATTAGTTTTTGCTAGTCTCCCTGCTTTCTTCGGTGGTCTGGTTATTCCAAGTACCTGGATTGGTTTATTAGGTATACTTCCCATCGCCATTGGTATCAGTAATTTGATCGGTCGAGAAGACAGTGGAGAGATAGTGCAAGATGTGTCAATAAATTTACCCTCTCTTAGCAAATCTGGGCGGCAGAAAAAATCATTGTTGGCAATTATCCGCGACCCACAAACATACCGTGTTTCAGCAGTTACTATTGCCAATGGTGGAAATAATATTGGGATCTATGTACCATTGTTTGCTACTAGCAATCTTCCAAGTTTGAGTGTAATTGTGTGTGTTTGCTATTTGGCTATTGGAGCGTGGTGCTTACTTTCTTATAGCCTAACTCGTAATCCTTTGATGACTCCCGTTCTAACTCGCTATGGTCGAAAAGTCTTTCCCTTTATCTTAATTTACTTGGGACTGTCTATCTTGATTAAAAGTGAAACATATCGACTTTTACCGAGTTTGGCAATGCTTTCCCATTAGGCATAACACCATCGCCTCATGCTTTACTTCCTACATTGGGATACTATACTTTTTGATTCGCCGCTATGCATCTGTGCAATTAGCTACTCAAAACTCTTGATGGGTATCATGTAGCTGATTTGCTCAAAAAATCGACCTCTGGTTTCCCATCTGTAAAGCATTTATTCATCACCTGTATTTATTATTTTGAATAAAAATAATATTTGCTGTTATCAATTAGTATATTTAAAGTGAAAATCAAGCACATTATTGGTAGCTCATACAAAAGTAAGTTCATCACTGCAAATGACAATAGAGAGGAACTAATGAATAAACCAAATCTAAAAAAATTAACTCAGCGGATCTTAACTGCCGTATTTCTAGTACTTGTAGTAGCATTTTTATTAGTTGACCAGCCTAGCGCTAAAGCTAAAACACTAACACCATCCATACCCAAACAATCCCAACCAGCTTTAGAACCAGCTCCGGTAATACCTCCAACTGTATCGCCAGTTTTGGAACCAGCTCCGGTAATACCTCCAACTGTATCGCCAATTTTGGAACCAGCTCCAGTAATGCCTCCAACTGTATTACCAGTGGAGTCGGTAGCAGCGAACGTTAAACGTTTACTAGCAACCAAAGAATGTGTCGGGTGTAATTTGACTGGTGCAGTTCTTAAAGATGCAAATCTGCAAGCGGCAAACTTGGAAGGTGCAAATCTACAAAAAGCAGATTTTGAAAGAGCGAACTTACAGCAAACAAACTTGCAAGGARCAAACTTACAAGGAGCAGATTTAGGCAAAGCAAACATCGCCGGAGCAAATTTGGCGGGAGCAAACCTGTTTGATGCAGACTTAGAGAAGGCTAACTTATTGGGAGCTAACCTCCAAGCGGCAAACTTGCAGGACGCAGACTTAGAAAACACAAATCTCACAAACGCAAATATGCAGGGAGTAAACCTGATGGGAGTTGACTTGGAAGACGCCATCAGACCGGAAGGATTCGTTGTTCAGTAATTAAAACTGCACATCTACAGCGCGAAATCAACGTGCCTGTGCTACTTTTATCAGCGAAATAACTCCACATAATCAAAGTATTGACAATCCCATTGGCTAAAGTCGGTGGGATTGTTGCTTCATAGTCTTTTGTGAGGACTAGAATTATGAAAAGTACTAGATTGGCTGCCAGGGAATGTTCTGGAAATGGAGCTTTAGAGTATTTATCGTATTCCTGGGGTTCTGGGTACTCCTGGATTTAGTTTCCCGCTTGGGAGCAGAAATTTTTTGGTTTGAGGAAGTCGGCTACCTGCGAGTATTTCTAGTCCGGCTAGTGACTCGTGGTATTTTGTGGGTAGTGGTAGCTAGTGTTAGTGCCGCCTATCTACTGATAAACCTGGCTCTAGCACAACGGCTAAAGTATCCCCGGTCTTTGAAGATTGAAGAAGTTAAGCTTAAAAGTGACTCAAAAAACTTTCTCAGTCGTGATTATTCCAGACGCGAGCGAATCTTAAGACCTGAGACGCAAGCCTTAAAACCATTAAAATTACCGTGGTTGTTGCCCCTAGTTTTGATATTCAGCTTGTTGATCGGGTTAATGCTGGCTCACTACGGGCAAATTGCTCTTTCCTACTGGCATTCTCCAATTGATAACACTAACTTACCAATTCCCGCCCTATTCCGACCGCAGAGAATCTGGCAACTTTTAAGGCAGATTGTCTCTCAAATTTGGTATCTCGGCTTAATTGTGGCAGGGGCGATCGCTATTTTAATTTATCCTGGATTTTTACTCGCAGCGATCGCAGTTATCTTCAGCACCATTTTTGGGTCGATACTATTTCAAAACTGGGCAAAAGTACTCGAATATTTTCACCCTACTACTTTTAACACTACTGAGCCTTTATTTGGTCAAGATATCAGCTTCTATATATTTTCCTTACCGTTTTGGCAACTGCTGGAACTCTGGCTGATGGGATTATTTTTGTATGGCTTTGTCGCCGTCAGCCTAACTTATCTCCTGTCAGCTGAGAGTTTGAGTCAGGGCATTTTCCCTGGCTTTTCACCCCAGCAGCAGCGTCATTTATCTGCTATGGGTGGCTTGTTGATGCTCTTAGTAGCTTTGAGTTATTGGCTAAGTCGCTATGAACTGGTTTATTCTACCCGTGGAGTCAGTTATGGTGCTAGTTATACCGATGTCACCGCCCAGTTGCCAGCTTACACTCTCTTATGCGTTGTGGCTCTTGGCATCGCCTTTTACCTACTTTGGCGAACGTTGTTCTGGAAACCCAAATCTCAGTATCGCCGCTTGGTGGTTTACGGATTAGGCGTTTATCTAATATTAGTTCCTGTAACTGACGTTGTTCTTCCAACTGTGGTGCAATATTTAATTGTCCAACCGAATGAATTACAAAGAGAGCAACCCTACATTCAGCGTACTATTGCCTTGACTCGTCAAGCATTCGATTTAGAAGCGATCGATGCTAAAACCTTCAACCCCCAAGGAACATTAACTGAAGCTGATATTCAAAAAAATAACTTAACAATTCGCAATATTCGCCTTTGGGATGAGCGACCACTACTAGAAACCAACCGTCAGCTACAACAAATTCGACCATACTATCGGTTTCCCGATGCCGATATTGATCGCTATACTCTGAAAACAGAGGTTAGTTCAGACAGAGCATCTGTCCCCGCAGCGTCGAAACCGGAATTAGTTGGAGTAGAACGGCGTCAGGTATTAATTGCTGCACGAGAATTAGACTACGGTGCTGTACCACAGCAGGCTCAAACCTGGGTTAACCGCCATCTAATTTATACCCACGGTTTCGGGTTTACTGTTAGCCCAGTGAATACAGTAGCGCCGGGTGGGCTACCAGAATATTTTGTCAAAGATATTAGCAGTGACAGTAGCGCCCTGACAACTTCTAGTCAAGGTATTCGTGAAAGTATTCCCATTGTAAAACCCCGGATTTATTACGGTGAAATCACTAATACTTATGTGATGACTGGTACAAAAGTTAGAGAATTGGACTACCCCAGTGGTAGTGACAATGTTTACAACTCTTACGATGGACAGGGGGGGATTAAAATTGGTTCAGGATGGCGTCGCTGGCTATATGCCATGTATTTGAAAGATTGGCAGATGGTCTTCACCCAGGACTTTTTACCCGATACAAAACTGCTATTGCGGCGGAATATCAAGCAAAGAATTCAAGCGATCGCCCCTTTTTTGCAATTTGACAGCGACCCTTATTTGGTGACTGCTGATGCAAATCCTCAAAATACCAATCCAGATTACCCAAATGGGAAAAATTATCTTTACTGGATTGTGGATGCCTACACAACAAGCGATCGCTATCCTTACTCAGACACAGGTAGCGAGGGTATTAATTATATCCGTAACTCTGTGAAAGTAGTGATTGATGCCTACCACGGCATCGTTAACTTTTATATTGCTGATCGCAGCGATCCAATTATTGCCACTTGGTCAAAGATATTTCCCAACACCTTCAAACCGCTCAGCACCATGCCAGTTAACCTCCGCAATCATATCCGCTATCCTGAGGACTTATTCAAAATTCAATCTCAGCGGTTGATGACCTACCACATGACCGATCCCCAAGTATTTTACAACCGGGAAGACCAGTGGCAAATTCCTAACGAAATCTATGGCAGCGAACCCCGTCCAGTAGAGCCGTATTATTTGATTACTGGTCTACCTACTGTAACCTTTGAAGAATTTATCCTGCTTTTGCCCTATACTCCCAAACAGCGGACTAATTTAATCGCTTGGTTAGCAGCGCGATCCGATAGTGTTAATTACGGGAAGTTATTGTTATATATTTTTCCTAAAGAAAAACTAATCTACGGCCCGGAACAAATTGAAGCACGGATTAACCAAGACCCAGTAATTTCACAGCAAATTTCTCTATGGAATCGCCAAGGTTCGAGAGCCATTCAGGGAAATTTATTAGTAATTCCCATTGAGCAATCGCTACTTTACGTCGAGCCAATTTATCTAGAAGCTACACAAAATAGCTTGCCAACTTTAGTGCGAGTAGTTGTGGCTTACGAAAACCGGATTGTGATGGCACAAACATTAGAACAAGCATTACAAGCAATTTTTAAACCAGAAGTCACACCACCTGCTGCGATTATCCGTCCAGTTGAAGAAGGAACACCGACAGGGCAGTGAGGGGACTGGGGAAGAGGATGGGGGGATGGGGGGATGGGGAGGTAGGGAGAAAGTAATTTGGCGTTATTGAATTAAGGGATGATTTAGCAACTGATAAAATTCTTCTCCATCCCCCCTGCCTGGCTAAATTCATCGCCCTGTTCTGCAAAACTAGTAATTCTCCTTTCCCCCTACCTCCCCATCCCCCTACCTTCCCAGGGACTTCCAGAGAATAAATTAACCAATTTATTTAGATGATAGTTTTCTTTCTCCCCCTGCTCCCTGCCCGCCTGCCCCCCTGCCTACACAACGATTGATTATTTTTTTAATTGTCAGTCCCCCATCCCCCTCACTAAATTACTGCTTGTACCAAGTTTTTCGCCATTGCTGCATTTGTTTAATTTCTGTATCTTGTGCTTTGATAATTTCTTGGGCTAATTGCTTGATTTCGGGGCGCTTAGACTTAGTTAAGGCATCTTGTGCCATTTTTACAGCGCCTTCATGGTGAGGAATCATCGCATTGATAAAACGCAAGTCAAATTTAGCATCAGCTGCACCTAAGTCTTGATTCATCATCATCGCTTTCATTTGGTCAGATGACATCTCCATAGTGTGACCCATTTGACTGTCATAAGCCATTGGTTTAGTTCCTGCACTCGGATACCAAGCTTGTCGCCACTGCTTCATTTGAGTAATTTCTTGGTTTTGAGATTTGATGATATTGTCTGCTAGTTTTTTAATTTCAGGACGTTTAGATTTTTGCTGTGCTTCTTCGGCCATTTCTAAAGCCCCTTGATGGTGTGGTGTCATCGCATCGATAAACCGTAAATCAAAATTAGCATCGGCTGGGCCTAAATCCATTCCCATGCTGTGATTCATGTGATTGTCGCTAGCATTGGTAGCAGTTGCGTTTGGGGCTTGGGTTTGGTTCTGAGAAGCAGCATTAGAACAGGCTGTGAGTAATCCACTTACTGAAGCGATCGCCGCAAAGGTTAATGCCAAAAAACCGTTCCTCAAAGATAGCAGTTGCATAAGTTTCATTCAACAGTTTCATTCTTCTATATTTACTTGTTAACTGTACAGCCAAAAATGAAATGAGGATTAAATCTCAAAAAACCTTTTAATTTTCAGTCAAAATTGTGTAAGCTTCATTAACTAAGTGCATTTTTTCTTGTGCTTGTTTTTGGAGTTCCGGCTTACCAACAAATAAATCTGGATGCCATTTTTTTACTAAAGTTCGATAAGCTTGCTTTAGCTCAGTTAAAGAAGCATTGGGTTGTAATTCTAAAATACTGTATGCGCGAGTAATTTTATCCTTTTGTGCCTGGGTTTTGGGGGGATTTGATACTTGATTTTTTGGAGTTGTATTTTGCTGTTTGCTAGTTTGAGAACCAGGCGCTCGCATTTCTGCTTTCATTCGTGCTATTTCCTCATCAAGTTCCCAGTTATAAAATTTCGCCTCCACTTCTTCTGGACGTGGAGAAGCAGAAGTTTTTGGTGGTGGAGAAACTTCCTGACGAGGAGACTCTACCTTTGTCTGGGCTTGGGGAGAATCTTTAACTTTCTCTGGTTGTGGGGAATATCGATTATTAATTGTTTTTGATTTAGGGATTTGTTGATAATGTTGATAATTTACAGGAATTTTTACCTTTTCTAACTCTCGTAGTAAATCATTAAAAGTATTTTGTAACTCTTGTAACTCTTCACGTTTATTAGTAATTTCTAACGATTCTTGAATGACTTCCAAGTAAATTACTTTTTCAGCTTTTTGCTCGTATGCAGCCAAAATTGCTAATCCTTGACTATTAAAATCAGATAAATAATCTTTTGTTGCAGCTATACAGAGTTTAGCAACTTGCTGATGATAAGATTCATTGGCTGATTTTTCTTCTTGTTCTTGAATATTTTTATTTAATAAATAAGAAATACTGCCAACCACAGCAGCACCCACAGGCCCCCCCAACAACCAACCAATACCACCACCAACTGCGATGGAACCAGGTTCAATCAAATCATTATTAGTTGGCTTGGGAGGTAATGTGATTTTGGGTTCGCTAGGAAAGGGAATTAATAAATCTTCTGGTCTTTCTGCTTGAAAAAATTCGTAAGCTTGATCAAGCCATTTCACTGTAGCTAATTGTAATTGATTCAAATCTTTTTTGAGAGTATTTTCCCATGATTTAAAGTTATTTTCTGCGAGTGCAACTGCACCATTAGCTTGATATTTTGTTAGCAAATTGGCTAAATTTAACCAGTCACGTAATTCAGAAATACTAGTACTAAAGCCTTGTTTAATCAAATTAACAGCTTTTTCTTTTATTTCAATTTTGGTATTTTGTTTATCAATAAATGATTTTATTTCATTAGCAATTAAATCAATTTTCGCTTTTAATAATAGTTGAATTTGAGTGGCGATCGCCTCTATTCTTGGCAAACGTACACTACCACGATTTTGTTGTAAAATCCCCACAATATTTTGTAAAGCCGTTTCAAAAGCCACCAAACCGCTACTATTAGCTTCTGCGACATCGCCTTTTAATCTAGCTCGTAAGGCGGGTAAAGCATCAACACGATATAAATTACTAAAACTTGAAGGTAATTCGGCTCGAAAACTTTCCGCAACAAAGAGCAAACGGTTTTGTACTTGTTTTTGTTCTTCAAGTTCGAGTAAATTCAGAAAATTGGCAACAAAAACAACTGTTTTAATCCCTCGGTCTAATAGCCAATCTCGCAAACTTTCCCGTTCGCTCAAAGTCATTAACTTACGTGCATCCAATAATTGGATAACTAAATCTGCACTTAAAAGTTGCTGTCGTACTAAATTATCTTGTTCTTCTCTATCATTAGTTCCCGGTAAATCGAGAAATTCTACACCCATTTCTAAAAAGTGATGGGGACAAAAAACTTCTACAGATACTACATCTTTTCGCATCTGTCTATTACCATCAAGAATAGCAAATTGCTGTAAAACTTCCGTCCCACTGTGGTAGATTTCAGTACCATCTACCAACATAATACGAGTCTGCACATCAGTACTATATTTAATAGTAATCGCCGCACCTGTAGTAGGAATTAAATCAATCGGTAACGTGCGAGTACCCAAAATGGCATTTAATAGTGTAGATTTACCATGATTAAAAGGACCAAATACCGCAATCCGAAAACTAGGATTAGTTAAATAATTGCAGATAGAAATTATATCTTGATGCAGTTGCAATTTACATTCTAAATTTAGTAATACAGATGCTTTTTTTAGCAAATCTGCTAGTTGTTCATACTCTGTTTGCATACTTTCTGAATTTTAGTTTCAATTTCAAAAAATTTAACAAAATACTCTATTACAAGTATTCTTCTCTGCGCTTCTGTCTTGGAAAGTTCTGATGCCTCCGGCAAGCCGCCCTCCGGGCGCCTACGCCGGAAGCCGGCGCTCAGACTTTCCGCTGCGCCTCTGCGTGAGATTATTCTATATTCACAACCTAAAAAACAGAAATTTAGAATATTATGAACCACAGACAAACAAATCAGTATTTATCTGTGGTTTAATTCTTCATTTCCTTACTTTTCTAGAGATAAACATCAGAAAAAACTCTTATTTTAATTGTGAAAATTTATTATATAAACAGCAAAGTGCAGATAAAATAAAGGTTTTCACAAATAATTAAACATTACTTCATTTAGCTATAGTAAGCTAATAAATTACTATAAGCCGCCTCAATTTTTTGCAACTGAGCTATTACATCTTCTTGCAATACTTTTAATCTTTTGAACTCACTTTCACGATTAATTTCCCGGGTTTCTTTCTGCTTAACCAAATTATCCAATTCAGATTTACGAGAAACAATATCATCGTTAATCCGCTTATTCACCTCTCTTTCGTAAGAGTCAAAACACTCCTTCACCGCATTGTATACAACTTGAGATTGCTCATGCGCTACTTGAGGTAGATATTTGACTAACTCTTTTTTAGCCGTTTTCACTAACTCTTTACGCGCTTGATCTGCTTGCAAAAACCCTACTCCCAAACCTAGCAGCGCAAACCCAATAGGCCCGAGAAAAACACCCGTCACCGCTGTAATTATCCCGCCTATACCAATTACAGTGAAGTAATTTAACAAGATATTTTTCCAATCAAATCCACTTCCAGCTAGTGCGACACCAGCAAGATTTCCCTTAGACAGTGACAATAATCCCATTGCCCATTTTGCCCAAGCAGGTGAGTTATCATCTTCAGTAGTGCTAGTGGTATTGACTTTAATATTTTGTCCCGTAATTTTTTCGGTGATTTTGTCTGTTACTTGACTGTAAGATGCACCATATTGTGCAGCACTGTAAGAAAGTTCTTTAAAAGCTGCATTGATATCTTTTTGGGCGGTTAATGTCCAAGCAGCAGATTTGTCAGTAATATATTGCTCAAAAGCTTTTTGCAATGCAGCGTTAAAAGCTTCGCGTTTACCACTGCTGAGAAAATCAAACAAATTTAATTCTGGTTGATAGCGTAGAAAATCATTTTCAAAAGTATTACCTAAGTTTAAAACGTAGCTGCGGAAGGATTCAGAAATAGTTCTTGCTTGAGTATCTCTGGTATTGAGAATTTCTTCTTGAAATTGATCCCGAATATTTGTAAGTTTGTTAAACTCAGGTTCTACTGAATCAATTCGTTTTTTCAATTCATTTACATTTTGGTCGAGTAATGGTATTCTTCTTGCAACAGCTTCGCGAGTGTGATTAACAGCTTGTCTAGCTAAGGTTCTGATTTGACGAAGTTCTGCGATCGCTCTTTCTCTGGTAAGAAAAGTATTCAGCGATCCCATAAATTTGGGAAAACCAGTCCCCTCTAAATCAGCTTGGGGATTCTTCAACCGTCGTCTGAGTGCTTGAATGGATGAAAGCTCGAATACGCGCTCGTCATAAATATTTTGGCCATCTACAGAACAATATTCTGCTAAATTTGCTTTAAATACTTGCCGCAATCTTTCTTCAGATGCTTTTAATTCCTCTATATCGTCAGGATCAATTAATGATTCTTTCACTTGATCCCAAGCATTAACTAAGAAGAAAACTGTCAATCCTCGACCTTTGATGTAATTTTCTAAATACCGCCGTTCACCCAAGGTACAAGGTTGAGAAGCTCTCATCACAAACAAAATTGCATGGCAATTATTTACATAGCCCAATGATAACTCGTTTCGCGCTTCTGTATCATTCAATCCTGGACTATCAACAATTTCAATTCCCTTTTCTAGTAACGTTAAGGGATATTCGACTACTGCATAATCAACATCAGGAAATGCTTGCTTTTTCTCCTGTTCTAGTTTTTTTGCTTCAGTCGGATCGATAGTATATTTATATTTAAAATTTTGAAAATCCAATTGTTCTGGACTTTTGCCATTATTAAAATGAATTGTAACTTTCTTTTCTACTCCATAGCGTAAAACTGTTAACACTGCTGTACAAGGGTTAACGTCACTTGGCAATAAGTTTTCTCCAATTAAGGCATTGAGGAACGTACTTTTTCCCCGTTTCATATCGCCCAACACTAAAAGGCGAAATACACCTTGACGGAGGTTTTTGCTAGCTACTGTAATATCATCAATATCTCGTTCTAAACTGAGTTTTCCTGATGAAGAATCCCCAGCCAACTCAGCTTTATCAATTATTTCAGCAAGTTGACTCAAACATCCAGAAATTTCTGATCGCACTTGAGCAACACGGTCTAAATCTTTGATAAATCTGTCAGTTGCTACCTGCTCGCTCATAATAGTCACACCCGGATTAAGGATTGATTTTTTTGGATTCAAAAAATAACTTATAAGATATCCACCGTAATGCAGCAACAATAATAAACCCAGCTAATACTGAGGGTATCCTAACTGCAACCAACGCAACCACACCAAGACCAAACAACTTCCCACCAAGAATTAGTTTTTTCATCCAAGGTTTTTGGGAATTTTCCGGCTGATGCTTAACAGTTTGATGAAAAAGCGCACCAGCAGTATAAATTTTAGCTTCCATTTCTCGAAGTCGCAATTCAACTTCTCGTTCTCGTAATATACATTCTCCTAGTTCAAGTTATTTTTGGCGATGCCTACAGCAGGCTACGCCTATGCTTTTAGATGTCATTGCTGTTCACGCCATTGCAAACAAATAATCTCAGCATCCATCAGCTGGAGTTAGCTCCCACAAAATGTATTCACTTTCCGGAAATTTGTGGCAAAACAAAAATTACCGTCTCACCAAAAGAATGACTTGCGTAAAAATAAGAAATACAAGTCAGTATTGTTATTTATGGAAAATAGAATCATACCAAGGAGAGATGTTTAATGGAGTGGCGTGCCATTCTTGAACTAGAGGTGATCCCTTTGATAACCGCTTCGACTTACACATCATCAGATTTTAAGCAAATCAGCTGTTAATTATCCCACTGCTATAAGCCAAAATTTTTATAGAAGAAAACAAAGGTAGAGTCAAAATGGACATCAAAAATGGCTTTGTCGGCGCTGTTGGCAATACACCTCTAATTCGCTTAAACAGCTTCAGTGAAGAAACAGGGTGCGAAATTCTTGGTAAAGCAGAATTTCTTAATCCTGGTGGTTCCGTCAAAGACCGCGCTGCACTTTACATCATCGAAGACGCACAAGAGAAAGGTTTACTCAAACCTGGTGGTACCGTTGTCGAAGGAACCGCTGGTAATACTGGCATTGGACTAGCGCATATTTGCAACGCCAAAGGATACAAATGTTTAATTATTATCCCGGATACTCAATCACAAGAAAAGATAGACGCACTCACAGCCTTGGGAGCAGAAGTTCGTCCCGTTCCCGCTGTACCCTATAAAGACCCAAATAACTACGTCAAACTATCTGGTAGAGTAGCTGCCGAATTAGAAAACGCCATTTGGGCAAATCAGTTTGATAATTTAGCTAACCGCCGTGCCCACTACGAAACCACAGCGCCAGAAATTTGGGCACAGACAGATGGTAAAATAGATGCATGGACAGCTGCAACTGGTACTGGTGGTACTTTTGCTGGTGTGGCGTTGTACTTAAAAGAACAAAATCCAGCAATTAAATGTGTTGTTGCTGACCCTTTGGGTAGTGGACTTTATAGCTATGTCAAAACAGGCGAAATCAAAATAGAAGGAAATTCCATCACCGAGGGCATCGGTAATGGTCGTGTCACAGCCAATATGGAAGGCGCACCTGCGGATGACGCCATCCAAATCGATGACAAAGAAGCTTTACGGGTAGTTTATCAATTGCTGAAGAAAGATGGCTTGTTAATGGGTGGTTCAACGGGTATTAATGTTGGTGCAGCTGTTGCCATAGCCAAGCAATTAGGCCCAGGACATACCATCGTTACTATTTTATGTGATAGCGGTTCCCGATATCAGTCGCGGATATTCAACCGCGAATGGTTAGCCTCAAAAGGACTTTCAATAGATTAGTTATTAGTCATTAGTCATTAGTTTCTGGCTTTTAAAAAACGACAAACAACAAATGACCAATGACCAAGAACAAATGACCAATGACCAAGGACAAATGACAAACATTACTCAATCATCAAATTCCACAATAGACCAACCTTCTTCTTTTAGATGCGTGCGGGTTTGTCAAAATCGCACTTGTAAAAAGCAAGGCGCTGCTAAAGTTTTAGCAGCTTTCACGGCTTTGTCAATTCCTGGGGTAACAATAACAGGTACCAGCTGTTTGGGACAATGTGGCAATGGGCCGATGGTACTAGTATTACCCGATATGGTCTGGTATAGTGGCGTTCAGCCCGATGAAGTATCTCTACTGGTAGAACAGCATTTGTTAGGTGGTCAAAGAGTCGAACAGATGCTCTATTATCGATTCCATTCCTAAAAATCAAGTCTGCACTGTTGTTGAGTGTCAATTTGAGATTTTAGATTGCCGATAATCTAGCGTTAGCGAGTTATCAAGCTTCGTTTAGCCTTCCTGCTGTATCTGTTTATCAGTGGGGTGAATCGAAAATCTAAAATCCTTTTATCCAAAATTGTTTGACCTAAGTGAGGCATTCGATGAATATCCAGGAACTGCGTCAATCCTTAAAACAGAAGTGGCTGAATTACTACGAGCAAAATATTTCTTGGTTGGTTAAAATCCGAATTTGGGCTACTTACAATGGTTTGCGGCGTCCTTCGTCTGGTTTTATTTTAGCAACGCTGTCTGTTTTGGAACCGCAGTTTGATGAGATACTTACTTTTATGATGGATTTAAATAATAATCCCGATAAAATAGTCGCAGCTTTAGGCCTCAACTTCAATCCCGATCAAGAGTTATGTTTAATCAAATCAGAAAACCAAGTCGAAAGTGAGGTATTAGAGGATAAATCCCACGATCGCCAAGCTGTACCATTGGTTTTAAATACTACCAAAATTGTGTCTGATTCTCCTGTGAAGACGCTACAATCAGATTTACCACGCTTACAGCAACCAGTAATATTACTTACAGATACTACTGAGCTAGCTCCTACACCCAAACCTGGGACATTAGTTGCAGTTATTACTAAAGTTACTTCCAATAGTTCTCTAAAAACGTTAGATTCAGTCCAGTCAGACTCCGGTTTACTCTGGGAAGATAAACCACTAGAATCACCCCTTGAACAGTTAGCTTCTGGAGGAACGCTGACAATTACCTCCCAGGTAAACAGCAAAGCCAAAACTATGCCAGCGGTGGCATTGGCGACTAAATCTAGTAATAGCAGACCAGTGCGATCGCTGGCAATTACTACGGAGATTTCTAATAATAGTAAACCAGTGCGATCGCTGGCAATTACTACTGAAGTTTCCAAAAGTACCAAGCATCTTAATACACCATTACAAGAGATTAAAAGCAAAGTAAATGTATTACCAAGCACCAATGCCCGGAGTGTAGCTTCTTGGGTAGATGAGTTTTGTCAAGGTATGAGATGAGATTGATACTAATTCGTAATTTGTAATTAAGTAGCTCAACCTAATTAAACGTGAAATGTCATTATCAGTGGAACGGAGTGAAGCGTACCACTTCCCTACAGGACGCTACGCGAACGTGGAAGCAAGCTACGCAGAGCGTCTCGTAGGGAAGTAATCGCAAAGATTCTATTTTACGTTTTTCAATCGGGACTTACTTAAGAATACTTAAAAATTATGATACAGGCAGTTTTCGACACTCATAGCTGTAGTCACACTCTTTAGGACATAATGACATGCGTGAATGCTAGAAATAGTTACAATTATTACCTCCTGCCCCCTGCCTCCTGCCCCCTGCCTCCAAATTGAATTAATCAGCCTAAATAAGCCTTTTTAACTCGTTCATCGCTAATTAATTCTGATGCTGCACCTGTTAAAGTGATAGAACCGGCTTCTAGAACATATCCGCGATCAGCAATTTGTAAAGCCAGATTTGCGTTTTGTTCGACTAATAAAATAGTCACGCCAGTCGCCCGTAAATTTTCAATAATTGAGAAAATTTCTCGGACGATCGCTGGTGCTAAACCTAAGCTAGGTTCATCTAAAAGTAAGAGTTTTGGTTTACTCATTAAAGCGCGAGCGATCGCTAACATTTGTTGTTCACCACCGCTTAGAGTTCCTGCTAGTTGATTGCGTCTTTGTGACAATCGGGGAAATTGCTCAAATTGCCGCCCAATATCTGCTTTAATCTCTGCTTGATTGGAGCGAATATAAGCACCCAAAAGTAAGTTATCAAATACTGTTTGCCGCGCTAATACTCTGCGTCCTTCTGGACAATGAGCAATACCAAGTTGTACAACTTCATGAGCTTGGCGGCGGGTAATATTTCGTCCATCATAGATAATTCCACCGCTCTTATGATTAACTATCTTAGATATAGCCCTGAGTGTAGTAGTCTTCCCAGCACCATTAGCACCAATTAAAGTCACTACCTCACCTTTTTTAATACTTAAATTAATTTTCTTCAGAGCTTGAATACCGCCATAATTTACATCAAGTTCTTGAAGTTCTAAAATTGTATAATTTGGTGAATTATCGCTGTTCATCGGCGGTTGATACCCATAAATATGTTAATTCAAAACCTAATTATTGCATTCTATCAATCGTGCGATATTGAATTGCTTCCGCCACATGATTGGCTTTGAGCTTTTCCTCTGCTGCCAAATCTGCAATCGTTCGTGCTACTTTGAGAATGCGATCGCTTGCTCTGGCTGATAAACCTAATTTTCTAATTGCCGCTTCTAATAAATTACGACTTCCATCATCTAGTTTGCACCATTTTTGCAGATGACTACTTTGCATTTGGGCATTGCAACGCAGATTTGCTTCTGTTTGAAAACGGGTAATTGCGCGATCGCGTGCTTGTTCTACTCGTTGGCGCACCGATGTTGAACCTTCTCCCGTCGGTTGCTGGGTAATTTCTTCTGGTTTTAAACGATTCACTGCCACTTGTAAATCAATCCGATCCATCAACGGCCCAGAAAGTTTTGCCCAATATTGCTCGCGTTGGCGGGGAGAACAAGTACACTGTTGAATAGTATCGCCATAGTAACCGCAAGGACAGGGATTGGTACTCGCCACCAAAGTAAACTGCGCCGGAAACATTACCGATAATTTGGTGCGGGAAATCGTCACGTAACCATCTTCTAAAGGTTGACGCAGAAATTCTAAAACATCGCGTTTAAATTCGGTGAGTTCATCTAAGAATAATATGCCATTGTGAGATAAAGAAATTTCACCCGGACGAGGAAAGCTACCACCGCCTACTAGAGAAGGACCGGATGCTGAGTGGTGCGGACTGCGAAAAGGGCGATCGCGTACTAAGGAACCGCGATTTTTCAATAAACCAGCCACCGAGTGAATGCGAGTCACTTCCAAAGATTCAGCAAAACTCAGGGGCGGCAAAATTCCCGGTAACCGTCGTGCTAGCATGGTTTTGCCACTACCAGGCGGGCCGACAAAAATTAAATTATGCCCTCCAGCAGCAGCAATTTCTAAGGCACGACGCGCGTGAGTCTGTCCTTTGACATCTTGTAAATCTGCGCTAGGGTTAGCTACTGTTGCCATTTCCGTTGTACAATTAATCTGTACAGGTTTGTAACGCCCTGGATTGTTTAAAAACTCCACCACATCCGAAAGATGTTGGCAGCCATAAACAGCCAAACCTTGAACTGCCGCCGCTTCTTGGGCATTATCAGCAGGGAGAACTAAACCTGTAATTCCCATCTTTTCGGCAGCAGCAGCGATCGGCAATACACCAGCCACCGCACGCAAAGTCCCATCGAGAGACACTTCCCCTAAGAATAAATAATCCCCGAATAAATCAGCGCTAACTTGCTCAGAAGCCGCCAAAATTCCCATGCTAATAGGTAAATCGAAACAAGGACCTTCCTTGCGTAAATCTGCTGGAGTTAAATTAATCACAATTTTTCGCATGGGAAAGGCAAAACCTGCATTCTTCAGTGTTGCCTTAACTCTTTCTCTCGATTCCTGAATTGCTGAATCAGGAAGTCCCAAGACCACGATTCCCGGTAATCCTCCTGACACATCGACTTCCACCCCTACTTTAACAGCATCGATACCAACAATTGATGCACTCCAGACTCTAGCAAGCATTTGTTATATAACAGTAAACCTTTAGCATCTCTAGCAGATGAGTCGGGAGATACGCATGGGTGAAATCACACAGATGATTTTCAGAGCGCAAAATTAGTATCAGCGAGTAAGGTGGGCACTCTCACCCACCTTGATCACTCTAACTTGCTACTGGTTCAGCAACGGTTGCAACTGAGTAAACACTAACTTTTTTCCGGGTTTTACCCTTTCTTTCAAACGTTACTACACCGTCGATTAAAGCAAATAGAGTGTCATCGCTACCAATACCGACGTTGTTACCAGGGTGAAATTTGGTGCCGCGTTGACGCACAAGAATATTTCCTGCACGTACAGTTTGACCACCATAACGCTTGACACCTAAACGTTGGGCGTTAGAATCACGACCGTTGCGTGTACTACCTGTTCCTTTCTTATGAGCCATAATTTCCTTTGGTGTATCTACTTCTATTTATTATTCTGCAACGGTTTCAGCTTCTTGGGCAGGAGTTTCATCTATGATAGGGCTTTCAGGAGTTGCTGCTTCGGAAGCAAACACTGTACCGTTAAAAGTAATTGAGTCAATGAAAAGTCTGGTAATTTCTTGGCGATGTCCGCGCTTTTTCCGGGTTTTCTTTTTCGGTTTCATTTTGTATACCAGGACTTTACGACCTCTGAAATGTCGCAGTACAGTCCCTTCTACAGTCGCACCTGATACTAGCGGCTGTCCAATGGTGACTTCCCCATCGTGCTGCACGAATAATACTGATTCTATTGTCACTTTTTCATCTGGTTGGGCTGTAAGCAGTTCAATATCGTAGAACCGCCCTGGCTCAACTCGTACTTGTTTGCCGCCAGTTTCAATAATTGCGTAGGTCATGAAATTGTCCTTGAAGTTGCCGTACAGGTAGCTGGTTTTGCCAGCTTTTGCTAATGTGTCTACCTGTTCCGAGCAGGAATTAGACAGACAATCTATAATATTATTCTATTAAAAGGTTTTAAGTCAAGCTATTTAAGCTTTGCTCCTATAGCCGTACTTACATAGCTTAGGACATAATGACAAGCGTGAATGCTAACAATAGTAATAGTTCTACCTCCTGCCTCCTGCTACAATTGACAAAAAAAGTGACTCTAACAGAGCCACTTTCAAATTTACAATCTAAAACTCTCTAATTTGAAGATGTTGTAGGTGTAGTTGGTTCTGAAGTTTGTAGCTCTCTTGGTGTAGAAGTTTGTACTGATGCTTCAGAAATCGGTGTCCATTCGGTGTGGAAGGCTCCGGGCTTATCAAGTCGCTCGTAGGTGTGCGCCCCGAAGTAGTCGCGTTGGGCTTGAGTGAGGTTTTGGGGCAAGCGATCGCGTCGATAGCTGTCAAAATAATCTAATGACGCACTGAATGCTGGTACTGGAATTCCCAGTTTTGCTGATGTTACCAACACTTCGCGCCAAGCTGTTTGTCTGTCGAGAATCGTCTGCTTGAATTCTGGAGCCAACAGCAGGTTAGGTGGCGCGGGATTTACGTTAAATGCGTTCTTAATCTTATTCAAAAATCCAGCACGAATAATACAGCCACCCTTCCAAATCCGCGCCAATTCACCCAAATTCAAGTTAAAATTGTAGGCTTTTGAAGCTGTAGCTAATAGTGCCATGCCCTGAGCGTAAGAACAGATTTTTGAGCAATATAGGGCATCCCGCACCATGTTAATAAAGGCTTTGGTATCTCCCTCATACTTGCCAGAAGGGCCTGTAAGTATCTTGGATGCTGCTACCCGCTCTTTTTTGAAAGAAGACATGATCCGCGCGTTCACCGCTGCAATCATTGTCGGAACAGCAACCCCCAAATCCATTGCAGTTTGCACTGTCCAGCGTCCGGTTCCCTTTTGCCCTGCGGCATCAACAATCAAATCGACTAAGGGTAGATTTGTTTCTGGGTCAATGTATGGGAAAATCTTTGACGTAATTTCAATCAAAAACGAATTGAGTTCGTCGGTGGTGTTCCATTCGGCAAAAACTTCGTGTAATTGATTATGGTCTAGTCCAGCAGCATTTTTCAGCAAGTCGTATGCTTCTGCAATCAGCTGCATATCGCCGTATTCAATGCCGTTGTGTACCATTTTGACGTAGTGGCCGGCACCACCAGGACCGCAATAGGTTACGCAAGGGCCATCATCAACTTGGGCAGCAATTTTATTAAAAATTGGTGACAGATATTCGTAGGAGCTTTCTGTACCTCCTGGCATCAGTGAGGGGCCATTTAGCGCGCCTTCTTCACCACCACTCACACCCATACCGATAAACCGAAGTCCAGCGGGTTCTAATTCCTGAGTGCGTCGTTCTGTATCTTCAAACCAAGAGTTGCCACCGTCGATAATGATATCGCCTTCATCTAGCAAAGGTCTCAGTTGAGAAATTACTGCATCTACTGGCTTACCAGCTTGCACCATCACTAGAATTTTACGGGGACGTTCCAATGAGGCGACAAATTCTTCTAAAGTAAAAGCGGCTTTGACGTTCCGTCCTGGCGCACGCTGCGCCATAAAGGCATCCGTTTTTTCTCGGGAGCGGTTGTAAACTGCAATTGGGAAGCCATTACGCTCGACGTTTAGAGCGATGTTCTCACCCATAACGGCTAATCCAATCACACCAAAGCTTTGTAGTGTCATATATTTGTTTGGCTAACTCTTGCAGATCCTTTCATCTTTTAGGGTAGTCCGAGATTTTCGCCGATCTCCTAAAGAAGACCTTAAGAGTTGATCTCAACGACAAAAATCCACAACTAACACAGATAATTAATTTTAAGTTGTATCTAAATCAACAATTGAGAGAGGAGAATGGGGGGATGAAGGAGTGTGGGGAGTGTGGGGAGAGAGGGGGGAAAGGTTTCTTGCCCGTCCTCCCACACCTCCCACCCCTCCCACACTTCCTGTTTGCCCAATACTCCATGCCCCATACCCAATCCCTAGTCAAAGGAGTAACCCAATAATGCTGGCATATGTCCTAGCTTTGGTGGTCGGTCTTGGTAGTTTAGCCATTTACATAGCAGCTTTCTTTTTCCCAGAAATCCACCGTAAGAATGATTTTATTTGGAGTGGTGTCGGGCTGTTCTACGCTTTAGTCTTATGGGTGTTTGCACGACGCATTTCTGGAGGTTTGTTGCTGGGTCATGTGGCTAGCGTCGCTCTTTTGGTCTGGTTTGGCTGGCAAACTCTTTCGTTACGTCGGCAACTAACACCACAGGCACAACAAACTCAAGTACCTAGTCCTGAGACAGTGAAAACTGGCATTCAGGAGCAGGTAAATAAATTGTCCTTTCAGGAACGGCTAGGTCAGTTGCAACAGGATATTGGTAGCACCTTGAGTGGCGTGAAAGACAAGGTGCAACAGAGTGTGAGTTCAAAGCCATCCACAAAGCCCAAACCTGAAGATATTACCTCTGTACTGAGGGAGCAACCTGCTGTTGAGATTATCGACAATACTACTCCCATACCAAAACAATCAGTACAGAGGACTGTCGCTACTACCGACACCCAAGCAAAAACTGAGAGTGTACCAGAAGCGATTCCACCAAATCCCCCATCCTGGGAAGTGGTGGAACCAGTGGAAGCAGATACCCAAACTGAGAACCAAGAACAGATTTTTCCTCAGCAAATTGCTCCAGATGCACCGCTAGCTTCGCCACCCGAAACGCCACCGGATGCAACACCACCAAATAATCAGGCTAGTTAAATTAAATGAAACCCAACGTTAATTTAAATGTAATGTTGGGTTTCACTAAAGATATTACTAAGGTGTCGGAACAACTGCGTAAGCAAGCTGATCAAAGATATTGATAATTTCAAATTTTTCAGTGTGACTGATGAATGATGAGTGTCAACAATGGAATATTTTTTTATTTGTCAGTCCCTGATGAAGCAGAAGCAGCTAAGCATCCAGCATTTACAACAGATGTAATTAGGATAGAAAAATCAACATAACTCGAAGAACTGCAAAATTAAATGCGATTTCTGCCTGCTAGCAAATTAGCGATCGCCCTACTAATTCCCTGACCTGTAAACTGTTGGTAATAAGTAAACCCAGGTGAAGGATTAACTTCAAAACAATACCATTCACCTTCAGGTGTCCGCCGCAAATCAATGCCGCAAAGAGGTAGATTTATCGCTTTTGCCAATCCTCTACACTGCTGTTCTACTTCTTGGGGCAGATGACAAGCACGAATTTCTGTAGATTCGTCCTCCTGTGCAGCGTAACGATAATCATCAGCTTGAGAAATTACCTCGCTGGCGAAAATCTCTGCACCTACGACATGGACGCGATAATCTCTACCGGGTATGTACTGCTGGAATTGAGTCGGACACCAACAGACATTTTCCAGTCGCTCTAAATGCTCAGCTGCCAAACGCGAGACTTGACTACGAATACCACTAATTGATTTATAAATGACATTGCCGTGACGTTGCCAAAAAGCTCGCACAGCTTCGGGGTCTGTGGTCACAAGGGTTTCAGGAACTTTAAAGCCGAGCGAGCAAATTTGTTCTAGTTGGTAAGGTTTGCAACCATTAGCAGCCATCGCTGACGGACGGTTGATCACAAATGCAGGTGTAATTTCTGACCAACCCATCAGAGCATCATCAACTGCGATCGCATGTTGCCAAGCTGGACTATTTACACCAGCTTGGGCTATTTGGGGAAGGCGACGGGAGTCATAAGGACGCAGGTAGGCGGCGGTAATTTCATTCAAGTTTATTTTTTGATACCAAGTACAAATTTGCCCTTGAACAGGTAATTCTGAGACATTGCCTACAGAAAGTTCAAGTTCAGTATCTAAAATATCTCGTTGGTCAAGGAATACCGTAGGTATGTTGACCCGAGTCAGTTCTGAGTAGACTGCTGCCAAAGGAGATTCTTCGCTAATACCCCACAATAAAACTAGCATTTGGCATCACCTCCACTCAAATACTCAAGTATGGCATCAGCTACATTTGGTGCAGATATATCAGCCCACAAATCGGCACCCAAAAACTCTGCTGAGGATTCGCTGCTGCTAAAATGAACAGTCAACAAATCAACTTGAGCAGCATCAGCAACGCGTCTGGCGTGAGATGCGAGGGTTTTTTCAACTTCACCCAAACAGCGCGTGCCTACTACCGTCACTTTTACCCCAGGTTTTTCCATCACTTGGGGACGCACACTAGCCAACAGTGAACTTTGCCGTCGCACCGGACGTACTCGAATACCGAGTTGAGCAGCTGCATAAACCCACTGTTCCGGTCGCCAAGCAGGCCCTAACAAATATGTTGGCGTTGGTCTGTTCAAGACTGGACATTTTAAACTCGACAACCAGGAAATTAAAAACGCATTCATTTCCGCAGCTATATATACTCGGTCTTCAGGGATGATGTGCAGAAGTTCCTGTTCAAAAATGGAAGGTAGGCGAGTCAGGACACCAGTAATTTGCTCAAGAGCAATCATAACTCCACCTACCACTGCTGAGGAGGATGAGGAGGATGAGATAGTATTTTCTCCCTCATCTTCCCCATCTCCCTCACCCCTGACGTAGTGTCGCCATCCAACCACAGACAAATCTTCGGGTGTCAGGAGACTGGCACCATAAGCCGACCAATTAGCAACCAGCGCCTCGGCGGCTTTGTCATGGCGACTGGCGACAACAACCAACACGCTTGCTTAATTCCTTGGTTGATTAACTACTTGTTGACCGACACTTGGGCGTTCTTTGGCTTGGATAAAAGACTGCCCATTGTGCCCATTTGCTGTGCGCTGTTCTATTTGATCGAGACGTTGAGCCATCAAACCGATTAGCCGTTGTAAGTCATTTGCAGCCTCTACTGGAGTAGGATTTGCAAGTTGGTCTGTTTCAGGAAGCTTCTCAGCCTGAACTTTCTCGAAGTCTTTATCTTTTTGAACTTTCTCGAATTCTTTGACTTCTATCTTCAGTTCCTTGCTATCTTTGAACACTGGGCCTGAAAGCTTAAACAGGCTTCCACCAGTAGATGTAGGTAAAGAATACGCCAACTGATCGAAGTCAAGATTAGGAGCGTCTAAATTCTGAGGCAGGAATGTGCCTCTATGTTCAGGCGTCAACAATAGATTAACTGGGGTAGCCGCAGAAGGAGAATTTATAAAGATTTCTACATATCCGCGAATCTCTAACTTTGCTGCTTTGATGATCTCTATGTTGGTGACATCAGGCAGTAAAGTAATCAAAGCCGTGTCATTAGCTCCAATGCCCACAGTGAACGTAAATCTGCTAGGATCCCCTGGAACAGGCGTTAAATCGCTAAAGTCATTAGTTCCTTTGACATCACTGATTGTCACAGTGTCGGTTACATTTAATTCAGGTGTAGTTGCAGTAAATCGCAACGTCAGTTTGACATCAAAGCTGCTAGTATTAGCGATAGTCAAAAAGTAACCTTGGATAACTGTGCGAGCAACGGCTTCAGTACCAGGGGCAGTAACGGGTGTAATTGGTTTGACTAGCAGTTCAAAGGTTGAGACCAAAGTTGGTTCGGATCTTCTGATAATTTTAGTTCCGTTTGAGATATCTGTCATATGTTGAATTACATATAAACTACATCTCTAATCTAATTGCCTCAACCTAGTGACGAACAGTACCCCTGAGGGTACTTTTTCCATAAAAAAAGTGGTTCCGCAAAACAGAACCACTAAAGCTTTCACAAACCGATTATTATTTAGCGAGCTGCGCCTTGAGCAGAAGCAGCATCAATAGGTTTCATCAAGTACAGCCGCAATAACTGCCAGCCATTGGACATGTAAAGTGGCAGTTTTTGGAAGAATTGGAGAAATTTGGGAGTATTAGAGTTGGCGATCGCACCCAGCTTCTCATTATTGCTGATACAAGTGTCCAAACGTCCATAAAACTCTGGATTTTCCACATCCAGCATCAATGGGAACACTCTACCTGCGGTTTCATTGGTCTTTTTAATTACATAAATGTCGTATTCTCGCGCATCGAGTCCAAGGGTGGCATAAAAGTCCTTGCGTTGGATGTCATTGAGATACATTGTTACAAACACTGATAACAAGAAGAACCGACTCCATAGCCTTGCCTTCCAATCATTCAATATTTGCGGTTGAGATTTCATCACCGCATCGAAGAAATCACCGTGACGGTTTTCATCTTGACACCAGTTTTCAAAGAACCGGAAAATCGGATAAATCCGGTCTTCGGGATGTGCTTCTAAATGGCGATAAATGGTGATATAGCGCCAATAACCAATCTTCTCAGAAAGATAAGTCGCGTAGAAGATAAATTTTGGTTTAAAGAAGGTATAATTGCGGCTCTTAGTCAAAAACCCTAAATCTAGGGACAGATTAAAGTCAGACATAGCTTTATTCAAAAAGCCAGCGTGACGTGCTTCATCCCGTGACATCAGATTAAAGCATTCTGCTAAGACGGGGCTTTTGTCTTTCAAGCGACGGCCGAGTTCTTTGTAGAGCAAAAACCCAGAAAACTCTGCTGTACAGGAACGTTCTAAAAATTCAACAAACAACCGACGAGTTTCTCCATCAATATGATCCCAGGATTGTTCAAACTCGGCATCCCGAACAAAATGATGGCGGTTGTAGTCAGTGCGAAACTCTTGGAGAATGGCTCTTAACTCGTCCTCGTTGACGGAAATATCCATCCGCGCCATTTCATCAAAATCGGTAGTATAAAACCGAGGTGTTAACAGGGTTTCTCTTGCTGGGACTTTAATTCCTGGCCGTATTTCTTCAAAGCCTGGTTTTTTGAGGGAATCTACCATGTCTTGATTGCAATGAGTGTCTTTATTATCTTGAGTACACCATAAAACCAAGGATGCTGGTCTGGGAATACTCAACAGCCGACAAATAATTCATTTGTATAAAGTTCAGTCTACCAAGGTGCGGGTGATAAACTAATAAGCTAAACATTAAGAGTTGCAACAATAATTCAACGTTTTGCGGAATTGACAATGGGCAATTAGTAGTGAAATGAACATAGACAAACCGAGATATTACACCTAGTCCCAGCGATTATAAATCGCGGTTGATGTTGCACACAAACTCTTTTTGGCTCTGCGGACTCAAGAAATTTGAAACCTATGCTGGTGAGTAAAGTCTCGTGTAGCTGCGATTTACATTCGCCTGATACTACTGTGTAGCTTCCGGTCACTTAGTACTATTACAGTAATTTTCTGTGGTTCTTACTACAATAAATAAAATGGTCTTATCAATAAGTTAATCATTTTAAAATTTACAATCCATGACCAGCACGATTACTAAATACTTCTAATCACTCTACTCTAGAGCTTGCACCATTATTAACAGTTATCTGTTATCTAGTTATCATTTTTGTCCCTTGGGTTCAAGTCCCCCAAAAAATTTGGTGGTAAGCGTTGGTGTGCCGTAACATCACACCATACGCCTGATAACTGTTCGCTGTTCGCTGATTTAATAACCATAGAAAAGGCACTTTCTACAACAGAAAAATCAGGTTTGAGCAAGTACTCAGCAGTGCCCAGACTATAAAATTGTCATCAAACAACTGGTGCAAGATATGAGCCTAGCTATTCATACTGGTGTTAAAGAAAACAGTATGGGAAAACTATCTTAGATAACAACAGCAAATCCAAAGGGTTGACAACAAGATGAATCCTGAAAACAATCAAAATAAAGACCGAGTTCTTGTCTCTTACATCTTGTGTGGAGTCGGATTTTTTGGCTTGGGGGGGCTACATCGCCTATACAACGGTAAAATCGGCACAGGATTGTTATGGCTGTGTACTTTTGGTTTATTTTATGTAGGGCAGGCTGTGGATTTGCTTCTCATCCCCGGTATGGTTGATGAATACGAGAACAAACTGAGACTAAAAGCAGGTGTATCTCCCTTCGGTGTACCAGTCAATCAACCAATTATCGCCTCTCAAGTTCACCACCCAAGTGGTAATCAACTGATGATAAAACTAATTGATGCCGCTGAAAGTAGGGGTGGTACTCTCACTGTTACTCAAGGGGTGAAGGCTACGGGAGCCAGCTTTGCTGAAGTAGAAAATACTCTTAAAGAAATGTATAAATCAGGTTATGTAAAAATTGATAACGACCCCAATACTGGAGCCGTTACCTATCATTTCCACGAACTTTAATTGTTCTTTGTCACTAGTCATTTGTCTGATATACTAATGACTAATACTTCGGCTTTGCTCAGTACAAGTGACGAATGACTAATTGATACCTAGCCACTTTTGACCATCTAAACGCTGCACTAGACCATATACCAATAGGTCTAGTGTAACTTTGCGTTCATCAATTAAGAATGACTCAAGAGTGCTGGGTTTTTTACCTTCATTACAAGAAAAACCCTTTTTGCCTTGAATATCTTCTTCGGGAAAATACAAATTAAAATTGTACAGGCCGTTTTGCAAACTGCCGATAATTTGCCAGGATTCTTCGGCTGATTCAAAGCCTTTGATTGGGACTTTTTGCTTGGCAAGAGCCACTTTTAAATCTTTTACACCTTGTTGAGCGATCGCTTTTTGTAAAGCTGGCAAGTAGTATTGCTCGATGAACTCTACAAATGGTTTATCTTCAACAGCTGGGGCTTTTTCTTTTTTAGCGGCTTTAGCTGCGGGTTTTTCTTCTGCTGTGGCATCGGCAGGGGGGGTTTCTTCTGTTTTAGCTGCGGCATCTGGTTTTTCTCGCTTGCGTGAGGCCGCAGCTGGTTTAGCGGCATTAGGGTTATCTTCGGGGTTTGCGGCTTTAGGATCTGGCGTGTTGGCAGTAGGGATGTCTGTCGCTTCGGGTGAGTCTGTACTAGGAGCATTTTCTTCGGCGACACTGGGAGCCTGCTTGTCAACAGTGCTGGGAGCTACCTCTCCGGCTTCATTGTGATTCGGTTCTTCTGCCATTACTCAGGTCAATCCTTTAATCTTGCTTGATTGAGCGATCGCTCACCTGGAGATATCGGGTATTTTCATTTTGACATACTAGTGCAGTTGTCAAGCGTGGGCAGTGGCAGAGGTAAGGGGATTTATTTTTTGGAGTTCCCTAAATAGCTGCGATCGCTTCTGTAATTTTTTAAGGATCTACACGTTCGCTCAATAACCAAATCAATCAGACTAGTACAGCAGAGCAGAAATAAACCAACCATTTTAAATRTCTGAAACCCTTGCGAACAGCTAATTAYGTTAGCGCAGCGTTAGCCAGGAACGAGTGTCATTACGTAGCTTGTCTCTCGCCAGAGGCGAGTATTACGAATTACGAATTACGCCTTGCGTTACTAGAGTTAGCGGTGGTGGCAAACTTAATATTTTTCCAATTTAATTTTTCTAACCGATTGCATTTTTAATATTATCAATCAATTCATCAATCCTTGATTTAGTGGTATTCCAAGAACACACAAAACGTACTCCTCCCACACCAATAAATGTATAAAATTGCCACTTATTTGCTTTTAAGCTCTGAATCACTTGTTCTGGTAATTTGACGAACACAGCGTTAGCTTCTCTAGGAAGCATCAAGTCAACGCCTTCTATATTTAATAGCTGATTTTCTAAATATTCAGCACATTGATTGGCATGTCTAGCATTTTTTAGCCAAGCACCAGTTTCTAATAAACCCAACCAGGGAGCAGAAATAAATCGCATTTTTGAAGCTAATTGACCAGCTTGTTTACATCGGTAATCAAAATCCTCTGCTAGCGCTTTATTGAAGAAAATAATTGCTTCACCTAATGCCATTCCATTCTTAGTTCCACAAAAACACAACACATCCACACCAGATTTCCAAGAAATTTCAGCAGGACTTTTATTCATTGCGGCAACTGCATTGGCAAAGCGAGCGCCATCCATGTGAATTTTTAAGTTATACTTTTTGGCAACTTCTCTAACTTGCAAAAGTTCTTCGATAGAATATAAAGTTCCTAATTCAGTTGATTGTGTAATGCTAATAACTTTAGGTTTAGGATAATGAATATCATTACGCCTAGTGACAATTGCTTCTATCGCCTGTGATGTTAACTTACCATTTTTTCCTTGAGCAAGTAGCAGTTTAGAGCCATTAGAAGCAAATTCTGGGGCGCCACATTCATCTGTTTCTATGTGAGATGTCTCATGACAAATGACGCTGTGATATGACTGACAAAGTGCAGCTAATGATAAAGAATTTGCTGCTGTACCGTTAAAGGCAAAAAATACTTCACAATCAATTTCAAAGAGTTCACGAAAGTAATCTGCGGCTTTTTGAGTCCATTCATCATTTCCATAAGCAGGAACGCTACCTTGATTTGCCCTAATCATATATTCCAGGGCTTCCGGACAAATACCAGAGGAATTATCACTTGCAAACTGCTCTAAGTAGCTAGTCATGATTTGGAAGTTAATTTTTATCAGTATTTTTTCTCATGTTAGTGAATAATTTTGCCACCTGCCAACTCAACATTTGGACTATTAAATGTGTTGTTAGTTTTCTTCTCTACGATAGGCTACGCCAATGAGGGGTTTAGCCCACGCTTGATAATGCGGCTGAATTATTGCTTTTGTGATGTCCAGAGAAAACTTGAGTCGGAGTTTGTGGTTACTGATACATTCAATTACTTTCAGACGTTCAACTACTGTGATGACTTCGTCAACTTGATGTTGAGGTATTTTGCGATGTTAAAGCTTTTAACTGAATATTATGCTAAAAAAATAAAGTTTGCCAATTAAAACGCCAATCATATACTTATAATGTACTACACAATGCCCTACGAATAACTATGACATCACCATTAGGTATATTTGTCGTTTGTCATTTGTTATTTGTTCTCTGTCTTTGAAGTTATAAACGCCGGAAGTCAGTGCTAGTGACTTATGTGTTTATCTTTTGCAAATGATTAATGACCAATAACCAATGACTAGTAATTAATAACTAATGACTGAACCATTAATTGAACTCAAAAGTATTTCTAAGTCCTTTGGTAGCCACAAAGTTCTAGATAATGTTGATTTGACAATTTACCGGGAAGAAGCATTAGGAATTATTGGCCCATCGGGGACTGGTAAATCAACGATTTTAAGGGTGATAGCGGGGTTACTGGCTCCTGATGAAGGAGAAATTTATATTCAAGGAGTGCGACGAGAGGGTTTGATTGAGGATGGGCGCCAGTCGCTTGGTATTGGTATGGTATTTCAACAAGCGGGATTATTTGATTCGCTGACGGTGGAGGAGAATGTCGGATTTTTACTTTATCAAAATTCCAAGTTACCGCGATCGCGCATTCGAGATTTAGTAAAAGAAAAATTGGAAATGGTAGGCTTGCCGGGAATAGCCGACCTTTACCCAGCAGAACTTTCCGGGGGAATGCGAAAACGAGTTAGTTTTGCCCGGGCGATTATGTCTAACCCCGATAATCCTAAAGAAGGTGCAGAAGTTTTACTGTACGATGAACCAACAGCCGGACTCGATCCGATTGCTTCAACAGTAATAGAAGATTTAATCCGCTGTTTGCAAACTACACATGGAGTCTGTAGTACCTATGCTGTCGTTACCCATCAAGACAGTACTATACGCCGTACAACTGATAAACTTATATTTTTGTATGAAGGTAAAGTACAGTGGCAGGGAACAGTTGATGAAATATACAGCACAGAAAATCCTTTGATCAAACAATTTATTAGTGGAAGTGTCGAAGGGCCGATTCAGGTTCTTGGTTAGAAAGTTAGGAGTCAAAATTTAAGAGTGAAAAACTCATAAGTAGCTCAATCTAAATTAAATGTGAAATGTGATTATGAGTAAAACAAAGTCAAGCGTACCTCTTCCCTGCAGGACGCTGCGCGAACGTGGAAGCAAGCTACGCAGAGCGTCTGGTAGAGAAGTAATTACAAAAATTCTGATTACGTTTTTCAACGTTGACCTACTTAACTCTTAACCCTTAACTAATAACTACTAACCAAAGCAACAAAAACCTCTTTGGCAAGGTTCCTAACTTATAATTCATAACTCTTAACTAATAACTAATTATTGGCTGAAAGGAAAAAATGCGAGAAATCACAAGCCGCTTCACATCTGGGCGAACACTTAGAGAAGGTTCTGTAGGATTGTTACTCCTAGCAGGACTAGGGGTATTTGGAATAATATTTTTGTGGTTAAGTAAATTCACTGTTGCTCGCGGTTCATACAAAGCTATTGTCGAATTTGCTAATGCTGGAGGAATGCAAAAGGGAACGCCAGTTCGCTATCGTGGCTTTAAAGTAGGAAATATTTCTCAGATCAGGCCAGGAGCAAATGCCATTGATGTAGAGATTGAAATTCTCCAAAAAAACCTGATTATTCCTCGTGATGTAGTGATAGAAGCTAATCAAAGCGGACTAATTAGCGAAAGTGTTATTGACATCACACCAAAAGCAACGCTTCCCACTCAGGTGGCGATCGCTAAACCTCTAGACAAAAATTGTGATTCGAGCCTAATAGTTTGTAATGGCTCTCGATTAAAAGGTCAGCTTGGTATTAGTGTTGATGAACTAATTCGCAGTTCAACTGAACTAACCAATGTATACAAAGATCCAAAATTTTCTAAAAATGTTAATGGAGTTTTAGAAGCCACTACAGTCGCCGCAAATAGTTTTACAGATTTAAGTCAGGATTTAAAAGGTTTGAGTAAAAGTTTGCAACAACAGTTAAATACATTTTCCGCCACTGCTAATTCAGTGCAGCGGGCGACTAATCAACTTAATGTATCCGCAACTGATACAGTGAATAAATTCGGTGCAACTGCAACTCAAGCGAATCGATTGCTGAACAATTTAGATAACTTGTTGACAACAAATCGGTCTTCACTGGTTAGTGCGCTGAACAATATTACCGAAACTAGCAACCAATTACGCGTTACGGTTAGTAGTTTATCACCAACTATCAACCGCTTCACTAAAGGAGAATTACTAAATAATTTAGAAGCCCTCTCCAAAAATGCGGCACAAGCCTCAGCTAATTTACGTGATGCTTCCAAAACTTTAAATGATCCAAAGAATATCGTAGTATTGCAACAAACTTTAGATTCAGCACGGGTAACATTTGAAAATACCCAAAAAATTACATCTGATTTAGATGAATTGACGGGCGATCCTACTTTCCGGCAAAATCTGCGGCAACTTGTAAATGGTTTAAGTAGTTTGGTATCTTCTACACAACAGATGCAGCAACAAATGCAGGTTGGTACTACTCTAGATTCTGTAAAAACTGCTGTGAGTAAACCAAATAAAATAATTCCTACTCCAGCACTCAATCAAGAGGAAATATCTGATAAAAAACTGTTTTTAAAGTTGCGATCGCCAATCACCGAATCTCATAAAAATCCTGATGTTTATGCAATTAATTCACCTCCTGCTTTTGAGAGTATTACCACTAATCCTCAACTAATCCCTACTCAGCTTGTCCCTAACTCATCTCAAGAAAACCTCTTAAAACAGCTGCGGGAATATGGCAAGCAACGAGAGCAGTTAAAGACAGAAAAATAGACAAATTTCACATTAATCTGTTGAATTCATCTCGGAATTTTTCTTTACTAGAAACGGATAAATGAATAAATAAACACCGCTGACTGCCAATGTTGACATAAAAAATAAAAACGACATTTCAATCAGATTGTGAATCCAGGGAGCAAACCATCCCAACAATCCTCGATACTCCAAAAAATCGGTAGCATTAAAACCATACTTCAATAACTTGCCGTTTTGAGCATCAAGATACCACTCAAACAAACGTTTTTGATTTTCAAATCGATAAATACCTAAAGATGGCAAATAAGTAATTTCATCAATATCCTCTAAAGTGTTAATTCCCTTTGGATGCTGCGAGATAAATGCTTGTGAAGCCTGTTCTAAAGAGAGCAATGATTTGGTATTTTTTGTAATGGTTTGTGTTGGTGCTTTACCGTCAATCGTAGGTAAACCAGAACTGAAAGCTGGTGGAAGAGCAATTATTTCAATCACGTAAATTCCAATCACCACAGCAAAGTAAAGTCCAACCCATCGATGAATTGTTCTCGACCATCTTGAGAGAAACTGCTTAATTCTCATCATGCCTCCTAATCTTAACTGAAAATTCTGTTCCGCCCTTCATTTTGAAAGTCGATGACTGATAACCATTAACAGGGTTTTGCAAAAACTCAATATAATCTTTGAGCGGCTCTTTAAAGGTTTTGACATTATCAGAGATAACGATTCCACCTTCTCGGATTGATGGATCTAGAATTTTTAATACATCTAATGCTAAGTGTATCCAGCCATCAATCAATACTAAATCGATAGTTTGATTAAAAGCTTTTAGTGTTTTTAAACCATCGCCTTCTCGAATCTCGACATAGTTTTCTAATCCGGCTTCGGCAATATTTTTTCTGGCTTGCACGACTTTCTCATGTACAATTTCGGTGCCAATAACAATGCCGCCACCATTGTCTCTCACGGCAGTCGCTAGATAAATTGTAGAAATTCCAAATGAACTACCAAACTCAACAATAGTTTTGGCATTAATTGCACGGGCTATTAAATACAAAAATTCTCCTTGGTCTGGTTCAATGGGAATATATTTATCGTTGTAATATTCAGTTTTTGTGCTATCCCACTGAATGCCCTTACCTAAAAGTAAGCCAGGAAGCTTGGGCAAGTAGTGGAGAATTAATCCAGGTAATTGTTTATTAGCTTCTGCGTGGAGTCGATTTAAAACAGTTTTAACTTTCACGTCGTTGAGTACGCTTGGTTTAGATAATTTGCTCATAGTTATCAATAATTAGATTATTTCAAGGTAAATACTCCGTACTTCTTGAATACTTTACCTGGTTCAAGCTTGTCTATGCCTTCAACGATCGCAATTAAATCACCGCTAGCAGTTAAAATGCGAAAGTTTCCTTTTACAGTCTCAAACTTGTATTGTTGTGGTTGCCCTGCCAAGGAAATTCTATCTTGAGACTTTGTGAAATTTTGAATCAGAGCATAATCAGCATCTCCTCTACCGACATAAAACGGTTCAGCTTTAGGGTTAGCAACAGTAATGAAGCTACCCAACAGAAATTCATTCTTTGAACCTTTGGTTGCAATTAAAGTATCGACCTCACCAACGCCCAAAGTTTTCGGACGTATGGGAAACTGACCCTTCTTATCTGATACAATTTCAAAGTTCACGCCAGTCAGGTCAGGAGATTGACCAAAGCCAGTCACTGTATCATTGCCACTAGTGCCTGTGAAGTATCCTTCAATCGCTTCTCCTTGGGTATTTTTGCCATACTGCCCTACTTTTTCATAGTGATCTAAGGCAGATTTGAATTTTCCTGCTTGAATTAATTTGACAACATCGGGATTTGCCAGCAGATAAATTTCTGAGTTGAAACCAGCTTTTTCCTGATTCTCTATCTCAGTTGCTGAGATTTCACTTGCAGTGGATTGATTCGTTATCATTGATTGACAAGCAACGGCGATCGCACTACTGGTAATTAACAAAGCACTGAATAAAAATGGTTTCATTGTAATTATCTGGTTAATGATTAACAACTAATAGAATGTTTGAGCAGCATTAATGATGGTAAAGGATTTACATACACATCAGCCTGATGACAGGGGTAAAACTTTGGTTTCAATAATCAAATCGGCATTCCGGAAATAGGGCAGTTTGGCAATCCAGGGAATCCATCGCAGGGCATTAAGTCGATGGGGATAACGATAATTTTCCTGCACTAATGAAACCACCTGGGCGATCGCTAATCCCATTCCATCGATATCGCGTTCATTTTTGACAAACCACTGCATTGGCGCACCTAGTTCTGCCAACCATTTAGCGACTTTTCCTTTACTCGCGCCTCCCACGACATCAAACATGAATGTGGCGTTAGGAAACCGTTGACGTAATTGATTAATTAATTGCTGGACTTGCTCAACAGTAAAGTACATGAGCAATCCTTCGGCAATAATCAATAGATGCTCAGATGGGCAATTTGGTAACTCGTCCATCCAGCCAAAATCTAAGGCAGAACGACTGATGAAACAATGCTGTTGTGTTTCACTATCCAACTGACGACGCAGATTTGTCACCTCAGGCAAATCTAAATCGAGCCAGCATTTGCAGCCTTGCCCAACTCGGTAATAACGAGTGGATAATCCAGCACCAAGTTCGACTACAACGGCATCAGCATAACTGGCAATGTGTCGCCGAGCAACTTGATCAAACGTATTTGCCCGCACTGCCCAACTGAGTTGAGAAAGCGGTTGATAAAAGCGATCAAGATCGGTGTCCCAGGCGATCGCTTGCCACCATTCAAACACTTTGGGATCGCGAAATAACGCATCAGTCTGGCGTTGATGTTCATCCACCCGCGCGCGGGTAGTCATCAACATAGTACGCGGAACACCTGTGAGTTTTGTCGAAAATTGAGTCATATAATGAATTACCCTGACAAAATAGTAGTTCTAGCCAACGTGGACTATCTTGAAACTTCCTCTAACTATCCTCCTCAATTCCCTCTTAGCAAGGTAGGAAGAAATCTGGCTGCTTCCCTCTCCAAGGCATCAGCAAGGGTTCCGTGGGGTTAAAACTGCACTGAAACCGAGCCAATCACCGTGAATGGTTCGCCAAAAGTGTTACCTCCGCTTCGCAGATTCGATACACTTTCGATGTAATTGACATCAGTGAGATTTTTGAAGTTAAGGCCAAATCGCCAATTATTACGTCGATAAAAAATTGCGGCATTGGTAGTCAAATAACTATCTACCTGAAAGCTATTAGCCAAATCTCCCTGTCTCTGGCCAACATAATTGAATCCAACTCCTAAGCCTAAACCCTGCAAATTACCGCGCTGAATTTCATAAGTTGTCCATAAACTGGCACTATGTTCAGGAACACCATATAACCTATTACCAACTAATTCCGGATTGGTATCGGCAGTGACTTCACCATCGATGTAGGCGTAGTTAGCGATGATCTTCCATCCCGGTAATATTTCTCCTGCGACATCAAATTCAACGCCATGACTGCGCTGTTCTCCAGATGCGATGGATGCAAGCGGGAAGTTAGGGTCTGTGACCGATACATTTTGTTTGGTAATGTCAAAATATGCCAACGTGGCAAACAGTTTACCGTCTAGAAACTCTGTTTTGACACCAAACTCATAGCCTTTACCCCGTTGTGGTTGCAAGGGTTCACCCGTTGCTGTATTTGTCGTATTGGGGGTGAAGGATTCTGAGTAACTGGCATATAAAGATACAGCTTTGCTCGGTTGGTAAACAATCCCCACTCGTGGGGTAAAAGCATCATCATTTTGAGTTGTCTCACCCGGTTGTGTCACCTGCCCCGGCAGATTGACTGTTTTTGATTCTATGATGTCGTAGCGGATGCCTGCTAACAACTTCAAATTCTGGAACAGCGAAATCTGGTCTTGCAAATAGAACCCCCAGCGATTGGATGTTGTATTACTGCCACCATAGGGCGGTAATGTATCCTCACTGGGTTTAGCTACTCCGTAAACTGGATTGAAAAGATTCAGCGGTAGAGGAGTATTAAAATCAAACACCGTGAAAAAAGTTGCATCACTGTGGTTGTAGTCTGCACCGAATAAAAGAGTGTGATTGATAGAACCCGTAGCGAACTCACCTACAACGTTGGCTTGCAGAGTATAGTTCTTGTCGTATCCCTCTTGGGAGGCGAAGAAGCGATTCACTGTACTTGTTGGTTCGTCAAAAGAAAGGGGAAGGGCAACAACGTTAAAATCGTAGTCATAGGAAGAATAGCGAAACGCATTGCGGAATTTCCAATTTTGATTGAACCGATGCTCCAAGTTATAGCCAACATTTAGATATTCATTTGTCACCGCATCACTAGGTTCGGAGTTAATGCGATCGCGTGGGACATCAGCTATCCTATTACCAATAGCCGGGATACCAAAATCAGCCGGACGATTATTGTCAATATATTCCAACGATATTCCTAAGTCGGTGCGATCGTCTATTTTCCAAGCAAGTGTAGGCGCAATAAAGATCCGCCGATCTTCTTGGTCAAGGTTACGAAAGCTGTCCAATCTCTGATACAAACCATTCAGACGATAGAGTAGTTTCCCATCTTCGGTTAACGGCCCAGAAAAATCAAAGCGAGGTCGAACAAAACCCTGGTTTCCCACTTGTAATTCTGTTTCGTAAAACGGCTCGGATAAAGGCTGCTTGGATACCGCGTTAATCAATCCTCCGGGTTCAATCGCACCATACAAGATAGATGCCGGACCCTTGAGTACTTCAATCCGCTCCAAATTGGCTACTTCTAAAGGCGCTTGCACAACGCCATACCGTCTCAATCCATCGCGCAGAATCGGGGCATCAGTAAACCCCCGAATGCTGAAATCTGCACCATTCCTGTTGTTTCCATTTCCTTGGTTAGTGACACCACTGACATTGCGGAGCGCTTCCTCTGTGCGTGTGACTTGCTGATCTCGAATTATCTCTTGAGGAACTACCTGAATTGAGAATGGAATGTCCCGGATTGGGGTATCAGTTCCAGTGGCAGTGGAGGCATTTGGTACACGATACTCATCTTGCTCCCCCGTCACCACCAATTCAATCGGTTTATCAGTTTGTGAGTCAAGTGGTTGGTCGGGCTTGGTTTGAGTTCCCGGCTGTTGTACTGGTGGTTGCTGTGGCATCTGTGCCGAAGATGTAACTGGTGTCAACCCGAAAATCAGCCCTTCGTCACTATCAAACAACTCAACAATAGGTAAACCCGCCTCACCCGTTACCGTTACTCGGATAGTATTGGCATCCAGATTTGTTACCGTTATTTCATTAACACCCGTAATTGGCTTATCCGAACGGAATGTGAATGCTTCGCCCGATGGTAGGCGCAGTTGAGCATTAGGAATGTCAGTGATAAAGCTATTGCCAGCACTGCGGTTTACCACTTGCAACTGTTGACCAATGGAAGTCTGTAGAATTATCTCTACACCTTTGTCGGTAGGATTTGCCTTGACTCCCGTCACTTGTACAACTTCTGAAGTCGGCGCTGTTTGAGGTGCTGGAGCCTGTACTAACTGTTGAGCGCTAGTGCTAGGAAATCCTACTTTACCCAGTCTGGGAATCTCTCTAATCGTTCTGGAATTGAGTAGTGCTGAGGCAACAAATTTACCCTGTACTTGTTTGTTTACTTCAGTAGCCCTTACACTTATTCCAATGCAGAGCCAAATAGAACTTGTGACCAAAATAATCTTTAATATTTGGTTCAATACCATTTTCCACCCTACACCTGCTCTCCAGCTACTACTTACTCTCAATCAAGCAGCGAATAGCTCTTATTCCCTGAAATTTAGCTATCAGCTACTTGAGAATAGATATTACAGGAGATTACCAAACAATTGCAAATAATTATCAATATAAATTGAGAACAAAAAATAAATATAAGTATAATTTTGATTCTTTAGTGTGATTTAAGTTACAATACTTTTGTTAAAGTTAATTGAAAACTATTTTATAAATAGAAGCTTATTAATGACATTTATATACAATTTGCTAAATTAATTCCCATAATCACACTGGCAGTAAGGGACTTCTAAATATAAAATATTCCATCGTGGAAGCAGGAGAGGCTCTTGAAGCAAGGGGGAAAATATCCAATAACCAATGCACCAATGACAAATGACAATCATTGCGATATTGATTTCTCTGACAACAATTGTGATGATGCTTCAGGTTCAACTACATTCTCAGAATCACCAGATTTAGAAAAACCATCTGCTGCATCTTTAATAAAACCAGCCACAGGTACAGCGATTACCAAACCTAAGACTCCACCAATATTAGTGCCAACAAGCAAAGCAATTAATACCCATATTGGTCTAAGACCAGTAAATTTACCTAAAAGACGGGGTGCGATCGCCTGATCGATCAACTGGTCAATTACAAAAGCCATCACAAAAACTTTCACTGCTAGCCAAAAGTTATGTGAGGCGATGATTAAAGTGATTACGACAAGACTGATGGCATCACCAAAGGGAATTAGGCTCAAAAGTCCAACCCCCAAACCAAATAATAAAGCAAACTGGACTTGAAAAACTAAAAACACTAATGTTTCTGAAACTCCCATCAGCAAACCCAAAGTTCCCTGACCAATCAAGTAATTTTTAAAATTTTGCTGAATCGACTCGTTGACTTTTTGAGCCAAACTTCCAGGAAATTTCTTGAACAATCCTGACCAAATTCTCGGTCCATCTAACATTAGATAAAAAGCTAGCACTACTATAATTAGTGCCTCCGATATATTATCAACTGTATCAATAATAATGCTTAAAAGTTTATCAGAAATAAACTCTAACTCATGGGGCAATTGATTAGTAACTTGTGTTAATAATTGTCTAAGATTTACATTTAATTTATGATTAAAAAACCACTGATTTAAAATCTCTAGTTTTTCTTCGCTAGAATCAATCCATTGGGGAAGGACTTTAGMCATCTCATTAAATTGTTCTAATACAATAGGCAATAAAATAATACCCAAACCTATAAAAATTAGCGATGCTAAGATAAAAACTAATGTTACTGCATAGCTGCGTTTAACTCCTCGGCCTTGGAGAATTGAAACAGGGTAGTTTAAAAGGAATGCCAGCAAAGTAGCCAATAAAAGAATTGTCACCACAGGCTGCAAATTTTGAAAAAGCCAGAATACTAGCCAAGCATTCAGAAAAATTAAAGGAAATAATAGTGTTAAAATTAACCATTTAAGTAGTTGATTGAGCGAAAAATTCATATTTAATAAATTTGGTAAAACGACAAAATATTTCCTTACTCTCCACTCCTTACTTTCCTCAGCCATTAGTCGAGTCATAATTTTCAGTAAAAGCTAAAAGTTGCTCATCATTTATCCTTCCTGCTTGATATAGAGTATTAGTAATTTCTGAAAGAGTTAAAACCGCATGACCGCGATAACCATTTTGCTGTAATCTATCTTTCACACCTTGTCCGTGGTCAATAAATACCACAATGTCATTAACATTTAATCCTGCTGATTCTAACTTTCCTGCTCCTTCCATCACACTTTTGCCACTAATGAGAATATCATCAATGACGACAACTGTTTCACCAGGATGAAAATTACCCTCAATTACTTTTCGAGTTCCGTGGGCTTTTACCTCTTTTCGAGGAAAAATCATTGGACAATTAAGGCGCAAGGCTAAACCAGTAGCAGTAGGTAAAGAACCGTAGGGAATACCTGCTAACCTATCAAAATAGAGATTCTTCAAAATCTCCTCATAAGCACTGAGAACTTGATTGAAAACTTGGGGATTGGAAATAATTTTGCGTAAGTCAATGTAATAAGGAAATACAGATCCTGATGCTTGGACAAAGTTGCCAAACATAATGCAATCAATGTCATAAAGTTGTAAAATCAAATCCTGCTGGGGATGCTGATTTAGCAAACAAACATCAGGAAACCACACAGAACAAGTAGAATTTTCGTGAATAATTTCAGTTTTAATTTGATTAATTTCTGCGCGTAAAGACTGAATTTCTTGAGCTAATTGCGGGTTAGCCAACATATCTTGAGGAACAGGAATCAGCAAACCATCACCGTTAGTATTCAAGCCTGCTTCTAAAATTTGCTTTAAGTTTGGCTCCTCTGACCAGATGCTACGTGCCATAATAATTCTTTCAGGAGCAACTGCACGAATTAGAGCCAAAACTTCAGAATTTGTAGTTCCCACTTCCAAACCCAATTGCTCTGGAGTTCCCCAAGTTTTTGATTCTTTGACTACCTGTAAATAAAGAGGTGATTCGTTTGTTGGATATTGCTGTAAACTTTCTGCTCCTGGATTAGAAGTACAGCATAAAATAAATACAGCTTTATCAGGATAAACCAAAAAAGGTACTACATGATCTTGTCCTATATAGGGACTAAGAGTGATTGCATCCACCTGCCATTTTGTAAACACAGTACGAGCGAAGATGTTACTTGTATTTAAGTCACTATGTTTGGCATCCAAAATAATTGGGATGTGGGCTGGAATAGCTGCTAAAGTTTTATCTAAAAGTTCTAAACCTGGAATACCCAGTGCTTCGTAAAAGCCAAGTGTTGGTTTATAAGCACAAACAAAATCAGAAGTTTCAGAAATAATAAATTGTAACCACTCCCATAAACCAGCAATGATATCTTCCGATTTATAATGAGTAGGCATCATTTCTGGATTAGGATCAAGTCCTACAAATAGTAAGCTTTGAGTTGTTAAAATATTTTGATTTAATTTATCAAAAAAGTTCATACTTTTGGGGTTTAAAAAAGGATAAATATCTTAATTTATAATTTAGCTTCTACCTGTTACATAAATTTTGGCAAATAATATTTTTCCTGCATGAGGTAACAGATACACAAAGAGTAAATAGATACTTATATATTTGGCAATTAGTAAATTTATTTATTCTAAGACTTTAATTTCTAACTCCTGGAAAGACTTGGGTTAATCGCCTCTCTACTGCTAACAATCTAGATTCGTGCAAACGATTCATAACCCAGATCCTCCCAATAGCCTTTAAAAGACGATAAATAACTAATCAGTGTAATTTTAGTCACCCATTTAGTTTGCTTATAACCAAGTTTAATTGGTGAAGCTAAACGCAAAGAGGCACCATTTTATACTGGCAATGTATCACCGTTTTTTTGATAAGCTAACAAAGTCTGGGGATATAACGCTAAAGCTATATCCCAACTTTCATAGTAGCCATCAGCTGATTGAAAGTAAGCATATAGAAAATATTGCAATAACTCAGTCCATAGCTTGTACTGAATTTTAACCTGATTTGGTACTAGTTTTTTACAAAGTTATAATACAAGGAGTGAGGGAAAGAGTTGCGGTTATAACTATTCTCGGAGTACATAGCCTACGCCACGCACTGTATGAATCAAGCGTTTTTCATGATTTTCTTCTAGTTTTAGACGCAAGTAACGGATATAGACTTCAATAATATTGGAATTACCCATAAAGTCATAACCCCAAACTTTCTGTAGAATTTGGTCTTTAGTAAATACCTGACGGGGATGTAAAAGTATATACTCTAACAAATCAAACTCTTTTGCCGTTAATTCAACTGCCCGATTACCTCGGTAAACTTGGCGAGTACGAAGACTTAAACTTAAGTCTTCAAACTGTAAAATGTCCTGATTTGTTTCTTGAGTACGGCGTAAATGAGCACGGATTCTAGCTAGCAGTTCTTCAATACTAAATGGTTTGACCACATAATCATCTGCTCCGGCATCCAAACCTGCTACACGATCATTAACTTCATCCTTTGCTGTCAATAATATTACTGGTATAGAGATCCCAGTTGCCCGCAACCGACGACAGATTTCTAAACCTGACAGTCCTGGTAGCATCCAATCAAGAATGACTAAATCCGGTGATAACTCCCGTGCTAAAGTTAAACCAGTGATTCCATCATGTGCCACATTTATATTGTAACCTTCGCTATTTAATTCCAATTCAACAAATCGCGCTAGTTTAACTTCGTCTTCAACTAAAAGAATATTTACTGACATATTTTTGCTCTGATAGCAGATATATAAGGTCAGAATAGAATTGCTATTTTCAGCTATCTTTTACTAACTATCGGAACTTAGACATTTTTGAGGCACAAATAAGCTTCAAACCGATACAGGGCAAGGAAAATACACAAAAGGATCAAAAATGCTTGAAACCCAGATGTATTAACGGGACTTAAAGAAAAATTAAGCTCAAATAAAGCCCAAACTGGCTTTGTAAGCAGTAAATACGTCACGGTTGAGGGTCAACCAATCGAAAAATCGATCAGACATAGCTATTCTCAAGGCTTTATCAGCTTCAGTAAAGGTGTTGAAAGGTTTGCTTGCCCACCTATGCGTTAAAGCTATGCTGAGATAGTATTATACTCTTTTTTCCTTTTCTGTTTTGTTTAAGTTCCGTTAAGAAAACGTGTACTGAGTTTTTTCACAAATCAAATATGAGTCCTATACAAGTAAAGTTATTGTAAAAATACTTCCTTCTCCTAACTTGGATTGCACAGATACATTACCCCCCATACCTTCTACAAGTGTTTTAACAATTGATAAACCCAAACCAGAACCTCCAGTGGCTTGAGACCGCGATTCATCTACGCGGTAAAATCGCTCAAAAATCCGTGTTTGATGTTGTAAAGGAATGCCATACCCTTGATCAAAAACTTGAATAATCGCTTTGTCATGAGCTTGATTTAGCTTTATATTCACGGGCATACCAGCTTCAGAATACTTAATAGCATTATCAATTAAATTCAGCAATACTTGTTTAAGACGACTGTAGTCTGCTTTCACTTCAATGGGGTAAATTGTTGACTCAATTGTAATTAAGCGATCGCTATATTTTTGTGCCATCATAACGACTTCTTCAACTAAATCATTCAGTACATAAGATTTCATCTGAAAATGCAAATAACCACTATCTGCTCGTGCTAAATCAAGTAAATCTTGTAGCAGGCGAATAGTACGTTCAGTTTCCGATGCAGCAGTTTCTAGAGCTTCTTGTTGAGTTTCTGTTAAGTTATTTTGCCGTCGCAAAACACTTTGCAAATAACCATGTACAATTGTCAAAGGTGTTCGTAATTCATGAGAAACGTTACTCACAAATTCTCGCTCTTGCTCCCAAGATTGCCAGAGGCGAGATAGTAACATGGTTAAAGTTTGAGCTAATTCTTTGACTTCACTGGGTGCATTATCAACATATAATTGTGCTTGTCCTAAATCTTTTACAGAAATAACAGAAGTCATTTGATTTAGCTGACGCAGTGGTTGCAAAGAACGTCTAATATAAAATGTTATCATAGCTATCATCACAATAATTGCCGAAATACTAGCAATATTCAAACTCTGCACCATTGCCACAAACATCGTTTGTTCACGAGTAATATCCTGCGCTACAAAAAGCTTACCCAGTAACTTACCCTGCACTTGCAAAGAACTACTACTTAAAACAAAGTAGCTTTGATTAACTTTGTAAATTTGTCCTTTAATCTGCATATTACTCAAAGACATCAACTGAGTCACTGTAAAATCAGATAACAAATTCAAACTTATAGATTTTACCAATGTTTTATTATCATCACTTTTTACCCATAATAATATTTTGGTATTTCCTAAGTTATTAATAGCCTTTTGCAAACCGGTTTCCGGTTGCATCATTTCACTATAAATTTGTACATCATGTGGCAAGCGTTGAGCGATTTGTTCTATATTCTGTTTATGACTATCAATTAAAAATTGCTGCATGTTCCAACGAGTCCATGCAGCAAGACTACCTAATATTAAAGCTGAAAACGTAGCAATACCAACTGTTATCCGTAATTGCAATGAGAATGGGTCAAGATATATCCAAGTTTTTTTGGTTTGATTCACTATTTGAGTTTGAGCTTCTAAAAAACATGTTTATTTCTATTTTATTATTTAAATAGGAATGTATTACAGCCCAGCAAACCACTCGTAGCCTTGATCTTCCCAATAACCCTTAGTAGGCAACAAATTGCTGAGGAATGTAATCTGAGTTACCCACTTACTTTGCTTGTAGCCTAGTTTAATTGGTGATGCTAGACGGATAGGCGCACCATTTTCAATTGATAATGGTTGTCTATTCTTTTGATAGGCCATAAGGGTTTGGGGATGTATAGCAGAGGCTATGTCCCAGCTTTCATAGTAGCCATCCGCAGATTTGAAGTAGACGTAACGAACGCTTGACTTAGGCTGTACCAGCGCAACTAAGTCTCGTAATCGCACACCTCCCCATTGGACAATCGCAGCCCAGCCTTCAACACACACATGACGAATCACCATTGAAGTCAAGGGAAGTTTTTGAATATCCGCCATGCTCAATTGCATCTGGTTACTAACCTCACCATCTATCGTCAGGCGAAACTGTGTTGGATCAATTTGCGGCGTGGAGTCGAACGAGTTAATCAACAACTTATCCGGCTCAATGGCACTTACAGGAAATTCAGGTACAGGCTTTTGAGTTAGTAAGAGTGTTTCAAAACTTTGATTCAGTGGCTCAAATATTTGCCCCACATTATCTGAGAATAAATTCGATCCACAGCCTCCAAGCAGGAAGCCTAACCCCGAAATTCCAGATAATTGAAGTAACTGGCGACGGGATATGGTGCGTTTGGGAAGAATCAGACTCATAAGACCTCTACACAAACATAGACTTAATTAGACGGAAACTTCCCACCTTGAGGGCGAGTAAGGAATGAGCAATTGTAAACAATATGACTGTGGGAACAGTAATAAAGTGAACAGTACGTAGAGTCTGCCAACTACCAAACAGAGAGGAAAGCCAATGAAGTTGGACAGGCTTGTACATGGCAAGTCCACTTAAGATTGCCAATAACAGAACTGGAATGATACTAGTGTAAACTAGCCGATGCCATGCGTAGTTTTTGCGCTTTGGATTCTGGCTGACTCGCAATGCTTTGAGGTCACCACTATCAGCAAACCGACGCTGCCAACGACGAGTGACTAAAATATAGAGTCCATACCAGAGCAAGTTCAGTGAAAAGAACCACATAGCAGCAAAATGCCACTTTCTACCACCGGCTAGCCAACCTCCCAATAACAGAAAGTCGGGAAAAGACCAACCGCCACGCCCACCAAACACCGGATTGGCGTTGTAGATTTGCAAGCCGCTAGAAATCATCAGAATGAGGCTGATGATATTGACACAGTGAAAAGTTTTTGAAAGGAAAGTCTGATGTGGTACTGAGCGGACTTTGCGTTTAGATGAAGTCATGGCTATTTCACATTGGTAAAGTTGGAAAGAATGGAGCCAGCCAAAGTTGCACTTGGACATCCCAACCCAGCACAATGGCAATTGCTGTCACCACGATCGCCACACCGCCCAGCCGTTGCAATACTGCACTATGGCTTTGGAGGTTGAGTAATCTTTGGCTGATGACTCGCCCACCATAGGCGATCGCCAGCAGTGGTATCCCTGCTCCGACTCCATAAGCAACTAGTAGCCCAAATGCACCTGCGACTTGATGGTTAACTGCTGCTAATACCAGAATTCCCCCTAAAACAGGCCCAGCACAAGGAGTCCACAATAGCCCCAACTGAGTTCCTAGCCAGAACTCTCCTAGAAGTCCTACTCGCACAGGTTTTTTTGTCCACTTGCCAAAGGGAATGTAGCTAAACAGTCGGTAACTCCAATTAGGGAAAATTGCTAACGTTCCTAAGAATAAAAGGAGTGCGATCGCTAAATTACGCAAAAAAATAGCCAAGCCAGTAAACCAGGCTGCTGTAATCCCTAATAAACTACCTGCCAGTGCAAACCCAGCGACTAATCCCCCCACCAGTGCTACTGCACCGTAAGTATGAGATTGGAGCGATCTGCCCAACAGTACTGGCAGAATCGGTAACACACAAGGGGAAAGCACATTCAAAACTCCACCCAAGAAAGCAAGACCGATTGATAGAGTAGAAGTTGCCATAAATTTCCTCTACCCTAATAGCTGGCGGATAGTCTGCTCTGTTTTTTCGTATGCCCCTTCGCCAACATGGTCATACCGTAGCGATCCCTGAGAATCGGCTAGAAATAGATGAGGCCAGTACCCATTTTCGTAAGCGTTCCAGGTTTTGTACTCATTATCAACCGGAACTGGATAAGTAATTTGATGTTGCCCTAAAGCCTTTTTTATATTGTTTGCATCTCGCTCAAAGGCAAATTCCGGCGTGTGGATGCCAATCACCTTTAGCCCGTGCGCCTCATACTGCCGATGCCATTTAGTGATGTAGGGTAAGGTGCGCTGGCAGTTGATACAAGCAAAAGTCCAAAACTGTATCAGGACAACGCTGCCTTTGAGGTCAGCAATTGATAAAGGAGTAGAATTAAACCACTGACTGATACCCTGAAACTCTGGCAGATTCTTGCCCGGTGGGGATAGCACTACTACCGCGTCAGAGGCTTGCGTCTTACTGCGATTTGCAGCAAAGGGAGAAGGGGGATTCACTTTTCTTAAGTTGGAAAAAGCTGTTGTGGCTGCACCAATTCCGACAATCCCTAACCCAAAGTAAAGTAACTGACGCCGTCGGAGATGGCTGTGATTCATAAGAATTTTTCCTGTTGAAGTCAAAGCGCCAAAGCCTAAGAACTAGGAATGAGGATTTTCCTAGTACCCAATCCCTAGTATTTAGTTAAAGAAAGGAAATGTGCCAAGCAAGTAGCGGCTAGGGATTGCTGGGAGCGGGCGATTGCTTCATGGCATCGCCTGCTTTATCTTTGCTCATGTTGTCATGGCTCATGGCACCGCCTGCTTTATCTTTGCTCATGTTGTCATGGCTCATGGCACCGCCTGCTTTATCTTTGCTCATGTTGTCATGGCTCATGGCACCGCCTGCTTTATCTTTGCCCATGTTGTCATGGCTCATAGCACCGCCTGCTTTATCTTTGCTCATTGCAGGAGAGGCATCGGGAGAAATCTGATTGTTGCTTGCAGGACTGCTAGAGCAGGCGGTGAGGCTAATAGTTAAGCCCAAACTAGCAATTAGACAAAGTACTTTCCAGTTCATAGTCTTCTTTCGTCCTTTGGATATTTGTATTGATTAAGAGGAAATTAGTTATAGGCAGATTGAGCAAGGATTTTGGACTCAATCAGACTGGGTGCAACTGCGATCGCCCTTACATCTGCATTGTGGTCAAATAACACCATCGGTTTTAACACAACTTGGAATAACAGCAATCAAGATTGTCACTCCCTTGGAATCTCTTTGCAGCCGACAACATCCAAAGTATCTCACTTTGGTCTGAAGATCATCTGAAACTAAGGCATGATTTTCATGAATTTTTCACTTGAGAAAATTTAGTTTATTCTCAGTATTTTCTCAGGGAATTATGGTATGTCAAGGTTACCTGACTTTCCACATCTTGTCAAATTCTATGATGGTAAATTAGACGCTGTAATCACAACAGTCGAAGGAAAAAAAGTCTGACATTTTTGCTGTTGCGGACAAATTTCACACAGATAAGGCTGAGTTGTTGGCGGTGGTGAATTGGGATAAGGTGATTCCCAACTCAGCCATTGTTGCATCTGGTGTAATTTATAGTGAATTAACTGATGCACAGTATTTTCTAGCTGTTCCCAGGAATATTGATACTCTTTAAACTCTGGTAAAACACAATAAACCGCCGAGTCAACTGCTACCTTTTTCTGATACCAAAGCATATAACTATAAAGAGCAACTTGAGCCAATTGTGCTGATGGATCTACTGGCTGATAAGTTTTATATTCAAGTACACATAATCGCTTAACTTCAAAATTATAGACCAAACAATCAAATTCTCCTTTTACCCTTTGTTGTGTGCCATCAGGTAGCTGAAAATAATGCTCAAGCTTACGTTCTTGAGAAACAAAAGTGTTATGAATAACTGCTTCTGCACTACAATAACGTCGATTGACAATCAGTAGTTCTGCAAAGCGTCGGATTAATCCTTGTAATCCTTGCCAAACTTTGTACAGTGGTTGCGCTGTACTTGCATCTTGTTCAACAGCTTTTTCTAGATAAGTAGAAAATTTAATTTCATAAAAAAGCTGTTGTAAACGAGAGGCAATTTCGTCAATATTTAATTGAGATATACTAGTTTTGAATATTTCTGTAAATCTTGACTCACTAACAGCTAATTTGATAAAAATATCAGCTAACTGATGAAAGCTATTCCCAATATCAACTTGATTATCTGGTGGTATGAATAAAGTATTACCACCAAATTTTTGATGGAGATAAAATAACCGAGGACACTCAAAAGCGACTCTGACTTTAGTAGCTGTTAAGGATATATTTTTGGAATCATCAGGTATCTTATTAAAAATATTACTGACAAAATCAGGATGATAAATTTTTAACAAATGTTGATGAACAGCAGCCAAATATACTGTATCCATTGCTGCATAGTGTAGTTGCTTGTCACTCAGAGGACGCTTTCCCCAGTCACTTCTACCTTCTTCTATATCTACATCAGAAAATTTGCAAAGTTCTGTTGCTAAAGTTTTTAGTTTTAAATTAGATGTTTGTAATGTTTTAAGGCTAATCTTTCTTGCTAACTTAAGAGTACAGGTAATATTTTGTGCAGATTTTTCACCCAAGTACTTCAAATCAAAACTTGCATTGTGAAATACTTTCTCAATTTGAGAATTAACCATGATTTGGCGAATAAAGAGTGCAATTAAATCAGGTTTATCCAGCACATCAAGAATATAAGCAAACTTTCCTGTAGAGTCTGTGGATTCTGCTAATATCTGAATTAATGATAATTTGGGATATGAAGTATTCCAATTAGCTACTTCTGTATCTAGCCATAGCACTTTAGCCAAGGCGAATTCTGCAATTTGTGTCTGGATTTCAGAAGCTTTTGTTAGATAGTGCATTGGCTAAAATGTTATCAAGGTTTATCTATCTAGTGACTAAACATATTAACTGGTCTTCTAACTTAGATTTAGGGTTAATAATTTTTACTTTCTTTTCCTGGCATAATAAGTCAATTAGATGTTGAGTTTCAGTTTTTTCTACATTAGAGAATTGATTAACTCCTTGTGAAATTAAGGTAGGTACTCCCATATATCCTTGGGTTTTTACTAAATTCAATAAGAAATCTTTAACTTGTCGCAAATCTTTAATTGTCTTACCTGGATCGGGTTTTTGTTTAGTAACAATTCCTAAATCTTGCAATAAAGTACATTGTTCTAAAACTTTAGAGTCACGAATTAAAGATTGTAATACTGGTAAAGCTATTACTTTACCAGCAACAAATAATTCCTGAGCCTGTGCAGAATGAACTAAGCTATGGTATGTTGCTAAGTAGTGAACTGAAGTGAGATTTGGTTTAATATGAATATGCTTAGTGCCAGTGAAAATCTGACTATAAATTTTATATCCAGCCAGCTTTGCATTTCCTACACTTCCAATTCTAATTAAATATAGACTTTGACAAAGATTTTGCTGAATCGCTTTTTGACAAGCATTCATCACACTAAAAAAACTTCTCATATTACCATCTTCTGTCCAGACTATTCCTACATTTTCTCGTTTAGATGGCAGTTGATAACTTAGTGAATAGCCTGCATAAGCTCCAGTGATGAGTCTATGTTTGATTGCTTGTACTTGTAATACTTCTAAAGCTTCTTGCACCATCCTGATGAGATCGGGTGCTGCTAACAGAGATATTTTATCTATCTTCGCTTGAACTTTTTTATATTCTTGCTGCCATAGCAATTGAAATTCAGCTTGTTCTCTTTCTTCTGGAGTTATTGGAGGCTTTGAATCAGGTGTCTTACCGCCATTAATCAATGAAAGTTTATATTCTTGATACTCTAATCTGCCGAGAACAAACGCATTCCTTGGCATAGTTTTACCGCCAGGAAAATTTTCCTCTAACAATTGTCTTTTTAAAGGAAAAATAGGTGAATCAGGTTTAGGATTAGCTTCTTGATGTAAAGGTTGTAATCTGTAAGCCCAAAGTGCTTCTACTTGAGTGAAATCAATGGATTTTAGCGATATCAATCGCTCTATTCTGGCTTTGTCTGACTGTTGAATGTAACGATAACTTTGCTTCCAGCCGTTGGTAACTATACTGATGATAATGAGAAAATTTTTCAGATTTTCACTGTGAATAGTAGTATTGATATTAAATAAAGCTTGAGGATTAGAAGGCCAACTAGGCAAGGTTTCAACTTGGTCAAAGCATAAAACAATCGGTTGAGTCGCAGTAGAAATTTTGCCAAAATTAGCCAAAATATTCTTTGCTGCGTCTTCTGCATCAATGCAGTGTTTAAGCCTCAAAGCTTGCATTGATTCTTCGCTTAAATTATCTCCTCTTAACCATTCACAGGCTAAAAGATACAGTTCTGGATCTGTGAGATCGTGTAACACTCCAAAAAAAATATCAGGATTGTAGATACCTGCTTTTAAATAAGTCTTTTTAAGATGGTTAATAAACTTTTGGCGATCGCCTAATAATAATTGCCAAAAGCTATCATTAAAAAGCTGCTTTTTCAGATTGGTTTTTGTGAAAACAGATAAATTTTTCAGCCACAGTATTAACTGAGAGTCCTCCTGTCCTTCTGGTACTTGAATTAAACTATCAACTGTATTCCTTAGCACATGACGCCACATATAATCGTTATCGACCCAAGGCCCGATATAAGCAAAGAAAGCTTTTGAGTTAAAGGTGCGTTTTAACCTACCTAAAAGATAGCTTTTGCCAGAACCAGAATCACCTACAAGTAAAACAGTACGACTACCATTATCTGTAGTTACTAAATTGAGAAATCCTTCAATTTCTGTTATTGCTTCTTGATGAATTGACTCAACTATAGACTCTAATTCATAATTTTGACCCCAAAAATTACCCGTCCTCAAATTTACTAGGTCAAACGGGTTAACCTCGCGTTTAATAATATCGTCGATAGATGCCATAATTAATTAAAATAATTGAGCAAACTTAACTTTTGACGAAAAAAGTGTATGTATTGTTAGTTCACAGTGATAAAGAACAGCGAACCACCCACCTTTTGTAAAATTCCAGCATCAATTTGTTCTGGAGTGTAGGGTGTCGGGTCTAATAAAGAACTTAAATCAATTTGATCGCTCGCTTGCAAACGATATAAAGCTTTATCTAATTCATCTCGTGAAAATGGCGGTTGTAATTTTTCTCGCAGATGAAAAATTGGTAAATAATTGTCAGTACCCAATTCTCGGTCTAATTTCTTAATAATTTCTAAAATTTCTTGATCACTGATTTTTTCATCGGCGGTATTGACGGTAGGTAGTGAACTAGAAACTTGCTCAGGCTTGGTCTGCAAAGTTTTTCGTAAAAAGCGTAGGTAATTACCCAGCAATTCTAGGCTGATGGCTGGTTGAACACCTTTGTTGGGGCTGTAATCATCCCGTAAATACTCGATTCCTCGTTGAGTTAGCCAAACTTCAGCTTTAGTTTTTTTAATGCCTCTTTCAGCTTCAATCAAACCCCGATCGCTCAACACTTCCAATATCTCATTTCTTTGTGCAGCTTTTAGTGAAGTGATTTGACTAGGAGCGATTTTACCCGAAGCTTTAGCGATTTTCTCTAATACCTTGAGTTCTTTATCTGCGATGGGCACTTCGCCTGGATTTTTGAGTACGGCTTGACTAGGCGGTAAAATTTTAACTGCGGTAATCTCGCGGGTATAGTCTACCAGTTCGCGATCGCCCAATGCTTTACAAATTTTATTTTTCTTAGTTTTAAAACTATCAAAGGCATTAAGCCCTGCTCGATAATCGGTAAATCCCAATAACTTTAAGAGAAACTTTAACTCTTGATTATCCATGCCAGTAGTTTTACCTGTATAATCAGCAATACTGTAGCTAGAAGATAAAAAATTTACACGTTTTTTATCCTAGCTATAATTTAGTGCGAATGGCTACAAGTTGTTAAACAACGTATTACAACCAGCATCTAGCTGAACAGTATCGATTAGAAGTCGCCCAATACTTTTAAAACTTGATACTTTGCAGACTTTACGATTGGATAGAATTTTCCCAATGCTTGGATAAACTTTGCTTCAATAGCTTCCAACTTTTGTTGGGGTATAGCATCCAAGTGTTCAGAAGTTTTTCGACGAATGATAAAGATAACTTCTCAAGGGTCGTTGGGGTTGAGCCAAACCTCTTTATCAAGAAATCCACGATACTTATCCATTGCTGTTGTCCAAATTTCTGCATCTTTGTGGATAAAATTTTGCTGTAGATCAGAGGCAACTTTAAACTTGAGGAGTTTTATAAACACGTCCTTCGATGCCTGGTTCGCGAATTTGCCAAAATAGAGCTGTAGGCTAGAATAACTACGCTCTCAGCATAGCTCGATCGCCTAACTTAGGAGCAAAGGTCGGCTGGTTTGAAATAAGTTAAGAGGAAGGGAGTATGGACAGCAACAATTGGTTGCAACAACTAATGATGGTGGGTCTTGGTACAACGTCTTTAGTAGCAGAAAAACTGCGGCAAGTCAGCGATGATTTAGTTAAAGACGGTAAGCTCAATCCCGAACAAGCCAAGGCGGTTATAGATGATATTGCCCAGCAGTTAAAGTCAGAGCAAGGAAATTGGGACGTGCAGATGCAACGGCAAATGCGAAATATGATGCAGGATTTCGGGGTGGCTCGTCAGTCGGAAGTGGACGAACTTCGGGGGAGAATTGACCGTTTAGAACGTCAAGTACGCGATTTAGAAAATAAGCTTTGGCGTTAAGTTGTCCTTTCTGATTTAAACTAAATGTGTCTTGTTGGTAATGTTTTGACCAGGCTACCTAAGTAGGGAGAACTGATTTTGAAAGCAATTTTCCTGAGTGTGGCGTTCATACTCATGTGTGTTGTGCTTTTGGTTGTGGGGCAAGTAGGCAGTAAACAGAATACTGCCATTGCTGACCAGTTAACCTCAACACCCCCAGCGCCCACAATTCTAACTGAAAACAATATCTTAATTGCGAGTAATACTATGTCTGATGCCAATGCCGTAACCACCCCCTCTGGATTGAAGTACGTGGAGTTAAAAGAGGGCACCGGAGCGACTCCTGAACGTGGACAAACGGTAGAGGTTCACTATATCGGCACTTTAGAAGATGGTACTAAGTTTGATAGCTCACGCGATCGCGGTCAACCTTTCAAATTTAAAATCGGTGTCGGACAAGTAATCAAAGGTTGGGACGAAGGACTAAGCACGATGAAAGTAGGCGGTCGTCGTAAGTTAATCATCCCGTCAGAGTTAGGTTATGGTTCTCGTGGCGCTGGTGGCGTAATTCCACCCAACGCTACCCTGCTTTTTGATGTGGAATTGCTAGGAGTTAAGTAGGAATTAGACATGGGGAATGGAGATAATTAGTAATACTCCATACTCCATGCTTTATTTAAACTATTTTATTAATAACTACTTGGTCAAACTAAGTTTTTGAACCAGGTAAATAATTGTTATTTGAACCAGGCAAATAATTATTACTAGAACCAGATGAATAGTTATTTTGTCGAGCTAGATTCTTAAACTTTGTAAACTGTGGATCAAATAAAAGCTTAACCGTACCTGTTGGGCCATTACGGTGTTTAGCTACAATTGCTTCTGCAATTCCCCGATCAGGACTATCAGAATTATAATAGTCATCCCGATACAACATTATTACTAAATCCGCGTCCTGTTCGATACTTCCACTTTCGCGTAAATCTGATAACATTGGGCGTTTATTAGTACGTGCTTCCACTCCTCGACTCAACTGAGATAAAGCAATAACTGGTACAGATAATTCCCGTGCTAAACCTTTAAGTTGACGCGTAATTTTTGACAATTCTTGGACACGATTATCACCTGCTCCTTCCATTAATTGCAAGTAATCTATTACAACTAATCCTAATTCTGTTCCTTGTTCTGCTTGCAGTCGCCTTGCTTGACTACGCATTTGTGTAACAGTAATATTCGGCGTATCGTCAATAAAAATTGGCATTTCTGAAAGGATACCAATAGCACGGCTTAAAGGTTCCCATTGTGTTTGGCTAAGGCGACCACTCCGCAGATAACCACTTTCAATTTGTGCCTCGCTAGCTAATAAACGTTGTGTCAGCTGTTCTTTAGACATTTCCAAACTAAAAACAGCAACTGGTAATTTATAAGCAGCAGCGATATTATGAGCAAGGTTCAAGCAAAAAGCTGTTTTCCCCATTGACGGCCTGCCAGCGACAATAATTAAATCCGAACGTTGAAAGCCGCTGGTCATGGCATCTAAATCGTAAAATCCGCAGGGAATTCCAGGTAAAGCAATGCCTTGATTTCTATCTTCAATATCCTGGAAATTATTAATTAGTGTATCAGAGATATGAACTAAACCTGATTGCGGACGCTCTTGAGTAACGCCGAAAACTTTCTGTTCTGCTTGGTCTAAAACAATTGGTAATTCGGTTTCTGTTTCGTAACCGAGATGCACAATTTCATTGCCAGCTTTAATTAATTGTCGCCGCAGGTATTTTTCCATTACTAAGCCTGCTAAGGCGTCAATGTTCACAGCTGACACTGTGCGGTCTACCAAAGTTGCTAGTTTATTTCTGCCACCAATGCGAGCAAGTATTTCATGGTCAGTCAGCCAACTTGTAACCGAGAGTAAGTCTGTGGGTTTGCCTTGTGCGTGGAGTCTAACTGCTGCTTGATAAATATCTTTGTGAGCGCTGATATAAAAGGCTTCAGGAACAAGGCGATCGCTAACTCGACTAATCGCTTCTGGATCTAGCAAAATACCCCCCAAAATCGCTTCTTCTGCCTCGATATTTTGGGGTGGTAAGCGATCGCTACCAGACGAGTGAAAACTCAGTTCTTCAGCCATAAAACGATTTTAAGTTTTGAGATTTTGCTAGTACAGACGCGATTAATCGCGTCTGTACAAAAGTTAGGAGTAGAGACGCGATTAATTCTTGTCTGTAATTCTCTCCATCTCCCTTATCCTCCCGTAACTTAACTAGCCACAACTTGAATATCAATTTGCGCTGTTACTTCCGTAAATAACTTGATTTCGGCTTGATAAGTACCAAGATGGTTAATATCAGGAATGGTAATGCCACGGCGGTCTACTTCTTGACCGGTGGCTGCCTTAATTGCATCTGCAACATCTTGAGTCGTAACTGTACCGAAAATAGCTTCGTTTTCACCAACTTGCTTGGGAATTGTCAAGCTGACAACTTTTTCTAAAGTTGCTTTTTGCTCAACAGCTTGTTGCTTAAGCTCTAATTGCCGTTGACGTTCTTGCTCGCGACGGCGTTCTACTTGCTTGAGAATACCAGGAGTGGCATGGATTGCCAATTTCTGGGGAATCAGATAATTACGAGCATAGCCAGGAGCTACTTCCACTAAGTCGCCAGATTTTCCCAGCTTACTGATATCCTGATTTAAAACTAACTGCACGCGTTTCGCCATCGTTTTTCGCTTTTCCTGTAAGATATTGATTAATTTGGGTTTCGCCAGAATAGCTCACAACGTCACTGCTATATTCCCAGCGGCTTTGCCTATACCTAAAGCTTACAGATCCTAGCGAAAGGCAGGGGGCGATCGCAACTGTTCGCGCCAGAAAGTTGAAGGGAATGGGGAATAGGGCACTGGGAGATGGGGCATAGGGGCAGGGTGTAGAGGAGAAAATCTTCCCCTCTGCTCCCTGCTCCCCTGCCTCTTCCCATGCCCAATGCTCAATAATTAAAAGTTATTTCTCATTTCCCGAATCCGCGCAAAGGTTTGCACAGGATCGCTCCTCTTTACAGCTGATTGTAATGATGGGTGATCCCAACGTAAAAAGGGATTAGTGCGCTTCTCAACTCCTAGCAGTGAGGGTATGGTGGCTTCTCCTCGCTGCCGATAAGCTTGGACTTCACCGAAGTATTTTTGTAAGTCGGTGTTGTCGCCATCTAAACTTAAGGCAAATTTCAGATTTTTTAAAGTATATTCGTGGGCGCACCAGACGCGCGTATCATCGGGTAAGGAGCGAATTTTGCTTAAAGAGTCTACCATTTGTGTCGGCGTTCCTTCAAACAAGCGACCGCAACCTCCAGAAAATAAGGTATCACCACAAAATAATTCGCCCGTCTCACCAGCTTTTTCGGGAGGAAAGTAGTAGACGATGTGAGCACGGGTATGTCCGGGAACGAAGATAACTTCAGCTATGCGGTCTGCAAACTGCACGCGATCGCCTTCTTGCAAAAACACCTGCTGTCCAGGAATTCTACCACGATCCTCGGCTCCCCCATAAACTACCAATTGCGGGAATTGTTCAATTAACCGCTTGTTACCACCCACATGATCGTTATGGTGGTGCGTATTAAAAATCGCTACCAACTGAGCTTTTAGTTGTGCCAGTTTCTTTAATACTGGTTGAGCCTCAGCTGGATCGACAACAGCGGCAATGTTTTGTTTGGAGTCATGTAACAAAAATATGTAGTTGTCTGAGAGCGCTTCTAGACGGATTACCTGCATTACCTCTGTCTCCCTTACAACATAGATTAGTATTGAGTAGCAAGCCTACATGCAACTAAGTAATAGTGCTATCTGCACCAGCTAAAATGAGTATTTATACTTAAAGTTTTTGAGTCTAGTGCAATATTAACTATGATAATATACAACCTGGCTTTGGCGGTAATTATACTTAAAAAAAGTCAACTTCAGATGAATTTATCAGTGAATTTTCTCTGGGAAAAGCTACAAATATAAAGCTAAAGTTAATTTATTATTTTTTTGTTATTACAAACAATAAATTATCAGGATTATATTTGATTAGATTTATTCTATTATATTTAATAATAACTAAAATTAAAGTAATTTTTCTGAAGTCTAATCTGTTAGTTCAAGTGAAATTAAAAACTATTACTTAAAAATATGCAACCAGAAACTAGAGGATTTATTACTATTTTAACTGGACTTTATTCTTTTCAAGATTGTATTCATTTTTTAGCAGCCATTAGAAAATTTCATCAAGAACCAATAATTATTTTAATAGACGGAGTTCCTCCAGTTCTCTATCCTTTTTTAAAGGCTTTCAAAAATGTAATTTTAAAACCTGCTCCGCCGAATGAAAATACTGTTTTAGCATCACGAGAAGCAAAACTAGCTTTATATAGAACCTCTGAGTTTGATAAAACTATTTATCTGGATTCAGATATTTGCTTGCTTTCTGATATCAACGATGTATTTGAGTATTTAGATAAATATGATTTGCTATTAACTGAAATAAAAGTCCTTCATTGTACCTATCCTTATCGACCTCAGTATGCTAAAAATATTACTCGCTCCTTGTACACAAGAATTTTTGATAGATTGGCTAAAGTATTTTTACCGAATCAAGTTACAAATCCCTGGCGGAAGAAATAATTTATCAATAGGCAAATAGCTGATAATGAAAGAAAATTTAAAAGTATCATTGCTGGTATGGAATTTATCAACAAATGATGGATTTATTCGTGCATATTTATTAAAAAAAGCCCTGATTACCTTGGGCTATAAAGTACAAATATTAGGATTTTTATTTGGGAAAGAATTATATAAAGCAATTTCTGGTGAAGATGAAGTTTATACTGTGACTGGCTCAAATTATCCAAGTTTTTTTAAGTCCATTCGTCAAATTTTGAAAATTATTGATGGAGATATTATTTATGCTATAAAACCCCAGCCAGCAAGTTTTGGTATTGCACTTTTAAATAAATTCTACAGCAAAATACCAGTAATTTTAGATATAGATGACTGGGAACTTAGTTGGTATGGTGGTGATGAATGGCGTTATCGTCCTACATTTAAACAACTAGCTAGAGATTTACTAAAAAAAGATGGAGTTTTGAGGACACCTRATCATCCTTTGTACTTGAAATGGATGGAAGGTTTGGTCAATCAAGCTAATGCAGTAACCGTACATACTAACTTTTTACAGCAGCGTTTTGGCGGTCAGTATGTTCCCAATGGGAAGGATACTTCCTTATTTGACCCTGCTCGATACAATTGTGAAGAAAGTAGAACTCGTTATGGTTTATCTGAATATCGAATTTTAATGTTTCCTGGCGCCCCAAGACCTTATAAAGGATTAGAAGATGTTCTAATTGCTCTGGATAAAATTAATCAGCCAGACTTGAGATTGGTGATTGTGGGTGGTAGTCCTTATGATGATTACGATCGCCAACTTCAACAACAATGGGGACGCTGGATTATCAAACTACCAAATTATCCAGCTGATGTTATGCCTGATTTAGTAGCAGCCGCTCATATTGTAGTTGTTCCCCAGCGAGATACCCTAGAAACTCGCGCACAATTTCCTTTGAAGTTGACAGATGGCATGGCAATGGCTAAACCTGTATTATCAACACGCATTGGAGATATTCCCCAAATTTTAGATGATACTGGTTATTTAGTTGAGCCTGCTTGTCCCGAACAACTTGCTGAACAAATTCAATTTATTTTTCATAATTTAGAATTAGCAAATCAGCAAGGTATCAAGGCAAGACAAAGATGTGTAGAACACTATAGCATAGAGGCTATGGCTTCTACGTTGAAGTCAGTAATTGCCCAGTTGTGAATCATATTAATAAAAATACCCCATGTCTACCAGAAAACTACTACTAAGATTTGCAAAACCCTATCCTGGTTTGATTTTGCTAACAATATTGTTAGGATTTTCTGGAGCTTTATTTAATGGGATTAGCACAGCTTTAATTGTGCCGATAGTTTTAAAAATTGTTGGGCAAGAAGTAGATTTAACTACTGCGCCTCCCATCCTCAAAAAGATGCTATCTCCGTTTGATAATACTCCAGAAACTTATCGAATAGGAGTAATGGCTGGGGCAATTATATTTACAATTTTTTTAAAAAACTTAGCTACTTATGCCAGTGCCTTAGCATCGAGTTCCCTAACTCGCAAGCTGACATCAGATATGCGAGAAAGTGGATTAAAGCTATTACTAGAAATTGATATAGATTATTATGCCAAAACCAAGGTTGGTGATTTAATTAACCGCCTGGGTGGAGAAATTGGACGTGCTGCCAGTGCTGTCGGGAGTACAGTCAAAATTGTTATCTTAGGAATTACAATTTTAGTTTTTGTTGGTTTATTACTGTCAATTTCTTGGCAATTGACCGTTGCAGCTACGCTTTTGTTGTCGTTAGTGACGTTAGTCAATCAGTATGCTATTTCTCGCTCTAAAATTTATGGGAAGCAGCTCAGCGAGATGTCGAAAGCATATTCAATTTCTGTCTTGGAAACTTTAAACGGGATTCGCTTAGTTAAGGCGACAGGAAATGAAGAAAAAGAATACGAACGAATTAAAAATTTAATCCGCGATCGCGAATTAGCAGATTTTCGCTCTCAAATTAATTCTGAAGCAATCACACCCATCGGTGAGGTAATGGGTATTACAGCTTTGCTGATGATTGTACTTTTGAGTAAAACTTTCTTTGCTAATGAAGTTGCTTCACTTTCTACCGTACTTCTAACATATTTATTAGTACTGTTGCGAGTGTTGCCATTAATTTCTCAGTTAAATACTATTCGCAGTAACTTTGCTAGTACTGCCGCCAGTGTGGATGTAGCGAACGAGTTTTTAAGCTTGGATAATAAACCATTCATGGGTAACGGTAAACTTCCTTATACAAAATTACAAGAGGGAGTATCTTTTAATTCTCTTTGCTTTGCTTACCCCGATCATGAAAAGTTAGTTCTCAAAGATGTAAATTTATATTTACCGCGTGGCACGACTTTAGCATTAGTAGGCGGTTCTGGTGCGGGAAAATCGACTTTAGCAGACCTTTTGCCAAGATTTTACGATCCGGTGGCTGGTGGAATTACTATCGACGACACTGATTTGCGGGAATTTGATATGGTATCCCTGCGTAAGCATATGGGAATTGTCAGTCAAGATACCTTTCTTTTTAATGATTCGATAAAAAATAATATTGCCTATGGATGTCCTGAGGCGACTGAGGATGAAATTATTACAGCAGCTAAACGGGCAAACGCTTATGAATTTATTAGTAAATTACCTCACGGATTTGATACCTTAATTGGCGATCGCGGCGTCATGTTATCTGGTGGACAAAGGCAAAGACTGGCGATCGCCCGCGCATTAGTGCAAAATCCGGAAATTCTGATTTTGGATGAAGCCACCAGCGCTTTAGATACCGTTTCCGAACGCTTAGTCCAAGCTGCACTCGATGAACTCAGCCGCGATCGTACCACCCTAGTAATTGCTCACCGCCTTTCCACAGTCCAAAAAGCCGATCAAATTGCCGTATTAGATCAAGGACGAGTAGTAGAAGTGGGAACCCATGAAGAACTTTTACAAAAGGGTGGTTACTACTCACGCTTGTACTCAATGCAATTCACCGTAGATGCCGAGCAGCTTGTCGTCAGACATGGACCTAATAATAACTTGATTCAAACAAGAATCCTCAAGGCAATGCGCCAAAACTCAAAGAAATTTGCTGAACGTCCTGAAGTCATTACCAAACACAATCAAAGCTTGCTCCGGATTTCTCACGAAATTCGCACACAGTTGAACTCAATGATTGGGTTCCTGCGCTTATTACTTGACGATCTGGTAAATGATTCCCAAGAACGGCACGAATTAATTGAAAACTCTTACAAATCAGCCTGGAGAATTCTCAACACCATTGATATTTTTGAGGATGTTATTAACTTGCAAACCCAGGGGCAACTGATCTCCATTTCTGACCAAAATCAGAATGTTATCAGCGACTATTATCAAACCTTTAATCATATTTCTGTTGAATTTCGGACTTCTCTTAACCTCATACTTAGCTCTCTCCGCTCTTTAGCTGATTCTTTGATAGATACTCCTCAAGAACAACATGAATTAATCAGTGAAAGTTATGAATATGCTATGTACTTAATCGATAATTTAGAAAAATTTGAGGAAAGTATTAAAGTCTAACAATATGAAAAATCCTGCTGATCAAAAACACTATATTTATTTTATTGGTGAAGAATTGCCCCAGCCTGAGGCTCATTTAGTACAATCTACAAATGCTGCTAACGCCGTCGCTAACCTGGGCTACTCCACAGTTTTGGTATACCCTGATAAAAAAGCAAAAGCTACTAACCTAATTAACCTAGCACGTCCTTTTCAACCAAAAAAAACACCAACAGAACTTATTAAATATTACAACCTCCATAACAAATTAAAAGTTGCTCCCTTACCAATGCCTTGGCCGATTGACCATTTCTCCAGCAAATTCACAGATTCTAACACCATTGCCTGTAAATATTATTTTCCCTTTCACATACTTCCAACTACTAAACTTGTCCACAGTCGTAACTGGAATTTTGTCAAAGCTGCGATTAAAAATGGTGTTCCGGCAATTTACGAACATCATCATCACGAAGACAAACCATTTGAAGAAGAAATAGTTAATCATCCCCTATTACAAATTGCTGTCACTGTTGTAGAAACTATCCGCAAAAGCATGATCGAAAATGGGATGCCACCAGAAAAAGTAATTAGGCTGCACAACGGTTATAATCGCTTATTTATGGAAAGACAACCAGAAAAAGCAGCAGAATGGCGTCAAAAACTATTGTCAAATGAAAGTCAAAAATTAGTAGTTTATGCGGGAGCTATACAGCAATTTAAAGGTATTGATATACTAATTTATGTAGCTGAACAAATGCCGAATGTACAATTTGTTTGTGCAGGTGGAAAGTCAACAGAAGTCGAATACTACCAGCAATTAATCAAAGAAAAACAGGTTCACAACATTAAATTTTTGGGCTATGTCTTACATCATGAATTAGCATCTCTGCTACAAGCAGCCGACGTTTTAGTTCATCCTCATTGTTCGGGAAAAGCTGCAACTTTTACATCTCCCTTAAAACTATTTGACTACTTCGCCTCTGGAACCCCCATTGTCGCTACAGAAATTCCATCATTAATTGAATTTCAAAATACCCAAGCCATAGCCGCTTGGTGTGAACCAGATAACCCCAGCAAATTTGCTGAAAGTTTGCAGCGAGTCTTAGAAACTCATCCCCGAAAAATAGAAGGTTATCCAGATAGCATCGAATTTGTCAAACAATTCTCTTGGGAAAATCGAGCTGCAAAAATCCTAACTTACGTTGATAAATCTCTACTTCCTCCATTATAAAAAACCACATAAACTCCTCATTCCTCTTTGCGCCTCTGCGCCTCTGCGTGAATAGATCCTTATTTTAAAATCACAAATGACTATCAAAACTGTAGGCATGATTAGCAGTTATCGAGGTTTAGAAACCAGAGCCGATTGGCTTTGGCAACAAACCCCGCATCAATTTGGAATTTGGGGCAATATACAAATGCAAGCACTAGCAGCAAAACCTGATTTTCTGCTAATGTATCAATTTGATTTTCCCAAAGCAGTGCCACAACAATCCTGGTTTGATAGCTTACGCAAACGCCAGAAAAAATCAGTCATTAATGTTGATTCTCTATTGCGTGATGTCAACAAAGAACAGATTATTTATTTACTAAGAGAACCACCTTTAGATGAAGTTTTAGAAATCACTAATTATAATTATCAAGAAGCCCAGAAGTATTGCGCTTACATTTCTGGGCCTGATGATTTTGCCCCAACTCCTGACTATATGCCTGCTATTTGGTATCATTCAAATACATTTCAAGATTTGAATGAAATGCCACCTCCCCAAAAAGTTGCCCCATGTAGTTGGATTACTTCAGGAATTAACCGCACAGTCAAACATCGCCAGCGTTTAGACTTTTTAAAATCCCTACAATCTACTGGCATGAAGTTTGATTTGTATGGGCGCAACTTACCAGAATGGGCGAAAAAGTCAGGAGAATTGGGTAATAAGTGGTATGGCATGGCACCATATTATTATAATTTAGCAATCGAAAACTATGCTGATAATAATTGGTATGTAAGTGAGAAACTTTGGGATAGTTTACTTGCTTGGTGTCTGCCAATTTATTATGGGGGTCCGGCTGCTGATAATTTATTGCCACCCGGTAGTTTTTTAAGATTACCCAGTTTAGATGAAAAAGGCATTGCTTACATCCAAGAAGTGACAGCAACACCTGATGCTTGGTATCAAGCTAAAGATGCGATCGCCGAAGCACGGCAAATCATCTTACACAAATTAAATCTACTTAACTGGTTATCAAATTTTGTTGCTTAACACTGATAAATTATGAATGGTATTTGTACCCTTGGTAATGATTATGTTTTCGACCAGCTGGTGGCTTTACTCAATAGTATTGAGGTGATATTAGGCAAAGAAACTCCAGTTTGTATCTATCCTTTTGATGACCAAATACAACGAATTGCTGAGGAAATAACTCAGCGTCCTAATGTATTTATTTATGATAATCAAGAATCAATCAATCGCTGGGATCAATTTATGCTCTCAGCAGCCCCAGAACGATTGAATCGCAGTAAATTCCGTCTTTATGGCGCTCATCGTCGTTTTTGTGCTTTTGATGGTCCCTTCGATAAGTTTATCTATTTAGATGCAGACACTTTGGTGATGAATTCACTAGCGTCGGTATTTGAAAAGTTAGATAATTATGATTTTGTTGTCTACGATTTTCAATTTAAAGACGTTAGTAAAATCTATAATATTAATTCTCCAAAAGTATTAGAGATTTTTGAGCAAAAGCGCATTGATGCCGAAATATTTTGTTCGGGTTTTTATGGGTCAAAACAAGGAATATTTAACTCAGAACACCAAGATTGGCTGATATCAAATTTACAAAATGGTGAAGCGGAAATTTTATATGAAGGTGCTGGCGAACAACCTCTGATTAATTACATGGTCATGAGGTCTAATCTTCCTATTTATAACTTTGCTAAGCAATTACCAGATAATCTCAAAACAGGATGTTCTGCGACATCAAAACACTTTGAAGAACAAGAACATATTTTATATGATAAAGGTAATCGTCTAACTTACCTGCATTATATTGGTATTCCTCCTCATATCAATCAAGCAGTCTGTGCCGGAGAAAATATTGAGTTTCCCTATCGGGATTTATTTCTTTACTATCGTTATTTGCACGAACCAGAAAAGCGTCCAGTATTTACCAATCCCCCAAAGAACTATAATGACTCTCCCACACCAAATTTACTCACAAGAGCTTTGCGAAAATTAAAGTTAATAAATCAAGGATAATTTATGAACAGGGGAATTTATATTGTTGCCAATGACCGAGTGATCGATAATGCGATCGCTTTACTTAATAGTATTCGTTACTATGACCCAGAAGTGACTATTTATCTCATACCATTTAATGAAAATTATCACAAGGTAGCAGAACAACTTGCTACCTTACACAACGTACAAATTTTCCCAGATTTAGAATTTATTGACAAATTTACCAAACGCATCGGTGAAATTTTTGATAGAGATTTCCTCGCCTTACCCAATAAAATGCGTAAACTAGTGGCCTGGTTTGGCCCTTTAGATGAGTTTATTTATATTGATACTGATATTGTCGTTTTTGAAAAAATTGCTGATAATTTAGACAAATTTTCAGAAGTTGATTTCTTCTGTTGTGATTATCATCATGCTAACGACAAGCTGCGAAATATTTTTTCTCCATTGATAGAAGAACAGCAAATTTTTTCGGATGTCCAGCTTGAAGATGTTTTCAACAGTGGTTTTTGGGCTGCTAAAAAAGGAACTATTACCGAACAACAGATGGATGAAACTTTGCGCGAATGTGCTGCACATCGGGAATATTTTGATTTTTCCGAAGGAGTAACAGACCAACCAATTCTCAATTATTTAGTTCTCAAACTGATTGCCAAACGTGGTAATCTCGTCAAAATCCCTGGGGGAGGGCCTGGTAGTTGGGCGGGTTCGCGAAATTTTCAACAGCAAGACTACGCCTTATATGACCGAGGACAACGACTGAAATATCTCCATTGGGCTGGTACACGGATGAAAACTGGTAGCCCCTATTGGGAATTGTGGGAACACTATCGCTATCTTCATGAGGGTAAATTTGCCTTTATTCCTAAACTGACTCGGCGTTTATTTCCCTTTGTTGTTGCCCGCATTTAATATTAGGAGTATCCCAATGATTGATGGTATTTATATTCTGGCCAATGATGTTGTTTACGACCAACTAATTGCATTGCTTAATAGTATAGAGGCTAATGCTGGTAGAAAAATTCCTATTTGTATACTTCCATATAACGATCGCTTAGACAAGGTAAAAGCAGAAATTGCGTCTAGAGATAATCTCACGTTATTTGAAGACTCTGATGCCATAGCTTATTGGGATAATTTTGCTACCCAGATATGGAAAAATTACCCCAGAGCGCAAAAAACTTGGCGAGAGTGGGGTTTTCCAGAACTCTATGAGTTACCCATGCACCGCAAATTTTGTGCTATCGATGGCCCCTTTGATAGATTCATTTATTTTGATGCCGATACCTTGTTAATGGGGCCAGTAGATTATGTATATGAAAAATTAGATACTTGTGATTGGGTAGTCAACGATTTTCAGTATAAATCAGAATTAAAATTTATTTTTGATGGCTCTCCAGAGCAAATACAGCAAGTTTTTAATACAGACAATATCCAATCCAAAATATTTTGTGCTGGTTGGTTTGCCACTAAGAAAAATATTTTTTCCTCAGCTATCAGAGCCGACTTATTCGATAAATTAAAATCAGGTGAAGCTGATGTCATGGCTTTTTTAGCACCCGACCAATCTTTATTTAACTACATGGTATTGAGAAGCGGCATTTCATATTATAACTTTGCTTATCATAACTGCGAACAGGCAACTGGTAATCACTGGAGTTCTCAATTTGATGTAGTCGATAATATTCTCTACGACCAAGGGCGCAGATTGACATACTTACACTATATGAGTATATCTTCATCAGCTTTTGTGCGGCTTTGTGGGGGTGAAGATGTTGATATTCCTTACCGCGATGTTTTCTTACATTATCGCTACTTAAAATCGCCAGAAAAACGCCCCCAAACCTTTACACGCCCAAGCCAGTTAACACTTTTGCAAAAGTCTACTAGCAAGTTTATTCAACAAAGAATCAACAATTTTAAACTAAACTACCGTAATTTTAAAGATAAAATTACTCAATAAAAGGGGCTGGAGATTGAGTACTAAGAAAATATTCCTAAATATTTATTTCCTAATGCCTAGTCTCTAATCCTCCAACACCCTGCGGTTAAGACATATAGCCGTAGTTACATAGGTTAGGACAGTATTGATTGCTCAAACCTTGAATAAACTAGGTTTTTACTCACCACTTTGCTATATCTCCGTTGAGGCGGCACAAATGCTGCTTAACTTTTTTCTGGAACGGTATTTGACGTAAAATTATATTCAAAGAGTTTTCGTATATTTAAGTAGTTAGTTACGATGCCCAACCGTTAAGCAACTATTAGAAAATTTGATGAGAAGGAATCGCTATGTCTGAGGAGACGCGCAAAATTGTTTTTTTGGTTGGCTTTATCATCACTTATACGATTCGGTTTTACTTCGCAGGGCTTGCTAAACACAACAAGAAGGTGGTGGACGGACGGGTGACTGTTCTAGAAAAAGTTTTGCTATTTCTAGTAATTATTGGAATATTTGTCTTGCCTTTAGTGAATGTCTTTACACCTTGGTTTGACTTTGCTGCTTACGATTTACCTAATTGGACAGGATGGCTTGGTACAATCGTGTTTGGGTTGGCGATCGCCCTTTTTTGGCGCTCCCATACTGACTTAGGGCAGAACTGGTCAGCATCGCTTGAAATTCGTGACGAGCATACACTGGTTGAGAATGGAGTTTACCAATATATTCGTCATCCAATGTACGCGGCATTTTGGCTTTGGGGAATTGCCCAAGCACTGCTGCTACACAATTGGATTTGCGGACTGTCTTATCTGGTATCGTTTTTACCGATGTATCTATTTCGTGTGCCTCAAGAAGAACAGATGATGCTGGATACATTTAAACAGCAGTATCAGCAATACATGACTCGCACAGGTCGAGTTTTACCTAAATTCTTTCCACAATCCGACTAACATTAGACGCAAGCAGTAAGATTCTACTTCCCAATAATAAGAAGTGTTGCTTCCTTTGCAGAATAATTTTAGTGTTTTAGTGGGGTCAGCATCTCACCCGTCCTTTGTTTGCTTTTTATCTGTAATAAAAATCGAAATTACTCAAGGTTGCAAGTCTTAAGCGCAGCGAACGATAGTAATAGCCGATAGTTTTATCTAATCTAGATACCACCTTTTTGAAAATTGAACGCTTGGGGAATTCAATTGCTTCATGCTGTTGAAAATATATTAAACTTTCTTCTGGTTTTGCTTGTCCTTTTTTAATTTTTTGTCGTTCTACCCAATCTTTAAAATAAACAATATCCTCCATAGCATCCCATCTAACTGCTAATCCTGCTTTAGCAGCAGCTAATCCTATTGCATAACCTATAGCACAAGTAAAACCGTTTAACTCACAATAATATGCAATGGTTTCCCAATGCTTGAGAAATTCGATTTCGCGCCCATCTTGCCTTGTAACTGCAAATAGAACTTCCATCACAAACTGGGTATTATTATCTTCTAAATTTAAATCCAGTTTTTGTGCTAGCTTGTTAACAATTTCCAAGTCTCTAATTCTTTTTGGTTTATGCAAGTCATTGACTGAACCAACGTAAGCTTGATTATGTTTAACAATACTGGCGCAACTTCTCGCTGTAATTCCAGGAAGAAACTTGAGATTTGGTGCTACCTTATCCAATATTCGCATATCTACATCAACAAAAATGCCAGTATGAAATAGCGATAATGCTTTGGCAATCACAAATCTTTTATCGTGGTAACAACCAATACTTTGTTGTTGATGTGGAAAAGCTAAAACATGAGAATATTTACTAAATTCCTGTGGCTTATCTGTTAAGATTACAAACTTGGTTCCAGGTGAATGTTTTTCAATATCTTCAGCTAATAAAAAAGCATGAGAGCGATATCTCTCACCCAAAGCTAAGGCGCAAAAGCAGAAATCTTTTTCTTCTTGAGTCATAGTTTATAAAACTCCTCTTGTAAAGGTAAAAATAAATATTTATTTCTACAAAAAAATATTACAAAGTAGAGTATTCCTATTTATCTTTTTAAGCAGATATACTATGGTATTTTTACGTAATTCTAACGCAAATAAATATTGAAGTTTATGAAATTTCAGTAAAAAGTAAGTATTCACCGCCAGCAAATTATTTAGTGACGGTAAAGATTTACGTTGATTTAAATGTTGGTAAAGTGTTCTATACCTAAGAAAAAGAATCCAAATCTAGAGATTGCATTCCTTCGCGTTGGATAAAGGTGAGCATACTTCCTAATTGCAACCACACTAACAAACAAGTCAGCAGACTAATTGGTAAACCAACTCCTAAAGCTAGTAAGGAGGGAAAGCCAAATATTTCTAAGCCTGAAAACATAAATAAACAAATACCGCCTGTTATACCCAAAAATGGTACAAACAATTGTTTCAATGAGGAGCGCGGTTTAGCATTTTCTGTAGGCTCGCTTGGCCAATTCTGGACAATTACTTTCAAAGTTCCAGATAATGCAATACCAGATGTTAAGGCTGCTAAAAAGCCAACAAGTAATAGAAAATAAGGAGGTTGCAAGGGGAAATAGTACATGGAAACTCGTGGTTGAGATTAAAGACTTTTTAGTTTTTACTTGCTGACTGATTTCCAACAAAAGACCCAAGAAATGCAGCTTTTGGTAAAATTGCGGCTGCGCCTTCTCTGGATAATTCTGTTAAAATACCGATCGCTACGTTGAATAAACGATCCGGTTTTAAGTCATCTTTAACCAGGTTCCACAGGCGTTGGACTTCTTCGGTGTGCAAGCGGTCATCTTCTGTAAGAGCAAGCACCACTTGTCGCCGGAGAAACTTGCCTTCATCGGATATTAAATATTGGAAGCCCATTTGTGCTGTAGGTACAACATCAAAGTTACCATCAGTACGAGCGATCGCAATTAAATTTTCTAACCGCTGCCACTGGAATTTACCATCTTTGAATAGCACGTTCAATAATCGTCGCCGCAATTGGGCTGATTCTCCCGTCAGCAATCGCCGTGCTATATATGGATAACCCACCTCGACAATTTTGAAATCCCGGTTGAGGCTCAAGGCAATACCTTCTTGAGTCACCAAGGAACGAATAATCAAAGCAAACTTAGCCGGAACTCGGAAAGGATATTCATACATCAGTTCTGAGAATTCATCGGTGATAGTTTTGAAGTTAAAATCTCCGACGTTTTTACCGATAGCGTTTCCCAACACCGCTTCTAATGCGGGTACAATTGGGCAAATATTTGTGTCTGGAGTTAGAAACCCCAATTTGACAAAGTCTTCGGCTAAATCGTTATAGTCTTTATTCACCAAATGCACTAGTGCGTCTACTAGCGTTTCTTTGGTGGTTTGTTCTAACTGATCCATCATCCCAAAGTCTATGTAAGCCATGCGACCATCGGGCATAGCAAACAAGTTACCAGGATGGGGGTCTGCATGGAAGAAGCCGTGTTCTAATAACTGTTGCAAACCCGAGGTTACACCAATTTGGATGATAGCTTCTGGGTCTAAACCTGCTTCTCTGATGCGTTGAGTGTCTGTGAGCTTGAAGCCGTTAATCCATTCCAAAGTTAAAACGTGGGTATTGGTATAACGCCAATAAATCCCTGGAACTTTTACCTGGGGGTCGTTGTGGAAGTTGCTAGCAAATTTTTCGGCGTTGCGGCCTTCATTAATATAGTCAATTTCTTCAAATAACTTGATGCCAAACTCGTCCACAATTAAAGTCAGGTCATGACCGAGATTCAGGGGTAACCAAGGGGCTAGCCAACTCGCCGCCCAGCGCATCAAATATAAGTCGCGTGTCAGAATCGGGCGTAAGTTGGGACGTTGCACCTTGACTGCGACTTCTTCCCCAGTGACTAAACGACCACGGTATACTTGACCCAAGCTAGCAGCAGCTACCGGATTGGGTGAGAGTTCGCTAAAACTGTCGTGAATGGGGCGGTCAAGTTCGGTTTCGATAATTCGGTAAGCGATCGCATTATCGAATGGTGGTAACTGGTCTTGCAACTTGACAAGTTCTTCTAAAAAATCTTTGCGTATCAGGTCTGGTCTGGTGGAGAGGGCTTGACCAACTTTAATAAAAGTAGGACCCAGACCTGTGAGCAGTTTTCGCAACTGGATGGCTCGTTTTAATTTGTTCTGCTCAACTTTATCTTGCCATTCATCCAACTTTATATTAAGTAGAAATCCTGCAAAGGACCAGATAATTCTCAGTAATCGCCCCCAGGCTACCCAAGGACGGTAACGATAGTAGCGAGCGATCGCCTCTGGATTGTAGCGTTTTAGCTGAGCAGGTTGATACTGACCCACGCCTTTATTTGCCTCTTCAACTCAGAAATTTACACTTTTGTTGCTTTTTCTCCCGACCACAAGTTACTTGCATGTACAAGATAGCCGTAGTCTTCGATCTAAAACAGTTAGAACTTTACCCTTTTGGGATATCCTTCTAGGCAAATTTAGCCTGTGTTACTGCTTAGATTTGTTTATCTTTTTCTTAATTATACTTTATAAAACTACAACTACTTGTACGGCTCTCTGATAATTTTATCTTTTCTTAACTAACTTTTATATAATTCTACATATAAAAATTAGACAATGAACTCAAAATTCAGTAACTATATCTACTCTGAACTACATCTAATATCAGTATTCTCACTAAGATAGGAGTTGCTCAGTAGTCATAATTTATCTTGATTAGGCATGATTTTCTACAAAATAAAGTAAATTCAGAGTTTGATTTTTATAGATTCTGATACCAATTTACTTGTCAGTTGGACAATTTATAAATTTTTACTTCCACTCCCTCAACTGAAAGTTACGGTAAGACATGTAGATATTTCATAATTCAGACAGCCTTAGCCAAGCTTTTAGTTTTCCCTGAATAGTTGTACGGTGATGGTCTTGTAAAACGCTCATCCACACTGAAGTTAATAAAACAGCGCCACAAATTACTGCACTAGTGGCAATTACAGCCCATTCTGAAGTTATTCCTAACAGAAATAGACTTTTCTTAGCTAACCAAGATAAGCTCAAACAGCAGATTAAGACGGTAGCCCACAAACCAACTACCTGACGTAAATAGACACCAAAGTTGAGGCGCAAACGTACCATTGGTCTGTAGACTGCATACCAATTGTTTGTCAGCATCTGTGCCAACATTGTTGCCATTGCTACTCCAAGTAACCCCAGAGGTTTAATCAAAACCGATGTAAATACTAAATTCAGAATACCTGAAGTTAAAGCCCAAGGTGCGTACTTTTCATCCTCTGTGGCTCGGGAACTTGTTGTCAGAATCACATGTTGCGTTTCTAAGGTGACGATAATACAAAAAATCAACAAGACATCAAGACCAACAAAGTTACCATTACCCAACCACAATTTAATAAAATCTTCACCTGCCACAATCAAAAATGCAACTCCTGCTGCCACAATGGACAATCCTATGCGTGCATTACGTAAAGTCATTCGGTGAATTTCTGCTAAATTTCCTGCTTGCCAGGCTTGACTAATAAAAACTGCTGAAGAACCAGCAAAAGCAACAGCGGCTTGAGAAATATTAGCTATCAAATTATAAGTTGCTTGATAACTGGGAATATTGTGAGAACCCTTAAAAATAGCAATAAAATAAGTATCAGTTCGTAAAATCAAAAAGGTTCCTAAATCAGTTAACCACCAATATAATGATGGCTTAAATAGTGCTTTAGCATATTCAATATTCCAATTGCCCTGCAAAAGTAATAAATTAGGAAAACGCCAACGAATAATTGTGATAAATATTAACCGCTGGATTAAACCAGCAAATACAGAAATTGTTGCCAACGCTAATAATCCACCCCCCAACATGACTGCAATCATGTTACTAAATATAATTAAAAAATAGGTTAATACTGCAATCAGACCATCCCAACCAACATATCCCATACCTGCCAATAAGCAGTCAAAGTAAGATAACCAAACTGCGATCGCGTAACCAACACACATCAATGTCCAAGCCCAAAGTACTTGCTCTTGAGACACTTCATGTAACTCAAGTTGGCTGATTAAACCGTAACCAACAACCCACGCGATCAAGAAAACAGCTACAGCCAAGCATTGTAAAATTAACCGACCTGTAACTACTAAATCTCCGATATGTTGCTGAGTCTCATCTGTTAATTCTACTTCCGCATCGAAGCCACTTTTTCCTTTTGCCAAAGCTATATGCCGCGTCAAAGTTGGGGTAACTCCTAAAGACAGCAACCAGAAAAAAGATTGGCTATTACCTAATAAATACCATAACCCAAGTTCTTCTTTTCCCATAAACCGGAAAAGAGTTGGTGTTAAAACTAAGCCTGAGAAAATTATCGATACCCGACTTAGCCAGGAAACACTCACTGCAAAAGCAATTCGTCGAGAAACTGACATATAATATAATTCTTTAGATTGAGATAATGAGAAAAATTGTTAAAGCTAAACTGTGGCAAAAAATAATATTAAGTAGGCAAACCTAAAATCGGCGATCGCAATTTACAAGTCAGTCCTTGAACTCAAATATAATCTTCGACTCCAAACCACCTGATAATCGTTATTGCTAAAGTTAAACATATTTGGTCATTGAGGAAAAATTGATACAATACGACGACGGAAGGCGTAGATGATTACTAAAACTCTGTTAAAGCCGTCAAATCCCAACCATTCCATAATTGCGATCGCTATACTTAAACGAATGCACCAAGGCGAGTAACGTAGTCGAGAATAATAAGCGATCGCATTGTTACGAAAATAAGTCGCCTGTTGGCGATCGCCATTTTGTAGAGCTTTCCAAGCTAAATAGATATTGGCATAACCATAGCTACGATTTTTTAAAAATATTAGCTCTTTTGGAACTAATTGAAATAATTTTTCAATCACTCCAAAACCTTGTTCTAACATTTGCCAGTTTTTTGTAGCATTATTGAAATGTTGACGATAGTAAACTAGAGGTTCTTTAATTACAGCAAAGGAATAACGAGTAGCAATCCGCACCCACATTTCCCAATCTTGGGAGTAACGTAAGTCTTTATTAAATTCACCAACATTTTTCAAACAAAAATAACGGACTATTACAGAAGAAGTAACTACTGTATTTTGCTCTAACAATTTTTTTAAAGCGTTCCCCTCGGCATTAGATGTTATTACTCTCCCTGATGAATTTCCTTGCGAATCAATTAACGTCATACTTGTATGTAACAAGCCTACTTCTGGATGATTTATTAGATAATTTACTTGTTTTTCTAGTTTTGTTGGCTCCCATAGATCGTCAGCATCTAAAAATGCGATATACTTGCCTTTTGCATGGTTGATGCCTGTGTTGCGTGCTGTAGCTACACCCTGATTTTCTTGCACAATCAATCTCACTCGTGGGTCTGGTAACTCCCTAGCCCATTGCACAATATTGTCTGTACTACCATCATTAATAATTAATACTTCAAAATCACTGAAGGTTTGAAATAAGATACTTTTTAGAGTTTCTGGTAGATAATTCATAGCATTGTAGGCAGGAATAATAATAGAAACTTTTGGCATAAATCATTCTTATAGCTATAATTTGTAGTTAAGATTCTATTTGGATAATAATTTCATAAAGCTAGAGAAACATATAATAAATTTAAATAAGTCTTTAAAGTAAACAAATAATTAATAATAAAGAGTTAATAAATATTATTTTTAACTTTGTAACTCTGTATAAGCTTTTGATATCTGGGATGTTGAAGGTGGGATAAAATTTCACCCTTTTAAATTGCACGATTGCTCATGAGGGTCGTTAACTGATGATAGTTAATAGTCAACAGTCAACGATTAATACGAAAAGATGTGTTTTCTGAAATGGAAGAGCAGCTTAAGAGTATCTAGAGTTTATTTTTTTCCGACTGAATAATTGTCTGTAAAATTACATCTCGATAGCGTAAGGCAATAGCATCCCAGCTAAAACGTAAGGCACTATTTCTTGCTTTATCTTGCCAATCTCCACTCAAGACTTTGGCAATAGCAGCAGCATAGTTTTCTATATCAGTAACATCGCATAAAATTCCGGCATCTGCGACCATATAGCGACGCATTTCATCGTCTGTAGTAACTACTGGTAAGCCACTAGCCATTGCTTCCAAATAAGAAAGGCCACATGGTTCGTTAATGGAAGGCAATGTGAATGCATTTACACTTCGATAAACTTTTGGCATCCGATCAGCTGCAAAGGTTTTGATGGTAAAGCGATCGCTTCCCAACAACTGATCGCCTAAAGATTGAAAGTATGCTCGGTCGGTACCATCCCCACAAATGAGAAGACTGACTTGTGGTAAGCAAGCTACGGCTTTGATTGCTAGTTCAACCCGCTTATGACTGTCACGCTTGAGAGAAGCTACACACAAAACGAGAGGTTTGTTTAAACCTAAATCTAGCTGTTCTCCTTGGGGTGTAAAGCGGTTAGTATCTACGCCGTTAAGAATGATGCTTGTAGGTTGAGGAGGTCGTAAAGTTCGGGCAAAATTAGCCATAGTTTCCGAAAAAACTACGAGATGATCGGGACAAAATCGCAAGTTACGTGCAAGCGATCGCCCTTCACCTAACAATCCAGTGTGTTCAGTATAAATAATCGGTGTACCTATCAAGGCACGGACAAACGCTGCCATTGCTAAGCCTCCGTAGTCATTGCAAGGAAAAATTAAGTCAGCACGGCGTCTGAGCAGTCGTATAGCGCAAGGGAAAAAACTTGTCAGGTGTTCGATAACAATGTCAGGATGGGTAGAAAAACGTTTCAGTGGGGAAGCGATCGCTAAATAATTGAGAATCTGAMGCGCCTTTGTGCGGGGAATCCCATCAGCTGGATAGTAAAAAGGACTACAGCGGTCGCCTGCTAATAATTCCATTTCAAAGTAGGGGCTGAGGCGATCAGCTAGTTCGATAGCAAAAATCTCAGAACCGCCACTCCAGTTAACTCCTGCACTTGGATGAACCAAAACAACGCGATAGGGTCGTTCAACTCGAACGCTAAACTGGCGGTCATTAGTGGAGTCAATTATTTGGTAGGTCATCTTTACAGTACTCCAATTGGTACTCAATAAAGAACTGCGAATTTCAACATTCAGCTAGGTTTTAGCCACTTTAGATTTGAAAACAAAAAGCAATGGTTTCYCAATATATGCATAAACCAAACATCCGCAAATAATAGCTATCACGCCAATTATGACTCCTACAAAATTTAAATACCAAATATTGTGAACAATGTCTGGCTTTAATTTTTTTAAAATATTTGTCATATTATTAATGATAAAACCATGTGACAAATAAATAGAATATGAAGCATTACCTATAAATAAAATTAGTTGGTTTATTTTAATTGGTTGATTCTTTTCTAAAGATGCAGAACCCATGATCACTAAGGCTGAAGGAATACCGAAACAAATTATAGGTGATATTTGAATAAAATTATAATAATAATTAATAGCAGAAATAATATACAAAAATACTCCTATAATAATAATTTTTTTTCTATACTTCACTTTGTCTTGATATACTAAATAAGCTATTAAGCAACCTAAAACAAACTCAAGATTATGTCCCTCAAAAATAAATTGAGTTAAAAAATTTGCTTGATTAATTTCTACAATACCGAGAAAATGTAAAAATGTTCCTATGATCCACATCGTAATTATTGGTAAGTATAGCTCATATTTGAACAAAATTAATAAACTAAATAATAGATAAAAGAAAATTTCAAAGCTCAATGTCCAACTAACACCAAGAAAGTTACTTGACAGAATATTTCTATTTTGAGGAAATAATGTTAAAGCCTTAAAAATTTCTATAAAACTACTTTTCTGTGTTTCTATATTATAAGAAAAAAATACAGAAAATAAGATTTTATTAATTAATATTATCCAGTATAGTGGATATACTCGTGTAAATCTTTTTAATAAAAAAGGCCATGCTTTATCTCTTTTACCAATGTCTTTTTGGTGTATATAAAAGATGATAAAGCCACTTAATATAAAGAAAAAATCGACTCCTGAGCCACCAAAATTGAAGATTTTAAACAAAAAATCTTGATTCAAATTTTGATTAAATATCAGGTTTTCATGAGCAAGTACTACGAGTAATGCTGCCAATCCTCGAAATGCTTGAATAAGATTTAGCCGATTTAGTCTTTTATTGGACATAAATTTCAATTCATTATAAAACCGTAGTTTTAGCTGGTGGAGTATTTTTCGCAGGCGGCAGATTATTCCAGTTCCAACCGACTATTGCAAACAAAGTAAACCAGTAGAAAAAAAGAGTGGTATGACTCCAGATATTCTCAGTAATCATCGCCACTGGCATAGACACAAAAATAGCCAACAGGATAGAACACAGCTTGTACTGTGAACTTGAAGGGGATGTTGTTCGGATTAACTGAACAAGACGCGCACCCTGAACTATAAGAAAGACTAGAAAAGTTAACAGACCAATAATCCCTCCTTCTGTCAAAGCTCGGATGTAGTCATTATGGGGAAGATACACGCCTCCACCTGCTTGCAGACTCAAACCTAGACCGTAACCAAGGAGGGGATACTGTTGCGTTAAATTCAATAATAAATACCAATGAGCAAGTCGCCAGTTGAAGCTATTGCCGTCTCCTTGTGAGAGGAGAATTGCTCGTGATATATCCATGTCTGGATTGAGTAGTGGTGTGCTAGTAAGCGAGGCAAGGCGTTCTCGTCCAAACTCTGAACTAGCAAATATTCCTAGAACTACAGCAATAAATAGCACCGCATTAATGCAGCTAATTAAGCTTAATCTGGGGATAATCAAAACCAAACTAAAGGTAGCAAGCATGATTAAGCCAAATAAAGCTTTAGTACTCACGTAGAAAAATATTAGTAGGCTTAGTAGTATAAACCAGAGCCAGCGTTGCTTTGATTGACCTAGCTTCCAACAAGTTAGACCAATAAACAGTAACAGCAAAGTTACAAAGCCATTAGCGTGACCAATAGTCCCCTTGATTCGAGATGCAGATACTAAATCCTCTACGGTATTGATGGAGAGGATGGGAGGTAAAACCGATCGCATGAAAATCTGCATAAAGGCTACTGTGAGTGGGATGATAAGAGCTAAAAATAGCCCAGAGATTATCTTCTCTGGATGAAGTCGGTCTTTGAGCTGCATCACCAGTAAGTAGACCATTAGCCAGGAAAAAATCCGCACCCACTCACGGATGCTGTCTGGTAAAAACGAAGCATCGAACCCCAATCCTCCTAAAGGTAGGAGTATTACCCATAAACCTTGTAGCATCACCCAGCCAGCAAAGAACCACCAAAACCTATCGGTGTGTACAGTCCGACCAGTTAGTAACATCACTGCTACATAAAGCAAAGTCAAGACATCAACACCAATGGCAAATGCAGCAGGTATTTGGTGAGCAGAGAAAGGATCGAGCGCAGTACGCAAGATTAATAGCGCTAGTACGACTTGCTCAAATCTGGCAAAGAACAAGAAAACTACCAGTATTGCACCCACTGCTAACCCCAGGTAAACAGGTTGAATACCTGCGAGGAACCCCACAACTAAACCAATTCCTACACCTACCAAACTAATCCAAAGTGTTAACACAGAACTTGAGCTTTGATTAGTTAACATCTTTACTTCAACCTCAAACCGTTTACGGAATTGGCGGTATCCCTTAAAGTAGTTGAATCCTTGAAAGGACGGGATAAATAGCGGTAGGACTTTTCAATTTGAGGTGTCATCCCATTCACTACTACTCCTAGAATTGGTATCCGATTCTGTGTCAGTTCTGATACTGCTTTTCGTAATAACCCTTTGAGTGTGAAGTTGGGGCGTGTAATCAGTACAACACCATCACTATATCGACCCAATGTAGCTGCATCAGCGCTAGTATTCAGGGGTGGAGTATCTATGATCACTAAATCATATTTAGCGGTAGCTTCTGCTATTAGTGACCTCATCGTTTCAGAATCTAACAACTGCGAGGGGCGTGGGTGTGCTTTTCCACAAGTCAATACTGAGAGGTTCTCAATATCTCTAATCTGTACTGCATCCAGTAGAGAGCGATGTCCAGCGATCGCATCGGTAATTCCCGGCTTAGGATTTAAGTTGAATAACTTGTGCTGCATCGGGCGACGTAAGTCTACATCTATGATTAATGTCCGCCGAGATAACATAGCTGAGACGGCGGCTAAGTGCGAGACCACTACTGATTTACCTTCTCCAGATTTAGTACTACTAATCACAATGCTTCGCAACTTTCTAGAACTGCGAAACTCCAGCGTTTTTAGTAGCATTCGGTAAGGTTCAACCAAACCAATGTCGTCCAGAAATGTTTCTGCTGGTTCCAAGCTGAGTGTCTTGGCAGACAAGGACGGTAATGTTGCCAATATGGGGATTTTTTCCAGTATTTCTTCGGCTTCATCAGTATCGTAAAGTGTATTATCCATTGCTTCGATTAGCAGCACTACGCCAATGGCTAAAATAATTGCCAACACAGTAGCTAGTATCAGTACCAGAGAAAGCTTGGGGAAGGCAGGAGAAGTTGGTGGTTTCGCCGCTTCAACAATTCGGATATTACCAACCAATTGGGCTTCAGCAATACGTGCTTCTTCGAGTTTGGTTTGCAACAACTTTAGGGATGCAGCTGCTTCTTCGCGTTGGCGGGTGAGTGCAGTTAGGGGTTGCTGTTGAATTGGGAATTGTGCTAAGCGAGTTTGAAGGTTAGCTCTTAAAGACTTGACAACTCGTAGCTTATTTTCCACTGCCAAGCGTTCAATCTCATTCCTAATTAGCTCAGAAGTGAGATTCTGACTCAGGGGATCGGATGCAATATTATTAGGGGAAATAGTTGGATTTTCAGGCGAAAGGCGAGCTAGTTCACGAGCGTACAAGGTATGGATAGCTTGCTGCTGGTTTAGCAGCGAAATCAAAGTTGGATGGTTCTCTGTAAAGTGCAAACGCATAGTGACGATTTGCGTTTGCAAATCTGCCAACTTGGTGCGTAAGTTTTGAAGTTGTTGATCTTGTCCACTGCGTACAGAAGCGTAAGCATTAGTGAGGGTTGTGGCGGTAGTAATTTGGCGCAAAGATGCGTCCCGCGATCGCGTTTCTTGAAGTTGGGCAACTAAAGTCCGTTCTTGGTCTTCTAGAGTGGCCAAACTCTCAACTAAACTTTTGCTTTGGTCGTCAAAGGAAATAATGCCACTGGCTTGTCTGTATCTATTTTCCATAGCCTCAGCTTGTTGCAATCGCTGGCGAGCTGATGGCACCTCTATTTGCAAAAACTTCCTGACGCTAGCAGCTTCTTTGCGGATTTGTTGGGCACTTTCGTCAACCATTGTCTGGGAAATAGCATTAACAAGTTTCGCAGCCAGAATAGGATCTTGGGCTTGGTAGCTGATAACCAAGATATTCGTAGCTGGGACAATTTTTACTTGCAAACGTTTACTTAACTTTGCAGTTGTCAGCTGGCTTTGAGACTGGGGAAAAACCTTAGCTAGCGATCGCTCTAGTATCGGTCGCGATTTGACTAATTCTGCTTGATCGGCTAGTGGGCTAGGGCCACCTGGTGTACCCACAGGTACTTGGGTGAGGTCACGTCCCAATTCAGAAACACTCACCCGTTTATCATCTAATATCAAACGTGCTGATGCTTTATACAAACTTGGGGTAAAAGCTAAATATATAAATGATCCCCCAATTACAGCAGCAAATGTCGCCAAGGCTGGCAAACTTCGCCGCTTCAAGACCACTAATAAAGATGAAATGCCTTTGTCCATATATATCTTTGTGTCATTGGGCATAGAACGTTGGACAGCTGTGCCGACAGTCAAGCAACTGCCGTCATTGGGCATTGGTTTTTTGAAGTTACAAAAAACTAATGGCTAAAACCCTATTTTTTGTTAACAAACTCAGTAACTTTGCTGAAACTGGGCTCTGAAATACTTACTGACTCAGGCGAATTCAGAATTGTTGTATATAGTTTTAAGGTTTCAGAAGTAATTTGATCCCAACTATAGTGAAGCTGTACATATTTTTGGGCATTCTGAGCCATTACTGCCATTTCAGTCGGGTGATTAATCGCCCAGTCTAAAGAACGCATACAAGAGTCTAGGTTTCCAGCTGCAAAAAGCATCCCCTGCCTATTGTTAATCAATTGCTGATGAGGCGGGATATTACTTGCTAGCACTGGTACGCCTTCCTGCATCGCTTCTAACATTGCTAAAGGTAGTCCCTCGACGTCAGAAGGAAGGACAAATAACCCTGCTCCCCGGACGATTTCCCACAGACGAGAACCCTGGAGTTGACCGGCGAATACAATATCTCGATGATTCGCAACTGTTTCTAACAGCTTGGTGGTAAAGGATTTGCTATCGCTGACACCTCCGGCTAGAACCAGTTTCCATCCAGCTGGTTTCAATGCACAAAAAGCTTCAACAAGCAAGTCAGGACGCTTTTCTGGTACAAGTCTGCCCAAAAACAGAATATAGCGCCCCCTTAACAAACCCAGAGATGTGGCGTAGGAAAAGTTGGGGTCTGACCCACCGAAGCTAGCGGGAGCATTAGGGATATAGACAGTCTCCCTTCCATAAGTTTCAAGAAAGTAGGATTTTAAATCTTTTGATACTACAATTAGCCCTTGGGCAAAGCGCACAGCAGCTTTTTCCCCCATCAGAATTAGACGACTAGATAAATTGCCCCACTTAGCGCGTTGCCAATCTAACCCCTGACAGGTAACGACAACCTTTGCAGAGGTGGCTATTCTCGGTAAACAAGTAAATAGAGATGGGCCTAAAGCGTGAAAATGAACAATATCATATTGCTGACCGCTAGTAGCGATCGCTCCTAGCGCTGAGGTAATAAAGGCATCAACCCCACGCAAATGCAAACTGGGTAAGGAAATGACTCGCACACCCCAAAAGTCATAATGGTTAAACCAAGAATAGTCAGTATAAGAAGACCGAGCAAATAAATCAATACAATGACCCTGTGCCACTATGCGAGGATAAACTTCTGCACAGTAATGCTCAATTCCTCCCTGTTTGGGAGGCAAACCTTTGGCACCAATGACGGCTATTTTCATGGTAATTAATTCTTTTTTTGAAAATGGTTCATTAAGTCTTCAAGACGCTTGGTGTGCTTCTTTGCAGGAGTACCTTGGTGATTGAAGATTTGGCAGAATTTATTTCCCAGTACGCAGTCCCCAAGACTTACCTCCTAACTCCCAACGACTTAGCATTTTGTAGTAAATACCCTCGATAACAGTACGCGCATCATAAGGCTGTGCAGTCCTTAGACATGAAGCAATGGGATAATTTTCTGGATGTATTATTACCTGACGTAAGGCATCTGCTACACACTCTGATGTACGTTGCTTACAAATAACACCATTGTCAGCAGTTAACAATTTTGGGGTTTCACCGCATCTAGTGGTCACTACAGGTGTCCCACTACCTAGCGCTTCCAAAACTACTAAAGGCAGACCTTCGTAAGCACTGCATAGGATGAAAACATTACAAATACGATGTAACTTTGCTAATTCTTCTATTGCAACTGCTCCCAACATCGTTACCCGATTAGACAATCCCAACTGAGCAATTTCTAGGCGTATTTCCGTCGTTAACTCCCCATCACCTGCTATTAGTAAATGAGTGTTGGGTTCATTCAAAGCAGCAAATCCACGTACTAAGAGCATCGGATCTTTTTGCGGATGCAACCGACCCGCAAATAGAACAAAACGTGTTTCCTCATCCAAACCCAATTTTCTAGCTAATTTGCGTCGTTGTGCTTGCCGTTCTATCTGAGTTAAAGGGTAGAAAATTTCGCTATCAAAGGAATTTTTGATGTACTCAATACGCTCTTGGATATTGGGATAACGCTGTTTATAAAATTCTGTTGCATCTGTATTGCATGAAAGAATTTCGCTAAATTGACGAACTAGTAAACTTTCCAGAGCAAAATATAATGCGGGAAATCTTCGCCATAAAATCGCCTTTTGTTCGCCCCCAGCTTGTATCTGCGTGTGAATATCATTATGAACAAACAAAGTTTTTTCTCCCTGCCAATTCCAGGCTGCCAAACTTGGTTCTAGACGATGAAAATGCATAAAATCTGAGGAAAAACGACGTCCTAAAAGCGCAGCCGTATACTTGAGTGTGGTGGGAATCTTACTTCTAACATTATCATTTTTCAAAAAAAATAAAGGCAAAAAACTAATTTCCCTACCTACAATTTCTACTGTTTGCCACTTTTGAGTAGGCTGAAAGTTATCATCTCCTGTTCCTACAAGCCGCACCCTAAATTCTCTAGGTGCATATTTGATAAACATTTTGATTAACGTCTGAATTCCGCCAATACTGCTGTTCCAAGGATTAAATTGATAAAAAATTGTCAGAACTGGTTTACGCATGAAGTTAACCTTATATAACTTGCGTGTAAACACTCAGATATCTTTTCACATTTGACAATGTGAATGAGATTGACAAAATAGCTCTCAAACCTTTGTAAAAGAACTTTCTTAACTTATCCTTACAGATACTTAAACGTTATCAAGCATCTAAAATTTAGCAGAAGGTTACCCCAACTCAATTAACTCTGTTCCCGTTGGAGTTGAAGAAGGCTTGTAGTCAGATACTGCACTTTTATAGCCAAAAAAGTTAATTTATTGAGAAAATTCTCAATAAAATATCTCAAGTGACACTAAATGTGCATTTTAAATTTAGGAATTATTTCTAAATAAACCTTTCGCCTTTGATTTGTCAAACTCACGTTCAACAAAGACAGACGTAATCTTTGTTGTATCTACATCGGAACTTAATTACCTCTTCAATTTGTTGTATTCCGAAAGATAGATGCTTAACTGGAAAAGCAAAAATAAATTGTATGTGTCAATAATTACTATAAATCCTAAATCATTGCTCAAAGACAAGCTCCCCAACTTTTCAAAGAAGTCGAGGAGCTGTGACTTTCAATTTTCATAAATCAAATAAACAGAAACTTTTTTGTAGATCTAGCTGAAATTAGCTATTCGGTAATTAATAATTGTTGTAAAATTATTAATACTTACCAAATAGCTACTACTAATTAGACATTTTTTGTTATCATGTACTGCTACTTAGATTTAGCCTCCAAGTTTTCTAAGCGGCTTCTCAATTCTTGATTTTGTTGTTTGAGTTGGTCAAATTCCTCACGCAATTGACGCAGTGTTTTTTCAGTACCAATATTTTTTTGCACCTTAGAAATTTCTTCTTCCGCATAGCGGCGCACACGTCCGTCAGATGTTTGCTCGGCTAGTGATCGCAAAATTCCAATTGCTTTTGGTGTTTCCATCTGTCCTAATGCTGTGGCTACCGACACTTGCATTAAAAAGAATGTTTCTTTAGCTAATTCTGCTAATCTATCTAAAATCCGTTCCAAATTAACTGGACTTTGACCAACAGAAATTTGTCCTAAAGCGCGAATTGCAGCTAAACGCAAAGGTTGTGCTACACCGAGGTTAGTGTATTCCATCAGCAGATTTAAAGCTGCTTGTGAAGTTTTGAATTCAGCTAAACCACCAACTGCACCACTCCGCACTACTTCATTCCAACCCGCCTTTTCTTCTAAAACGGATTTCAGCAACTTTAATACCTTGTCTTCCTTGGGTTTTTCTTGCAAGCTAGCACAACCAATTGCCCCCACCGCCCGACAAGCTGCGGCTTCTACATAATAGCTAGGATCGCCCGACTGTAATAGTTCTTTGACAGCTTTATAGCTTTCGTTGGTTTTGATTTGAGCAAGTGCTTCTACTACAGCACGTCGCACATAAGCATTTCTATCTATCAACCCCATAACTAAGCCATCAAATGCTTGGTCTAAATTAACTTGCGTTAGTTGTTTGGCAACTTGCACACGCACACCCCAGAATGAGTCATTTTTTAACGCCTCAGATAGTGCTTTGGTTGCTTCTAACCCACCTTTTTTCGCCAAAGCTTCTGCTGCATAGATGCGGGAAATCGGGTCGGGATCGAATTCTAACTGCGCTTTTAATTCAGGTAATGAATACTCCAAAGATACTGTTTTTAGATAATTATTCCCAACATCAAAGCTGATATATTGGGGCTTATTTTCTAGGGGAAAATAGAAACTTTGTTCGCTTTCATTCACGCGCACTACAAAAGTTTTGAGTTGTGAGTTGGGAGTTATGAGTTTTTCATTACTCCTATTTCCTAACTCCTCACTTTTAACTTTTTCTTGCTGTACATAGCCAAAACCAATAGGAATTTTTAAATCAAACAAATCCTTACTGCGATTTTTTCCTTCAGCCGCTTGGGTTTGAGTAACTGTAATTTTCGCTAAATTAGCATCCCCATCCCAAGAGTAACCTATGTTAAATTCTGGATGACCACCACGATAAACGTACTGATCGAAGAGGAACAAAAGATTACGTCCAGTAGCCTTTTCAATTGCTCTAAGTAAGTCTACTGTTTCTACAGTTTTGTGGGCATTATCTTGGATAAATGTTTGAATTGCCTGCCAAAACAATTCATCTCCCAATTGGGCGCGAATCATGTGATAGACACAAGATCCTTTTTCATAGATGTGGCGATCAAAAAGTTCGATCGGTTCCCGGTAAACATGCGTTACCATCGGTCGGCGATAGCGGCTTTGATCTTCACTGAGGTAACGACGAGCCTCTAATAAACGATAGTAAGCTGCTTCTTGGAGACTATATTCATATTCTGTCCACATCACCTCAGAGTAAGAAGCCATCCCTTCCTTAATCCAAGCGTGAGACCAATGCTTAATTACTACCAAATCACCAAACCACTGATGCGCGAGTTCGTGGACGACCAAACCCTCGGTGTTGCGATTATCTAAAGCCGCCCGTTCATCCAGTAAGCATTTATCTGTCAACAGAGTTGTGGAAGTGTTTTCCATTCCCCCAAAGATAAAGTCATCGACGCAAACTTGGGCGTATTTTGGAAAAGGGTATTGATAACCATACATTTGGCTCAAAAATTCAATCATTCTAGGAGTTTTACCCATGCTGCGTTTAGCATCTTCCTCCCGTCCCTTTTCTACGTAGTAGATGACTGGTTTCCCGTTCCAGTGGTCGCGAATTTCAGCAAAATCACCTGCTGCTATAGTCATCAAGTAAGTAGGGTGAACTTGTTGCTGTGACCAATGGTAAATTTTGTAATCACCATCTTCTGTGGTATTAATCAATTCGCCGTTGGAAATCGCCACCAGAGGGTTGGGGACACGAACACGAATTTCTGAAGTAGACAGTTGTCCTGGATAGTCAAAGCAGGGGAACCAATAACGGGAGTCTTCGTCTTCTCCCTGAGTCCAGACTTGGGTGGGTTTGTTTGGATAATATTTGTCTGGTTGAACGAAATAAATACCGCGTTGTGGCTTAGTCACCGAGTAGGCGATCGCAATCAGCAAGCGTTTATCAATCTCAGTGCCTTGAGAAAGTTGAATCGAAAGCTGTTCGCCATTGTAGTCAAAATTTTGCGAGACCTCGTCTACCTGTACAGACTCGATATTCAGGTTGACAGCATCTAAAGTCAAACGGTCGATACCATTACGAATTGGCAACAGGCGAATACTACAAATGCCCTGACAGCTTTGCCCAGGAATATCTAAGCTCAGATCTAGAAAAATATGCTCTACTTGCCCTGGGCGATCAGGGCTGTAGTGGGGTCTTGCTCCCGGTAACTCAAAAGGTTTGTGTCCATTATTATCTGTATCAAAATAAGACTGCGACATTGATGCTTACTGACCTTCTAATCCTGAAAAGTCTGGCTTGGGTGGATGTTGTTAAGCAAAATAGCGGTATCTGATGTTTTTCCAGATTAATAGGGCAATATGGGGTGAGGACTCGCTTTTGGAATCGGGGATTAAAATTAATCTCACCGGAATTTTCCCACGCGACCTACCGAACTATAGAGTTTTGTCCATATCGCTTCCGCATTCACTTTTCTTGATGTTTTGCACTTTTTTGTCATCAAGTCAAGAGTCTCTTGCACCTCGATAGATTTTCATTAAGTACAAATACTCCTAATTATTCTTATAACTTAGGATAGCTTGCTGGTGTCGAACAGGCTATTTTGTTTGAGATGAACAGGATATCATTTGCGGATTCGCTCCTCATCTATCTGGTTAAAGTATTTTTGAGACTAATTTTAGACCGCTAATTTGTAGGATTACTAATTTTATCAGTAAAGATCGACCGTAGTTAAGACTAAATGACAGGATCGCTTGATATAAGGCAACTGAAATTGCGGCTGAAAAAATATCACACGCTCAATTGCAAGATTCCTGACAACAAAGCTTTTTGTGACTCAAATTTAATTTAACTTTGGCGATCGCTATTTGCGGTTAAATATTTTCAATATTAAATTTCAGTTAACTTGTGTCAATTTTCAAGCGATCGCCCTTTCATCATCCCAATCGTAAATAAGATACTTGAGTATATAAGCATCCCGTCCTGCTGGCACAAATTCAAAAAAGTTACCTACTATTAGTTCACAGCAGTCTAAAATTCCGGCTTGTTCAATGAGTGATTTTGCTCCTTTAATCGCCTCCGGTTGCTCAAATAAAATTCCCTTCATTTTGGGATAGGCTTTGAGGATGTCCGTTAATCACTTCCCATGTCCGTCACCAACATCTACCAAAGTTTGGACATCAGAAAAGTCGTAATCTAAAACTATTCCTGGGTTTTGAAGGATTGAACTAGTAGTTATGGTCTGGTTAAAGTTTTTCCAGCTTCTGGATTTTGAGCATAATAATCCAAAAGATTCATCCCATACAAATGTTCAAAAGCACTCTTGCCAGTCTGTATGCTGTATATTATTTCACTCCAAGCTTGATACTGTTCCTCACTATTCATAATTACTCTCGCCTTTTGGAAGTCAGGGACATCACTCCGTAAATAATTTCCCAGTGGTATGAGCATAAAATAAACAATAAACGCTTGATTGGCTCAAATTGCTGAAACCTTTACAAGATAAAACTTCACTTTAGTGTATAAATTAGCTTTAATTGCTATTAAAAATATCACGTTCAAATAACTTCATCAGCTTGTAATTATATAACTAGCAGTTTATTTCTGAAAAAACATAAATTTACCTAGAAAATTGTAAGTTTATTAGAATATTCAAACATCTGGTGTTGCACACAAACCCCCTAGAAAGTCGTCTGGGTGGACTAATAACAAACCGCTATTACGTATAATTACTGATAAGAATAGTCAAAAGTTACTTGAAGACGCAAAAAATAACCAGCAAAGTCAGCTTGACCTTTTAGGTTTTACATTTTCAGGTGTTTAGCTTGTCAGCGAGTGTTCTACTGAGTCGTTTTGCCATGCGTTAGTCTAAACTCCAGTAGCAATGGATGAGTGAAAATTATTAATAAATCCGAAAACTCTACAATGACACTTGTATAAATCTCGGTGACAATCTGAGCAAAAGAGGATAATAAGAATGCCTGAAAGTAAATCAAAGTTTCTCATTCCTGCTGTTGGTGCTGCTGTAGTCGTAGGAGGAAGTATCGCCGCTTATACATATTTAAAAGGTTCCTCTGGAGGTAGTACAGATGCTCTAGGCAGTGCGAAAGTAGTACCTTCAACAGCGTTGATGGCAACTTATATTACTACTGACTCTCAAGCTTGGGCAAAGTTACAACAGTTTGGGACTCCAGAAGCACAAAAGTTAGTGGCAAAACGTCTAGAAGATTTAAATAAGCAAATATTCAGTGACAGTAACGTTTCTTATGAAAAAGACATCAAGCCCTGGGCTGGTGGGCTGATGATTGCTGTGCTACCACCAGATCGTGTCAAACCCGTACAACTAAATTTGCCGCCTAACGCACCCAATCCACCGACCAGTGTACAGCCAGAACCAAATATCTTGGTAGTAGTCGGAATCAAGGATAAAATCAGTGCTTTGAATTTTGCTAATAAATTGAAGTCACAAAAAGACGTTAAATTCCAAGAATCTGACTACCAAGGTCAAAAAATTATTGAAACTACAGAAAATGGCAAACCGACGTATAGTGTTGTTTTAAATAATAGTCACTTAGTATTAGCTCCAAAAAAGCAAGCTGTAGAAAAAGCAATTGATACCTTTAAAGGACAGTCATCTTTTGCTAATAAAGAAGGTGCAAGCAGCATTCTCAAAGGAGTGGATGTAAAAAACAGCCTTGCCCAAATTTATGTACCAGACTATGCAGGCTTGGTACAGCAATTTGCAGCCACAAATCCTCAAGCAACCCAGTTACCTCCACAAACTCTGGCACAACTCAAGCAGGTAAAATCTGTGGTAGCGGGTGTTGGTGTTGATGATGCGGGAGTGCGAGTCAAAGCGATCGCCAATTTAGATCCGCAACTGATCAAATATCAGTATCAATCAACTCCTGGGAATATAATTGGGCAATTTCCCAATGATACCTTTGCTTTGGTTAGCGGAAATGGCATCAGCCATGGTTGGGAAACGGTTGTAGAACAATCAAAAGATTCTCCAGAATTGAAGCAAGCTCTCGAACAAGTGCGCGGACAATTGAAATTTGTCAATATTGATTTGGATAAGGATGTTTTTGGCTGGATGAATGGAGAATTTGCCTTAGGTGCTATTCCCTCAAATCAAGGAGTGTTAGCGAGTGTTGGTTTTGGAGGTGCTTTAGTATTTGACACTAGCGATMGCAAAACTGCTGAAGCCACCTTTACAAAATTAGATACCCTCGCCAAAACCCAACAAATTAATATCACTAACAGAAATATCGGTGGTAAAGACGTAACTGAGTGGCAAATCCCCCGCCAAGGAGCTTTATTGGCACACGGTTGGTTAGATCAAGACACTGTATTTGTAGCTGTTGGTGGCCCCATTGCTGAGGCGATCGCCGATCATAAGACTCCATCTCTCGACAGTAGCGACGCCTTCAAAGCCGTTACTGGTTCTTTGCAAAAGCCCAACGGTGGCTATTTCTTCCTAGATATGGATAAAACTAAAACTGTGCCCCTAGTCAATAGTTTCATCTCTTCTGATGCCAATACCATCCTGAGTTCCATTCGTGGTTTTGGGATCACCGCCACTAGCCCCGATAAATCCACCAGTGAATTAGAGATGCTGCTAGCACTCAAGCCTACTGCAAAGTAGGGCATTGGGCATGGGGCATTGGATATTGATTATTCTCCTGTGCTCCCCTGCTCCCTGATCTCCACTCCCCACTTACAAAACTTGATTATTCCGAGTTTCCAAGGTTTGATTGAGTCTATCCAACGCGCCAGTCAATCTTTCTTGGGCTACAAGGTTAGGATCCGGCAAGGGTTCATCGGCGACTTCTTCTTGTCTCTTAAATTTTTGTAAGGCTCGAATTGCCACAAATAAAACTAAGGCAATGATTACAAAGTCAACTATTGACCCAAGAAACTCACCAATCTTGATTCCCGGACCAATAGTAATTGTTCTCCAGTCTTTGCCAGCAAAACTAACCAAGGGATTAATTAATGGCATGATCACATCTTCAACAAAGGAAGTAACAATCTTGCCAAAAGCACCACCAATGATCACAGCGATCGCCAAGTCAACTACATTGCCTTTAAGGGCAAATTCTTGAAAATCTCTTAAAAAGCCACTTGCTCTTCTTCTTGCTCTGGCCATATTTGACTCCAATAAGCTTAACTTACTGTATATAGATGGCACTCAGCTTTTTGCTATCCCTGTTGAGACAAATGTTGCTAAGTATCAAAATTTTACCAGTCTTGAATAAAATTTTCTGATAAATATAAATAGGAACGCAGCATAATTCACATCTTCTGAGAACTTTGCTGGTCTCCAAATGTCAACCTTCTATAATATTTTTTGCTTGGGGTAAACCAAACGAGGCAGACTGCCGTTATACAATTCAATTCATTTTTAGACTGCCGTCCAGCTAGTATGTCATAAGTAGAAAAGGCTATTAAATGCAAACTGATTTATGACCGCTGCTGTAAACACTAATCTTGGCTTCGCTTCCCGCTTGGTGAATGCCATACTGGCAATCCAGCCTTTGGCCAACCTAGCCAAGCATCAAGCTAGACAAATGATGATTAAACGTGCCGAGAGAATTGGTGTGCCTTGGACGCAAGAAGTCGAAACGCTACAGGCGCGTGATTGGAAGTCCGATTTAGCTCAAGTAGAAAATCCCCAACTTTTCTACCCAGAATATTACTTGCGGCCATTCCACGCCTACGAAGGTGGAGACCTCAGTTGGAAAGCTGCTTGGGAGTTAGAAGTTGCTGCTCGTACTGTCCATGCTGGAATTTGGCAAGATGCTGGAGCAAAAGGAGATGCTAAACTCCGCCAAAGTTATCATGATATCCTCAAAGCGCAACTTCCCAATCAATCCCAAAACATTCTAGATTTGGCCTGCGGTGTGGGTTTGAGTACCTTTGCCATCCAAGAAATTTATCCCCATGCCAAAATTACAGGCTTGGACTTATCTCCCTACTTTTTAGCTGTTGCTAACTACCGCGCTGGGCAACGCCAAGCTAAAATTAATTGGCTTCATGCCCAAGCGGAATCTACCGGGCTACCTGATGCCTCTTTTGATTTAGTTTCTATTTTCCTGATGTGCCACGAATTACCCCAATTCGCAACCCGACAAATTTTTGCTGAAATGCGGCGGGTACTGCGTCCGGGTGGCTACTTGGCAATCATGGACATGAATCCCAAATCTGAAGTGTACAAAAAAATGCCAGCCTATATTTTGACTTTGCTCAAAAGTACTGAACCGTATTTAGATGAATATTTTGCTTTGGACATTGAGCAAGCTATTGTTGAGGCAGGTTTCCAAACTCCCACTATTACTAACAATACCCACCGTCACCGTACAATTATTGCTCAGGTGAGTGGTTGATTTATCTCTACTATTGTGGGCAGCAATACCACCCTTGCTGCTGCTATGCTACTACTTTTTTCGGATACCATTTGCCCCACCTGCGTTCAGGTTGCTGATGTTCTTTTTCATCGGGGCAATATTTGGTATTTTAGCGCTGAGCCTGGAATGGATTTTTGAAATTGTAGCCAACTGGGTTGTAGACTGGCAACACAGGCCATGTCTGACCACAAGTCGCTGCATGTCTGTGCTTTTTGGTATAGCCTTGCGCCAGCTTGTAGAAATAGCCCCAATTGAAGAAGGCTGCAAGTTTGCTGCGGTTGTTGTCCCAACCTACTATTTGCAACGCTCTTATCGATTACTTCACTCTAGCGTTTTCCTCTTCACTATAGCTGTTGCCCTTGGATTCACTGCCGAAGAAAACTGGATTTACCTTTTCTACGATACAGCATCAATTTTTGAACGTACTATCGGTACACCAGTTCACGCTATGTTCTCTGCACCTTGGGGATATGCCTTGGGAATCTATATTTCTTCCAAGACTAGGTTAAATCGAGACAATAAATTTATTATTCAGGCTTGGCTAAATTCTGTAATTTGTCATGCACTAGTTAATGTCTTATCTAGTGCCTGGCGTTACTCACTACCTCTACGTTTCTTGAGTTATGGTTTATTTCCCTTTCTATTGTGGATGTTTTGGCGACTAGAACAATTATTGCGAAAAGTCCAAGGCAAACCCCCTATTATGCTGATATCAGGCAATACACTTCAACGTCGTTGCTGGCTGAGGAGTTTAGTGCTGTTTGCCCTCTTGCTGGGTGGAAATGCTATTTTTGGGCTGTTTTTGTTAGTTAGGACTATTAGTCCTTTGAATCCATCAAAATTTTTTGACCTAGATATATTGTGGTTTATACTTACTCACTTTTCGCTAAATCTCTTTTTTGGAGTTTTAGCCTGGAGCATTTATCGCTATTTGCGACATACCGCCCGTCGTCGCTATTTTTAAAATATGATTTAGAAGAATGCTATACAATGCAATCAATTACCTAAAGTTGTGCTAGTACTGGCTGATTCACAACTGCACTAATTAAATTTGACTCAGACTCAATACAGTAAATTTCGCAAGAGTTATTGGGACTTTCAAATAGTTTAACTTTGTAAAGCTGAGCTCCTAATTTCTGAATAGGCGATTGCAGTAAGTTACTAATGTAAAGTGCGATATTCTCACTAGTAGGTACAACTTTGGCAAAGTAAGGAATGTCTTCGTTGATAAAAGTGTGATCGAATGGTTCTACCGCATAATCTTTTATTATCTGATTCAAAGCACCTAAATCGACAATCATCCCAGTAGTTGGGTCAATCTGTCCTTTGACAGTAACTTCCAGGTAATAGTTGTGTCCGTGACCGTGGGGACGCGCACACTTACCATAAATCTCGGTATTTTTTTCTTGACTGAGGCTGAGGTCAGCGAGTCGATGGGCGGCGCTAAAGTAAGTACTGACAGTGAAATAAGTTTCTGTTCCATTTCTGGTATAATCTGCCCAAAGTTCATGACTTTCAAATAACCTAACTTTGTACAGTTCGACGCCCAATTTCTGAATGGGTGAAGTCAATAAATTATTAATATAAAGTGAAATATTTTCAGTAGTGGGAACAATCTCGGCGAAGTAGGGAATGTCTTTGTTTAAATAGGAGTGATCCAATGGCTCCACTGCATAATCTTCCACTACTCGTTTCAAGGCATCTACATCTACAATCATGCCAGTGCGTGGGTCAATTTTTCCTTTCACAGTGATTTCTAGATGATAATTGTGTCCGTGGGTACGCGTGCATTTACCATATTTCTCTGGATTGATGTTAGGAGCTAACCTATGGCCAGCGCTAAAGTGAGTGCTGATAGTGAGATCAGCTTCCATTCCCTCTCCCATATAATCTGCCCAAAGTTGAGAATGTTCAAACAACTGGACGCGGACTAAAGGCAAGTGAGATGCTAGCCGTTGCCAGATTATGCGTGCAATATTCTCAGTAGTAGGTAGAGTTTCTTCAAAATCTGCCCACACATCGTTGAGATAAGACAAGTCCAGTTGATTTGTAACTTCCCGCTTGATCAGATGTTTCACGTCTGACAAATTCAACACCATGCCATATTCATTCAATTCTCCGCCAAGTGAGATAAATAAGACATAGTTATGTCCCTGTCCGGGAAATTTCGCTCTAGCACCAAATTTCTCAATATTCTCAGCTTCACTCAGCTGTTGCAACCAGTAGCGATGACTGGCGCAAAACTGAGCGCGGCGATTAATGACGCATTTCATAAGTATATTAGACACAAAACTTTAACTTTCTAAACCTTCCACTCTTGTGAGCAGCAACTAAATTTCTTTGTCATTAGTCCTTTGCCAATGACCAATACTTCGGCTTTGCTCGGCACAAGTCAAGGTAAGTCGCTCAGTACAAGTGCCTAATGACGCCAGTTGCTTTCCGACGCAAGGCGACGGAATCACACTGGCTCCCCCATGCCCATTAACTTACAGATGCTTGGGCTTCACAGTGTAATCTCGTAGCTATACGGAATAATTCATGACCTGTATGTAAATAACGCTCGTCGTAATTTAAAGGAAAGTAACCTAACTCATCGAGTCCATCTGCTACTCGGTCGAGGCTGTAGTAAAGATGAGCTGCTGTTCTTGCCAGACTGGGGGGATTGGGGAGGGAGCGAAAAGTAATTTGTGCCTGCTTCAAGTCCTCTCGACAGGTTTTTAAGTATTCCTGAAATTCATCTAATAATTCATCGTCAAAGGGATCGGCAGCTAATTGCTCCATTTGTTCTTCTAGAGAATAAAGAATGGTACAAAGCAGGCGATTTACTCGTTGATAAACTCGACGCAGCCATTCCTCGACTTGCTCATCAGCGTCGCGCCCTGTTTTGCGTGTTGCTTGGTAATGTTTTTGCGCTGATGCTGTACGCTGTTGGCGATCGCTATCTAATTTTTGAGATTTATCTTGCAGTTGTTGGTCATAATTGCGGCGATTTTGGTTGTCGCCTAAAACTTCATAGGCTGCATTGATACGGATAATCTGCTCTTGGTCAGCTGTTTCCTGGTTACTGTCAGGATGAAACAACTTCACCAAACGGCGATAAGCTTGCTTAATCTCCGCTTGGCTAGCATTTGGACTAACTTTGAGAGTTTGGTAATGGTTAGAAACGTGTTTAGAATTGACCATTAATTCAATTTATCGTTAGCTGACGCTAGCGGTTAACTTGGTCTCCAAGTCTTGGAACAACGGTGTACTTAAATACCTTTCTCCAAAACTAGGCTGAATCATAACAATTAAACGTCCTCGATTTTCTTGACGTTGAGCAACGCGAATTGCTGCACATAAAGCTGCTCCACTGGAAATTCCAGATAGTAGCCCTTCTTCTTTTGCCAAACGCCGACTGTAGGCGATCGCTTGTTCATCCGTGACAGTAATCACTTCATCTATCAATTTTAGCTTTAACACTTGGGGAATAAACCCAGCGCCAATTCCTTGGATTTTATGCGCCCCTGGTCGTCCTCCAGATAAAACTGGGCTATTAGCTGGTTCAACAGCGATCGCTTTAGCGTCAGGTTTGCGTGCTTTAATCACTTCTGCTACACCAGTGATCGTACCACCTGTGCCGACTCCTGCCACAATCATATCTACTTGTCCATCAGTATCTTCCCAGATTTCCTCTGCTGTAGCTTCTCGATGCACTTTCGCATTGGCTGGATTGCGGAACTGCTGCAACATATAGGTATTTGGCATACTATTAACTATCTGCTGCGCTCGGCTAATTGCCCCACTCATTCCTTCCATTCCTGGTGTTAGTTCCAGCTCGGCTCCGTATGCCCGTAACATAGCCCGTCGCTCTCCACTCATGGTCTCTGGCATTGTTAAAATTAGACGGTAACCCAAAGCTGCTGCTACCATTGCCAAAGCAATTCCAGTATTTCCAGAGGTGGGTTCTACCAATACTGTCTTAAGAGGAGTAATTAACCCTTCCTCTTCGGCGGCAGCGATCATACTTACCCCGATTCGGTCTTTAACCGATGCTGATGGGTTCATACTTTCCAGTTTCACCACAATTTCAGCAACACACCCTTCAGTTTGCGGAATCCGGTTCAACTGTACTAAAGGTGTACGCCCAATTAATTCTGTAATGTTACGAGCAATTCGCATAATTTAGTCCTTAGTTATTTATTTGTCATTGGTCATTGGTCATTTGTCATTAGTTATTTACAAAGGACAAATGACCAATGACTGACTAAATGTAGTACATATCTAACTGCCGCCGCGAATCTCGTTTTTCACAAAGATCCTGAAGCGTATATTTTTGTAACACTGAGTTTGCGGCGCAACTTGCTTCTTGCCAAATTTCTTCTATAACCGAACTGTCTACTTTTTTAGCATTAAGGTTTTCCTCACACGCCTTCACCTCTAAACCTTCTAAACATTCTAAAATCTCGAAAAGGAAAATTTTTCGAGGTTCTCTAGTTAATAAATAACCACCTTTTGAGCCACGCTGACTCTTGACTATACCTCCACGCCTCAAGGTTGCTAATAGCTGTTCTAAATAGCGATCAGGTATGTTTTGTTGTAGTGCAATTTCTCGAATTTGCAAAGGTTCACCACTTTCGTAATGGGCGGCTATCTCTAATAAAGCTAGAATTGCGTATTCAGATTTACATGATAGTTCCACAAGCAATAATAAGTTAGGAGTTAGGAGTTAGGAGTGATTCAATTTTAGATTTTAGATTTTAGATTTTTTCTTCAATGTAAAATCCAAGTTGCACTGTCAGCGCACCAAAGGTACAATCCAGAATCTAAAATTGGCAGAGTTAGAAGTTTTTTATTTTTAACTCACAACTCCTAACTTACAACTCCTGACTTTTATAGTATACTCCGGTTAACGACTGGGGTTTATTTGTTGCTCCTATTAACAATAAAAAGCCCCACCTAATGGCGGGGAGCAAAATTATTAAATTTTTAGCAGATTGTCAACACTCTAGAAGGTGAAAGTCGTTCTCAGTGTACCGATAATTGCATCGTCGTTAGCACTGTTCTGACCAGGAGAGGTCAACCAGATTACACCTGGGGTGATTGAAACATTATCTGACACGCGATACTTGTAGAAACCTTCAAAGTGATAAGGTACATCATTACCAGTACCAGCAAAAACTGCTCGGTTACGCGAATAAGGTTCTGCACCAGCAAAAAGACCCAAAACGTTACCCTTTTTACCGAAGTCAGGTAAGGCTACCCCAAGACCATAGCTCCAAGCTGTATAATCATCATTTACACCAAAGCCTGTGACATCGTGGTAAGAGACATAGCCACTAATTGAAAGTTTGTCGCTGGGTCTAAACGCAGCCTCCACACCGTATGAATTGCTGGAACTTGCATTTACTAAAGTGTTAGCTTGTTGAGTACCGACTGCAACAATCTCTGGGTTAGATATAGAACCAGAGTTGAATAAATTACCGCCAGCTCCATTATATGCGTGGACATACGTAGCGGCTAAAGCTAAGCGATCGCCAACGCTAAAGTTCAACTGTCCTAAAGCAGCATAGTCACCGTCGGTCAGACCTAAATTAAGACCAGGATTGTTAGCTTGTGATGCCAAGTAACCCGCAGTGATTGAGCTATTTCCCAGAATGCCACCACCTTTCCCAAGGGGCAGATTGAGCGCTATACCCGCACCACCACCAATTCGATAGATGGGACTTTCAGAAGCAAGGGTAGACAAAGCACCATTACCACCGTCGGTTTGGTCGAAAAAGTAAGGGTTGTTGACGGCAGCATAATGGCTGTGTCGTCCACCACTAGCCGCGAGGTAAACTTGGGCTGGACCTATGGGAACTTCATAAGTCAATCGGTCTATCTTGACGCTGTTGTTGCCATCGCCAGCACCGACTTGAAATGTTTGTGTACCTTCAGCGGTATTGATATCGTTACCAGCATTGTCAACTAGTGCAAAGGGTGTTGCATTACCTGCGGCAAGCCGGGTATGCAGTACATCTCTACCAGTAAAGCTGGTTTGCAAGTCTAAACGTACGCGATCTTGGAAGACAGTGTTGTTAGCGTCACCAGTGTTCCCACCAAACGCATCACTAGCGGCAAAAACAGCTTCACCAACTAGTTTGGTGGTAGTGGAAAACTGATTTGCTTCTAATTCAGCGGTACGCGCTTCTAAGGAATCTACCCGACCGCGTAAGGTTGCCAATTCTGCGGAAAATTCTTCTTGCAACCGCTGCAAGGTAGCTAAATCTTGTTTGGTTACCAAGTCAGCTGTTGCTGTGGCAATCAATTCGTTAACTCTATCCAAACAAGCATTTAAACCAGCGGCAAATTCATAACGGGTCAAAGCTCGGTTACCGCGATAAGTAGAATTTGGATAACCTGCAATACAACCATAGCGCTCAACTAAGGACTGTAATGCTTGGAATGCCCAGTCTGTGGGTTGGACATCAGAAAATTGGGAAACTGATGTTACTTGAGACTGAGAGTTATTTTGGTTGCCTTCGTTACTATAGCGGTTAATCTGGTCTAAGGTTGTTTGAGCCAATATTTCTGGCTGTTGGGCAACTTGAGTGACACCTGGTTGTTCAGCTGGTGATACTTCAGTGGTTGTATTTGGAGCCGCAATTGCTGTTGTTGAAACTAGTAATGTTGCTCCCAAAACTGCTGGACTAACCATTAAGGTTTTCCATAAGAGATTAGACATCTTTTCTTTACTCCTCACACCTTGTATAGATAATTGGGTTGCTTGCACCTAATTCTTAAAAATGCAACATCTTATTGAAACCTGTAGATGAGGCATAGTTACCCCCATTACGATTTTAGTTTTCACAAAGCTAATAAACGATTAACTTGCAGTTAAAATTTGATGTGATTAACTTATGCAAAAACATATCCTTATATCAAAATATTATAAAACATCTGGTTTAAATGGCAAGATTGGAGCGATCGCCTTAATAACTGTCACACATCAGCCATTTATATATTCACGTAGGGAGTAGGGTTTCAGGCATTGATTAATTTTAGCTTCGCTAAATTGATAAAGGTTTTATACACTTAGTAGCTTATAAGCAGAAATCCAATGTTGCATGTAGCCCTGAGAGTTAGAAGTTGTACACCATCTGTAGCCTAATTACTCGGCTAAACGAAGTTTGTCAAAAATATCGTTTAAACAAACACAAGAGCAAAAATCAATCAGGCTCATACATGAGTAACTAAAAATCAAGGATTTGAAATGGGTGTTGTTTATGGGGCATAAGGCATTTAAAATTTTCCAATACTCCGATGTTGAATACGCTATGTCCAACCTCATGTCAAGAGCAATCGCTTAGCAATCGCAAAAATCACCCAGGCAAGATCAAAGTCATTTTGTGTCAACCCACCTGCATCATGGATTGTGAGTGTAATCTTGACTTAATTGTCAGAAATCTCTAGATCTTGATGATGCCCTAATGACTCAACATGTTCCACTAGCTGATTGACAAATTCAATTGCTTGAATAAAATCCTCAAATTTACAGGTAGTCTGTAACTTTGCCCCCTCAACTCCCCAACCTAAAATAAGCTTTGCCCGTTATTCAATTTCTGCTTCAGTTAGTAATTGTGCTATCTTGAAAAACTTACAGCTATATATTTGGTTACATCTTGGGCATTATTAAACCAAACCCGTTTGATTGTGGACGCATAAGGTTCGGGAGCAATAAACTATAAAAGTGCAACTCATCAGAGTTCAGTTGGGTATTAAATTTAAAATAGCGGATGAATAAACTCTCAAACACCATACTCAAACTTTGAATTTGGCGGTTAATAAGAACAAACCGAACACTTTCAATCCTTCTCTATATTGATTTTGAATTATTCTTCAACTTTTGAAAAAACTATAATGTGATGGTATCTGAGTTTTCAAAAGCAATCACCGATTAGGGACTGACAAATAAAAACATATCCCATCGTTTTGGGGTAGGGAAGTCCTTCGCAAGGACACAAAAGTCCTAGCTGAAGTTCAGAAATTAGATAATTTATTCTGCGGAGTTACCTTAAACAAAAATTACCCATAAAAAACTATCCGCTCTGATTTAGATCGGGTGATCTAAGTCAAAGCGGTCTAGCGGGTCTTCAGGTTGCAACCAGACTGCCGGAAGGAACTCCTAGCTCGCCTAGCTACTTGAGCTAACTTAGTCTTCTCAAGATGACTAAGGCTAACTTTTAGAGAACAGCCCCGGCACACAGCCGGCTAACTGCAACCTGATGACCCATACTTTTACTACTTTCTATCATGGGCATCACCTCCTTGTTGCCTAAGCGGTCTTAGTCTCAAAAGGCAGAGCATTTTGCTCTGGGTTTATAACCTTTTTCTAAGATAACACATAAATTTAGAGTATTAACCATAAATAGAAAAAATCTCCCACTAAAAGGTGGGAGATAACTGGAGAATGGAGGATTAACACCTGCTTGGCTGATGTCAAGGAGATTGATTATTTAATCTCAGTTGTGTCAACATATCGCCAACCACAAGCCTGAGCCCGCAGGTTGAGTGCCAAACCGACAATACCAACCGCTGCCATCCACAAGCCTGTTACTGGCACAAACAACATAAAGAAGTGCAGCCAGCGCTTGTTAGAGAACGCAATACCGAATATCTGTGACCAGAAACGGTTTGCCGTCACCATTGAGTAGGTTTCTTCTGATTGAGTCGGATTAAATGCCCGGAAGGTGTTAGCTGCTTCACCGTCTTCAAACAAGGTGTTTTCCACGGTGGCTCCGTGAATCGCACACAATAGCGCACCACCCAATACACCTGCTACCCCCATCATGTGGAAGGGGTTGAGAGTAAAGTTATGGAAACCTTGGACAAATAGAATGAAACGGAAGATTCCGGCGACACCAAAGCTGGGAGCAAAGAACCAAGACGCTTGTCCCAAGGGATACATCAGGAATACACTGACAAATACCGCGATTGGGGCTGAAAATGCTAGGGCRTTGTAGGGACGAATTCCTACTAACCGGGCAATTTCAAATTGCCGCAACATGAAGCCAATCAATGCGAAGGCTCCGTGCAGGGCTACGAATGGCCACAACCCACCCAATTGGAACCAACGGGTGAGGTCGCCTTGGGCTTCTGGCCCCCATAACAGCAATAGCGAATGTCCTAAACTGTCTGCTGGTGTCGATACTGCAACTGTTAAGAAGTTACAGCCTTCCAGGTAGGAGGAGGCTAAACCGTGGGTATACCAAGAGGTGACGAACGTTGTGCCTGTCAGCCAACCGCCTAGTGCTAGGTAAGCGCAAGGGAATAGTAGTAATCCTGACCAACCTACGAATACAAAGCGATCGCGCTTGAGCCAGTCGTCTACTACGTCAAACCACCCTCTTCTACTCGGGGCGCGTCCAACTGCGATGGTCATTAGAGCAAATCTCCAAATCTTATAAGTACAGGTTGTATCTGTATTATAGATAACTATTTAGAAGCCTTCCATAATGCAGAAAGTTAACTAAGTTCTTAACTTAGTTTACAATTTTTTACTAACCTTTAATCATATTAAGTGCAAATCTCTAATTTTTCTAGAGTATTTGTCATAAAATTTAACTTTAGATAGAGATTAGGGACTGGCAGATAAGGGAGATCTGGTTCGACTTCTCTACCAGACGCTACGCCCAGCCTTGGTTAAGAGCAGGGGTACGCTCACCAACTGGGAAATGGGAGATAACCAGACAACCAGATAAATTGCAACAAGTCTTTCCCCTTGTTTCACCATTCTTTTTCCCACCCCTCCACACCTCCAGTACCCAGTAGCCAATACCCTTTTCCCTAGAATCACTCAGCTGACGCTAAAATGAGTGCTACAGTTAAATTCGATTAACGCTAAATGTTTACCATCGACTTAAGCATCAGAAACACTGCTTTCCCAATTTCAGTACAACGTAAGTCAGCAGAGGATGCTGAGGCTGTCTATCAGCTAATTTTGGCAGCGATACGTTCTGGCAATCCTGACATAGTGGAGCTAAAGTGCGAGGGGAAAACAGAGAAGAAAATTGCTGTTCGTGCTAGTGAAATTTCTGGAGTGCAGATTGTTCAAAAAGATGGTGTAACCACTGCTAGTGGTAGACCACCTGGCTTTTTCGCTCTTGCTGGTGAGTAACCAAGGTTGACAAATGTCTCAAGTGGGCATCGAGGTCAAAGATTTAAACTTCAGTTGGGCAAATGGAGAGAAAGTTGTTAAATCTTGCTCTTTAGAAGTTCCCAAGGGTGAATTTTGGATGCTCTTGGGTACAAACGGTAGCGGAAAATCAACGTTACTGAGACTAATAGCGGGATTATTAGCTCCTGAGTCTGGTGAAATTGGGGTTTTGCAACCCGTTGGCTTTGTCTTCCAAAATCCGGATCACCAACTGGTAATGCCAACAGTAGGGGCTGATGTGGCTTTTGGGTTGGTGGAGGAAAAGTTAGCACCTGCTGCTGTGAGATTCAGGGTTGAGGAGGCGTTAAGGGCGGTGAATTTACTGACCTTAGAACGACGCCCCATATATGCACTTTCTGGGGGACAAAAACAGCGAGTGGCGATCGCAGGTGCGCTTGCGCGTCACTGTGAAGTCTTATTATTAGATGAGCCCACTGCATTATTAGACCCAGATAGTCAGTTGGATTTAGTTGCTGGTGTCCGCCGCCTCGTCAAAAGTCGAGGTATCACAGCTCTGTGGGTAACCCATCGATTAAACGAGTTAAATTACTGTGACGGTGCTTTTTTATTAGAAAAAGGTTCTGTTGTGGATAGGGGTGAAGCCCAACGCCTTAAACAACATCTGATGCAAATGCACACTGAAGCTTCTTGATGGAGTGGTCAGTGAGGCATTGGGTATTGGTAATTGGTAATCGGTAATTAATAGTTTATCCAGTCCTTATTTCTCATTTATTACTCAGCACCGCTTAAATAAAACGCGCCTTTTAATAAAGGTGCGTTTTTTGTTAGTACCTCTGTCTTAAGGTCAGTTTTATAAAGCTATAGTATTTTTCGTCTTATGTAACATAGTGTTACATATAGGGTATCAAGTATTATAAAAATTATGAATGAATTTTGCTAACTCTAGAAAATTGTGATTAAATAACCATGCCCCGTTCGTTACTCCAGGCCGTTTTGTTAGTAGACGGCTACAATATAATAGGCGCTTGGCCTTGCTTAAAAAAAAGTCGTGATAGTGTTGGACTAGAGGTTGCACGCAACCAACTTGTGGAAGCGATGGCTGATTACAGTGCGTTTCAAGGTTATGCAACTCAAATAGTTTTTGATGCCCAATATCAAAATTCTTCTAGTAGTAAAGAAATCATTACAGAGCTTTTATCTGTTTATTACACTGATTTTGGGCAAACAGCAGATACTTATATTGAAAAATCTTGTGCCTCTTTTCGTCAGCAAATAGCTCAATCTTTGATTTCTCGTGTGATTGTTGCCACATCAGATCGAGCGCAGCAGCTAATGATACAAGGATATGGGGCTGAATGGTTGTCGGCACAACAACTTTGTGGCGAAGTGGAAGCTACTGTCTGTCGAATGCGACAAAAATATCATACACGCAAACAATCAAAGAGTAGATTTTTAGCTAATGCGATTGATGCCAAAGCGCGGCAGCGTTTGGCTGAATTACGAATGGGATTATAGTAAATATTTACTATTTAAGAGTCTTTGCTTAGGCTCTTGAGTGGTTATGGCTGCAAAAATCTATGATTAAGTATCTAAATATTAATGATAGCTGATTCTTTATCCGTCGTGGAGTGTTGTGACGACGAATACAGTCAGGGTTTGGAAGTTTTTTAGTCGGCATTATTTTGAGCAGTTTCTCAGCTTTTTGAATTCTTTGATACTGGCTGTTGACAAAACCTAAAAAACTTTAACTTGTCAACTAATCAGATAATCCTCAGAAATAAATTTGGGGATTTGATTGAAATGCATAAAAAAGTAAAAATAATCAATTAAAAGTAAAAAATATTTTGACAACTAGCGACTTTGCGTCTATGCAAAAGTTGGTACAATCGCTAAAAATACAATCTGGAAAGCGACTTGCCTAGATCAATTCAATCTACTCAACTACCACTGAAATTTATTCCCCAACAGTTTAAACCATCGGTACTGTACATTTTTCGGTGGTTACTTCCAATAGTGTTACGATTCCGGACTCGACCTTGGTTACCAGCTGGTATTGTCAAGATTGAAGCTGAGAATGTTGAGGTATTGGCTGGACTTTATCAACAATTCCAGGCTAGGAAAATTCGCTTTTTATTGGCATTTCGCCATCCAGAGGTGGAAGATCCGCTATGTATGCTGTATTTGCTTTCTTGGATTTTGCCAAAGATTGCCCGTCAGGAAAATATTGAGTTGCAACACCCTACTCACAGCTATTTTCTTTATGACCGGGGTATGACGGTTTGGGCTGGAAATTGGCTGGGTTGGTTGTTTTCACAGGTAGGGGGTGTGCCAGTTCGTCGCGGGAGACGACTAGACCGCCAAGCTATCCAAACAGCGCGGGAGTTGTTTGCTAATGGTAAACTGCCGATCGCAGTGGCACCCGAAGGCGGTACTAATGGTCATAGTGGCATTGTTAGTCCACTGGAACCTGGTGTTTCCCAAATGGGATTTTGGTGTGTAGAAGATTTGCAAAAAGCCAAGCGTTCTGAGACAGTTTTAATTTTACCGATCGCCATTCAGTATTCTTATGACCAGCCACCTTGGTCAAAATTAGATTGGTTGTTGAGTAAATTGGAAGCTGATAGTGGCTTACCTATGATGGAAATTACTCAAGGCGATGGTGAAGAAATTTATGATCAACGCATCTGTCGTCTGGGTGAATATCTAATTACAGAAATGGAAGAATTTTATCGTCGTTTCTATCATCAAGACATCCCTAAGACGATTTCAATTGATGAATCTGCAAGTAAAAATCAGATATTAATTGCTCGACTCCATCGGCTATTAGATAAGTCATTACAAGTTGCCGAACACTATTTTGGAGTTCAACCACAGGGAAACTTCATTGACCGTTGTCGGCGTTTGGAAGAAGCTGGTTGGAATTATATTTACCGCGAAGATTTGCCAGATATTAATAATTTACCACCTCTGAAACGCGGTTTAGCAGACTGGATTGCCCAAGAAGCAGACTTGCGAATGCGGCACATGCGGATAGTGGAAAGTTTTGTTGCAGTCACCGCAAATTATATGCAAGAAAAACCGACAGCAGACAAGTTTGCGGAAACAGCTTTGCTAATTTTTGATATGCTTTCTCGAATTAAAGATACCACACTTCCGGGACGACCCCGGTTAGGTTTGCGACGGGCAAAAATCACCGTGGGAGAACCAATTTCTGTTACTGAACGTTGGGAAAAATCTCAAGGCGATCGCCAGGCTGTTAGACAAGCTGCGAGCGAATTAACTCAAGATTTGCAAACTGCTTTAGAGAAGATGATTAGTTGATTAAATTACATGAAATTACAATACATTGAAAAGACGCGATGAATCGCCGTCTCTACAACAATCAATTTTTTGTAGAGACGGCGATTTATCGCGTTTCATATCTTAACCGAACATATTATTAGGAATTATGAGGTAGATTATCCGAAATCGCGGCTTTGCCGTCTGTATAATCACTGGAATGGGCAAGAGTGTCAAGCTGATTTCGGGTGATTTGTGATGAAACTAGATTTAGTCAGGTTTTTTCAGGCTTGCAACCCTGCCAAGACTCTGGTTGTCAGCAAACCGGAAGATAGGCAGTATTATATTGATTTTTCCCAAGTGCGTGGTGCCAAGATTATTGAGGAACTTGGACGAACTATCACCCGCCTTTCACCAGAAGAACCTACCTGTCAATTATTTACCGGACATATCGGCTGTGGCAAGTCTACTGAATTACTGCGCCTGAAAGCAGAGTTAGAACAGCAGGGATTTCATGTGGTTTATTTTGAGTCTAGCCAAAGCTTGGATATGGCAGATATTGATGTTACAGATATTTTACTGGCAGTAGCCCGTGAAGTCAGCCAAAGTCTGGAAGCAATAAAAATTAACCTGAAACCAGGTTATTTTAAAAATCTATTTGATGAAATTTCTGAATTTTTGCAAACACCTGTAGATATTGGCGTTGAGGCTCAATTGTCTGTGGGTATTGCCAAAATCACTGCCAAAACTAAAGACAGTCCCAAACTTCGCAGCCAATTGCGACAATATTTAGAGCCACGCACTAATGGCATTTTAGAATCAATCAACAAAGAATTGCTCAAACCTGCCAGAGAAAAACTCAAGCAGCAAGGTAAAAAAGGACTAGTGGTAATTGTCGATAATCTTGACCGAGTTGATAATTCTTTGAAGCCTTCCGGTTATTACCAACCAGAATATTTATTTGTGGAACGTGGCGAACAATTAAATCAACTAAATTGTCATGTTGTTTATACTATTCCCTTAGTGTTGATTTTTTCTAATGCTTTAGGCAGGTTAACAAATCGGTTTGGCGTAGACCCCAAGGTTTTGCCGATGGTTCCCGTGCAACTACAAGATGGTTCGCAATTTTCCCAAGGAATTACGCTACTGCAACAAATGGTTATGACTAGGGCTTTTCCTGGTGTTAGTTGGGAACAAAGCCAGCATTTAATTACTGAGGTTTTTGATAGTCCTGATACTTTAGAAAGGCTGTGCTTAGTTAGCGGGGGTCATTTACGAAATTTGCTGATGTTATTATTTCGTTGTCTTCAGCAAGAAGACCCACCCCTGTCGCAAGAGTGCGTCAGTAGAGTGATAAAACAACGTCGTAACGAGTTAACTTTAGCAATTACTGCTGATGAATGGGAAGTATTGCGTGAAGTAGCCCAAGAAAAAAGCTTAAGAGGTCATGAAAGATACGAACTTTTGCTTCGCAGTATGTTTGTATTTGAATACCGTGATGAAGATGGTTCTTGGTTTGATATCAATCCAATTTTGGTTGAAGCCAAGGAATTTAGGTTATAAATCGGCAGTAGGAGCAGTCATTGCGAGCGAAGCGAAGCAATCACAGCCCTTGCGATTGCTTCATTTCACTTCGCTCCATTCGCAATGACAGTGTGTAATTAATTCTGTCCGGCTACTTAGCGGCTTTAGACTTGAAGATAGCCACTACTGAGTTGAGAATAGCGACTACTGACTTGAGGTTAGTCGCTATTGACTTGAGGTTAGTCGCTATTGACTTGAGAATAGCGACTACTAACTTGAGAATAGCCACTACTAACTTGAGGTTAGTCGCTACTGACTTGAGAGTAGTCGCTACGGACTTGAGGTTAGTCGCTACTGACTTGAAGTTAGCTAGTATAAGGTAAATCATCTATGTTATGGGCGTTGCTGAATTGAAATATGAAATTCCCAAATCGACTGTTTAAAACTCTTATCTTTGCGCCTTTACGTGAGAGTAAATTCATACTCAAAATCAGCAATGCCATGTTATGAGTAATCAGCAAGAACTAGAAAATTTAGCACCTAACAATGAGCGTTCGTTACAAACTCTCGTGCGAACAATTACCCTTTCTCAGGGAGAATTTTCGCTGATTTTGTTGCGTTGTAATTATGCTGATTTACGTCAGCGCATGGTGGAACGACTGCACCAAATCTCTCCTGTACGCATACGTGAAATTACTTTACCTATATCAGTTAAAACGCTTTACACAAATATACGCGAGCAATTGGGAGATGAACAGCCACCTGCATTGATGGTTTTTGGTTTTGAGTCAGTCAAAGATGTTGACATAGTTTTGACTTCGGCTAATCAAGTACGGGAGGAATTTAGAAAAAACTTCCCGTTTCCAATATTGTTGTGGGTTAATGATTTAATTCTGCAAAAATTTATTCGTTTAGCAACTGATTTAGAAAATTGGGCGAGTATCATTGAGTTTGAAAACCCTACAGATGAATTAGTCAACTTTATCCAGCAAAAAACTGATGAAATCTTTGCTGGTGATGTAACACCTAGTTTCCAAATATGCCAGGAACTACAAACAGCTCGTCAAGATTTGCATAGTCGTGAAGAAGTATTAGAACCAGTACTGCAAGCAAGTTTAGAATTTGTACTTGGCTTAAATGATTATTTATATGACCGCATAGATTCTGCTTTAGGACATTATCAAACAAGTTTAAGTATTTGGCAGCAAAGTAATTTTTTAGAACGACAAGGTATTTTACTTGTTAATATTGCTTTAGTTTATAATCGCCAAGCTGAAAAAAATCAAGCAGAAAATCAACGTTATTGGCAAGAGTCTAGAAATTACCTTCAGCAAGCAATTGATATCTTTGAGCAAGCACAACGTTCGGATTTAGTTGCAAAACATATTACTAAACTATGTGAAGTACTACGATATTTACAAGTATGGTTAGAGTTGCAAAGCCTTGTGGAAAAATCTCTGCGGCTACATCAAAATTATGGTACGTTGTTGCAATTAGCTAAAGATTATGGTTTTTTGGCAGAGGTAGCCTTAGAGCAGTCACAATGGCATGAAGCTAATAGACTCGCAGGACAAGCATTACAAATATTAGGTGAGATATCTAATTTACAATCATATGAATTTACTTTATCTCGGTTTATTTTAGCTAAATCGCAACAGGGTTTAGGTGAAGTTCAAGCAGCAATTGCTAATTTAGAAGTTGCAAAAAATGAAAGCAATCACCAATACAATCCACAATTATATATATCTATATTAGAAAGGTTACGCTTACTTTACTTCGAGCAAGGTGAATATCTAGAAGCTTTTAATATTAAGCAAGAGCGACTACAAATAGAACAACAGTATGGTTTTCGCGCCTTCGTTGGTGCATCTTATCTTAATCCTCAGCGACAGGCAATTAATTCTACGCAGTTGCAAGCTGAAAACTCAGAAACCATTGCTCAAGAAATTGCTGCTTCTGGTCGAGGACAAGATGTTAAGCGGTTGCGAGAAAGAATCGGCGGGACTGAGCATAAATTGACTGTAATTCACGGTCAGTCAGGAGTAGGGAAAAGTTCTATTTTACAAGGTGGATTAATTCCGGCACTGCAACAGCAACCAATTGGTGAGCGCGATGCGTTACCTATTTTATTGCGAGTTTATACAGATTGGGTAGGAATGTTAGGGCAGAGTTTAGCTAGAGCTTTTGAGGAAGTTAGAGGTAATCAATTATCTGTTAATCTTGATTATTCAGCAGCTATTTTAGAACAATTACGGAAAAATGCTGACAGAAATTTGTTGACAGTTTTAATGTTTGACCAGTTTGAGGAGTTTTTCTTTGTTTATCCAGACCAAGGTCAAAGGCGAATATTTTATGAGTTTTTGCGAGTCTGTCTAGATATTCCTTTTATTAAGATTGTTCTATCTTTACGGGAAGATTATTTACATTATTTATTAGAGTTAGACCGTTTGTTTGATTTAAGTGTAATTAATAATAATATTCTTGATAAAAATATTCGCTATTATTTGGGTAATTTTTCTCCAGCCGATGCCAAGGCAGTTGTACAGAGTTTAACAGCACGTTCTCAATTCTATCTAGAACCTGCGCTGATTGATGAATTTGTACAGGATTTAGCAGGTGATTTAAGTGAAGTACGTCCCATTGAGTTGCAAATTATGGGGACGCAATTGCAAACTGATAAAATTACAACTTTAGAAAAGTATCGTCAGTTTGGTACTAAAGAAAAACTAGTTGAGCGATTTTTAGAAGAAGTCATTTATGATTGCGGTACGGAGAATGAACAGGTTGCACGACTGGTTTTATATTTACTTACAGACGAAAATGGTACTCGTCCCTTGAAGACTCGTGCTGAGTTAATTGCAGATTTAGCAGCAGAAGCTCATAAACTCGATTTGGTTTTAGACATTTTTGTGGCATCAAGGTTAGTATTGCTCTTGCCAGAATCGCCAGCCGATCGTTATCAATTAGTACATGATTATCTTGTATCGTTTATTCGCCAACAGCAGGGAAGTGAGTTGTTAGCAGAATTAGAAAAAGTTCGCAAACAACAGAAGCTAACTCAAGAAGAACTAAAGCGGGAACAACAAGCAAGACAAATATTAGCTGATGCTAAAAGGGAAGCGGACAAGCAAATTCAGCAAGGGCATAAGAGGTTAGCAATTAGTTCTGGTTTATCTGTAGCTCTATTAGTAGTAGCAGGTATTGGCTATGCTTATGCGGTTTTTAAAGCGCAGGAACTAGAAATGATACAAAAAGAAGTAGAAGAAGGAACAGGACTAGAACGGGTGGGAGTTAATGCTTTAAGACAATTTGAGTATACGGAGTTAGAATCGCTGGTGTTAGCAGTGCAGACTAGTAAAGATTTGAAAAGTCTGGTAAAAGATGGTCGCCCTTTAAATAAATATCCAACTGTCAGCCCTATTTTTGCTTTGGATAGTATTCTCAATCAAATTAAAGAACGTAACCAGTTCCAAGGGCATCAAGGCAGGGTCTGGGGTGTGAGTTTCAGCCCAGATAGCAAAACCATCGCTACGGCATCAGATGACAAGATAGCGCGGTTGTGGAACTTGCAAGGGCAACTGCTTAAAGAATTCAAAGGACATGAAGGCATTGTCAGGGATGTGAGCTTTAACCCGGATGGTAAAACAATTGCCACGGCATCAGAGGACAAGACAGCACGGTTGTGGAACCTGCAAGGGCAATTGCTCCAAGAATTCAAAGGGCATGAAGGAAAAGTCTTAAGTGTGAGTTTTAGCCCAGACGGTAAAACCATCGCCACAGGGTCAGAGGACAAGACAGCACGGTTGTGGAACTTGCAAGGGCAACAACTTCAAAAATTCAAAGGGCATCGGCACAATGTCTTAAATGTGAGTTTCAGCCCGGACGGTAAAACCATCGCCACAGCATCACAAGACAAGACAGCGCGGTTGTGGAACCTGCAAGGGCAACTGCTCCAAGAATTCATGCATCAAAATAGTGTCAGGGATGTAAGTTTTAGCCCCGACGGTAAAACCATCGCCACAGCATCACAGGACAAGACAGCGCGGTTGTGGAACCTGCAAGGGCAACTGCTCCGAGAATTCAAAGGGCATGAAGACAGTGTTTTAAGTGTAAGTTTCAGCCCAGACGGCGAAACCATTGCTACCGGTTCATCTGACTACACAGTGCGGTTGTGGAATCTGCAAGGGCAACAACTCCAAAAATTCTGGCATCAAGACTGGGTTAGAGATGTGAGTTTCAGCCGAGACGGAAAAACCATTGCTACAGCATCAGATGATAAGACAGCGCGGTTATGGAACCTGCAAGGGCAACTGCTCCAAAAATTCAAAGGGCATCAACTTAGGGTCTGGGGTGTGAGTTTCAGCCCGGACGGCAAAACCATCGCCACGGCATCACAGGACAAGACAGCACGGTTATGGAACCTGCAAGGGCAACAACTCCAAAAATTCAAAGGCCATCAAGGCATTGTTAGGGCTGTGAGTTTTAGCCCGGACGGCAAAACCATCGCTACGGCATCAGACGATAAGACAGCGCGATTGTGGAACTTGCAAGGGCAACTGCTCCAAGAATTCAAAGGGCATAAAGGCAGTGTCTATAGTGTGAGTTTCAGCCCAGATGGTAAAACAATTGCCACGGCATCAAAGGACAAGACAGCGCGGTTGTGGAACCTGCAAGGGCAACTGCTCCAAGAATTCAAAGGGCATAAAGGCATTGTTAGGGGTGTGAGTTTCAGCCCAGACGGCAAAACCATCGCCACGGCATCACAGGACAAGACAGCGCGGTTGTGGAACCTGCAAGGACAATTGCTCCAAGAATTCAAAGGGCATCAAGGCCCGATTAGAGGTCTGAGTTTCAACCCGGACGGCAAAACAATTGCTACAGCATCCGAGGACAAGACAGCGCGGTTGTGGAACCTACAAGGGCAGCTACTCCGAGAATTCAAACGGCAAGGTAAGGTGTTAAGTGTGAGTTTCAGCCCAGATGGCAAAACCATCGCTATGGGATCGGAGGACAACACTATGCGGTTGTGGACACTCAACGGGCAACTGCTCCAAGAAATCAATGAGCGTAAAGGCTGGGTCAGAAGTGTGAGTTTCAGTCCGGACGGCAAAACCATTGCCACGACACCAGATGACAACACAGCGTCGTTGTGGCCTGTAGAGAATTTAGACCAATTATTGGTACGGGGTTGCAATTGGCTGCATGATTATTTGCAGAATAACCCAAATTTGAATGAGAGCGACAAGCATCTGTGCGACGATATCAAGTAAAAGCCAAGTGAAAAATTGTGCATCGCCGGATTAATATCAGCTTGCCAGATAAAACGTCATTGCGAGTGCAACGTTCGCGGAGCGTCTCGTTCGCGTGCGTTGCGAAGGAAAGAGAAGCAATCACAAGCTCCATCCGGTGGCAATGTGATCGCCAGAAAACAGATTCCCATTGTAAGACAGGCGATCGCCTGCATCAGCCATTTTGCACCATCCAAACCAGTTTGCCCAAAATTTGCTCAACTGGTGGCAGTGGATAATCGGTCAGGTCAATCGTAACAGTTTGCCCTTCTAGTTTAAGAAACCGCCAAACTGTACCACTCGTTACCGTTCCGTAAATAGTTGAAATCGGCTGCTGCTTCTGTTGATTAAAGCGTTGAGCTGCCACCATCTCGGCTAAACATTGTCCCAGTGCTGGTTTAAGGTCTTCTTTCTTCGCTGACACCAAAACCACCGCAGGAGCCTTAATAAACAACTGCTCTGGAGAGCGACTAATGAGAAAATCAACATAACCCGTCAAATCAACCTCTGGCTGCACGCTGAACTCTTCACCCGAAAAGACACTAATTTGTCCTTTGAACTGACGTTTGACTTCTAACAAAACTGGATTGATAATACCTTCAGAACGCGCTTTTTCAGTACTGACTGCGATCGCCCAAGGCAGCGTTTCTTTGAGTGTATCTTTGAGTAAAGAACTTGGATTGACTGGGCAAATTTCAGGTAGAAAGCGATCGCCTTCAATGATAGTGAGTTGAAAATCCTCTACAGCTTTACTGAGGGTAAATTTACAATAAGGCATCAGGATTTTCCCTATTATTTTCTTATATAAAAACTATTTAATTAACCCGTAGCGAGCAAGATGCTTTCAATTCCATACCCGTCGCAAATTCAGGATAAAACCCGGCAACACCGCTTCACCCGACAACTCAGCAGGATTATCCAACACTTCCACATCCTTAGCCAGTCCATAAATTTCCACCCGTCGCTGCTGTGGGTCGATTAACCAACCCAGTTTAGCGCCATTGTCGATATACTCCCTCAATTTATCTTGCAGAGACTTGAGGGTATCTGAACTAGAGCGTAACTCAACCACAAAATCGGGGCAGATATTAGCAAACGTTCCTTTTTGTGCCGAAGTCAGCGCCTGCCATCGTTCTCCACTCACCCAAGAGGCATCGGTGGAGCGAGTCGCACCATTGGGTAAAATGAAGCCTGTAGAAGAGTCAAAGACCTTACCAGGTTCGCCCGCATTACGCCACCACAAATACAATTCGCCAGAAATACTGCTATTTCGCTCTCCAGTTTCCCAGCCTGTTGGTGGGTTCACTATTAATTCTCCTTGTGCGGTTCTTTCCAGTCTTAAGTCTCGGTTGGCTGCGGCTAAAGCAGCAAACTGTTCTTGGGTAACATACAGCCCAATCGACTTAGGCAACTCAATCAATAGGGTTTCGGTTTCTGGAGTGGCAGGTGTTTGTACCATCTTGACCTCTTACCAATAGGGATTCGGTAAATGATGCCTACCCTATTAATTAACAAATTCTACAAGCTTTCTTAGCGTCCGCTTCCAGCACTGTACGATGGCCTAAGCATCTCGAACAGAAGCGCAATTGCAGATAATTAGACCTCTTGCAAAAAAGTTTTGTGGTATGGTGGAGGATTGAGTTAAATTCAACAGGAATTTAGGCTTTTTGAATTTCGTAGTTATAAAGCCCAGCAATTAAATGACAGCGCAATCCAAAACGTTTCCTGCGATTACGGTAGCGCTGACTCAAAATCCGAAAAACTTTTAACTGCCGATTAACATGTTCAATCAGGACTCGACGACTCGCTAAAGTCCGGTTAGATTGCTTTTGCTCTTTGGTTAACTTACCTCCTCTAGGTTTTTTGTGAGGCAACTGACTATTTGTATGTACC
>NZ_SZNH01000015.1 GCF_005869855.1 Nostoc sp. PA-18-2419 | reverse complement strand
ATACACTAAAAGCTATTGGCGATGTTTTGCAGTTTCTTGACCGACGCGAACAAGCTTTACAACGCTACGAAACTGCTTTGCAATTCTACCGCGATATCGGCGTTCGCTTGGGGGAAGCAAATACACTAAAAGCCATTGGCGATGTTTTGCAGTTTCTCAAACGCAGTGAACAAGCTTTACAACGCTACGAAACTGCTTTGCAATTCTACCGCGATATCGGCGTTCGCTTGGGGGAAGCAAATACACTAAAAGCCATTGGCGATGTTTTGCAGTTTCTTGACCGACGCGAACAAGCTTTACAACGCTACGAAACTGCTTTGCAATTCTACCGCGATATCGGCGATCGCTTGGGGGAAGCAAATACATTACAATCCATTGGCAATGTTTTGCAGTTTCTCAAACGCAGTGAACAAGCTTTACAACGCTACGAAACTGCTTTGCAATTCTACCGCGATATCGGCGATCGCTTGGGGGAAGCAAATACATTAAGAGCTATCGGCGATGTTTTGCAGTTTCTTGACCGACGCGAACAAGCTTTACAACGCTACGAAACTGCTTTGCAATTCTACCGCGATATCGGCGTTCGCTTGGGGGAAGCAAATACACTAAAAGCCATTGGCGATGTTTTGCAGTTTCTCAAACGCAGTGAACAAGCTTTACAACGCTACGAAACTGCTTTGCAATTCTACCGCGATATCGGCGTTCGCTTGGGGGAAGCAAATACACTAAAAGCCATTGGCGATGTTTTGCAGTTTCTCAAACGCAGTGAACAAGCTTTACAACGCTACGAAACTGCTTTGCAATTCTTCCGCGATACTGGTTCTCGCTTGGGGGAAGCAAATACATTAAGAGCTATCGGCGATGTTTTGCAGTTTCTTGACCGACGCGAACAAGCTTTACAACGCTACGAAACTGCTTTGCAATTCTTCCGCGATACTGGTTCTCGCTTGGGGGAAGCAAATACATTACAATCCATTGGCGATGTTTTGCAGTTTCTTGACCGACGCGAACAAGCTTTACAACGCTACGAAACTGCTTTGCAATTCTACCGCGATATCGGCGATCGCTTGGGGGAAGCAAATACACTAAAAGCCATTGGCGATGTTTTGCAGTTTCTCAAACGCAGTGAACAAGCTTTACAACGCTACGAAACTGCTTTGCAATTCTACCGCGATATCGGCGATCGCTTGGGGGAAGCCAACGTTCTGCAAGAATTCGGGAAGTTACAAGAAAATCCGACAGCAGCACTCGACTATCTCCAGCAAGCGCAAAACCTCTACATCGAAATTGGCGATATCTACAGCCAAAGTCGTAACCTGTTGTTTATCGCCGATGTCCAGTTAAACATGGGAGACTCAAACGCCGCCATTAATTCCTTAAATGATGCGGCTGAACTCGCCAGAACCATTAACTATGCACCATTCCAAGAATACGCCCAAACTCGCATCGCTCAAATCAACTCACCACCCGCATCTACAAACGGAATGAAAGACAAACTCATCCAATTTATCCAACAGCCTTGGGTAAAGTTCGCGCTTTGTTTTTTGATTGGCTTAATTGCTTTTATGCTGCTGCGCCGCTAAGTATTAAATTACTAATTAATATCTTTAGAGAAGCGAGTATATCTGGCTACACCTTTTCCATTCTTTATATAGTATCCTGTCAACTAGTAAAAAGTCAACAGTTTTGTGCCTTTTTAAGGCTACTATCTACACACAAGTCTTTTAAAGTTGTTGTGTAACTTAAGGTAGGTTAGTTTTTGCAAGCCAATGCATTAACAGTGCAAGCCAATGCATTAACAATGCAAGCTAATGTATTAACAATGCAAGCCAACGCATTAACAATGCAAGCCAACGCATTAACAATGCAAGCCAACGCATTAACAATGCAAGCCAATGCATTAACAATGCAAGCCAATGCATTAACAATGCAGGTCAAGAGACTTATACATACACCGTAGCTTTTTAAGAACTTTCAAATAAATAGGACTTATGCAACGCCAATATTGTCATTGCGAGCGGAACGGAGTGTAGGGAAGCAATCCCAGGGTCAGGGGGGATTACTTCGCTATCGCTCGTAATGACGGAGTTGCGTTATTTTTGCGTAAGTCCTGATAAAAAAACATCTAATTTTCTTGTGGGGCTGTATTACAAAATATACTTTTAGCAGTCACACATGTATTTTTATCTATTTCTTTAGAAATTTGCCATTTGAAAATTGATGTTATGAATTGGTGCTGAATATTCCATCTGTGACAAAGATTATTCAAATTACTATTAATAGCAAAACTCAACCTCAAAAACATCCATTTTAAGTAATGATTGAGTACAAAGTCTGACAAAAAGCCTGAGTTTCTTACTAAGGTTAAGGATTATAAGACTTCGCTATAGTTAAAGATTAACAGGCAACGGCTTTAAAAGGAGTTAAAGAGATGGAAACTAAGCCAACTGACCCATCACTAGCACTCACAGAAATTCCCTCTGGCTATCTTAACATTATGGGTTACGTTGATGAGTCAGAAGTCAACGGCCCTGGTTGTCGTGCAGTCATCTGGGTGCAAGGTTGTCCACGTGAGTGTGCTGGCTGCTTTAATCCTGACTCCTGGTCTTTTGAAGCTAACCAACTAATTGCTATTGATACTCTTGCCGAAAACATTCTTAGCAACCCCCGCAACATGGGTGTAACCTTTTCTGGTGGAGAACCGTTTTGGCAAGCACCTGCACTCACATCTTTAGCTCGTAAGGTAAAAGCTGCTGGATTAAATATCATGTCTTTTACTGGCTTCACCCTCAAGCAGCTACAGTCCGAATCTGCGCCGCCAGGTTCTCAAGAATTGTTAGAACAACTCGATATCTTAATTGATGGGCCTTTTGTGCAATCTCTGGCAATTAATTCTCCCAATTCTCCAGTTTCTTCTAGCAATCAACGGATTCACATTCTTAACCCTGCTTTCGCTGACCAGATTACCTGGGCTAGCGACCAAATAGAAGTCCACATCCTCAAGGATGGTAGCCGCATTGTCACTGGCTATCGAGGTGGGCTGGAACTGGCTTAGCAGTAATTTTTAGAGAACTCTACCGAGAAGCAAGCTAGCAAGAGCGTCTGGTAGAGAAGCTCACCGTTCGCGTAGCCTCTCGCACAGAAGGTATGGCTCAGTGATTTTGCAATCCTTTTACAAATATTGCCGTTGAATGAGTTGACTAAATAATCCTGCTTGATTTGTCATTTGCTCAAAATTACCTTGTTGTACTAGTTTCCCATTTTCTAAAACATAAATTCTATCGACATAGCGAATTGTACTCAGGCGATGCGCCACAACAATCTGGGTAACGTTCAGCTTTTGTAAACTTTCGCTAACTATTTTTTAGGTGTGATTCTCTCAAGCGCTGGTGGCTTCGTCAAAAAGCAGAATTCGTGGACCTAAAGCCAGCGCCCGAGCAATTAATAATCAATGACAAATTACGAATCACAGCTGACATTAGCACCCAAGATGTGTAAAGTAGTTGAAGATGAATAAAATAATCTTTAACACATCCATCTATGGATAGAAAAAGTAAAAAAACGCGACGTCTTTTGCTGCTAGTTGTTTCCTGTAGTATAACTGGTGTAATTTTAGGAGGTACTGCCAGTTGGGCAGAAAGCAATCTGTGTTTGCAAGATAGCAAGGTTACAAGTGATTGCCTAACCCAAGATCCAATCCAAAAAACTATCGAAGGAATGAGTACAGGATTGTTAGCTGGAGCTGGAGCCGCTTTTGGTGCAGTATGGCAGTTACGTCATGAAGATTAAGGGACTTCCAGAAAATAAATTATCCAATTTCATGCCCATCAAAACGACTTTCTCTCCCCCTGCTCCCTGCTCCCCTGCCCTCAAGGCGTTCGCGTAGCATCCCGCAGGGATGAAGTATTTTTTTAATTAGAAGTCCCTAACTTAATATCTGCCCAAGTTATATATTCTTTAGTTAAAACCGTCATTGGTCATTAATCTTTTGTCCTTTATATTTCTGAAGGACAAAGGAAAAGCACAGCAACGTGATTTTGTGATATTTGACAAAAACCCGTTTTGGCAGAGCGATCCTTTTGTAATAATTATTAAAAAATTTAAGGTCGTTTGACTAATTTAGCMTGCATTCGCAGCAGAATCATAGGAAGCAGCCCGAACACCTATCTGACTTTTCACCAGATGTAAAAAAAGAGGATTAGTTCGTGATTAGAATCTGCGAACAAAACCTAATCCTTCTTCTTATTTAGAACTTCTTCAAATCTGATTTTTTCTCTTATAGCCGTAGTCACATAAATTAGGACATCATGACAAGCGTGAATGTTAGGAGCAGTAATAGTTTTACTCCAGCAAGAACTGCCTTCTTCTGACGCTCTCTACGACACGCGCAAGGGACGCAGACACGGCTTAGCTGCGCTATCCAGCAAGAACTGCTATATTATATTCGCTCAAATAATACTGATTGCCACCGTAGGCAAGTAATCCTGAAAACTTTGTAATTACGTTGTTTTAGTACCCTGTCGTGAACCCTTTAAGCGAACGTTTGACTCGCTTAGGACGACATATTACGAACTATTCACTGAACATCATATTACATGCATAGATATATAAAGGTTATATAATTATCATTTTCTGTAGAAGCTCGCTTCCTTGCTGAAGTTTTAAACAAAAAGCGATCGCCTAACGTAATACAAATCACTTCGCTTTTGGTAACCCTCTTCGGTTATAATGAACTATATTTTGTATGAAAGATAACTTCAGCCTCCGGGCAGGTATTTTCCACTAATATTTTTTTTACTATTCGAGCTACTACTATAAATTTAAAAGTTACAGAGATGAAGCTGAGGTTAAAACACCCTGATTTAGACTGCTGCTGATAGCATTCAGTCTGGAACTTTTGCTGGAGAGCAAGCAAAGGAATTGAATTATGGAAAGAATAATTCTACTTAGCACTACTGAAATTAATAGATTTTGTTTGTAGTTAGTGATTGTACTCAAAAGGGCGATCGCTAAGTTGATATTTTAAATCGTTGCAACTGTAGGTTGCAAGATAGAACTTTATCCAAGGAGAACATCGCTCGTGCCTAATTTTAAAATAGTCTCTACTGGTCTAGTGGCGATCGGCTTATTGGCAAGTGGTTGTACACCAACAACTCCCCACGACCAGAATACATCTGAAGCTCCACCTGCTCAATCAGTGCAAACAACTGAAAGTCCATCACCAACTGCATCACCAACTGCCTCACCAACCACATCAGGGCAAAACACCTCTAGTTCTTCAGACAAACAGTTTATGACCGAAGCTGCTCAAGGTGGTTTAGCAGAAGTCCAACTCGGACAACTGGCATTGAAACGTGGAACTAGCAATGCGGTAAAACAATATGCACAGCGCATGATTAAAGACCACACCCCAGTGAACAATCAACTTAAACAGTTGGCGAAGAAAAAAGGTGTAACCCTGCCAACTAAGCTTGACAGCACAAATCAGCAAGTCAACCAGCGCTTATCAAAACTTTCTGGTACTAACTTTGACCGCGACTATTTGAATCAAATGCTTCAAGACCATCAAAAGGATGTTTCCGCATTTCAAACTGAAGCTCAACAAGGACAAGATCCAGACGTAAAAGCATTTGCGGCTCAAAAGCTACCAACCCTTCAAGAACACCTGCAACAGGTTAGTTCCCTTGTAAATCCTGGAAGTTCAACTAGTAGCACCCCAACTCCAACCAGTACTCCTTAATATCGTGTCCGGCTAAAAACTTATTATTAGGGCTGAGGCAAAGAGAAGTCGGAGCGTTGGCTTGCGGCGATAGCGAGTCCTCTCCCAAGGGGGACGCTTTAGCGCAACGAGCGTCTGGCTTCTCTACGAGACGCTACGCATAGCTTGCTTCTCCGTAGGAGTACGACGAACTGAACTTCTCCTTCAAAGACGCTCTTGCTAGCTTGCCTAAGAGCAGGGGTGTGGGGGACGCAGAGAGTTTTTTTGATAAATAGATTAGGTGGACATGATATGAGTCTAAAATTTCATGATTAAGGAACCATAATGTCTGAATTGTTTAAAGGAGAATTTTCTCGTCGTCAGATTTTGACCACTGCTGGATTAGGAGCGATTTCAGCCGCCGCGCTTGGTAGTATGGGCGAACAGGTTGCTGCCCAGCAGCCGACTGGGCAAGCTACCCCACACGGAGGCACTTTGCCCCCTCAGATTCAGTTTCCGCCCATATCGGAAAAGACTGAGGTTGAAACAGGAGGCCCTCCGACTGCATTGCCTCCAGAGCGACGTTTGGGGTTTGCGATCGTTGGTCTGGGGAGACTGACATTGGAAGAAATCATGCCTGCGTTTGCAGAATGTAAACTAGCAAAGCCAACTGCATTAGTTAGTGGCGATGCAGTCAAAGCCAATCAAGTTGCCCAACAGTATGGCATCAAACCGCAGAACATTTACAACTATCAAAATTACGACAATCTCCGCAATAATTCAGACGTTGATGTGATTTATATTGTACTGCCCAACAGTATGCACCGGGAATATACGGTGCGTGGAGCTAAAGCGGGAAAGCACATTCTGTGTGAGAAGCCAATGGCAACCACAGTCGCAGATGCTCAACAGATGATTGACGCGTGCAAACAAGCCAATCGCAAGCTGATGATTGCTTATCGCTGCCAATACGAGCCACACCATCGCGCCATGATTGGGATGATTCGCAGCAAAGAATTGGGAACCATCAAAGTAATTCAAGCAGATAACGGACAAAACCAGGGTGGTGACTTAAACCAGTGGCGATTGAAACGCGCTTTAGCTGGAGGTGGCTCTTTACCAGACGTGGGAATTTACTGCTTGAATGCAACTCGTTATTTGACAGGAGAAGAACCGATCGCAATTAGCGCCCAAACTTTCACCACTCCCAGCGATCCCCGCTTCAAAGAAGTAGAAGAAAGTGTCACTTTCCAATTGCGGTTTCCCAGTGGGATACTAGGGATTTGCTCCACTAGCTACGGCTTTCACGAAGCGCGGCGGTTTCGGGTCTTCGGTTCTGATGCTTGGGGACAACTCGATCCAGGGTTCTCCTACAACGGTTTGCGGATGATGATTTCGCGTAAATCACCAACAAACAGCATGGCTGAAAACATCAGTGAAGTGCGGATCGGCGAGAAGAATCAGTTCGCCTTAGAAATGGATCACATGGCGGATTGTGTAATTCAAAATAAGCAACCCCATACGCCTGGTGAAGAAGGTTTGCAAGACCAAAAACTGATCGCGTTGATTTACGAAGCGGCACAAACAGGTAAAACGATTACCCTACCTCGTGTGTCGGGACTGGATACCACTCGTGGACCTGCTCCGAGAATGCTCAAGTAAATAGGTGTACACCGCAAGCCATGATCAAATAATTACTAATTCGTAATACTCGCCTCCGGCGAGAAGCAAGCTACGTAATGACGCTCTCTACGAGACGCACAAGGGACGAGGACACGGCTTAGCTGCGAAGACAGTAATTCGTAATTAATAGATACTTTAAAAAACGTGATACCGGCGGTTTTGGACAGTTTACACTAGTTTTCAAATAAAGACTTCCAATCCTGATTTTGTCTAAATCCTCACTGATTGAATTGTGAATTCTTCTTTAAAGATATGATTAGCCCTTTGTCATTTGTATTCACAAAGGGCTAAGGACTAACTTTGCGAGTAGACATGCAAGTTTATTTGCATAAAAACTTAAAAGCGATAGTTGCGATCGCGTACCCACATACTAATTGGTACTGCGCTTCCTTGGGGATCGACTTTTGCCTTCACCACAATTGGTGGTACTTGTCCTCTCCTGGCACGTTGGGTTTGCAAGTCATTTCTAATCTGCTGCCGTTGGTTTTCTGGAATATAATATGTTTCCAAACCGTAGTTAACGGAACCATCCTCATAGACACCTCTTAAGGCTGCTTGATTAGCTCTTAGGGAAGTGGGGCGCGAGCTACTGACTCGTAACGGTCTCCAAGCTCTAGGAACACCACGACCAAAAGATGGTTGCTCTTGTAAAGTCACGTAGATGTTGGTTCCTTCGGGCAATCTCCTGCCACTTCCACRACCTTTGCTGACTAATGTCTGCCAACCAGGCAGTCTGCTCAAATTAGCAGTCCGGGAAATGTTATAGTCTAAGGCGAGGCTATTTCCTTGTAGGGCATCATTAGGATTTACGGGTACGGTTTGCAAAATTACCGTTTTACCCGTCACGTCTGTATAAAGCGCTTGAGCTGGTACTGCCATAATTAGCGCTGTTTGTACCGCTAATGGTGCTATTAACCGCCAAACAGGTAAAGGCTTATTCGATTTTTGTTCAGTAGCAATCAAGTAATCCCGAAAAGTCACTGTATTGGAAAATTCAGCTTCGGGAGACAAGGGTTTATTTTTAGATTCAGAAGAATTACTTGCCATGAGCGTAGTCCTAAAAAGCAGGGGGTAATGAGGAGGAGAAAAGTAACGAGATTAGGACTGACGCAGAGAAACTTTCAAAATTTGAGATTTGGGTCGCACCTTTAGTGCATTGCTGCTATTTGGATTTTAGATTGAAATAAAAATCTCAAATTTCAAATCCAAAATTTGTAGAGTTAGAAGTCATTGAATTTTAGATTTGGAATTTTCGATTGCAGGAAAAATTGAAACTCCCAAATTATTACCAAATTAGTGAATTCTGACTTCTTTGATCGTTTACACTACTCCTGACTTATAAACTTAGATGCACTACTTTTGACGGCGTTCAAACCAAAGTCCAGCACTGATTAAAGCTGAACCGCACAAAACAAAGACCAGGGACTTAAAAAGTAAGTCGGTATCGTACTCTTGTACCCGACTGATAATTTGCAGTGTTAATAACAGCATACCGCCCCAAAAGGAACTTCTGCTTTTTAATTTCAATCCTTCTTGAATTAGTCCCCAGGCTAATGTTGCTAGAAGTACATTGAAAATAAAAATCCCAAGTTCATCAATTCGGCTGATAGTTTGATGCCAAAAAGGTACTAAGACAATAAAGACAAGAAAAGTAGTAATCACAGCAGTCGTAAAAATCACTTCGCGGCGGGGAGGATTATTTCTTTGACGCAGTAGAAACAACCATTGCAACACCGCTAAGCCACTAAGAATTCCCAAATCAATGATTGGCAGAGACTCGAATAAGTTTGTCAAAGTCGTTGGCTGATTAGAGCTATAATCTGAAGATTCCCAGACCCAACGAAAAGACAAGACATAGAAGACAACACCAAAGCTTACCAACGCTAAATTACGAGCTAGGAATTGGAACAACCTGTAATTTATAGTTGGAAACAGCAAGTCATCATAACTCCAGAATAATGCAGGTGGAAGTGCAAAAGCAAAAGATGCCACCCAAGGGGCTATATCAGCATAATTTAGCAGTGGCAGAGGATTGAGATTGGCTTGCAAAGAACTAGCAAAGACAAAGGCTGCTAGAGCGAAAATCCAACGCGATCGACACAAGTAAGCCAAAGGTACAAACACCAGCCATGCCAACAGAGGCATATGCTGTACCACTAGTCGCGACCAAATTACTTCACTTGAAGAGTACCACAAATCTTCTAGCCCCGTCCAATAGCCAATTTCCACAAGGATAATAGACAGAATTCCTAAAGAATTTAAGAACAGACTATAGGCCATGACTACAACACCAAAGCCCCAAGCGAGAAACAGTTGGGAAATTGAGCCGCTAATATTGAACATCTGGGCCATCAGCAGTAGATTTGCACCGAAAATCAAAGCGCTTAAAAATAGCAAACCCTCTCCCAGCGAGCGTTTGCTTTGTTGTGGCTTTTTTGTTCCAGGTTGTCTCCAAGTATAAAAACCAACGATCGCCGTGGCAAAAAACAAACTCATCAGCAGAATAAACTTGACTTCTCGTGAGCCTGACTGCCAGTTTGCTGCTACAAAAGTAACTATGCCTAAACATAAAAGGATGCTGCCTATAGCAATCACCATTGCAATAAAGCGATCGCGTGCAGCAGCTTCCAGATTTTTAAATTGGTAACGTTCTGCTATTTGTTCATACTGCGAAGAACTAATTATTCCCTCATCCCTCCATAATTGTGCTTCTTTACGTAATTTTTGCCCAAAATTATCTAAGAACACGACCTTCTCCGGTGCAGTGGGGTAGCTTGGCCATTGCATTCCCAATGGCGGTCATTATATTTTGAGTATGAAGCTAAAAGCCTGAATTACACTGTTCTTGTGTAACAGTTTGACTTGTATTCTGATACAACCAAATTAGTAAGAATTCAGAACTCATAATTTTGACTGCATTTATTTATATATCTACATGGAAAAACCTTCTAATTTATTACTTAAACTTTCACGGCGTTTGTTTACTAATCTAGATGAACAAGAAAAATTTATTGAGGCATTAATAAATCCTCAACCATTTCCAGCTAGTATTCTTTGGTGTCAAGAAAAACCAGAACTTTCACCTTTTGCAGTGGAAACACCAACATATTGGCAACCGCAATTTATAGACCGTTTACAGTTAGGAGAAAAACCTGGTCAACATTCACTACATGGAAAAGGATATTTTTATTGTTTGGATTTTTCTTCAGTATTTGCGGCTGCTACTCTGTTCGCTATTCCTCAGCCAATAGATTTAGTTTTTGATATGTGTGCTGCACCTGGAGGGAAAAGCATTTTTGCTTGGAAAGCCTTGCAACCTAATTTACTTATCAGTAATGAAGTAATTGGCAAACGTCTGGGAATGCTAATTTCTAATTTGAAACGTTGCCATATTAGTCCTAGTGCTATAGTTAATAGAGATTCGAGTATATTTTCGGAAATTATCCCAGTTTCTAGCAATTTGGTAATAGTAGATGCTCCTTGTACTGGACAATCGCTACTTGCTAAAGGTGAAAAAGCAACCGGTTGTTTTCATCCAACTGCTATTAATAAAAGTGCAAATCGACAAAAACGTATTATAGCTAACTCTGCTAAACTTGTCTCGCCACAAGGATATCTGGCTTATATGACTTGCACCTATTCGTCAGAAGAAAATGAGCAAGTTTGTGAATGGTTTTTAGAACGGTTTCCTGATTTTAAAGCGATAGAAGTTAGCTATTTAGCTAAATATCAGTCTCATTTAGCTACAATGCCTTGTTATCGAATGTTTCCTCAAGATAGGTTAGGGGCTGGTGCGTTTACAGTACTATTTAAAAATACTAATCAAGGTGAAAGTAAAGAAATTAATTTAGATGCAATGTCTTTGTTATATATCTACCAAAATTTGAAGAATTCAACTGCTATTAGTTAGTGGCAATGTAGCTTGCCAAATAGTAGTACCATTGTTTCTCTAATACCAATTCTCTATGAAGTTGGTTGCCAATCGCCGTGAAGTAGATGCAATTTTAGCTAGTAAAATTGAGAGTGATCGCCAACTAACTGTTGAAGGTGTCCAAGATTATCTGCATCATTTCAACGATGCAATGTTTCCCAACATTTTGGCAAATCAAAGTATGTTATTTGCTTGGCTCAGTTTACTATACACAGCTAGTACAGCAGAGCGGAAATAAACCAACGATTTTAAATGTCTGAAATCCTTTCTAATTACGAATTACTGTCTTCGCAGCGTTAGCAAGTCTTTGAGCGTCATTACGTAGCTTGCTTCTCGCCAGAGGCGAGTATTACGAATTACGACTCGAAGCTATTGAAAAAGAAATTAATCACAACAATCTTACAAGAATCATGCCTTACAAGTTGTTACTACCTTCCAAAATTCCACAAGGTATAAATATCTAATTCGATTTTATCAATTGACTTGAAAAGGTGTAGGGTGGGCAAAGTTTTGCTCACCCTACAACTAATTTACGCCTTGCAACTTGCGAGTATTATCAACTAAACTCTGAGCAAATTGGTCAAATCTTTGAGAAAGTTTCTCATCTAATAACTTACCTTCAGGACTGAAAGCACCCCAAGCTTGTCCGATCGCAATTTGTTCTGGAATTACCCAACCGTGTACCCAACGGACGATTAATCTTAGGTCATTCAAAGCGTTACTATTAGACTGACCACCCAAAACACTAATTAGTCCTGTTACTTTATCCGACAGTTGGTCAAAGCTCATTAAATCTAAGGCATTTTTGAGAACACCACTCACGCCACCATGATACTCTGGTGTCGCTAAAATTAACCCATGAGCATTACTAACTGTATCCTGCAACCGCTTCACGTCTGGGTATTCTGGATACTCCTTTCCACCATTACAAAATGGTAGCTGCAAGTCCCGTAAATCGAGAATCTCAACCTCTGCACCTAAAGCTTCTACTCTTTGCATTGCAACTTCCAAAGCCACTTGAGTATAGGAATTAGGTCTCAAACTACCGCCAATGCCAACAATTCTCACCATTATTAACACCCACTTACTTACTAACTACTTAACTAACTACTATCACTCACAAAAATTATTGAAAAATGAAGTCGTTATGACTATGTTTATTTTAACGATTTATGTCGGAATGTGTCAAATTGATATCGAGGGGAGGTGGGGAACTCGGGGCCCCCAAGAAGTTGGGATTAGGGGCAATAAGGAGATAGAGAGAATTTTACCCCATCACCTCATCACACTACCTTTCCTCCACTTCTAATTGAACACTCCCAATCGTCAATACCGTATCCCCAGTCCCTTGTCCTGAAGTTAAACTAGATAAGAAAACCGTAATTTCCAGTTATTGGAATTTTTGCTAAAAGAATAGACATAAAACCATAGCTCAACTTCTGCCAGCACACAAAGGGTAATTATTATGACAAATTTGCGAAAAAAAGCGTTGCTCAAACAGGGGTCATCAAAGCGTGCTGCTTGGATTGGTGGGCTAGCAGCTAGTTTGATTATGTTGCCAGGAATTTTTGGAAGTACTCCTGTTTTGGCACAAAAAGCAGACAGCAACTCTCTAAATTATGGCGAGTTGATTGAGAAAGTGAAGGCTGGAGAAGTTCAAAAAGTTGAGCTTGACGAAACTGAACAGATAGCAAGAGTTTATCTTAAGGGTCAAAAACAGAATACACCACCGCAACAAGTGAGACTTTTGGCGCAAAACACGGAGTTAATTAACACCCTCAAAACTAAGAATGTTGATTTTGGCGAAATTTCTTCTGCTAACAGTCGGGCTGCTGTTGGGTTATTGATTAATCTGATGTGGATTTTACCACTAGTAGCTTTAATGCTATTGTTCCTCCGTCGTTCTACTAATGCTTCTAGTCAAGCGATGAATTTCGGCAAATCCAAAGCTCGCTTCCAAATGGAGGCCAAAACAGGTGTAAAATTTGAAGATGTCGCTGGAGTTGAAGAAGCAAAAGAAGAACTGCAAGAAGTTGTTACCTTCCTCAAACAGCCAGAAAGATTTACTGCTGTGGGCGCACGTATTCCCAAAGGAGTGCTATTAATTGGCCCTCCTGGTACAGGTAAAACTTTACTAGCAAAAGCGATCGCAGGTGAAGCAGGTGTACCATTCTTCAGCATTTCCGGTTCGGAATTTGTGGAAATGTTTGTGGGTGTAGGTGCATCCCGCGTGCGCGACTTGTTTAAAAAAGCTAAAGACAATGCACCTTGCCTGATATTTATTGATGAAATCGATGCTGTAGGTAGGCAACGGGGTGCTGGTATCGGTGGCGGTAACGATGAGCGAGAACAAACTCTTAATCAACTACTTACCGAAATGGATGGTTTTGAAGGTAACACAGGCATCATTATTATTGCTGCCACTAACCGTCCAGATGTATTAGATGCAGCATTACTTAGACCGGGACGCTTTGACAGACAAGTAATGGTGGATGCACCGGATCTCAAAGGGCGGTTGGAAATTTTGCAAGTCCATGCGCGCAATAAGAAGATAGATCCTAGCGTATCATTAGAAGCGATCGCTCGTCGCACTCCTGGTTTTACCGGAGCAGACTTAGCCAACTTACTCAACGAAGCTGCGATTCTCACAGCTAGAAGGCGCAAAGAAGCTGTCACCCTCTTAGAAATTGATGCTGCTGTAGATAGGGTAGTTGCGGGTATGGAAGGTACCGCTTTGGTAGACAGCAAGAGCAAACGCTTAATTGCTTACCATGAAGTTGGACATGCTTTGGTAGGCACATTGCTCAAAGACCATGATCCTGTACAAAAAGTCACACTCATTCCACGGGGACAAGCACTGGGATTAACTTGGTTTACTCCTAATGAGGAACAAGGATTAATTTCGCGTTCGCAACTCAAAGCACGTATCACCGCCACTTTAGGCGGTCGAGCTGCTGAGGAAGTTGTCTTTGGTAAACCAGAAGTAACAACAGGTGCAGGAGATGACCTGCAAAAGGTAACAGGAATGGCACGCCAGATGGTCACACGGTTCGGAATGTCAGAATTAGGTCCATTGTCCCTAGAAAATCAAAGCGGAGAAGTATTTTTAGGACGCGACTGGATGAATAAATCAGACTATTCCGAGGAAATTGCCGCCAAAATTGATTCGCAAGTCCGCGAAATTGTCAACAATTCCTACATCAAAGCAAAAGAATTGTTAGAAGAAAACCGCATAATTTTAGAACGTTTAGTAGATTTGTTAGCTGAACAGGAGACAATTGAAGGCGAATTATTCCGTAAAATTGTTGGTGATCATGCTCAAGTAGCTGATGAAAAGTTAGCTATATCTCATTAAGAGATTAGTCAATATTTACTAGTCAATAGTTGGGATTTTTCAACTATTGACTAATAAAATATAAGATTGAAGCTAGAAAAACTAAAATTACCCAATTTAGACAAATTTACTTTAAAGAAAGGAAAAAAAGAGATATTTGTGAAAAAATTATCTTAGCTCAACTCTAGTCTGGTAAAAAATTCAATCTATATAAAGAAATATAAACTTATTGAGTTTTTTCAAAAATCAAATATGAGTTTTATAGATAATTTAAGTACACATATTAATCAATTCCAACAGCAGATAGAAGATTTTCAAGTTCAGATTAAATAGATTCAACTTTCTAAAAAATCACGTTAGTTAAAGTATCTTCCTAAAGCATAAATTTCAAGTAAGGTGTGTTGTCGCGCATTGCAACACACCTTTAATAGTTAAAGGTGTGTTATGCCACATAACATACTCTACAGAGTATTGGCTGAAATTCCGAAGATGTCAAGAGATTTTAAGTGCAATTGATTAACCGAATATGATATTAGAATTAATGCGAAATACTTCAGGTTTTTGTTAAATAAACCTATGAAAAATCAAACAATTTCCCCTTGGACTTTCATCCCCACTTTATATTTCACCTCTGGGATACCTTACGTCATTATCAATACTGTTTCCGTAATATTTTATAAAAAACTGGGAATCGATAACGCTCAAATCGCCTTATGGACAAGTTTTCTTTATCTACCTTGGGTTATCAAAATGTTTTGGGGGCCAATTGTTGATATTTACTCTACCAAACGCAAATGGATAATTTACACTCAATTTGCTATGTTCTGCTGCTTGGGTTTGATAGCTTTATCCTTACAACTACCAAACTTCTTCTTCATCTCCCTAACAGCTTTAACAATTGGAGCCTTTATTTCTGCAACTTATGATATTGCCACAGATGGTTTTTATTTGCTGGCTTTATCTCCTGAACAACAAGCTTTATTTGTCGGCATTCGCTCACTGTTTTATAGACTTGCTGTCGTCTTTGGCTCTGGAATATTAGTAGTTATAGCAGGTCAGCTTGAAGTATCTCTTAATAACATTCCTCTGGGTTGGACACTAGCTATTGGCTTCTCAGCTTTAATTTTAGCAATCCTATTTATTTTCCATCGTCTAATTTTACCTCTGCCTGAATCAGATAGTCAACGACATCTACAAGCTACAGAAAAAATAGATTTTTGGAAAATTATTAGCTTATATTTTGCTCAAACTAAAATTATAAATATAATAGCTTTTATTTTGCTCTATAGATTTGGTGAAGCAATGCTTTTAAAGATAGCTTCTTTATTTTTGTTAGATAAACCAGAAGTAGGAGGCTTGGGTTTATCAACATCAGAAGTTGGATTAGCTTACGGGACATTTGGTGTAATCTCCCTAATTTTTGGTGGAATATTAGGAGGCCTGGCAATATCTAAGTATGGCTTAAAAAAGTGTCTTTTACCTATGGCTTTAGCCTTAAATTTACCTGATATTTTTTATGTATATATGGCTTATATCCAACCTCCATTGATATTAATATATCCCTTAGTTTCCCTAGAGCAATTTGGATATGGTTTCGGATTTACAGCTTTTAGTGTTTATTTAATGTATATTTGCCAAGGGGAATACAGGACCTCCCATTTTGCCATATCTACTGGCATTATGGCTTTAGGCATGATGTTACCTGGATTAATTAGTGGTTATCTACAAAAAGCACTTGGCTATCCACTATTTTTTATCTTAGTTTGTTTGCTGACTATTCCTGGAATGATTGCTCTGTTTTTTATACCTTTAAAATCAGAATCGTAACTTAAGACTAATTAACACTTTTAGATGTTATGCGTTATGTTTTAGGAATAGATGGCGGCGGTAGTAAGACTGTGTGCGTATTGATGGATGATTCGCATCAAGTGCTAGGACGCGGTGAAGCTGGGGCATCTAACTATCAAACTATAGGTATTGAAGCCACTCTAAAATCAATTCAATCTGCAATTTTAAATGCAGTCAATCAGGTAACATTAATTCCAAATACTATTACTATTAAAGCAATATGTCTGGGTTTAGCAGGTGTGGGGCGTCTCTGTGATATCGAAGTAGTAAAAAATTTAGTTCAAGAATTGCAGAATAGTAAATTACCTATTAATTGGGCATTACAGCCAGCGAATATTGTAATTTGTAATGATGCATTGATTGCTTTAATTGGTGGAATTGGTCATGATGTGGGAATCGTCGTTGCAGTAGGTACTGGTTCTATAGTTTTTGGGCGAAATCATCAGGGAAGTACCAAGCGAGTAGGCGGCTGGGGCTATATTTTAGGGGATGAAGGTAGTGCTTATAAAATTGCTGTTGCTGGGATGAATGCAGTATTAAAATCCTATGATGGCCGGGAGATGCCAACGAGTTTAGTAGAGGCTTTTAAACAGCATCTTGGCTTGAAAAATATAGAAGACTTAATAGAAGTAATATATCGACGAAAATGGGAAGTAAAACAGATAGCTGCTTTAGCACCAATTATCGATTTAGCAGCAGCTTCAGGCGATGAAGTAGCGAATAATATAATTGATGATGCTGTCAAAGAGTTCGTAAAAGCTACATCCACAGTAATTAATACAATTTTTAGTCATGACTCAGTTTTAGAAGTAGTCACAGCAGGAAGTGTGTGGAGGGGGAGATCCAAAATACATGAGAGATTTGCAATATCTATTATTAATAAGTTTCCTTCTATTAAAGTAATTTATCCAAGGCATGAACCTGCTTATGGTGCTGGTTTGTTGGCATTGCAGATAACTCAAATTTGATGGATTACTAACTGTCAAATCAAAAAAGCAATAATAAAAGTTTTTAGTCTGCAAATATGCGCCCCAAGAAAGTTATTATTTCAGACCAAGCAGAGGTGGTAGCACTAGAATCATAACGATAACCGTCGTCGCGCATGAATGTATGCTCTGCTTCATACAAGAGAACTTTGTGAAGTATATTAGCATTCTCAATTGCTTTTATTATGGTTTGGCGATCGCTCTCTGGTATATGAGGGTCAAGAGTACCAAATACCATTAGCATCTCGCCTTTAATTTCACTTACTCTCTGAATTGTATCAGCTACCTCTTTACCTAGTTTACCACTGGGAATACCAGTAGGGTAACAGCAAACGGCAGCCCGAATTTCGCTTTGAAATGCGGCCCGAAAAGCTAAATGTCCACCAATACAAAAGCCGAGAGTGCCTATTTGATTTGGAGAAACCGCACTCTCTGTTTTCAGAAATTCAATCACAGCTAGGCAATCAGCATCATAATCAGCTACCGAGGTTCGACGCGCATCGTCATTACCGCGCATCCTTCCCAGATCGTCTGGCTCAATTACTAAACCAACTGGCTCAATTCGGTGAAAAATTTCTGGGGCTGCTACTACATAGCCGTATCCTGCTAAGTAGTTAGCTAGACGAATCATTGGATCGCCTAACTGATAAATATCACTGTAGAAAATAATACCTGGGTATTTTCCTGCTGCTTTGGGAGCTGCAACATAAACACGCATTAAGCTACCATCTACTCTTAATTCAACATTGCGCTTAGTGATTTGCACTTTTTTGTCTCCGTGTTACGCTTGCTGTCATTAGCTTCTACACTATAGCGCCGCAGCATCCGGTTACTTTCAACTTACAATTTGGCTTTCTTTTACATTACTGCGATCGCTTAATTATCCCTAGTGAAAGTTTGTCGCGATCGCATTAATACTTAATAAATAAGTATTAAATTTTATAAAGTAATGAATTGGGCTATTTAAATCATCTGTGATATGAATCAAAAAAATATTCTTACTTGGGGTGATGTAGCTTACGCGTCCCGAATTGCAACTGTAGGATCAAAATATGAATGGGAAGCATTAGAACTGATTTGGCAAGCATGGGAAATAATAATCCAAGCTGGACTTACAACTTATTCTAATAAGCCTGAATTTTTGCAAGTGGTCATACGCTTTGTTGCTGTTGTAAGTTTTTATCTAGAATTATTGAACGAGGATGATTGGCAATACTATGTTTATTATTACATGATCGAGTGGATTAGAGCTATTAAAATGGCCGATGATTATCTCCAATACATAATCGAATGTGTAGATAGTTTGGCTTTGCCCCTAATACCAAACTTACAATTAGATAGTTTACTTTTCTATTCTATAGATATTACTTTACAGCAAGTTATACAATTATTAATCAATCAGCTTGACAGGGAATCAATATTTTTTAAAAAAGTACAGAAAATTAAAGAAAAAGTTTTTGAAGAAGAGGAATATAATTGGCAAAGAGCAGATGCTGAACTAATTAGTGATAGCAGATTAATGGAAAAAATAATTAAATTATCTGAAAAGCATGAAAGTTATTATGAAGACAACCAATTTATAAAATATGAAGTTGCAATTATAGAAGTATTTGAAATTCAAGAAAACATGGGTAACATATACCTGTCAAAAACAGATTGTAATAATTTTGATGAATCGCAACAAGTTATAGATGCTGCTAATAAAGTATTCAACTTTTTCTCCTCATATCAATTAAAACCTAAGTATTCTATTAAGCTAATTTCTGGTAAAACTGGATTTAATGAAATAGAGTTAGGATGCTGGATACGTACAATTAATCGCAAAAAGCAAATAATCTTATATGGTTCCCCTGGAACAGGAAAAACTTTTATTGCTGAACACCTTGCAAAATATTTAATAGGTGGTGGTGACGGTTTCTCAGAACTGGTGCAATTTCATCCTGCATACTCTTATGAGGACTTTATTCAAGGTATACGTCCTCAAAGCCAAGATGGACAATTAACATATCCTTTGCTTCCAGGCAGTTTTCTAAAATTCTGCAAAGAAGCAGAGTATCATCAAGATACTTGTGTTTTAATCATCGATGAAATAAACCGTGCAAATTTAGCGCAAGTCTTTGGTGAACTAATGTACTTGCTTGAGTACAGAGATAGAGAGATTCTATTAGCTGGCGGTAACAGGTTTCGCATCCCAAAAAATGTCCGCATTATTGGGACAATGAATACAGCAGATAGGTCTATTGCAAATATAGACCATGCTTTACGCCGCCGCTTTGCATTTATCGAACTTCGCCCAAACTATAATGTGCTGCGACGGTATCACCTGAAAACAGGTTCTGGAGTAGAGGGATTAATTAACATTTTACAGCAATTAAATCAGGCGATCGCAGATAAAAACTACGAAATTGGTATTTCATTCTTTTTAACAGACAATTTAGATGAAGATATAGAAGATATATGGCGTATGGAAATTGAACCATATTTGGAAGAGTACTTTTTTAACCAGCTAGAAAAAGTAGATAAGTTTCGCTGGGATGAAATAAAAAATAAACTATGGATATAAACTCAGCACAACCAAGAATTATTGAAATTACAGAATACGAAAATAAATTATTTACGCTTGATAAAATACCCTATTCAGCCGGAGTCGAGTTATATGAAAAATACAAAACACAAGTAGATATAGAATTTCCTACCTATACAACGAAAGGACATTGGAAACTCAAAGCTAAAGGATGGATAGGTTACATTCCTGTTACTCCTGAATTTCATCTAAAAATAAATCCGAAAGTGCCTATCCAAAACCTTTTCGGAATGCTGGAATATGTCTACAATTTGAAAAGTTTTCGCTTTCTCGAAGGGCTGATGGATTGTGAATCTTTAGAGAATTTTTATAATCATCTGGCTCAGATCTTAGCCAATAAAGTTTTAGAACGGTGTCGCAAAGGATTATATCATACTTACTTGCCTAAAACAGAGCAGCTTTCTTATGTGCGGGGAAGGCTAGATGTACGACAGGTAATTCAAAAGCCGTGGAATATTAAACTTAAATGCGATTACGAACAACATACGGCTGATATTAAAGAAAATCAAATCCTGGCATGGACATTTTATATCATTGGTCGTAGCAGTTTATGTTCAGAAAGAGTATCGCCAACAGTACGAAAAGCTTATCATGCTTTACAAGGATTAGTAACGCTGCAACCTTGTAACGCAGAAGATTGTATCGCCAGACAGTATAATCGCCTCAATCCAGACTATCAACTATTACATAATTTATGTCGATTCTTTTTAGAAAATAGTAGTCCCAGTTATGAGAGAGGAAATTACAAAACCTTACCCTTTCTCGTCGATATGGCACATTTATATGAACTTTTTGTTGCAGAATGGCTTAATAAAAATACGCCACAAGGGTATTTTTTAAAACAGCAACATCCAATAGAAATTAGTCAGAATCGACACTTTAGTATAGATATATTACTGTGTGATGCTGCCACTGGCAAAACAATAGCAGTTTTGGATACAAAGTATAAAGCCCCTGAATTGGCAGGATATACAGATATTCATCAAATGATCAGCTACGCCAACACAACAAAATGCAAGGAAGCCTTTTTGATATATCCCAAAGACTTGACACAGCCACTAGATATTAAAAGTGATGAAATTCGAGTCCGCAGTCTTACCTTTTCCCTAAATGATAATCTTGATCGCGCAGGTCAAACCTTCTTAAAAAACCTTTTTCTTTTCTCCTAATCCCCCTTAAAATTAACTCTAATAATTAGTAAAGGGGAAAGATGACATTCGCTTACTGCAAAGCACCCATCCCCGAATAGCTGCCCAGATAGTGAAACCTGGAATTTTATAGTCCGGTATCTAATCATCCCAGTATCGTTTGAGAGATGTTGATTGTCACCCGGATAGATACTGATTTAAAAGATATTTATAAAAAGAGAACTATTACTTAATGGGACATTGGGTATTAGACATTGATTATTTCGGTGTCACTTCCCGATCTCCCTCATCCTCATGTCCCCTTATACCCTCGCATTGCAAACAGCGCTGTCCTGTAAACAGCTTGTCTATATGTTCAGGCTGCTTCCCCTCATACCCTCGCATCGCCAATAGCGCTGTCCCATAAGCAGCTTCGGTATATTTTGAGGCGATGACAGGCACTTTTAAATACCGTTCACGAATAGCAGTCCAAGTGTCATTTGCTGCGCCACCGCCAGCAGTATAAACACGAGTCAACTTGTCGGCTCCCATTTTTTGTAATAATTCATACCCTTTTAGTTCTATACGGGCAATACTTTCTAATAATCCATGTAGAAATTCCACTGAGTTATCTGGGCGTGGTTCCAATCGTGGAGGTAAATTCGGGTCGTTAATCGGAAAGCGATCGCCTGCTTTCAACAGTGGATAATAATCTAATTCACTGGCTTTTGATGGATTAATCTCACGGCTGAGGCTTGTTAACTCAGCGTTGGTGAAAAATTGCTGTAGCACTGCACCCCCAGTGTTAGAAGCACCCCCAGTCAGCCACAATTTACCCAAGCGATGGCTATAAACTCCGTACCGTGCATCCTCAATCCGGGTACAACTCAATAATTTTAGTACCAGCGTCGAACCCAGAGAAGTCACCGCTTCACCAGGCAATTTGGCGCCACTGGCAACAAAAGCGGCAATACTGTCAGTTGTACCAGTACACACCAAACAATCAGGCCGAAAACCATACTTATCTGCAATTTCAGAACGTAATTCAGCCACAGGAGTACCAGGTGGTAAAACTCTGGGTAGTTGAATCGGTATTTCCAACTTTTGCAGCCATTGTGGATATTTCAACTCTTCCACGTCATAACCCAGCTTTAACGCATTGTGGTAATCACTAATGCCTAAATACCCATGTAGCAGAAAGCCTAGCCAATCTGCTTGGTGCAAGAAATATCTAGCTTCAGCAAAAGAGGGTAATTGCTGCATCCAAATGAGTTTGCTCAGGCTAGAGGTGGCGCTTAACACAGTATGATTGGAGGGTGCTACGCTCTTCAAATCATCGAGCACAGACGCTCCCCGTGCGTCGTTATACAATAGCGGTGCATCTATTGGTTGACCAGCAGCATCCACCAGCAACACAGTCGAAGAAGTACCATTAATGGCGATCGCCCTAATTTCTCGCCGCAATTGTTCAGGTATTTGTTCAATTAAAAAAAACAAAGCCTCCTGCCAAGAACTCGCCATCACAGGGACAGGTGGATTCTCAAAGGGATATCGAACCTCAGCCTGGATGCTAGCCTCCTCGTCAATCACCACACCACGTGCCCCAGATGTCCCGAAGTCGATACCTAAATACAAATCCATAGTTTTACAAATTTTTTTAATGCAGAATAACTAATAACCACTAACTAATAATTGCTTTTGTTGCATCTTGTAACAAGATCTTCCACGAATCTGGCAAAACAAGGAAAAGTAGTAAACGAACAGTTCAAAATCTATTCAGGTTAGGAGATTAAAAGCCATGCCTATCTTAGATACTTTATACATTGCTCAAGTATCTTCCATTTCTGATGCCCAAGTATACATCGCTTTGGTTGTAGCGCTGATTCCAGGAGTTCTAGCTTGGCGCTTAGCCACAGAACTTTACAAATAAAGCTACGATGTGACACAGTTAAAAAGCTAATAATCCTGGCATTACGGAGGTGCAATTTCCAAACGCTTACGGCTTTACGCCCTAAGTCTTACCAACTAGCACTTACGTAAGCCAGGTTATTTTTTAACTTGTACAACACTTGTAGCGATTTTCCAAAAATGAAGTAATATGACAGCTAAATCAAGTAGTAATTAGTGCCAGAGAGCTTTTTATAGTGCTTCCCTTCACCAAGCGAGGTTAATTTTTAAGATCATGAACGCGATTCAACCCTCAAGACCACCGTTACAACCGATACAAAAACGCCGGGTCATTCCTCGACCAAAGCGGCATCTTCGTCAACGTTCTTATCAAGTGATGGCATTGGAAAGTACTGCCAAGATAGCTGTTAATCTTTTTATTACAGCCGCCGCCGCATCTGCCTTGGCACAACTTTTGCCTTACCAGTGGTTACAGCAACAAAAATTGCGAGAAATCCATACAGAAGTCAATTTGATGGAAGGACATGTCAATAGTTTGCAGGCAGAATTTAGTCGTAACTTCGATCCCCAGCAAGCAAAAAGTATTAGGCAACAACAAGGATACCGATTCGATCCCAGCCAGCGTCGAGTGGTGCTAATGAATCAGGATGGGAGAGTAATTGAACAAACAGATTTATTACCCTAAAAAATATTGATTTTAGGATTATTCTGTTGGTTATGATTTTGGTTACGTATAAACCGGGTGAAAATTTATATTATTGCTAATAAATAACAGCGTCACTATATTCAAAATTCAACATAAAAAATTCACTTTTTGAATCTTGAATTTGCCGAAATGGCTCATCTACCAATCATGACGCTGAACAGATAGCAGATCGTTGAGCCAATTTTCAAGTTGTAAACGCAAGCGATAACCAGTAACGTTTTTACTGTTATCTAGAGGAGGTAGTTGAGTCAGGGCGCGACGATAATCAGCGATCGCACAATTCCAGTCACCCCAAAGATGGTAAGTTCTGCCGCGTTCAGCCCAAATGTGACCTTCGAGTTGACCGAAAAGCAGTGCTACCTCAAAATTCTCAATTGCCTCTTCATATTCACCCAAGTCACGCAAGGTTATGCCTCGGTTAATCCACGCCCGGACGTGACGAGGATTTAAATTAATTGCTTGATCATAGTCAGTAAGTGCTGCTGCTAATTCTTCACAAGCAGCGTAGTAATTTGCTCGATTGTTGTAAGCGCTAGCCAAATAGGGATTCAGTTTTAAGGCGGTATTATAATCGCAAAAAGCTTTTTGCATTTCACCACTTTGGAAATAAATCAGTCCCCGGTTATTGTAATCAATTGCATTGTAGGGATGGCAGAAAATTAGTTGGTTTAAAAGTGCGATCGCCTCAGGATAATTTCCTTGTTGAGCTAACCTTAAAGCATAAGAGCGTAAGTACCGATCTTCTAATTCACTGCAATTGTTTTTTCTGTAATATAGATGATTATTTATATGATTTATAGCAATATTTTTATATTGATTACTTTGATGGTCATCGGAAGCTAAAAATGAGTGAGTATTCATATTTTTATGCCTAAAATACTTGCTTTATCAAATCAAATTATAATTTTATCTGCTAGAGTTTTTACTAACATGACTATTTTTCAAGTATTTAGGGTTACCTGAAAGCTATCTCAAAAGAGAATTTAACTAGTCACATTAGTAAAAATCTACGCCTTAAATAGGCAATCGCTCCTCAAACCTAATCATGGATACTTCATTTCTCAGGTGAATTCCAGAAATAGCCAAGATAAATTTTAAAGAGTTGTAATGCTACGCCAAAGTAAGACCAACTGAGCATTCAGGATTAGGTTTTGAAAAACTTTTCGCCAGTCTCTAGTACTTCACGAATTGTAAAAAATTAAAAATACATGCCTGCAACTTTCTTTCAAACCTAGCCCCAACCTCTTCCCTACTAAGTTTGGAAAGCAAGAATCAAAGCCTCTCAGGAATGGAGAAGGGTCTAAAAATAACTTGCACATCCTGTAAATACTATATCTACACGGTTATGAAGCATTTGTAATGCTATTTTTATTCCTTTGGCAGTGTACAAGTCAAGTAGTGAGAACAACAAATTGGTAGAATGCCAACAAGCTGGATTAGAGGTTGGGGACTGGCGAAAAGTTTTTCAATACCTAATCCTTAATTTTCAATCCCCAATCCTTAAGTTTTGAGAAATTTTCTGATGACGACTACAATTTCTTATACCAATGCCCCCGATTTAGCAGCCGATGATTACATTGTTATCGGCTTGGCAACTTGCTTCATCAAAGAAGATGGAGAAGTTCATCAAATCGAAGTTATAGAACCGATTCCCTCTGCGGCTTTGGAAGCACTATTAAAGGGCATTCCTACCTCCTACAAGCTGGCTTGTGCGACAAATTTGGGTTCTGTGCTAGATGGCGATTCACAACTGATACCAGATGGCTTCCCTGAGTCAGCTCAGTTCGGTGAGGAATTTATACCACGGCTATTTGCAGCAGCTCGTACCTACAAGCGTCGTGAATCTGCAAAATCTCTAATTCCTTTAGGTACAGCTTACACTGAGTTTAAGTATTCCCTTGACCGGAAGCGGGTGCTAAATGCCGGTAGAGTTGTTACTAAAGAAGATAACGTTAAGCAGCATTCTCACACTCACAAAGTTCTTTAAGTAATATGCTAAAACTTTACGGTAGCGCTCGTAGTCGAGCGTCGATTGTTCACTGGTATTTAGAGGAACTAGAAGTTCCCTATGAATTCGTCAAGCTAGATATGCAGGCAGGTGAACACCTCCAACCTGAGTATTTAACAATTAATCCATTTGCCAGAGTTCCAGCAATTGTTGATGGAGATTTACAGCTTTGGGAATCTGGAGCAATTTTGCTCTATTTGATGGATAAGTATGGAAAAGCTCCAACTTCACTAGAAGAACGTGCTGTAATTTCCCAGTGGGTGTTATTTGCCAATTCAACCCTGAGTACAGCAATTTTGGTAGAAGCAAATCGCGATCGCCAAATACCCCGTTTATTGACTACCTTGAATGAAATTTTCACTCATCAAGCTTTTTTGCTGGGCAATGAATTCACTGTTGCCGATGTTGCAGTAGGGTCTGTCTTAAACTACATTCCGATGATTTTGAAACTAGACTTTAGCCCTTATCCAACCCTATTGAATTACATGAAGCAATTGGCTGACCGTCCGGCATTTCAAAAAAGTATCGGAGCGAGGGCTTGATAATAGCTGTTTTCAAGTTGGAATATCAAGCATTGTAGTACATAAGTACTGCTGTAGTGCGTATTAAATCACGAAAAATCTTTACAAAACGTAATTTAGTGGGGAATACCCACTAGAAAAACTTTTTAACGATAATTTGTAAATTGCAAAGCCACAGGATAATCTTCTTGTTTTAGCCGTTGAATCACAACTTGTAAGTCATCTTTAGATTTGGCAGTAACCCGCACAGCGTCACCTTGAATTGAGGCTTGCACCTTTTTGAATTCGTCACGAATCAATTTAGAAATTTGTTTGGCAATTTCCTGACTGATGCCTTTTTTGAGTTTAATTTCTTGACGCACACGGTTACCACTTGCTGATTCAACTTTGCCAAAATCAAAAATTTTCTGAGAGAGATTACGCTTTGCAGCTTTTTCCCGCAGGATGTTGTGTACAGAATCCAATGTGAACTCGCTGTCAGTGCTAACATTAATGCTTTGTTCAGCTAACTCAACGGTAGTTTGAGTATCTTTGAGGTCGTAACGGCTTTTGATTTCTCGCGCAACTTGGTCGACAGCGTTAACCAATTCTTGTTGGTCAAAGTCGCTCACAATGTCAAAGGAAAAAGTAGAAGCCATAAAGTATTTTGGATTTTAGATTTTGGATTTTGGATTGCGAATTGAACATTGGGCAGAGGGCAGGGTGTAGGGTAGAAGATTTTTCCCTCTGTTCCCTGTGCTCCGCATTGCCCCTAATCCCCACTGGGCTTCGCCCCGCTTTGCTAACGTGGGGGCCCCGAGTTCCCCATCTCCCCAATCAATTACTAGTTTGAATAATTTTATTAGTTATAGCAGAAGGCAGGAGGTACAACCATTACTACTCCAAGCATTCATGCTTGTCATTATGTCCTAAAGGGTGTGACTACGGCTATATTTAGTCATTGGTCATTAGTCAAATATTATAGACGCGCTTTAATTTGCTGACCACAAACTTTGCACTTTGGATAAATGACAAATGACAAATGACTAATCAAAGTAAAACAGTGTCAGCACTTTTCTTTGTTCTTCTGCATCTTGACAAGTTTGCAACAAAGTGCCGCTGTCGTGAAACGCAAAGCAAATCAGTTGCTGACACCGAGAGACAATTTCCTTGTTGCACAGATAACTAGCTTCTGCAAGAGAGAGATTATCGTTACTCGGATTTTCCACTAAATGCATCACCTGCTCCAATTGCTGGCGCGATTCTACAGGCTGGCGTTCCAAGCTTTGGGGTAAAATCACGGTTAACAAGTTCGGATCGGCCCGCGTTGCTCCTCGGATGGCAGCGGAATTCGTACCTGTAGCACCAGAAGTGATGATCCGATTACCTGATAAAACAAGGGCATAAGTCATCATTTCAATAAGATTCTGATGCGTAATCGGGACATGACGAGAACCTAGCAAGGCAATTCTTTTAGAACCTGTTTGCTGGATTGTCGCCAGTTCTTGCGCTAATGTATCAAGGTTAATAAGGTCTGTTGACTGGCTCAAAGATAAACGTAATCAGATTAAACGACCCAGATATTCTACCAAAGAGCGTGTAGGTGCGAGGCAAACCTGAGTTAGACATTGCTACAATTTTTCAATTTTTTGGTTCAGTAATTGAATTACATGCTCGCACCAAGCTAGCCAGTGTGTTTCATAGCTAATACCATTTAAAAGCGTTAAATACTTATATTTTGCTGATTCTGACAGTTCTTGCGAATTTGGAAACTGACGCTGTTCTAAATCTTTGTATGTAGACAATTTTTCTAAATGGGCTTTTTGATGATGTTCTAGTTCTGCCAAAATCGTCTGGTTAGTAGCAACATGACCAGCAAAAATTTTCACGAGTAAATCATCTTTAGTCGGTGTGGGTTGACAAGGTTGAGCAATCCACTCTTTCAACTGCTGTTCTCCTAAATCTGTAACTCTGTAAAGTTTTTTATCTGGGCGTCCTGCTTGGAGAATTGTCTCGCAACCAACCCAACCCTGGTCTTCCAGCTTTGATAACTCTCGATAAATCTGCTGGTGACTTGCTGACCAAAAAAAGCCTACAGAGCCATCGAATCGCTTTGCTAAATCATACCCACTACAGGGGGCGTCAACCAGAGCAGCTAATATTGCGTGCGCTAATGCCATGATTTTTGAATTTACTACTTGACTTATGCAATTAGTTGCATACAATAATTAATATGCAATTAATTGCATATTAATCGAAAACAGCAAGGAATGTAACTCATGCCTCAAGTAATACCAGGACGATTTACCGCCGAAATTAACGAACCCTTTGTTGTGTTTCTGATTGGGATGAGAATTAACAAATTCTTTGCTTTTTCTAAATGGATTCCCACAGCCAGAGCAATGTCGCCGATGCTACGGAGTCTTCAGCAGAATCCTGAAAAGGGGTTTTTAGGGGGAGAACGTTTTGTTTACTCACGAGGGGTAGGGCTAATTCAGTATTGGCGATCATTCGAGGATTTGGAGCGTTTTGCTAGAAATCCCGCAGATGCACATCTACAAGCTTGGCAAAGGTTTAATCGAGCCATTGGTGTTGATGGCAGTGTTGGCATTTGGCACGAAACTTATTTAATCGAACCAGGAAAATATGAGGCAGTTTACGGGAATATGCCCGTCTTTGGATTAGCAGCTGCAACCAAGCATGTCCCAGCTATGGGACGAAGGGAAACAGCACGCCGTCGCTTGGGAGGTGACAGCGAGCCTGCTGTGCCTTCGCCAGGGGGAGATGAGGAGATGGGGGGATGAGGGAGTGTGGGAGGATAGGGGGGTAGGGGAAGATGGGGAAGATGGGAAAGAAATGTTTCCCCTCACACTTCCCACACTCCCCACACTTCCCACACCTCCCACACTCCCTGTTTGCCCCATGCCTTAAGACAATGCCGTCGCGGGAGTTAAACCGAGTTTAGATAATAGGCGGTCAATGTCAAAATGTTCAACCATTAACTGGCGAATATACTGAACCTTAATCGGCTCGTGGAGGCGGACTTGACCAAAAGTCTGGTCAACAATTTCGACTGTGGTGAGGGTGTCTAAGTCAACGGATAAAATCGGGATTTCTAATTCTTCAGCACGACTGAGAATGAAAGGTGGAGGTGGTAGTTGCCCGGTGAGAATTAAACATTGGGTAGAAGTTTCTAAAGCAGCTTGTTGAATTTCCACCCGATCGCCCCCTGTTACCACTGCCATATTCCGGCGTTTGCGGAAATACTTCACAGCCGAGTTGACATTCATTGCTCCAATTGCCAAACTTTCCACCAACAAATCTAGGCGATCGTTACGACACAAAACGTCAGCTTTTAGCTGCTTAACTAATTCGCCAACACTCACACTCTTGAGCAAATCGCTGTTTGGCAGCATTCCCAGCACTGGAATACCCTGCTGCTCCAAAAATGGGCGCAACAGACTCTCAACTGCTTTTAGTTGTGTTACAGGAATATCATTAATCACAACACCAATCAGGCGATCGCCTACACGCTGCTTAGCAGCCAATAATGCCTCAACTGAAAGCAACGATTTATAGCGGGTTACTAACAGTACGCCAGCATCCAATACTTCAGCCACTTGTAGCAAAGATAAATCAAACAAATTGCCTTCAGACAAATCACCAGGTCCCTCTAGCAACACCAAATCTCCTGGAGACATTTGTAAATATTGCTGTAATAGGGACTGCTGATAATTGGTTTTGTCCTCCCCACGCAAGCGTTTTTGCACATTTAGTTCATCCAAAGCCAGCATTGTAGGTGCAACACGGTTTTCCGGCAAATTGAGGCTCAGAGCGATGAACTGGACATCTTCTTCTATAACAGTTCCGCTAGAGGAATTCAAACATGTACCGAGCGGTTTACCGTAGGCTATATCCAGTCCTTTTTGCTGTAGCTGATGAGACAAACCCAGAACAGTTGCAGATTTACCGCTGTAAGTCTCGGTTGATCCAATCAGCAAATATTTAGGGGATTTGGGCACACATGCACTCCTAATTTCAAAAGTCAGAAGAACCCAGCTAGGTGTTTCCTAATTCTAGTTCGTTCTGGCAAAAGCCTCCCGCTCTTATAAAGCAGGATTTTCAGAATATAACCCTTGGAGTTTGAATGCAATACACAACGATACACAATAGGCAATACTAATTTCAAAAATGATTGCCACAGCTGGATTCCCACCAAGCGTACTCTACTCATCAAACTATGCAATTAGTGGCGAATTCTGTTTGGAAACACTCTGCGTCTGTGTAGATTGAGATTGAAATCTCTATTCATGATTAATTTGCGGGTATCATCGTTTTATTCGCTGCTGGTAACTGTGGCGAACGCTGCGCTATAGGTAGATGTGGCAGCGATACAGGCTCAAACAAAAGTATTTGGGGAGCAAATGGACATCCACGCGTCATGACAGTGGGGGCGGTGAATAAGAATGAAGAGATTATTGGCTACAGCAGTCAAGGGCCAGCCGCTTTCGACCCCAAAAAGCCAGATTTTTGCTCAATTAGCCAAAATTGGGGAAAGACTAAGGGCGATAGTTAGTCATCGTTATGAATGGTTATATGTTTATGGAAACCGGATTTCGTATTAGGTTGCCCTCGGCAACCCAATATCCCACTCTGGAATAATTATCATTATTGAAAAAATCTTATTTATTGATTTTTTTGGGATAATTTATTCTTTGTCAGTCCCTAACTCCTCACTTAGCACTCCCAATATCTAATTGAAAAGTATTTAATTAACGCTATTTGAGTTAAATACGAGAGTAGCGAAAACGAAGCCTCAGCAGCCGTAGCCATCGTAACCAAATTTGTGCAGGTTGTTCAAAGAAGGTAAAAATATCACCAAAACCCAAATTAGTTTTGTGATGATGTAACCAGTGTCTCTCAGGAGTAGTAATAAATAGAATTTGACATAAAACATTTATAGGCTTTGGAGTTTGCCAACCCAAGACACTTATGTGTCTCCACCAGACATGAAACTGACCAACCAGCAGTCCACAGATAACACCGATGGGAGAAAAAGACCAGAGAATTACCGCTATGAGTATATAAGGCAAAGCTCCTAAGATACCGTCTAAAAGAACCAGGGGATTGAAAGTCAAAATAGCGTAGTGACGAAAGTCTTTCTTCCAGGAATGATGCGTTTTTAAATGAAGGCTACCAAAAACATGCTCGGGTACGTGATAAAAGAATGTAGATAGGAAATCACCAAAGAATAGTAATAACCAAGCAACAGCGATAGCCTCAAGCATTTTTACTCCTCAAGTTTAATAACAAAACTCCATACAAAACATGCAAATGTCATCCTGTTGGCGTAGACACCTGGTTTTTCACTATGCAACCAGTATTTGTGTATTTTATGGGTCTACGCTTGAGTTAATTTGGTTGGCTCAGAGTATGTGTAAATTGATTGGCAATTTTATAAATTTACAATTCTGAACGCACTAAAAAACAACTAATAAAAGCTTTCAACTTGGCTTTTATCTTTCAGTTATAAAAAACAAACATCTTTAATTCGATAGAGTTACCGTATTTTAACACAGTTACTAGACAATCTTCTTACTAAGGCATACAGTCTGAGCAAAGGTTGAGTTAAAATTAGTACAAATTTAGGTTAAGGTTTTATTCGATATTGATAATTGGAAATTGGTTATAATTCAGCCTCATTTGTCGGACTAACTATAACCAGAGAATAGTTATTATGTGAAGTAAATTAAGATTATTGAGATGAGTAAAGCGGGTTGACAATAAAATTGCTCAACAACAAAGTCTGAGATATCTAGAATTAACTAAATAGTTTAAGCAGCAGAGTATTTAATATTACTAAAATTTTCTAGGGACAGAATAAGCGATCGCCTCAAGCTCTTTTGTGTAGGTTTCTCTAACTTGCGCGCTCAAAGCCCTCAAAGGTGAGTGTTTTTGAATGAGTATAAAATACAACTGCAATATTTATTCACAATCTGTCCTATCTTACGGGTATCTTGATAGATGCAAAATTTAGGTTACTTTCCAGTCGGGAGGGTAAAATCAGGTTCTGAAGTTACTAAAACACAATTTATCTGTTTGAGCATGAACAAAAAATGGGCGGTCAAACGAATTACTATAAACTTGGCATTAAATGAAGCCAAAAGCCTTGAAAAGTACTGTGAACAGACAGGCAGACCAGCAACGGATGTGATTCGAGAACTTATTCGAGCCTTGCCAATGATGAAATGAAAGTAGTTTGGAATTTTTTAGTGATGATTGAAACCTAACAATCTAACGATGGTATGCTAAGCTCGTTGACGGCGGACGCAGTACTTTAACGTGAGTTCGAGGAACTTAACCCCAACTCTTATAGGGTTGGGGCAAAAAATCTCCAGCTTGGGACGAAAGAATAGGGTTTTTAAACCTCTGTCTGTTTCTCTAAGAGAATTGGAAGCGGGGTTATTGAGAATCTCTCGAACTCACGTTGCTTTAGAAAGGCAGCTATACTCAAGGCACAAGCAACCTACGTGGTATTTAAGTAACTAGATTATTATTTTAACTTGCTACAAGGGTAATCCCTGTGATGTAGTGAATTTTCAACTAGCTGTCACAGATACATATTTGGACACAAATTCAAGATTTATCTACTTAGTTCTTACAACCTCCTTCTGAGGTCTTAGAAGTTTCCCTTTTTTAAATAAGGGGAATCTACATTTAGTAGCTCAGATGCGTAAGTCCTAAAATCTTGTTCCTTTAGTGCGGGTCTAAACCCACTTATCAGTTATGGAATTACTCTTACCTTGTATCTTCTATTTTTTATGTGTAAATAAAATGACATAATAACCATTATTAGCTTGCAGAATTAAGAGTGAGAGACTATTTCTCCACTCTAACTGTCACTGTTGTGGAGTGTCGACTTTTACAACTCAGTATGAAAACTTAGATCATGGCAATGCTTGAATGAGTTCCCGAATGACATCCGTTACTGTTTTACCTGTTTGTTCACAATACTTTTCAAGGTTCTCGGCTTCATCTAATGCCAAGTTTATAGTAATTCGCTTAAGCGTCTTTTTTTTTGTGGAGGTTGCTAGAGTGGATAATCTCCCGAGGGCACTGTTATTCATGGACTGATAGACTAAGTATTTACAAACTTTCTTTATCAAGATTCTCAATTCACAACCCTCTTTACCAGTGAAAATCGAGATTTTAAGATTGAACTTAAGCTTTGTGCCCTACTCATATTACCCAAAAGTTAATGTATTAAGCAATTAGCATCATACGTAGTGAATCTAGCATTACCTAATGCAACAAGCTTTGAGTTGAACAGATAATGTCAGCAATACCGCACACAGTAGATTGTATATTGGGCAAGGAGTGTTGACTGCTCAAAACGAGTGGATTACTAAATCTAGCTTTGATTAGTGACCATTTCGGTCATACACTTGTTTTCAATCCTCTGTAATATCAGATTATTTCTTTGTTATAAGTATCACTTCATATCTACAGCAACCTGCTAGATAATTCTTTTTAGTCACAGGCGATTACGTAAACAGTGAGTTAATACATGACTTTACAGAATTGGAGACGCAAGCGTGGCGTTGCACTTACTATCAAGGGTTTGCAAAAAATTAAGGAAGCAAAGTATCACTCAGAAGCAAAGGAAAATTTTGGAAACAGGTACACTCTTGAAGAAATGAGCGCACGCTCTGGATTATATTCCGCTACGATATCAAAAGTATTGAATCGCGAAGGAGGGGTTGACAAACAGACTATTGAAAAACTGTTCTCAGCTTTTTCCTTAAAAATAGATAAAAGTGACTATTCAAGCTCAAAAAATCGTCTAGATTGGGGAGAAGCTATTTTTACGTCAGTTTTTTATGGACGTACGGAAGAACTTAAGACGTTAGAACAATGGATTCTTGATGAACAGTGCCGATTAGTGACAGTATTGGGAATTGGAGGTATTGGTAAAACAGCGCTGTCTGTAAAGTTTGCTCAACAGATTCAGGAGAACTTTGAGTATGTTATCTGGCGATCGCTACGAGAAGCTCCACCTGTTAAAATTATTCTCGGTAACTTAATTCAATTTCTCTCTGACGAACAACAAACCGAAGCTAACTTATCAGAAAGTTTTAGCGATCGGGTATCGCGCCTACTTGATTATTTACAAAATAATCGTTGTCTACTGATACTTGATAATGCAGAATCAATTCTCCGTAGTGGTAGCCGTGCCGGAGTTTATCGAGAAGGATATGAAGAATATGGTGAGCTTTTAAGGCGGGTAGGAGAAGCAACTCACCAAAGCTGCTTACTGATAACTAGTCGGGAAAAACCGAAAGAAATAGCATTGCTGGAAGGAGAAACGCTACCTGTTCGTTCTTTACCACTAGGTGGTTTAAAAGTAGTAGAAGGGCAAGAAATCTTAAAACTTAAAGGGCTATCTGCCAGAGAAGATGAATTGAAACTAATGATTGAACGCTACGTAGGCAATCCATTAGCTTTGAAGATAGTTGCCACGACCATTCAAGATATTTTTGATGGGGATGTGAGTGAATTTTTGCAACAGAACACCGTTGTTTTTGGTGATATTCGTGATGTTTTAGAGCAGCAGTTTGAGCGCTTGTCAGATTTAGAAAAAGACATAATGTATTGGCTAGCGATTAATCGGGAGCCAATAACACTAAAAGAATTGCGAGATGATATTATATCGCCAGTACCACAGGCAAAATTACTAGAGGCTGTGGAATCTTTGGGAAGGCGATCGCTAATCGAGAAGGCTACGCCTACACTCATCGAAAAAACTGCATCGCTTTTTACGCTCCAGCCTGTGGTCATGGAGTATGTCACCACCAGCTTGGTAGAACAAGTTTCTCAAGAGATGATCGCTGAGAATATTGATTTATTCAGGCGTCATGCTCTAATGAAGGCAATCGGTAAAGATTATGTTAAAGATACTCAAATTCGCCTTATTATCAAACCAGTTTTAGATGGTCTGCTTACTGTCTTTAGAAGTAAAAAAATTCTAGAAAATCACTTAGCTCAAATTTTAGCAACTTTACGAGAAATATCTCCTCTAGAACAAAGTTATACAGCAGGCAATGTCTTTAACCTGCTTTGTCATTTAGAAACAGATCTGGGCGGTTATGATTTTTCTTATCTAACTATTTGGCAAGCCGACTTGCAAAATGTCAAATTGCATAATGCAAATTTTGCTCACGCCCATCTAGCTAAGTGTGTTTTTATTGAAACCTTTGGTGGTATTTTTTCGGTAGCCTTTAGCCCGAATGGTAAACTTTTAGCTACTGGTGATACCAATGGAGAAATTCGCTTGTACGAAGTTGCCAATAGTCAGCAACTTATGACTTGTAAGGGGCATACTGGTTGGGTTTGGTCAGTTACTTTTAGTCCCAACGGTCAGGCTATTGCCAGTGGTAGCAATGACCAAACAATAAAACTGTGGGATATCAGTAATGGTCAGTGTTTCAAAACTTTGGAGGGTCATAGTGGTGGGGTTCGTTCAGTCACTTTTAGTCACAACGGTCAGGTCATTGCTAGTGGTAGTGACGACCAAACAGTGAAGTTGTGGAATATCAGTACAGGCAAATGTCTCAAAACGTTACAGGAAGAAGGTTGTAGTGTATGGTCTGTTGCCTTTAATCCAAAAGGTGATCTGTTGGCAAGTGGAAATGATGACTATAAGGTAAGGCTGTGGGATATTAACAGCAGTTCACGTATTCACACTTTAGAGGGTCATACTCAGTGGGTATACTCAGTCACTTTCAGCCCTGACGGTAATACACTAGCTAGCGCCAGCCATGACCAAACAGTTAAACTTTGGGACATAAATACTGGTAAATGTATTAAGACTTTGCAGGGGCATACAGACTTGGTACATTCAGTTACCTTTAGTGTAGATGGTAGCGCTCTTGTTAGTTGTGGTGAAGACCAAACAGTTAGGGTATGGGATTTTGTGAGTGGTCAATGCCTTAAAACTCTACAAGGACATAAAAGTAGGGTATGGTCATTAGCAATATGTATAAATCAAAATATTTGTGCTAGTAGCAGTGATGACCAAACGGTAAAGTTATGGAATATCAGCACTGGTCGATGCATTAAGACCTTCCAGGGTTACAACAATGGAATATGGTCAGTTGCTGTTAGCCCAAACGATAATTTCCTTGCCAGTGGTAGTAACGACCAAACAGTGACACTGTGGGATGCTATGACTGGTAAGTGTCTCAAAACTTTACAGGGACATGGTAGGAGAGTTACATCAGTTGTGTTTAGTCCTGATTTTCACTTGCTTGCAAGTGGCAGCGAAGACCAAACAATAAGAATATGGGATCTAAGTACTAGTAAATGTCTTAAAATATTGAAAGGACATAGTAATCGAGTTACATCAGTTACTTTTAGTGCCGACAGCTATTTTTTGGCAAGTGGTAGCGATGACCAAACAATAAGAATATGGGATGTCATCACTGGTCAATGCCTCAATATTTTACGAGAACATAGTGGTAGAACATGGTCAGTTACCTTCAGTCCTGACAGTCATGTATTAGCTAGTGGTAGTCATGACGGAACAGTGAAACTCTGGAATATTCGCACTGGCAGATGTCTTCATACTTTACAAGGTCATACCGAATGGGTTTGGGCAGTTGGCTTTAGTTCAGATGGTAGTATGCTAGCTAGCGGTAGCGGAGACCAAATGATTAAACTCTGGGATATCTGCACTGGTCACTGTCTTACAACTTTGCAAGACCATATAAATACTGTATATTCAGTTGCTTTCAGTTCTGATGGTCGCATACTGGCCAGTGGCAGTGGTGACCAAACAGTTAAGCTTTGGGATGTTAACACAGGTAGCTGTTTAAGAACTTTATTGGGACATACTAGATGGGTTTGGTCAGTTACTTTTAGTTCTGATGGTCAGACTGTGGTCAGTTGTAGTGAAGATGAGACAATTAAGATTTGGGATGTACAAACAGGTAAATGTTTGAAAACTTTGAAAAGTAAAAATCCTTACGAGGGAACGAATATCACTAGTATAAGTGGCTTAACTGAGTCTCAGAAGGATACTTTAAAAGCTCTAGGAGCAGTTGAGTCTTAAATGAGGCTTAATATTAACTGATAATACAGAGTTAAGCTGGCTGGCGATCAAGCGCTAATTTAGTAAGTTCTTTTGCGTTTCAATAGCGAAACTGCACCTAAAATGCTGTATGCTAGCATTCCTAATTCAACAGATGGTTCCGGTACTGCTACTGACTTAAGTGCTGAGAATGCTAATTCTCCAATTAGCTTATGAGCAGTAGTTGTCGGATGCACTTCGTCCCAAAACAAAAATTCTTCAGGGTCACAGAAAACTTGTTGTGTGGGAACATCTATACGCACTACTGATAAGTCTTTGCTAATACAGGAGTTAGTAACGTTTGTAAAACCGAATTCCCCTGGAGCTGCAATGATCCTATCAAATAGGGAATTAACATTCAGTTCTATAATGTTGATATCAGGACCTAATTGTTGGCTCAAAACTTGGAGTTCTGTATTCAAGCTAGAGTTATGTTCACTGCTGAATGTATTGAATAAGTTAGAACGTTGACTAGTGAAATTTGCAAAAGGTAACTTTCCCAAATCCGGTAAGTTAACCACCATGATATTTCTAGCGCCATCAGCAACAAGTGATGTCAACGCTGTTGATAGGTTTGCCACTGTATTGCTAGGATTTGGCTCACCATCGAAAAAGTAACTTAGATAGTCATTAGTACCAGCCCAAATAATATATAAAGCATTAGGATCGGGAGTTTTATTTGCTGCTACAAAGTTATTTATCTGTTGCCACAATCCTGGTAAAGTCGCTAAACCAATATTCTCAGTTCCTGTAGTCGCACCACCAAAAGCAAAGTTATTTTTCAAATTTAATGTTAATCCTAGATTAAAGGCAAGATAATCAACCCAATTTGGACCATTAGAAAAACGCCCATTATAGTAGGTTGGATTTGGAGGAATAATGCCGTTAGTGGCATTAAATACATTACCAGTATCAGAAAAACTGTCTCCAAAGACGTAAATATTGTCATAATCCTTTGCTAATACTTTGAGTGGAAACATCAAAAATAACAGCAAAAATCCTGTTGTTATAATTTTTCTTTGCACAGTTAATTTCTTAATCTAATTTCAACCTTGGAAAGATGCTCTGAGAAAAATCTTGCTCCTTTCTACAAAGCTTTTTTATCTAATTTAGAACTTTCAAGAGGGTGAGGGGCTAACGCCACATTACCCCAGCGCATTACACTTGCAGAGGCAACACCTGCTGCACCAGAACCATAAATGAGAACTAAGTCATTTTCGTGAATCTTACCCAAATGTGCAGCATGGTACAGATTTGCCACAGTCAGTACTGGTCCTATATTTGCATATAGAGGGTAGAGATTGATTGTGCGCTCTGGGTTAATACCCAGTAGCCGCGTGCAGAACTGTGTCATCCAAGCAGTAGGGGTATTGAAAAGAAAAAAGTCGATTTGCTGCAACGTTACACCAGCAGATGCGATCGCACCCTCACAACATATAGAAAGAAACTCCGCAGCAGTTTCGCGTAGAGCCTTTGCACCCTTACCCGTCTGTATGCGAACTCGGGAATTTCCTTGTTCATCCTTTATTACTCCAGTAGATACTACTTCACACAGCGCACCTGTATGAACTGTCTTAGTGCCAAGAATACCCTGATTTCCTTCAAGTGAACTGACTATAAAAGCTCCAGCACCATCACCAAGAAACCAAGACACAGTATCTTGCTCGTCACAAACGCGAGAGTACGAACACGAAATAACTACGAGTACATTGCGATACTCTCCTGCTCGCACTAAAGCACTGGCGGTTTGAAGTACAGCTGGCGTACTCCCACACGTTCCATCAAGATTCCATGCAGCACCCACAAGACCGAGTTTACGGGCAAGAAAAGCGGCATTGCCAAATCCAACTTGTTCAGGCCAAACTGAGGTGACAATCATCAAATCAATATCATTAACAGAAAGTTTAGCTGCATTCAGGGTATCTGTTGCCGCGCGATACTCCAAGGTTAAAGAGGACTCTTCATGACTAAGCAGCCAGCGCTCAATAGTACCACGGAAGGGATCTGAAAGATAAGGCAGCATCTCCATATCAAACTCATTATTCGGAGTTGTTTCAGTCATCGAAAACAGCCTTGCCAGTCCTTTTTGTTCAGCCTCAGCTATTATATCTGGATACTTTTCTACATAATAGTTATTAGTACGTCTAATAGTTGGAAAACTTAGTGCAAGTGAACGAATACCTACTGGGAAATGCACCATATAAAAAATTATCTCTTATTTTAATAGTTGGTAGCGCCCTGTAAAATCAGACTTAGATTACGACTTTGAGCCGGTGCTATTTGGGTGGGATCTATAATTACATCAACCACAAATGGGCCTTTCGCCGCGATCGCTTTTTCTAGTGCTACTTGAACGTCAGCTTCCCTTTCAACCCGAATACCTTCTGCTCCCATCCCCTGAGCAATCTTGACAAAATCTGCTTGTGGAATCGTTGCATCTACATTCTTGAATCCTAGATACGCTATTCCCTGTTCGCAGATGTTATAACGCCCATCATTGAGTATAATCCAGACAGCAGGAACTTGATATTTTACTGCCGTGTTTACCTCGCTGTTCATCAGCATGGCACCATCTCCGACAATGGCAACAGCCTTGCCATTCCGTGCCAAAGCAGCACCTACTACACCTGTGACAAAATGCCCCATAGAACCAAATCCGTTGCTAATCCGGTAACGGTTTTGTGTGTTAAATCGTAGCAGGTGAATTACCCAAGCAAATGAGTTACCCGACTCTGCCATTACTAATGCATCGCTTCCATCAACAATCACTTGTTGAATTAGATTCATGAGCAGTTCTGGTCGAACTAGACCGTTCACCTGTGGCTTGATGAGATCGCATTTAAATTGAGGCAGCATTATTGTTCTTGCGCCAGTACTTTCTGGAAAGTTCTTCAGCAGGTTCTTCATAAAGATTTCCACGTCGGACTGGATAGCGAAAGTCTCGGTGGATGGATATGCTGTTCCCGGTACCTGGGGATCAATGTCAACATGCAGCAAGCCTTGCCAGGGTGTCATCACAGGATTCCACAAGGAGGTAAATTCACCAAGGCGTGTTCCCAAAACCAGTATGTGCCTTGGACGTTGCTCCCTCATGTACCTAAAAACCGACTCATGCCCACCAAAGCCCGTAACACCTACAAACTGAGGATGATCTTCAGGAAAAATACCTTTGGCCCGTGGTGAGCACATCACAGCAGCCCCCGTTCTCTCGGCAAGCTGGCAAATCTCTTTTGCAGCACCCCGTGCCCCAAAGCCCACCCAGATTGCAAACGGTCCCTTAGAGAGTAAGTGGACACATTCGGCTATTGTCTCCTCACTTGCTGTTGCTGTAGCCTGAGACAAAGTTACTCGTGGCAAAGATGTTTTTACTGAACTTGTCTGGATGTTTGTGGGAATACTGATATGAGCTACAAATCCTCCTGGTTGTCCTAGACCGATAGCAATCCTGCGAGCAACCTCTGGAAGTTCATCGCTGGATTCGAGGGTTGTTGCATAATGGAATATTGTCCCCGAAGTAAAAATACCTGCACTAGGCATAGTGTAGTTGCTAGTTTCTTGACAAGCCCACCGACCACGTTGTGGTGAAGAGGTCGAAGCTGACACGAAAATTACCTTAGCTCCCTCCCAACGGGCAGCCAACAGCCCTGTTAAAACGTTGATGATCCCCGGTCCTGTTGTAGTGAATACTACAACAGGGCGATCGCTAGCAAAGTAAGCCTCAGTCGCCGCAAAAGCTGCTCCGGCTTCGTGGCGAAAGTGCAACACCTGAATGGAACTTTGATGTAATGCAGCCCACACTGGGGCGATCGCACCTCCTGAAACACCAAAGGCATACTGCACTCCCATCTCTTCCAGAATTTTCACTACTGCCTCTGCTACCGAAAAAGCTCTGGATGATTTGCTATCAAATTGCTGTTCAGTTAAGTTTAATTTTTTACTAGGATTGACTTTTATATCCTCAAATTTAGCATCCATACAAACTACTTTAGGAAGAATTCCTGTGTTATGTAGCATTATCCCACATACTTAGACTTAACTAAATATTTATTGTCTAGAGCGGGTACAAGCCAATAGCTAAAAAGGTTTTAGTATACTTTATTTTTATTTACATAGTTGAGTTTTCTTGTACCCATTTGCTTAGTTGGTTTTACATAGGTTGCTATTTAATTGTCTACCTACTTAAACTCTGCTTTGATATAGAAGAAATGGTCACGAGACTCTAACAGCAGCAGATGTAGCCAACAGCAAATAGATTCACCCGTTTTTCGGTTCGTAAAAACTGAAGACAATTAATCTACCTATAGAGTATAAAAATATGATTAACTTCGATCAGTACAAGGTTTTAACCTTCGATTGTTATGGAACCCTAATCGATTGGGAAAACGGCATCTTAGAAGCACTAAAGCCACTGCTACTGGCGCACAATAGTGATTTAAATGACAATAAAATTCTAGAACTTTTTGCCAAATTTGAAGCAGAACTCGAACAAGGAGAATACATTAAATATCGAGAAGTTTTGAGGAGAGTAGTCCAGAAATTTGGTGAGCGAATAGGCTTTGAGCCAACTGCTAAGGAACTCAATTCACTTGCTGATTCGATTGCGTACTGGTTACCTTTTCCTGATACTGTTGAGGCACTGAGAACCCTCAAGCAAAATTTTAGACTAGCGATTATATCAAATGTAGATGACGATCTCTTTGCTTTCTCAGCAAAGCGCTTAGAGGTAAAATTCGAGCAAATAATCACAGCAGAACAGGCTAAAAGCTACAAACCTTCCTTAAACAATTTTAGACTTGCTATTGAGAGAATTAATTTACCGATAGAAGAGATATTACACGTTGCCGCCAGTGTTTATCACGATATAGTGGCAGCGAAATCTCTAGGACTATCAACAGTTTGGGTGAACCGTCGAGCAGGTCAACAAGGAGTTGGTGCTACTGTATCAGCAGTCAGTCAACCTGATTTAGAAGTGCCTGATTTGAAGACCCTCGCTGCTTTGATTTCAGCAAAACAGTTTTGAGGAACTTTAACAAATAAATTATCCTGTTTAAAGTTGCTGACTAATGAACGCTAGTTGCTTCTTCTATCGGAGACGCTACGCGAACAAGTCGGGAAACCCGCCCACGGCGCTGTCTCACCAACGCACTGGCTCCTGTTGACTGTTAACTATGAACACTGGGATATTTTTGAGAAAGGAAGTCTCTTGAGTCGCTGAAACGATTTCAATGAGAAGATGTTGTTAAAAAACTAAACAGGGATTGCAACATAGATTGATTCTGGCTTACTCTGGAAAAACTACTATGGCAGTTTGACTACCCCATAGCGATCGCTCACCACAACGCAGTTGTTTCAAAGTTTTGGCTGAGTACAGAAATTGGCTCCCCAAGATAGACTCACTGCCGATAAACTTGTTTAAGAAAACACTTGATAGCCTAAAACGATGAAAGCATCTGCTAATTTCGACTTTGAAGACGAGAAATTTAATGCACCGCCTTCTCAAGTCATCCCTTGGTGTCAGATGATTAATCCTCGGTATGGCACAGATGGTATACAATCTTACGGTTTGGCGATTAAGCTGGATAATGCTAATGCTGTCGGTTTTGTGCCAGATGATAATTGGCAGCAGGTAGAGCATGAATTTAGCTCTGGAGTCGAAACGGTCTTTATTAGCACTACTCCCCGCTTAGTTATAGTGCGTCGCGGACCATTGTCTGTCAAAGACCGGGAAACCGGTCTAAAACTGGGTACGCTCAAAGATAATTATGATGCTTTTTTAGCAGACAAACTTAAATTTAAAACCTTTACTCGCTATCTAATTTTTATAGTCGGAGAGAATAAAAAGTTTTTACATGAATCACCACTACAATTAACACTTAATGGTGCTGCTGGAGCGAGTTTCAGCAAAACTTACTCCGAATTACAACAAGGGAAAGTGGTTAGTGGATTCGTTGCTGAACTAGAAAAGGCTTATGCTGTTTATCGCAAGCAACCCTTGAGTGCAAAAGGCCCTTTGTTCCACGCTCACGGAATTTTTTCCCCGATAATTGAGTGTGAAGAAAGAGGCATTGAACCAAATACAGTTCTGGTAGCTTCAACTGTAGACTACAAACATCCCACGGTAGGAACCTTAACACAATATTTAATTCCTTCCGATTGTGCTGAATCTGCAATTATCTGCAAAACTTTTGAAGAATATAAAGATTTCGGTAAGGAACCTGTAAAATCAGAAACACCAAAAATGGCAATGGCAGGAGTTTCTAGTTCTTACGTCTATGCTGATGAAGATGATTTTGCTTATCCGCCGTATTAGATGAGGAGTGGAAAGATGGGAGATGAAGAGATAGGTGTGGGGGGTGTGGGGAGATGAGGGAGTGGGGGGAGTGTGGGGGGAAAGATTTCTTCCCCATCTTCCCCATCCTCCCACACCCCCTCATCCTCCCACTCCTCCTTTTCCTCCCACACTCCCTGTTTGCCTTATGCCCAATATCTACTCTTTGAGCAATAAATAGTATAGTGAACCATTACCGCCTGTGATGCCAGCGCGATCGCCTGCTAGTTTCCCAGATCCCATGAAATAATCTACTCGTCCCGGACCTTTGATGGCGCTTCCTGTATCCTGGTCAAGGACAAAGCGGCTGACGGTACGCTTCTGGAGTTTACCACCACTGGCAGGATAGGGAAATGAATTGTAAATTAGGGCTAGCGCTCCCGGAGGCATGAGAGACTTATCTGTGGCAATGGAACGCTCTGCGGTTACTGGTACATGAATACTGCCTGTAGCTCCAGTACCACCTGTTTCTTGGAAGAAAATAAATCGTTGCCAGCGCGGCAGATAATTATTCAACTCTTGTGGTTTTTGCCGGAAATAAGCAATCATACGTGGCATTGTCAATCCTTGCAAAGGCAGTTTGCCATCTTTGGCTAGTTCTTTGCCGATACTAGTCCAAGGGTAATCGGTTCCACCTGCATAGCCAACAGACGTTGTTTCGCCATTAGTTAATTTAATTTGGGCAGAACCTTGGATGTGTACCATGTATGCGTCGAGGCGATCGCGAAACCAAAGCAGTTCTAAACCATGCAACCGACTTTTACTTCCTAGTAAACCATCCTTCCCTTCCAAAGCAATTCGTTTTGGGTGGGGTTTCGCCCATTGGCTGAAATTAGGTGGTAGCCGATAAAGAGGATATTTATATATTGCAGTCCTGACACGGCTGGCGGTGTAAACAGGTTCATAATAAGCTGTGAATTTAACAGTACCTTTACCATCGTTGCCCACAGACTGGTAAAAAACAAACTCCCGTTGGACAGCTGCTCGTAATTCTGTTGGTGAATTAGAACTGACAACCAGTTGGCGAAAACGTAATAAACTCTGACGAACGCGATCAAGCGTGATTTCCTTGACAGGATAATTTTGATATACTGCGATCGCATCATCCTTTGCTAAGTAACGCAAACTATTGTCAATAGAAGCCAATAGAGCTTGGCGATCGCCTATCTTACCGCTTTGACCCCAAATTTGGTCATCCCAACCCAAGCAACTCTGCCGCAGCGTACAATCGGTTCCAATGGCGATTGGTTTTAACGGCGGCGTTACCTGAGGAGTAATTGGTACAGTAATTGGTACTGGTAGAGACGGGAGCTCCGGAGTAGTCGGTATTGGCAAGGGTAATAAATTAGGAACCTGAGCAACAACCGACAAAAGAGGATTTACAAAAGCAATTCCCAGACTCAAGGAAAGCAAAGCAAGGGTTTTTCTCATCATTTAGTTGAATCTTTCAACGCTGGAACTAAAAACGGGTTCTACCCGAATTGCCACGATTCGAGAAGGGCGTACTACCATATACTCTCCCTGAATATTCTTGATCGGGACGCTAATAAAATCAGTAGAAGCAGACTTGGGCACAAGTTCGCCACTATACCACTTCTGAAACTCTTGAATAGTAGGAAAACGTACTTCTTCCCGATGACCAGTTTCCAGTAGGAGGTATACGGCGTATTCATTTGGAGTTCTAGGCATAAGATTGAATTTTTTAAAAAACATTCAACCCATTGTTAACCAAGTTACCCCAGAATGAAAAGGGTAAGCATACGGGAGGTGGGGTAGGGGCAGGAAGACAATAATAACTCCTAACTCACCACGGTCTAAGCGCGCACAAAAAAAGCTAACACCACTCCCATACCCAATGACTAATGACAAATAACCAATAACTCTCCACCTTAGACGGCTAATCCTTTAACCAGTTCCTTAAAAAGTGTAAGTCTTGCATAACTCTTCAATTAAGGTGTGATAACTAATTATCATTGTTGAACAACACCTAATTTAAGAGATAAAAATTATAAAACTTTACTATCGTGGTCTGACCTATGAATACGACCCAAGCCAAGTTGGTAGCAAAAAAACACAACAGCCGTTTCAACCAGTTCCTCAAATTGGGTCAGCTTATAATTTAATGTACCGTGGCGTTAGTTATTGCGTCGCTCCTAATTCCAAATCAGCACAAGTTCCTCTAGCATTAGAAGCTTATCAACTAAGCTTTAGGGGAATCACCTATTTTCTAAATAAAACTGGACAAGGAAAAGTTACCATAGCTTCTCAACAAGCAACTACTGCAAAAATTAGCAGTGTGCCAATTTTTCAGGAATTAAACCTTCAACAATAATATAGCGGCAAGCCGATCTGGAGTTTAGGGAGTGATTAACTTGTAGTACAATCCTCAAAAAACCTTGTAATTTTAGCACTACCTAGTTTCTTTCTCAACAGACCTTGCCAAAGCTGGTAGTTGTGCCAAGATTAATTTGAGGACTTAGGCAAGTAAGACAATGTTAGGACAGTTATTAGACGGACGTTACCAAGTCCTTCAAGTTTTAGGTGGAGGAGGGTTCGGTCAAACCTACATCGCCCAAGACACCCACCGTCCAGGTTTCCCGAAATGCGTTGTCAAACACCTCAAGCCCGTCACTCGCAGCCCCGAATTTCTCGAAACTGCTAGACGGCTATTTAGTAGTGAGGCAGAAACGCTAGAACAATTGGGAAACCATGACCAAATTCCTCGGCTTTTAGCTTATTTTGAAGAGAACCAAGAGTTTTTCTTGGTACAAGAGTTTATTGAAGGACATACTCTCAAAGTAGAACTGCCTCCCAATCAACGTTGGACACAAGAGCAAGTGATTCAACTCCTCCAACAAATATTGGGTATTCTGCAATTTATTCACAGCCACAACGTTATTCATCGAGATATCAAGCCAGACAATATAATCAGGCGGCAACGAGATGGTAAGTTAGTACTGATTGATTTTGGTGCCGTCAAACAAATCCAAACTCAACTGCTTACAGTTGCAGGGCAAACCGGAGCTAGTATTATTATTGGCACCCCAGGATACATGTCTACAGAACAGGGGCAAGGTAAACCCCGCCCCAACAGCGATATTTATTCCTTGGGCATTATTTGTATCCAAGCACTTACAGGTTTACATCCGGTAAACTTTGAGGAAGATGCAGATACAGGAGAAATTTCTTGGCAGCATCAGGCTAACGTCAGTTCTGAGTTGGCATCTGTGCTATCTAAGATGGTGCTACACCATTTTAAACAGCGCTATCAGTCTGCGGCTGAAATTCTAAGGGTGCTTGAACATCTCAATACGAGAGTAGAAGCCCAACAACCTCAACCATCATCTTTTACACAACCCCCTCAAGCTTCACTTCCTCGCCAAAATTCAATTGGATATTTGCCTACTTCTATCCTCTCTCCAGAAAATTATAATCGCTTAGAAAAAATTCTTTTGGAATTTGTCGGTCCTGTTGCCCCAAGATTACTACAACAAGTTGCGGCGTCTGCGTCTAACCCTGAAGAATTAATTAGTCAATTGGCACTTCATCTGCGAGCAAATCAACAAATTGATTTTCACAAGAAAACAATATTTATACTAGAGAAACCTACTATACTCCAGGAATTAACTATTAAATCTGATCGCTCTACAATTATCTCGAATAATTTATCAAACCAAGAACCTGAACTCATAACCGACAGCTTTATAGAAAAATGCGAGCGGGAGTTAGCTGATTTAATTGGCCCCATAGCTAAGTTTCTAGTCCAAAAAGCTGTCAAATCTTCTGGACAAATTTCTCGTGTAGAACTGGTAAAAATTTTAGCCTCAAAAATTCCCGAAGCTCAAAAAGCTTTGCAATTTCAGCAACGCTTACTTTCTTAAATTAGGCAATAGTTGAGTCTAAAAATATGTGCTAGAGGGCAAAGCATCTCCGGCTTTGCTCATCAGTAAAGATTTCCGATTTGGACAATGCCCATAACTCTTTAGCTTTGATTATTCAGCAGCTCCAAAGCTATTCTTAAACTAGCTTTCATGCGATTAAATGCTTCTGCCAAACCACCAATTTCATCATTAGATATCTCTTCAAAATCAGCGGTCATGTCACCAGTACTGACTTGTTGGGCAATTTTTTCTATTCTTTTGATACGTAGAATCACAGCTTTTTTAATTAAGAAGTTAATCAAGAAAAGTATAATTCCAAAGATAGCAATCAAAAGTATCATGATTAATATCCAAGTGCGTTTGGCATTGGCAAAAATATCTTCGGAAGGAATAGAAATTATTTGAGCAGAAACAATTTGATTGAGATGCCAGCCAAAACCATTTTCCGAGCCATAAGTTGCCAACTGACTCTTAGGAGCTTGATCTGGTGTAGAATGACACCGCAAACATTTTCGTAGTGTAATCTTTAATGGTTGAGCAATATAAAATACTTCGCCTTCTGGCAAGTCACGAAAACCAGTAATTTCTAGAGTATTGGGTTCATTACGAAAACGCTTCACAAGTTCAGCTTCAAAATTATCAGCTTTATCTGCTAAATTAGTTGGATTCAGTGTGGCGTCTTTATGAAAAAAGTTTTTATATTCGGGCTTTTTGCGAAAATTCTCAAAAACTTCTTTAGATGAAAAAGTGGGCACTACTTCAGGCATGAAGCTTGGGTTAGTATCTAGTCTAGGTTCTAATAAGGGATCTATACGATTTTGTGTATAGTTTCTAACTGCATTCACCATTCCGATGAGAATCTGCGCTTGAGAAGCTACTTCATTTTGCGCTCTCCCCTGAAGTACACTAGATAAGGCGACGCCGCTTCCCAAAATACTGACAATGAAAACTAATATTAAAAGTAAGTTAAATTTAGCACCTATTTTTAAGTTTTTTAAAGTAATGTTGTTTAACATAATCTAACCAAAGAAGGTGGTATCTTAATCTTGTTTAATATCTATTTATACCTGTTAGAAAGCCCCTAATCAATGAATTAATAAATATTAATTTTTTGTTGCAATATCACCTATTTAAGCACTAATGAAGCCGCTCTAAATTAGTTCTCAAATCTGAGTTATTTCTTTATCATAATTAGTGATGTTTTTGCGATTTTCCCGTCGTTTTTTTCTATTTAATCTACTAGGTTTGACATTTGCAAGCTGTCAATCAGGACGGAAGTTTGAAGGTACGCTAACTATTGGCGTTCTTAACTATGGTGGAGGCGAACAGATAATTAATCAATATGCTAAATTTAATAGTTATTTGGGTGAAAAAACAAATTCATATATTCAACTAGAGCCTGCTTTTAATGAAAATAGAGCGGTTGAGCGCCTTGAGGCTCGTGCTTGGTCGTTGGTATTTGCTCCACCTGGTTTGGCGGCTATTGCGATCGCCCGCTACCAATATGTTCCTCTGTTTCCTTTAATAGGTATTAGTGATTTGCGTTCAATTTTCGTTGTTCGCAAGGACAGCTCAATAACAGATTTAAAACAACTACAGGGTCAAACCCTAGCTTTAGGTCAGTTAGGTTCGGCCACAGGATATTATTTTCCTCTTTACAATCTTTATGGTACAACACTAGCTGAAATCTTATTTGCACCTACACCAAAAGCAGCACTGGAATTGGTAGCTCAAGGAAAAGCTAGCGCTTGTGCAGTTTCGGAGGCTGAATTGAGTCTCCACGGTTCACAGTTTAGCCCGATTGAATTCCGCGTACTTTTTAAAGATCCCCACTATGTACCACTGGGTGTGGTCTTGATTGGGCCTAATGTAGAGCGTAATCGTCAAGAATTCATTCGCAAAGTGATGAGCGAGTCGCCTTCGGGTTTAGCTCAAGAAGTTGGCTATGTACCCAATGGACAAGTACCGAATTACAAATATATGATTTCTGTGGTAGATCGAGTCAGTTCAATTGCTTCTAATTTGCAAACTAAACCTGTGCGTTTATTTGATTCAAAACTGCCAGCAAATATTTAATTGATAATTCCCAAGTTGTTGTAGATTTCGATTAAATTACCATCAGGATCGCGAAAATGAGCTGTGCGGATTCCCCAATCTGGGCGGTCTTTTGGTTGAGTGACAACAATTGCATTACTATCTTTTACTTGCTTGTAGACCTCATCGACGTTATCTACTGCAAAAATCAAGACAATCTTATCTCGATTCACAACATATGAAGGCTGATCGATCCTTGGGACTACTTCGTCCATTAATTCTTTTTTGAACAAACCAAGCTTGAGATATCCGCTATTCAACTCAGCATAGCCGCTATTTTCATCCCCCCAATCGACATCAAATTTTAGCAAATCTCGGTAGAACAGAAAAGAATCTTTGTAGTTGGAGACAAGCAGTCTCAAGTGTGTTAGCTGAAGCTTCATAGTGGCCTTAGTCTACTAACTGTGAATTCTAGGTTCTGGATGCAAAGTCGCCAGCAACTCGCTTTCGACAATTGCTAATTCATCAAGGCGTTGGATGACAATTTCTTTGTCGAAGTAAGTAGCAGCTAAAACCCAATATATACCGTAGTGACGCGCTTCGGATGCCATCAGACCACGATAAAATTTTGCTAATTCTGGATCCGGACAGTAAGCAGCTAATAATCCCAGGCGTTCGTGAGAGCGAGCTTCAATTAAGCCAGTAACTAGTAAAGAATCCAAAAATCGCTGAGGTTCTTGAGGGCGTACAGCAGCTTTTAAACCCGCACCGTAGGGGGGTGGTGGTAGGGGAGCCAGAGGAATGTTCCGGCGTTCTAACCATTGGTTAACTAGCTCAAAGTGTTCTAGTTCTTCACGAGCGATCGCTGTTAACTCCCGCACCATTTTAGTATTAGAAGGGTAGCGAAACATAAAGTTCAAGGCCACGCCTGCGGCTTTACGTTCGCAGTGGGAGTGGTCGAGTAAAATGATGTCTAAGTTGGCGATCGCTTGTTCGATCCAAGCAGAACTCGTGGGCTGCTTCAGGGCGTTGATAGTTGGTAACTGAGTAAGCACATCACAAAACTCCAGAATTGCAATTTGGCTGAGTACTCCAGCAAATAGTTTATATCATGTCCGCCAAAATTCGGCAGTTTTTATATTTTGAACAATTGCAATTAACTTGATGGCTTATCTTCCTGTTCCAAAATGCGTTTTGCTTGCAAAAGTTGTTGCTTGTGTTCTTCACTGACTATGGGGTATTTCAAATTCAGTTCTTCTAATTTTGTGCAGATGATATTCGCAACTACCTGACGTGTAAGCCACTTGCGATCAGCAGGGATAATATACCAGGGTGCCCATTTTGTACTAGTATTATTGAAAACTTCTTCATAAGCTTCCATATAATCATCCCAAAAAGCTCTTTCTTTGACATCGCTATCTGAAAATTTCCAATTTTTTTCTGGAGCCTCAATTCGTTGTAAAAAGCGTTTTTTCTGCTCTTTTTTAGAGACATTTAGAAAAAACTTTAGAATAACTACACCATTATCTACCAAATATTTTTCTGTATTGTTAATTTCTTGAAAACGTTGCTTCCAAATCTGATTTCCGTCAGGAAATTTGGGTAGTTGTTGCTTTTTAAGCATTTCTGGATGGACACGAACCACTAATACTTCTTCATAATATGAACGGTTAAATACACCAATTCGTCCTCTTTCTGGCAAAGCTTTCATTGTTCGCCACAAGTAGTCATGATCTAATTCTTCTGCACTTGGGCTTTTAAAACTAAACACCTGAAATCCTTGGGGATTCACACCAGACATCACATGCTTAATTGTACTATCTTTGCCAGCAGCATCCATTGCCTGAAAAATAATTAATATCGCATAGGTGTTTTGAGCATAAAGAATATTTTGGTAATTTGCTAGTCGTTGAATATCTGCTTGTAATTTACTTAAAGCATCGGTTTTTTGATAAAAATCAGTTTTATAAGCTGGGTCATAGTTTTTTTTCAGAGAAATCTTTGAACCTGGTGGAACAATAAAAGCATCATAATTCATCTATAAAATCTCCTCATTTTTGCCGTTTTGGGAGCGGACGCATAGCTTCACGACCCAAGATAAACATTCCTGCAATTCCTAAACTCACAAACCAAACATATTGATACCAATATTGCCTAATCTGCTCTACTGTATTCAGTTCTGGATGCAAAGTGTTTAAGTACAACAGTAGTACTAGGATCATCAGTGCTCCAAATCCAATAAAGCTTAAGCCAGCACAAATTCGTGCAGGTCGCAGTTCAAAATCATTAATATTGTCTAGGTCAATTTCTACCAGTTGCTTAAAAGAGTCATCTGCCAAAGATGAGGTTGTTTGCAATCTATTACTGAGCTTTGGTGGTAAAATCGGTGCTAGTGTTGCTACAGTTGGGTGGCGTAGCAAAGCCTCAGTGTTTCGTAGCAATTCTAGTGGTTTACGAGTAGTAGTTGGTTGAGCAAACTCTATATTATCTGTAGCAATAGGAGCTTTGGCTTTGCTTTCAAAATCCATAGCACGCCTCAGAAAAACTAAGATATACATAGCGTAGCGAATCAGGGACAAAGGGTCAAAATAATTCGTAATTCGTAATTCGTAATTTGTAATTCATGGTAAGAATTGAGAACTGAAAGACTATTTATAAAGTAAATTTTCTGGTAGAGTCTGTTATGGCTTTAGCCTAACGCACCACTATTTATACCATTTCACGAAATACTTAATCCTTTCCTGCTGCTGCCCTACTTGCCATTTGTATTAATTTTGAAGTGAAATGGTATTACATGGTGGGTTAGGCGCTTTCATTATCTTTTTCGTGACAAATCATCTCAAAATATGCACCTTACACGCTACTACAGTAATTTTATTTTTACTTTATAAATAATTTCTTAAAATTTAAAAGTCAGGATTAGAATTTAAAACTCAGAATAACTGGACAGGAAAAAGTGGTAAGCTAATTAATTTATTTTTTAAATTTTTAAGTGAGTAAGGTACAGAATCTAAATTGAAAATCCGAATATCAAAGCTGTTTTACTCGGAGTCTGAATTCTCTATTATTATTCATCCATCTCTTTTAATGTAGCTAATGCTGATGGAGATAAGCGGCTGAGATAGCGGAATATCCAGTATTTAAAGATAGTATCTAAAATCACGGGAAATGTGGCAATAAATAAATAGATTGCACTGTTATTGGCTGGTAGACCTAAATGTTCTGCCAATCCTTCTAGAATAATTTCCCAGCCATGCGGTGAGTGGAATCCTACAAATATATCTGTAAACAAAATAATTAAAAATGCTTTAGCACTATCGCTAAGACCATAGACAATATTGTCTATAAATGACTTAACAATTACAATTTCTTTCTTGCTTAAACTGATAACTAAGCCAAAAGCAATTAATGAGATTAAATCAGCAAAAATATTACTAATACTAAGATTACTTTTAATCCGAAATTCTTTAGCAATTTCAAATGCTTTGTCTTTTATCTTTTCTTGTACTTCCTCTGACGATAATTTTGGTGCTTGAGTTATAAAAGATTCAAATCTAAGTGCTGCTTGAAAATTCTGTAATTCATGGAGAGCTTCTTTTTCCATGTCAGAATTAATAAAAATTTGAGTTGTATTCTCTCCCCTAATTCGTTCTATTATGGGATTTACTAAAAGTTCTTTAGATAAATACTGTGTAACAATTGGTACAATAATTAAAATGAGGAAAAATCTCAGGGCAATTCTTGTCCTATTTCTAGACGAGCGGTAATTTCTGGTAAAATTTTCTTCTGCATGGGGAGAAAAATCTCCTTTAATTACATTAAGACTTCTGCCAATAGAACCGGGGAAAACTCCAGTTTTTTGAAATGGAGATGTAGTGTTAGTATCTTTGATATTAAGTGGATCTGATTGTTTGTTGATTTTGCTGTGACTAKTTTGTAAGGGCTGATAATTAATGAGTTGATTTTTGATAGCGTACCTCTCTACAACTTCATCAATAACTTTCAATTTGTCTAACAAGACAGAATTAGATATATCGATAATTTTTCGACTCAGTGTGAATTCTGCCAGCCTAATTTTGATAATAGTTAAGTTTTTATCAAGGTAGACTTGCCAATAAGACATCATATTTTCAGTATATTTTCCTGATGCTGAAGAGATTTTATTGCCATGAAAATGTTCAAGTTCAATATTTTTGATTCTCTGAGCTGCTTCGTAAGCTTCTAGGAGTGACCTTTCTGGTGTATTGAAAAACCAACCGTTAGGCGATCGCAAATATTCTTTCAGCTTTTGATAAAGTAATTCTACTCTTGTTGCAAATGAATTTTTCATTATATATATGATTATTTGACAAGATTTAGCAGACTTAAATAAGGATTAAATTTGAGTAATAGTTATTGAAAAATATTCTTAATTATTACTCAAAATTTATAAGATAAACCTGTTATTTTGATTGTACACTGAATAAACAAGTAGGTACACTATAAAGGTGAGTTTCCAGGATTTCCAACTCAAGTGTATCGGCATTATAAGCATAGGGGACTGACAAATAAAAATATCCTACTGTTTAGAGTCAATAGTCAACAGGAGCTAGTGCATTGTGCATTTTCCAACAGTTGTACCGTTAACGCCAAACCGGTAGGGTAGCAACTGGCTTTCATCAGTCAGCAACTTCAAACGGGACAAGTTATTTCTTGGACTTTCCTAGATAGCACTTTTAGGTAGCAGTACAGGAATAAGACAGTGAAAGAGCGATCGCCCTTTTGCTGCTAACAAAATCATTAATTAATTTCAAATGATTCAATCATTTTTTCTATGGTTGGTAATAAGCGCTCATAATCCTCTATTCCGGCTGAATAGGTAATGACGTATGCTTGATTATCCTTTAAAGTCCAAACTTGTAAATTTTTTAAATTCTTTTTTCCATCTTTGCTGATAAAAATTAATTGATTAGCCTGTTTTTTTGCTAAAGTTGTTTCACTTGTATTTATAATAGTTGCATCAGATAAAGTATCTTTAATTTCATTACTAAATAAATCTTGTGATTCCTTTAAAGTTCCATAAAATTTTTCAACAGATACAGTTAAAAGTTCTTGGTAGTTATTCTCGTCACTAGTTTTAGGCAATATAAATATTACTAATTCTTGAGTGATCGAATTTAAATTTTCTTGGATTTTCCAACTTTCTGGATATTTGATTTTTATTCCATAACTAGAATCTTGATATGTTAAAAAAAATTGTGTATGAGTTTGTAACTGCAATAACCATAGACTCATAGTAGCAACTACTGCGGTTATTCCTACACTCATGAAAAATTTCTGACGCGGTGCAATTTGCAAAGGTTTCTGAATTACAGTATCAGGTGTTTTATCCAGCATTTCTAAAGCTTGCAATACTGATGTTGCTGTCGGGTAACGCTGGCGGAAGTCATACAGCACCATTGTGTCTAAAATTTCTCCTAGCTGCTGACTCACTTGTATTTGATTGCGCCAATCAATTTCTCCTGTATTATGGTTAGTTTGTAATTCTTGACTGTTAAAATCAGCAGGATTAATTCCTGTCAAAGCTTGGATACCAATAATTCCGACTGCATAGATATCGCTGCTCAATTGTGGAGTGCGATTAGCTTGTTCGCTTGGTATATAGCCATAACTACCAATGGCAACTGTGAAACTTGTTTGCCCTTGAGAATTAATCATTTGCGTAGTAATTTGTTTTACAGCCCCAAAATCAACTAGTACAATCTTGTTATCTAATTGTCTGCGTCGAATATTGGTAGGCTTGAGATCCAGGTGAATCACATTATACTGATGAACAAATGCTAAAACTTCCAAAATCTCTTTTAAAAGTTTAATAGTTTCGGCTTCACTCAATCGCTTGCCTAAAGGAAGTATTTCTTGGCTAATGTCATGACCTGGAATAAATTCTTCAACTAAATAAAATTCTTGATTTTCTTGAAAGTAAGCCAATAATTGAGGAATTTGGTCATGTTTTCCTAAAGTTTGCAGAATTATTGCTTCTTGGTCAAACAAACGTTTGGCTTCTTTTAAAGTGTATGCATCAGTGGAGAGTGGTTTAAAATGCTTAACAATACACTGCGGATTTCCCGCTGTTTGCATGTCTTGAGCTAAAAAAGTCGTACCAAATCCTCCTTGTCCTAGTTGGGTGAGAATTTGGTAGCGTCCACCGATGGTTTGATCCTGGATTAAATTCACCCCTTCTCCTAGAATTAATTACTCAGTAATTTTATTAATCTTGATTTTTGCACATAATAAAGTGCTAGGTGGTGAGTTAAAAGTGAGGATTTAAGAGTTATTCTCCCCACACTTCCTATTTTTCAAGCAGTAAATTAAATAACGATTGGCTTATGAGTTTGAGTCTGTGCATGATTGTGAAAAACGAAGCAGCAACATTGCCTAAATGCCTAAGCAGTGTGAACAAAGTGGTAGATGAAATGGTAGTGTTGGATACAGGCTCAATCGATCGCACTGCTGATGTTGCCCAACAGTTTGGAGCAAAAGTGCATCATTTTAAATGGTGCGATGACTTTAGTGCCGCCCGCAATGCAGCTTTAAAATATGTAACTGGTGATTGGATTTTGGTGTTAGATGCTGATGAAACTCTCACACCAGGAATTGTACCGTTATTGCGAGACACGATCGCCAGGGATGAATACCTGTTACTCAACCTTGTCCGCCAGGAAGTTGGCGCAGAACAATCTCCCTATTCTCTGGTTTCGAGATTATTCCGCAATCATCCAGATATTCGCTTTGACCGTCCTTACCATGCCTTAGTCGATGATAGCGTGTCAGCAATTTTAACTAAAGAACCCCATTGGCAGGTAGGTTATTTACCAGGAGTGGCAATTCTTCACGTAGGATATCAAAAAAGTGCGATCGCTCAAAATAACAAATATGCCAAAGCCGCCACCGCGATGGAGGGATTTCTCGCTACTCATCCTCATGACCCTTATGTTTGCAGTAAATTAGGGGCATTGTATGTGCAAACTGGCAAAATTCCCCAAGGAATGGAGTTACTCAGACGAGGACTACAGCACATCAGTGAAACTCACGCAGCTGGGGAAGAAAATTACGATATTTTGTACGAACTCCACTATCATCTAGGCATTGCCTACAATCGCTTAAAAAATTATCCACAGGCGATTTATCATTATCAAGCTGGAATTAAATTACCAATTTATCCCATGCTCAAACTAGGAGCATACAACAATTTGGGTAACTTGCTCAAAGCAGCAGGAGATTTCAATGGTGCGAAAACTGCTTACATCGCAGCTTTGAAAATCGATCCGAGTTTTGTGCCAGGATATTATAACCTGGGGATGACATTTAAAGCTTTGGGTTTACTTACAGATGCGATCGCTTGTTATCAAAATGCGATCGTCTTAAATCCCTACTATGCCGAAGCGTATCAAAATTTAGGCGTAGTTTTGCTCAAAGCTGGCAATCATCAAGAAAGTTTAACAGCTTTTAAAAGAGCGATCGCCCTTCACGAAAGGCACAATCCCCAAGAAGCCAAAAGACTACGTCAGGGGTTGCAAGAGATGGGAGTGATGTAGGAGAAGGGAGTGTGGGGAGTGTGGGGAGACAAGAGAATTTTTGAGAATAACTTCTAACTCCTAAATCGTCTCCCCTAGTTTTCCCCGATTGTTTTTTAATCTAAAACCATCGACTTATGGAAACCAATTATAAAGTAAACCTTAAGTAGGGTGTGTGACGGTTTTAGCCTAGCGCACCCTACAAAAATTATATTTTTACTTGATAAATAACCTCTAAAAATTGAAATCAAAACTATAGCCGTAGTCACACCCTTTAGGACATTTTGAAAGGATGAATTCTAGGAATAGTAATAGTTTTACCTCCTGCCCCCTGCCTCCTGCTATACAAATCAGCACAGACTACTAGCTATACCAAACTTTTTAACATCCTATGAAAGAAGATACAAAATTCCTGCTTCTATTTGGTTCAATCTTTGGTGGTGTTGGCAGCATATTTGCTGTTATAGGCATAATTATTGGCATGAATACTCGTTCTTATATCGCCAAGGCAATTCCAGCACAAGGGACAGTCATTGATTTAGTAGAACATTCATCAGTTGACAGTGATGKCCATTATTCTTATGCCTACTATCCAATAGTGCAATTTACTACTCATGCTGGTGAACCAAGAGTTTTTGAATCAAATTCAGGTAGCGACCCACCAGGATATACTAGAGGCGACCAAGTAGAAGTTTTATACCGTCCTGACAAGCCAGGTTCTGCAAAGATTAACTCTTGGCTTAGTTTATGGTTATTGCCCTTAATATTTATCGGCTTAGGCTCGATTTTTGCTTTAGTTGGAGGAATTGTATTAGTTAAGTTGTTTCCGGCTTTGATGAATCCTAAGAGGGCGCTTTAGCAGAGGGCAGGGGGCAGGAGGTAAAACATTACTATTCCTAACATCTAGGCTTTCAAGAGTATCTGTAGGGTGTGTTATGGTGTAGCGTAACGCACCCTAAGTGTATTTCAGAAATCAAACATGAGTTCTATATGATTGCTTGTTTCCACTTCGTTGCACTCGCTTTGGACATACGTTAATAGCAACGAAGTTAACGACAAATGACTAATGAGAAATCACAATTAAACTTCAATTGGCATTGCTTTATCCTCATTCTTTGGCTGTGAACTCAGTCGATCTAAAATTTCTAAAATCTCTTGTTCAAAAGCGACTTGGGCGCGATTAGTTTTACCACCGACATATAAGCGATCGCCTTTTTGTAATGCCCAAATCTGCGAGTGGGAAAAGTAACTCATCACCACACCCAACATCAGTAAAGCAAATCCCGAATAAACAATTGGTATACCCGGATCGGCTTTGATTTGTAAGCCGGTACTACCAATTACATCAATTATTTTCAACTTCACGCCATTGACTTCGGCAGACATGCCAGTGCGTATAGTATTAATTAGTTTGCCTTTGACATCATAAATTAATACCATTCCTTGCAAGTCTTTGGCTAACACGGAAACACCTTGACTCAAATCTGGTTTAGTCGGAATCCAGCTTCCCCAAATTGCACCTTGACCGTTAGTATTTAACTTGACCATTGGTAGCTGAAAAACTGGGCTGTTATTAAATTGGACGCGAACAGCTGCAATTCCCCAATCAGTTTGGTAAAAAGTTACGCCATGATAACGCAGAGGTTGGTTGACAAAAATATTTTTGCGGTCAACTTCCTCTCCCTGATTATTTAGGACAGATAAATCTGAATAAAATTGATTAATACTTCCAGTTGGAGTGTAATCAATCCAAAAACGATTAACTCGTACAGACCAATCTTTTGGCACTTGGCGTACTGCTAAAGGGCCAGCATCTATAATATTTTTCACCTGAAATGTATCGCCACTGGCAACCATTTCCTGGGCCATAAATCCAGTCATTGCTCCCCAAATTCCCCCAAGCAGAATAGTCACAATGCCAATATGCACAATAATTGGGCCAATGCGTCCGATTATTCCCTTACGGGCGTATAACAGATTTTCTTTTTCTGGATCGGAAAAAATTTTATAGCGGTGATTTTGCAATATCTGATTAAGAGAATTAAGAGAACCAGTATCTAATTCTGCACTTAAAGCTAGTTTTTTAAATTGCCGTGGTTCTTCGTAATATTTCCAGCGTTGGGCTGCTTTTAGGGCTGGTAACTGACGGCTAAAAGAACAGGCCGTTAAGCTAGTGCCAAATAAAATGAGTAATGCTAAAAACCACCAAGTCCGATATACATGGTCTAAGCCAACTACTTGAATTACTTTCCAAGTTAAGAAACCAAATAATGCCGGATGTTCTGGATAGTTAGCTTGGTAAAATACAGGTGACTGCCCTTGCTCAATTACAGTACCAGTAGCACTAAAAATTGCAATCAATAATAGTAAAACGATCGCCAGTCGTAAATCTGTTAATATAGGCAAAAACTCTCGGCGGAAATATTGCCCAGGTACAGCCCACCAACTGATTTTTGGGGAAGTGGAATCTTCTAAAGTCATTACTCACATGGGATAATTAATATACAATATTCAGACTTCTGATTTCTTTGTTAAAAACTACCAACAGGAATTCGAGAAATTAAAGAAAACACCCCGAATCCTACTAATAATGCCCCGCTAACTGGGTTAATCCAACCTGACCAGCGACGCAATTCTAGCAACTTTTTGATTGAAGCAGTAAAAGTACCCGCTAAAATCAATGGTGCTACATAACCAGCTGTATAGGAAAGTAGTAAAACAGCGCCTAAAATTAAGTCTTTTGTATTGGCAATCCAACCCAGCAAGCTAGCTAAAACAGGCGTGCTACAAGGAGATGCAACTAAACCGAAAGTCAGCCCCAGCAAATAGGAACGCAATCCTGCTGGTAAATCTGGGGAAATCCAATTTGTTTCGTTCAAGGATGGAAATTGCAGAGGTAGGGCTTCCAATAAGTTTAGTCCCATGAGAATAGCGATGATGCTAACAATGATTGGTAAACCAATTCCCACTTGACCGTAGACTTTTCCTACCAAACCTGCTATTATACCCAGTCCTGCCAGTGTAGTTGCTAATCCCAAAGCAAACCAAGTTGATTGTGCAGCACCCTGGAAGCGGCTTTTTGCTTCATAACCACCGATGTAACCAATGGTAATTGGCAGCATGGAAAGCATACAAGGCGTAAGGCTGGTGAGTAAGCCAGCTACAAAGATAATCCCAATACTCAAGACGCTAATATGCGTCAGTTGTTGAGAAACAAGGGAGTTGGCAAATTGTTCTAATTGATAAAGTCGAGTTTCTAGGGTCTCAAACATGAAGTGTTCCTAAGCGTGAGATGCTTACTCTGCTTGAATTTTAGCTTAGGTTTACCTGTTTTGTCTCAGAGGGAGAGGGAGGTGTAGGGATAATTTAAGAGACTTCCAATTAAAAAAGTATTCGATCCCTGCGGGACGCTACGCGAACGCCCTGAGGGCAGGGGAGCAGGGAGCAAGGGGAGAGAAAGTCGTTTTGATGGGCATGAAATTGGATAATTTATTTTCTGAAAGTCCCCGCCCTGAGGGCAGGGGAGCAGGGGAGCAGGGAGCACAGGAGGAGAGAAAGTCGTTTTGATGGGCATGAAATTGGATAATTTATTTTCTGAAAGTCCCTGACAAAACTTATGGGGGACTCAAAAATTCAATATTACCGAGATTTAAAGTTTTGGCAGGAGGCAGTAAATAGAACTTTATTAATCAGTTTTTGAACCGGATGAATCCACCTTTGATAATGGTCAATGAGTATTTTAACCGGATAAAATCAGCTCTTAACCTCAAAAATCTTTCTTTTGAAATACAATATTTTTATTAATATAGGTATAATTTAACCCCTATTTAGTTAAAGCTTTGTGAAACTTGTCAAAATAAAATATAGTTCCTTTGTATCAAAAGCGAAGCACCTCAAACTATTTATTTAGTAGACAATATGGCACTGCGGCGGTCTTCTAAAAAGTCTGAATCTAATTCCACTACAGGGCAAGCTAGCAATAGTGAACAAGAACAAGAAAATCAAGAGGAATTATTTCCAATTGTCGCAATGGGAGCTTCTGCTGGTGGATTGGAAGCATTTACACGATTACTGAGTCATTTGCCAAGCGATACAGGCATGGCATTTGTACTGATTCAACACTTAAGCCCGAATGAAAAAAGCTTGTTGAGCGAAATTCTCTCTCGGACAACTCAGATGCCTGTATCTGAGGTAGAAGATGGTACGGTGGTGCAACCAAATCAGGTGTACGTGATTCCGCCCAATGCCAAGATGACTATTTCTGAGGGAGTGCTGAAACTTTCCCCACGCCCGAAGACGCGGGGTCATTTTATGACAGTCGATGCTTTCTTTGTTTCCTTAGCAGAGGAGCGGGGAAGCAAAGCGATCGCAGTGGTATTATCGGGGGGTGACGGAGATGGCACACGGGGACTGGAAGTTATCAAAGGGACTGGGGGCATTACCTTTGCCCAGTGTGAAGAAACAGCAAAATTCAGTAGTATGCCGAACACGGCGATCGCTTCTGGTTATGTAGACTTTATCTTACCCCCAGAAGCGATCGCTGAAGAACTAATAAAAATTAGTCATCATCTTTACGTAGCTAGTAAAACCCGAGTAGAACCAACTGAGCCATTACCTGAAGAAGGGGATGCTCTTTCTAGCATTTTCACTCTACTACGAAATCATACAGGAGTTGACTTTTCTCACTACAAACAAACCACACTCAGGCGGCGGATCTTACGCCGGATGATTTTATACAAACTTGAAAGGCTAGAAGATTACGTTCGCTATCTTCAAGAAAATCGTGGAGAAGTGAATGCCTTATATCAAGATGTGCTAATCTCCGTGACTTGTTTTTTCCGAGATTCCGAAGCTTTTGAGGCTTTAAAAACTAGGGTATTTCCTAATATTGTCAAAGGTCGAACCCCAGATTCACCTTTGCGGATCTGGGTAGCAGGATGTTCAACCGGTGAAGAAGCTTACTCGATTGCTATTTGTCTACTGGAATATTTAACAGGTCTGAGAATTAATCCCCCCGTGCAGATTTTTGCTACAGATATTAATGAAGTGGCGATAGAGAAAGCACGTAATGGGATTTACAAGCCTAGCCAGTTAGCAGATGTCTCTCAACAACGTCTACAGCGCTTCTTTATCCAGGTAAAGGGGGGTTACCAAGTTAGTAAGTCAGTGCGCGAGTTGTGCGTCTTTGCCAGACAAAACCTGATTACTGACCCACCTTTTTCTCGGTTGKATTTGATTACTTGTCGCAATGTGTTGATTTATTTAGGAAACTCACTTCAAAAGAAGCTCCTACCCCGGTTTCACTATGGTCTCAAGCCAACTGGCTATTTAATGTTAGGTACTTCTGAGACAGTGGGTGAATTTACTGAATTGTTTAATTTAGTAGAGAGAAAGTACAAAATTTATTCCTGGAAAACAGCCTCGACTCGAGTGGGAATCGATCTGATTGCTAACACCTATCAGCTAGAAATTGCCACCCCCCAACCTGTAGTCAATGAACAGCTTTGGAACGAGTTAGAAATAGATCGAGAAGCTGACCGGATTGTGTTAAATGAATATGCTCCGGTCGGTGTAATTATCAACGGCGATTTGGAAATTCTCCAATTTAGGGGACAAACCAGTTTGTATTTACAACCCGCACCTGGCAGACCAAGCTTTAATTTACTGAAGATGGCAAAAGAGGAGTTGCGATTAGAGTTACGCACTGCAATTCATCAGGCAAAAAAACGGCAAGAGCGGGTGGTGAAGGAAGGTTTAAATTATACACATGATGATCAAATTAGGCAGGTTAATATTGATATCATTCCCTTCAAAGCTAGCAAAGTCAGCGAAAACTACTTTTTAGTTCTGTTTCATGAGATTCCTTTATCAGCAACGCCTGTCTCACAAGCAACTGAAGATGTTCGCGTCCAGTCTAGGCAGCAACAAAACCGCAAACAGCAAGAAACTAACCAACTAAAACAAGAGTTGGCAACCACCAAAGAACATCTACAATCAATTATTGAGGAACAGCAAGCTACTAATCAAGACTTGAGAGCTGCCAACGAAGAGATCCTCTCCAGTAACGAAGAATTGCAAAGTACCAACGAAGAACTGGAAACCGCCAAAGAAGAAATTCAAGCAACTAATGAAGAACTGAACACGATTAACGATGAACTGCAACGGCGGAATCTTGAATCTACTCAGGTCGGCAATGATTTACAAAATCTACTCAGTAGTATCAATATTCCGATCCTAATGTTAGGAGGTGATTTGCGGATTCGCCGCTTTACACCAATAGCCGGGACAATCTTCAACCTGATTCCCACCGATGTCGGGCGACCGCTGAGTGACATCAACCACAATCTCAATCTCCCCGACTTAGAAGAACAAATCTTACAAGTAATTAATACCCTTAACCTCAAAGTTCAGGAAGTTGAAGACCGAGAGGGTCATTGGTATGACCTGCGAATCCGACCCTACCGGACAATAGATAATAAAATTGACGGTGCTGTGGTCGTGTTAGTTGACATTGATGCTCTCAAACGCAGCGTCAATCTGCTCAAAGCATCTGGGGATTACGCTAAAGCGATTGTAGAAACTGTGCGAGAATCGCTAGTGGTGCTAAATGCGGATTTACGTGTAGTCCTTGCCAATTTATCTTTCCATAATACATTCCAAGTTGTAGCAGCCGAAATACGAGACCACTCGATTTTTGAGATTGGCAATGGGCAGTGGAATATTCCCCAATTGCGATCGCTTTTAAAACAGATTCTCGCAAACAACAACTCAATTCAAGATTTTGAGATTGAGCATAACTTTGAACTCATCGGGCAGAAAATTATGCGGCTCAATGCCCGGAAAATGCCTAAAGTAGACGAGAATACAGAGTTGATTCTCTTGGCAATTGAAGATATTACCCACCTCAAACAGTGGGAAGCAGAACGCGCTCATTTATTGACTCAAGAACAGTTAGCCCGAACTGCGGCTGAGAGTGCCAATCGCGCCAAGGATGAGTTTTTATCCATGCTTTCCCACGAACTGCGAAACCCGTTGAATGCCATGCTGGGGTGGGCGCAACTGCTACGGACACATCAGCTAGATCAAGATACCATTAATCAGGGGCTAGAAGCGATCGAACACAGTACCAAAGTTCAAGCCCGGTTGATTGAGGATCTCTTAGACATCTCGCGCATCACCTCAGGTAGGCTGCGTCTGAACCTCGAACTGATTGAACTTACCCTTGTGGTTGAGTCAGCCATCAATCTACTGCGTTTAGCAGCAGAGTCTAAAAATATTCAAATTGCATCTCGGCTTGAGCCTTCTAGCAGAAGAATTTTTGGTGATGCAATTCGCTTACAACAAGTTATTTGGAATTTACTTTCTAATGCGATTAAATTCACCCCCAGCGGCGGCAAAATTGAAGTTTTATTAGAATACATTCACGAACAAGCTGAAATTCAAATCAGCGATACAGGTCAAGGTATCACCGCCGACTTTCTCCCCCATGTTTTTGATCGCTTCGGTCAGGCAGATAGTGGTAGAACCCGGTCAAATACTGGAGTGGGACTAGGGCTGACGATTGTGCGTCATTTGGTGGAACTCCACGATGGTACAGTTGAAGCCCGCAGCCCAGGTGAGGGACAAGGGGCAACATTTATCGTCAAATTACCCCTGCCAGCCAACCTGGAAGAAAGTATTGTGCTGAATGCTACACGGTTCTTGGGCTTAGGACAGTTAGCAGCCTCAGATGATAATATGCGATCGCTCGATGGTGTACGTATACTTGTGGTGGATGATGAACTATATGTACGCGAGTTTCTGATTACACTGCTCGAACTCTATGGAGTTGAAGTAACGGCAGTCGCGTCTGCAAGTCAAGCATTATCAACGCTGATGGCAAATCCAGGTGGCTATGACGTACTTTTGTCTGATATTACTATGCCAAATGAAGACGGTTATACACTGATTCGCCAGCTGAGGGCACTGAGTGTTGCACAAGGAGGACAAATTCCAGCCGTAGCACTGACCGCCCATGCTGGAGAAAACGAGCCTACAGAGGCTCTGAGTGCAGGTTTCCAAGTGCATTTGCCCAAACCCGTTGACCCGATTAGGTTAATATCTGTAGTTGCTTCTTTGAGCGAACGAAATAGAGAAAGTTAATATAGCAGGGGGCAGGGGGCTATATTTTAACTGTATTCAATGTCTCAATTTGAGCTGTTATTACTGCTTGCATCAATTAAATGAGTAACTACACAAACTAACTCTTTCAAGTCAATTGGTTTATATATATGACTTTGAAAACCTGCTAACAATGCACTGGTTGAGTCTTGCTCGTCAACAAAAGCTGTCATCGCAATAGCTGGAATTTCTGAGTATGTTTGTTGTTTATTTATTTTTCTAACTTTCTCCAGCAGTGAGTAGCCGTCTTCACCTGGTAAACAAATATCACAGATTAAAATGTCAGGTTGAAGATATGAAACTGCTTCCAAAGCTTCCGGGGCTGAGGCAACTGCAATAACTTCTGCCCCCTCTAATTTAAATAAAATAGTAAGTATCTTCCTCGTATCAGGGTCATCATCAATAACGAGTAACCGCAGTCCTTGGAGAGATAGTGATTTCTTGGTCATTATTTCTGACTGCAAAGCAGTTCTTTAGCCTGGTATAAAAAATTACTAGTTTTTTAGTTACTAGTTTTTTGAATAGCTTAATAATCCATCTCTTAGCTTATTAAACTACAAAAAAGTGATCGCAACATGTACTGAAGGTAAAAATTTATTTTATCATCAGGATGAGTGAAATTGGTAATTGAAGATATACCAATTACCTATTACCCATTACTCAGTTTGTTTTATCGGTATAACCAAACACGTAATAGTGAAAGCAATTGTTCGGTATCTACGGGTTTAGTAATGTAATCTGATGCGCCAGCTTCAATGCATTTATCGCGATCGCCTTGCATGGCTTTGGCGGTGAGGGCGATAATCGGCAAGGATTGAAAGTGATTGTTTTGGCGAATTTGACGTGTTGTTTCGTAACCGTCCATTTCTGGCATCATGATGTCCATTAAAACAATATCAATATCTGGTGTAGTTTCTAACAAAGTAATTCCTTCTCTGCCGTTTTCAGCATATAATACCTGGATTTGATAACGCTCTAACATACTTGTAAGGGCGAATATATTCCGCATATCGTCGTCTACAATTAGCGCTTTTTTGCCGACGAGCAAGTGGTCTCGAGAATGGAGTTGTTCGAGAATTTGTCGCTTGGGTTCTGGCAAATTTGCTTGGACTCGGTGTAAGAACAATGCTGTTTCATCGAGGAGGCGTTCGGGGGATCGGACATCTTTGATAATGATTGTCTCTGCAATTCGTCTGAGTTCAGTTTCTTGAGCTTTGCTAATTTCTCTACCTGTGTAGACAATTATTGGCAAAGCTTTGCCGTTCGGTAAAAGTTTGATTTGCTCGATTAGTTCAAATCCGGTCATGTCTGGTAGTCCTAAATCGAGGACGAGACAATCAAAATGCTGGTTGCGGATGGCCTCTAAGGCTGCTGCACCTGTATCCACAGCTGTAGTAGCAACATCGGTGTCGCCAATTAACTCGACAATGCTATGGCGTTGGGTGTCGTCGTCTTCCACTACCAGTAAATTTTTTACTTGGCGTTCGACGAAACCTTTTATTTTGTTCAACGCTTGCGATATTGTGTCACTGGTTAATGGTTTTTGCAGATATGCGATCGCTCCTAATTGTAAACCGCGCTGTCTGCCTTCTTCAACAGTCATGATGTGTACGGGAATGTGACGGGTATTTGGGTCGTGTTTGAGACGATCTAATACCGTCCAACCATCCATTTCTGGCAATCTGATATCTAGCAAAATGGCTGAAGGGAGAAATTGCTGGGCTAGCATCAAGCCTGTAGTGCCAGTTTGGGCAGTGATCACCTTGAATCCGTGCTGTTGCGCCATCTCTAGAAGGATGCGTGCAAAGTTAATATCATCTTCGACAATTAATAATACGCGATCGCCAATGGCGATTGTAGTGCGATCGTCATTTATTAGTACTGAGTGAGGAGATGAAGAAGACCCAGCAAGGGGCAGATACGGTGTTGCAGTCGTAGGTGTTTGTGTCGCTTGCGATAGCAACAGAGCGTCAGTGCCGAATCCGTTGGCTCTTAGGGTTCCGGGTGAGGCGGAGAATCGCGCAAATATTTTCTGTGCATCAGAGCGTAAGAGTGTCGTCGTGTCCCCGTGTTCTTCCCCTTGTGGTAAATAGAATGTAAAGGTGCTACCTTGACCGGGTTGACTGATTAGTTTGATTTCGCCACCAAACAAGTGGGCAATTTCGCGGCTAATTGATAAGCCCAATCCGGTACCCCCATATTTGCGACTGGTAGAGCCATCGGCTTGCTGAAATGCCTCGAAGATGACTCTTTGTTTGTCCACAGCAATACCGATACCCGTGTCGCTGACAGAGAAAGCGATTACCATCTGGGCGCGATTTAAGGTTTCGTGGTGGGAACTCCATCCTTGGGTCACCACTGCAATCCTCAACCGCACTTCTCCTTTTTCTGTGAATTTAAAGGCATTGGAGAGGAGATTTTTCAATACTTGTTGTAAGCGTTTGACATCTGTATAAATGCTGAGTGGCAATTCCGGCAGAAATTCAATTGCGAAACCAAGTCCTTTGCTGTTGGCTATTTGCCGGAAGGTGCGCTCAATTTGTTCGCCTAACTCTGCTAACAGCATTTGAGTCATTTCAATTGACATGGTTCCAGATTCAATTTTGGCGAGATCGAGAATGTCATTAATCAACCCCAACAAATCTGTACCTGCTGAGTAAATTGTCTGGCTGTATTCGACTTGTTTTTTGCTGAGGTTGCCTTCGATGTTATCTGTTAATAGCTTGGCCAAAATTAACAAACTATTAAGGGGTGTCCGCAATTCATGGGACATGTTGGCCAGAAACTCTGATTTGTATTTTGAGGAGAGGGCGAGTTGTGCGGCTTTTTCTTCTAAAGATGTTCTTGCTAGTTCGATTTCCTGATTTTTACGCTCAACTTCTTTCTTTTGCTGAGCCAGTAATTCTGCCTTTTCTTCTAATTCAGCGTTGGTTTGTTGCAGTTCGTCTTGCTGTCCTCTGAGTAAATCTTCCGAGGCTTTGAGTGATTGGGCTTGTTGTTCTAAGCGTTTGTTGGTTTCTCGGAGTTCGCTTTGCTGGGTTTGTAGTTCTTCGGCTAAAGATTGCGACTGCTTGAGTAATTCTTCAGTTCGCATGGAAGCGGCGATCGTGTTGAGAACGATCGCTATACTTTCAGTAAGTTGGTCGAAGAATGTCAGGTGAATTTCGCTAAAGCGGCGGAAGGATGCTAATTCGATGACTGCTGTCACTTGTCCTTCAAACAGTACGGGTAAGACTACGGCATTCAAAGGCGTAGCTTCTCCTAAACCAGAGCCAATTTTGATGTAGTCGTTCGGCACTTGGGTGAGCAGAATTCGCTCTTTTTCTAAAGCGCATTGTCCCACCAAACCTTCACCCATGTGGAAGCGGTTGGCTAGATGTTTGCGTTCCCGATAGGCGTAGCTACTAATTAATTTCAAATACAGCGTATTTTCCCCAGAGTCCATCAAGTAGAATAGACCATGTTGCGCTCCTACCAAAGGTGCGAGTTCTGAGAGAATTAATTTGGATACGGTTTCCAAGTCTCGCTGACCTTGGAGCATTCGGGTAAATTTAGCCAGGTTAGTTTTCAACCAGTCTTGTTCGGTGTTTTTCTGCGTTGTTTCTCGCAGATTGGCAATCATCTGGTTGATGTTGTCTTTGAGGATGGCAACTTCTCCTAGTGCTTCCACGGCAATGGAACGAGTTAAATCACCTTTAGTTACAGCTGTAGCAACTTCGGCGATCGCTCGCAACTGGGTTGTCAGTGTAGCAGCGAGTTCGTTAACGTTATCGGTCAAATCTTTCCAAGTCCCAGCCGCCCCAGGTACTCTGGCTTGTCCGCCTAATTTTCCTTCAATTCCCACTTCCCGCGCCACTGTAGTCACCTGATTGGCAAAGGTGGCTAGGGTATCAATCATCTCGTTGATTGTTTCTGCCAAGGTTTCAATTTCACCTTTGGCGTCTAGCATCAGTTTGCGTTTCAAGTCGCCATTCGCAACTGCGGTGACAACTCTAGCAATTCCCCGCACCTGTGCCGTTAAGTTCCCCGCCATCGAGTTTACATTGTCGGTCAAATCTTTCCAGGTACCGGCAACACCTTGGACTTGGGCTTGTCCGCCCAACTTGCCTTCGGTTCCTACTTCCCGCGCCACCCGCGTTACTTCCGATGCAAAGGAACTGAGTTGATCCACCATTGTATTGGTGGTGTTCTTCAAGTCCAAAATTTCGCCTTTGGCATCGACGGTAATTTTCTTTGAGAGGTCACCGTTAGCTACCGCCTTGGTGACTTCGGCAATGTTGCGGACTTGTCCGGTGAGGTTCCCCGCCATTGAGTTGACGTTATCGGTTAAATCTTTCCAGGTACCAGCAACTCCTCTAACATAAGCTTGCACGCCCAACTTTCCTTCGGTTCCCACCTCCCTGGCAACCCGCGTTACTTCCGATGCAAAAGAATTCAGTTGATCCACCATTGTGTTGATGGTATTCTTCAATTCCAGAATTTCGCCTTTCACATCGACGGTGATTTTTTTAGAAAGGTCGCCGTTTGCCACCGCCGTCGTCACTTCGGCAATATTCCGCACCTGCGCCGTTAAGCTTCCCGCCATGAAGTTTACGCTGTCCGTCAAGTCCTTCCAAGTTCCGGCTACACCTTTAACTTCTGCTTGGACGCCCAACTTGCCTTCGGTTCCCACCTCCCGCGCTACCCGCGTTACTTCCGATGCAAAGGAATTAAGCTGATCCACCATTGTGTTAACGGTGTTTTTCAACTCCAAAATTTCACCTTTGACATCCACGGAAATTTTCTTTGAGAGGTCGCCATTTGCCACAGCCGTTGTCACCGCAGCGATGTTTCGCACCTGTGCCGTTAAGCTTCCCGCCATGAAGTTCACGCTGTCCGTCAAGTCCTTCCAAGTGCCAGCTACACCACGCACATCTGCTTGTACACCCAGCTTCCCTTCAGAACCTACTTCCCTGGCAACCCGCGTCACTTCACTGGCAAACGAGTTGAGTTGATCCACCATGATATTGATGGTGTTTTTCAACTCCAAAATTTCCCCTTTGACAGCCACAGTAATTTTCTTCGAGAGGTCACCGTTGGCGATCGCAGTTGCAACTTCGGCAATATTTCGCACTTGGTCGGTTAAATTTCCCGCCATTGAGTTTACATTGTCGGTTAAGTCTTTCCAAGTGCCAGCCACTCCCCGGACTTCTGCTTGCACGCCCAATTTCCCTTCGGTTCCCACTTCCCGCGCAACTCTTGTTACTTCTGAGGCAAAGGAACTGAGTTGATCCACCATTGTATTAATAGTGTTTTTTAACTCTAAAATTTCGCCTTTCACATCCACAGTGATTTTCTTAGAAAGGTCACCATTTGCCACAGCTGTAGTCACATCGGCAATATTTCGCACCTGTGCCGTTAAACTTCCCGCCATGAAGTTCACGCTGTCAGTTAAATCTTTCCAAGTGCCAGCCACACCCTTAACATCTGCTTGTACGCCGAGTTTACCTTCAGAACCTACTTCCCTAGCAACCCGCGTCACTTCCGATGCAAAGGAACTCAGTTGATCCACCATGATATTGATGGTGTTCTTCAGTTCCAGAATTTCACCTCTCACATCAACGGTGATTTTCTTCGAGAGGTCACCGCTAGCGATCGCAGTGGCAACTTCGGCGATATTTCGCACTTGTCCGGTGAGATTACCCGCCATTAAGTTAACGTTATCCGTCAAGTCTTTCCAAGTCCCCGCCACTCCCCGGACTTCTGCTTGCACGCCGAGTTTTCCTTCGGTTCCCACCTCACGGGCAACTCTTGTWACTTCACTAGCAAAGGAATTGAGTTGATCCACCATCGTGTTGATGGTATTTTTCAACTCCAGAATTTCCCCCTTCACATCAACTGTGATTTTCTTGGAAAGGTCGCCATTTGCTACTGCTGTCGTCACTTCCGCAATGTTCCGCACCTGTGCCGTCAAGCTTCCCGCCATGAAATTTACGCTGTCAGTCAAATCCTTCCAGGTACCCGCTACCCCCCGAACTTCTGCTTGACCGCCGAGTTTTCCTTCTGCACCCACTTCACGGGCAACTCTTGTTACTTCCGATGCAAAGGAGTTAAGTTGATCCACCATGATGTTAACGGTGTTTTTCAACTCTAAAATTTCGCCTTTGACATTCACAGTGATTTTCTTCGACAAGTCGCCATTTGCCACTGCCGTTGTGACTTCCGCAATGTTACGCACTTGGGCGGTGAGGTTTCCTGCCATTAAATTCACGTTATCGGTGAGATCCTTCCAAGTACCAGCCACTCCTTTAACTTCGGCTTGGACGCCCAACTTCCCTTCAGTTCCCACCTCACGAGCAACTCTTGTTACTTCTGATGCAAAGGAATTGAGCTGATCCACCATTGTGTTAACGGTGTTTTTCAACTCCAAAATTTCGCCTTTCACATCCACAGTAATTTTTTTAGAGAGGTCACCATTAGCGATCGCAGTGGCAACTTCAGCAATATTGCGGACTTGCCCAGTGAGATTTCCTGCCATCAAGTTAACATTGTCAGTCAAATCCTTCCAAGTGCCAGCCACACCGCGCACCTCGGCTTGAGAGCCGAGTTTACCTTCAGTGCCCACCTCACGGGCAACCCGCGTCACTTCCGAGGCAAAGGAACCGAGCCGATCTACCATCGTGTTCACAATATTGGCAGTTTGGAGAAACTCACCTTGCAACGGTGTACCATCAATTTCTGTGGCGATGGTTTGCGATAAGTCGCCGTTAGCCACAGCCCGAATCACGCGAGTTGTTGCTGCTGTTGGTTGAACTAAATCTGTAATTAAACTATTGACAGAAGCTACACAATCTGACCACGAACCGCGAACATCTCCTAAAAAGGCGCGATCGGCAATCTTGCCTTCTTTGCCGACAACGTTACCAATTCGCTGTAACTCCCTCGTCATCCGCTGATTTTGGTCGATTATATCGTTGAGCGTGTCGGCTATTTTTCCAGCCACACCAGTATGGTCTATGGGCATCCGAGCCGAGAAGTCACCATGCTTGACAGCCGTCAGCGTTTTAAGTAGCTGATTTAAATCTAGATTGTCGCTGTCTTTAGTTAGGTGTTCGGTTGTCATAGCCTTATCCTTAATCTTGATTCTTGAGAAATTTTTTGTATTTTTTGTACCCGATACTTACTTAGAGTACTTTTAGGTAATGCGTATCAAAATAGAGAGTAGAGAATAGAAAGTCGAGTAAACTAAATAAATTTTTATGAGTGCAAGTGTAAGCAGTTGAAAAAGACTGCTAACTAAATGGTATTGCCGTAGATGTATCTGGCATACCACTTAGCTAATGATAGCTAGTTGAACTCTGTTATGCAGCATCAATTGTCTGTAATGCTTAACCTGGGCGAGTACAGCATCGCACAGGAGAACATACAGCAAAATTCATTACAACAATTACTGCAATGATTTAAGCCTTTCTTAATATATGGCATAGCATTTGTGCCAAAGTATTAAACATTTGTGGCAATGGTTTATACATTTCTCAGAAAGACTTAAGCCTTTCTCACACATGGAATAGCATTTGTGGCAACGGCTTATAGATTTCTCAGAAAGACTTAAGAGTTTCTTATATATGGGATAGCATTTGTGGCAAAGTATTAAACATTTGCAAGAAAAACTTAAGCCTTTGTGATAAATCAGATAATATTAGCTGCAAAGGTTTGAATTTTCAGTTTTAATTTTCATAGTCTCAAGCAGATGTAAGAAACAAGATCCCCTGCTTCTGGTAACAAGTCGGGGATCTACAACTTGCAATTTCACAAATCAAATCTGAATCTTAATTACCTAGAACTTTCCTGCTTGTACTGGCGTAATTGCTCTACTATATATACCTCTAACTCTTGCTTTTCTCTATTACTGGCATTTCGTTGATAAGTTCTTGCTGTTTCTTGAATAAACCTACGCTTCTCACTTTGAGAAGATTTGAGTTTACCTCCAGATCCTTTAAGTCCTTGCTGTAATTCTTCCCATGTTTTTTCGCCAACACTTTCACCTAGTTTAACCAGTGCCTTTGGTAGTAATATTTTTGCCTCTCTTTGAAAATCTTCTTCTGTATCTAGGGCAGCTAAATCTATATTGCTGAAGTCGATATTGATTTGAAATTTACTCATGGTATTTATTTATTCTCTGAATGATTTTTAGCACAATTAATTGTTGACTGATGATGGTTAACATCCATCACTAATATTTTTCCCAATTCAAATAAAATTGCTATAGTCCGATCGCTATCTTGAATTATCAAATATTTTTCTAATTCTTTAACTATTCAGACAGGTATATTCAAAAATTCTGAATTTTAACTAAAATGCTATCTTAAAAACAAGGTCATTTGCTCAAATATTAAGGAAAACGCTATGACTACAACGCTCATAGAGGCTAATTCTATCGAGTCATTGCTAGGTAAAGAGGCAGAAGACCTGCTTACCTACAAAGCAAAGGTTTCTAAGGATTTATTACATTTGCCAGGGCCAGATTTTGTAGAGCGAATCTGGATTAATAGCGATCGCAATCCTCAAGTATTGCGTAATCTTCAGTTACTCTATTCTACTGGTCGTTTGGCAAACACGGGCTATCTGTCTATTCTGCCAGTAGACCAAGGAATTGAACATTCGGCTGCTGCATCATTTGCGCCCAATCCAATTTACTTTGACGCCGAAAATATTGTCAAGTTAGCGATCGCCGCAGAATGTAATGCTGTTGCTACGACTTTGGGAGTATTGGGTATCGTATCACGAAAATATGCCCATAAGATTCCCTTTATTGTCAAAATCAATCACAATGAATTGCTGACTTTCCCCAATCAATTTGACCAGGTATTGTTTGCTGATGTCGAACAAGCTTGGAATTTAGGTGCGGCTGCCGTTGGTGCAACAATTTATTTCGGCTCAGACCACTCTACCAGGCAAATTCACGAAATCAGCCAAGCTTTTAAACGCGCCCATGAATTAGGGATGGCAACTATTCTCTGGTGCTATCTGCGGAATAACGCTTTTAAACAAGATAAAGATTACCACCTTGCAGCCGACCTCACCGGGCAAGCGAATCATTTAGGCGTAACCATTGAAGCCGACATCATTAAACAAAAGTTACCTGAAAATAACAATGGTTATGGAGCCGTTGTCAAAGCGACAGGTAAGAGTTACGGCAAAACCGACGAACGGGTTTACACAGAATTAACAACCGATCATCCAATTGATTTAACTCGTTACCAAGTACTCAATTGCTACTCTGGACGCGTCGGACTGATTAATTCCGGTGGCGCTACGGGCAAAAATGACTTCGCCGAAGCAGTTCGCACCGCCATCATTAACAAACGCGCTGGCGGTTCGGGATTAATTTCTGGACGCAAAACATTCCAGCGTCCCTTTGAAGAAGGTGTGAAACTATTTCGCGCCATTCAAGATGTTTATTTATCGCCAGATGTGACGATAGCTTAGGGGAGTGTGGGAGGATGGGAAGATGGCGAGATGGGCAAGAAATCTTTCCCCCACACTCCCCACACCCCCACACCCCCCACACCCCCCACACACTCCAATTTTCTACTTCAAACCCAGAATATTTAAGACTAAATACAAGCCTCCAGCGTATGTGGCAGAACCAAGGATTACGCAAACAGGCAGTGTTAGCACCCATGCTAGTAACAGATTTCTTAGGGTGTCCATTTGCAAACCAGAATGGTTCGCCGCCATTGTCCCTGCTATACCAGATGAGAGGACGTGAGTAGTGCTGACTGGTAGACCAAAGTAATCAGCAGCGCCAATAGTTGTCATAGCCACCAATTCGGCGGAAGCTCCTTGAGCATAGGTAAGGTGGTCTTTACCAATTTTTTCACCCACTGTCACCACGATACGCTTCCAACCAATCATTGTGCCCAGACCCAAGGCAATGGCAACAGCAAATTTCACCCAATTGGGAATAAACTTGGTTACTCGATCCAACTGTGTTTTATAAGTGGTAAGTACCTGTCTGGTTTGAGCGGTTAATTTTTCCTCCTTGTACAGTTTGGTAATTGTTCCAGCAACTAAATACATATCGGTTCTGAGTGAGCTTAGCTCATTCTTTGAAAGCTGCTGGAAATTAGTTTTATTAGCAAGCTTGTCTCCAATTGTCCGACTTTCGGCAGCAAGGGCTGCAAATGTTTTATCGTTAGCTTCACCAGTGGGCTTGAGAAAATTGGAAAGCTCGTCTGAAACATTTTGGCTATTTAACGATGTTCCAGACACTTGTTGTTGCAGCACTGTAATCGCAGAGTTTGAAGTAGCAGTTAACTGAGCGATCGCCGCAGCATCAGTATTGAGATTGAGTGCAAACATACCTGGTAAAATACCTACCAGAATCAGCATAATCAAACCCATACCTTTTTGCCCATCATTTGAACCGTGGGCAAAGCTGACACCAGTACATGTCAAAATTAATAAACCACGTATCCAAGCTGGCGGTGCTTTACCACCATCTGGCGCACGGTACAACTCTGGTCGTTTGATTAATATCTTTGTCAGTATTAACAGCAATGCAGCGCAAGTAAATCCAACAATCGGCGAAATTAACAGAGATGTAAAAACTTCCTGCACTTTTGACCAGTTAACGCCTTCACCAAATACATGACCCGAAGACAACACTGAGTTTGCTAAACCAACACCCATGATTGAGCCAATTAGTGTGTGTGAACTCGATGCAGGTAAGCCTAAATACCAAGTTCCCAAATTCCACATGATTGCGGAAATCAAAAGTGCAAACACCATTGCGAAACCTGCACTTGAGCCAACATTAATTACCAATTCTACGGGAAGCAAGGCAATAATCCCAAAAGCAACGGCTCCAGTTGATGTCAATACACCAATTAGGTTCCAACAGCCTGACCAAATGACGGCGACGTTGGGCTTGAGTGTGTTAGTGTAAATGACTGTAGCAACTGCATTGGCTGTATCATGAAAACCATTGACAAATTCAAAACTGAGTGCAAGACCCAGCGATAAACCTAGAAATAAGTATTCCATTTAGCACTTCCAGTAAAATACAAGAATGCAATTTGAGAAAAACAAGTTATATTCAAAAAACTTTGCACCTCACGCCCAGTAAGCTTTGAACTTCAGTCAAGACTCAAAACTGAAGTCCTTTCAAACTCACTGAAATATATATCCAGTCAGTTAAAACTAGCTTGCGCTTTCAGGCAAGGAATAAGTTTATTGGTAGACAAATAACTAGCAACGAGGTCTAAGTAAATAGACTCTGCGATCGCGTCTACCATATCGAGATGGGTATTGGTTACAATTGAAAATTAAGCTGATTAAGTTAAGAAATAAATAAGTAATGATAAACAATAGATTAAGCGGATCTAAATGCGATCGCTAAAATTGCATTCTCGAATAGAAGAGAATGAATGCACTAAAGGAATATTATCTGTATCAAAAACATTAATCCAATAAGTAGAGCTAAGTAGAAAATTCTAATTGATGTGCGCTGCCATCATCAACAAAGCTTTGTTCGTCAACACCGACTAATTCCACAATGATTTCACGCCTTGTAGGTGAAAACTCTCCTTCTCTTGTTGCAATTTCAACAATAGTTCGTTGCTTTTGTGAATTAACGCGATAAGTTGTTGTGCAAAAGGCTCCTGTTTTATATTCAAAAGTATGACCGTCATCTTCATAAAGGGTAAATTCACCTATACCCTGCCAAATCCTTAGCCTCATCTGGTCTATGGGGCGTTCATCTACATATTGCATGACTGGTATCATGGGAATAATAGAGCCAGCACGCACATATAATGGCATTTGCTCAAGTGGTGCGTGAGCAAGGATGTTGGTTGGCCCTGTAAAAGCTTCACCACTCCACCAGTCATACCACTGACCTTCAGGCAAATATACAGCACGATATTCAACACCGGGACGATAAATTGGTGCTGCTAGTAATGATGAACCCAACATTAGTTGGTCTGCGAGGGTGAAAGTCTTTGGGTCATTGGGAAAATGATAGAGCAGAGGACGCACAATTGGTGCGCCAGTGGTTGCGGCTTCCCAAAAAAGGGTGTAAATGTAGGGCAGTAGTTGGTAACGGAGTTGAATATACTCGCGGCAAATTTTTTCAACGCGATCGCCAAATGTCCAGGGTTCATGCTGTGCTGTAGTTAAGGCTGAGTGTCCCCGCATCAAAGGGTAAAGCATTCCTAGCTGCATCCAGCGAGCAAACAGTTCTGCTGTCGCATTCCCCGCAAATCCCCCAATATCTGCACCCACAAAGGCAATGCCCGACAACCCCAAATTACAGAGCATTGGTATAGACATTTCTAAGTATTGCCACAGAGATTGATTGTCTCCTGTCCATACTGCTGACCAACGCTGAACGCCAGCAAATCCGGAACGTGTCAACAAAAAAGAGCGCTCTGTGGGACGGTATCTTTCAAGTGCCTGATAAGATGCCTGTGCCATCATTAGCCCATACAGGTTATGGGTTTCAGCATGGGTGGTTTTTTCGTCAGTCGGCCCTTGTAGTGCATCCAGAGGAAAGACAATTTTGTCACCAGGGTCACCAAATGGGCGATCGTTTAGCGCAGGTTCATTCATGTCGTTCCAGATGCCAGCAATACCAATGTCAGTTAGGCTGCTTAGTAAACTTCCCCACCAATCTCGAACTTCTGGTTGTAGATAATCAGGAAATACAGCTTTGTCAGGCCAAACATAGCCGTGAAATAGCTGGCCATTGGTTTCACGGATAAAATAATCGTTCTTTAATCCCTCATCAAATACTTTGTAATCTGCTTCTGGTTCGTACTTCACTCCCGGATCGACAATTGTGACTAGTTTAAAGCCGTCTTGCTTGAGATTTTGGATTAGTTCTTCAGGGTTAGCAAATCGCTTATGATTCCAGGTAAAAACCCGGTAGCCGTTCATGTAGTCAATATCTAAATGAATCACATCACAGGGAATTTGCCGTTGACGAAATTCACGCGCCAGTTTGTGTACTATATCTTGTGATTCGTAACTCCAGCGACACTGGTGGTAACCTAATGACCATCTAGGTGGTAAGGGCATCCGTCCGGTTAGCTGGGTGTAAGTATGAAGAATTTTTGCAGGTTCAGGCCCATAAATAATGTAGTAATCAAGTTCACTTGCTTGAGTTTCCATCCGCCAGACTCCAGGCTGCTGTGCGCCCAGATCGAATCTGCTCCAAAAAGTAGTATTAAAAAAAAGTCCGTAGCCCAATCCCGGACGTAGGGCGATAAAAAAGGGAATCGACTGATACATATTATCTGTCAAGACCCCATAATCAAGCGCATCAGTTGTCCAATTGGTTCTCACTTTTGAGCGCTGATCGAGCAAACCAGTAGATTCGCCAAAACCATAGAAATGTTCCTCAGTTTCTATCCGTTTCCACCCAGCAATAGTACCAGTCCGCCACCCCATTCCTATGTCTGCATCTTCAGCAAAGGGCTGTCCGGCTGAGTCGAAGCACTGGATACGACAAGGGTCGCGCGAGACAACAATAGATATTTGTTCGGTTGTAATTTCTATAGTCTCTGCTTTTTCTTGTACCTCAAACGGTACTTTTGACCATTCTTCATCCGCCTGTGCCACTGCCCAGGAGCGCCTGGGTAAAAATTCTCCTGTTGGGGTCATCCGTACCCGAATTAAGTTTGGTGCTAAGACACTAATCTTCACACAGGGAATGCCGCATTTTAAGATAATATGCCGCTCATCTTGTTGTATTGCTTCTACTGCTCCCAGCATTGACCAAGACGGCTCAGTTGTGTGCAGTTGTCCAAAGTATTGCGGCATAATCCCTGATTAAAAGATAACTACTTTCCCCAATTGAGATTCACACAAACTACTGCTAAAAAGCTTGTATCTTTAGGCATAGCATAGACAAATTTCCGAACAATTTTTAAGTATTTATACTATGATTGAGATCGGAAATGCCAAGTAATCCAATAAGCAACTGCGATCGCATTTTACCTTCTTTCTTCAGTAACTAATGTCAGGCTAACCCATTCGCCTTTCTCGTTATAGCTACGAATCATCCGCTGGCGGAGGTTTGGTTGGATTAACCAACCCGCTTCCAAAAATAAAGGTTGACGTAATTGCACCTTTAGTGGTGAAACTATAGAACCGCCATCAGGTAGTAGTAATACTTGTATCTGCTTTTCGGGATTTTCATCAAACAGAACGATAGAACCTTTGATGCTACCAGTTGAGGTAATTGTGCGTTCTCCAAAAAAAGTACTTTGAATTAATCGCCCAGTATCATCTAATTGTAATTTTAGAGTTGTAGAGTAAGTATCAGGCGATCGCCAATCTGGATATATTGTCACTGCTTGGCCTTGCCATTCTCCTAACAAGTCATCTAACTGCAAAGGTGGGCGTTCTGCTGCTGGGGTTCCAGCTAGATGTTCTCTGATTAAAACTAATTTATTGAACTGACTGCTCTTATCAAACAGTTGCACAAAACGTAAGCGGCGATTTTCATGAACAAAAGCGAATTCTGCTCCAAATTCGGAAAATGGTCCGATCTGAATTACACCTTCAGAAAATGACCCATTTTCAAAAAACAGCAAACTCCGGCCTAAGGAACTATATTCTCTAACTAAATCATTTTTTTCCGAACGGGACAGAGTTAGCCGTACTGTCTCGTTATTGTTCAAACCTTCTAGGGAAAGACGGCTAGGAGTATCGTCTAGAAGTGTACCTTGGGGAGAAATACCAGCAAATGAACCTTCCCACACACCGAGATTTTGCAGAAAACATTCCCATTGTGATTTCATAGCGATTTTGTCCTTTGTGAGTATGTCAATTGGTTAGTCTTGTCAAGTTGATATATAGGTTTAATTTCAAATTCGTTGAATTTAAAACTTCAGTTGTTTTTTAAAAAAATTGAAAACTCCGAGTTCAGAAGTCGAAGTTTCCAGTTCAGAGGTCGAAGTTTCCAGTTCAGAGGTCGAAGTTCCGAGTTCAAAGGTCGAAGTTCCGAGTTCAGAGGTCGAAGTTCCGAGTTCAGAGGTCGAAGTTTCCAGTTCAGAGGTCGAAGTTCCGAGTTCAGAGGTCGAAGTTCCGAGTTCAGAAGCTCAAAAGAGTAGAAATTGTAATCTCATCCCAACTTATACCAATTCAAAATGACGCTCTCTACGAGATGCGCAAGGGACGCGGACACGGCTTACTGCGCTAACAAAGTTCACGCATTAAGAAAGCCAGACAGAACAAAGGTTTAGAAGTATGTATCTGTCGCATTCTTTTTTCAAATTGGTATCACCTAGACAAGACTAGGCTACTCAAAGGACAAACGACGAACGACAAATGACTATCCTTTGGCAAAACGTCTGACAGCAAATAAGCTACCTATTAATCCTACCGTGGCACCGAAGCTCAAGAGAATTACGGGCAATAATAAAATTTGGGCTGGAGTAAGTTGTACTCCGTTGGTGATAACTTGGATAAACTCAGGTTGATTAACTAGCAATTTACCGAGAAACTGTTGAATCACAGAAATAAAACTCCAAGCGATCGCACCACCAACTAAACCAAAAGTAATTCCTTGTAAAATGAATGGGAGGTAAATCCAAATAGAAGTTGCTCCCACTAGTTGCATAATCTCAATTTCCTGGCGTCGCGCCATGACAATTAAGCGAATTGTGGTGGTAGTCACGGCGATCGCTGTTACAGTCAAAATAATTGTAATTGTTAAACTAATCCAATTTAGACCTTGGTGTAACTGAGCAATCCGTTTGACTGCCTCATCAATATACTGCACCGTATCTACTCCCCGTAATTTAGCCAGCTGGGTTGCTAAAGTTGGTACTACTTGAGAATTACGCGCTTTCACCTTAATTTCATCAACCAAAGGATTCTCCCCTAGCTGTTGCGTAACACCCTGAATATCCGAAATTCTCATTTCTTTAACTAACTTACTCCAAGCTTCCTCCTTAGTAATTCTTTGTATCGCCGTTACCTCTGGCATTTTTGCTATCAGTGGCTCAATGCTTTGGGCTTGCATATCCGGTTCGAGATAAACTGATACTTCTAGCTGGCTACCGAACTGGTAGAGAAGTTTTTCGACTTGCCAAGAAGTTTGCAAACTCAAGCCAAATAAAAATAACAACACTGTCACAGTGCTGACAGCTGCCCAATTCATCCAACCTCCCCGCAGTAAACCAAGAAAAGTTTCTTTGAGCAGATAGTCAAGTTTGGTGAGAGATTTCAACACAAATCACCCTAGTCAAAAAGTTAGAAGTCAGAATTCATAATTGATAACTCACAATTCAGAATTCAGCACTCCCCACCCCCCTATCTCCCCTAATCCCCACTGGGCTTTGCCCCGCTTTGCCAACGTGGGGGCCCCAAGTTCCCCACCTCCCCATCTCCCCAGCTTGATAGAATTAGAGTAGTAGGAATTTTCACTATCTAGCCATCAAGACTCATGCCTTCTGAAATAGCTGTTGAGAAAAAAAAGTTAAAAAATCCGCCTTTGGAGCTTCATTATTTAGGCGATCGCGTGCTGCGTCAAGCTGCTAAGCGGATTTCTAAAGTTGATGACGAACTCCGCCGAATAGTGCGCGAAATGCTGCAAACGATGTACAGCAAAGATGGCATTGGTTTGGCTGCACCCCAAGTGGGAATTCACAAACAACTAATCGTCATTGACCTGGAACCAGAAAACGCAGCTAATCACCCTTTGGTGCTGATTAACCCCATAATTAAACAAGTCAGCCGCGACATCTCGGTTGCCCAAGAAGGATGTTTAAGCATTCCCAATGTATACCTAGATGTCAAGCGCCCTGAAGTCGTGGAAATTGCCTATAAAGACGAGTATGGTCGTCCCAAAATTTTAAAGGCTAATGACCTCTTAGGACGCTGCATTCAGCACGAAATGGATCACCTCAACGGCGTGGTATTTGTAGACCGTGTGGAAAACTCCTTGACTTTAGCTCAGGAGCTATCTAAAAATGGTTTCTCGTACCAAGCGGTGAAACCAGTAGCATAGGGGACTCAGTAGTGTATTTAACTCCAAAAAGCGGTTTGTTTCTGGGTGGTTGTTGTGTAAGTGCGATCGCAGCCGTAGGTTCGATTTTTGAACTCGGTTACGGACAACCAGATCTAGGTGTCACAACCACGGCAATTATCCTCGGATTGAGTATTCCACTCACAGGATTATTTTTCTTTGCCGCAGTGAGGGACGCAAGGGCTAACATGAAATAAGCATCAGGTACATAAAAAAGGTAAATGGATGAACTAAAAATACTAAATTCATCCTTTTACCTTTTATTTCTGTGATATATATTCTTCTCCCCGCTAAAGCTTAAAGCATCCTACGATTAACTTTCTAGCCTAGTTAAAATCGTTTTTTTGTAAGTGATATGATGTCCGGTAAATCACCCGTCATCTGTCCGAAGCAAGTCAAACGACGCAATCACAACGTTTTTGGTAATGCTACTTGATAAAAATTGTACATCGCGCTAGTCTTCATTGACGTAACTGCACGCTGTGACATCAGGCGATGACAAATCAATTCTCTGCAAAAATTCCCTCTTGCACTTGGAGTCGTCCCATTGGTTTAGGTTGGGACAAGCCCTATACTGTCCGCTACGCAAGTAATCTTGATGATGGCCCTTGGCATGGTATGCCATTAGGTGGCTTTGGCGCAGGTTGCATTGGTCGTTCTTCGCGGGGAGACTTTAATTTATGGCACATCGATGGTGGTGAGCATATCTTCAAAAACGCCCCCGCCTGTCAATTTAGTGTATTTGAGTCCTATGGTACATCTTCCCAAGCCTACGCTTTGTCTACCCAAGCACCTGAGGATGGTACTCTCAGCGCATGGCAATGGTATCCAGTAAGTAAGGACAGGGGAGAAGTTAATTCCATCAATCAACACCAAACTGGCGAATATCATGCTTTATATCCTCGTAGCTGGTTCGTGTATGAAAATGTTTTCCAAGCACAGTTGACTTGTGAACAATTTTCCCCTGTGTGGGCAGCCAATTACCAAGAAACTAGCTACCCTGTAGCGGTATTCGTTTGCAATGCTCACAACCCCACAAATGCACCTATTACTCTCAGCATCATGCTTACGTGGGAAAATATGGTGGGCTGGTTTACCAATGCTCTCAAATCTCCTCAAGTGCGGGTACGCGATGATGGTAGTCCAGTTTATGAATACCAACCACGCTGGCGTGAAAGTCAAGGAAACTATAATCAGCTTGTTGAAAATGCTGAACAATTTGGTTGTATTTTAAGTCGAGTTGCGAGTGAAAAATCTTTACAAGAAGGGGATGGAACTTGGTGTATTGCGACGTTAAAACATCCCCAAGCAGAAGTATTTTATCACACCCACTGGAATAGCGTTGGTACGGGTGAAGATGTGTGGCAAACCTTTGCCCAAGATGGTTCTTTACCTAATTATCAAAACACAACTCCAGCAACAGAAAATACACAACTAGGAGCTGCGATCGCCCTTCGTTTTACTCTCCAACCAGGCGAAACTCTAGAAATCCCCTTTGTCTTAGCTTGGGATTTGCCGATTACGGAATTTGCCGCCGGAATAAATTATTATCGCAGATATACAGACTTTTTTGGTAAAGATGGTAGTAATGCTTGGGCGATCGCATCCACTGCTTTAGAACAATATCAAACCTGGCGATCGCAAATTCAAAATTGGCAACAACCCATTCTCGAGGCTCAAGATTTACCTTCTTGGTTCAAAATGGCGTTATTTAATGAGCTTTACGACCTCACCAGTGGTGGTACTCTCTGGAGTTCGGCATCAAAACTTGACCCCATCGGTCAGTTTGCAGTGCTAGAGTGCTTAGATTACCGTTGGTATGAAAGTCTAGATGTGCGGTTGTATGGTTCTTTTGCTTTGCTGATGCTGTTTCCAGAATTGGAAAAGTCAGTGATACGGGCATTTGCACGGGCAATTCCTCAAGGTGATGAAACTCCCCGAATCATTGGCTATTACATGACAATCAAAGCCGAAAGTCCCCTTGCTGTCCGTAAAGCCGCTGGTGCAACACCCCACGATTTAGGCGCACCGAATGAACACGTTTGGGAAAAAACTAATTACACCAGCTATCAAGACTGCAATTTATGGAAAGATTTAAGTAGTGATTTTGTATTGCAGGTATACCGAGATTTTCTGCTTACGGGTGCTAAGGATGTCGAATTTTTAGCAGACTGCTGGAATGCGGTCGTTCAAACCCTTAACTACCTAAAAACTTTTGACTTAGATGGCGATGGGATTCCAGAAAATTCTGGTGCGCCTGACCAAACATTTGATGATTGGCGGTTACAAGGTGTCAGCGCCTATTGTGGAGGATTATGGTTAGCAGCACTAGAAGCTGCGATCGCCATCAGTAATATTTTGTTAGAAAAAAACCTTGGCGATCGCCAAGACTTAGCGCTTCAAAAATCCACCTATGAAGCTTGGTTAGAACAATCCCGCCCAATCTATGAAGAAAAACTCTGGAACGGACAATATTATCGACTTGATAGTGAAAGTGGTTCTGATGTGGTGATGGCAGATCAATTATGCGGACAGTTCTACGCCCGTTTGTTAGGATTACCTGATATTGTACCGAGCGATCGCGCCCTCTGTGCCCTGAAAACTGTTTATGATGCCTGCTTTTTAAAATTCTGCGATGGTCAGTTTGGTGCTGCTAATGGTGTTCGTCCTGACGGTTCTCCAGAAAATCCCCAAGCGACTCATCCCTTAGAAGTTTGGACAGGAATAAACTTTGGCTTGGCGGCTTTTCTTGTGCAGATGGGAATGAAAGATGAAGCATTAAAGTTAACGCAAGCTGTGGTGCAGCAAATTTACGACAATGGACTACAATTTCGCACACCTGAAGCTATCACCGCAGCTGGCACTTTTCGCGCTTGCACTTACCTGCGAGCAATGGCAATCTGGGGAATTTATTTAGTGTCTAATTTAGCAACTATACCCTATCCTCATTTAGGAAAATAACTGAATTTTAATTGTTATTCTCTCACGAGAGCGATGCAAGAGGGTTATGTTCCAGAATTTCCAGATTTATCACTGGAGTTTTCTGTGGTATTTCCTCTTATTCGTTAGTAGTAATATGGTTACCAAGAGTAGGCATTTGTTTAAGCGATCGCCTGAAATTAAGTGCTTAGTGCGATCGCTTGATAGCACGTCCTACATAGCAAGCTCCTAAAGCTACTCCAGAGGTAATTCAAGCCCTTAAGTCTATTGTCGTGGCGAAAATGAGATCAGAAAATCCAGGCTATAAGCCGTTGCCTATAGGCACGATGTCAACACTATAGGCAGACTAGGTACTTTATAATAATTTTTCTTACAGCTTAACTTGTTGTAAATGACTGCGAGGATTATACGTACGTATAGCCCGGATTTTTTCATAATATTCCCGCTCTTGTTGGCTGAGTTCTTTTGGTGGTACGATCGCCACCTTCACCAACTGATCCCCGCGCCCACCCTTGGCAAGAGGCCAGCCTTTGCCACGTAAACGCAGCGATTGTCCAGAACGCACCCCTGCTGGTAGCTTGACATTAACCATACCTTCAGGAGTAGGTACATCAATCGATGCTCCTAGCGTTGCTTCATCTGGGGTAATTGGCGCTTCACAAACCAGATTATCGCCTTCAAATTGGAAAAACGAGTGTGGTTGAAGTTCGACTTTTAAATATAAATCTCCCCGTTGTTGAGTCATGGGGTTGAATTGACCTTTACCCCGGACGCGTAGGCGAGTACCAGTTTTAGCCCCAGCTGGGATGCGAACATCAATTGTTTCATTACCTAAACTAAAGCGCTTTTGCACACCACCAAATGCTTCACCAAAAGTCAAAGTGATCGCAGCTTCACTATCCTGGACAGTACTAGCGCCTGGGTCTTGAAACCCAAAATCGTTAAAGCCCCCGCCAAAACCACTTGGCGCACCTGTGGAAGTGCGGTAAGAGTAACTTTGTCGCCCACCGCGAGGGCTACCACTACCACCAAAGCGTCCTAGCAACTCATTAATAAACTCATCAAAATTGCCGTATTGACTGAAGTCAAAACCGCCCATATCGACACCAGCGCCGCCAGATGGGAAACCTTGACCCGCTTGTTTCCAATATTGACCGAATTGGTCGTATTTTTTGCGTTTGTCGGGGTCTGAGACAACTTCGTAAGCTTCGTTAATTTCTTTGAAGCGTGCTTCTGCCTGCTTGTTGCCTGGATTAACATCAGGATGATATTTGCGGGCTAGTTTGCGAAAGGCTTGTTTAATTTCCTCTTGAGTGGCAGTCTTACTAACTCCCAAAATTGCGTAATAGTCTTTAAAGTCCGTTGCAGCCATCTACCAGCCTCCTATAAAAATTAGCCTTATGTTTTTTCAGATATACAGATGTGCCTGTTTGCCAGGTATAATGCCAAGCAAAATAATCTGATTTTAAATTAACAAAGAATATAGAAAATCAAGTGTGGTTCTTGCTCGCTGGACGATCGCAATTTCCGTACCCTCAAGTTTCTGGAAAATGCATCAGCTTGTCTAGTCCTTGTTCCAGGCTTGGGTGGGCATTCCTGAGTTAATGGTGTATCCGCAAGATGATTTTTTCTACCCACTTGACGTTCTCGCCTTTGATTGCGTGCCAAACACAACCAAACTGGTGTATTCACCCAAATTTCAGTCATGTTAGGTAAAACCCAAGTGAGGCGCTAAGAAAATAACCTAACGGCGATTGCGTCGCCGGACGTTGGTAGGATAGATTGCCGTATTTTTTATAGAAATAGCTTGTTGAAATTGCTGTTCCACTTGTCGCCAAATCAGCAACCACTATCCCTCAATAGCCATAGGAACCGAATAATTGTCCCCAAATGACATCCGTGGAAATCAGGTGTATCTGGGGACATTCTGCCAGTAATTGTTTTGCTATAGTTGACTTCCCACTAGCTGGAAAACCAATCAGTAACAAAAGTGAGGAGTGAGGAGTTAAAAGTCACAAGTCAGAAGTGAGGAGTCAGGAGTGTTAAGAATTTTATTCATAACTCCTAACTCTTAACTATTAAATGATTGTTCCATCAGGAATTACAGCATTTTTTAGCACGACAACGATACCACTACGGATGTAGAAACCTTGACTTTCACGGTCAGCTTCTTGAACGTTATCTTTATTGATAATTTTGACATCGTGACCGATACTGGCGTTTTTATCGATGATGGCACGCCGAATAATTGAGTCAGTACCAATACCTACAGGGATGTCACCTTTTTCAACGTTACATTGGCGTTCTACAGAAGCTTGATAAAAGTCTGCACCCATAAGCAAAGATTCTTCGATGATGCTGCCAGATTCAATGCGCGATCGCACTCCCAAAACTGAATGTTGAATGCGGCAATTTTTTAAAATGCAACCTTCACCAATAATTGATTCTGTGATTTGGCAATCTAATAGTTTACTTGGAGGCAAGTAACGAGCGCGGGTATAAATTGGTGCTTCTTCATCGTAGAAACTAAAGGGTGGCTGGGGCTGCTGAGTCAGGGCTAAATTGGCATGATAAAATGCATCAATTGTTCCAATATCTTCCCAGTAGTCATCAAAAAGGTAAGCTTGAACGTTGTAATCTTTAGAAGCATCAGGAATAATTTCTTTGCCGAAATCAGTCCTTTCTACACCCTCTCTTAACAACTTGAACAAAACCTCTTTTTTAAAGACATAAATCCCCATTGAGGCGATATAAGGCTGTTGCTGGGCTTGTTCTTTTGATAATCCCAGTACACTTGTATCAACTTGCATTTGGCGTAACGCTTCACCTTTGGGTTTTTCACTAAAATCGATTACCCTACCAGAATCGTCAATTTTCATCAAGCCAAAATCTGAGGCGCGGCGCTCATCGATGGGAATGACTGAGAGAGTGATATCAGCCCCCGTTTCTCTATGGCGGTTGATAAACTGGCGATAATCCATGCGGTAGAGATGATCGCCTGAGAGAATTAGATATTCTTCTACATCCCATTCTTCCATTAACCATAGGTACTGACGTACAGCATCGGCTGTACCTTGGAACCAATTAGGGTTTTCTGGTGTTTGTTGTGCGGCTAGCACTTCCACAAACCCTTCATTGAAGCCGGTAAAGTTATAGGTACGAGCGATGTGACGATTCAGAGAAGCTGAGTTGAATTGTGTCAGGACATAGATTTTGAATAATTCGGAATTTATGCAGTTACTAACAGGGATATCGATTAAACGGTATTTCCCTGCTACTGGTACTGCTGGTTTAGCACGAAGCTTGGTTAGTGGATAAAGACGCGTCCCCGCGCCACCACCAAGAATGATTGATAATACTTTTTTCACAAAATTTCTCCTGACTGCCTTTCAACTCTCATCTTAAGTTTAGGACTGTCTGCCACCACAGGTAAGGGGGATAATCTGATTCTTTGGGATGAATTTTACAGAATGCTGCTGGTGATCGATAGTGAGGCTGATAAGGAGAACATTTGTATTAATTGGTATGAGGAATGGGGAGGCGATCGCTAGACTGCTTTGACAAACTGTCAACTTTCAAAGATTATGACACTCAACCTAAAATTAATTGAACCTCTAGCGATCATTTCCCAACTTTTGCTTATATTTGCCTATTTACCTTTAGGAGAAAGATTCTCACGTTATATAGGGGTGCTATTAGTGTGTGTCTTTTGAACCTTTTTTCACGTTGTTAGCTTCTAATTCTCGGGGGCTTTGTTGCATGAAACAGAAAAAAGACACACCTTTCTCAAAAAAGTGGTAAATTAGTTTTCCGCTTTGTAACTATCCGGTTTGCCCAAGTGAATCATGCGGTTAAGAGCAGCACATTGCAGAAGTAACTCAACAGCTTGAGTGTTAAAAGCTCGTCGCCGTAAGCGACCCCCAAAGATAGTTTTGAGTCTAAACATAGCGGTTTCGGACAAAGAACATTGAGATTAACGTCACAGCTACCGAAATAAGTTCGGAAATTGAGGAGAAGGATGATGGCATAGAATACAAGGATGTACGAACAGATGCGATCGCTCGGATGCAACAAGCTCGTCAAATGATTCGTGCTTATACTATCTATGCTCTTAGTGCTTCTAAAGACTTTAATACTGCCGAGATTGAAGAGGTAAAACTTACATTTGGCATTAAGTTGGGTGGCAAAGCAGGTATTCCTTACATTACCGAAGGTTCAGCTGAAAGTAATCTGCAAATAGAGGTGAAGTGTAAGTTTACAGAAAAACAACAACCTAATTTACACTAACCGCAAAAAATTATCCCTACAATGTACGGTTAACCAATGTCTATTAAACACCTAACTTCGGTGTATTTATTCTCCTATTAACCAAATGCAATTGCTGCGATCGCTTCAAATACTTTACCCAAGGTTTCTCTGACAACTGGGAAATGGCGTTTGCTGACAGTGTTGCCGTAAAAATATTTTTGCCACTGATAACACCACTAACGCCTAGACTTTCTAAGACAGCAGTTGCAGCAGAGTTTAAAGTTGGTTCAGTATGGATAAAAACCCCCAAACTAGTTTCTTGTGGATCTTGAACATCATTCAATGCTGTAGCAAGGGCAGCATCTAGTTTTTGATAATTCATTGGCAATTCCTTAGTAAACAAGGTAAGCAATTTTCGCCTACCCTAAATTATCAAATTTATGGGTTTTTATCGCCTACCCTTGTACAGAAATAATATCTACCTTTTTCAGCCTAATTACAGATTTAGAGTATTAATCAGTCCATAACCCCATTTGTCATCAAATGTGCCTGCGGGTTTTCTGGGAATCGCACTATTTTTACGTAGCAAATCTTTCAAAGTAGCTGGATCAAGTTGAGGATTGCGTTGTAACAATAGTGCTACTAACCCAGTCACGAAAGGTGTTGCCATACTCGTACCAGCCATTGCCACAAATTTAGAATTAATCATTGATGAACGAGCAGAATTGGCATCAGCAGAAAGTGTGGAAACAATCATCGCTCCTGGTGCAGCTATATCGGGCTTTTGGGCATCATTGCGTAGAGGCCCTTCACTACTGAATTCGGAAATAGTATCCAAATCTAAGCCGATTTCTCGCACTTGGTTATCAATATCTGTATATTTAGCTTTTGTAGTGTAAGCCGCAACTGTAACGGCACTGCTAGCGGCTCCCGGCGAACCAATTTTTAGCGCATCCTTGATGCTTTTTCCTGTAAAAAACACTGATGACATATCATCTAATGTCCACACATCCACACGTGTGTCAGTTGCAGAAGCATTGCGTAAGCGCAGTTGCCAAATACCTCCCATTACTTGGGAAGGGCCATTACCACGTATTTGTACAAAGAAGTTATGGTCGCCGTTAATTTGATCCGGGCCTGGTGTGACGATTTGTACCTGTGCATCCGGTAACTGGTAATCTTGTGTAGGATTGCCATCAGTAATGATTTTTTGGAAGGGAGTGACAAAACCGTTGGGACTCCGTAGCGACACTTCTAACTCACTGTCTTTGAAATACCAACCGTTTAGCCAAACTATGCCTAATTGATTCAGAGGAACATTAAAGCGCATCCCACGAGTGCGTCCACTGGGTATTGTTGCTTGACCATGAATATTGATGCTTCCTTCGTTACCCGCAGCACAGCAAACAATTCTTCCAGGGCCGGTTTCGGCATCAATAACTTTTGATAAAGAATCGCTACCGTCATGAGCATCAGCGTGTCCACCCAAACTCAGATTTACTACTGCTGGGCGTCCCAATTCCTTAGCAACTCGAAAAATGTAACGAACGCCATCGGCAATGTGGGCATCTTGCATGTCTGACCTGACGACAACTAATTCCGCCTCTGGTGCCACGCCGCTATAGGTAGCATCAGCACCAGCGGCAATTCCAGCAACGTGGGTACCATGACCGTCAGTATCCTGAGAAATTGTCAGTTGTGCTGCGGTAAATTCAGCCCCATAGGGGCCTTCTGTTACTCCTGGACCTGGCAGGGTTTGATCCCAAATGTGTAAAATCCGTCCAGCAAAAGCCGGGTGTTTCGGGTCAATGCCACTATCTATAATGCCAACAATTACACCCTTGCCAGTCAGTCCACTCTGATTTTTAAACTCTGGTAGTTTGACTTTTTCCGGTGCAACATCCATCCGCAAATACAATTTACGTGATGGTTTAATTCGTTGGATTGCATCTTCTTCAGATAAAATATCTAAAGCATCTATTGGTAAAAAAGCTGTGCGGACACTACCTGAATCTTGATTAACTTCAATATTATATTGTAATAGATGACTCAAGTCTGCATTGGGGTCACAGTAGATAAAAACGACGCTCTTAGTCGGCTTAACAGTGCTTTTGTGGGCAATAATACCAAGCGATCGCCTATGTGTGACTAAAGCTTCTTCTCCTTCGTTTTGATAATCCTCAAATGCTAAAAGTAATCCCGGAGAAAGTTTTTCGTACCTCATTTTGGCCTCAAATTTAATTTTTTGGGAACGAAGAGTCAAAAGTCAAGATATTTTGAATCTTAACTTCCTTTTTTAGGACTTCGATTGAATGCAACTGGATATAACTCATAATCTATAAAATTAATCCAGTAATTGTCTGAGTGATTACGGACAAAGTTAATTGAAAAATTATTAATATTTATTATTTATATCAATACAATTAATCAATTTGGGAATAATTTTTGACCAAAAAATCATAGATACTGATAATATTCACTTATCAAACACATAAAAATTGTAAATAAAAAAATAACGAATAATTTTTTCATAGCCAATGCCCCATGCCGAATTTTCTATCATAAGTAAGAGTCATAAAGAAGCTAATATTTGCAACGATCGCTTCTGAAGCCACTGAGAGTTATTCATGCAAATTCAAACACCAGACTGGGTGAAGCACGCTGTTTTCTACCAAATCTTTCCAGACCGCTTTGCTAGAAGCAAAAAGCCACGTAAACGCCTGTTACATGAAGCCCGTTGGGAAGATTGGGACGCTATGCCAACACTGCAAGGGTATAAAGGCGGTGACTTATGGGGTATTGTGGAGGATTTAGACTACATCAAGGATCTGGGGATAAATGCGATTTATTTCACACCGATTTTTCAATCCGCCAGCAACCACCGCTATCATACCCACGATTATTACCAAGTTGACCCAATGCTGGGGGGTAACGAGGCTTTTAAGGAACTGCTCGACGCAGCCCATCAACGGAATATTAAAGTTGTTCTAGATGGGGTATTCAACCATTCTAGCCGGGGCTTTTTCTTTTTCCATGACGTTCTAGAGAATGGCCCCTATTCTCCTTGGGTAAATTGGTTCAAAGTAGAAGGCTGGCCTGTTTCAGCATACAATGGGGAATTTCCTGCTAACTACGTGGGTTGGGCGGGAAATCGCGCCTTGCCAGAATTTAACCACGATAACCCAGAAGTGCGGGAATACATTATGGAAATTGCCGAACATTGGATTAAATTCGGCATTGATGGTTGGCGATTGGATGTACCATTTGAAATAAGAACTCCTGGTTTTTGGCAAGAATTTCGCGATCGCGTTAAGGCAATCAATCCCGAAGCTTACATTGTCGGCGAAGTCTGGGGAGATTCCCGCCAGTGGTTGGATGGAACGCAATTTGACGGGGTGATGAATTATCTGTTTGCTGGGCCGACAATTGCCTTTGCAGCTGGCGATCGCGTAGTCTTAGAACAAGTGCAAAGCCGCGACTATAAACCTTATCCACCCTTATTCGCTGCTGAGTACGGCACTAAAATTCAAGAATTACTCGAACTTTATCCTTGGGAAATTCAGCTGACTCAACTTAATTTGTTGGCAAGTCACGATACAGCCCGATTAATGACCATTGCGGGTGGTGATGTGCCTAGTGTAGAATTATCAACTCTACTATTACTCACCTTTCCTGGTGCTTCCAGCATCTACTATGGTGATGAAGTTGGCTTACCTGGCGGCATAGACCCAGACTCACGTCGTAGTTTTCCTTTACAGACCAACTGGAATCAAGAAATTTTCAATACTCATCAGCAATTAATTGCCCTCCGCCACACTTACCCAGCATTGCGTACAGGTGATTACCAAGTCCTCTATGCTCAAGGACAACTTTACATTTTCGCGCGAACTTTGGAGCAAGAAGAATTGATAATTGGCGTCAACGCTGGGACAAGTTCGGCGACAGCAAATGTAGATATCGCTAGTTTACATACTCAACCCAACAAGCTCTTATATGGTAGTGCTGAAGTTGAGTGGAATACTGAAGGAGAAACTCCCCAGTTGTCGTTAACTATTCCCGAACGAAGTGGTTGCATTTTGGGGCTAGGGAGTAGGGAGTAACGATATGAGGAGATGGGGAAGATGGGGCACCCTGTGGGGATAAGGGGAGATGGGGAGAAAAGTTTTTTCCTCTGCCCTCTGCCCCCTGCCTCTTTCTATTCCCCATGCCCTTACTTCCCTGCTACCATTGCAGGCATTAACACTGCATCAATAATATGGATGACGCCATTGTCGGCCAAAATGTCTGTTTTAATGACATTGGCGCCATTCACCTGGATTTTGCCATCGACAGATTCAATAGCTAGAATTGACCCTTCAAGCGTCTCTGCTTCATTAATCTGTACCAAGTCATCAGACCTAACATCTCCACTGGCAACATGATACGCCACAATTTTCTTGAGCTTGGGAATGTCTTGTAGTAACGAATCTAAAGTTCCCTCTGGCAAATTAGCAAAAGCTTCGTCAGTAGGTGCAAAAAGTGTCCAAGAACCAGGACTTTTGAGAACTTCTATGAAGTCTACAGCTTTAACAGCCTTTATCAGTGTATCGAAATTTCCTGCTGCGATCGCAGTTTCCACAAGGTCAGCCATGAGGGTGCATTACATAATACTATAAGTTACTTATAAAGTGACTAAAATACTCTTAGCCTCTATCAACAGAAAGGTTGCTGGCAATTGAATAGACACTAGCAGAGTGATTTAGTGCTGTTACACTGGATAATGACCCCAAGAACCACTGATTATGCTAAAGCGTTCTAAGTTCGAGACAACTCAGTCTCAGATTATGCATCGTGCTGAGGATTTGATTAGTGCAGCCTCAAATCGTTACCGCATTACGGTTCAAGTGGCGAATCGTGCCAAGCGTCGGCGTTATGAAGACTTTGAAAGTAACGAAGATGCAATGATGAAGCCAGTGTTAAGGGCAATTATCGAGATGTCCGATGAATTGACTCAGCCAGAAATTATTGGCGAACTCTAAAAATAGTCATGAGTGCTGAGTGATGAGTGCTGAGTTAAAAGTTAAGAGTTCTAAATTCTCAGTTGTGAATTCTGAATCAGGCAAATTCATATTTGCACTCAGCAACACCCAAAATCTTGTTCTATGAAAAACAGCAAATTTCGCTTGAAATCAGTTCTTTCTCAACTCAAAACTCAGTACTCAGCAGTAGTGTTTGTCTTAATTGTGGGTTCAATTGTTTTGGCAGGGTTATCTGCTATCCAACCCGGGACGGCACAGATAATTGCTCCTACTGATGTTTGGCAGGTAGTCTACCAAAAATTGCCAGATTTTCCCCGCGAAAATAAGTATATCAGCAAAGAAAATGGCAAAGTTGCCGAAAATAATACCCTAGCAAATCGCTTGATTCGATATCACATTTATACCAAGGGGCGTGCCCCAAATTATCGCTTGGATTGGAAATTAACTTTAGCTGATTACCTGGGTGCAAACGAAATTATCTACGATACTAGCTATCCAGGAAATGATGCATTACGAAAAAATCCTTTGGAAGGCGATCGCGCTGCCATTGCTCATCTGACTCGCAGCCAGCGCAATACCTTAGTGCAAGTTTTAGTCAATATATTTAATCCTACTTCCCAAACTACATCAGCCCCTCGCTCCAACACCACAGCCAGTCCTGTTAGACCGACAACCCCACAGCCACCCCAAGGTGGAGGTGCAGAATTACTGAAATAATAGGATTTTAAGTTGTAAATTAATAAGTTCTAACCTCTTGTACAGACGCGATTAATTGCGTCTCTAGATTATGGAACGCGTTGTCAAAAGTGGAGTTGGTTGGCGGATTGGCTGGAACCCCGATGCACCTGAATTTAAAGGTTTAATAGGTACAGATGACTGGGCAATTGAGTTAACCGAAACTGAGTTGAATGATTTTTGCCGTCTGCTGGCACAGCTAGCAGACACCATGAAACAACTCGCAACAGAATTAATGGAAGAGGAAAAAATTGCCTGTGAAGCTGAAAGCGATTTATTATGGATGGAAGTAGAAGGCTATCCCCAAGACTATAGTTTGCGTTTCATCTTAAATACGGGGCGATGTGGAGAAGGTAAATGGAATGCTTCTGTTGTTGCAGATTTACTACAAGCCACTGGGATGCTCAAAGTTTTTTAAATCTCAAATCTAGATTTTTGCTTGTTTTCATGCTATAGTAGCAAAAGTCAATAAATAGATTCTTAGATTTATAATTGCTAAAATCCAAAATCTAAAATCTAAAATTGAGTATTCGGGGCGTAGCGCAGCTTGGTAGCGCGCCACTTTGGGGTAGTGGAGGTCGTGGGTTCGAATCCCGCCGCTCCGATTGATAATAAAGGATATCTGCTAGTCTTTTGAAAAGGTTGGCAGATTTTTTAATTAGGATATTTCTTGGTAGTCTCATATCGTGTCCAGTTGAATACTTATGATATCTGTGAGGGTTGGGAATGGGTAATGGGTAATGGGTAATGGGGAACAAAAACATAACTGCTCACCTCTTGGCAATTACCAATTACCTTTTATCCCAAATGTCCCGATAGCGGGGGTAAACAAAGGCAATCGGTTAACAGTAAATGCTAAAAATGGGCAAAGTGGACGCTGCCAAGTGAATTTTCCTAATTACTTTGCGCGTTTACGATCTAACTTCATTTGTTACCACTATGACTTCAGATACCAAGCCCATTTTTGATACCTTAGCTGACCAAGGGTCTACCATCGATTGGAATTGGCTGCTGACCGAAATCCTGACCGCTTTCGACTGCTCTACGGGCACAATCCATACCCTGGAGCAAGATAGCCAGTTATTGCACCTAAAGGCTCACCAGGACATTCCGGAATTCCTGTTACCTAAAATGACAGTAATTCCCATTGGTAAAGGGATGGCCGGTGTCGCTGCCGAACGCAAGCAACCCGTACAGATTTGTAACCTGCAAACTGACGAATCTGGGGTGGCTAGACCTTCGGCAAAAGAAACTAAGGTGAAAGGCTCGATCGCAGTGCCATTTATGCTGAATGGCAGATTGCATGGCATCTTAGGCATTGCCAAGCTGGTTCCTTACGAATTTACTCCGCAAGAAGAAGAAACACTGATGCAGATTGGAGAGGCAATTAGCCGGAAAATCGTCGGTTAATACGAGTAGCTAAACGAGTAGTCTGGCTTATTTGTTAGGTCAGGCGTCCTTTGTTTGCGATCGCCTCTGTTGATATTTCCAGATTGTGTTTTTAAATGTCCCTTTAATTCCTAAGGAAACATCAAATCAACAATCAGATAAATTTTAGACTAGAGCTGCAAAAAAGGCTAAAAATAAAATTCTGTTCGTGCGAACACTCTGCTAAAAATTGCTATGCGACTTATACTTAAACGCTTAAGCAGCCGTAAAATCTCCTCAGTGGCTATGCTTTTGCTTGTTATATGCTTTACTCTAGTAAGCGTGCATTCATGTAGGCAAACAAATATGATATCAGCACCTAATTTGTTGACCGATCCATTTTTGCAACTGCCAACTGAAAATTCAGTGCGAGTAGTTTGGTTTACCGAGTTTGCTGGTACTCAACACATAGTCTCCTACGGTGAAAATCTCAAACAAACCGCTAAGGCAAATACAATTAAACTCAGTCGCACACGTGAAGACCAGAAATCAAGAGTTGCAAATCAAACCCAAGACAGCCAAGTTTATCAAAAACCTGTCCAGCGTGACATTTGGCGACATGAAGCTGAGGTAACTGGATTAACTCCTGGTGTGCGGATAAATTATCGCGTTGCAAGTATGCGAGAAGATGGCGAAACTGCTAGCAGTGATGTTTTTAGCCTTGCAGCTACGCCAAAACCTGGTACACCATTAAAAATTCTGCTAACCTCAGATCATCAACTAAAGCCGATGACATCTGCAAATCTGCAAAAGGTAGTAGAAACAGTTGGACGAGTTGATGGGGTATGGTTTGCTGGTGATTTGGTCAATGTTAGCGATCGCGCCTCGGAATGGTTTGATGATAATAGTGGTGGTGCGTTGTTTCCCGGTTTACAAGGTCGTGCTAAATATCAAATGAGTCACGACGGTGTTAAGACAATCTACACTGGTGGGCAAATAATTCAACATGCACCCATATTTACTTGCATTGGTAATCATGAAGTGATGGGGCGATATGCCAGAACTGGAAGTTTAGATGATGAATTTGATGATACTATTCCTCATGTAGTTGCCGAAAAATTTTATCCAGAAAAATCTCTGAGAGATAATTCTTTTAATACTGTTACCTATGAAGAAATTTTTACTCTACCAACAAGTCAAAACGGGGGAAAAAGATATTATGCAGTTAGCTTTGGTGATGTACGCCTCATAGTACTATACATTACGAATATGTGGCGGACTCCCAAGTTAGATACACAGGCAAAAGGCAGATATCAAGAACCAGAAAAAGATTTGAATAACCCAGAAAATTGGGGTTATGGACAGGTTATTTATGAGCCAATCGCTAAAGGTAGCAAACAGTATAATTGGTTAAAAGCAGAACTCAACAGTCCGGAGTTTAAACAAGCAAAACACAAAGTTGTGATGTTTCATCATCCACCACATACTCTGGGTGATAATATAGTTCCTGCTTATACAGATTCAATACAAATAATTGAACGCGATAATAATATTAAAGCAGTGCGTTACGAATATCCGAAAAACGCAGATTATATTATCCGCGATGTTGTGCCTTTACTAGAAGCAGCTAATGTGCAATTGGTATTTTACGGACATTCCCATTTATGGAATCGCTTTGTTAGTCACACTGGAATGCACTTTTTAGAAACATCTAATGTTGGTAATACTTATGGTGCTGCTTGGGGTAACAGAAAGCGAGAAGTACCAATTGGCTATCAAGAGGATTATGTTCAGCTTGGTGATCCTAATGGTTTAGAACCGATACAGCCAACAATTGCCCCTTTGTTAGATAAAGATGGTAAAGCAATCCCTTATATTGCTAGTAATGAGATTACAGTTTTTAGTATCTTTGATACAGGGACAGGTACGATTAGTAGTTATCGTTTTGATACTCGCAAGCCGAATTCAGAAGTAGTCAAGTTTGACGAATTTAAGTTGAAATAAGTCATTGGTCATTAGTTATTTGTCCTTTGTTAAAAACCAATGGCCAATGACAATCAAATAAAGTAAGTTATAGCAGGAGGTAGGAGATAGAAGGCAGTTCTTGCTGGAGGTAGAACTATTATTATTCCTAGCATTCACGCTTGTCATTTTGTCCTAAAGGGTGTGGCTACAGCTATAACATCCAATTGTATTAACGTCGTTTCATTGCTAAAGTAAGTCCATCGGCAATGGGGATAAGAGAAAGAGTTACGCGTTCGTCATCGTGTAACTTTTCGTTTAGTGCCCGAATTGCTTGGGTACTTTCATTTTGAAATTGTGGGTCAGCAACGTGTCCTGACCAGAGAACATTATCAATCGCAATCAATCCACCCGGACGAATTAATTGCAGCGAGCGCTCATAATATCCATCATAATTTTCTTTATCGGCATCAATAAAAGCAAAATCAAATGTCTCGGCTTGCCCAGTTGCCAACAGTCGATCTAAAGTTTCTAAAGCCGGTGCCAAGTGCAGCTCAATTTTATCGGCAACCCCGGCTTCTTGCCAATACCGTCGCGCGATCGCAGTAAATTCTTCACTAACATCACAAGCGATAATTTTTCCATCATCTGGTAACGCCAAAGCTAGAGAAAGTGAGCTATAACCCGTAAATACTCCTATTTCTAGGGTTTTTTTTGCACCAATCAGTTGCACCAAAAGTTTCATAAACTGTCCTTGTTCTGGTGAAATCTGCATTCCACCTCGGGGATGACTGGCGGTTTCTTGGCGCAACTTCCCAAGAATCTCTGGCTCCCGTAGCGAAACGGATAAAAGATAATTGTAGAGTTGGTTATCAAGACCTATAGACTGTTTTGGCATGGGAGATGAGAAAATTTTAAGAATCTACAGTTATACTATCGCTGAAGAGTGGAATCTCAGAAAAACATGGTGCGGTTAGTTTTGACAGCAATATTGCTAGTATTAGTGACAGCTTGTGGCACTATTGGACTGTTACCGACTAGCTCTTTAGTGCAAAAAGCGATCGCATTTGAGCTAGAACAAAGTCAACAAAAGCTTAGCCAGCAGTTAGATCTAGATTTTCAAGGCTTTGAAATCAAGCGCCTATCAATTACCCAAGAACAACCCCTAACTATTGAGAATTTACCAGCTTTCCGCGTCCAGGGAACCTACGACTTGATTATCAAGTTACCAAAACGAAGCTTGACGCAACCACAAAAACCCTTTCAAGTTTACCTGCAAATACAGCAAGAAGGCAAAACTTGGCGGTTACTACTTCCAGAAAAGGGTAGTAAAAATACTCAATCAATTTGGCGTAGTTATCTCATCCAATAGCTGATATGTGCAACTATAAAAACCATCACACTTATTTCAGTATAACTGCCAGGGCAAGTCAGGATCGAAATGATAGTTTGATTAAAGACAATACAAAATGTATATTAACTTTTTCATCAGTTCCATTATTGGAATTGTATTGACGGTATTAGTAGCTTTTGGATTGCTGCAATGGTTGCACATACCTGCTGGTAACTTTCTCGACTGGGTGATTGGTGGTGCTAGTTTTTGGTGGCTGTTGGTAATTGTTACCGTACCGTGGAATGTGCATTTTCAAGCTAAAGAAGTTTTAGCCGAAGCAGCACAATCTACTGAAAAAGGAATTCCAGTTGATGAGAAACAAGTGAAGTATGTGACAGTTTTGGCAAAGCGATCGCTCTGGGTTGCCATTGCTTTACACTTATTCTCAGCCGTTGGTCTTTATACTCTTGCTGCTACTGGTATTAGTACAGTTGGATATGTGAGTTCTGGTGCAGCTTTGTTATTAACGATTCTGCGTCCAGCGATTCGAGCTTACGAGTATTTATATGCACGATTAGCGATGATTCGCCAAGAATGGAAGTATCCCCGTGAAGATATTGTTGAATTGCGCGATCGCTTTTCCAATTTAGAACAAAAAGTTCAATCTTTAGAGGATCAACTTAACCCAGAACAACCCTATTCTTTGCCAGTAACTCAAGAACGTTTTGCTGAAGAAACTCGAAGAGATTTAGCCCGAATTGCTGCTAATTTAGAAGAATTACGGGCAATAAATCATACAGAACACGAGCGTTTAGGGAGAGAAGCCAGAAATGCGATCGCCCAACTTTCAACTGACGGACAATTTCTCGACCATGTGCGTGAAATTATTCGATTTTTTAAATCAGCCTGAATTCTAGCTATATTCAGCAAGTATTCTTTTATTCTATTTCGTAAGCCTGCAATAAATGTTCGCCATTGAAATGAATGAGATGAGTTGCATCTTCAGCAACCCAAACATCTGTTTCCCAAGCAATATCTGCCAGATATCCTACCATTGCCTTGCGACTAAGAAATGTTGTCACCATAACTAAAGGGATTTTGACACCTTTAAATAGAGATTCCAAATCGTTTTTTCGTTTGGGATTAATTGGCCCGTGTGAAGTTACAGCTTCAATTAGCACTAACCACTTATTTGTTGTTAAATGGATAATTACATCTGGCATTTTGCCGTGGGAATCGATGTTAACGCCTAAATCCGTCAATGCTACTTCATCGAAGTGGGCGAACTTTTCATCGGTATCGCCAACATAAATCAGCTTTCCACCAGGGGTGAAACGAGGAGCAAAATTGTTAATAATTTTCTCAATTAGAATATTTTGACCACCTGGTGACAAAGTTTTAATTTCCCCTGCAATTAGCACCGGAATACGGGACATTTCCCGCTCTTGTGCATACTGTTTAATAAATCAATCTTAAGCTGCCTCACCGTATCTTCGATAAAATCAGTTTCACGAATTTCGTAATTAAAAGAAATATTTAGGCGTTGACATTCCTTTTCACATAGCTTTAGAGTTTGATGCAAATATCTAATTAGAAAAGGATCAATTTCATAGGCTACAACACGCAAAGTTGAGATGTGTTTTTGATGCTGGCATACTTTGATCACAAAAGCAGCTAATAATGAACCGATTCCTGCTCCAGCATCGAGCAAGGAAATTTCAGGCAAATCGAGCCTATCAAACATCCCAGCCATCAATTCTGCTACCGAAGCGGGGGTAAGAAACTGACCCATTGACCCTTTTTTGTCTTGTGTTAGCTTCAAACTTGCTAGAGACCGAAGAAGATCCACTTCTGCAAGCAAGCTCTGACTTGATATTTCTGCTAAGGTGCTGAACCCCAAGTTACTAATATAATTTGCTATTAAGACTTTATTTTTTGATGGGATACTCACGGTATAGCTAAAAAATTGATTGTTTGTTTAAAAATAAGTTGGTTCTCTTGATGGATAAAATGTTAGAGGATGTTTGAAAAGTCTGTAGTAGTGTATCAAATATTTTTTACCCCATCCTAACCCTCCCCTTATAGTCGTAGAGGTATATTGCTCGGCTTATTGTCCACTTATTTTGGTCAACCTTGCCAACTTTTACCGTGGGAGATTAACCTCCTCAAAATACACGCCGATCATGCTGCCAATCTGATCGAAGTGTTTCAAACTGAGAATGTCCGGTAATTCGTAATTACTGATTAAAAATTATTAAGGGTAGCTTGACAATAAAAGTTGCACCCTGCCTGACTTCTGGACTTTGGGCGTAGATAGTACCACGGTGGAGTTCTAGGAGATTAGGTGCGATCGCCAGGACAAACCGCTAATTGTTGCTCTAAAGGAGCTTATACTCTCAATAAATTAATAATTACAAATTATTCTCTCAAGCCTATTTTTGCGGGATCTCGACGAAAACTTAAAGAAGTCCTGCTGACTCATACAAACGTTTCAGCATTGCTGTAATTTTTGTACCATAATCCAAATCTGCTGACCAGCGCCCTGATAGCTGGTCAATCAATGGGGCAATTCCCCGCGTCACAAACCGAAATCTGGGATCTACTACTTCCTGTACCAAAGGTTCTAAACTAGCGTAAGCTTTTAAATGTTGGATGTGCGCCCTGACTCCAATTCTGGCACTTGGAAAAGATGCAGCCTCCGAACCACCACCGATCGCACCCAAGCCGGCAAAGTTATTTTGTTCGGGTTTAATATCGCCGCCAAACCGTAAAAATCCAGTTTCTACACACATTTGACAAAAGGCAATATCATAATTTATTCCTTCTATACCTGCTTCTTCCCGATAAAGTTTGGAGATATCAGGAAACTGTGCTAAAGCATTTTGATTATTGTTTCTTAAGAATAATTGTAACTGTACTTCTGAAGTATTACCGTTCGACATTACCCGGTCTAATTGTCCAGCACAAACTATTAAATTTGTTCGCAAGCTGACAGTACGAGTTGCAGCATCCCAAGTGACTGCAACATTAAAATCCCGTAATTCGATTGCTTTGACATACACTACTCGGCGATAAGTAATTCGATTCACATTCGCTGCTTTTGCAAGGTCAATCCGCAGACGGTCTACTAAATCAATAGGAATGTAAGCATTACCATTAACTAAAATTCCTTGCTCTGAATAATTTTGCCCGTTAATGTTAATATTAATTGCCGAGTAAGTTGGTTCTGTTGGAGTTCCTGTAGGGTCAATTACACGACTCCAAGATGCCAATCCATCAGCAATTCCCAAAGCAAAATCCCGCCGACGACTTTGTAGCAAAGCCCGATCCTCTGGACTGCTGAGAAACCCGACTTGCATTAACAAAGCCGGAAACGTTGTCCGACGACAGAATGCCAAACTACCCAATCCACTGTCTGTATCTGGCTTGACTCCGCGATTCGGTAATTGAGGTACGCGGCGCAACAGTGCTACTAGCAACTGTTCAGCATTGCTTTTGCGCTCAGTATTGTTAGCAATGTAGAAAACACTAGCCCCACGTACAGAAGGACTGCTAGCGGCATCAGATTGAATTTCTAGCGCCACATCACCCCGGCCTCCACGAGAATTGATCCAGGTAATAGTTTCGGCGGCACTCAAGTCATCGGGAACTGCTAAAATTTCAAAATTCCGCGCCCGCAGTTCCGTAACAATCAAATCCCGCAGCAGAATCATTTCTTTAGCTTCAGTTGTACCACCTGCGATCGCACCCGGATCGATTCCTCCCGCTTCTTTGCCACCGTGAGCCGCCGAGATAAAAATACGTCCCATCTTCAGTATTTCCTCTGATAAAATTAAACGTAAGTAATTTTAGACATAATTGGTGGCTTAGCAACAACAATATAATAGCTATCAGAAGTCTAAAGTCATTTGTCCTTTGTTATTTCTCCAAAGTTGAGCGAGGGACTGGGGACTAGGGACTGGGTAATAGGTAATGGGTATTTCAATCCTCAATCCCAATCTTCAGTCCCCAATCCCCATTACTCCTTATCCCCAGGGGGGACCCCACCTTCCCCAATCCCCATTACCCCTTATCCCCAGGGGGGACCCCACCTTCCCCAATCCCTAACACCATGCAAATCCCCCGCTTGCACCCAGACACAATTGAAGAAGTTAAACTACGAGCCGATATTGTTGATGTCGTTTCGGAGTACGTAGTTTTACGCAAAAGAGGAAAAGATTTTGTCGGGTTGTGCCCCTTCCATGATGAAAAATCTCCTAGCTTCACCGTCAGCCAGACAAAGCAAATGTATTATTGCTTCGGCTGTCAGGCTGGGGGAAATGCCATCAAGTTTGTCATGGAGTTGGGAAAGCGTTCCTTTGCTGAGGTAGTGCTAGATTTAGCACGGCGTTATCAAGTACCCGTACAAACCCTGGAACCCGAACAACGTCAAGAATTACAGCGTCAGCTGTCTTTGCGCGAGCAATTATATGAAGTTCTGGCTTCCTGTGCCCAGTTTTATCAACACGCCCTTAGACAATCCCAAGGGCAAAAGGCAATTGAATATTTGCAATCTCACCGCAAACTTCAAGAACAAACAATACAGCAGTTTGGTTTAGGTTACGCCCCCGCAGGTTGGGAAACTCTCTATCGCTATTTGGTGGAAGACAAACATTACCCAGTGCAACTGGTAGAAAAAGCGGGATTAATTAAACCACGCAAAGAAGGCGGCAGTTATTATGATGTGTTTCGCGATCGGCTGATGATTCCCATCCGCGATGTTCAAGGACGCACAATCGCTTTTGGCGGTAGAACTCTGACTGAGGAGCAACCTAAATATCTAAATTCACCAGAAACCGAACTTTTTAGCAAAGGTAAAACATTATTTGCCCTCGATTTAGCCAAAACCGGGATTTCCCAACTCGATCAAGCCGTGGTGGTAGAGGGATATTTTGATGCGATCGCCCTCCACGCTGCTGGGATTAATAACGCTGTCGCCTCACTGGGTACAGCTTTGAGCTTAGAACAAGTGCGGCTAATATTACGCTATACCGAATCGAAACAACTAGTACTCAACTTTGATGCCGATAAAGCCGGAACCAATGCAGCCGAAAGGGCGATCGGTGAAATTGCCGAACTAGCATATAAAGGAGAAGTTCAGCTAAAAATTCTCAATCTACCCAATGGCAAAGATGCTGATGAATACTTGCGCCAGGGAACTCCAGAAAACTATGCAGAACTATTAGCAAATGCACCCCTTTGGTTAGATTGGCAAATTCAACAAATTATTCATGACCGTGACTTAAAACAGGCTACCGATTTTCAACAAGTAACTCAGCAAATAGTTAAATTACTCAAAAATATAGCTAATAACGATACACGAAATTATTATGTTTCTTATTGTGCAGAAATACTCAGTTTAGGTGATACCAGACTTATACCCCTACGAGTCGAAAATTTGTTAACTCAAATTGCTCCCCCTGCACCTACATATTCCAAACCTGTCTCAGCCAGAAAAGCATGGGGAGATAATAAACTTTCTCAGCTGCGTACAGAACGCAGCCTTTTAGAACAAGCAGAAGCATTATTACTAGGAATTTACTTGCATTGTCCCGAACAGCGTCAAGCAATTACTGACGAATTAGAACAACGAGATTTGCAATTTAGCCTTTCCCACCACCGATTTTTATGGCGACAGATTTTAGAAACAGCGGTTGAACAAGTAGATTTAATTTCAACTTTACAAAATAGATATTTAGAATTATCAGAAGATTTGGGAGTGGTATCACATCTATTTCATTTGAACGAAAAAACTAAGAAAGAAATACTTCGGACTCCACAGGTAGTGCAAGCGGCGATCGCTTGCATGGATTTGGTAATGCTAGAAAAACGCTATCGTCACTTTTTAGAACTATGGCAGCAAACCGATCCTCAAGCCGAACCAGAGAAGTATCAATCCTATTATCAGGCTTTCTATACTGAAAAACTCAAGCTTCAGAAAATAGACAAGAAACGCCTATTTTCCATTACAGAATTGTTGTAGCAATGTTGATGAATAACATGAAAGCAATTAAAGTTATCACAGAAGGGAGGAAGTAAAACTATTACTATTCCTAGCTTTCACCCTTATTATTATGTCATAAAGGGTGTGACTACGGCTATAGTAGAAATTGATGAATATTGGTCTTTTTAGTAATTAGTAAAAAGCTAATTGCTAAAAGATGAACAGTTGTGTTTTTCTTCCCCATTACCCATCACCCATTACCGACCCTCACAGATATCATAAGTATTCAACCAGACATGATATAAGATGGTGCGTCACCTTAGGCGATAACGCACCTGATAAAACTATGTGGTTTGTTTTACTCAGCACTCATGACTCAGAACTGTTTGGTGATTTTATTGGCGCAGGTAACTAAAATTGGCATCGGGCCTGCCAACAAAGCAAGAACGGGTAAAGTTATATTTTTTGATAATCGCTAATGATGTTGTTGCTTCAGATTGATTATTGTCAAAATCAAACATCCAGTGGCTACCGTCTACAATTTTCCAACGATTATTTATGCGATTAACGGTTGTTGTCGCAGGATTAAAAGAAACGCAATCTTCACCTTGTAGGAAACCAGAAGGAGCGCTATTATTCACTAAGAGATATTCAAAAGATGGTTGGGGTCGTCCGACAAAACAGGACTTGTTAATGCCATAGTGTTTGAGAACTTGGAAAGCACGTGTCGCTTCATCTTTTTTATTACCAAAGTCAAACATCCAGTGATTGCCATTCTCAACTATTTTCCAGCGATCGCTTACTTGGTTAACACTAATATTATCGGGATTGAAAGCAATACAGTCTTCTTTAACTGCTTGTGTTTCTCGTGTTAATGAAACTAGGTTAGAACGATATTCTTTGTTGCCTCTTCTATCATTTAAAATGATATATACAGATTGTGGAGGTGCTTCACCTTGCTCAACTGCAAACCAAAGAGAGTTTAAGTTTTCGGGAGAGGAAAATGCACAAAATCCGTAAATTCGTTGGTTGGTTTGACCATTATAAATATCTACCCAAGTCCGAGAAGAATTATTGTTTTGTCCACAAGGAGGTAAATTTGGAGCTTTTGTAAATAAGTTCTCAGGAAATGCATTCCAGTTTGTTACTGCTAATTTATATCTTTGAAAATTTTTTCCTGTAGCTGTATATGGTTCTGTTCCCTGAAAAACTAGTTTTGGTTGGGGTATAGGATTGGATGCAATATTGAGAATATTGGGATTTATATTATTGTTACTCTTACTATTTGCTATTTGAAAGTTCTCAGCAGCATAAGCAGCAGCAAAATTAGATAAGATCCACCCGACGCTTAGAAAAGTTGCAAATTTGTTGTAATGTTGTAATTTCATTTTGATTATACCTGGAGAAAAGTTATCCTATTTAAAATGCGAACATAGGAGAAATCTCACGCAGAGGCGCTGCGGAAAGTCTGAGCGTCGGCTTCCGGCGTAGACGCCCGGAGGGCAACTTGCCGGAGGCATCAGAACTTTCCAAGACAGAGGCACAGAGGCGAGAGATAGGAGAAATTTAGGTGTTCACAAATAATTTAGGCTTGTTGTATTACTACAACTGCTTAGTTTGTCTTTCCATATTTTTTTTCTGGAAAAGTAAAAATTTTTATGTTTAATTTTGACCAAAATTGGGTAAACTAATTTCGGTATATACGTAGAGAGATGAGTTCCTTAGTCAGCTTGACGCAAAATAATGTATATCTGATTTGACGGATATTGATAAGCACCATTGGAAGCGGCTATGGACATTGGCAGCACAACTCGCTCGTCAGGCTACATCTTGGCATTGGACTTGGGTACTACCGGCAACCGCGCTTTTGTGTTTAACGCAGCAGGTAAAATTGTCGGACAGGCGTACAAAGAACTAACTCAACATTATCCGCACCCGGGATGGTTAGAACATGACCCGGAAGAAATCTGGCAAGATACATGTTGGGTGATGGAAACGGCAATTCTCAATGCCAAGATTACTCCATCGGACATCGCGGCGTTGGGATTGACTGTGCAGCGTGAAACTTGCTTGATTTGGGACAAAACTACAGCCAAACCACTCCATAGAGCGATTGTTTGGCAAGACCGCCGCACTGCTCCTCTTTGTCACCAGTTACAACAGCAAGGCTATGCTCCAGAAATTTCCGACCGCACCGGATTAATCGTTGATGCCTACTTTTCTGCTACCAAGCTCAGATGGCTATTGGACTTTACAAATGCTGATTCAAACAACGTTTTAGCTGGCACCATTGATACTTGGGTGCTGTGGAAGCTCACTGGTGGAAAAGTCCATGCTACCGACCATAGTAGCGCCAGCCGCACAATGTTAATGAATCTCAAAACTTGTGAGTGGGATGAGATTCTCCTAGAAATGTTCCAGATTCCGGCTGAAATCTTACCGCAGATTCAGCCTAGTTTAGGATTCTTTGGAGTTACTGATGCTAGTTTATTGGGTGCAGAAATTCCCATCGCTGCAATTTTGGGAGATCAGCAAGCTGCTTTATTTGGTCATGGCTGCGATCGCCCTGGTTTAATCAAATGCACATACGGTACTGGTAGCTTTTTGGTAGCTCACACTGGCTCTGAAATTTTGCGATCGCCCGGACAACTGATTTCAACTGTGGCGTGGACACAAAGGAATCGAAGCGGGGGTTTGGATGTCGGCTATGCCCTAGAAGGCAGTATGTTTACTAGTGGCGCTTGTATTCAGTGGTTGCGCGATAGCTTGAAGCTGATTAAAACTGCGGCGGAAACTGAAGCGATGGCAAATCGAGTCCCAGATAATGGTGGTGTATATTTTGTACCTGCATTTAGTGGACTGGGCGCACCTTACTGGGATATGAGCGCTAGGGGAGCCTTTTTCGGAATTACCGCCAGCGTACAACCAGAGCATTTAGTACGCGCTGTATTGGAGGCGATCGCTTACCAAGTTGTCGAGGTGGTGCAGGCGATAAATGCGTCTAGCAGTACCCCGATTGGGCGATTAACGGTAGATGGTGGTGCTAGCGAGAACAATTTTTTGATGCAGTTTCAAGCTGATGTCTTAGGTATTCCCGTTGAACGTCCGAGTGTACGTGATACTACTGTTCAGGGTGCAGCATTTGCAGCAGGTTTAGCTGTGGGATTTTGGGACAACTATCAAGCATTGGTGCAGCAACGACAGATTGAATGCGTATTTGAGCCAAAGAATGATTTGTCGAATTTTGCTACTTGGCAAAAAGCAGTGAAACGTACTTTGGCTTGGATAGAGTAGCATTGTGCCAAAAAAGAATTCAGCGAAAATTTTTAGCATAAAATTATTCTGTTTTATCAACTAGATAATCAGCCTATTAGAACAACTAGAAGTAGATAACCTTTAATTCGCTTGCTATAAAAGCATATAAAATATAACTTATATTGAACGGATAAGAATTCATCAAAGATTCTTAAAAAGTATATTCTTGATAGTCGCCTTCGCTTTCTGATTCGGTAATTTAATTTCTAGAATTACCTAACTCTCTGGCATCACTTTTTCTCCAAAATATAGCAATCCTAAATGAGAAAGCAAAAAATATTAATGGTAACTATTGATTGTTAGCAGCAGTAATATTTTACAAATGATTTAGAACTGCTATATATTTATAACTTCTCTATTACAAGGCTTTTATAAAAAATATTTATTTCAGTTATTCAGTTACAAATAAACTCTCAAACTTCTACTAAATCTAATATTTGTCAATTGAATATGATTTTTATTTTATCAGAGTAATGTAATAGCGCTAATTGGATCTGTTTAGAAAATTATAATAAGTATAACTAATAAAAATTAATAGTTAATTTTCAGAATGAATAGAGATGATTATTTGAAAAATTTCTATAAGACTTAACTTTTATATTTTACAAGAAGATGTTTATTATAAAATATAATAATAAATACTGATGAGACTTAGGGTATAAATCTTATGATAGAGAGACGAAAAAAAGATGAAAATGTATTCTGTTAACAATGTGATAATTTAGGAAAATACTTGTGAGAAAGAGTAATTTTCTCTAAAAATTGAATTCAAGAAAATTACTCAATATTATTACCAACCCAAAAGAAATATTACCAACCAAAAGAGAGTTATTACCAACTAAAAGAGAACGGAGTAAACACATGAGGTTTGTCTTAAGACGCCGCAGGTTGGGTCAATTGATGATTTTCAGTTCAGTAGCGGCTACAATCGCTAATTTTGGAGAGAAAGGTAGAGCACAAAATCAAATCAAAAAAACTACTCCAACGCCAAAAACTTCGACAGATCAAACTATGAAAGTGACGCTGCAAGTGAACGGAACAGCACATAGTTTGCACATTGAACCTGGTGTTACCTTACTTGATGCACTTCGAGAATACATCGGGCTAATTGGTACTAAAAAAGGTTGCGACCACGGGCAGTGTGGTGCTTGCACGGTACTGGTTGATGGACGGCGTGTTAACTCGTGCTTGACGTTTGCCATTATGCATACCGACGCAAAAATCACAACTATTGAAGGACTGGAGCAAGGAAATAATCTGCACCCGATGCAAGCCGCGTTTGTTGCCCACGATGCGTTTCAGTGCGGCTACTGCACGCCGGGACAGATTTGTTCGGCAGTGGGTTTGGTGAATGAAGGACACGCTAAGTCGGATGCCGAGATTCGCGAACTGATGAGCGGTAATATCTGCCGTTGTGGCGCTTATCCAAATATCGTGGCTGCTGTCCGCGATGTCTTAGAGGGGAAAAAAGATGCAGCCGTTTAACTATAAGAAAGCAGGACAAGCAGAGAATGCTGTGGCATTGGTGACTCCAGATGCCCAAGCCTCGTACCTAGCTGGCGGTACGAGCCTGATCGATTTGATGAAGCTAAATGTCCAGACACCAACAGAGTTGGTTGATATTAATCCATTACCGCTCACCAAGATAGAAATGCAGGGTAACGGCGTGCGGATTGGTGCAATGGCACGCAATAGCGATGTTGCTTACGATGCGATGATTCAAAAGCGTTATCCTGTGCTGTCAGAAGCGTTGCTATCTGGGGCATCACCGCAACTGCGAAACATGGCAAGTGTAGGCGGGAATTTGCTGCAACGTACCCGTTGTTACTACTTCCGCGATACTGCTTTCCCCTGCAATAAGCGCGTTCCAGGTTCGGGTTGTCCGGCAATTGAAGGCTACAATCGGATTCATGCGATTCTCGGCGGCAGCGATCGCTGTATTGCCACCCATCCTTCTGATATGGCTGTGGCAATGGTAGCACTCGATGCGGTTGTACAGACACGCGGCCCCAATGGAGAGCGCAGTATTCCCCTGGTAGATTTTCATCTCGTACCAGGCAATACGCCAGAAAAAGAAACAGTTCTACAACATGGAGAGTTAATCGTAGCCGTTGATTTGCCTGCTTCACCATTTGCAGCGCGATCGCACTATTTAAAAGTCCGCGATCGCGCTTCCTATGCCTTTGCGATGACATCGGTGGCTGCGGCACTCGATATTCAAAACGGCGTCATTCGCACCGCCCGCATTGCCCTGGGTGGTGTAGGTACAAAGCCTTGGCGTGCTTACGAAGCAGAAAAATTGCTCCTTAACAAGCCAGTAAACCAAGCAACGTTTGAAGCAGCAGCAAAGGCGGCGCTCGCTACAGCTAAACCTCAAAAATACAACGGGTTTAAAGTCGAATTAGCTAAACGCACAATTGTTAAGGCGCTCTTCACGGTGGGAGGTATGGCGTGAATACAGGGGATAAAAATACAGTTATCGGCAAACCGCTTAACCGAGTCGATGGACACCTGAAGGTAACGGGTGGCGCACGCTATGCCGCAGAGTTTCCGGTTGCCAAAATGACTTATGGCGTGACAATTCAAAGCACGATCGCCAAAGGTAAGATTGCCCAAATCGATACCAAGGCGGCGGAACAAGTACCGGGTGTATTAGCAGTAATTACCCACCTGAATGCGCCCAAGGCTTTTGGAGATAAAGGCGGCGGTCACAAGCTGCAAGTGCTGCAAGATAACATTGTGCTTTATAGCGGTCAGCATATCGGTGTTGTCGTTGCCGAAACCTTTGAACGAGCTATGTACGCTGCTTCCCTGGTGCAAGTTCGTTATGACGAAGAAAAGCCGACCATCAATATGGGGGAGAACCTCGCTAAAGCATATTTGCCCAAAGGTAAAATCCCCAAAGAAGAGTCCCCTGATTCAGCGCATGGCAACGTCAACCAAGCACTAAGGGCTGCTGCTGTCCGTGTCGAGCAAACCTATACTACACCGATTGAAAATCATAATCCGATGGAGCCTCATGCCACAACAGCAGTTTGGCAAGGCGAGCAACTACTGCTGTATGATGCAACCCAGGGAATTTTTCAGGCTCAACAAAAAGTTGCGGGGGTATTGGGGATTGAGCCAGAGAAAGTCCGGGTGATGTCTTACTTTGTCGGCGGTGGCTTCGGTTGCAAAGGGTCGGCTTGGTCGCATGTGCCTCTAGCGGCAATGGCAGCACGGCAGGTTAATCGTCCAGTCAAACTGGTGCTAGGTCGGATACAGATGTACGGGCCTGTGGGTTTTCGACCAGAGACGATTCAACAGGTTGCTTTAGGTGCAACCCGCGAGGGCAAATTGACTGCACTCCGCCATACTGGCATTTCTCAGACTTCAACTTTCGATGAATTTATCGAACCAGTTGGTAAAAGCGCCCGGATGATTTATGCTTGCCCAAATATCGAAACCAGCCACCGTCTGGTGCAGCTCGATGAGGGTACACCAACTTTCATGCGGGCCCCTGGTGAAGCTTCTGGGTCGTTTGCCCTAGAATCGGCAATGGACGAACTCGCTTATGGACTGAATCTCGATCCGGTGGAGTTGCGTCTGCGTAACCATGCTGATGTCGATCCTAGTAAAGGACTGCCCTGGTCGAGCAAGTCACTCATCCAGTGCTACAAGCTAGGAGCAGAAAAGTTTGGCTGGCAAAAGCGCAATCCCAAGCCCCGTTCGATGCGAGACGGCAATTATTTGATTGGCTGGGGAATGGCGACAGCAACTTATCCTACCAACCGTTCTCCAGCATCGGCGATCGCTCGAATTATGGCAGACGGTACAGCCGTTGTGCAAAGCGGTTCCCAAGATATTGGTACGGGGACTTATACTGTAATGACTCAAGTCGCAGCTGAGGCACTCGGTTTACCAGTTGACAAAGTTCGCTTTGAACTAGGCGATACCAAAATGCCAGAAACTCCTGTTTCCGGTGGTTCGCAAACTGCCGCCAGTGTCAGCTCCTCAGTGCATTTAGCGGGAAATCAAGCCCGCAATCAACTTTTGCAACTAGCACTTGCTGATCGCAAATCGCCGCTTTATAGTTCAAATGCTGAGGATGTGATTGCCGAAAATGGCAGCTTTTTCTTGAAAAATAAATCCTCTGCAACCGAAACATATCAGGCAATCTTGGCACGGCATGGAATGAAAATGATTGAAGCGCGTGGTGATGCCAAGCTGGGAGAGGAACAAAAGAAGTTCTCAATGCATTCATTTGGAGCGCAATTTGCGGAAGTCCGCGTTGAGCCTGATTTGGGCGAAGTGCGAATATCGCGCTGGGTGGGAACTTTTGGCGTAGGACGCATACTCAATGCTAAAACAGCCAACAGTCAACTCATTGGTGGGATTATCTACGGTATCGGTATGGCACTGATGGAACACACTATAACAGACCCGAACCGAGGACGCGTTGTCAACCACGATTTAGCCGAGTACCACGTCCCAGTGAATGCAGACGTTCCCGATATCCAGGTGTTGTTTGTTGATGAAAAAGATCCACATATCAACCCGCTTGGTGTTAAAGGAATTGGCGAGATTGGGATTACCGGTACGGCGGCGGCGATCGCTAACGCTGTCTATCATGCCACAGGTAAGCGCGTCCGCGATTTGCCAATTACATTAGACAAGCTGCTGTAGAGATTGCGATCGCCGAAACGATGAAAGCTCAATCATCTGATTGGCGGTCGCTACATTACCACTATCAGCTAATAAGTTTATAGGCGGCAATGATATCCTGTAGTTTCTTTTACCAATCAGTAGAAGTCTCAGGGCTGATGACGACTAAAGTAGAATTTGGTACTGTTAGCTCGGAATCACTGTAGTTACCTCCGTGACCGAGATGAGTAGTCGAACAGCCCGCTCTTACGCTTTCGTGTCAATTGCAGCAGCAATCGTCACTATTGTCCTAAAGTTTGGTGCTTACCTGCTAACCGGGTCAGTAGGACTACTTTCAGATGCTATTGAGTCAATTGTCAATCTCGTGGCAGCATTGGTAGCTCTATGGGCATTGACCTACGCTGATAAACCCCCAGATACCGAACACGCCTTTGGGCATTCTAAAGCCGAATACTTCTCCAGTGGTGCAGAAGGTGCGTTGATTGTAGTCGCAGCCATCAGCATTGCTGTTGAAGCTTGGGGACGCTTGTTGCATCCAGAACCGTTAACACAGCTGGGATTGGGGTTGGCACTCTCCCTATTTGCAACCGCAATCAACGGCGTTGTTGCTTTTATCTTGCTACGGGCAGGGCGACGGTTACGTTCCATTACACTGAGGGCTGATGCTCACCACCTGTTTACCGATGTAGTGACTTCGGGTGGTGTGGTAGTTGGAATCTTCCTTGTCAAAGTAACAGGCGTTCTCGCGCTCGATCCAATTGTCGCACTGATAGTAGCAGCAAATATTACTTGGACAGGATTTCGTTTGCTGCGGGAAACCAGTAGCGCACTACTGGATGCAGCTTTGCCTAAAAAAGAAATTGACGTAATCAAGAGCATCCTTAACGAGTACAGACATCAAGACATCCAGTTCCATGCCTTGCGAACCCGTACTGCTGGAACTCGCCGCTTTGTTTCCTTTCATGTTCTTGTGCCTGGATCTTGGACAGTGCAACAAGGGCATGATTTATGCGAGGCAATTGAGCTGGCGATTCTGCGGGTGCTGCCTTCAACCCACGTTACAACTCATCTCGAACCTGTAGAAGATCCAGTTTCTTGGGAAGATTTGGAGTTGGAGCGTCCGAACAATCAGCAAATGCAAGATATCAGATAAGAGATTAATTGCTGCCGTTGAGCTTTAAAGAATCGCGCGATCGCCGAAACGATGAAAGCTCATTCATCAGATTGGCGATCGCACTCATTTTTTAGTCTACTGAAGGTGACTTAAGAGGGCGATCAACTACTTTAAAGTTTTTGTGAAGCCAGTAAAGAAGATAATAAAAAGCTTAGTGAATCTACTATGATACTAGTGATTTTTAAGGATGCTGTGGTGAGAGCAAATTAGTACGAAAACCATAGATATCTAGTTATCTCTACAAAATCAATCTGGTTTTCTTAAGCGATCGCTCAGTTTTCCAGTTGTTTTAAGTAGGAAATTTTGTGCTAACGACCGCCAATTAAATCTCTCCCTTCCATCCTGTGCATCTTCAAGTTCAATTGGCTAGCTTTGATGATTGTAGTTCTAATTAGGAGTCCATTCAAAATCGTGAAAACAGAAAAGTTCGCACTCTCGACTCTTATAGCATTAGCTACCTTAGCTAGCACTGCAACGGCTGCACAAGCAGTCTCGCTCGTCAATCAAACCTTAGACGTTCTCTCAGCGCCTCCCTTCGGTGAACCAGTCTTCAGTTTCACCCAGCTAGGAAGTACGTCCCTGCCATATGTTAGTCCTACTCTAACGACGGGATCGGGACCTGCACTAAAGATTAACAATAACCTCAACGACTTGGATGTCTCTGTCGGTGATATTGTCTATCGTCTATTAAGCCCTGATGCTCAATTTGGCACTGTTACTTCAAACCTTTACAAAGTGACGCTATCTGAAAACAACTCCGTTGCAACATTCACAGGCGCGCGCGTCAACCCTGGTCAAGTGTTCCGCATTCAGCGCACGGTCAGCGATGGGTCGCCTGTCAATTTTACCTTGGCATTATCTACCGCAAATGAAACGAACACGGCTACTATTCCTGAACCGACCACAATTGCAGGTTTAGCGCTTGTAGGTGTCGCTTCTGCTTACATGCGTCGGCGCAAACAGCAAGCCGCAGGGTAAATAGTGAATGCATCGCCTTGCACTATTAATGCATTGCCTTGCACTATTAATGCATCGACTTGCATTGTGAATGCATCGACTCGCACTGTTAATGCATCGACTTGCATTGTGAATGCATCGACTCGCACTGTTAATGCATCGACTTGCATTCATAGTTATAGCTGTAGCTACACCCTTTAGGATATTTTGAAAACATGAATGCTAGGAGTAATAATAGTTCTACCTTCTGCCTCCTGCCTCCTGCTATAAATCAGTTTTAAACCACTAGGAGCATTAAAATTTCTAACACTCCAAAGCTGAAGTGTCACTAGTGGGAATACAATCACAAAATTATACAGTTTTGTTTGTAGAGACTGCACTGGAAAATAGCGGAGGTTAAAGCAATGGATGGGCGCGATCGCTATTTACGAATCGCTTTGGTTCTCTTTGGAATAGCTTTTCTACTTATCTATCCGCTAACTMAGGTGTGGGCATCAGGCTGGTTATGGCAACCAGGTCAGCACGAATAMGAACAAATGATTATTGGTGTCTATGCAACGCTTGGTATATTTTTGCTGTTAGCTTCAAGGCAACCAGAAGCACACCTCAGTTTAATCTGGTTTACCGTCTGGTCAAGTTTAGTCCACGGACTGATCATGGCGGTACATGCAGTAATTGACCCTGTTGAACATGGACACCTGTTTGGTGATGTTCCAGCATTATTCTTGGTAGCAATTGTCCTTGGCTTTTTAGCGCCCCGCAAAGTAGTGTCAAGTACATTAACAGGCATGGAATGACTGTACATCTGCTGAAATTGAAGAAATAAACAATTCCTCGATCAATTTAAATAACAGTTACAGTGTTGCTGAAGCGCGAGTCGGAAGCGGCATCGATTTGCTCTAATTATTGCTGTAAGATAACTTGGTAGAGAAATATGAAGGGCAATTACAAAAGTAAATTATTATACTGATAAATATGTAACAAAAACAACGAAGTCTATCATAGTTTTTGACGAATGGTAAAGACGATCAAATTAAAATTTGGAAGAGGCTCAGGATTACCTTCAGAGGAAGTAGTCACAACGCCCATAACCGTATTTGTAGGTCCAAACAACTCTGGGAAAAGCAAGGTTCTCTCTGAAATTTTCTATTACTGCACAACTGGTCAACAGAACGTAACAGATGTAATCCTAGAAAAGATTGAATTTGATACATTCTCAATTGAAGCGGCTGAAGAAAAGATTCAAAAGTCAACTCTTCAACCACATATAAGTGAAACCCTCTTACCCGATCATATAATTGTTGGAAAAAGGGGAGCGAGGTATCAAGTTCATAGACAGAATCTTTTGCACGCGTTACAGAATCCTAATAGTCAGGGAAGTTTGTTTTGCCAGTGCTATCTCGCATTTAACACTCTCCTACTAGACGGTAAAAGTCGTATTAGTTTGATTGGGCAACAAAGCGCTGGTGATCTCCAGCAACCCTCTCAAACAAGCTTTCAGGTGTTGTTTCGTGATGATGCCAAAAGGTATGAAGTTAGACGGATTATTTATGACGCTTTTGGGACGTACTTCGTTATAGATCCTACTTTTCTCGGTCAACTTAGACTACGCTTGTCATCTCGTCCTCCAGAGGCAAATATAGAAGAGCGCGGTATTCACGATGAAGCTGTACAATTTCACTCAAAAGCACTTCCTGTTGAGCAAGCCAGCGACGGTGTAAAAGCATTTACTGGAATTATTACAKAGATCATAGCTGGCGATCCTGCCATTCTTCTAATTGATGAACCTGAAGCTTTTTTGTATCCACCCTTAGCTTTCAAACTAGGAAAAGAAATTGCTATCTCTAGCTTAGGATCTGAAAAAAGATTGTTTGTTTCAACGCATAGTTCAAATTTTGTAATGGGTTGTATACAATCTGGCGCACCAGTTAATATTGTGAGACTGACTTATCGCAGTGAGGTAGCTACTGCAAGAGTCTTGTCTAACACAGACATCCTTCGATTAATGCGAAATCCTTTGTTGCGCTCAACTGGTGTGCTTGAGGGGCTATTCTACGAATTTGTCATTGTCACAGAATCCGATGCAGATCGCGCTTTTTATCAAGAGATTAATGAGCGACTGCTACGTTATAAGCCAGAATTGGGAATTCCTAACTGTCTGTTTCTCAATGCTCAAAATAAGCAAACAGTTCAGATAATTATCAAACCTTTAAGAGAATTAGGTATACCAGCAGTTGGCATTGTTGACGTTGATATCCTTAAAGATGGCGGTCAGAATTGGACGAAATTTCTCAAAAGCGGCTTTATTCCTGAACTTGAGTATCAGTCACTTGCTGATTTTCGAGATGCTGTCAAGAAAAAATTTGATGCTGTAAAAAAGGATATGAAACGGGATGGTGGTGTAGATATTCTCTCTGGCAGTGACAAAGAAGCAGCAAATAACTTATTTGACAAACTTGCCGAGTATGGTCTGTTTGTCGTGCGAAGAGGAGAGTTGGAGTCTTGGCTTCTTCAACTTGATGCAACTGGACACGGACCCGATTGGTTGATTAACATCTTTGAGAAAATGGGAGAAGATCCAGAATCGCAAGATTATCTCAAACCCTCAGATGATGATGTATGGAGTTTTTGTGGTGAAATAAAAAAATGGTTTACTAATCCAAATAGGAAAGGTATACCTTCATAGAGTCTTTCAATGGGCTAACCAACTTACGACTTAAATTTTGCTCAATAACCAGCTTAAAACAACACTACTGAATGCGCGATCGCATCTTTGATAAACTGTAACGCCGAATTGAGATAGAGCAAGCTTAAACAAAAGGTAAGCATTATGAATGCATTGGCTTACGTTGTGAATGCATCTTGGGGAATATGTTTCAAAACAGACCTTAGTTAGAATCTTTGTACTAAATTACCGTGGTATCATTACGGTTCATTTCTGTTGTTGCTTGGAGGAGACAATTATGGAAATCAGTAGACGCAGCTTGTTAAAAACTGCTTCTGCTTCGGGATTAGTAGCAGCAGGACTTGCAGCTTCGGAAGGATTTTTGCAACCAATCCTCGCTCAAGCAGAACCCATCGATGAAAATACTCAATTGCTAGCCCAAACACCAACTGCAACTCGACGCGGCGAAATGTTGTATCGCACCCTTGGACGCACGAATGAACAGGTATCTGTGATTGGCTTGGGGGGATATCACATTGGAAAAATTGAAGATGAGCAAGAAAGTATCAAGCTGATCCGCAGTGCCATTGATCGCGGCATCAATTTTATGGATAACTCTTGGGACTATCATAATGGACGCAGCCATCGGTGGATGGGAAATGCTCTGAAAAATGGTTATCGCCAAAAAGTATTTTTAATGACCAAAATTGACGGTCGCACCAAAGCCGCTGCCAAAATGCAAATTGATGATTCGCTCAAAGATTTGCAGGTCGATCGCATTGATTTAGTGCAGCATCATGAAATACTGCGCTTTGAAGACCCGGATCGCGTCTTTGCTCCTGGTGGCGCGATGGAGGCAGTCGTTGAGGCACAGAAAGCGGGCAAAATTCGCTATATCGGTTTCACAGGACATAAGAATCCTTTGATTCACCYTCAAATGTTGGAAACAGCCAGACAAAATAATTTCCGCTTCGATACTGTGCAGATGCCATTGAATGTGATGGATGCCCATTTTAGAAGTTTTGAGCAACAGGTTCTACCTGTATTAGTGAAAAACAACATTGGTGTCTTGGCAATGAAAACAATCGGGGAGTCTTACATTCTCAGAAGCAACACAGTCAGTGCGATCGAGTGCCTGCACTACGCCATGAATTTGCCCACCTCAGTGGTAATTACGGGCATCGACAGTATGAAAATTTTAGACCAAGCATTTGAGGCAGTCCGTACATTTAAGCCAATGGATCGGGCACAAGTGACAGCACTGTTAGCACGTACCCGTGAGGCAGCAGCTAAAGGACAGTACGAACGATATAAGACCACAACTCAAAATGATAGTACAGCAACGAATCCAGCTTGGTTAGGGTAAATTTTATTACTATAGCAGGGGGCAGGAGGCAGAAGGTAGAACTATTACTCCTAGCATTCATGCTTTTAAAATATCCTAACTTATGTGACTATGGCTATATATGTAATCGTTTGATTTAAATAGACAATTGTGTTGATATTTGTTAAATCTATTTGCACAATTTGTACCGATGGTATCTGGTTTACGTTAGTTGTCTTGTGTAGCTCGTGATTTCAGTATTAGCGATGCATACGCACTTGTTTTTTGGCATTGCTGCAAGACTACAACCCAAAATCACAGTACAGCTATGAGGCTTTTGGTTACCAGCTTACTTCCATGACTTTATCGAAGTAGGCTTGCAAAATATATGATTAAAAACGTCGATTTTGATTAATTAAGACTTTTGTAATAAATTTAAAGCACTCTGTAAAACTGGAAGTTACAGAAAACAAATATTCAGTACTAACTCTAATAACAAATAAATTACTCAAATTGACAACTATCTTGCGGGGCATGATTTTAGCCGTGTTTTTGTTTATCTTGGATAGCAGAACACCGCGAGCGCAGTCAATTTAATCCATATACTATAATCATTAATATCAAGTTCGGCTAATTACTTACAATATGGTTAGTCTTTTTGATAATTCGTAGTTGGTAGTTGGTAATTGGTAGTTGGTAATTTAGGAAGAGGTGAACAGTTTGTTTTTCTTCCCATTACTCATTCATGCTGAGCGTAACCGAAGCATTATCAACCTTCACAGATATCATAAGTATTCAACCGGACATGATATAACAGATGGAAAATCAACTTGTATTTGATACTCGCAGCAATTGTTTTGATAGGACTGCTTGCTCAAGCTTATAAACTGCTATAAAGAGAAAAATCAGCCATCAAATGAACGAAGTACAAGCAATTTTAGAAGGCTTTGAGTCAAGTCAAAAAAGTGGTGAAATTACTTTCCTTGCCACTGTAGTCAAAACTCAAGGTTCAACCTATCGCCGACCGGGTGCTAAAATGTTGATGACAAATACAGGTCGGACGATCGGAACAATTAGCGCTGGTTGCTTAGAGAACGATGTATTTGAGCATACTCAACAACGAATGTCGGACGGCAAACCAATTGTTGTTACTTACGATAACACCGCCTCTGAAGATATTCTTTGGGGCTTTGGTTTAGGCTGCAATGGGACAGTGCAAGTTCTCATCGAACGTCTTGAGAGAGAAAGTACACCGAATGCGATCGCTTTTATAGAGGAGTGTTTTGATAAAAAACATTTAGGTATCATTGCTACAGTCTTTTCTTTGGAAGGTGCAGTCAAGGTCAAACTTGGGTCGCGTTTACTGCTGTATCCAAATGGTAAAGTTATTACTGATATCAAAGACAAAAATTTAATTCAATCTCTGATTGCAGATACTCAAGCAGCCTTTGGCGATCAAAAGTCAAGGGTAAATAAATATCAGTTATCTTTAAGCAGTGTAGAAGTTTTCATTGAAGTCATCCAACCACCCACACCTTTAGTAATATTTGGTGCAGGTTATGACGCTGTACCCGTAGCACAGTTTGCTCAAGCATTAGGTTGGGACGTTACTGTAGTCGATTGTCGAGCTGATGAGGCAACTAAAGAGCGATTTCCAACAGCTTGTAATGTGATTCTTAGTCGGCGAGAAATTGTACAAAAACAGGTATTTATAGATAGCTACACGGTTGCTGTAGTGATGACACATAATTACCTTGACGATGTGGAAATTTTGAAAATGTTGTTGCCATCTCCTGCACACTACATAGGAGTTTTAGGTCCAAAGGTACGTACTCAAAGATTGCTAGAAGATTTAAGCTTGCAAGGAATAGTTTATACTCCCGAACAATTAACAAGATTGCATGGGCCTGTTGGGATTGACATCGGAGCAGATACACCTGAAGAAATAGCGATCGCCATTATTGCTGAAATTCAAGCAGTGCTAACAAACCGCAGTGGTAATTTTCTTAGAAATCGCAATCAACCAATTCACCAATCTAATGAAAGTAACTCTAAGTTGCTAGTTACTAGATAGTTTTTCTTGATTATGGAATTTAACACCGAGCAAATAAACAATGATAAATCAACCATCGCTATTATGATTCTTGCTGCTGGTGCATCCACTCGTATGGGTACACCCAAACAACTATTGCTTTATCAAAGACGTAGTTTTTTGCAATACATTATAGAAATGGCGATCGCTTCGGTTTGTCAACCTGTGGTAGTAGTACTTGGAGCCAATGCAGAACAGATTCATCCCCAAATTAAACAACTTCCTATTAAAGTCGTAAAAAACTTGGATTGGGCTTGTGGAATGAGTTCTTCAATCAAAAGTGGTATTGAATTGTTAAATAATCTTCCTCAAAAGATTGAAGCAGTAGTTATTACAGTTTGCGACCAGCCATTTGTTTCCCACCAAATTATTAATCGACTTGTTGATGCTTATTATTCGACAAAAAAACCGATTATCGCTTGTGAATATGCCGGAACATTAGGTGTACCCGCTCTATTTAATCATAATTTTTTTTCCGAACTTGCTGCCTTAAAAGATTCTGGAGCAAAAAAACTTATTCATAATAACCTCAATCAAGTATTTTCTATTCCGTTTCCTCTAGGAAATATCGATATTGATACCCCCAAGGATTACGAACAATTGCTATCAACTATCAAAGCAGCAGGAAACTTAGAAGATTTTGAGCACTTACTGAGCCATGAATCTACTCAAACCACAAAACAAGCAATTGAGTAGGAATAGATAGATAAACAGCTTTTTTTGCTTTTGCCTATTGCCTTCCTACGCAAATAAGTTATCCAAATCAAAGCCGATTCCTATATATTGAATCAAAATACCACTCACACTTGAGGATGCTGGGCGCATGATTGCTAGACCGAAAGTTTTTATTGATGGGGAATCGGGAACCACAGGTTTACAGATTTATTCACGCCTCAACCAACGCGATGACATAGAGTTAGTTAGCATTGAGATATCTAAACGAAAAGATGCAACTGAGCGAGCTAAACTGATTAATGCCGTAGATGTTGTGATTCTCTGCCTACCTGATGACGCCGCCCGCGAAGCTGTTAGCTTAGTTAGTAATTCTAGCGTTAAAATTCTTGATGCTAGTACTGCTCATCGCACAGCCCAAGGCTGGGTATATGGCTTCCCCGAACTCAATCCAGGACAGCGAGAAAAAATTGCTAGCGCCCAGTTTGTGAGTAATCCCGGCTGTTATCCCACGGGATTCTTGGCTTGTATCCGGCCGTTGATTGCCAAAGCACTTTTAAAAACTGACTTTCCCATCACCGTGAATGCAGTGTCAGGTTATTCTGGTGGTGGCAAAAATCTGATTCAAAAATATGATACTTTCCACAAACAGCAAGCCGGGGGAGAGTCGCTTTATCCCTATGGCATTTACGGCTTGCAGTTTGGGCATAAACACGTTAAGGAAATGCATTATTATTCGGGGTTAGCATCGCCGCCGCTATTTGTACCGTCAGTGGGGGATTTTGAGCAAGGAATGTTAGTACAAGTGCCTTTGCCCTTGGGGATTTTGGATAATCCACCATCAGGTAAGGTAATCTATGAAGCGATCGCTGACTACTACCAAAGTGAAAAGTTTGTCCAAGTTGCTCCATTGGCAGAACCTACGCTTCTCAGAGACGGAACGTTTCTAGATGCTAAGGCAATGAACGACACCAACTTTGTTCAAGTTTTTGTTTTCGCGAATGATGCTACCAAAGAAGTCTTGCTAGTTGCTCGTCTTGATAACTTGGGTAAAGGCGCATCCGGAGCCGCAGTTCAAAATCTCAATATCATGTTGGGCTTTCCAGAAGAGTTGGGATTGTGACGAGGGTTGGGGGGTGGGAAGTAGAGAGATGTGGTTCGGCTTCGCGGTAGTTGAGTTTCGACTTCGCTTAACTACCGCATAGTCGAAACTCACCAACTGGGAGATGAGAAGACTAACAGGTAAAGAAAATAATTCCTAACTCATCAGTCATCAATCAACAGTCAATACTCCCCATTCGGATTATTTTGCTTTTTCTTTTAGTTTTTTAAATAATTTAATTACATGATGTTCAAATCCTTTATGGCGTTGTTCAACTGATTCAATCAACGGTTTATCAAAAAGATTCAGGACATTGTTACCTAATTGAATACCTAAAGGTTTTAAATGCCCGCCTGTCAAACTTTCCCGAAAATCTGGCTGTGGTTTTTGAAAAATTTTAAAAAACCAATCACAGGTTGATTTAGCAATATTATCTGATTGGAAACACACTAAACCCATAATATTGAATAACTCGCTATCCTTGATTAAGTTATGGGTTTCTTCAATGGTTGGTTTGACGCCCAAACCTAGATTATCGATGATATCTGCTAGAAATTGAGGGCGAATTGCGCTAGCTGTGCTAGTAATAGCAGGTGCTAATAAAATAGAAATCTGTCCTTTAATAAAGATGCTGTTAATTTTGACTTCTCGGCCTACATAACTACGAATTAATTTCTGAACTTCTTTAATTTTTTGTTTGAGTTCCTCAACAAGAATATTAATGTCTGCAATTATACTTTCGATTTGTGACTCATCTGAAGTATCAGATAGGAGATTACGAATAAACTGTTCTCTAGCTTGAGTTTCCGGAGGTAAAGCAGTAAATCCTTCTAATAAGGAAATATATTTACAGCCAAGGCTATGTCCAATCCAAGAAAAGTTTTTATCGTTTAGATACGCTTCATAATCGTATCCTTCAACAGTTGCCATTCTCACAAGTTCTGGTAGGATTTCATATTGCTCTCTCATGAGAAAACCAGCTTCTACATAATGATTAAAACTGAAATTAAATGGTAGAATAATAATTGTATATCCCTGCTCATATAAAGATTGCAGCAGATAACGATAGAAAAACATGGGGAAAAACGTACCAAAGAAAGCCCCTGCAATAAATTGAATTACTCCTTTCGGCTGTGGATGAAGGGCAACCCAACTATGAGAAACTGATTTAAATCTCAGTTTTAGATTCATATCTACCTTGACTAATTTGTAAGTATATGCTTAATCTCCACACTGAAGTTGCTGCTTTTCGGAATTTTTTGCAGATATTTTTGCACAACTAAGATATTTCGCTATTCACAGCGGTAATCTTTTAGTGGTTCTCAGTCAAGGTATGAGACTGGCAAACATCGTATCGCGATCGCAACGAATCGCTCTCAACGTTTGATACCAATTTTAACGCCATTGTTGATTGCGATCGCAGCTGCATTACTCGTTGGTGCAATCCTCGTAGTGCAGACATGCCGATGACTGTAGTTTACGCGATTAAGGCATTGACTGTATTGTTTATAATTAATTAAAAATCTAAAAATTTGACAACAAATATCTAAAAATTTGACAAATTTATCAAAATATTATCTATCTCTATATCATCATTTTAGCAACTTTTGACTCTATTATATAAGATTTTAGTCAATTTTTTTCAGTTATTGGATAAAAAAATCTATAGGTTTGATAAATCTATCAAAACATTTTTCATTGCTCTTATCAGTTAAATCACATAAATTGTAAATGTGAGTAGCATGGGTTAACAATTGGTTATCTTGACTTTATAAGATAAACAAATAACCAGAGCTACTAACTATTTTACTAACAAAAAATCGCCGAATAGACTTAGTTTTGTCTTTTGATGTAGCTGTAGAAATTTGATTAAATTTGGGAAAAGCTAATCTGATTGAAAGCTTACTGAATACAGTTTTGATTTCAGTCGTACCTAGCAACATTCAAATTAGATTTCTATAGGATAGTAAGATTTTTATGTTAAAAATTAGGAGGATTAGCACAGATGGCAGATTCAATTAATGGTAGTGGCGGTAACTCCTCTACTGGTGGGGACAATCCTATAAAAAATTCACCCTTCGGTCGCCTGAGTGAAGTTCTCACTGACGAACAACTCTCCAAGTTATTTAGTGGTGTTGGTAATGGAGAAGGTGGCGGTAATCCATTCGGTGGCAGTGGCAGTAAGCCGGATTTACCATATGATGGTAATCCTTTCGCTGGTGACAACTTTTGGAATATCTTTGCAGGCGGTGTAAATCCATCAGCTGGAGGTAGCGGCCGCGACCCTTTGACTGGTGCTGGTGCTGGCAGCCAAAGCACTACTATCAGCACAACTGAAATACCCGACGGGTTCGGTTTAAGAGTTACTATTGACAGCCTGATTAACTCAAGATTAAGCAAAGAACTAGGTGATGGCAAAATCCCATCATTCGATCCTAGTAAAATACCGTCGTCTGGTGGTGGATTCGATCCTAGTAAAATTCCATCATTTGGTAGTGGTGGATTCGATCCTAGCCAAATTCCATCATCTGGTGATGGTGGATTCGATCCTAGTAAAATTCCATCATTTGGTAGTGGTGGATTTGATCCTAGTAAAATTCCATCATTTGGTAGTGGTGGATTCGATCCTAGTAAAATTCCATCATTTGGTAGTGGTGGATTCGATCCTAGCCAAATTCCATCATTTGGTGGTGGACAAATTCCATTCGCTTAATAAAGACAGTAATTATAATCCTTGAGTAAATCAGTAGAGTGACACAAGGAAATAAACAATAATGATTTTTTCAGTACATACTATGCTAATTAGCTATGTTATGCACTGAAACTTTTTACTATAAAAGACTTTAGCAAAATTTTCTCTCAGGTTCACAATCAAGAAAATTAAAGCCTTGATTTAAATAAATTTTAGGTTAAAAACAAATAGGAGAATTAATGTCAATGGAAGCATTTGCTATCAATTCTATAAATAATGAAGTTAACACCTTGAATGCAAATGGTAGTAACAACCTGTATAACGCTAATTCCTTTGCTGCCAATGGCAGTTTATATACTGAAGGCAGTCAATTGACAGGTGGTAACAATCTGTTTATAGGTAACGGTGGCGGAACTATTCCAGGTAGCGGTATCAACCCCTTTGCTGGCGAAGCTGGTGGTAAGCTTCAGCAATTAATTTTTGACCGCTTAAAGCTAATTCTAGGTGACAATTTTTTTAAAGACATTGACAAGACATTGGCTGGAGGTAGCAACCCGTTTTTAACCGGTGGCAATCCCATTTTAGATAGTGGAAATGTGCATGACCAATCGCCTTTCGATCCGTTAAGAGAAGTCCTTGGTAATAATATACCCTTTAGTAACAGTGGAAATACATCTAATATTGGTAGTCCACCGTTTAATCAAGATAACGCACCTATTGGTAATGCTAACAGGAACTTCGGTAATAATAACGCGATCATTGGTAATTTTAACTCTGATTATGGCAATGACAGCGCAACCATTGGTAATGGCAACTGGAACTTTAATAACGACAACGCAACCATTGGTAATGGTAACTGGTTATTTGCAAAAGATAACACAACCCTTGGTAATGGCAACTGGTATTGGGACAACGGAAGTAACAACGCAACACTAGGAAATGGCAATTGGCACTTTGGGACTGACAACTCAACCATTGGAAACGGCAATTGGCACTTTGGTGATGACAATACAAGCTTAGGAAATGGTAACTGGGATTTTGGTAGTAATAATACAATTATTGGCAATGGTAACTGGGTTTTTACCAGTGGAAATACAATCATTGGCAATGGTAATTGGCTAGAAAATAGTGACAACACAACTATTGGAAACGTCAACAGCCCAGAGTTATTTTCGCAAGGAGTCAGAACTGATGTTAACAACCTGATTGACTCCCTTATAGGTAGAATCGGTCAAGATTTTACTGTGTTAACAGGAGATTTTGATGTATCAAGTACCCAGACGTATAATCGGCTTATCTCTTCTAGAAGTAATAATATTAGTGACAGCGACATATCTAACAATATTCAGCGAGTTTTGGCATCACTCAGTATGATTCCTGGAAATCAGCCTGTGCAAAACCCTCAATCTGTCCCAGAATCCACTTCTTCAGTGCCGCTATTAGTAATGGCGGTTGTGTGTTTGCTGTTGTCAATTTTTAAGAAACAACAACACTGTTAAAGTCAATTATCCCAAGCTGCTAAAAATTTACCTACTTATTTATTTATAGTTATTTCACTTGCAAATAATAACTACTTGGTTGTCATTTTTTTCAAGATGGCAAATTAATTCACGTCTTTTCACTAGAATTTGATAGTAATTTGTTCGCGGACGACATCTTTACCTGAGAGTTGCTGTTCTGCAAGTTCCCGATTTGATATTAGAATTAATTCTATCGCTTCCCGTAGGCTTTCTCTAGCTTCTTCCAGAGTTCTTTCTTGTACATTTACACCAGGTAACTCTTGAACGTAGCCAATATACCAGTCTTCTAGCTTTTAAAATACAAGAGAATCCTGTTATCTTTATAACATCGGATTTTCTAAACTGTCACACCCTCTAACTCCTCATCTGTCAACTCATACAATTGGCGCAATTTATCTAACTTATCATCATCAGCTTGCCAAAAACCACGCCCATGCGCCTCCAACATTCTGCCTACAATATTGCGGAAAGCTTCTGGATTTGCTTTGCGTAATTTTTCTGCCATTTCTGCATCTAAAGCATAAGTATCAGCCGCTTGGTTATATACCCAATCATCAGTAAAATCGGCAGTACCGCCCCAACCAATTAAAGCTGTCATGCGTTGGGAAATTTCAAAAGCACCACCCGAACCTTGATTTGACATTGCTTCGGCCCATTTGGGATTTACTAATTTACTGCGATATTCGATTCTGAGTAAATCATCTAAATTGCGGGGTGTAGTATCTTTTGAGAAACTTTCCACAAAACTGGTTGTAACTTTATTACCGCGTTGTTTTTCTGCTGCCTTTTTCAAACCGCCAGTATTAGCGTAATATTCTTGAATATCGGTTAAGCCATATTCTACAGAATCGATTTCTTGGATAATGCGATCGCTTGTTTTTAATAATGTATTCAAAACTTCTGGTCTAGCTTTACCTTTATCTTCTCTACCATAACTAAATACATTCCGACTTTGCCAAGTATTGCCTAACTCCTCGCCAGATTCCCAGTTACCATCAACTACTCTATCATTCACCAAAGAACCAAAATCACCTGCCGGATTAGAAAACAATCTCGCCGATGCATTTTCTACACCTTGGGCTTGCAAAACTAAAGCGTGTTTTCTAATAAAATTTCTATCTTCCGGTTCATCAACATCAGCCGCCCGTTGAAATAAATCATCCAACAATTCGATGATATTGACAAAACTATCTCGAAAAATTCCAGATAAATTTCCTAACACATCAATCCGCGGATGTCCAACCTCAGCCAAAGGTTTTAATTCATAACGAACAATTCGCCCAGTTCCTTCCTTAACAGGTTCAGCCCCCACCAATTCCAATAGAATTCCTAAAGATTCACCTTTTGTTTTAATTGCATCCAATCCCCATAACATCACCGCCACCGTTTCTGGGTACTTACCATGTTCTTGTAAATGCTGGGCGATAATTTTTTGAGCAATTTCTCGTCCCCGTTCATAAGCCCCAGGTGAAGGCATTCGATAAGGATCTAAAGCATGAATATTTCTCCCAGTTGGTAATACACCAACGCCATCCCGCAACAAATCTCCACCAGGCGCAGGCGGAATATATTCTCCATTCAATCCCCTTAATAAATTTGCTAATTCATCTGTAGATTGCATCAACAAATCTTTGATTAGTCTTTCTTCTTCTCTTTCTTCTCTGCGTCTGTGTGATTCGTCTCCAAAATAAGCCTCTAAATACGAAGCTAATTCTTCCTCACTTGGCTTTTCTCCCAATGTATGCAACCCAGAAGAAAATAGGCGATTTTCTAAAACTTGTAAATATTCGTATAATTCCACTAAATAATCTTCAAAAGCATGAGTACTAAACATCCGAATATTTTCCGGAGAAAAGGAAATACCCAACTTTTTCGCATCTTCAAACGGACAATCTGCATCTAAACCCGTATCCAGAATTTTTTTACAAATTGCTTCTTTGAGGGCATAATTTTTTTGTGGGTCTTCACGATACTCTGAGATTAAATCTCGCAATGCCATTAATTCCTTATATAAACCTGCCCGACCATAAGGCGGTACATTGTGAGAAATTAATACACCATAACCGCGACGTTTTGCCAAAATTGACTCGGAAGGATTATTTGCCGCATATATATATAGATTAGGCAAATCTCCTAACAAAATATCCGACCAAGAATAACCAGTATTCCCCAAAGGAGAACCAGGCAGCCATTCCACCGTACCATGCATTCCAAAGTGAACTATAGCATCAGCTTGAAACTCGTTTTGCAACCATTTATAATAAGCAGCATATTGGGGATGGGGAGTTAAATCGCGTTCAAACATTAAGCGCATCGGGTCGCCTTGTATTCCCAAAGGTGGTTGTACACCTACCCAGACATTGCCTAATTGCACACCACCAATTTGAAATTCATCGCCATAGGTTTTAATACCAGTTGCCGTCAAAGATTTCCATTGTTTTTCAATGCGAGATGTTCGCAGATATCCCAGCCATTTTTCTAATGTGCGGACGTTCACAGACGTAGGGATATTATCTGAGTCATTTAAAGTTTCGTCTGCTTCTTTTACCCAGCGAATCAATTCTTCACCGTCTTCTGGTAAATCTGCAATGTTGTAACCTTGTTCTTTGAGTGCAGAAAGAAACTTCAAAAGACTACGCGGGACATTTAATAATGCAGCTGTGCCCACAGCACCGTAACCTGGGGGGAAGCCATATAGAATAATTGCAATCTTGCGTTCCGATGCAGGTTTTTGCCGTAAAGCCACCCAGCTTTTGACTCTACCAATTAATCGCTGCACCCGTTCGGGAACCAAATAAATATTTTCACCCACTAAACCGCCGAGGGGAACAGTATCAATTGCACCATCCAATTCTGGTAAAGCATACAATACTACACTTTGCAAGCCGCCGACACCTTGGCGCGTCCACGAGTAAATATCTTGAATTAAGAGTGGTGCTGCAACAATATAAGGTAGATTTTTAGCAGTGAGGATGCGCTTTGCTACATCTACCTGACGCCCTGCTTCCATCGAACCAGCCGGGCCACCCACCAGAGGAAAGCCGATTGTTGAAACGATCGCATCCACCTTCACTGCTTCAGTTGAAAGTGAGGGAGTCTCAATATTACCTAATTCTCGTTGCTGAGTTTCGTAGTCGGTTGTCATCCAGTCTCGTACCGCTACGTGTCCTTCCACACCGTTGATGAAAATCGGCAAAGGAATTAATCCAGCTGATTCAAAATGCCGAATCAGTTGCGGAATATAAGGTTGTTTAGTAATAACGTGTTTGCGATAAAGTAAAATTCCAATAACAGGTCTTGTAGAGACGCGATTGATCGCGTCTGCGTCTTTAAAATAGGTTTTATACCATTCCAAATATTCACGCGGCGATACAAAAAACCCTGAGTAGTCGGGATGGAGTAACCCCATATTCGGGGTTTCGATTGGTGGCGGAATCTCGCCAACTTTTAAATCCAAGTATTTTTCTGCCAGTGTCCAGAATAATGAAGCGACGTTTTCTGAACCGCCAGCATTCCAGTAACCATAGATAATTAACCAGTTGCGTAAGTCTTGGACTTTTTGCACTGGTACGTATTTGAGGAGTTTCGGCCCAATTTTTAAGAAGCTAATGTAACCAGCGAGTTTGTCTTCTTCTCGTCCGTTGCTAAATTTGTCGAGGATGAATTTAACGGGTTTGGGCATTCCTTTGGGTTTATCGCCAATGGCAAAGTTACCCAGCTTGTTTAAACTCATCAATTCCAAGGCTGACTCAAATACCAGTCGAATGGGAATTTGGGCAAGGCGATCGCGTAACCACACAACTTGGTCATAATCGAATAGTAAGCTGCCGAAAAACACATCCGCCCCATCGAGTGCTGCTTCTACTTCTAGGCGTTTGGTTGTTAGATCGCGATCGCTAAATACCCGAATATCCAACTGCGAACAACCAGAGTTAGCCAAAAAAGCCGCTTTTCTGTACAAATCGGCGTTAAACGATTCAAACCCAGCAATCAAGACGATGCGTTTCATGCACGTAAGCGAAGAAATATTTCTTTACTTAAATTTTAAACGTGCTTTCAGACTGATTGTTAAATATCTACCGACATATTTCTGTGAGTAGAAGCAAGAGTTTTCGATCTAATGGCGTTATTAGTGGAGCAAGAGATAGAAGCGCGAAAAGGTAAAAATTCGACTCATTCTTTAAAATCAGATGATTTAGAACGGCTGTACGATGCCAGAGAAATTTTATTAGAAAATCTTGACAATCCTCAGCATTCCTGTAAGCTTCTTGATAATAATTATTAATTATCAATCAAGTCAGGTTCAGCAAGTTGGTGTTTGAGGAGTTGTGATGAAGAGTTGGTGGTTATCTAACAGTTTTCAGTTGTGGCTGGCGCTGAGTCTATCAGGATGTTTGAGTGTTTTGGTTATTGTGCCTGTGTCAGCACAAGTTAAATCAGATACCCAACCCTTACTAGTGCAGTCGTCTACACCACAAATAACACCTGCAACAGAAATAGTACCAATCACAGGAGTTAAGGCAAATCCCACTGATAAAGGTGTGGAAATAATTTTAGAGACAACTGCTGGGACTCAACTGCAAGTTACAAATCGCAGTGCTGGTAATAATTTTATTGTTGATGTATCTGGCGGGCAATTGCGTTTACCATCGGGCAATACTTATACATTTGGTTCCGAGAAACCGCTTGCGGGAATTACACAAATAACAGTAACGAATATTGATGCAAGTACTGTACGGGTGACGGTGGTTGGTGTTGCAGCTATACCCACGGTTGAGTTATTTGATGATGATGCAGGACTGGTTTTTGCGGTAGCTTCCACTGCGACGGCGACTTCTCCACAACAGCCGCCCCAAACACCCCAAGCTAATCAGCCTCTAAATCAGACACAGCCAAAACCATCAACAAGTGATGAACCGATTGAGTTGGTGGTCACAGGTGAACAGGATACTTATCAAGCAACAGATGGCTCAACTGCTACTAAAACAGATACTCCATTGCGTGACATTCCACAGTCGATTCAAGTCATTCCAACCCAAGTGCTACAAGACCAGCAGGCGAGAAACCTGGCAGAAGCGGTAAGAAACGTACCCGGTGTTGCACAGGGAGATAATTCACCAACCCGTGGAAGTTTTGAAATTCCTTTAATCCGAGGCTTTGATTCTCGTGGCGATATCCAGAGAAACGGGTTAAGAGACACGACTTATGAATTTCAGGGTTTTGATACGGCTGGTCTCGAACGAGTTGAAGTGCTCAAAGGACCTGCCTCTGTTCTCTACGGTCAGGGTTCATTGGGAGGTGTCATTAATTATGTCACTAAACAACCCCTGAGCGAACCATACGCAGCAGTGGAAGCCTCTGCTGGCAGCTTCAACTTCTATCGCGGTGCAATAGACCTTTCGGGTCCACTCAATCCCAGCAAGACGGTGTTGTATCGTCTCAACCTCGCGGGTCAGACAACCGAAAGTTTCCTGGATTTCTACGATCAACAGAGATACTTTGTAGCACCTGTTGTTTCCTGGCAAATCAGCGATCGCACCAAGGTTGCTTTTTCCGGCGAATATCAGGTTCGACCCCAAAAGTTTGGTCAGATTGGTATTCCCGCTGAAGGCAGTGTCCTACCCAATCCGAATGGAACAATCCCGCGCGACCGTAACATATCGGAGCCATATGCTACAATCGATACAAGTGCCCTCCGCTTTGGTTACGATCTCGAACATCGTTTTAGCTCAAACTGGCAGCTACGCAATGCTTTTGGATTTTCGTCGTTTCAACGGTACAAAGTTTGGGTCTATAGCACGGCATTAGAGGACGATGAACGTACTTTAGATAGAAACTACCAAGCAGGTAGAGATGACCTAAGATCCTATAATGTTGACACTTATGTAGTAGGTAAATTTGCCACAGGCAGCATTAGGCATCAACTTGTCACAGGTGTTAATTTCACCAAGTTTACTAATGATGTTAACAATACTTTCCGCCCAATTGCTGCCCTTGACCTGTTTGACCCGGTATACGGTAGTCAGCCAGGTCCGATTACCCGCAGGGCTGAATCTTTCTCCTCATCAGATGCACTGGGCATTTATGTTCAAGATCAAGTTACACTGGCTGATAATCTGAAACTGGTATTGGGCGGGCGGTTTGATACCTTCAGCGAGAAGGACGAAGATCGGCTGAACAATACTGAAGAAACGTTTTCTGACGATGCCTTTAGTCCCCGTGTTGGTCTGGTCTATCAACCGATTCCTGCAATTTCGCTGTATGCTAACTACAGTCGTTCCTTTACTCCAAACACTGGAACTGCTTTTGACGGCAGTACATTTCAACCGGAACGTGGCACTTCCTATGAAGTTGGAATTAAAGGAGATATCGGCAATAGACTTTCTGCGACACTTGCCTACTACGATTTGACACGTTCCAATGTCTTGACCACCGATCCACAGAATCCTGACTATTCCATCCAAACCGGGGAGCAAGGCAGTAAGGGGGTTGAACTCAGTCTTGCTGGTGAAATCTTACCCGGATGGAACATTATTACAGGTTATGCTTACACGGATGCAACAATTACTAAAGATAATGATTTACCAGTTGGTAACCTGCTGAACAATGTGCCCAAACACAGGTTTAACTTATGGACAAAGTACGAAATCCAATCTGGTGGCTTCAAAGGTTTTGGCTTTGGCTTAGGGTTATTCTACGTTGGAGAACGCCAAGGAGACTTGGAGAATACCTTCACTTTACCTAGTTATTTCCTGACTGAGGCGGCTATCTTCTATAAGCGAGACAGATTGCGGGCAGCAGTTAATTTTAAGAATTTGTTTGACGTTGACTATTTTGATTCTGCTTTGAATCGGCGGAATCTTTTTTATGGCGATCCGTTCACAGTGCAGGGCACGATTTCTTGGGAGTTTTGACGGGAGCATCGACTTTTGCTTACTGCTTTGCTGAGTTATTTGTTGGTCGCTCTTTTTGCTAAGAGACACTATTTCTTAACAACAGTTGAGGTATGACCATTCGTCTAAGGGACAGAAAATAATATCAAGTTGGGGCGATCGCTCAAATTCCTGTATTCTCCTATATAGAGCTAGATACAAATAATTATCAACTAGCAAGCTGTATTTGGAAAATCTGGTTGAGTGTGGAGTGATGATAAATCAGTTGCAACAAGTGGTGTTGATCGTAAGTACCTTGTTCGTATTGGGCATTCAGGCTGGGTTGGCACAAACGCAACAGCAGAAATCTGCCTTAGCTAATATCCCTACTATCCGAGAACTCAAACGGACGCTCACTAGCACCGAAATTTTAGTGCAGTCGCCAATATCAGAAGTTGTACAAGTTACTGGAGTTAAAGCAAATCCCACCGATAAAGGTGTGGAAGTGATTTTACAGACAATCAAAGGCGAACAACTACAACTAATAAATCGCAGTACTGGCAATAACTTTGTTGTAGATGTTCCCAATGCTCAACTAAGGCTGCCTAGTGGCGATGGATTTACATTTCGTTCCCAAAAACCAATAGCGGGTATTACACAGATAACGGTAACAAATTTTGATGCCAATACTATCCGGGTGACAGTGACAGGTGAAGCAAGTGTGCCAACTGTTGAATTGTTTGACAGTCCCAATGAGGGTCTGATTTTCAGCGTAGCCAGTACTGCACAAACAGCGCAACAGCCGACGCAACCACAAACACAACAACCACCAAACCAGACACAGCCAGAACCATCAGCTAGTGGTGATGAACCGATTGAGCTTGTGGTGACGGGCGAACAAGATGGATATCGCGCACAGGATGCGTCAACCGCAACTAAGACAGATACTCCTCTACGTGATATTCCGGCTTCGATTCAAGTTATTCCCCGCCAGATAATTGAAGACCGTGCTGTTACTCAAGTTAATCAAGCACTACAAAATGTTAGTGGTGTCAATGCTTCTGTTTATCAAGGTGTTACCGAACAAATTAATATTCGCGGTTTTGATACTGGTAGCTATTTTAAAAATGGTAGTGCAAACCCTTTTCAATATGACCTAGTTACGACAGATAATTTAGAGCGGATTGAGGTATTAAAAGGGCCTGCGGGTGTTTTATTTGGACAGGGATCTCCCGGTGGAATCGTCAACCTAGTCACCAAAAAGCCACTGAACGAACCTTACTACAACTTATCATTCTTGGCGGGTAGTTTCGGTTTGTATCGACCTTCCTTGGATATTTCTGGGCCATTGAACGCAGAAAAAACCCTTTTATATCGCTTTATCGGCTCTTACGAGCAAAGCCTCAGTTTCCGCGATGGAGTCAACCGCGAGAGTTATTTCTTCACGCCAACCGTGCAGTGGAACATTTCACCCGCGACAAAATTAACAGTGGAGTTTGAGTTTATCGATGCTGATACTTCAGTCGATCAAGGTATTCCCTCCATTGGTCGGGGAATTGCAGCGATTCCAATTTCGCGCTATTTCAGTGAAACCGATGGGATAAACGAACCTTTTGGTAAAAATAGCGTTCGCAAGTATAACTTGACTACCACATTAGATCATCAGTTGAGCCAGAATTGGTCAGTTCGCAATACCTTCTTTGCTAAGTGGTTTAATCTTGGTCGCCTCTATCCAATTTTCGCAAGTTTGAATGAAACAACGGGAGAGTTGACGCGTCGTACCTATGCTGGGGAAGGTCTTTACCGCAGTTATTTCAATAACTTAGATATCCTGGGTAACTTCAAGACTGGTTCCATACAGCATAAGTTGTTAACTGGGTTTGAGTATGGCAAGGAAATTAACACAGACTTGAAGTTTGCAATTGGCGCAAGTGGTTCGTACCCATCGATTAATATCTTTAATCCCATTCGTTCCCTTGACAGATATTCTCTGGACACGCTGACTATTACCAATAACCGGGATGAAAACTATACAACTTATGGTTTCTACCTCCAAGACCAGATTGCTTTTGCTGATAATTTGAAGTTGTTGCTAGGCGGACGATTCGATAATTATCAACGAAATCAATTTAACCGATTGAATTCAACACCCACCGAAGCCAATTTCACTGCTTTCAATCCCAGAGTCGGGATTGTCTACCAACCCTTACAACCTGTATCGTTGTATGCCTCCTTCACAAAAGGTTTTGAGCCGAGTTCTGCTGTCTTAGTAAGTGGAGATATTCCACCACCACAACGGTCAACACAATATGAAGTGGGAACCAAACTAGACTTTGGCAAATTTGGTGGAACTTTGGCTTTCTACGACATTACAAAGACTAATATTCCCACAGCCGATCTGAATAACACAGCCTTCTCTGTTTTGACCGGAGAAGTGAAAAGCCGAGGGATTGAACTAGATGTATCAGGTGAAATTTTACCAGGATTAAATGTAATTGCTGCCTATAGCTACGATGATGCTTTTGTCAGTAGCGACAATCGTACTCCTGTAGGAAATCGGTTTGCTAATGCGCCTCGTCATACTGCCAGTTTATGGACAACTTATCAACTCCAGAGAGGAGATTTAAAAGGCTTGGGATTTGGTTTAGGTGTTTATTATGTAGGCGATCGCGCTGGCGACCTTGCTAACTCCTACGAGATTCCTAGCTATCTTCGCTTCGATAGTTCAATTTTCTACCGACGGGACAACTGGCGAGCGCAACTGAACTTCCGTAATTTGTTCGACACAGAATATTATCTTGGCTCACCAAATAGCGATCGCTTAGGTGTGATTCCTGGCGCACCTTTTAGTGTTGTGGGARCGATTTCGGTGCAGTTTTGATGAGCTATTAAGTCGGCAAAAATAAAGCTGGACAGCGAAACAGAAGCATAATTACTCGCTATTTACTGTTCTGCTATGTCCGAAGGTCATACTCAATAGATAATGAAAAACTTGCAACATTGCCACCGAACTCAATCGGTAAACTGTGCTTCATACGCAAAAAAACGAATTACAACCTTGGAAAAGATAAGCTGTGCATCTGTATATTCAATTTTTTTAAGTAATTGTATTTTATCAATAACATCTTGATAATTTATCTCTTGGCTTTTTTGCTTATAGATTTCTGCTGTTTTTTTCAAATCTTCAATTACCTTATCTTTATTAAAGTTGTGTTGCGCTAGGTAACATTGCACCTTATATCTAACTGAGATTTTAAATATTAATTAACTTAGAGGAAACCAATTTAACCAAGCATCCCAATTTTCCACGATTTTGGCAAATTCTGTATAACCTCCTGCTTTGGGATGAGCGCCGTCATTAGCTCTTGCTTCATCTATCCAAATATTGGATTTTTCCAGAATTGGAAACACATCTAAATAAGGCACATTTAACTGTTGACAAATTAAAGCTAAATTTTGGGTTAAATTTCTGTTTCTTTGTCTTCTTTCAAGGTCTTCTTGTTCTGTGTATGGTGCTGGGCCAATCATTAAAACAGGATATAATTGTTGCGCTTTCCTGAAAATTTCCTCAGCATTTTTGAGTGAATCTGCTAAATCTACACGAGTTTTACCATTTTCTATTGTTGTGTCATTTAATCCAAAAGAAAATACAACMCTCCCATCATATTCTTTTGGTAAACGCAGTGATACTTCTTGTAACCAACGCTTTGCTATATCGCTACTCGTATCGCGCCTAATTCCCAAATTATAGTAAGTGATGTCATAACCTTTTTTATTAGCGTTAGCACATACCCTTCCCGTCCAACCCAAACATTCAGGGTCACCACTACCGTTTACAAAGGAGTCGCCAATAAAACAAATTCTAACTTCAGCTTGCTGTACCGAATTCATTCAAGAAATACTTCTATAATTTAAGATTTTACATGCAATAAAAGAAGAGAGGCAATTAATTTTACCTCTCTTAATAAATCAATTTTAAAGGTAACAGGCTTTTACCTTTTAACTTTTAGTATCTGCTGGGTTTGTGAACGATAAAGCTGAGAACTTGGCACTGCTTGATGTTGTCAAAACCTACAACGCGGATGTAGCAGTTGCTATATTGAGAACGGCAAGATTGAACTTCATTCAGTACTTCTTGAGTAGATCTAGCACCGAACAAAGGCAGTTTCCACATTGTCCAGAAAAATTCAGTTGGCTGAGAAGTTTCGTTAAATTCAACCGCTGGAATGTAACCTTGATTCAGAATGTACTGGACCTGCTTAGCAATTTGAGCATCAGAAAGAGGAGGCAGATAAGAAAGGGTCTCGTAACGACGCTCTTTTGGTAAAGTTTGCATGGTTGATGATAATGGGTTGCGGTTGACTTTAGTTATCACTCAGCAGTTATCAGCCAAAAAGCGATCGCTTCCGTGTTAACTGCTGACTATTCATTGCTTGGCTCTGAAGTTGTTTGCTGTTCTGGGTGCAGACTGGGGTTCGATAAATTGATTTGCGTGATGCGTTCTAAATGCTGGCGACGCTGTTCCATATTGGCTTGCTGAATGCCAGAGCGAACCATTTCCGGTAAAAATTCTGTGATTTCTTCGGCGATGTGTTCTCTAACAGTCATAATGCGCAATGCCAAATCTGGCTTTTCTCGGAACAGTTGCTCAATGTATGCTTCTCCATCATGGATTTTGTCGGCTGAAAAGTTATGCAGCCAAATTTCCAACGGTGGATTAGTTTCGCCTAGCTGTGCCAGTACTGTCTTCAGCGCCTGATATGTCAGGTAGCGTTGGAGAGTCTTAGCTGTGTCCTTCGCAATTTGCTTAATGTTCATGCTTGACCCCAGCCTTTAAAAGTTATGAGTTATGAGTTTCGAGTTATGAATTGAGTCAACTCTTAACTCTTAACTCTTAACTCTTCACTCTTAACTCAGATCAGACCGTATCCATTGCTTCAAACTCGAACTTAATTTCTTTCCACAGTTCGCAAGCAACGGCCAATTCAGGAGACCACTTAGCGGCTTCGCGGATAACGTCATTACCTTCACGAGCCAAATTACGTCCTTCGTTACGAGCTTGGATACAAGCTTCTAGTGCTACGCGGTTAGCGGTTGCACCAGGTGCGTTACCCCAAGGGTGACCAAGTGTACCACCACCGAATTGCAGTACAGAGTCATCGCCGAAGATTTCTACTAGTGCAGGCATGTGCCATACGTGGATACCACCAGAAGCAACTGCCATTACACCAGGCATAGAAGCCCAGTCTTGGGTAAAGTAAATACCCCGAGACTTGTCTTGCTCAACATAGTTTTCGCGTAACAGGTCAACGAAGCCCATTGTGATTCCACGCTCACCTTCCAGCTTACCAACAACAGTACCGGTGTGGATGTGGTCACCACCAGACATCCGCAGAGTCTTAGCCAAAACGCGGAAGTGGATACCGTGGTTCTTTTGACGGTCGATTACAGCGTGCATAGCGCGGTGGATGTGCAACAGGATACCGTTGTCACGACACCAACGAGCCAATGTGGTGTTAGCGGTAAAACCTGCGGTGAGGTAGTCGTGCATGATGATGGGCATTTTGAGTTCTTTAGCATACTCAGCCCGTTGCAACATTTGTTCGCAGGTGGGAGCGGTAACGTTCAGGTAGTGACCTTTGATTTCACCGGTTTCAGCTTGAGCTTTGTGGATAGCTTCAGCTACGAATAAAAAGCGATCGCGCCATCTTTGGAATGGTGCTGAGTTGATGTTTTCGTCGTCTTTGGTGAAGTCCAAACCACCGCGTAAGCACTCGTATACAGCGCGTCCGTAGTTCTTAGCTGACAAACCCAATTTGGGCTTAATTGTACAACCCAGCAAAGGACGACCGTATTTGTTTAACTTGTCACGCTCAACTTGAATACCGTGGGGAGGACCTTGGAAGGTCTTTAAGTAAGCTACAGGAATCCGCAAGTCTTCTAGACGTAGTGCCCGCAGAGCTTTAAAACCAAATACGTTACCTACAATTGAGGTCAACATATTGGTTACAGAGCCTTCCTCAAACAAATCTAGAGGATAAGCAACATAAGCAATGTACTGGTTATCTTCACCAGAAACGGGTTCGATGTCGTAGCAACGACCTTTGTAGCGATCTAGGTCGGTGAGCAAGTCTGTCCATACGGTGGTCCATGTACCAGTGGAAGACTCAGCAGCTACAGCAGCACCTGCTTCTTCGGGTGGAACTCCTGGCTGAGGAGTCATCCGGAATGCAGCAAGAATGTCTGTATCTTTAGGTGTGTAATCGGGGGTGTAATAAGTTAATCTGTAATCTTTAACCCCGGCTTGATACCCAGATTTGCTCTGAGTCCTCGTTTGAGCGTAAGACATATTTTATCCTTCCCACAAGTCACTCTTTTTACTTATCAAATCACGTACTGTGCAACTTTCCTTTACCCCGCTCTTTCCCCCTTGAGCAGGGAGAAAATCCGGAAAAATTTTTGTTATGAGTTACCTTCGGCAGAGGTTAGCAGTTTTTTGGCGGCGGATAATTCGGTAGCAGTGGTAACCCTACTTACCAGTATTCTCCCCTTCTAGAGGTAGACGACCTAGCGCTTCAACTCTTTACCTTTGCCTACACATCAAAATTCTTTTTTGTCTGTTTCTCGCACCCGACTAAACCTTCTCATTTTCACTAAAAAATCCGCACTTTGCAGGCAGTATTTAGATAATTCTCTCATAAACTGGGATATTCAAAGGATTGGGCTAGCTGGCATAGATTCCCGCCTCCACACTCCATTTATCTCTCCCCTCAATTGGGAAAGATACCAGAAAAGAATTTACTTGACAGAGATTTAGTTCAGTGATAAGGAAAAGATTAAAGAATTGCACACCACGTAATTTGTAGCTTGTTTCACAATATATCAAGAATTGAATAAGTTATTCTTTGAAAGTTTTTAACTTATTTATTTAAATTTGTTATTTCATAAAGATTTAAACATTTTGTTAAGAAAGATTTACAAAATGTCATCAATGGTGTGGGGCTGGGGATTGGGGACTAGGGACTGGTGACTGAGGACCGGCGAATGGTGATTAGGGACTGGTGACTAGGAACCGTGACTAGAAAATAAATATTTAGGAATACTTTCTCACTCAGTACCCAATCCCTAATCCTCAATCCCCAATCCCCAATGTTTAAAAAATTCCAGCTAGGGGAACACTGAAGTTAACTAAAAGCCAGTTTAGGTAACGGCTATGGGTAGTGTCTCCAAAGGAAATGTCATCGTGGTATTGTTTTGCAAGCGCACTAGCTTATTAATTACTTCTATCTTGCTGGGGTTAATAACTCTGCCGAGTATGGGATGGGCACAAAAAACCCCTGACATTAATTCATCTGATTTAACCCCTGCTTACTCATCTTCACCACCGCCTCCGCGAGTAGATCCTTTACCCGATGAGCGGGGAGTGCAAGAAAATTCCCCAGAAACCGATTATCGTGTCGGCAACTTACTGGCAGATGTTACAGGTAATCTTTGGATAGGTTCTTGGCGAGGACTATCGCGGATCGATCCGAAAACTGGCAAGATTGTCTCTCGTGTGAGTTTACCGAATGTTACCATTGGTGCTTTAGCCCAAGACAAAGTAGGACGCCTATGGGTAGGAAGTTACGGGGGACTGATGCGAGTAGATCCCCGCACCAGCGAAATTACCGCGCAGAATTTATTTTTGCCTTCTAGACGAGTGTTATCGCTGTTAGTTGACAAGCGGGGTTATTTGTGGGCTGGAACTGACAGTGGTTTAGCCTTAATTAGTCCCGACCAGGGCTTGATTATGACAACATTAAAAAATCTGCCTGGTGTCAGTGCTAATACCTTGACTTTGGATGCTGAAGGTCACCTGTGGGTCGGCACCCTTGATGGGATAGTGCGGGTTAATACTGCCAGTGCTGCAATTATGAAGCGAATCTCAGATTTACCGGGAACCACTGTCCAAGCCTTAGCTATCAGTCCAGAAGGTTTGATTTGGGCGGGAATGCCGAATAATTTACTAGTTATTAACCCGAAAACAGGGGCAGTGTTGCGGTCTGTAACGCGGCTGCGTGGGCGTAACGTCACAGCAGTAAGTTTTGCTAAAGATGGTAGTGTCTGGGTCGGGACTCACGATGGTTTGTTACGATTGAATCMAAATACCGGAGCTGTATTAGACGCCGAAGTTGCTGGACTTCCTTCTAGTCGAATTCTTGCCCTTGCACCTGACATCGGCAATAAATTGTGGATTGGTACTAGTGAAGGTCTAGCTTGGTTAATGCCTAAAATGAGCAGTGCAAAACCCCATCTTGCTTTCAGTCGTGCTGTTAAATGATTAGTTATTTGTCCTTTGTTTTCTATCCTTAGCAAATGATAAATGACTAATGACAAAGCGCAAAGTCTGTAGACGCTTCTGCGGCTTCCCGCAGGGTGCGGAGGTTTCCTCCGATCAGAACTTTGTAAGAGAGGACAAAACATCCAAAATCCGTCTTTAAAAGTTCAGATCGCCGGAAGCCGGCGCTCCGACTTTTTGCAAAATCTAAAATCTAAAATTGGCAATGGCAATCACTACCCAGCAATTAATTCAATGGAAACAACAGGGACGTTCAATCGTGGCGTTGACCGCTTGGGATTATGCGATCGCTCAACTCCTCGACGCAGCTGGTGTAGACTTAATCCTTGTGGGTGACTCGATGGCAGTAGTTTTAGGGTATGAAACAACTCTGCCCATAACTTTAGATGAGATGATCTACCACGCCAAAGCTGTGCGTCGAGGAGTTAAACGCGCCTTTTTACTGGTTGATTTACCGTTTTTGTCATACCAAGAAAGCATCCAACAAGCAATACATTCAGCTGGTAGAGTTTTAAAAGAGACTGGAGCGCAAGGTGTCAAGTTAGAGGGTGGTTATCCAGAAATGGTGAAGACTGTGGCTCGTTTGGTGCAAGCTGGAATTCCAGTCATGGGTCATGTCGGTTTGACGCCGCAATCATTACATCAACTTGGTTTGCGACAACAGGGTAAAACTCACGAAACGAGTGAGAGAATTTTAAATGAAGCGATCGCTCTCGAACAAGCTGGTGCTTTTGCTATGGTGTTAGAACATATACCCACAGATTTGGCAATGCAAATTACGCAAAAACTTACCATTCCCACAATCGGTATTGGTGCAGGGCTTCACTGTGACGGCCAGGTTTTAGTTACCTCAGATGTACTCGGTCTTGCAGAAAAGAATCCACCATTTGCCAAAGTTTACACCAATTTGCGACAGACGATTACTAAAGCTGTGCAAGATTACGCCTTAGAAGTACGAGAACGGAAGTTTCCCTAAACAAATAGACTTGATTTAGCAAAATATCCCACGATTTTGATTTTCTACACAGATTTGTATACCTGGTGGAGAATAATGTTAAAGCCTCTGCCCTGCTAGGCTATTCATTATTTACATATTTATTAACAATTTTTAAACCTTTATTTAACAAATTATATTCAATACTGAGGCGTTACATATATTTGAAAAATTAACACAAATAATTATCCTTAAAACTGGGTTTTATTGAATTACAAACAAACCGATAAGATAATATTTAGTAAACACACGAAATTTTGTGTCTCTACATGCCAAAATGAATACCAAAAATTGTTAACTCAAGTGTATTGAGATATGAAACTCCTACTTGATTTTTGAACTTACTTATAGACGCAGCAATAAAACAAGATTAATTGCAAGAGTGCCTCTTGCCTTAATAACTGTTAGTGAGTTATTACTATTAGATATATTAAGAAAAGTTAGCTAATCGATGACTTAAAGGGGAGAGATTCAAACAGAGGTTTTTCAGATAAAAATCAAAAGTTAGGTCTAATTTAAGTATTAAAGCGGAAACAACATAATTCACTTCTATAATTTCCGCAATTGCCACCAAGACAATTGTAGAAACCCAGTGTAGTCTTTAACTAGAAAAACAGTATCAATCAGTTACTAGAGAAAATGTCAACTATGCTCACTAAACTTTTATAATATTTGCCGTTCTTATGACTCCAAAACACTTCAAAATTAAATTTCCTCTTTGGCAATATCTGAACCAGCCGTTATTTAGTCGTGATACTAAATTAGTATTGAATCCTCATCGCTTTGCATTGATCTGGCATCTTCAACTTCTAGAACGCTGCTGGACTAAAGAATGTGACGCTAAAGGGCCTCAGCAGCATTAGCTACATCAAAAGCTGCAACATTTAACTCAAAGCTGCCAAACTAAGCCTTTGCGCATTTAATTAGTAAAACTTATGTAGCAAATTCGCTACTAAAACTCAGTTTCATGCTTTTGACTTGCTTTGCTTAAGCCTCGTCTACAAAACGGGGCTTTTTACCGTCCAGTAAAGTACTTACAGTCATGTCTCCCATAACATTAATCGCTGTACGGCAGCGATCTAAAAACCAGTCTACGGTCACTAGCAAAGCTATGTACTGGGTAGGTAAACCTACAGAAGTAAACACCAGTGTCATTGTTACTAGTCCAGCATTTGGAATATTCGCTGCACCTACAGATGCAAAAATCGAGGTGAGGATGACGATTACTTGCTGTCCCAAACTCAAATGTTGCCCAATTAGTTGCGAAATATATAACGCAGACATGGCTTCATAAAGAGCAGTACCATCATTGTTAAAATTTGCTCCAACTAATGCCCCTAAGGCAGCAGAAGATTCTCTTAAACCGATTTTTGTTTGCAAAACCTCAAAGGTTACGGGCATTGCAGCCGCAGAGGAAGAAGTCGAAAAAGCTGTCAAAAAGGCATCAGAACCACCAGCGAGAAATTTTAAAGGCTGTACCCAAGAACCGAATTTTACTCTGGTGAGGTAGTAACACGCTTGTAATAACAGTGCTAACAGCACTGCTACAATGAATGCGCCCAAAGATTGAAAGGGGGTAAAGCCTTCTTTAGCTACAGTTTTAGCTACAATCCCAAAGACTGCGAATGGTACCAAGGCAATTACCCAGTTGAGGATACGGACTACTGCTTCAAACAAAATCCCGATCACATCTTCAATCGGCTGATATGCGTTCTTTCCTTGGGCAATTTGTTCGGATTTTAATCCCCGCAGCACAATACCAAAACTCAAGGCAATCACAATCAGCTGAATAACATTATTATCAACTAAGGGCTTGAGGACTGCTTCCGGTACAGCATCTTTGATTAATCCCCAAGGATCAAGACTTTGACCTGTTATTTGTGTAGTTGTTGGGGTGACTACATTGCCCCAGGTTCCCGGACGCAGAACGTTGGCGACAAAAAGTCCGACTAAGATAGCTACCGTAGTATTACTTAAAAGTAGCACGAATAGCCGTCGTCCAGCCGTACCAGGAATATTTGTAGTCATCAAAGTATGCAGTACCGCTACTAAAATCAGGGGTGTAGCTAAGGCACGCAGAGCCTTTAGCACCAACTCAGCCGGAATTGCTAAATTGTTGATCAGGGCGGCATTGCTGGGACTGGGATTTCCCGCACCAAGGGCAATTCCGACGCTAATGGCGGCTACTAGGGCGATAACAATTTGTAACGTCAGAGGAATACGCTGCCACCAAGGCTTAGCTATGGTTTCAGGCGAAGTAGTACTGTCTGGATGACTCATTGGTTAGATGCGGCTTAACTGCTGTAACTATTAAAACAACATTTATGACAGTAACAAATCCGGAAAAACAATAGCTTTATTTTTGCTTAAAAACTGCTAATCTAAGATCCCGTTGCTTTGCAAAATCCGGTAAGCCCCTAGAGATATTTTTGGCTTGTGCTTGGAGGCGCTTATGTCCTTTGTCCCTTTGCATATTCACAGTGACTACAGTTTGCTTGATGGAGCAAGTCAGCTACCAGAGTTAGTGGAGAGAGCGATCGCCTTGGGCATGAAAGCGATCGCCCTTACCGATCATGGTGTGATGTATGGCGCAGTCGAATTGATCAAAATTTGCCGTAGTCAAAATATTAAGCCGATTCTCGGTAACGAGATGTATATAATTAACGGCGATATTGAAAGACAAGAACGCCGTCCGAGATATCATCAAGTTGTTTTAGCTAAAAATACTAAAGGTTACAAAAATTTAGTCAAATTAACTAGTATTTCCCATCTTAAAGGTGTTCAGGGCAAAGGAATTTTTTCTCGTCCTTGTATCAATAAAGATTTGCTCAAAGAATATCATGAAGGCTTGATTGTTACCAGCGCTTGTTTGGGTGGAGAAATTCCCCAAGCGATTCTTAGTGGCAGACCAGATGCAGCGCGTAAAGTTGCTCAATGGTATAAAGATGTATTTGGTGATGATTATTATTTAGAAATTCAAGACCACGGTTCCCAAGAAGACCGGATTGTAAATGTTGAAATAGTTAAAATTGCCCGAGAATTAGGTATTAAATTTGTTGCTACCAATGATTCGCATTTTATTTCTTGTTTTGACGTTGAAGCCCATGATGCTTTGCTATGTATTCAAACTGGCAAGTTAATTAGTGAAGATAAACGGATGCGTTATAGCGGCACAGAATATCTCAAATCTGCCGAAGAGATGAAGCAGCTATTTCGCGACCATTTACCAGATGATGTAATTGCAGAAGCTGTAGCTACCACTGAAGAAGTCGCGGATAAAATCGAGCCTTACCATATTATGGGTGAGCCTCAGATTCCTACTCCCCCAATTCCCTCTGGTCATACTGCTGACACTTATGCTGAAGAAGTTGCATGGGTCGGACTTTTACAAAGATTAAATCGCAAATCCCGCAATGAAGTCGATTCCGTCTACAAAGAAAGATTGGAATACGAACTAAAAATGATTCAGCAGATGGGTTTTTCCAAATACTTTTTAGTTGTTTGGGACTACATCAAATTTGCTAGAGATAATAATATTCCTGTAGGCCCTGGGCGCGGTTCGGCAGCAGGTTCGTTAGTTGCCTATGCGATGCGAATCACTAACATTGACCCTGTACATCACGGACTATTATTTGAGCGCTTTTTGAACCCGGAACGGAAATCCATGCCTGATATTGATACGGATTTCTGTATTGAACAACGTGATAAAGTAATTGATTACGTAACAGAAAAATATGGTGTAGATAGAGTTGCTCAAATTATTACTTTTAACCGCTTGACTTCTAAAGCCGTTTTAAAAGATGTCGCCAGAGTATTAAATATTCCTTATGGGGAAGCTGACAAAATGGCGAAATTAATTCCTGTGGTGCGGGGAAAACCAACTAAACTCAAGGTAATGATTTCTGATGCAACTCCAGAATTAGAGTTTAAACAAAAATATGATAACGACCCAAGAGTTCGCCATTGGATTGATATGGCGATGCGAATTGAAGGAACTAATAAAACCTTTGGTGTCCATGCAGCTGGTGTTGTGATTTCAGACGAACCATTGGATCAAATTGTGCCGTTACAAAAGAATAATGACGGTTCTGTGATTACTCAGTATTTCATGGAAGACTTGGAATCAATGGGTTTGTTGAAAATGGACTTTCTCGGTTTGCGTAACTTGACCCTGATTCAAAAAACTCTCGATTTAATTGAAGAAAATAAAGGATATCGTATTGACCCAGATGAAATCCCCCGCGACGAAAGAAAAGCCCAAAGGATATTAGCCAAAGGCGAACATACTATTTTACCTAACGAAGTCAGAAAAACTTATGAACTATTAGAAGCAGGTGAGTTAGAAGGAATATTTCAATTAGAATCTTCTGGAATGCGTCAAATAGTTCGAGATTTGAAGCCTTCTAATATAGAAGATATTTCTTCAATTTTGGCACTTTATCGACCAGGGCCATTAGATGCGGGACTGATTCCTAAATTTATTAACCGCAAACACGGTCGAGAAGATATTGATTACGAACACAATATTTTAGAACCAATATTAGACGAAACCTATGGAATCATGGTCTACCAAGAGCAAATCATGAAAATTGCTCAAGATATGGCTGGCTATTCTCTAGGACAAGCTGACTTGTTGCGTCGGGCAATGGGTAAAAAGAAAGTTTCGGAGATGCAAAAGCAGCGAGAAAAATTCGTTGATGGTGCGGCAAAAAATGGTGTAAAAAAACAAGTAGCTGAAGAATTATTTGAGCAAATGTTGAAGTTTGCTGAATATTGTTTAAGCTATGACACAGAAGTTTTGACAGTAGAATATGGATTTTTGCCCATTGGCAAAATTGTCGAAAAAGGTATTGAATGTACTGTGTACAGCGTTGATAATAATGGAAATATTTATAGTCAACCTGTGGTACAGTGGCATAATCGCGGACAGCAAGAAGTGTTTGAATATTGTTTAGAAGATGGTTCTGTGATTCGCGCCACAAAAGACCATAAATTTATGACTGTTGACGGTCAAATGCTGCCTATTGATGAAATATTTGAGAGCGAATTAGATTTGATGCGAGTCGAGGGTTTACCAAAATAATATTGCCCTCTTGCTGGCTGCGCGCTACAACTGGGGCTAGCGCTTTCACCAATACCCGCTTTGCAGCGCCCAACGAGAAAACGGCATCTTAACAATCGCTTTGAAAATCATTCAACAAAATTTTATTGGAGTTATGGGTTATAGTCTTTATTCTTAACTCTTAACTTTTTTCATGCCAGCCAAAATCTTACCACCGCCCTTAAAATCCGGTGACCTATTACGAGTCATTGCTCCTAGTGGTGCTTTACGAGAATTTAAGGCATTTGGGCGAAGTATAGAAATTTGGCGATCGCGTGGCTACCAAGTAGAAATCAGTCCCAAGATAGATGAGAAATGGGGATATTTAGCTGGCAAAGATGAGAAGCGTTGCAACCAGCTAGCAGCAGCATGGCAAGACCCAGATTGTCGCGGTATCCTCTGCGCCAGAGGTGGTTTCGGTAGCACCCGCATCTTAGAAAATTGGCATTGGCAACAAAACTCAGAACTTCCTAAGTGGTTGATTGGTTTTTCAGACATCACCGCTCTTTTGTGGAGCCTTTTTAACGTAGGTATTTCCGGCGTCCATGCCCCTGTATTGACAACTCTTGCTGACGAGCCAGATTGGTCAATCGACCGATTGTTTGATTGGGTGGAAGGTCGTCCTGTTGCTTCTATTAAAGGTTGTGGTTGGGGTGGTGGGATTGCGAGTGGCATTTTGTTACCAGGAAATTTGACAGTAGCAACTCATCTTTTAAGTACACCAATCCAACCAAATTTTGATGGGGTGATTTTGGCGCTTGAGGATGTTACAGAGGCACCTTACCGCATCGATAGAATGCTCACACAGTGGCGTTTAAGTGGTGCTTTAGCAAAAGTTTGTGGCATTGCTTTAGGCGGTTTCACTCGTTGTGAAGCCCCGCCAAACGTGTCTAGCTTTACTGTAGAAGAAGTCTTGCACGATCGCTTAAGTGATTTAGGCATTCCGATTGTCTCTGATTTGCCTTTTGGTCATAATAGTCCTAATGCAGCCTTACCAGTGGGTGTAGAAGCAACTTTAAATGGGGATGAGGGCATATTGGCGATCGCAGATCAGCATTAAGTTAAAATCAACTTTGCTTACTGTTAAATGTTCTAAAATATCAAAAAATAATTGGCTCGAAAGTTTGATTATAAAAGCTTACTATTTTCATCTTTAATTTTAATTTTGTGAGGTAAGTTTATTTTTAAAGTACACAAGCCAATTGCTGGTATAGCTCCGAGAATGATTGCTGTAATTGCTTGTCCACTCCAATTGAAGACAAAATTACGGTTCGCTTGTGGAATGAAATTTTGCCCAAGAAAAAGCAACCAAACCAAAATAGTAATTAAAAAGAAACAGAGAGAAGGTAAAAAATTCCACCACCAAGCGCTTGCTGTATATCGTCTCAATACTAGCCATTGGGAAATGCCTAGCCAAATACCAGAAATAACATAAGCGATCGCAGATAGAAATCCCAAAATAAAAATCTGCTCGGAAGATAAAGTTTCATTGAACGATGAGGCAATGGATGAAATATTGTTAATCCAAGCTGTAGAAACACCATTGGCAATTAACCAACCAACACTAGTAGCAAATATCCACTGGTAACCAGGTAAATATCGGTAAAGGACAACGGCTTGATCGACGGCGAAAATCAGCGCAAACACAATATTACTAAGACATCTAACCAAAATACTCAATGTTTGCGACTCTAGAAACAGGTGTTGGAGAATCATTTTCTCTAAAGCGATACTGGCAATGCCACCAACAACCCATCCGATTGCGGTCATTAAAGTAAACTGAAAAAAGAACTTCTGTCGCTGTGATCGCGGAATCAAAAACTTTCTTGGCTTAGGCTGTTTATTAGCAGATGCAAGACGATTGGGACTGTTAGAGTGAGTTTGCATGTTAGAGGATGAGGGAGATAAGGAGATGGGGAGATAAGGAGATGGGGGAGAAATAATTAATACCCCATGCCCAATTCCCAATTCAATATTGATTATTGTTTTATCCTATTTCCCACTCCGCATCCCCCCATCCCCCTGATCTCCCCATCTCCTCCATCCCCTATCCTCTTTAATTCTGAAAAAGCGTAATCCCAGAATGATAAGCTAAACAGTGGCATAAAAAAGTGACTTAGGATGAAGTGATAAATGGGTGTTTCGTTAACAACTCCTCATCTGTTACGGGCTGCTCGTGGTGAAGTAGTAGATCGTCCCCCTGTATGGATGATGCGACAAGCCGGACGATATATGAAAGCATATCGAGACTTAAGAGAAAAGTATCCTTCGTTTCGCGATCGCTCAGAAATTCCAGAAGTTGCAATTGAAGTTTCTTTGCAACCCTGGAGAGCTTTCCAGCCAGATGGAGTAATTTTATTTTCTGATATTGTTACCCCATTACCTGGTTTGGGCATTGAGATGGATATTGCCGAAGGTAAAGGGCCAATCATTGACTCGCCTCTCCGCACTCAAGAACAAATTAATAACCTGCGTCCCCTAGAGCCAGAAGCAGCTCTACCTTTTATCAAAACTATTTTGCAGGCGTTGCGCTCGGAAGTAGGCGATAAATCAACAGTATTGGGCTTTGTAGGTGCGCCGTGGACGTTAGCAGCTTATGCAGTAGAAGGAAAAGGTTCTAAAACCTATTCCATTATCAAAAACATGGCATTTTCTGACCCAACGATACTGCATCAATTGTTAGCTAAATTAGCAGATGCGATCGCCATCTACGCTCGTTACCAAATTGACTCTGGTGCCCAAGTTGTGCAAATGTTCGATTCTTGGGCGGGTCAATTGAGTCCTCAAGATTATGATACGTTTGCTTTGCCTTATCAACAGAGAGTTTTCCAGCAAGTTAAGCAAACTCACCCCGATACCCCGTTGATTTTATTAGTTAGCGGTAGTGCAGGTGTGTTGGAAAGAATGGGTAAATCCGGTGCAGATATTGTTACTGTAGACTGGGCAGTGGATATGGCAGATGCACGCGCAAGATTAGGCAAACAAGTCAAAGTCCAAGGAAATCTTGACCCAGGCGTGTTATTTGGCTCTAAACAGTTTATCCGCGATCGCATTTATGATACCGTTCGCAAAGCTGGCAATTGGGGTCACATTCTCAATCTTGGTCACGGTGTCTTACCAGAAACTCCAGAAGAAAATGTCGCTTTCTTCTTTGAAACTGCAAAGGAACTGAATCTGGTAGGAGTTAAAGGGTAGAGTTATGAGTTATGAGTTATGAGTTATGAACTATTAACTTAACGATTGCGACGTGCAAAGTTATTTTTTATTCTTAACTCTTCACTCTTAATTCCTAACTTTTCTTTTAATCTCTAATTTGGAACTTTTAACTTTATTCTTAACTCTTAAGTTTTAACTCCTAAATTTTTATAAATTCTTTATGAGCCAGAAACGGATTTTAGTAACTGGTGCAAGTGGTTGTGTAGGTCATTATTTAACAGAAGCCTTAATTCAAGAAACAGATTACGAGCTGTTTTTGCTAGTTAGAAATCCTAATAAGCTACAAATTGATACTCAGGCACGTTCTGGCATTAATGTTTTGCAAGGTGATATGCAAAATATTAGCCAGTTTGCTGATTTGCTATCAACAATTGATACAGCCGTACTCACTGCCACAGCTTGGGGTGGTGAGCAGACATTTGAAATTAATGTTAATAAAACAATAGAATTGATGAAGCTGCTAAATCCAAATAAATGCCAACAGGTAATTTATTTTTCCACAGCTAGCGTTTTGGATAGTCACAATCAACCATTAAAAGAAGCTGGGGATATCGGTACAGATTATATCCGTTCTAAATATGAGTGCTTACATCGAAAAGAAAAATTAGAAATAGCACCTAAAATCACCACAGTTTTTCCTACTATAGTTTTGGGTGGTGATGGTAATAAACCCTATTCTGCTGTAACATCTGGTATTAGAGAAGTTACCAAATATATTAATTTAATTCGATTTCTGAATGCAGATGGTAGTTTCCATTTTATCCACGGGCGAGACATTGCAACTGTAGTGGGATATTTAATTGAACATCCTCCTCAAAAGGATGAACCACGTAGATTTGTTTTAGGTCAAGCAAAATTAACTGCTAACCAAGCAGTGGAAGAAGTTTGTGCTTATTTGGGCAAAAAGATTTACTTTCGCATTCCCGTATCTATAGCTTTAGCAAATTTGATTATTGTTTTGTTCCGCATTCGCATGGCTGCTTGGGATAGATTTTGCATGAATTATCGACACTTCACTTATGAAAATGCAATTAATCCTAACAGTTTCGGCTTGTCAAATTACTGTGCAACTATGACTGATGTTTTAAAAATAAAATGATATTTTTCATAGATATATTCATCCTAGTTTCAAATAGTTAAATTGTCTGTAGAATGTAATCATTTGTGAGAAGGATCTCGAAAAGTAATTGTTGTGACCTTATCTGAATTTTCATTAAATGGAAAAGTTGCCCTAGTAACGGGAGCAGGACAAGGTTTAGGACTGGAAATTGCCAAATTACTTGCCAAAGCTGGCGCGTGCGTCATCGTCAATGGACGAAACCTTGAACGCCTCAATCAGGCAGTTGCAATTATTGAGTCAATCGGTGGTTCAGTCTCTTCATTACCGTTTGATGTAACCGATGAAGTCGCGGTTCAAAACGCATTTGTTGGAATTCAAGAAAAGCATGGCTGTTTGGATATTCTTGTCAATAACGTTGGGATGCGCGATCGCCGCAAGTTTTTCGAGTTTGAAATGGATGCAGTGCGTCGGTTGATTAATACCGATTTGATTGCGCCGTTCAATTTGTCACGGGAAGCTGCACGGTTGATGATGCCTAAGGGTGAAGGGCGAATCATCAATATTACATCGATTGCAGGACAAATTGCAGATGCGGGAGATGCAGTTTATACGACTGCCAAAGGAGGACTTGAAGCCCTGACGCGTACTCTCGCCGCCGAACTTGGGGCATTTGGGATCACCGTGAATGCAGTTGCTCCAGGCTTCTTTGCGACGGAGAGTAATGCAGATGCAGCTGCTGATCCGAAAGTTGCTGAATGGTTAAAAAATCGAACTTCTCTCGGTCGTTGGGGAAATCCACAAGAAATTGCGAGTGCAGTTGTGTTTTTTGCTTCTCCAGGTGCATCCTACATTACAGGTCAAGTTTTAGCAGTTGATGGTGGCTATCTAAGCCATTTTTAATCCTAGTCTGGTAGGTTTAAGAGTAATTTTGCAGGGCGATCGTTTACTTCAAAAATATTATTACGCGCAATTGTTTCAGGCAGCTTACACCAATAAACACAGATTTTTGTCTGTTTTCTGCCGCAGTGGTAATTGAAAAATTATACTATTTACCTAAACTAAATTATCAAAAATCAATTCATTTTTTACATATATATTTTTTGATAATTTTAATTAACTATATTAAAAAATAATAACTAAAGCAGTGTTAAAAATTAAACTTTAACCGCAAATTAACTTCATATTTATCCATTGTTAAATAATTTTTAACCATAAGAAATGTAGCTTATTTAAGGTTGTGATTACAGCAGTAAAATATTCCTTTAATCAGAGGTAATATGATTTTTTCGACCATCATCTTGAATCGTGTCGTTGCTAGTTCATTGGTGACAACTTCTGTTGCACTTAGTCCAATGTTTGGGGCGAGCGCCCAAGCTCAAACCCTTAACGGTGCAGGAGCAACTTTTCCGGCTCCACTTTATGAAAGGTATGCTCGTGAAGTTAAAAAGAAATATCCAGACTTGAAAATTAACTATCAAGCAATTGGTAGTGGCGGCGGTATTCGTCAAGTCACTGCTGGAACCGTTGACTTTGGTGGTAGTGATGCTGCAATGAAAGATGATGAAATTGCAAAAGTCAAGAACGGTGTAATCTTAGTACCCACAGCAGGCGGTGCTGTTTCTGTAGTTTATAATCTTCCAGGCGTTAACAATCTAAAATTATCTCGCAATACGTTACCAGGAATTTTTTCAGGTCAAATTACCAATTGGAATGACGCAAAAATTAAAGCTGATAATCCGGGTGTTAACCTACCAAATCAACCAATTAAATTTGTTGTTCGCGCCGATGGTAGCGGTACAACTTTCATTTTTACTAATCACTTGAGCGCAACCAGTAGTTATTTTAAAGGCAGAGTTGGAGCTAGTACTACACCAAAATGGACTCTTCCAAACGTCCTCAAAGGTAAAGGTAATCCCGGCGTAGCTGCTTTAGTAGCTCGCACCCCTGGTTCTATTGGTTATGTTGAATATGCTTACGCTCTTAAAAATAACCTGAAATCAGCACAGATCCAAAATAAGGCAGGAGAATTTGTTGCTCCTTCCTTACAATCTGCAAATGCAGCTTTGTCTACTGTGAGTTTTCCAGATAATTACCGTGTTTTTGTAGGCGATCCAGGACAAGGTTATCCGATTGTTGGTCTGACTTGGATGATGGTTTACAAAAAGTATACCAATGCTGCGAAATCTGATGCAATCAAGAAATGGATAAATTGGGTATTGCAAGATGGTCAACAGTATAATGATGACCTTAATTACACTAAGATTCCATCTGATGTAGCAAATCGTGTACTTCAGACAGTCAATAGCACTGTCAAGCCTTAATTGCTAATCTTACTACTTTTCATTCAGTAAATTAAGCTGTTTGCTACTAGTGTAAACTTAAGCAAAATCCTTTAAAATTCTGGTAAATATCGTTTCCAGGTAATACCTGGAAATGCTTTTTCGTAGGGCATGTATAAACTAAAAAGGTCTAAAATAACAGATTTGTTTATTTTTAAATTTGTATTATGTTACTAGCTTCAATCTGAAGTTTATAATAATTGTCTACTTTAACTACGTACAAAATATCTTCTATTTTATTTGTTATGACCAATTCATCGGAAGCAGCTGATAAAGATTCATCACATCAATCGAATCTAGATGATGGAAATCTGAATTTGACAGTTATCAGTGGCAGAAATTTATGGTTTGACCAAGGATTTACACGACTAGTATACTTTTTTGGCGTAGTTACTTCTGCAGTATTATTTTTAATGAGTTGGGTAATTTTCCAAGAAGCTTTGCCAGCAATTAAACAGTTTGAAGTGGGTTTTTTATGGGGTCAAGATTGGGATACAGGTAATGGGATTTTTGGGGCATTACCTTATATTTATGGAACTTTAGTAAGTAGTGCGATCGCTATTTTATTAGCTATACCAGTGGGAATAGCAGTTGCTTTAGTAACAAGTGAAAATTTCTTACCTGTATCGCTGCAAATAACCTTAGCATTTGTTGTGGAATTAATCGCAGCAATTCCCAGCGTTATTATTGGTTTATGGGCTATTTTTGTATTTATTCCAGTTTTGGAACCTTTAGAAAAATGGCTAAGTAGCACTTTAAAAGTGATACCACTATTTAATACACAAGACCCTGTTGGCACAAATATGTTGACTGCTGGAATTATTCTAGCCATCATGATTTTGCCAACAATGGCAGCAATTACTCGTGATGTATTACTGGCTATACCTAAAGAATTGCGTAGTGCATCTATGGCTTTAGGTGGTACTCGTTGGGAAACAATTTTTCGGGTCTTGCTAAGAGCTGGATTTTCAGGAATAGTTAGTGCAGCAATGCTCGCTTTAGGACGTGCTTTGGGTGAAACAATGGCTGTCACTATGGTTATTGGTAACTCTGCCCAAATTAGTGTTTCTTTACTCAATCCAGCTTATACCATTCCCTCTGTACTAGCTAATKAATTTGCGGAAGCTGAACCAGGGTTACATGTTGGTGCTTTAAGCTATTTGGGATTAATTTTATTTGGCTTGACTCTAGCTGTAAATATTGGTGCTGCATTGTTAGTCAGGTGGTTTGCCAGAAAAAGTAATTGATTTAAAATTCTGGATTTGGAAGTCCCTTAGTTGCTATAAGAAAAGCATTTTATTTATAAATTAAAAACTATGAGAGATATGAGTGATTACATCAAGTCTGAAAATGATGAATTTATCACAACAGAATTATGCAGTCCACTACCAACACAGCGAGTAGTATTTACTTATTTAATGAATGCGATCGCCTTTGGTTTGACAGGTTTAGCACTTATTCCTTTATTATCAATTTTATGGGAAATTTTTGTCCGAGGAATATCTGGAATCAAATGGGAAGTTTTTGTCAAAGCAGTAATTGATAATGGGTTCGGCAATGCTATTGTAGGAACCATAATTATGGTAGCCGTTGGTGCTTTTTTAAGCATTCCCACAGGCGTAATGACAGGAATTTTATTGGTAGAATTTGGTCAAACTAATCCAATTACTAATCTTATTCGTTTGATTACTAATATTCTCACAGGCGTACCTTCAATTGTTGTAGGAATATTTGCTTACGGTATAATCGTTTTAGCAACTAAAGGATTTAGTGCGATCGCAGGTGGCTTTGCATTGGCTGTGATTATGCTACCAGTGATTGCATTGACAACAGCAGAATCCTTAAAACTTATTCCTACATCTCAACGTCTCGCTTCTGCGGCTTTAGGTGGAACTCGCTTTCAAACTACCTTTCGCATCGTTGTTATTGCTGCAATTCCCGGAATTACAACAGGCATTTTATTAGCTGTAGCTCGTGCTGCTGGTGAAACAGCACCCTTAATTTTTACTGCTTTATTTAGTCTAGATTGGTCAGAAGGATTATTCAGTCCAACAGCTTCTTTGCCAGTATTAATTTTTAACTTATACAATGACCCTGACCCAGAAAAAAGTCAATTAGTATGGACTACTTCGATAATTTTATTGAGCTTAATTTTATTTGTCAGTATTGTTTCTCGCTTATTTATCAGCCAAAAAAGAATCAAATGAATATAAATTAGATGTGATAACAAATTTATTCTGAGAATTTATAATACTAATAATTTCACATCAGCATTACTTCTATATTATCTCTTCTAACTTTTAAATTATATTTTAATAATTTTTTTGCACTTGGGCAATTTATGAATAATCTAATTCCAGCTATCAAAGTAAAAAATATCAGCTTTTCCTATGGCACTATTAAAGCAATTGAAAAAATATCAATAGATATCTATCGAAACCAAGTCACAGCAATTATCGGCCCTAGTGGTTGTGGCAAATCTACCTTTATCAAAATTTTGAATCGCATTAGTGAATTAGAAGGCCCGGTGAAAGTTGAAGGCGAGGTAGAATTTTTTGGTCAAAATATTTATGCTCGTCGTGTCAACGTTAATCGATTACGCCGCCAAATTGGTATGGTATTCCAGAAACCGAATCCTTTTCCCATTAGCATTTACGAAAACGTCGCCTACGGTATGAGAATAGCAGGTAGCTATCCAAAAGTAGAGTTAGATGAAATTGTCGAATCTGCACTTCACAGCGCTGCTCTTTGGGATGAAGTTAAAGATAAATTGGAAAAATCAGCTTTAGGGCTTTCTGGTGGTCAACAACAGAGATTATGTATTGCCCGTGCTTTAGCAGTCAAGCCAAAAGTTCTGCTGATGGATGAGCCATGCTCGGCTCTTGACCCCATTGCTACGATGAAAGTTGAAGAACTGCTCCATAGTTTGAAGTCTGAGTTGACGATCGCGATCGTTACCCACAACATGCAACAAGCTGCTCGCGTCTCTGATTTTACCGCTTTCTTCAGCACCGATGAAAGTCGGATTGGTCAAATGATTGAATTTGGCGCCACGGAGCAAATCTTTAACAACCCACTCGACCCCCGCACCCGCGACTACATTTCAGGACGTTTTGGTTAATAGTCATTTGTCATTAAGGAACTGACAAATAAAAAATTGCCACTGTTGAGACTCAACAGTCATCAACTTCAAAAGGAATAATTTATTTTTTAGAGTTTATTTTCGATACTAAGTACAACGGCGTGAAAAAATCAAACTATGTAAAGAAAAATAAAATACGCTAAAACCTTCTTTACCTCTCCCTCCTGCCTCTTAGTTTTTCCCCTTATCTTAATGATAAATATTTACGCCAACCAACTTAGTTATTTCTCTCCATCTCCCTTATCCTCCTCATTTCGCTTTTTTATTTTCTCAAAAATAATTTTTGCTACATATTTTCATATAAACACTTATTAACAGCTTATTTACTATATATTTAACGTATACTTACGTAATTTCTATGAAGATCTCCTTTTAGGAGTAACATAGTGAAACAGCACTGTTGATTTGTACTATCTTACTTAGTCAAGTCCTGTCTTACACGTTTTACGAATATGAGTAAACCAATTCCAGCTATCAGAGTCAAAAACTTCAGCTTTTATTACAACACTCAAAAGATAGTTGAAAGCGTGTCAATGGACATTTACCAAAACCAAGTCACGGCAATTATTGGTTCTAGTGGTTGTGGCAAGTCTACTTTTCTTAAATCGTTAAATCGCCTTAATGAATTAGAAACAGAAGTAAAGGTTGAAGGAAGAGTAGAATTTTTTGGACAGAATATTTATGAGCGCCGTATCAATTTAAGTAGATTACGTCGTCAAATTAGTATGGTTTTTCCTAAACCAAATCTTTTTCCTATTAGCGTTTATGATAATGTTGCCTATGGGGTGAAATTAATTGGATGGCATCCGAAAGTAGAATTAGATGTGATTGTTGAATCTGCTATTAAAGCTGCTAATCTTTGGGATGAACTAAAAAATAAGCTGCACAAGTCTGCTTTAGAACTTTCTGGCGGACAACAACAAAGACTATGTATTGCTCGCGCTTTAGCAGTTAAACCAAAAGTTCTCTTGATGGATGAACCTTGTTCGGGTCTCGATCCTATCGGTAGTATGCAAATTGAGAATTTGATCCAAAACTTGCGCTCTGATTTAGCTATTGTGATTGTTACTCATAACATGCAGCAAGTTACTCGCCTATCTGATTTCACGGCTTTCTTTTATACTAATGAAAATCGCATTACTCAAATGGTTGAATTTGGGACTACAAATAAAATTTTTACCAGCCCCATTGATTCCCGTACCCGCGATTATGTTTTTGGCCGCGTCAGTTAAAATTTTTATTAAGTTAACGTGAGTTCGACGGTGAAAAAAAGGCAAAAAGCCTGCTATGGCTGAAGTACAACTGGATAAGCAGCAAGCGATCGCTATAATTAATGGAGAGGGTGTAAAAAACTGACAAAAAAGACCGAGACTAAAAATATCTAACAAAAATAAGCGTCTCGGCTATGTCTACTATTGTATCTCGGCTCGACATCACTCAAATTTTCTGCGACGTAGATGATTTCTGTAATCAATGGGAAAATATATGGCAGCAAGTACCGCAATTGCCATCGACAACAGGAGAACGTCGCAGCACTTCCC
>NZ_SZNH01000065.1 GCF_005869855.1 Nostoc sp. PA-18-2419 | reverse complement strand
GGGAAGTGCTGCGACGTTCTCCTGTTGTCGATGGCAATTGCGGTACTTGCTGCCATATATTTTCCCATTGATTACAGAAATCATCTACGTCGCAGAAAATTTGGGTGATGTCGAGCCGAGATACAATAGTAGACATAGCCGAGACGCTTATTTTTGTTAGATATTTTTAGTCTCGGTCTTTTTTGTCAGTTTTTTACACCCTCTCCATTAATTATAGCGATCGCTTGCTGCTTATCCAGTTGTACTTCAGCCATAGCAGGCTTTTTGCCTTTTTTTCACCGTCGAACTCACGTTAACTACAGTAGAAAGATATAAGATTACGGAGTTTAAGAGTATTTAAATTAGTTTTGACAAAACTTTGGTTTGTGAATAAACGAATAATAAGAGTTTTTCGTTTAGTTTCTTTCTCAAGGATTAAAGCAATACCTAAATACTTGCTTTAGAAAAAGATATTACCTGTCAAATTTAGATTCACGCAGCCCACAAATAATTACGCCGAAAATATTATCGACAAGTAAGTATTATTGATAATATTTTTAGCTTTATTCACACTCAGGTGGGATTCTTGAGCAGATGTGCTTACTTATATAAGGTTACGGTAGATATAAACTATAAAATACTTGATGTAATTGATACTTAAGTACAGAATTTTCAGTCAAACAAAGAATTGTAGATAATCTTTACTGAGTTGGTCAGAACAAATTATATACTTGTTCAAAATGTTGCATGGTGTTCTTATGAGCTTTTTAACGTGTTAATACTGATACAATAACATTGTTAATCTAAATATATAAACAGTCGCTTAGGAAAGTTACCGATTAGGAACATCTCTAGATACAACGGCTACTTGTGTAGCTACTAATGCCAATGCTGCGGGGATAAGTGGTATCCACCCCGCTTGGGTAAAAATCCCAAAACATATACTAAACAATGACACTAGCATTATTATCCCAGCTGTCCCAAGACGCATAGGATGCCGAATATACCACGCTAAAATTCCTCCTAATAACGACCATCCCCATACCCAGAGTGCTTCAACCCAAGTCGGCCACCACCAGAGCAGAGGTCGATGATCCAGAACGGCACTGAGGATCTGGCTGCTCAGATGAGCTTGGACAAAGACCCCTGGTATCAGTTTTTGATTCGGCCCTGCTTTGGCACTATAAGGAGTTTTCCAATAATCAGTAGTTGTTGGAGCAGTAACACCAATCAAAATAATCCGCCCCTTCAACAACTCGCCTAATTGGGCATTAATTTTATTGTTAAGAACATCTCTAAGAGATACTTGTTGAGCAATGTTTTGAAAAGAAGAAAGCGAACGGTAATTTGTTAGCACTTGATAGCCCAATGCATCGATTCGTTGGTAGCCGCTAGTATGAGATTTTAATTGCTTAAATACAACGTCGCCTATTTGCAAGTTACCTTGGGGGTTGATGTATGACTTGATACCTTTAGTCTCCAAATAATGAAGCGCCAGTTGGAGACTAAAAGCATATTCTGCGGCACAGGGAGATGTTAAAGGAGGTGTTAAATGTAAAAGCTGACGGCGGGCTATGTCATTATCATCGGCAACAAAATCACTAAAGCTTCGGCGTGATTCTGGAACTTCCGGCGGTGGAAGAGTGCCTTCTGGCGCACCATCAAGAGGTGCAGAAACCTTGCATACGGCAAAAAGGCGTTTATCATTTTGTAGCCTAATTGCTAAATCTGCACTATTGGAATCTACAGGGAAATCACGATAGATGTCTAAGCCGATAGTTCTTGGCTGATACCGATCTAGTTTGTTTAATAATTGTGCAAGTGCTTGGTCTGATAGCGACCATCGCATATTCATTTTCATGCGGTTCTGATACTGAATATCTGCTTCATCAATAGTGATGATTACAAAACGCGAATCTGGTTTTTCCTCTGGGCGTAGTCCCATCATCTGGTCGAAAGCTTTTAGTTCTGATGGTTGCAATAACCCAAGCGATCGCACTCCCATTACCAAACCAGTAATAACCAAACTTGATAACAGTACTACTTGAACACTACGCCACCGCAACTGTGCTTGAGTTCCATATTTATTAATCTGAGGCTTGCTATTTTCTGTTTGGGAATTTATCAGAAAATCTTTCCAAGCTGGTGGTACTGCCGCTGGATTTTGACAAATTACAGGTAAGCAAACCGCACAAGGATATTTATCTTCAATGCCATGTAATTTTTCCCTTGCTTCCCGTACTGCTAAGTACATAGACTCGCCACTGGAAAATTTTTTGAGGAAATTCTTTAAAAATTCTTGTGCCACCAAGTCTTGGACTGGCTCTCGCATCACGATGATTTGGGGAATGTGCAAGTCTTCTAGTTGATGTGCTAGTCCTAAGCCATCACAAGAATTAAAAATAGCTAACTGCAACCCCTTGCTTACAGCCTTCAATAGACCATATTTAAGCTGCTCAATTGTTAAGCAATCTGTTTGATTAATATAAATATTACCGCTTTTACCATCCTCAAGGCTCTCACTATGACCTGCAAAAAATAAGATGTCCCAGTCTTGTTCCCAAAGTTGTTCATTTAACTGGCTGCGCTGTGGTTTTATCAGAAAAGTTGTTTGTGCATCTGGTAACATCTGCAATAGCTCTCGGTCTTTGTCAATCAAGATTCCTTCACTATTACCCAGAATTGCTAAGATTTTTACTTTTTCTCCAATAGTACTTATCTTTAGTTTTGGCAGATATTCATACTCTGGGGCGCTTAAAGCAACTTCTGCTCTTGAGTAATCCTCAAAAAAATCCCATAAATGCCACGGAAGACGACGTAGCCAAGTGTCACTGGTTTTGATTAGTACGCGGACTGTATCATCTAACGTTAGCTGTTTGAGTAATTTCTCCTTCACTGGGCGAAAGGAGTTACACTTAAGCCAACTATTCATTTGCTCACTTAACTTATTGTTTAACTTGCGGCAGTTGTTAAGATGCTCATTAAGAGAAGTTCCGACATGAATGTTCACCGGTGTAATGCGAAAATTTGTTAAACTGCGGTAGGTAGTTTGCCAAAGCTGATAATCTGCAATTATCTCTAGTTTTGGGATCAAATAGCCTTGAACTTCTATACTGGGGCGATCACCTTCTGTTCCAATCTCCAGTGTGACTTTTACTCCCTGACTTAAATCACCATCTAGCTTCAAAACAACCAACTTCTGCATGGCTAGCAATAGACAACCGTATGTGCTTAAATAACAAACTTTTCAGTGACGTTAATATCTCCCAATTCCAAGTTAACGCTAAAACGCTCTCCTATTTCAACATTAAACTCTAGTGTTACATGAGTACTGCCACGAATAGTGCGCGTTTCCATTATAGTAGTGCCTTTCTCATCTAGCACTTTGACAATCAGATTGTTGGGTAAGTAGGTTTGCTCACCGGATGGATACACCTGTAATTTCAGTTGAATTTCTAGTGAATTTTTTGGTGTAAGTGTAACAACTAGTGTCAGTGATTGTCCCGGTAGCTGTATCCCCATGTCAATCAGCTTACCCCGCGTTACTCCGTTTCGATAACGAAAAGCTAATTGTGGTGTTTTTGGTGCTAAAATTTCTGATATCGGCTGCCAACCTGCATCAATTATATTTTGCAACCAATAGCTCAACTTAACTTCTGTCGCCTTACTTTCAAGTGAATCAAGATATGCAAGTAAGTCCTCAATAGTCTCTAAGGAGTTAAATAAAAGTTCCCCAGCTTTTAGTGTTTTAGCAAACCCGATTAGAGTTGCAATTTGATGCTCTATATCTAGCTCAACTACAACTACGCCGATTCTGTCATCCGGGACTTCTAGTGGAATGTAGCAGAAATTACCAGAAGCTAAGGGGCGACATTCTAAGTGACCCAATCCGCTCAACTTCAAGTCTGCCACATCTGCATAATAGTGCATGGCATAATTCCAACTGTCACTAGCTTTTGGATCTGTGGAAATATTCATCATTTCCATGTAATCATTTACCGCACATACAGCTAAAGTATTGAGATATACCTGCTTTTTCTTTTCTGGTGTCACCTGTTGATCAGCAAAAAGGCGTGCTGTCTGTAGCGCTGCTTGGGTAATAGCAACGGGAATAGATTTTTCTTCTAAGTTTTTGGTGCTATGAATCATGAGTTTCCTTCCACTTTCTAGATAACCTTCTACAATAGATATCTCTGCTTTAATGCCCAATTTCGTGATACCCTTGCCTGAGAGCAAAATTTCGTAAGCGGGGTAAGCATTCACGTTTATAGAAATTGGGCGCAGTTGATGGGGGTAAGTTGAATTCCTTAGCGATGTTTTTCCAAGGAGTTTCTGGAGGCAAGCGTCGCAGGATTAATACTTGGCACGTTACGTCAGGTCGTCCTTTAACATGGGTGCTGGTTAAATCATTGTCTGGATCTGTCATAACCCATTGGTAAGTCTCTGATAAAATTGGTGGAATATCAGCTGCTGCTGGCAAGCTTTCTATTGTGTTAGTTATATTTTCAATTGACAAGCTAGATAGGGGAACAGTCTTAGCTTGAATTTCGGCTTCTTGAGAGCGAAAATCTTGCAGTCGCCACTTGAGACAATTGTCCAGCCAGGTGATTACACTACAACTGTTTAGGTTATACTGCTCTGGGTTTCGGCAGAAATATAACCAAGTTTGTTGCAGAGCATCATTATAGTAAGGTGTATTCTCTTTCCATAGTTTGCCCGATTTCATCACAACTCTAACTATCTCACTAAGTTTTTGCCGCCGCATCAAACTTCTTGCTGGATGGGAACAGGCTTCGGCAACCAGACGCTGGAGTTGCTGGTTTAGATTAGTGATGGCGTGTATGTTTGTCATAGAGGATCTCCTGGTAAATACTTGCACAAGTAGTTTTGAGATCCCTGTGACTGTTTGAAGTCCCAATCAATAGAATCCATAATTTGATGTTTGATGCCTGGATAACTAGGGTGTACTATCTAGTTATCAAGCTCAAATTTAACTTTTTCGCAGAAATTTCTCAAAAAGCCTTATTAAATATATTTTTGGTGAACTTAACAGTTAGTAGATATGACCATAAGTATGGTCACGTGAGTTATGTTTGCATTTTATAGTTGATGTCAGGTGAAATTTGAACTTTTGTAATAATCCGAAATTACCGCGAAAATTTTTAGTTTTGTCCTGATGTCAGTATAGAGACAAAAAGTAAGTGGAAGGAGAAAATTCAAGTGTCTAATGCTAGACAACATAACTTGCCCTAAGTTTGTATTGAATTTAATCGCAACCTGCTCTAAAAACTACAACATGGAGAAACAGTATGCAATTTAAACAATTTGAACCAATAAATGCCGAAAAGCACGAGCATGAAATCGTTTCCGTGGACGCGCATGAGATCGAAAACCTCGACATCCAAGCCCTAGATGTTCAAGAACTAGAACGTCGCTTAGAGCTAGCCACTGCTGCGGCATCTCCAGCGGGATGGGAAATATTTGGACCGAACGAACCCATATAAGTTAATTTTCTCAAAATTAGTATAGAGGGAACGGTGCAGCTCATTGTTGCACCGTCCTAACTATTAGACCACATGCGTTACTCCTGATAGAAATTAATCCGTTTCAACTGTATCTTTGTAAGAAAACTACTCAGTAAAGTTTTGAGGTGAATTTTTGTCTCTCCAATCCTTTGAAGCATTGTCTTCACCACCCTTTTCACTGCATATACAGCAAGAGATTGAAGAAACTAGGAAGGCTGTAGGTCGCTTGCTAGAGCGTTGGTCAGATGAAGTTGCTCTGACTTCCAGTTCGCAGGTAACAATCTATGAGTACTACCCCTATCTTTTTCTAAAAGCATTTCCGTCATTAACATTAGCAGATATTAGACCTCTTAATCTTGCCAGCCGTCTCTTTGCCAGTTCAATCTTTCGTTACGACAAAATAATGGATTGTACGGCTACCGTTGATTTATCGACGAGTATATTATTTACTCAAGCGCGGCAGTTAGAGGCTTATTATCTGTTGCACCAAATCTTCCCACCGAAGACAGCCTTTTGGGAACGCTTCCATGACTACGTAGTGGAGTATGCCAAAGCCTGTGTTTATGAGCATCGCTTCGCTTCAGGAGACCAGCCTTGGCAGGAATATTCCGAGGCAGTGGCACTCCAAATCGCTGTCGGCAAAAATGGCATTTCTAAAGCCACCATTGCTGGATTAGCTGAACTGGCGCAGGATGACAGTTTACTCAAACCGTTAATAGAGGCGATCAACCACTTCAACATCGCATGCCAAATGTCAGATGACCTCCTTGATTGGAAGGAAGATTTATACAGTGGAATTCCCTCATTGCTCCTCTCACGCATTGTTCACGAGCGACCTGCACAAGGTAACAACGAAGAAATGACACGCTGGAAGGACATACTAGCACGTGAAATTTACTATGATGGGCATGCACGCTATATCGTAGAGTTAGCCCTTGAGTCACTTGAGCGCGCTGATGGGATAACAGCAAACCTGCTTGGCTTTGAATGGCACACTATTACAGCTAAGTTGCGCCATCGCTGCCAAGCGCTCTTGCAAGATATTGAGCGGATTGTGGACGCTAACCTTCACCGTGTGCGCTCACAACCAAAGTTTGTCCTGACTCTTCCCTCGGCACAGAGTCAGTGGCAGGAGATAATTTGGGATGGATTGCGTTTCATTGTTCAGCAGTGGCGGTTGGGCTTTGGTGAGGCACGACACATTATGCACTTGACTCAAGAGGAGGAGTTCAGCACAGCCCAGGAGTATCACTACGGTGACGTGTTTCAGCGAGCGCTAATTGCTGATGCCCTATGTGATGCCAACGAACTGCTTCATGACCAGTTTCAGCAGGTCATAGATTACGAGGCTAGCTACTTGGTTAGCTGTCGGCTTACTTCTGGGATTGGGGGATGGAGCTACTTTTCTAGTGTACCGGAGCTAGCGCCAGACGCTGACGATCTAGGTCAGGTTATGCAGGTTCTACTGCGTGCTGGGCGAAAAGCAGAGGTAGCTGAATATTGCGAAACACCTCTTGCGGTATTGTTGCAAGATAACGTTCGCGCTGATGGCTCTTTCGAGACCTGGATTGTGCCTGCTACGGGGCGCACTCCTCAGCAGGAGCGTCAGGTACAATTTAATCAGTCTAAATGGGGTACTGGCCCAGACAACGAAGTAATGGCCAATCTGCTGTATGCGTTAATGCTCTACGACCAGGAGCGCTTCACACAGACAATTTGGCACGGAATGACGTACCTAGAATCCCAACAGCAAGCTGACGGGAGTTGGGTAAGCAGGTGGTACTACGGTTCGTACTACGGAACCTATGTCTGCCTGCGGCTGTTTACTGTTGCTCAACCTAATTCGCCTACTATTGAGAGGGCCCTCAGCTTCCTGCGAAGCCATCAAAGAGATGATGGGGGCTGGGGTTTGAAAGATGAGAGCGATCCCCTGAGTACAGCGTTGGCTCTGCTAGGACTGGCAACTGCTCAGGAGTGCAACAGCCATACAGGCGATCTTAATCGAGTCGAGCGGGCACTGGTCTATCTCCAGCACAGCCAGGAAGATGATAATAGTTGGCCAAGCATTCAATTTATTCGTCCCAGAATGAACGAACCCTATGGCAGCCGAACAATTACGAGTACCTATGTCGTAAAGGCTGCGATCACTTGGAATCGATTGCTCGAGAACGTATCTGTGAACAAGTCAGATATAGTCAGTGGGGCAAAACAGTAGACTCCTACATCATTACGGTGAGTTAGTCACATTTAATAGCGTGATTGCAAGCCTTCACCAAAGTGTAATTTTCCCGAGAGGAAGCACGTTGAATGGTTAAACGGCAACGCCAGCAGGCGCATTCAGTTACTGATTCACAGCAGGAGCAGATCGATCCAAAAACCTTTGCAGAGCGAGGACTCAAGGAGCGATTAGTTGTTGACACCTCTGAAGGTCAACCAGTATATTTGCTGGTTGGTAAGAGTGGTAGCTACATTAGACTTTCGCCTATCGCGTATCAACTGCTTGTACAGCGTAGCTCAGGTGTGTCATTTGGAACACTAGCTAATATCCTTAGTCAGCAAATGGGGCGGAGTATATCGTTAGCTACTGTCGAGGTGGCTTATCAAAATGTTGTTGAGCGGATTGCAAAGATCGAATATAGTGCTAACCATAGTCCGTCAGGCTTTTTGCTACGCTGCTGTTTTCTTCCAAAGGCAACTGTTAATATAATCGCTTCTTATCTATCAGTAGTATTTCATCCGGTGATAGCTTGTTGCCTTTTGACCGGAGTTATTTTGGCTACAGCAATAGCCCCGCAACATGATCTTTCACTAAATGTTACCCCGACGGTCTTCTGGCGTGGTTACGTGCTGTTTCTGATTTCGTTACTCATACACGAACTCGGACACGCCAGCGCTTGTGTACGTTATGGTGCCAAAGCGGGAGAGATTGGTGGCACTATTTACCTAATCTTCCCTGCCTTTTATAGTGATGTCAGTGCTGCCTGGGAACTTTTACGGTGGCAGCGCGTAATTGTTGACTTGGGTGGTATCTTTTTTCAACTAATTGTAGCTGCCCTTTACGTAATCGTCTATAAGCTCTCAGGCTGGGAGCCACTTAAGGTTGCTCTTATATTGATTGCAAGTAGCTGCCTGTTTATGCTCAATCCAGTATTCAAATCCGATGGCTATTGGGTTGTAGCAGATGCAATGGGCGTAACCAACTTAGGTCAACAGCCGTTACGCATTGTTCACCATTTCCTTGCCCGGCTGCGTCACCAACCAGTGCAGTCATTGCCCTGGTCAATGTTAGTTACAGTCACGCTTATACTATATACACTTCTTAGCTTCAGTATTTGGGGATATTTTCTTTGGGCTGTACTGCCGATGCTATGGAGGCAAGTCCTCGGCTACCCATCCCTAGCTATTGCATTAATCAATGATTTCCTTAATTCTCCTCAAAGGTTGAACATTAAACATCTACAGTCCTTTCTCGGTTCTAGTTTTAATGTACTCGTTGCATTGCTTATAGTTTTGAATTTGACTAAAGTACTTGTACTCAAGTGTTGTGATAAAGATTTTTGGGGAATGCAAAGAGTTCTTGTGTCGCTTAAGCAACATATCCAAAAACTTTGGCAATGAAGTAATAGCCATGCAAATCCGATTTAAAAAATATTTTCAGTATACTGACCTTACATCGTGGTATCAATATCAGATACGGCGATCGCCACAATGGGAACAATTCAATCGGTGTTTCATTTACCAGGGCGACAAGCAGAGGGATTTTTAGAATCGCTGTTCATGCTCATGGGAATTGAGCTAGTAGTGCCAGATCACTCTACCCTATCTCGTCGTCTAAGCAAGTTGTCGGTAGAGATGCCAGTCATTCCAAAGAATAATGCTGTTCATGTCGTGGTGGATTCAACCGGGGTGAAAGTCTATGGCGAAGGTGAATGGAAAGTCCGCACACATGGGGTTAGTAAAAGACGGACATGGCGCAAGCTGCATCTAGGAGTTGACTCAGAAAGTGGTGAAATTTTGGGTGCAGTAGTGACTACTAATGATGTCGCTGATTGTGAAGTGTTACCAGACATATTGGAGCAGATTGAACAGCCCATAGAGCAAGTGTGCGGTGATGGTGGTTATGACACAAAAGGTTGTTACGACACCATTTCACAACGGGGGGCGAGAGCGATAATTCCACCGCGCAGCAACGCCAAAATTCAACAGCACCCAAACACTCAAGTACAGCCATATCCCAGAAATGAGAATCTGCGTCAAATACATCAAGTTGGACGCAAACAATGGAAACTTGATAGCGGATATCATCGCCGTTCTTTGTCTGAGACTGCTATGTTTCGGCTCAAGCTCATTTTTGGTGGCAAGTTAAGACGGCGCTTTTTTGACAATCAAGCTGTCGAGTTATTTTTACAATGTGCCGCCCTTAATCGCATGATCCAGTTAGGCAAGCCCGACACTTACAAAATTGAAGGTTAATTTCAACTTCAATCACGGATTAGTGTGTCTTTTTTTTCTTTCATGCAACAAAGCCGTTTTCCAGCAGAAAACGCAGGCACTTTGGTCGCTGGGATAGTCATTGGCTCATTGGTTTTCGGATTACGCCCTTCACGCTCGGAGCGATCGCGTCGCTCGAACGTGCCAAAGCCAATCAGCGTTACCTTATCCCCATTGGCTACAGCCTCAGTAACGACTGACAAAAAAGCACTGATGATTTCATCGGTTTGCTTTTTTGTGATGTTGGTCTTTGCTGCTACAGCATCTACTAATTCGCCTTTGTTCATAAATCACCCTGAAGCATTGCAAGTAAAGGAAATTTACTTTACCATTCATTACTTCCTCTTGTCACGAAAGGGGGAAAACGACTAACAATCAAGTAGCATACGAAAATTAACTATGTACGGCTATTATTGTGGCGACTTTGAATTAATGGGTACATTAGGAGAGTACAAATGTATTGTAGATGAGAGTAAGTTGAGCTATGCACCTTTTGTGGTTTCGTCGAGATTTGCGTTTAACTGACAACGAAATTGTCACACTAGCAACTGATAATGGTGCAGCAGTAAAACCATTCTTCATTATTGACCCTTGGTTTTATACCTGGACTGATGTCGGAAAGAAGAGAGTTAGGTTCTTATTTGAGTCTTTGGAAAAGCTTAACTCTAATCTCCAAAAGTTAGGCAGTCAATTATACCTATTTGAAGGTAATTCTCTAGACATAGTACAAGGCTTAACAAAGCAATTAATTGAGTAGGGATATAGCCCCAAGCTTTTCTTTAACCGTGATGTGCAGGTAGAGTATGGTATCAGGCGGGATAAAACTATAGTTGATTTCTACAAGCAGTTAAACCTTGATTACCACATTGGACTAAACAACTTTCTGCAATCAGCAAAGCAACGTGAGGAGTGGTTTAACGAATACTACACCTATCAAAGACAATCCCAGTATAAAACACCAGCAACTATTAATACACCTCAAATTACACTCAATCTACCACAGCTAACATTTGAAGAACTTAAACAGAAATACCGTTGCTTCTGGGAAATCGAGAAAGTTTACTTTCCAGGGGGTGAAATACAAGCACAAGCTCAACTAGACTCATTTCTCAAAAAAAGATACTCTGGCTACCATTGAAAACTTTCTCGCCCAATGCTCTCACAGCTTGGTGCTACATCTCATTTATCACCACACCTGACTTTTGGGACTATTTCAACTCGCACTATTTACCAAAGCACTAAAGTTAGGGCAGAAGAATTAAAAACTCAACCCAAAGCAGAATTCTCCCTCAAAGCATTTCGAGACCGTTTGCGCTGGCATGATAGTTTTACACAGCGACTCTATTTTCATCCAGAAATTGCTTACACTAATCGCTACAGGGAGTTTGATCAACTATATACACCAGAAACATTGTCAGGAGCAAAACAAGAATTATTTCAGGCATGGCAACAAGGAATGACAGGCTTCCCATTGGTTGATGCCAGTATGCGACAACTTCAAACAATGGGTTGGATGAATTTTCGCATGAGGGCAATGTGCGCGACATTTTTAACTATCAACTGTGGAATTTCATGGCATCACGGAGCTAAACACTACATGAACTATTTAATCGATGGAGATTTAGCAATAAATAATTGGCAATGGCAAATGCAAGCTGGTGCAACTAATCCACTTAGTGATACTTTTCGTATCTATAATCCCTCGAAAAATATTGCCGAAAAAGACCCACTAGGAGACTTTATTTATCACTGGATACCGGAACTGCGCGGCTACAGTTTACTAGAAATTGAACAAGAGAAATATATTGAAACTAGTAACTATCCTAAAATGATTCTAGATTGGTCAAAAACGCGTAAAGTTAATGGCAAGATTGTTTCTGACTTACGAAAGCAAACCAAACAGCGATTATTAAGCCAAGGTGGAGATGAATACGATAGTGCAATCGCTGCTAAAGAAACAGTTGAGAAATACTGGCAGCATAAAGACAGAGAGTACAGAGAATATCAACAAAAGCTTTCCCTGACACAAGAGTGAAGCATTATCTAGATTACGGATGGTGCGCGAGATTTTTACCCAACGGACAACAGAAAGTCTTTTACGGTGATGATTGTTGGAAATAAAATTATCAGTCAGGTAATTCAATCTCAAATGATAGCGATCGTACTCTCGCCCAATAGCTGCTGAAGATTACACTCAGAAATTATCGAGGGAAGCTCATGAACAACCAACCGAATCACGAAAACCTTAGCCCACAAGAAACGCCATGTCCTATCTGCGGCTCACAAAATTTTGTGAAGGGGTCGTACCGTTGGAGAATCAGTAAGTCAGTGGGTGTATTTCCGTGCTGATGGAGCTGGGTGGGGAGAAGGCGAAAAGCTAMGGGCGCGTAAATGTAGAGATTGTAATAATGTTCAACTGTTTACATAACTTGAAAAAAAATCGCTAAGAAATGTTCAGTGCGAAAAAGAATTGTGATTTCTTATATTGCAACAATAGAGGGAGCAACATCAAGCCATCGTGGAGAACCAGCATAATCTGAACTGCGATCGCTGGAGGTATCATCACCGCTATCTTGACTTTCCAAAGGACTAACCAGCCTTCCATCACACTTACCGAAGAATGGATAGCTACCCAAGTGGCAGCACAGTATATAAGCTATATAGTCTTTACCGTCCTGTTTCACCTATCTGATCTACATCGTCTGCTACTCCATTGCAAAAGCGTACTTCTAAACCGTGTTCTGGCTCCCAATCACATTCAGCTATTAACTTAAAGGTAGCAATATCCAGGTCATACTCAACGTGTGGCGGTACATAGATATATGAGAAAGTAACCTGATCCCAAACCTGAATGGGATTAGCCAACAGCGGCATTGACTCATCTCCAATCATGTCACGATATACATCATAATTTTGCAGCACCAAAGGAGTAGTGATGCGTAACACATCGAGTGGCAAGGCTAGAGCTTGCCGAATAGCTTCACGCTGAAGCGATGAAAGTTCCCCAATCAGCCCTGTTCAAAATCCACACAAATCCGTATACGGCGATCACCCAAAACAGCACATTGTGCTAAAGTCCATTGGTTATCTTCCAATATAATCTGTCCAAACTCAGCATCGTAATAACTTCTTGGGGATTCCATCATCTTCAAATACTACCTTTATTCTGGGCTTCCCTAGCAACTCCAAAAACTGGTGAAAATTTTTCTTTGAAATTAGTCGTACTTTTTGAGCAAGAATATCGATAGTGAAAGTTAAGTTCTGCATCTGTAACCAGCTTCTCGTTTTAGAAGTTCGCGTGCGCCGAAAATAGGGCTAATGCAGTTATTTAATTTGCCAAATATGTATAATGCTATCCTCATTGCTACTAGCAAGGATTTTACCATCCAGGCTCAGAGCAAGCCCTAAAACCGAACTGGAACCATCCCTCCATGTGTGCAATATTTTTAAAGTCTCTAAACTCCACAGTTTAATAGTGCCATCATAATTGCCGCAAATCAGAATTTTTCCATTCGAGCTGATGGCAAGCGATTCAACTGAACTAAAATTATCAGTAAACTCATGCAGCAGTTTTCCAGTTTGAAGATTCCATAACTTTAGGGTACTAATCGCACGATTTCGAGAAACTAGCTGACCAAAACTACCAGTAACAAGCTTTTTGCTATCTGGAGTAATGGCAATAGCATCAACTCCGGTTTTGTGTCCTTTGAGAATATGGCGTGTTTTTTTTGTTTGCAAATCAATCAGCCTAATTGTATTATCATCGCCACCCCCAGCACTTACAAGGGTTTGCATATCAGGGCTAAATGCAACTTTACTCACAAATCCTGAGTGTGTAGTAATGATATCAAGCAGCTTAAGCGTGTGTAAATCCCAAAGCTTGATTGTGCCATCGTCACTCCCACTAGCAATCAATCTACTATCTGAACTAATCGCAACGGTTTCTACTGGTTGGGTATGCCCACTTTCGCTCTTAAGCATAAGAAAAGTGCGTAAATCCCAAACCTTCATTGTTGGGGTAGTTATTCCACCACTTACAATCCTCTTGCCATCTGGACTAATCGCAATTGAAGTAACACCATCGGAATCAGCGTTTAAACTACGTAGCAATTTTCCATTACGTAGATTCCAGAATTTAATTGTATCATCTCTACCTCCACTAACGAGGGTTTGTCCATCTGGGCTAATCACCACTGCTCGAACACCGAAAGTCACTTTTTTATGCCCAGTCAGTGTGTGAACAAGTTGAATTTGTGGTTGGGACTGAGTAATTGTACTCTTGCCTATGGGAGGATTTGAACTAGAAAAGTGTACATCAATGACAGTGATGTTTACTGCAATCGCTAAGACTATAATGACTGGTTTGGATTTGAGAAAATGCAATAATTTCATAGTGCCCAGGAACGCAATTATATAACATGGTTCCCATTTGATAGGGCGCAATTGCACCTAATTTGATAGACCACAGTTAAACACTAGGTATAAGTTAATAATCTAAATACAGTTTACTAGTGATTAGAAAAATCATCATTTATCATCGTTTCAATCTCAATACCCCAAACTGAGCTTCATCAGCCCAGCACTTCACTCCATTGATATAGCAAATATTACTTGGATACTCATCTTTGGTTTCACTTACAATTGCCTCAACGCTATCAAGCTAAAGGCTGGACTGGTAAATTTTCATTAATCTCAATTAAAGTAACTTTGGCATTTTCAACTACTGTATTTCCCATTAAAGTGTCTTGCATAGCTTCAAATTTAGACTCTGCTCTCCCAAGGCGTTCATAATGTAAAATCACATGATAATGCTTTTGTATTGCTTCTCCCGACTCAGAACGCTCTACTGCAAGCCAATCCTTATTTTGATCCTCTTCGGCAATCTGACGATATTTACTGGCTAACTGCTCCAATGCAATGGCTATAGCGTGTTCTCTGGTTTGCCCAGAGCAACGAATTTCATCTGTGGGCTGGTCAACAGAAGACGATAATTGACAAACATACTGGTCATTGTCATCAGTTTCAACATTAATCGTAATTGTTTCGGTGATTGAACTCATACTTAGTTTTTTAAAAAAATAATTAGTCTTAAACTTCAAGACTGATACAATATTTGTTTTAAACACCTAACACCATAACTACCATATCCTGGCAATATTTTGGATGCTTAACTATTACTATACGCTCAAATCCAAATCTTTTATAATACTTCTCTAGGCTAGGATTATCAATAACACAATCTAAATATATTTTAGAAATATGATTATCAATAGCAGCTTGAATTATTTTTTTTATAACCTTCTTCCCTAGACAAGTTAATTCTTGTAATTTTGTACATAACTTTTAACAATCCAAATATTTGTTTCTGTCTTTAGATATTCAGGATAATAGTCGGGTAGTTTTTCAGAAATAGCAAAAGTGCATAGTAAAACACCATTTTCACTTTTAATAATAAAAGTCTCTTTTTGAATGATATTATAATATATTTTCTCTAGATCATAGCCTTGATTCCATTGTTTAATTCCCTTAGTTCTATAGTAATCAGCAGCAGATTCAAAAAGCTTACATATTTCAAAGAAACCAGAAACTGTTCCTTGAACTGCAAACTCCCCAAAGAGATAAGTAAAACTATAGCTTGTTCTCGGAATTTCACAAGAACTGAATATCTTCATTGTATTAAAAATATAGTCTTGCTTTCATTTTTCCCGCAGTAACAGCTTTTCTACCAAAAGGATATGCAAAACCAATCTTAAAACCAAATTTTCTACTAGATCATACATAACTCCAATTACCTATACTCGATGAATAACACCGATGCCTACGGCGGCAAGCTACGCATCGCTCTAAGCTTAGAAAAACCAATATTGAACTCTGTTTACATAACTTGAAAAAACAATCACTAATAAATGTTCAGTGCAGTTAAGATGGTAATTTCTTATACTGCAACAACAGATGTAGCAACATGAAGCCATTGTGGAGAACTACCATAATCTTAACTGCGATCGCTGGAGCTACCATCAGCGCTATCTCGATTTTCCAAAGAACTAAGCAGCCATCCATCGCGCTTACCGAAGAATGGATCGCTACCCAAGTAGCAGATGGGGACAGCATCACAGTTCGTCAAACTGATGGCAGCCAAATGTCAGTCGAGCTTTGTGGCATCGATGCCCCGGAACTGAAACAGGGTAAAACCCCAGGACAACCACTGGCCAAAGAAGCAAAACAGAAACTACTCAAGCTAATCGCGACTGCCCATAACCAACTGATGATCGTTCCAGTGGCAATTTTCAAAAATATACAAGACGAAGAGACGTTTGTAATTCATATTAGGCATTATTTATTAATGAAGAGAGGCGTTACGCTTGATGTAAGGAAATAAACTTAGTTAAGATCCCGAAATGTCCTCACCACAAATCCAATCTTACGGTTGTAACAACTCTCAAGACCAGCCTTTATCCACTCTGCCGTCGTGGAAAATCAAACTGCTGTATGACGGTCAATGTCCCTTGTGTCTGCGTGAGGTTAACTTTTTGAAGAAGCGGGACGCGGGTCGAGGGCTGGTGGCGTTTGTAGATATTGCAGCTGATGACTACAACCCCCAAGCACATGGCGGTGTTAACTATGAAACTGCAATGGGGCGTATTCATGCTGTGTTGCCAGACGGAACGCTAGTTAAAGATGTTGAGGTTTTCCGTCGCATTTACGAAATTCTAGGGATGGGTTGGGTCTATGCTGCAACTTCCTTACCAGTTATCGGTACTATTGCCAACTTCCTATATGGGATTTGGGCTGATTGGCGACTTTTCTTAACAGGACGACCAGATTTAGCGACTATTGTACGAGAGCGTTCTTCTCAACTTGCTTGCAAGACCCAAAGCCGTTGTCGCTTAATAGATGGAAATGACTGAGCTTAGTTTCACAATAAACGATGTCTTACTAAAGCTGAAGTCACAGGTGAAGAGCTATAGCGCATCATTGAGGCGCTGCTGGAAAAATTGGTAGTGATGGTGCAGGAGTAGGGGAATGTTGGGGCGATCGCTCTACTCCTACAGGAGCATTAGCTACAAGCATAAGCTTACATTTCCAAAAATCCATTTTACCTTAAATTATTTGTTTGTGTTAGTCATTCATACAACTCGAGTACTAGAAAAAATCATCCTCTTTAGTCAGCCAAATTATCATTTGGACATCTCACTTTCATGATGCCAATCTGTTCGGCTCAAGCGATAAACAAAGCACTCATCGTCACCGAATCGTCGATATTGAATAAATTTGAAGCCAAGACGTTCATAGAAGCGGTGAGCGCGAGTATTATTAGCTAGTGGATCGATGATTACAGCCTGTAAGACTACAACATAGCCAGAAAAAATTAATTTATAATGATTGCTTGCTATAAAAATGTTTTCCTCAGTTACCTGTAAGATTGAAAGTTAATCTCGTCAGTTATGCTTTTTAGCCGATGAAGATACCTAATAAATGTGACAAAGTGGTAGAGATTCGAGCCGAAATAGCCAGGCCAAATCGTCAATTTATTGCATTAATTGGTCAGCGTTTATGAGTAACCCTATTTCACATGAAGAAGAGCTAGACTTTGATTTGTCTATTCAAGAGAACCTAAAACAGCTTTCCGCTCAATTGGGATCTCCTTTAGATGATACATCAGTCATGCAAATATACCAGAATGCATCCGATCTACTTAACCACCTTTCCCCATCACCCCTTACTTTTGCCCGTGTTGCAGGAACATTACTGGTTTACCAAGTCCAAAACACAGAATCCGAAGAGATAAAGTGGTTCAATTCTCAAATCAAACAATGCTTAAATGAAGAAGAAGTTGAGGAGTTGATTGAATCCATATATCGCACTGATGCTTTGTGATTACTCCCCGTCATTGCAGAGGTTAAACTACAGACAAACCTGGAAATAGTTCTGTTATCTTTGCTTTGGGTGTAACTTTTTTTGTGCAAGGTAAAGACTATAACCTGCCTCGGCGTGAGCGTGTTTTTCAATAGCAGTTTCAGTAAAAATTTCCCATCTGCCCGAATCCTGATAATCCAGATGCTTTACAAGGACTTACAGTTTCCAGAGGGAGTATATAAGCATATCACTGAATATCATGAGCAAAAAGCAGAAAGCTAATGGATGGATTAGGGATTACCTTTCCACCTTATTAATTGCTTATTTCAGTATGCAGAAATACAGTTCTACATACTCAAATCTGAGGAATGATAACAAACCAATCCTCCAAAATTACTCCACTTACAGCAATTTCGAGGTAAATGAGGTACACATAGTATTGGTGCATCAAGACTTAAAATGAAAGCATACTCAATCGATTTACGAGAAAAAATAGTAAATACTTACGAAAAGGGTGGTACTTCAATAAGAAAGGTTGCCGTGCAATTTGGTGTAGCAAAAAGCTATGTGCAAAAGCTAATCCAACTTCATAGAGTGCAAGGACATCTAGAACCCAAAAAGCAAGGTGGAGCCATGAAGGGTAGGCTAGATGATTTCGTGAGCGAATTAGCCGAAATGGTTCAAATTTACCCAGACGC
>NZ_SZNH01000014.1 GCF_005869855.1 Nostoc sp. PA-18-2419 | reverse complement strand
TGAGCCATTATGGGAAATTGTGAAACAGTGGGAAAGCTATTTTTATGTGACCGATGGCTGGAAAGTTTACCCTAGTTTTATACCCAATGGAGATCAAATTGTGAGTAAAACATATATGACGCGAGTAGAAAATGAAAATACCCGATTACGTCATTATCTTGCACGCCTTCACAGAAAAACTTTATGCTATTCCAAATCAGAACAAATGCTGAGACACTCAATTAAATTATTACTTCATTATTTGAAGTATCAAATTGTACCTATATAAATTAATTCATCCCTTTATTCAGCAACGCCAACAATCCTACTACTTTGTCAGGAAAAGATATTCTACCTGGATTTGTGTTAAATCTACAAGATATTATCTAGCTTTATCGATTAATAAATACATGGCGCATTTCAAAGCGGCTCTGTTCCCAAAGTGGTTGCAAAGCATGTTTAGCAGTATTTAAGTGAGCTTGAGAAAAACTAATTTTTCCGTTTTCTATTATCCAGATAAATGTCCTAGTTATCAAATCTGCTTTCAAACTATTTTCATATTTAATAGTATTTATTCTTGCTACTTGTTCATCTAAATAATTCAGAGCATATTTAAAATTCCAGCGTATGGAATCTTGAGGAATTTCTTCTTGTGTATTCTTCCACTTCATCCTAAATAAATTTCTCATAATATAGTCTATGCCTATTATGGAAGAATCAGTATTGCGGATCAAATCCGTAAATGTTTGGTAATATGATTGCAACAGTGTAGTAGCAATATTTTCTTTATATATATGTAACCATGACTGGATATCGTGAAGATAAGGTAATAAATCTCTAATCTCATTAATCTCTTTTATCTGTACGCGTAGCTTGCCGCCGTAGGCATCGCCTTGATAATTTATTATTTCAGATAGTAATTCAGCTTCAGATAATTGAAATTTATCTAGATAATAATTAATAACTTTGGGAATATATTTTTCTAATAACCATTGCTTAGTATATTTAGCTGTCCAGGTTCCGCGTAGTCCGATGTCTTGCTGCCAAGAAGTTACTTTACCTCTTTCAAGAGATTGTAAATAAACATCATTTATAAAATAAATGATATTTATTTTATCCTGAGACCATATCGAAAAATTACTATTATCAATTCTGGGCGAGATAAATGTATGATCGCAAATTCCTCGACTCACTCGAATTGAGATATCTTCATTATGAAATAAATGCCATTCTGATTTACCTTTAGTATAATCAAACTCATCAGCAAACTGCTGCATTAACTTCCATAATTTTTGTCCTACAGAAAACAGTAGAAAACCACGACTATTTGCAACATTTAAAAATTCAAAATCCCATGTTTCTAAAGAATTTTCAAATTTAATTATCAATTTTTTATACTCTTGGCAAACTGTATCAATACACAAACATAAATCTAATGTTTCTAACTCGGATAAAATAACTGTTGTTTTTCCTAAATATACTTCAAAATTATTTTTATCTAGCTGTTTCAAAAATTGACGACAGCCCCAATGCGGCTGGGTGTTTATTCCAGTCATTAATTGACCCAAAATATCTTGATGGTTTAAACTAATTTTTAGACCTTTTAAAAAGATGTTGCTGAAATTTATTTGACAATTACCTTCTCCAAAAGTTTTAGGTAATTTACAGGCGATCGCTACTTTTGGTTGCACAACAACTAAGCGGCAACCTTCTTGCTTAATTGAAGGCTCAAAATTATATATTTCTAAAACATCCTGTAAATCTGGATAGCATCTTATAATATTTTCTATTAAATTATATTTATCATTTATCCAACTATTACTCATTTTCTAAATTGCTTAATTGACTTTAGTATGAACATCAGATAATATACCTGCTTAAATAAATTTGTATCACCTCATTTTATTCGTCTAATTAGCAATTTATCAAGTAATTTTAGATTATCTAGTAATTTTGAATACTTTACTAAAGATTGTCAATATTCCCAATTATGACTAGAATATATAAAAAGTACCTTGTTTCAGACATTAGCTTGCTAGTGTTAAAAATCTGGAAATCGCTAGACGTGTATTTCACCAAGGACTTTTGGCGCATGAATTCGCAAATTTAGCTGCTGATAACGCACAGTTAACCAAGGCTGACCTAAACCTATTCCAGAAAAAGGACTTTCAGCGGGGATTTCTAACTGAGAACCAATCAAACTTAATAGACAATTAAATTCAGCGGAGAATATCACTAAATTAGTACTCTTAGCGCTGAAAGTAGACGCGCTTAATTGGGTAGGCCATGCCCAGCTTTGTCGATGATAGTTAAAACTACACAATTTCTGGTTTCCTTGATGTACAGTAGTAGATTTTTCTTCCAAGGTAAACTTAGCTAGTTGCTTCGGTAGTCCCCAAATTTCTCTACCACCAGCCACAGAATCAGTATTATCTACATAAATGTGCGAAATCCAAGCGCCGATTTTTCTTTGGTAATGAACCAAAGCCGGGACAATAATTAGCTCATTGTACTCTAATACAGGGCTTGTTTTGTAATTAGATAAATATGCACTACCAAAAGTTTTACCAGGCCATACAGAAATAATTTCTAACTCTGAGGGAATTAAAGGGCGCACTTCTTCAATATTCACCAAATGCAGAGTTTGAATACCATAGCCATGAAGTATCCAAGGTGCTTGAGCATAAGGCATAAGAATGTTAAGAGTTGACTGATGACTGTTGACTGTGAACAGGGGATATATTTTTTATTTCTCAGTCCCTAGTCATATTATTTCTAACTCCTAACTTCAAAAGTTAAAAAAATCCCATCAAAGCCAAAGCTTGGATGGGCAATATGAGGTGGGACAAAATAATCTTCCTCAAAAAATAGGGGAATTATTTGCTTTCTGTAAAATCAGCGTCAATCACATCATCACCTGTGCCAGCAGTGGAGGAACTGCCATCTTGAGGTTCAGCGCCAGGTGCAGCACCGCCACCCGCTTGTTGATAGATGTTGCTACCTACGGCAAATAATGCTTGTTGCAATTCTGGGGTCAGCTTCTTGATTTGTTCATCGTCATCTTTAGCGATCGCTTCCCGCAGTTCTTTTACCAAACCTTCAACTTTGGTCTTGTCAGCAGCAGGAACTTTATCACCCAATTCTTGTAGCTGTTTCTCAGCTTGGTATGCCAAAGAATCGGCTTGGTTCTTGCGTTCAATCTTCTCACGCCGTTCCTTGTCACTTGAGGCGTTTTGTTCAGCTTCTCTCACCATCCGGTCAACGTCAGTTTTATCGAGGGTGGAAGCGCCGGTTATGCTGATGGACTGTTCTTTACCAGTACCTTTGTCCTTAGCGGTGACATTGAGGATACCGTTGGCGTCAATGTCGAACACGACTTCAATTTGGGGAACACCACGTGGTGCAGGAGGAATGCCATCGAGGCGGAAGGTTCCTAAACTCTTGTTATCGTTAGAAAATTCGCGTTCGCCTTGGAGGACGTGAATTTCTACGTTGGTTTGACCATCCACAGCGGTGGAGAACACTTCAGATTTCTTGGTGGGAATTGTGGTGTTGCGGGGGATAATTTTGGTCATCACGCCACCCAATGTTTCAACACCCAAAGATAGCGGTGTCACATCTAACAGCAAGATGCCAGTAACATCACCAGCCAAGACCCCAGCTTGAATTGCTGCACCTACTGCCACAACTTCATCAGGGTTAACGCTTTGGTTAGGATCTTTACCCAATACCTGCTTGACAATTTGTTGTACTGCGGGAATGCGGGTAGAACCACCAACTAATACGACTTCATCAATATCGTTCTTGCTTAACTTGGCATCCCGGAGAGCGTTTTCCACAGGGATCCGGCAACGGTCGATTAAGTCAGAGCAAAGTTCTTCAAATTTAGCGCGAGTCAGGGTTGTATCTAGGTGCTTAGGCCCATCCTGAGTAGCAGTAATAAATGGTAAGTTGATTTCTGCTTGGGTGACGCTAGAAAGTTCAATTTTCGCTTTCTCTGCGGCTTCAGTCAAACGTTGTAAAGCTTGTTTATCTTTGCGTAGATCGATGCCTTCGTCTTTCTTGAACTTTTCAGCTAAGAAGTCAACTATTTTTTTATCAAAGTCGTCACCACCAAGGTGGGTATCACCGGATGTAGCTAATACTTCAAAAACTCCATCGCCAACTTCCAGCACGGATACGTCGAAAGTACCACCACCAAGGTCAAATACCAGAATTGTTTCGTTGCTCTTTTTATCAAAGCCGTATGCCAGAGAAGCGGCTGTAGGTTCGTTGATAATCCGTAGAACTTCAATACCTGCTATTTTCCCAGCATCTTTGGTTGCTTGCCGTTGGGAGTCATTGAAGTATGCTGGGACAGTGATTACAGCTTGGGTTACAGTTTCACCCAAGTATTTGCTAGCGTCTTCAACCAGTTTGCGGAGAACTTGTGCAGAAATTTCTTCTGGAGCAAATTGCTTACCAGCGCCTGGAGAGTCTAGCTTGACATTGCCGCCGCTACTCAGGACTTTATAAGAAACTTCAGTCGTCTCCTTGGTAACTTCGTCAAAGCGGCGTCCAATAAAGCGCTTGACAGAGTAAAACGTATTTTCGGGGTTCATTACCGCTTGACGTTTGGCGATTTGACCAACCAAGCGATCACCATTTTTAGCAAATGCAACCACTGATGGTGTTGTCCGAAAACCTTCTGCATTAGCAATAACTGTGGGTTTACCACCTTCCATCACTGCTACGCAGGAGTTCGTTGTACCTAAGTCAATTCCAACTACTTTTGCCATTTTAGGTGCTGGCTCCGTATAACTACTAAATGAATGAATGAGAATATAAAGGACTAAATTTTGAACCAACAGGGTCAAGAAATCAGCCAGTTCAGCATTAATACCTTAGTTTGGCTTTTCTGGGCTTATAACTCCAGACTATGCTGATATATATATTGAGATCCATGAAGGGTGGTTTCCCGAACCTCTGTTATGACGGTTAAACAACTCAATGTTTTTAAGTTGATTCATGGATTAATTTGCTTTCACTTTGTCTAATGTATGAGAATTAATACTTTCAGTAATTAGGGTGAACCGTAATGTCTGAGTGGTGTTTGCCGTCTTTAGAGGTAACAAATTACGTCATTAGTCATTAGTCATTAAGCTTGGGGGATTGGGCATTGGCCAAACAGGATGCGTGGCTTTGGGAGCGCTGAGTTAGGAATTCTCTGCTCTGCCTCCCTACCCCCTGTCTTTTTCCCACTCACTCCAGCCCAGTAAAAAGAGTTTCCCAGTCAATAACAGGCGGTCTTTCTCCCTTATTAACTATTTCAAAAATTTTTCTGGAACTCCTTGGGTAAAAAAGAGATTCTACACAAGCGTTTGCGACATCAATCCGGCTAGCATCACCTGAAAGTGTATCACCTGTGCCAAGCACCACACCGTATTTGCCCTGTGTTTTTGCCTTCAGGAGGGTATTGAGGTCATATGAAGTATAAGGCCCGTCAATGAGGCGTCCTGGGCGGATAATAGTGTAGGGTAATCTTGAATCAACAATCGATTCCTCACCCTTATGTTTGGCATCCAAAACGCCGAATGCATTGAGAACGCTAAAAGGAAACTGATTTTTACGGAGAATTCCGCAGGAGGAGACGAAAATAAATCGCTGCAAATTCTTAGGTGCTGCTGCTACAAGGTTGCTAACACCTTGGGCATCGATTTGAGCTGGACTATTTTTTGCTTTTGCTTGACTAAATTGGGGATTAAGAAAAATTATTCCCCATTCAATCAAGTTCGGGGGTTGCTCAAACTCCCATCTGGCAGAGGGAAAGGCTGTGGTTCCGGTACAACATATAATTTGGGTGACATCTGATGTTGCGGCTGGAAGTGTAGCGGGCTGGCGGGTATCACCAACAACAATTTCCACTTGCTGATTAAACATTTGTTGAGCTTTTGCGGCATTGCGTGTCAGGACACGAACTCTAAAACCTTTTTCTAGCAGCTTGCCTACTACCAGTTGCCCTACTCCACCAGTAGCACCAGCAACTAGCACTAAATCCTCAACTGACGCTTCTAAAGAAGTCATAAAGTGTTATTAAGATAGTCTATTGCTAATCTACTGAAAAATTAAGCAGTAGTAAATTCTGTTAAAGTTCGTTTAGTGGGATGATGAAAACCCGAAACGATATCACTTTGATTCGGTGAAATCAGCGTCAATTACATCATCTACTATTATAATTTCTAAAATCAGCGTCAATTACATCATAACCGCCACCAGCTTGTTGATAGATGTTGCTACCAACTGCGAATAGTGCTTGTTGCAATTCTGGTATCAGCTTCTTGATCTGCTCGTAGTATTTTTTAGAGATAGCATTACGCAGCTCTTTCACCAAACCTTCGATTTTACTCTTGTCAGCAGCAGGAACTTTATTACCCAAGTCTTGCAACAGTTTCTCGGCTTGATACGCCAGAGAGTTAGCTTGGTTCTCGCGTTCAATCTTCTCACGACGTTCCTTGTCAGCAGAAGCATTTTGTTCGGCTTCTCTTACCATCCGATCAATATCAGATTTATCTAGTGTAGAAGCACCAGTTATGCTGATGGACTGTTCTTTACCAGTAACTTTGTCCTTGGCGGTGACGTTGAGGATACCGTTGGGGTCAACGTTGAACACCACTTCAATTTGCGGAACACCGCGTGGTGCAGGGGGAATACCATCAAGGCGGAAGGTTCCCAAACTCTTGTTATCGTTAGCAAGTTCCCGCTCACCTTGGAGTACGTGAATTTCTACGTTGGTTTGACCATCCACGGCAGTGGAGAATATTTCAGATTTCTTGTTTGGAACTGTGGTGTTGCGGGAGATAATTTTGGTCATCACACCACCCAAGGTTTCTACACCTAGACTAAGTGGTGTTACATCTAATAGCACTATACCAGTAATTTCACCACTAGATACCCCTGCATGGATTGCTGCACCAAGAACTACCACTTCATCAGGGTTAACGCTTTGGTTAGGTTCTTTACCTAACAACCGCTTGACTAAATTTTGAACGGCAGGAATTCGGGTAGAACCACCTATTAGTACAACTTCATCGATATCGTTCTTGTTTAACTTCGCATCTCTAAGAGCATTTTCTAGAGGAACGCGACAACGGTTGATTAAGTCTGAGCAGAGTTCTTCGAATTTAGCGCGGGTGAGAGTAGTATCCAGGTGCTTCGGCCCATCCTGGGTAGCGGTGATGAATGGCAGATTAATTTCCGCTTCGGTAACGCTAGAAAGCTCAATCTTGGCTTTTTCTGCGGCTTCTGTCAAACGTTGTAAGGCTTGTTTATCTTTGCGTAGGTCGATGCCTTTGTCTTTCTTGAACTTTTCAGCTAAGAAGTCAACTATTTTTTTATCAAAGTCGTCACCACCAAGGTGGGTATCACCGGATGTAGCTAGTACTTCAAATACGCCATCACCTACTTCCAACACAGATACGTCGAAGGTACCACCACCAAGGTCAAATACTAGGATAGTTTCGTTATTCTTTTTATAAAATCCGTATGCTACAGATGCAGCAGTCGGCTCGTTGATAATCCGCAGAACTTCGATACCTGCGATTTTACCAGCGTCTCTTGTCGCTTGCCGTTGGGAGTTATTGAAGTATGCCGGAACTGTGATTACAGCTTGGGTTACAGTTTCACCCAGGTATTTACTAGCATCTTCAACTAGTTTACGCAGAACTTTAGCTGAAATTTCTTCTGGGGCAAACTGCTTACCAACACCAGGAGAATCTAGCTTGATGTTACCACCACTGCTCAATACTTTATAAGAAACTTCCCTAGCTTCACTAGTAGCTTCGTCGAAGCGGTGACCAATGAAACGCTTAACTGAAGAGAAGGTGTTTTCCGGGTTCATCACCGCTTGGCGCTTGGCGATTTGCCCTACCAAAGTATCGCCATTTTTGGCGAACGCTACTACCGATGGTGTTGTCCGAAAACCCTCTGCATTAGCAATAACCGTGGGTTTACCACCTTCAATGACTGCGACGCAGGAGTTCGTTGTACCTAAGTCAATTCCAACTATTTTTGAAGACTTCGTGAAAGGAATTGATGCTTTGTTGCTAGGTTCTGTACGACGAAGTTCATTTTCATACTCTGCCTGTTTTTGTTCCCATTGCTCTTGCTCCGCTATTTGTCTAAGCTTTTGTTGGTACTTGGCCTCTGCTGGTTCACGAATTGGCTGCTCAGCGCGCTCAACATCTTCATTTTTTAGTTTCAATTGCTGCTGATAGGTCTTCAAGCGTTGTAAAGCAGTTTGACTTAACGGGTATTCTGCCTGAACTGCCTTTGCGAATTCTTGCTCGTAGCTACGAAGTTTGCTTTCATACTCTGCCTGTTCCTGTTGCCGTTGCTTTTGCTCCGCTATTTGTCTGAGCTTTTGCTGGTACTTGACCTCTGCTGGTTCACGAATTGGCTGCTCAGCGCGCTCAACATCTTCATCTTTTAGTCCTAATTGCTGCTGATAGGTCTTCAAGCGTTGCAAAGCAGTTTGACTTAATGGGTATTCTGCCTGAACTGCCTTTGCGAATTCTTGCTCGTAGCTACGGAGTTTGTTTTCATACTCTGCTTGTTCCTGTTTCCGTTGCTTTTGCTCCGCTATTTGTCTGAGCTTTTGCTGATATCTGATTTGTGCTTGGTGAAGAAGGGGTTGTTCAAGAACGGTAATATCTTCATTTCTAAGTCCTAAAGACTTCTGCAAATTCTCTAAGTTTTGACGAGCTTGCTGGTTTAAAGGAAATTCTTGTTGAATTGTTTCTGTAAATACTGCTTGTATTGAGCTAAATTCTGTTGGTATGACTCTGACTTCTGGGCAAACTGCGCTTCAACTTCTTGCTTAATTGGCAAAATATCAGCATCTCTCAACGCTAGAAGCTTTTGAAGCATATTCATTTCTTGACAGGCATCGTCACTTAGAGGATGTTCATGCTCTGCTTCTGCAATTAGAGCTTCTCGATAGTTTTGTAAATTCGCTAATCGCTCTCGATAAGGGCGTAATACCTCAGTTTCAATTTCAGCAGCTTCTTCAGGGGTCAAGCCTAACTGCTGCCTCACTGTATTTAGAACAGCACGAGCAGATGGTCGAATTGTTCCGGCATTTGCATAACGTGAAGCGGCTTTTCGATATCTCAGCTGAGGGTCAGAAACTCGTGCTTTAGAGAGAATGATTTCAAACCCCTTATCTTTAAGAACAATGATCTTTGGGGTCATCGTGGGTGCAGTTTCCCGCACTTTACTGGTAGCATACTCATGCAATTCCAGCACCGAGATAAACCCATCCTCATTGCGATCGCCTGCTCCGGTTTCAATCCCCTCAACTAGATATCGAGTGTAAATTGATAAGTCTGATGCCTGCTGCTCAAAGGAATACTGGGTTGAACTAGAAGAAGTAAGCACCACCCGCCCCTCAGCCCCCAGTTGGGTCTGCAAATCAATTGAGCCATCATCTTTAGTTTGTAATGCCGGATCAAACGCTCCGCTATAGCAACAGTCTAAGATAATTGTCTGCCGTTTGGCTCGACTATTGTTCAGGATTTCATGGACAAAGTTGGCTGGTACAGCAGTTGACCGAATCAACTCCCCTTTAGTAGTCTTACGAGTGTTCCGAGTCGCAAAATATAGCTTACCAGCATCATCTTTAATGCCGTGCCCAGAGAAAAATAGCAACACCAGATCGTCTTTGGTTCGACCGGAAAACAAGGTTTCAATCTCAGATTCCATTTGCTGTCGGTCAGGATTAGGGAGCACTTTCACTTCATCAAATCCTCCCATCTCCCTATCTTTCAAAACTCGTTGCAGCGCCTCAATATCTTTCACAGCCGCAGGTAATGGATTTAGCTCTGGCTCATACTCACTAACCCCAATCAGCAAAGCTACTTTAGCTACTTTTTCCATGTTTTCTTACCTATCCTGAGATAAAATCTTGGGCTGCTTTGATGGCTGCTTCCAGCTCTTCTCGACTGTCAGCTTTTACTGTAAGTTTTTTGCCGTTGGCTTCCACCGCCAGTTCAATTGGTTTCCCACCGAGGCGATCGCCCAGAAATCCCATCAACTTTTTCGCGTTGGCAGCATTCACCTCAGCCATTAACAGACCTACCAGAAACCCGCCTAATGCTTTGTTACCTTCTGGTGGGTTGGGATCAAGAACACGACCAACTGCATATACCTCGTCTATTTGTTTGAGTTCTGTCATTAGCCGTTGAACCTGCTCATCTTGTTCTTCAGGTTCTAAGTCAGGGTCGTTGAAGGCGATCGTTAACTTGATATTGGAACTTGTATTCATAGTTGTCAGGAGCAAGTCAGTATAAAATTATATGTATTTTTTAAAATATAAGTATAAAACCTTATGCTAAAACTTTTTCTATTTCCTCAGAAAATCTTTTATCTAAAACTGTATCATCAAATATAATATAAGCATCCTCGTCAGGGGCAATTAAATCTTTGACATTATCACAAAGTAAACGAGGAGTTAATTTTTCATTCTTTAAATATTAATTAATTTTATCATGACTAATACTTTATAAGTGTTCTGCTAAATTAGTCATTGTATAGTTAATTTGGCTGCTTAGTAAATATTGAGAATAATTAAGTTTAGTAAATCTCATCACTAACCAACTTTTTTATGCACCTTATATCAATTTTATTATAAAATTTTGAACAAGAAGATACATGATTAATTATTATTACTAATTTGAGTCAAGCCAATCAAACACATTCTCAGTAAATAAATACTTATGTACTACTGACTAGCGCTCGTGGTGTGCCAGTTGCGTAAGTCCTGTTGACTGTATCGTGATAGAGGTCTTTAGCTGACATCTTCATATTGTAAGTTGTCTACGATGCTAGGGCGATCGCACTCTGGGTACTCATAAAGGCGAACGCTCTTTAATTCACCACAATTAAAAAGCGATCGCTCTCCATAGGATTTCTAATTAAAAAATCACCAATTTTGTAGGATGCGTTACGGCGTTAATCACAGAGGAAATTGCACCCAAATTGTTCGGTTCTACGACTGTCACCAGTACACAAATAACTATAACCTTTTAAGTAGTAGTGAGATGTCTACTTTAGACGCTGTTAGTCGCTCTGGAATTAAGGGGTGAAAACCTGTGTACCAATGGATATTGCCAAGTCTTTTGGAAATCTTGGCACAAAATCAATCAAGTGTGGCTGAATCACCAGCTAAAGCAGAGCGCCAGTGGCGTGTCAGCCTCGCAGCAACACAACAGTTACTATTAAATACTTTAGCAACTGTTTCAGGTGACACAACCCAAGGATTAGTTTTAGCTGCACCAGCGCCCTTATTTAGTCAGCCAAAACTGACTCAAAGCTTACAAACAGTTACTTTTAGTGCAAAACCATTTAACCCTTTAGCGCTGATGCCGTTTCAGATGCCAGATGCGATGCCTGTACCGGGCTACACCAACGTACCTGATGATGATGAAATCGCTGCTGGTGAATCGGTACTTCCCTTACTACCTGCCGATCCGCTGGCAGCAGAACAGTTTTGCTTAGTTTTTACAGATAAATTTACATTAGTATTAGTTTTAGCAACACATAATAATGGTAAAAAAACCTTTTCATTTTCTTTTGAACCAGAAGTAGTACAGCAAGCTTGGCGATCGCTAGGAGCACGGGTAATCCTCAACGATCCAGAATTTTTTACCCAACTGGATGAATTAGTACAACAGTATTCACCAGTAGCGCTAGATTCCCGGATCGTGGTTCAGTTTAGCCAGCTGTTGCTTCAGGAATTAACACAACCAGAAGAAACTAGGGACTCTTTACTAGAGAGTGGCAACAAGGAGGACAGAGAAAATAACTCATGCCCAATGCACAATCCTGATGTTGAGTTACTCCAGGCCTTTGCCCACGAAGTTCGTACACCTTTGACAACTATTCGCACCATGACGCGTCTACTGTTGAAGCGGCGAGACTTAGCCCCAAGTGTAATTGATCGCTTAGAAATTATTGATCGTGAGTGTAGCGAGCAAATTGACCGTATGGAGTTACTGTTTAAAGCAGCAGAACTGGAAACTGCTACCTCAGTAAAATCCTCAAAAACTCAACTCACACCCATGTGTTTAGATCAAGTGTTGCAACAAAGCATTCCCCGTTGGGAACAAGCAGCACACCGACGGAATTTAACTTTGAATGTTGTTTTACCCCAACAACTGCCAACTGTAGTTAGCAATCCCAGTATGTTAGACCGGGTACTCACTGGTTTGATGGAGAATTTTACTCGCAGTTTACCCGCTGGTAGCCACATTCAAGTACAAGTTATTCCAGCTGGAGATCAACTGAAGTTACAATTATCGCCCCAATTCTTATGCAAAGATACTAATAAATTTCCTACACCAGCAACGCCGCCAATTCGCAAAGCCCTTGGTCAACTGCTGATGTTCCAACCAGAAACAGGTACGATTAGTTTGAATATGGCGGCAACCAAACATTTGTTTCAGGCGATCGGCGGCAAACTAATTGTGCGTCAGCGCCCACATTATGGAGAAATATTAACGATTTTTCTTCCTTTAGAAGTTAGCAGTAATCAGCAAAAGTTAGAAGTTAAAAGTTAGGAGTAAAGGCACAAACAATCTGCCTTTAGTTAAAGACTTTTGGCTTTGTGATGAAAGTAATTTTAAATTTATCCTCTACCCGAAGGTAAGAGCTTAAGTAGGAGCTTTAATATTTATTGGTAAATTATGATGGTCCGCCAACTTATCACGGCTTTTCCAATAACTTCTAACAAGGAATTATTATTTATCAAAAAATAATAAATTAAAAATTAAGTATTCACAATTAAAATACTCTCGATTCGTCAAATTTTAATTCCTTTAATAAACTTTCTAAGCAAAATAGATTATACCAAAATTTGTGATGCTATTTCTTAATTAAGTTTAAACAAGGGCAATGTATAGCACCACAAAATTAACTCAAGGAATAATCATAACTTACGACTCATTTTCGGTAGCGCTCGCTGCTAAGCGGTCGCCAACACTGGGTAATTGTAATACAAAAGTGGAGCCTTCATTTAGTTTACTTTTCACAGAAATAGAACCGCCACAACGTAGTAGCAATTGTTGAACAATTGTTAACCCCAACCCAGCACCACCATAATCTTCACTTGCTGTTGTCCGCACGCGATAAAAGCGGTCAAAGATTTTAGGGATTTCGCTTTCGGGAATACCAATACCTGTGTCACGAAATTCTAATTGGACATAATCACCCTGAAGACGGGCACGTACCCATACTTGACCTCCATTGGGGGTAAACTTAATACTGTTGTGCAGCAGATTAATCACAATTTGCCTCAGCCCACCACTAACGCACCAAACAGCTGGAAGTTCGGTAGGTACGGTGTAAGCTAGCATAATTCCTTTTTCTTGGGCTAGAGGTTGGTAGGTACTGACAACTCCAGGCACAATATCACCAAGACGCACCGATTCTAAAGTTGTCCCTTCTAAATCACGTTCCAGTTGCACGAGATCCAATAAACCAGTAATTAAAGAATTTTGGCGATCGCACTGGGTATTTAACATTTGTAAATAACGTTGTCGCTGTGGTGGTTTGAGATTAGGGGAATTCAACAACGAGAGTGCTGTCTTCATGTGTGTCAAAGGAATACGCAGTTCTTGACAAACATTTTTTAAGTATTCGTCTTTTTGTTGTTCTTTGTTCTGTAGCTCTTGATTTTGCTGTTGCAACTTGGTAGTGCGTACTGAGACAATTTGACGATTAATTTCATCTTGGCGCAAGAGTTGTTTTGCCAACAGTTGATTCATCAGTGCAGGTTCAGGCACAGTTGGATAAATAAAATCAGCAGATATAATTGGGGATGATGGCGTTAGTGCCTGTTGGATACCATTTAATACTTGCTGAATTATTCTTCCCTCAACAGTAGTGATAATTAACAACGGCTGATTTTTATTGCTACTGACTTTTTCAGATGTTTGATTTTTGCGTTTTTTCAGTAGTCGATGAGCCAAAATTAAACTGCAAAATTGGGGAGACAATACCATCAGAAAGTTTTCCCGTCGTAGTTGGCTATGGGGTGGCCAATAAACGGGGATTTGATGGGGTAATGAGGAAGATGAGGGGGATGCTCCCATATTTTCCTCATCTCCCCCATCTCCCTCATCTTTCCTTCTCTTAATATCCTCAATTTGGCAAGTATATATCAGACTAGACGCACCCACCAAGGATTGATAACGAGCTAATTCTAATTGCCAAACTTTTTCTGGTGGTAGCTTCACCCATAAAGTAGCTGCAATTTGTTGCTCTATGAGTAAGTCAATTTGCGCTCTCACCAGTGATAGGAGAGTAGCAGGACTGAGGGACAATGGTTTAGGAGGGGCTTGCACACCCATAACCAGTTGATAAACAGACAGATCCTTAGTCAAAGAAACATTCATGAGTCAAGCACAATAAGGATGAAGCAACAAACAATTCTGTCTTCGATTTTCACCTTTATGTGTGCATTTTTGACAAAATCCCTACGGAAAGAAATATTAACAAATGAAAAATGGCGAGATAGGGAGATGGAAAGGTGGGGGAGAAAGTAATTCTTCTTTTCCCCATCTCCCCTTATCCCCCCATCCTCTCACCCATACCCTATGCCTAAATTAGCCTAGTCTTGCCTGTAAAGCTTCGCGTGCGTGTTCTCGGTCATCAAAATGGATTTTTTCGGTACCGAGAATTTGGTAGTCTTCGTGACCTTTACCAGCAAGCAATACCCCATCACCTGGTTGTGCTTGTAAAATAGCGGTACGAATAGCGATCGCTCGATCACAAATTACAATTGGCTGCACTGTTTGGGGAATTCCCGCCAAAATATCCTCTAAAATCCCTTCTGGGTTTTCGGTACGGGGATTATCTGATGTCACCACTGCCAGATCAGCCAATTCAGCCGCAATTTTACCCATTTTTGGGCGCTTGGTGCGATCGCGATCACCGCCACAACCAAACATACAAATCAGCTTCCCAGGTATAAATGGACGTGCGGCTTTGAGCAAATTCTCTAAGCTATCTGGGGTATGAGCATAATCTACAATCACGCTAATATCTTGCTTAGAGCTAATTTGTACTCGTTCCATCCGTCCGGGAACTCCTGGGAATTCAGGTATTACAGATGCCACTAATTGTAAATCTAACCCTAAGTGTAAAACTGCTCCTACCGCTGCTAGAAGATTTTCTAAATTATATTGACCGACTAAAGGCGATCGAAAAGCTACATCACCTTTTGGTGTATGCAAAGTTCCACTCACACCATTCGGCTGGTAACTTAAGTCACTCATCCATAAATCAGCGCTGTTGTCGTTGACACTGTAACTCCAAACTTGCTCTGGATTCAAGGAGGCAATTATGCGCTGACCGTAGGAATCATCAGCGTTAATTATCGCCTGTCCCTTGAGATAATCAGGGCTAAACAACAAGGCTTTGGCGGCAAAGTAATCTTCCATATCGCTGTGGTAGTCGAGATGGTCTTGAGTAAGATTAGTGAATATTCCTACCTCAAATTGACAACCCAATACTCGACCTTGTGCCAAAGCGTGGGAACTGACTTCCATCACCCCAAACTCATTACCAGCATTCACAGCCTCAGCTAACTGCTGTTGCAGTTCCACCGCGAAGGGCGTTGTGTGGATAGCAGTTTGCTCAAAACCAGGCCAACGAGTATAAAGAGTTCCCATCAAAGCCGTAGCTAGATTAGCTTTGGCGAGCAAAAATTCAATTAAGTGGGTGGTTGTAGTTTTGCCATTGGTACCGGTTACACCCACCAGCTTGAGTTTTTGCCCTGGATAACCGTAAAAAGCGCTGGCTATCTGGGCACAAGCTTGAGTGATGTTACTGGCGCTAATCACCACAGCTTCATCTGTGGGAGGATGTTTCTCTGCCGCTTGGGGAGAGATAATTGCTGCCACAGCACCAGATGCGATCGCACTAGGCCAAAATTCCCCACCATCAACCCGTGTTCCGGGCATTCCAATAAACAAATCTCCCACTCCACAAGCATGGGAATTTGTCTTCAAACCTTTAACTTCTGCATCCTTCAAAGCTGGATGATTAGGTAATTGCTCAACACTATCTACCCCTGTTAATAATTCCCGCAATTTCATCTTGTGAACCTCGTCACATAGTTTTCTTGCGCTTATTCTGCATTATTTTTTTCTAATTGGCGAAATACTTACGCAACATTTGCTCCAACTGTTGCACACTAGCACGAGGAGAAGGACGGGGTAACACTTCCTCGGTGTCTTGGCGGTTTGCTAAAAAAAGTATCGGCACCTCATACTGATACGCACCGAACCAATCTTCACGAGTTGTAATATCTCGAATTTCCAACTCAAAACTAAGATTTTGGATTTGTTCGAGCTTTTCTTGCAAACCTTCACATAAATGGCAGCCAGGTTTACTGTATAAAATTAATCGCATTTGCTTTTACTAAATTTATCTATGCCAAAATAGACGCAATATATTTCGTCTTTAGAAGTCATAATAAGCATATTAGTTATAAAATTGCTAATTTGAATTTGAAAAAAGTCAGAAGCTCCAAGCTTCCTGAAACTCAGAACAAGCGGTGATTTTGTACAGGGAGACAACGACCATGACTCAAGTCAAATCTCAAATCACACTAGAAGAATTCCTTTCACTGCCTGAAGGGGAAGGGGATATCACCTACGAATTAGTTGATGGTGAATTAAAACCCAAAATGGCACCAAAAAGATTCCATTCACGATTGACTCTTGCTCTAAGTATACTTCTAACTCAATGGGCACAAAATCGCGGTGAGGTTGGTATCGAGTGGGCAATTACCTTAAAACGTCAGGGTCGAGACTGGGTGCCCATACCAGACTTACTTTATATCTCTTACTCTCGGCTTAACAGTGATTTAATTGAGGATGAAGCTTGTCCCATACCTCCAGATTTAGCGATTGAAATTATCTCTCCCGACCAAACTTTTGGAGAAATGAGTGCAAAAGCTACAGATTACCTCAATGCTGGCGTTATGAGAGTTTGGGTTATAGATCCAAAAGCGAAAACAGTCACTATTTTTTATCCTGATGCCCGACCTCAAACAAAAAGCGGTGCAGATATTATAGAAGATTCCCTACTTGAAAGACTGCAAATTACAGCCGAACAAATTTTTAAACAAGCAGGGATTCCATAAAGCAAAATTTAGAATTCAAAATAGTTCACTTCTAAAAAAATAAAGTTTTAACAAAGAAGAATTTTAAGAATCGTAGAGAAGTAATTTCAAGAAATTGTGACCGTATTTAATTTACAAATCTCAGAAAATAGTGATGACGCGGGTGTTCGTCTTGACCGTTATATTTCGCAAGAACTACCAGATTTATCCCGTTCCCGCATCCAACAATTAATCGAAGAAGGTAACGTCCAACTTAACGGCAAAGTTTGCATATCTAAAAAGATTAATGTAAAAGTGGGCGATCGCATCACTCTAGAAATCCCACAAGCCCAACCTTTAGAACTGCAAGCAGAAGATATTCCCTTAGATATCCTCTACGAAGATGACCAGTTACTCATTCTTAACAAACCCGCAGGCTTAGTTGTCCATCCTGCACCCGGTCATCCAGATGGCACCTTGGTTAATGCCCTATTAGCACACTGTCCCAATTTACCAGGAATTGGGGGAGTCCAGCGTCCGGGAATTGTGCATCGCTTGGATAAGGATACAACAGGAGCGATCGCGATCGCCAAAACAGAACTTGCCCATCATCACCTACAAGCACAACTAAAAGCAAAAACAGCACGGCGAGAATACTTGGGCGTGGTTTACGGTGCGCCGAAAACGAAATCTGGCACAATTGATATGCCCATTGGTCGCCATCCCCAAGACCGCAAAAAAATGGCTATTATGTCTGTTGAAGCAGGTGGACGAGTAGCCGTCACTCATTGGCAAATACTAGAACGCCTCGGTAACTACACATTAATCCTCTTTCAACTAGAAACTGGACGCACCCATCAAATTCGTGTCCACAGCGCCAAAATCGGTCATCCAATTGTTGGCGACCCCGTTTATGGTTCTGGCCGTTCAGTGGGAGTAAATTTGCCTGGTCAAGCACTGCACGCTTGGCGACTCAAATTACAGCATCCTTTATCTGGAGAGATGATTGAGGTGACAGCAACTCCTCCGAGCCAATTTACCAAACTTTTGGAAATGCTAAAAAGACGAATTGCACCGTAAAGGTATGGGGTATACTGAGTGTTGACTGATGACTAATGGACCTCTTGCAAAAGTCCTTCTTTGCGTTCTCTTCTGTGCGTTTGTGTCTTGGAAAGTTCTGATGCCTGCGGCAAGCCCTACGGGTTCGGGGGATCGCAATCGACGGAAACCGCCAAGACCGCGACCCCCTCACCGCAAAGCGTCTACCTCGGAAGCCGGCGCTCAGACTTTCGGTTGCGCCTCTGCGTGAGACAAAAAAATATTTATGCAAGAGGTCTAATGACTATTGAGCAAAGCCGAAGACACTCTGCCGAGGCGTGAGAAGTTATTATTCATCCCCTCTGCACCTGAAGCTCTCCTGCTCTCCCCATACTTCCCATGCCCATAAACGATTAGCGTGCATCAGACATGGGCTAGAATCTGCTTCACTAGTTATACCTAGATGAAACTACTACCAAACCCAGGACTGATGCACGCTACAAAATGCTCAAAACTATGTACTAACTAGCAACTGACTTCAAATCCTTACTTGATTCCTGCCAGTTGTCGATAAGGTACATCCTTTTCGATATCGATGTTGTATGACGAGATCCTTTGTGGGATATTGCCAGTTGCATTGACTTCCTGTGCCATCCCCAAGAATTGAGACGGATCGCCAGCCTTGGGCTTTTTGTCTTGTGGGGTGTATCTGCGTATTTCTACCTGCCAAATAATTTGGGGGAAGCCTAATTGGGCACGGTGGTAAGCCTCGTATCGCGGAGATTTGATGTTGAAAGGCAACTCACCCTCAGCGCGAGATGGCAGTACTCGACGCCGTTGATAAGGTACTGTTGAGTATCCAAAGCTACTTAGATATTCTTCAGTATTGAGGACTTCATCAATGAAGCCTTTAATACCCTTGGTAGCGACCACAATCGACCAAGCGATTTTTTCTCGCTCGTTGTATGGGTCACGTCCTAAAGCCCGTTGGATTACTTGCTCAACAAAACGATAGTTGCTGTTGAGGTCGTAGAAGCTTTTTCTAAAGGTATTGGAAAGCAGCAACCCACGAATAAAGTCCCGTACTGTAATTTGTCCATTACGGAGTTGGGACTCTAGGAATGTTTCGCGATCGGCAGCAAACGCATGAAATAAAATTTGACGATATGCTGCTTCAATCAGATTACCTAAATCTGATGGAGAAAGCAGATTGTCTGTAGAAAAAATTCTGGGCTGTTCATCACCCGGTACTTCATATGCAGCTACACGCTGATTTTGACTTGAAGGATCGTATGTTAACAGAGGAAGTGACACTCTAAAGCCTCCATGTTCTTAATTAAAGTTAACAACTTTAAATCACATATTAAGGGACGTAGTTGGATCAGAACCTTAGATTCTGATAAAGTTTTACGAAACTTAACCAATAGTAGTTAAGTATTCAGAAAAACAGCGTTTAGCCTGCTGGATTTAACCCACTGCTAGCCTCAGCAAGGCACTGCGGCTTCCCAGTCAATAATTAGTGACATCTCTACACTATCTGCAAGCAATATGGCGTAGGGTTTTCAGCTAACCCAGCTATTGCTCAGGAGATGCTGAAGCTCACTTTCCAGTTCAGAAAATGCCCTACCGCAGATGATGAATTTTCTTATCTTCTCGGGTTCTTTCGGATTTAGCTAAATATTAAGTAAAAGCTTTTGTTCACATAATTCAGATTAGAAGATTCTGTTTCACCTTTTTCAACTGAAGCAATATTTTTTAACATTTCGCAAAATTAATTAATGAATAGGGGCATTAGGAGTATTGACTGTTGAGTACAGACGCGATTAATCACGTCTCTACAGCAGTTAGGAATTCTCCTTATCTGCCCATTACCTCACCTTCCCCACTTCGTGGGGGCCCCTAGTTCCCCATCCCCACATTTCCCCATCCCCCATACCCTATTTTCTATTCCCATTTCCGATCCAAAATTCCAAAGGATCTATGGTTGATTGACAGTAAGGCCAGCTACGCAAAGTTGCTTCCATTCCTGCTTCCCAACGAGGTGGTTCTAATCCCAGTCCTAAACACAGATGAGACAGAATGCTAGCAAACTGCTGATTATGACCAAAGTCTTTTAAATGGGCATGAGCATATTCATGAACGACGATACCGAACCAGTCTTTGGGTGCAACTCGACCGACATCTACCAAAATGGTGATTGGGTTTATAAGAATGTTGCACAGACCGTCTATACCGAAAGACTGAGCGATGGGTACTGCAAAAATTTGGATATGGCGACGCTGTTGGGGATGAAAGCACTGGTGACAGGCTTCCACATAAGTGTTGATTTGAGCATTAACAGTGTTAATGTTTTCGCCGATCCAAGTGCAAATGGCAATGCGATCGCGTAAGTTATCGAATACATTCACCATACCTGGCTCTAGGGCAAATCCCCCTACCAGATGTAGATAATCTTGCCCACGAGTAAAAGCATCAGTCTGCTTGAGAATCATTCACCAGCCTAAAACAGAATAAAACTGTTGTTTAGAAGTCACCTCTTCGGTGGTGGAAGGTTCTAAAGAATTCTCAATCCGGGTTTCTGTGCAAAACGATGCAGTGCTGAAGCCACCAAACCGTTTCACTGTACTGCTTCGCAGTCGCGTGTTTGGGCTGATGAACCAAAATCGTTCAATGGAACTCATTGTTTCGTATTCGGTTGTCAACACTAATCCATCTTCATCATCCAGATGAAACAGACCAACGACGGGTACAATTTCGGCGTAACCTCTTTCACGAAGTAATTTGCCTTGCCTTGGATTATCTGCATCAGGGACGATCGCAAATATGGTTTTCCCTTGATGATTTTCCTCATCCTCTCTATCCCAAGACATTGTGCCTAGCCAGCGCACCCGTGACCCTCCTACTGAGAGGCTAGGGTCAATCTGATGATACTGGCATAGTTCAATGATTTCTGGATGATCGGCAGCCAGAGTTTCTACTTCTATATCAGATTCTCCCGTCTCTGAGCGCTTGAAGGCTAGGTGGTGAGTTGCACGTTGCGATCGCCACTTCCCAGCACTTTGCTGAAAAAATTTCATTGCGTCTATCAATCTTCTGACTCCTAGTTATGACTCCTGCAGATGATGTTTTGCTTGTTTTTTCTTTTTAATGTCGTTGGTATATAAATATTCTAAACATTACAACTATCAATGCTTGGCTTCAATAAACTCCTGAAAAAGGAACAGACAAATATGTCTTTTTCAAATTGTAAAATTTTATTATGTCAGTTTTTTATCACTTGACAAGATGGACATTTTAATATCTCAGTGCTATACTAATATAAAGCAGCGTTTACCATAAGCTACGCATACGCTTTTACAGTGTAAGTAACAAAATATACCTCCGATTCAGTCAAGTAGAGGAGTGAATCATGGACTTCCCCATCGAACTAACCTTAGAGCAACAATTTCGTTTACAAAACTTAAAAGACCAGGTAAAGAATTTGAGTCAACAAGAAGCTCAAGAATTTTTATTAGAAGTTTTACGGCAGATGATGGTGAAAGATAATTTGGTCAAACATCTGCTCAAACAAGCTTGAGCGACTAAAAAAATAAGATTTTTCCTTAAGACTTATGCAAGCACTGCGTAGGTCTTAATTTTTTTGGATATGGGGATTGAGAAATGAGGCATTGAGAATGTGGCTTACAAAGGTAGGTATTTTGTATTTAGTTATTTGTTGCTGTTTGAGATGATGCTTAAACAGCAAGAAATAACCAAATGACGTTAAACAATTGAGAAAATTCTCAATTATTTTCGGGATTTGATAAAACCTACTCTTGAAAGGAAAAGATGGGCAAATTAGAAAAAAGCTTCCCACCAATCCCTAGTCCCCAATCCCTAAACTAAATATTACAGATTATTACTTTCTCTCTCATAGAAAAGACTAGAGTACTATTGATCCCCTATGTTTTACTTTGGCTACTCGCAGTTTATCTGACGAGACAACGCCAAAAATAATATCCGCCATTTGTGAATATTAAGGAGAACTCATGGTTCTTGATGCTTTTTCTAGAGCTGTAATTACAGCAGATGCTAAAGGTGCTGCTATTGGTGGTGCTGACTTAGAAGCCCTCAAAGGTTTTATTGCTGCGGGCAACAAGCGCCTTGATGCTGTAAATGCGATCGCCAGCAACGCTAGCTGTGCTGTTTCTGATGCCATTGCTGGAATTGCTTGTGAAAACACTGGTTTGCTTCAACCCGGTGGTAACTTGTACCCCACTCGTCGCCACGCCGCTTGTCTGCGTGATACCGAAATCATCCTGCGCTACGTAACCTATGCGTTGTTGTCTGGTGATTCTTCCGTATTAGACGATCGTGCTATCAACGGATTGAAAGAAACCTACACAGCTTTAGGAGTTCCCATTAGCTCCACTGTACGTGCTGTTCAACTCCTCAAAGCTATCAGTGTTGCTCACATCACCAATACCAACACCGAAGCAAACGCTGGTACCAAGTTCCGCAAGCTGGATGTTATCCCAGGCGACTGTTCTGCTCTAGCTGCTGAAGCTGCTAGCTACTTCGATCGCGTTATTTCTGCTCTGAGCTAATAACTCATAGTTAATGGCTATTTAGCCAAACAAAGTGAAATCAAAACCCGATCAAATCCCATCTGGAGTATAAAAAGTAATGAAATCAGTTATCACCACAGTTGTTACATCTGCTGATGCAGCAGGTCGTTTCCCCACCACCTCCGACCTAGAATCCGTTCAAGGTAGTATTCAACGTTCTAACGCTCGTCTAGAAGCTGCTGAAAAGTTAGCTGCTGGTCTTGATGCTGTGGCTAAAGAAGGTTATGACGCTGCCTTTAAAAAATATCCTTACCTAACCCAACCAGGTGAAGCTGGCGAAACCCAAGTTAAGAAAGACAAGTGCCTGCGCGACATCAAGCACTACTTACGTCTAATTAACTACAGCTTAGTTGTTGGTGGTACTGGTCCATTGGATGAATGGGGTATTGCAGGCGCTCGCGAAACATATCGTTCTTTGGGTCTGCCTACCGCTCCCTATGTTACCGCTATGACCTACACCCGCGATCGCGCTTGCTCTCCTCGCGACTTGTCTCCTCAAGCGTTGACTGAGTTCCGCGCTCTCCTCGACTACGTAATCAACTCCCTGTCATAGTACACAGATTGACTAGCCGAGCGGTTGCACTCTAAAACTAGGGACTTTGGGTCTATTGCTTTGCCTAGATTAGGTTGAGTGATTGACCCAGAGTCCTTCAGTTGTGATTAAAAGAATTTAGCAGCAAAGCTGGAGACGCTGCACAGTTTAGCGTCAGAATTCAGGAGTCAGAACGAAATTTTTTCTTATGACAACAGATTCTTTATTTGAACAGTTGAAACACCCTAACCCGAATCTGCGGGAACGAGCTATGTGGCAGCTAGCCGAAGTCCGCGATGAAAATACCATTCCTCGACTGATGAGTATTTTGGATGATGAAGATGTGACCTATCGTCGAGCGGCGGTAAAGGCATTGGGTGCCGTTGGTGTAGATGCTGTACCGACACTGGTAGAGTCATTACTTAATAGTGATAACGCCACGATTCGAGGCAGTTGTGCTAAAGCCTTGGCACAGGTCGCCGCCAATCATTCAGACATACCCTTCCCCCAAGAGGGCTTACAGGGATTAAAAACCGCACTCGATGACCCAAATGGTGTTGTCTACATCGCATCTGTGATGGCTCTGGGTGAGATTGGTTCTCCTGCCTTTGAAATTTTAACTGAAGCTTTGAAAACCACAGATAATGTTGCGGTAGCTGTGGCGATTGTGAATGCACTTGGTTCAATGGGTGATGCGCGAGGGGTGGAAGTGCTGACAGCATTGACTAACGATGAAACAGTTGATTCCTATGTTCAAGAGTCAGCAGTGAGTGCCTTACCTCGATTAGAGCAGGTGATTAAATATAGCAAAAAGTAGCGATCGCCCTTGGCGTTGGCGCAGCGATTGCTTTTAAATGTAACTACCTTCAGTAGACCGAAAAGTTTGGCGATCGCTAAAAAATAGTAGTGTACGATACCGTTTTTTTGAATGCGAAGTAATGGTTTGGCAGGTGGGTAAAGCATCAAGCTAATGCTGAGGATCTGTGCTTTTACTCAAACAATTTTGTAGTGATTGGTTAAGCTACGCTTGTTACATCTATATTGTCTTTTTCACTTCTGTCTTTCTGCTCTAATCTGTTGATCCGCTTGTTGTCTTAAACTCATGACACCTGTTTGACTTAACGTCATTGCAGAAATTTTACCTGTGTCATCCGTTTCAAAGAAAATACTTGTATTCACTGATTTAGCAAAGAACTCTAGCTCTGATTTAGGGAAGAACTGTAATGGCGGTTGCTGCCCACATTGTATGAACAAATCTTCATGGTGGTTGATTACTTTGAACTGCAATCCAGATTTTGTTAAGTATAACCCTGAGTAGAGGTCAACTTGGGGTAGGGTGATGATTGGTATTTCTTGCTCAAACACGTCAGGCCAGTTATACTCAAGCGCGATTGCTCGCATTACTTCTGGGATCAGATCGATTTCATGTGAATTGAGCATAACAATAGCACCTTTTCCAATATGCGCGTAAATACGCATTAATGATACAAATCCTTCATTTCTACCACTGTGAAAAAAGTAGAATCCATCGCCAACTCCACCACCTGCGAAGAATCCCAATCCTACAAATAATCCATTTCCTAACCCTACAAATGATTCCTTCGCTCCTTGTGTTTGCTCTGGCTGTTGGGGACGCAACATTTCTTCTAGTGTCTGTTTACTCCAGATGGTAGGAGGTGACCCGTGCAATACGCGCAAGAGTTCGACTCCGACTTTGGCTAAATCTGATGGAGTTGTCCACAAACCGGCTGCCGCCATCTCAGGATAAACGTGTGGCCTGCCTACAAGTGGAACACCAGAGAATGAATGACTGGTTGCTGCCCTTTTTAACCAATCATTCGGGAGCGGCTGCTGGTAAGTACTATTGGTCATACCCAACGGTTCGAGTACCAATTCGCGCATGATTTCTGGAAACGGTTTACCTAATACATCAACTAATAGCTGTTGGGCAATTGTCGTGCCACCACCCGAATATCGATAATGTAAACCAGGAATGATATTGACCTCGACTTTATCGGTATTAGCTGGAGGCTCACCATTGAGAATTTGAACTGTAGTTGGTAATGGATCTGAATTGAGGTAGCCAGGAAAGCCATGTACAGTCAAGCCAGCAGTATGACTCAATAACTGACGTAGCGTTATCCGAGGTTGCCAAGAAGCGATCGCAGGCACACGCCATGAGGTCAGATAATTGTTAACATCCTCATCAAGATTTAGCAGCCCCGACTGCACAAGACGCATAACTGCTAAAGCGAATACAGGTTTACTAATTGAGGCTGCTTGAAACAACGTGTCTGGCGTGACTTCACGAGTTGTTCCAGCTTCGCATACTCCAAATCCACGCGCCCATTCGATTTCAAAATTATTAATAACAGCAATACTAATACCTGGTGTTTGGTAACGTGTTAATCTGCTATACAAATTTTTTGGGGAACCGAATTTTCCTTGCAGAGCTATTGCTGGCAGAAGATTATTGATGACACCCTTAATGCATTGCTCAATAGATTGCTGCATCGGTTTACCCTGATTTAATATTCTGGGTCTGTCAGTTGCTTTTGATTCTATTCAAATCCGATTTTACCTAATTTGAAAGCGGCGTTGCATAATTCATGCTTGGATTCAGCAACGCCGCATTATGTCAGCCGTTTAAAAAGGAGTACTAGACAAGTTTTTTCTCATCTATTTGTACTTAAACAAATGCTTGAATTTTTATGCCAAGCAGTAGACCGCAACTATGGGGTAGCTTGCAAAGTTTGTTTGCCGTCCGGCTGATTTTAGTTGATTTCTAGGCTTTTTTATAAGCTAATCTGATCATTTATTTAACCCTATGAGCACTTCTACATTTTCAAAAAAACAGTATTATACACTACTATTTTTTAGCGATCGCCAAACTTTTCGGTTTACTGATATTCGGTATAGGTCAACAAGTAAATTCTTGTCTTTCTATTCCCAAGCATCCTCCTCTAACTGTTTCTGAATTTGAGAAATTGCCAACTGCATCACCGCCTGAACTCCTGCTTCCGGTTCTTGGGTCAATGCAGTTTGTAGAGGTTCTAAAGCGACGCCATCGCCAATTTTCATCAATGCCAAAGCAGCCGCTTTGCGAGTTTCACAATCGGAATGATCCAATAACTCAACGAGGTTGGGAATCGCTACTTGATAAGCTAAACTGCCTAAAGCTGCTGCTGCTTCGCACCGCACGATTGCGGATGGATCGCTCAGGGCATTAATTAAGACTTGAAATGCCTCAGCCTCATTATGTTCTTCAGCGATTTTAGCGATCGCTCCCACCACCGCCGCACGAACCTCTGGGGAGTCAGAGTTGATTTCTCGATACAAATATTCCTTAGCCTGTACTCCAATAAATCCCAACGCCCATACTGCATATCCTTTGGCACTTTCTGGATATTCTGATGAGGCTAAGATTTTCAGCAAGGCTGGGACAGCAGCCTCACCAATCTTTGCCAACGCTCCCACTGACGAGGCTTTGACCACTGTATCTTCATCATTTAAGAGGGCGTCGAGCAAAGTGGGAATTGCGATCGGGTCAGCAATCAGTGTCAAAGTTTTGGTGCTAGCTCGCCGCACAACCGGGTTTGGGTGATTTGCCACGGCTTCCATCAACAACGGAGTTACAGGCTTACCAACTTTACCCAATGCCTCTGCAAAACTCAAACGTACCATGCCCCGTGAATCTCCCATACTCTCAATCATCTGCTTGAGGATTTTTTGGTCATCACGGTTGAAAGTATTTAAATTTAATTGTTCACTGACTACTGCAAGTAAAGCATCAGTTTCAGCGTGGGATAGCTGAATTGAATTTTCTTTTGACTGAGTTTCAAAGTTGACCATGCAAATTAAGGAATAGGTAACTCGAAGCCTGCATGAAGTGGGGATTAGGGAATTCTAAGAAGAAAGGGATTTCCACAAAATAAATTATCCCTCTTCTGGGGTGGGTATCTTGCCTGCCGTGCTGTACTAGTTACTTTCGCTGAGACTAGCCTGCTGATTACGCAGTTCTTGAAGCGCGGCATCAATTTTGGCCAGTTCAGGTTCCAATTTTGCCATGACACTTACCCTCATCAACTTGGCGCGTTTTGCTGTTTCTGTAGTTTCTTTAACTAAACGTTCTCGATATTCCTCAAGTTCTGCAATTGCCTCTGCTATATCTTGGGCGGTTACATCATTATTTGTTGTCGATTCTGAGGTTTCATCCATATCTTTTGTTTCCTAAGTGTGTATTTATGATGATTTTTTGTCAGTGTTCGACTGTTGTTTATTGTTAGTTACTTTTTCAAAACTAATAGTTTTTTTGTACATATAACTCAACAATTGTCAATAAATAACTAACTAATAGCTGACAAAAGATATATTTTAATTTTCTCAGATTGGGTTACCACTAGTAAAGCTTTTTGATGGAAAACCTCAAAAGCCGAGTCTAACCGCAAGGTTGAATCAAAATTGCAGCTGCTTCAGGTTTTTCAGATTAACCTTGCTTTGCCTACTTTCGGTTTTGTAGTGAGAGTTTGTAACTTGGGGTATTGACTAATTCTGCAATAAATTGGCTGTACTCAGCTTTCATCGGCAAGTCTAAATCTCGCCGGATACACAGCCGCAGTGCAAGCACAGTTTCGTTTGTAATCGGATTAAATCCCTGTTTGTGGTATTCTTCCCAATAAAGTCCCACACCTCGTTTTTGCCAATTGGGAAGTTGATTAAAATTAATTCCATGCTGGAATAACATCTCATTTTTATCGGCAACAGACAATCCTTTCATCATGCTGGTTGCTTGAGTAGGATTTTGGCGATCGCGACGCAGACACCAGTAGCAATGAGCATTCAGAGCGTTTCTGTGGGCATCTTCATGTCGCCAACGAAAATAATTCACAACTCCTTCTAAATTGGGTAGTTGAGAAATTCGACAGTCAAAGCAGCCAATATTACTAATAATAGAGAAAATTTAGCACTTGCTTCACCTGCTAATACTGAATTAAGTTTTCTAAGTTTGCGGTTGAAAGTATTTTCTTGCTGAGCAAAAAGTAAAGAAATTTCGTCACTTTGGGTATAGCCATAGATAATATCTATGTCGCAATTCATCAGATGCTCGACTGTTTCTAGCATCAAGTCTCGAAAACGAGTATCGTAAGGAGCTTCAAATTGATGCACTTCTTTTGTCAAGCGAGTAAAGCTGCGTCCATCCAATCTGGCAACTGTATAAAGTCCAGGTAGCACACAATAATCATCGGCTATTTCATATACTCGCATTTTACTATCTAGTTCATCAAATTTCATGTTTCCATTCCTCAACAATAAATGAATAATTAAAATTAGTTTTTACTGAATAAATAGCATTGAATCCTTCGTTCCAACTTGGTAAAACCAGCTTTTTTTGTGTTGCTAATAGCCCCACTAAAGGTACGATTAGTTTGGGAGACCTTCGACTGTTCCGTTGTTGACAATCTTCCAATTTAGAGTCAAAATAGTAAGCTAAAACCCGGAAACCTTTGTCTTTAGCTGGAATAATGTATTGCTTTCTGTCTTCCACAGTTGGGTTAGTATTATCCACCACAAAAGGCTGTTTAGCCTCTAAACAGCCTTGCAGAAGAATTTGCTCTCGATGACGAGTTTTGAGCATATCAAGATTAAGATGGATATGCGTATTAAAAAACTGAGTGCAATAAAAGGTAGATTTACCTGCTCCCTGAATTCCGATAAAAATAATGGCTTCCATTTACTGCCTCACTGAGAGAGCATTTATCAAGTGAATACTAACTTTTTTCAGGATGTTATCCCACAGTAAAAGCATCATTAATCTCAGTGCATTATTTAAAATTTACTTGATAAATAGCCTCTCAGATATTTTCATTCAGGGGAAAAATATCGCCTTGCAAATAAGATTCAAAGTATTTTTTAAAGTACTGAATACTGGTCATATTCGGTTCATCACTTTCTGTGGGTGTGAATTCGTAAATTGGGACTTTTTCTCTCACTAGTTTGACCAATTTAGGCTCGAGCTGCTCAAAAGTATCTACTCTGGATATTGTGGTTTCAAATCTCAATTTAGCTGGGTGAGCATATCCTAATTTCATCCAGGGCATCCAAGGACAATCTCTCGCCCATTTTGCAGGAGGAACATCAGTTGCATCGGGTCGGCAGGCATTTGAGATAAAATATTCAACTCCCTTAAACTTTTCTCCAGGGCAATAATCTGAGTATTTACTATCTCCTGCTAAGGGATGCGGGTATTCTAGAGGAATTTCCATCACAGAGGTGAGATATCCCTTGCCTTTGGGGATGATAAATTTTTTGGGTTTAACTGAGCCTTGGACAATTCTATTCGCAATATGTACTACTGGTACTGGTTGATTTGCTGTTGGGGAGTGCCAAAAATGTAGAATTTCTTGAGTATCTGGGTGACAAAATAGACCTAATTCTCTATTGATTCGATATCCGACTTCGCCATATTCAGAATCTGGTTTGAGAAATACTTTTGTTGCATTCATCCCAACAATAGAAAACAATTTTTCTTTTGATTTGTCTGGTGTCTCTTGCCACCAAATTTCTCCAGACCAATTGTAATAAAGTTGTAATCCATGATTTTTTCGATAAAAATCAAGATTATTAAGTTCGTAGTCATTTAAGTAATCATTCATATCTATTGTCTGTGGGAAACTTTTGACCAAATAAGTAATTCGCCTTTTTCACCACCTGCGGCTAATAATTCACCTTGGAGATGCCAAGCTAAGCTAGAAAAGCCGCCTAAGACACCTGTGATAATTTGGGATACTTGCTGGGCTTCGTTCCACAAACACAACCAGCCATCAGCACCAGCAGAAGCCAGAAGAAAGCTTTTAGGTGCAAAGGCGATCGCATTAATCACATCAACATGATTAGTTAAAACTCGTGCTTGCCACCCTAAGGTATCATCCTCTAACTTTTCCCAGACCACAATACCTTCGACACTAGAGGAAGCTAGTATTGGCGCACCCACTTTTGTAGTAGCTTCTGACCATGCCAATTGGCGAATTTTACCAGGGAAACCCTGCATTACCCAAGGATCGGGATTGTTCCATTCCAAAACGGTAAGGCTACGATCCATGTTGCCAGAAGCGAGGAATTTACCATCGGGTGACCAACCCATAGCTAGGCTGACAGTAGTCATATCTAAATTGTATGGTTCGTCATCCCAGTTTTGAGTGTGCCAAATCTTGACTCCTTTATAACCATTAATGGCTAGATACTGACCATCACTGCGCCAATCTATCCCTAAAACAGATGAGTTGTCGAAATTCAGTGTGACGACAATTTCACGAGTATCTGCGTTCCACACTTGCACATAACGCCCCAAACTAAAAGCTAGCTGGTTATTGGTGTAATTCCAAGCTAGTTTGTCAACCCATGCAGGCGCATTTTCCAAGGTGGCGATTAATTCAGTATCCTGCCAAATTTTGACTTGTCCATCCTGTCCACCAACGGCTAAAAATTGACCATCGGCAGAAAAGGCAAGGCAATCTACTGATTTACCGTTAGCAGTTTGTAAGGTTGTCAGTTCACCATCATTCCACAGTACTACTTCGCCAGCCGCCGAAGTTGCTGCTAAAGTTTCACCGATGGGCGACCAAGCGATCGCAGTTACATAATCTGCAAGTGTCCCTGAATAGTATTGTTCAAATTCTTTAGATGTGCTGGTTGTGGAGTTCATATTTCTGAAGGGAGTTAGGAGTAGACGCGATTAACTCAAGTCTTTCCAGGAGTTAAGAGTTAGGAGTGCATGAAATTTTAAGTCATAACTCTTAACTCCTAAGTCTCTATTTATGCTAAACAAGCAATAAAATCTTGTTTGAGTTGCTCTGCATTCAGGTTGCGACCGATGAAGACTAGTTCATTTTTCGGGGTTTCGCTGGGTTTCCAAGGGCGATCGGGTCTGCCATCAAATATCATATGCACTCCTTGGAACACAAATCTATTTTCTTCGCCAGCAATATTTAATATGCCTTTCATCCGAAAAATATCTGGCCCTTGAGTACGCAGCAACTCGGAAAGCCAAGCGTTTAATTTTTCGCCATCGACTGCACCTTTTTCTACTAAAGCTACAGAAAACACACTTTCATCGTGTTCATGGGCATCTTCACCTAAGAAATTTGGATCTATTTCTAATGCCCGATCTAAATCAAATGCTTTTACACCTAATAAAGCATTCATTTCTAATTCCGAATTGCGGGTACGATAGATTTTTGCCATCGCATTCATTGAGCGAATTCGCCTTTCTAATTCTTCCAATTCTTCTAAGGCTACTAAATCAGTTTTATTAAGTAAAATTACATCAGCAAAGGCAATCTGTTCTTGCGCTTCGTCTGCATCCCAATGCTGCCAGATATGCTTGGCATCTACGACTGTTACCACTGCATCTAAAGAAAGTTGACTTTGCAAATCTTCATCTACAAAAAATGTCTGAATCACTGGTGCAGGGTCAGCTAGTCCGGTTGTTTCAATTACTAAATGATCAAATTTATCGCGGCGCTTCATCAAATTACCAATGATGCGAATTAAATCACCACGCACTGTACAACAGATACAGCCGTTATTCATTTCAAATATTTCTTCATCTGCATCGATAATTAGTTGATTATCAATGCCCACTTCCCCAAATTCATTAACAATCACTGCAACTTTTTTGCCGTGTTCGTAGGTAAGGATGTGATTAAGTAGAGTTGTTTTACCTGCTCCCAAATAGCCTGTAAGAACAGTAACGGGAACTGAATTTGTGATTGCGTGAGCCACCATACTCTAAATTCCTTTTATCTCACCACTATAAATAATCATTACCGCCTATGATAATTGTTTTTATTTTTTTTGTGCGAACTTGGCTTATGGGTTTGGGCAAAATAATTACATAATAGCTTCTGAATTCTGACACTTGAGCTAATACTGTTTGAGAAAATTTCTGCTAAAAATGCGTTGTCGGGGCATACACCTGCATGCCCCGACAATGGATTAATTTGTTGCAAATATTTTTAGTTCTCAATTATTGTTCAATTTGAGCGCGAGAACAAAAATTCCTCAACTGCTGCTAAAACATCTGCTGGGTATTCTTCATGCAGTCCTAGAGAACCAGGAATCACGGCGCTTGTTACTCCTGGTAATGCAGTCAATACGTTCATTTCTTCTCGTGATTTCGCAGGGCTGGATTCCCCAATTATCACCATTAGTGGTACGGTTAAAGACTGTACGAGTTTGAGAAAATCGGATTGCTGGCGTACAGCATCAAGATTACCAGTTACAAAGGCAGCAGAAGCAAATCTCGCTCCCGGTTGTTGGGTTGTCTGCCATTTTTTCTCAATGAAACTGGGTGTAAGTTTAGCCGTGTCGGTGAAGACATGACGGCGGTACATAAAATTTAAAAAAGATGGGGTAGTGTTGAGTTTGTAGAGAGCTTGACCAAGTATAGGCGATCGCACTAATTCTCTCACCATACCAGCTATCTCCTGACTTGCCCCCATTGTCGGCAAAGGACCGCGCCAAGTAGGAGCTAACAACACAATTCGTGAAAAAGCAGCAGGCTGTTTCAAAGCTAATTGTAAGACGTAACTAGCCGCATGACCAGCCGCCATTACAGTAATTGGAGTATTAAAAATAGCTTTGACAAAATCTTCCAGAAATTGCTGATATATTTGGGGTTGATAATTTAAACTAGGGCGAGAAGATTCACCAAAACCAGGCCAGTCTATGGCTACAACTTGAAAATGGGGAGCTAATAATCTAGCAAGTTCGCCCATTTCCAAACGCGTCGAAACACTGCTAAAAGCTGGTAGCAGCAATAGCGGCGAACCTTTACCAAGGGTTTCATAAACAACGCGCAATTGCTGGTTTTCCCAATTCCAGAGGTATTCTTGAACTACTCCACCAAATCCCACAGCAGTAGAGGTAGATAATAAATTTGTTGACATTAGATTAAATTTTGGTAGTTGTATGTCATTTGTCATTCGTCGTTTGCAAATAACAAATTACCAATGACTAATGACTAATGACCAAGTTTAGTTAGCTACATCTAACTTACATTCCAAAGCTTTTTTTTGCATGGTTTTAAAAATGTTGTAAAATCCATTAGCACGGGAAGGTGTAAGGCTAACATTTAAACCTGTTGCTTGAATAAAATCTGGAGTAAGTTGCACAATCTCAGTTGGCGTTAGTCCATTCAATCCTTCAACCAAAAGCCCTACTAATCCTTTGGTTAGCTGGGAATCAGAATCGCCTTGAAACACAACTTTACCATCATCCAAGGTTGCTGTGATATAAACTTGAGAAACGCAACCAGGAACTTTGTTGTCGGGTAATTTATCAGCTTCTGGGAACTCATTGAGCTTCTGAGCATACCAGATGAGCTGTTCGTAGCGTCGCTTTGGTTCAGAAGCGCGCTGAAAGCGCTGGACAATTTTAGCGAGTGCAGGTGGCAAAGAATCTAGAGTTGAGGACATAACAGAAGCCGGAAATAATCGCTATCATCTTGAGTGTAAATTATCTTTAGAGCGATCGCGTCTGTAGTTCATGTTGGCGTATCACGTAGCCATAATAGCTATTATTGACTAGAAGTTGTCAAATGTAGACAATTAATGCGATCGTATTCAGTATTGGTCAGGTTTTTTAATCTCTGTAATTAGAAAAACTTTATTTTGTTCTCAACAGGCTTTGACAGCAACTCCCAAAAGTTAGAGTTGTATTAACGTAGACTTTCTGCTATTACGTAAGTGAGGAGGAAGTATAAAATCTATGTGTCGTTTGATGTAAGGATATTTGTCATCTAGAGGACATGCATTATAGCCTTTTTGATTATTTCTATCTAAGTTAGAGTGTTTGCATACTCTATTGAATCTGAAAGCTAATTGTGATTAATTAGAGTCGTTCAAATGTACTATTTAGAATTTTAGCGTCTATCGAACTCTAACGACAAAAAGCAGTAACAAAAGGTTATTTATATTAAGCAATGAGAATAACTGTTAAATATTGATGCAAAATTGGGCTTTTTCTTGAATTGGCTTCGGAAATTTTCAGATTATATTTTTAATCATTAATAAATTTCGGGAGCAAATCAGGTGTTTACTTCAACATTACTTGCTGCTGCAACCGCACCCCTGCAATGGAGTCCTGTAGTTGGAGTGATTATGATTATCGCCAACATAATTGCCATTGCCTTTGGTAAATCTACCATCAAGTATCCCAATGCAGAACCAGCACTACCATCAAACAATTTCTTTGGTGGTTTTGGTTTACCTGCTTTATTAGCAACTACCGCCTTTGGTCATATCTTAGGAGTAGGCGCTATTTTAGGGCTGCATAACCTAGGCAGAATTTAGATTCTTACCCAACTTAGCCTTTATTTGATGATTCTTTTGTCTCTAGCTTTGAGCCAGATAACTAAATCTCTGGCTCTTTTTTATGTTCACAATTTCCGCCTCTCGCAATTACTAGACACTCACTTTGAACCTTAGCGAGCATTGACTCAAAAGCAGGAGTGTAATTACCATTTTCATCTACAACTCTATGTAAGGTATACTCTCCAAGCCGTAAAATTCCTCCAAACCAAAGGTTTTTACGTTGCCAAATGTCTTGAGAATTTTCTTCTTGGTGTATAGTAGCATCTATCACCCATTTAGGAACTTGCACCCCTAAAATAAAAGCTAGAATTTGCCCATGTTGTAAACTTTCATCTACAAACTCTATTTTGTAGCTAAGTCGAGTTAATTGGACTGAATGAAGTAATAACCATCCATAAATTGTGTTGTGAAAAGTCCACTGCAAAGGATCAGAGACAGGTAGAACTAGGGTGCGTTTGTGAATATCCCATTCTAAGTTGTACATTGTGAGGCAATCATCTGGAGCTGGATTACCATCCATAAAGAACACGCCTTTARGGACATTTGGTAAGTTCGTTTCTTTAATGGGTATCATCCAGGTAGCAATATTACCGAGTTGTTTTTTCTCAATTATTTTAGTCATAATTGTTGAGAAAATCCTTGTAATGATAAGTTATTGGGAGTAACGGAAGTTACGTTTGAGAAATCCCATTTTACTTCTGTAAATGAATCCCATTTATATTTCTGAAAAAGATAAAAACAGAAAAGTTTAATAAAACCAACTGACAAATTTCTCCCAGGACAAACCCGCTCATGACCTTCACCATTCCAAGATAAGATATCAGAAAAATCTCGCGTAATATCGAAATTATCTGGATTTTCATATCTATGGACATCTCGATTTGCTGTAAAAATAGAGCCAAGTAAACGAGTTCCCGCTTGGAATGGGCATTTTTGTCTCCCTATTTCAACTTCACCGGAGTTAGTAGTAAGTTGGCTAACAAATCTTACAGGTGGATATAGTCTTGCAGTTTCCAAGATTACTTTATTCAGGAGATGGGATTCTTCAAGAGCATATTTATTAGGAGTTTTTAGTTCATTCCAGAGCAAATTAATTTCGGATACTATATCATTTTTTAGAGCATTTTCTAAGCACAAAATACCAATGACTGAGCCTAACAGCGCACTTGTGCCAGCAGTTCCGGCAATATGAATCATATCGAAAATACTGTTAGCTATTTGGTGTTCATTTAACTGATATTTTTGTCCTATTTCACAGTAGAATGTCCATTTAGGAGATTGTTTATATTTCTCAATCAAAGACTTACGATGTTTAATGTTTGGTGCTGTTTTAAATGCTAGTAGATATTTACTAACAAAGTTAGGTAGAGATGCCAGAGGTAAACTTTTATTATAATTAATTGATGCGTTAACTTCTTCTTCAGTTAATGATATTTGAAGAATGATTTGGTGAAGAATCTCCAGTATTATTTTTGGCAAATCGTTACCGATATGCAGTTGTCCCTGCTTGGCTGCTTTTGATAGACATTGATTTATCAGATGCGATAAAACTTCTACTTGTGCAGATGGATCTGGTATGGCTTCCAATAATACAGCACGAACACCTGTATGTTCATTCCCGTTTGTTCCCAAACTGAGAGGATTATTGAGTAAGTAACTAGGAGCTAAAATTCTGATGATACCTAAATCATTTCCCCGGACTTGCGGCTGGATGTGCATCAGTTCCTTAACTTGAGTATGAGATGTGTGCATAATTGCATGGTCTACCGCAAAAAATTTGTCCCCAATATTATCTCGGCGGATATAGAGAAAGTCTCTCCACGCTTTGAGCATGATTAAGGCATCGCTATAATAAGCACGCAAGCGCAGCAGCTTGCCAATTGCTGTGTTATAACCCACTTTGGCAAGACGGTAGGACAGTTCGATCTGGCGAGCGTGGTTTTTGAGAACTTTATTTTTGAGTTCCATAGTTTTGAAAAGGTTAAGTTAAATGTTAATGCTTTGGGGGATTCTTGAAGGTAGAAGATACTTATAGGGCGGGCGGTGCAAGTTACGTTGATTGATAGTATCTTCAACCTGTTGCAGATTTTCCTGGAAAGCTTGTAACAAAGGTTTTACTTGTGGATTTGTAAAGTATCCTTTTGGGTAATCACCTAGCCTGTTGTAATAAACAGACCCCAGTAAGGATAAGAGGTTTAGTTGCCTTTGTGCTTGATCTAGAGGTGGAAGTAAATTTAAATAATCTTGCTCGGTTACTTGAGTTTTAAGTTTTGAAGCTGGCAAGTAACCAGCTAATGGTAATGCTGGAGCGTAACTCATCAAGTCCTTTTGGGGAAAGTTGACTGCTCCATGTTGGGCACTAGCGGTAAAGATAATCAGAGTAACAGCATCAACTAAGTAGTCAAACGTCTGAATTCCACCATTCTCACCAAAATCCAGGACACGTCCGCCATCATCAGCTTGTGCCTCAGCTGCCCAGGCTTGTAGTGCTATATCTTGTTTAATGTCATTGTCATTAGAGTAGTAAAGTTTGAGATAATCCGATACCCACTGATAAATAGCCTGCCACACTAACAATGCATCATCCCGATAAGGATAAACAGGTAACAAATTGACATCGTCTACACCACGTTGTTGGAATTGTTTTGGTAACATGGCGTCATTAAACCCATAGCTTTGCAGTCCACGCACTACTAAAACTCTAGAGTTATCAATACTTGATGAAAGTAGTCTATCAACTCCACCGCCCGCAGCAATCAGAACCCGTTGTGCAGCATCGTTGATTGCTAAAGTTCCCTCAAAATGGGGATGTAATAAAATTCGTAAAGGATGATTAATTGGTAGTTGTCGATAGGTTGCCATCACAAAAGGGCCGACAAACAAGTGAGTTCGGCCTAAGTGGCTGACAGCTTCGTGGAAGTTTGCATCTGCTATCTGAACAATTGTTTTGGCAAATAACCAAGCATATTTGCCAGAGCTAGGGCTAACAATGGGGTAGTCTGGGCCTGGAGTTTGACCGCATTGAATAGCTATAGGGCGTAGTAGACGGTTTGCTTGGGAGCTTCTGGGTAGGGCAAACAATGCCAAGGGAGCGTAAAGATACTTTTGCTCGTGTGGATAAGTACCGTTAATTGCACCTTCTAAAATTTTATAATCTGCAAGATAGAGTCTGCCTTCTTCACCTGCCGCACTTAAGCAGTCTTCACTCCCCATGACTGCTTGATAATCTTCATCTGTGACAGGAAAGCGTTCGCTTAAACTTTTCACTCGCTCGATCATTAACGGATTGAAGCCTGCTACCTGCATATAGGCGAATACTTCATCTTGCTCATATGTACTGGCGATCGCTGGTAGCGGAATTTCTGGCAGTAATTTTTCGTAATCTTTTAAGCTCGTGACATGACCTAATGGTTGATCTTTATACAATAAGTTCAAAACTTGATGCAGAGCATCTTCAAAAATTGATAGTCCGCTTTCTCTTAGTAATGAATACAATAAATCATCAATTTCTCTCAGATCCTTAGATAAGCTTTTAATAAAAAATTGGGGAACTATTTGTATAAGTTTGACAATAACACTCAGCTTGAAGGGTATGGCTCCTTTGATTAAGGCTTCTAGAATAAATTTTTTGACATCATCCCGCACTGATGGAGAACCTTGATTTCCCCGATTTACAATTAAGGTATTAACAAAAAGTATACGTAATTCTTGCGCCAGTATAAACAGCCAGTTAGTAGAGAACTCTTCCACAGCCGGAAGCTCATCTAGCATTGCAATTGGTGGAATATGAATATAGTTGTATTTATATTGCTGTCTAGCCTCTACCAAGCTATCAGTTAATAGTGAATTTACTAAATTATTTTTTGATGAACTATTCACATAAGCTCCTTGAAAAACTAAAGGGTGTCTAATTTATAGCAGGAGGCAATAGGCAGTTGTTGCTGGAGGCAGGAGTTCAAATGGGGTAGGGGGTACGGTACGGGTAACCCACATTTTAAAAGATGGGTAGAACAACAAAGGTGTGACTACAGCTATATTTTTTGCAATGCTAACACCTCCGAAATGCGTTTTGCCTCTTAAGTTCGCTGATTTAGTATGATAGCTATGCCACTAATCTTTGTAGTTTACATTTATAACATTATGTGTGACTGAATATTTATAGCAATTAATAAAGGCGCACAAATGTGCGCCCTTTCGTGTGTCGGATTCAAATTAACATCAGCAATCTAACTCAGCACTAGTTCAAAGTTTCCAAGAATCTGCCAAGAAATCTTTGCCGGAAATTAACTTATGGTTTGACTGCAACCTATGGAATTAAGAGTGACTTTCTAATGGATTAGCAATGTATTTAAATGTTGGCTCAGAATTCCAAGGGCCGCGCTCATCTTTACCATTACCGTTTGTTGACAGGTTGTAGTAAAGAGCAACAGTTTCATCTGGTTTAACATTGCCAAAGAATGGATCTGTTAACTTACCCAGTGAATCTAGAGCTTTCATAAACATCTGGGTATGTGAGATTTCGCGTGTTAAAAGGTGGACTAAAGTTTCCTTAGTTCCTTCGTCAGTTGCTAATTTAATCAACGCTTCATATGTTTGACGAGCGCCAGCTTCAGCTGCAATATTCGCTCTCAAATCGCGTACTACATCTCCACCCTCATTCAAGTAATTTGCACTCCAAGCATTTCCTTGACTATCTAGAAAATGAGGTCCTATTCCTCGAACTGCAAAGAGTGTACTCTTATATGCGTCTGTTTGATCGGTATTCTTCGTATGAGCTTCAATCAGTTTACCAACCATTTCTAAATGCCCAAACTCCTCGATCGCAATATCTTGGAGCATGTCTTTGATTCCAGCATTTTCTACATGGAACGATTGAACCCAATATTGCAATGCTGCACTTAATTCTCCAGTAGCTCCGCCAAACTGCTCTAGAAGTAATTGAGCGAAGCGAGGGTTTGCTTCGTTAACATTTACTGCGTGAATAGGATCTTTTTTGTGAAAGAACATAGTTCTAAAATTCCCAAAAATTTGAAAAATGGATCGGCTAACTTGTTATCTCTAATCTCTTTCCCTAGAGCCTATTTGAGATTGCACGTCTTCTCAAATCCTGAATTAGAAGACAAATAAAACTCAGCGGTCATTCGATGATTAGTAATTAGCAATCAATGATTAGACATTACTACTTCTTCTGATGAGTCACTATAGGTAGATGGCAACGAGCGCGCCAAGGGCAGCTACTAAAATCTCAAGAATTGTTAAGTCAGCACCAGCGGAAGTAATTTGCAGTGTTCCAGTTTCCAGTAAACTAAATAAACTACCACCAATGATACCTAAAATCATTGTGGAAAGAATTCCACCACCTTAATAACCAGGATAAATAGCTTTAGCGATTGCACCTGCCAATAGACCTAAAACTACTCAAGCAATAATACTCATAATTGATAATTACCTCATCCAGCTGACCTGCATCTAATCTATCAACCTTGATTCACAATTCTTTCTATCACATGGGGTAAATGCTGAATCCAAAAGTTAGAGTAAAGAGTTAATATCAATATTTGATGAATGTTAGTATTTTTCTAAAAATTAACCTCAAGAATTTTTTTTACTCAAATTAAAAACAATTTCAATTTAGACTCAATAACTACAGCAGATTTGTACAAGGTAAAGTAAAGAACGATTCTTACCAAAGCAAAATCTCAACCTTGTCTTACTTCCCAATTATGCTGTTAACGGACATTTCTCATCTAATTAATTTATCTTGTATTGTATCTATCTGAAGATGTAATCATTTTATCTAACTTTTTGGAGATGAATCAATAATATTTGCATTCTCATAATTTTTATATAAAAGCTGAATATATGATATTGAGATGAAAAATTAGATTCCCAACTTTTTTAAAAAGTTAGGAGTCTCAAGAAAGCAAAAATTCATAAATAAAATTGCTATAACTTGGTAGCTATTTTAAATTGCCCGAGAGAATTTTGAATCTCGACTTCTTGTATGGCTATCAAAAATGACGGCAATATTTCTTACTAGTAATCTACCAATGTCTGTGATTTGAATATAATTTTTTGATAAATTCACTAGTCCATCAGCTTCTAGTGGTTTCAAAGCTTCTAATTCCTCAAAGAAATATTCATCAAAACTAATATGATACTTGTTTTCCAGGTCTTGCTTATGCAGTTGAAAATGAGACATGATAGACATGATTGCATCTCGTCTGATGATGTCATTTTGAGTCAGCTTGATACCTTTACTAATAGGTAAATCACCTGCTGTAAGTGCCTGATAATAGTCCTTTAATTCTTTGTAGTTTTGAGCATAGGCATCTTCTAGCATACTGATGGATGTGGCACCAAAACCAAAAAGTTCTGTTTCCGCGTGGGTAGTATAACCCTGGAAATTACGCTTGAGAGTGCCATTGCGTTGAGCGATCGCTAGTTCGTCATTAATTTTAGCAAAATGATCCATTCCAATAAATAGATATTGGTTATTTGTCAATTCTTCAATGGTCATTTTTAGAATGTCTAACTTTTCCTCAGCTGAGGGTAGGGCTTCTTGAGAAATATTTTTTTGTGTCGGTTTTAGCCAGGGTACATAGGCAAAATTAAAAACAACAATTCGGTCAGGGTCTAATTCGATAGTCTTTTTTATCGTCTCTCGAAATGTTTGGCGGGTTTGATAAGGTAAACCATAAATTAAGTCTACATTCACGCTTTCAAACTTCGCTTCTTTAATCCAACTCATGACATCAAACAACATTTCTTCAGGCTGGACGCGATTCACAGCTACTTGAACTTGACGATTAAAATCTTGAATGCCAAAACTAATCCGATTAAATCCAAGATGTTTGAGAAAGAAAATATAGTTTCTATCGATGTAGCGAGGATTAATTTCAATTGAGATTTCTGCTTGTGGATCGATAGTAAAGTAACGGTTGATATTTTTCCATAAAACTTCTACTTGGTCGCGTTCCAAATAGTTAGGAGTACCACCACCCCAGTGAATTTGCAGTACCTTTCTTTGTGAATCGATTAAGGCTGCGGTATTTTTAATGTCTTGAATCAAATACTCCAAATAAGGTTTAGCAATATTCTTATTGTTAGAAATTACTGTGTTACAACCACAGAAGTAGCAAGCACTTTGGCAAAAGGGAATGTGGAAATACAAAGAAAGAGGAGTTTTGCGTTGATTCGAGGCGGCGATCGCAGCTTTAAAATCAGTTTGGGTGAATGTTTCGTTTAACTCTGTAGCGGGTGGGTAGCTGGTATATCTCGGTGCGCGAGTGTCATATTTTTGAATCAAATCCAAATCAAATTTGACACCAGGTAATAGAAAAACCATTGAGTTACTTTCCAATAAATGTGTGAAGAGATGAGGGGATGGGGGAGAAATAACTAACTACCCAATGACAAATAACCAATGACAAAATTAGTTAGCGGCAATGATTTCGGTGCTATCTGGGTTTTGGGAACCAGTTAAGTTATTAAACAGAACTTGACCTAGTGCTTTAATTAAATTTCCTTCTAGTTCTTGAGCCATCTGTAAATTTAACGCAAAGGCATTATTGGCTTCTGCAACAATTCGTTCTGCTGTAGCATCATCAATAGGTAGTTCATTTAATACCTGACGATACTTATCTTTAAATGCCTTTTTATCAGGAATTTGCTCAAAATTATAGAAGGATGTGCCTTCGTAGCCAGAAAGCTTTAGGGCTGATTGAGCAACTTTTTGTAGCATTTGACCCCCAGAGAGGTCGCCCATGTAGCGAGTGTAAGTATGACCTAGCAATAAAACCGGATCGTTAGCAGAAATTTCCCGAATGCGGTCAATGTATGTCTGAGCAGCAGATGAAGGGGTGAGTTTGTTTCTCCAATTATCTCCATAATAAAACATCATGTCTTTTTCGAGCGCAGCTTGGCGATTCAGTTCGGGAAAATAAACTGCACTAATCGCAGGATGGTCTATATGGCTTACTATAGCTGCTTCTAGTTCGCTGTATATGTAATATAAGTTACTTAAGAACTTAGCGAAGCAGTCTTTATCTACAACTCCTTTGAGAAAACATTTCATAAATCCCACATTTTCCGCTGATGTGTGGGCTTGTTGAGTTCCAGAGCGCAGTTTGATGGCGAGATTGTTACTCATTGTTGCTTCCTTGAGGTTCAAGTACAAGGTTTTCAGGCAGTCATCACTCACGATGCCTGCCAGTATCAGAGTTAAAAGATTGTTATTCTAGATTTAGAAAGGATCTGCATCACTCTATCCAGCAAGTACCATTGCCGATGTAGACCCCAGCTATTTTTATTTCTCATAAGATTATTTAACTATTAATATTTGCATAACTATTAAGTTATTAAAATTTTTTTAGATTTGAGGAGTTAGGAGTTTGAATATACAATTCCTATCTCTAACTAAGCTGTAAAACCAGAAAGTTTGCATGTTTTTGCTGATAGGGTGATGGGGAGAGGAATTGAGCAATTAAGCAACAATCCTAAATATGCAAGTTAAATGTCGAACAGCTTACTTCCGATATGAAAAGGTATAACTTGCATCCAATAATGGTTTATTAAGTTTCTTGCTTAACAGATTTTCATTAAGCAAAATGAATACAAGCAATCGCTGTCAATCTGTTCATTTCTGACAATTTGCTTTCAATAATTTAACTGATGTCTATTAATAATCATATATGCTTATATAACTTGTAAGGCATTAAATAATAAAAGGATTCCTATGGTTAAGTCTCTAGAAACCCCGGAACCTGGGTTGTTGAAACCAGGCGTAAAAGCGCCTGTTCAAGAAACATTATTAACACCCAGGTTTTACACTACTGACTTTGAGGCGGCGGCGCAGTTAGATATTTCGCCACAGGAGGAGGAGTTACAAGCAATTGTCGAGGAGTTACGAGCAGATTATAATCGGCATCATTTTGTACGTGATGAAGAATTTAAGCAATGCTGGGATCATATTGATGGGGAAACACGCCTCGCTTTTATTGACTTTTTAGAACGTTCTTGTACCTCAGAGTTTTCGGGATTTTTGCTATTTAAAGAATTATCGCGCCGTCTGAAAAATCGTAATCCGATTCTGGCAGAAGCATTTAATTTTATGGCACGAGATGAGGCACGCCACGCAGGATTTTTAAATAAGTCAATGACAGATTTTAATCTTTCCCTTGACTTAAGTTATTTAACCAAAAATCGCACTTATACCTTCTTTCCACCAGAGTGGATTATTTACGCAGTTTACTTGTCCGAAAAAATTGGTTATTGGCGCTATATTTTAGTGTATCGTCATCTGCAAAAACATCCAGAACACCAAATTTATCCCCTGTTCCGTAAGTTTGAGAGTTGGTGTCAGGATGAAAATCGACATGGAGATTTTTTCAAAGCGCTGCTGCGATCGCAACCCCAACTATGGAACAATTGGAAAGCTAGATTGTGGGTACGGTTCTTTTTATTGAGTGTGTTTGCTACTCACACTTTGACAGTATTTGAACGGGCAAAATTCTATCAATCCATTGGTATTGACCCACGAGAATATAATACCAGAGTTATTCAAGAGACAAATAATACCGCCGCCCGGGCATTTCCTCTGACTTTGAATACAAATCACCCTGACTTTTTCCGGCGGTTAGAGCAGTGTTCTGACCTTAATCTCAAGCTAGCAGAGATTAACAATAGCAATCGTCCAAAGATTGTTAAGTTCTGCCAAAAATTACCTCTGATAGCTTCCATAGTTGGGCATTTGTTGCAGATTTACTTAATCAAAGCCGTTGATGCGGAATCATTGAGAGGAACAGTTCATTAACTGTAGTCATATTTCATTTGAATGAGGTACGCGCTAAGGTAGCACACTTGTGCTACCCCACTCTATACAAAATTCCTAATATAACGGGTGCGGAAATAAACAGACCATTCAAAATAGCGCAAAAGCCAAAAATACAATTCTTTTGACACTTCGACTTCGCTCAGTGTAAACTTTTGACTTCCAAGGTAGCAGTATTAGTACAGCAGAGCGGAAATAAACCAACTATTTTAAATGTCTGAAACCCTTGCCAACAGATATAGCAGGAGGCAGAACTATTATTATTCCTAGCATTCATGCTTGTMATATGTCCTAAAGAGTATGACTACGCCTATAATTATCAATTACGAATTACCCCTTGTGGTACTAGTCCCTAGTTCCTTTTTTTTCTCTTTTTCCAGACTTAGGACGAGTAGTTGTTGTTAGTGCAGACTTATTTTGCAAAATTGCAATTTCTCTATAGGTATCTTGATAACTATCTTTTTCTCCTTGCTGTTGGAATAATTTTGCAGCTTTTTGAAAATCTGCGATCGCTCCCTGTTTATTTTTCTGCTTGGCGCGAATTACACCCCGATTATAATAGGCTAAGGCATAGTTTTTATCAATGGCGATCGCTTGGGAATAATCCTGATTTGCAGCTTTTTTATTTCCGAGTTCGAGATAGGCGTTACCACGATTATTATAAGTTGCTGCATCATTAGGATTTAGTTTTATTGCTTCAGTGTAATCTTCAATAGCACCTTTATAATCTCCAAACGAAAAGTAGTGAATACCTCGGTGAATGTAAGCATCAATAAATTTTGGATCGAGCTTTAAAATAGTATTGTAATCTTCAGTAGCTTCTATTTTGTTTCCTAAGTCACTGTAAATATCACCACGAGTTAAATAAGCTTCTATATATTTGGGATTGATATTAATTGCATTTGAATAATCTTGCAGTGCTGCATATTTTTGCTTATTAATAACTTGAGTTAGACCCCTTTGATAATAGGCTCTGGCATCACTAGGATTAATCTTAATTATGGCATCAAAATCTTGGATTGCTGCTTGCTTGAGTTGGAGGCGACGGCGGAGAATACCACGTTGTAAATAGGCATCCGTATATTCAGGTTTGATGGCGATCGCTTTAGTAAAATCTCCTAGTGCCCCTTTACGATCCTTAAGCTGAAAGCGTGCTAATCCCCGACCATAATAAGCGTATGCATCCTGAGAATTTAACTTAATCGCTTGGGTATAGTCAGCGATCGCTTCTTTATATTTGGCTAATTCATACAAAGCAAATCCTCGGTCATAATAAGCATTAGCATCTTGAGGATTGAGCAAAATTGCTTGACTAGAGTCTGCTTGTGCTTGTTCATAGTCTCCTAATCGATAATAAGCATCGCCTCGCTTATTGTAAGCCAAAGCATTTTGCGGTTCTAATTCAATCAGTTGATTAAAATCTTTAACTGCTCCTTCATAATTTCCTTCATCATATTTATTTAGTCCTTCTTGATACAATTCTTTTTGAGGATTATTTTCAAATTTTGATAACTGGAAAAACCACGCAGCAACAGCAAGTGTAATACAACCAGTTATCCCTGCCATCACTATGAATATTTTTTTTTGATGCTGCTTTTGCTGATACTCAAGATTTGTTAAATTTTTCAAATCATCTAAAACTTCAGTTGCATATTGGTAACGCTTTCGATAATCAATGCGTACCATTTTATTGATAATTTTTGCTAATTTTATATTAATTTTTAAATTTTTATTTGGCCAAATAATTTCACCTGTTAGCCGATTTTTCTGGCTTCGCAAATTAGATATTTCGTTTGTTGTTAAACCCAAAAGTGCAGCGATCGCAACTATACCTAAAGCATAAATATCACTGTTGTACTTCAGGTTACCGCTCATCTGTTCCACAGGCAGATATTCAGTATTATCAACAGTATTGATAGCTTCATTAACAGTAGAAAAATCAACTAAAACCAACTTTTTATCTGATTCTCGGCGAATAATATTTGCTGGTTTAATATTTTGATGAATCACGCCTGAGGTATGTATAGATACCAAAATTTCTAAGATTTCTGTTAAAAGATTAATTACTTGGTCTTCTCTGAGAGGTTGTCCTGGTAAAATTTCGTCAGTTAAAGGATTACCGGCAATAAATTCTTGGACTAGATAAAATTCTTCATTTTCTTCAAAATAGCCAACTAGCTTCTGAATTTGGCTATGTTCCTGGCCTAATTTTTTTAAAGTTGCTACCTTACTGGTAAACAAATGCTGTAGGATTGTTAAATTTTGGGGATTGTTACTAGTAGAACGTAACTGCTTAACTACGTATCGACTACCAGAAAAATTAACATCTTCCACTAGATAGTTTTTTATTTTTTCCTGATAATTGAGAACTTTTATTATTTGGTAGCGTCCATCCAGAAATTTACTACTCATCAATATAAATACAAAATATAATCTTATATTTTCCGTAAGTCTTTGATAGTATTATACGTATGATTATTGGTAATTTTAAAATAAAATAAATTTATTACCATAAAAATTAATGCTATTTTGGCATGTAAAATTTCTGAGAACCCATTAATATATATTTTTTTATTGTTAACAAAAATATTATGGGTTGAATACTGATATTGATTTATTTTGGCGTGATTTAGCTCATGATTTAATGCGCTTCAAGCCTGGTATACTACTTTATTTTCATCAACATTTACGTGCTATAGTTCTTATCCAGTCTGCGTTATAGCTTTTTTGTCAGCCATTCATTAAGGTCTGTCCCTCTGGGATTCATAGAGGGACAGTTTTGCGTAGTAAAACCTCTTAGAGGTTTTTTGATTGAGTAAATTGGGCAGACAATATATGAGCCATTGAATTCAGGTTAATTTATTTTTTGGAAGTCCCCAAAGACATAAATACAAGTCTGTTGAAGACTTGAGATTAACTTATGCTGGGACTACAAATTTCTGACTACCAGCCAAACCAAAGGCGGAATGAATAGCTTGTAAAGCTTTAACACCTTGCTCTTGTGCGACGACACAGCTAATTTTGATTTCTGAAGTAGCAATCATTTGAATATTGATTTGTTGTTGGGCTAAGGCTTCAAACATTTTAGCGGCAACACCTGGTTGTCCTACCATACCTGCACCGACAATACTCACTTTGGCGATCGCATTATCTAAAACAACTTCACCCCATCCCAATTCTGCTGTTACTTGAGTGAGCAATTGTTTTGCATTTTCTCCATCCATCCGTGAGACTGTAAAAGCAATATCTCGTCTGGGAACACCATCAATTACCCGACAACGCTGAGATTGGATAATCATATCAACGCTGATGTTATATCGCGCTAATAATCCAAACAACTTCGCCGCCATTCCCGGCCGATCTGGTAATTGGCGAATCGCAAGACGCGCTTGCTTTAAGTCAAGGGCAACACCACGGACGGGAGGACAATTTGGCAGAGGGGCAGAGGTGTGTGTTTCCTGTGTTTGCTTACTTTGCTGCTCCCTTGCTTCGATTTCAAATGCTGTACTCAGTGCAGTAACGGCACGATCGCATTGTGCTGCATCTACTACGCAGCTGACTTTGACTTCGCTGGTGGAAATCATCTGTATATTGATGCCAGCTTCGGCTAAGGTGGCAAACATCTTTGCAGCTATACCAGGACGCCCAATCATACCCGCGCCTGCAATGCTGACTTTGGCAATCTTTTGTTCTACCATTACCTCGGCTTCATCAGATTTGGGGTTGGATTTACTCCTCAGGGCTGGGGCGATCGCCGCTGCTACTGCTTCGGCTCGTTTTAAAATTGGTGTAGTAACGGTAAAAGCAATGTCATTACTGTTACCTTCGTGGATTGATTGAATAATCAAATCTACGTCTACTTTTTGACGGGCAATTTCCCCAAATAAACTTGCTGCTACACCTGGTTTGTCAGGAACGCGCAATAGAGCTACCTTTGCTTGGTCTGTGTCAAATTCTACATGGTCTACTGGACGGGCAATTTCTAAGTTGATTAGCGATCGCCCTTGGGGTTTAGCTGATGTTACCCAAGTACCTGGGTCATCTGTCCAGCTAGACCTGACTACCAGGGGAACACCGTAATTCCGAGCAATTTCCACAGCGCGGGGATGCAACACTTTTGCTCCTAAGCTAGCTAGTTCCAGCATTTCATTGCAAGTGATAGCATCAATTAACTGAGCTTCGGGAACTAAGCGGGGGTCTGTAGTTAAAATCCCTGGAACATCTGTATAAATTTCACAGAAACTTGCTTGTAATGCTGCTGCCAGTGCTACTGCTGAAGTGTCAGAACCACCACGTCCCAAAGTTGTAATTTCCATTTCTCCGGCACTTGATATGCCTTGAAAACCAGCTACTACAACTACTTTTCCTGCTGTGAGGTGGCGAGTTACGCGAGTAGTTTCAATATGTAAAATCCGAGCGCGGCTGTGTTCTGCTTCGGTAACAATTCCTACTTGAGCGCCAGTCATAGAAATTGCTGGTTGTCCGAGTTCCTGCAATGCCATACTGAGTAAGGCAATGGTTACTTGTTCGCCAGTGGAAAGCAGCATATCCATTTCCCGGCGGTTAGGATTTGGCGAAATTTCATTAGCTAGTTTGACGAGTCCATCAGTGGTTTTGCCCATTGCCGAAACCACTACAACCAGAGAGTTTCCAGCTTTGACAGTTTTGTAGACGCGCTGTGCAACAGCCTGAATGCGTTCGACTGAACCGACAGATGTACCACCGTATTTCTGAACTATGAGCGCCATAACTTTGAGTCAATTAATTGTGTCTGTTTTGCTCAATGCTCCCGCCGGGTTAGGAAGCGTTGAAGGTATTAATAAATATTTAGTTTACTAACTTATCAGAATCAATTGACACAAATTGATGTTTTGTCAGAAATATTTTGGACACATGGCTAATTTTATTCGTCAACAGTCAAAGTGAAATCCCATCCCCTTTTAAGAGTGGGATGAGTTAGATGTTAAGGATTACCTACCGAATAGTGCGATCGCCTGTTCAAGTCTCATTTTAGCTATATGCCAAGCTGTTCAGAGTTTGTGGGGTGTGGGGAACGACGCTTAAAAGGCGTGGGATTGAAATCAGAATATTTAACCGAGGTGAACCGTCAGAGTCATCAATTTATTAACGTAAGATTAAACTGGTAGCACAACGCAAGATTTCATGACAATAAGGTTTATTCTGAGCGACTATGTTGACGGAGCGATCGCCCAAGCAGTTTATGACAAGTTAGAAGATGGTACATTTGCAGGTAGAATTCCTCTTTGCAAAGGAGTGATAGCCTTTGCATCGACTTTGCGAGAGTGTGAGGATGAATTACATTCAACACTGGAAGACTGGATTTTGCTTGGGTTAAAGTTGGGACATTCTCTACCAGTAATTGATAATATTGACCTCAACAAGGAGCCGACTCTTGAGCCGATGGATACCCTGTAAGCGTAGTGATTTTGTGAATAAATTACGACGGATTGGGTTTGAGGGGGCTTATTCTGGAACAAGACATCAGTTTATGATTTACGGTGAATATCGCCTAACTCTTCCCTCTAATGATGAGTATTCTGTACCACAATTGCAGATGATGGATGATTCGAGAAGTTGAGGTGATTTTAGAACGGTAAATCACATTAGAAGAATGGAATAGCCTTTAAGATTTGCCGAGAAGCGATGTCTACAACGGGCTACGCCTACGCTTTTCTTTCGGCTCAATGATATACCAAAATGAATGCGTGAATTACTCAAATGAGTAAGCAAACTGAGGTTTGAGAAAGTAAAAGCTGCTTTTGCTTGCGGAAAACACCAAAATGAGAAAGCAAACTGGGGTTTGAGAAAGTAAAAGCTTATTTTGCTTGCGGAAAACACCAAAATGAGAAAGTAAAAGCTGCTTTTGAGTAAGTAAAAGCTTATTTTGCTTACGGAAAACACCAAAATGAGAAAGCAAACTGGGGTTTGAGAAAGTAAAAGCTGTTTTTGAGAAAGTGAAAGCTCATTTTGAGTAAGTCAAATTGCATTTTTACTTAGTTCAATATAAATTTTCATCTAGGTGATCGCTCCTTCAAGTTTTATCATGGTATTTTTGGTACAAAACTTGCCTATTCTTGATTTGAGGCAAGGCGATCGCGAAGATTTGCCAGATTTTCACGAAGAATAACCATATGAGGATGATTCACTCCTAACCGTCGCTCACAAATTTCTAAAGCTTGCAGGTATAGGGGTTCGGCTTCGCTATATTTTCCTTGGAAATAGTAGAGACATGCCAGGCTATTGAGGCTAGTGATAATATCTGGATGTGATTCTCCTAGCAGGTGTCGCCTTTGTTCCAAAGCATGTAGGTAAAAGGGTTCGGCTTCGCTATATTTTCCTTGGGAATAGTAGAGTTCTCCCAGGTTGTAAAAGCTATTGGCAACATCTGGATGTGACTCTCCTAACAAGTGTTGCCTTTGTTTTAAAGCTTGTAGGTAAAGGGATTCGGCTTCACTGTATCTGCTTTGGGAATTGTAAAGTATCGCCAAGTTATTAAGGCTAGTGGCAACACTTGGATGTGGCTCTCCCAGCAGGCTTGGTATTAGTTCCAAAGCTTGTAGGTACAAGGGTTCGGCTTCGCTATATTTTCCTTGGGAGTAGTAGAGTGTAGCCAGGTTGTTGAGGCTTAGTGCTACATGTGGATGTTCTTCTCCCAGTAAGTTTCGCCTGAGTGCCAAAGCTTGCAGGTACAGGGGTTCGGCTTCGCTGTATCTTCCTTGGGAGTAGTAGAGTGTAGCCAGGTTGTTGAAGCTTAGTGCTACATGTGGATGTTCTTCTCCCAGCAAGTGTCGCCTGAGTGCCAAAACTTGTAGATACAAAGGTTCGGCTTCGCTGTATCTTCCTTGCGAACAGTAAAGTTTTCCCAGGTTATTGAAGCTTAGTGCTACATCTGGATGTTCTTCTCCAAGCAAGTGTCGTCTGAGTGCCAAAGCTTGCAGGTACAGGGGTTCGGCTTCAGTGTATCTTCCTTGCGAACAGTAGAGTGTAGCCAGGTTGTTGAGGCTTAGTGCTACATTAGGGTGTGACTCTCCCAGTTGGTATCGTGTTAGTTTCAAAGCTTGTAGGTACAAAGGTTCGGCTTCGCTGTATTTTCCTTGTGAGTCGTAGAGTGCTGCCAGGTTGTTGAGACTTAGTGCTACATCTAAATGTTCTTCTCCCAGTAAGTATCGCCTGAGTGCCAAAGCTTGCAGGTACAGGGGTTCGGCTTTTCCGTATTTTCCTTGAGAGAAGTAGAGATTGGCTAGGTTATTGAGGCTAGTGGCAACATCTAGATGTTCTTCCGCTAGCAGGCGTAGCCTAAGTGTCAAAGCTTGCAGGTACAGGGGTTCGGCTTCACTATATCTTCCCTGGGAATAATAAAGACACGCCAGGTTGTTGAGGCTTATTGCTACATCTGGATGTTCTTCTCCCAGTAAGTATCGCCTGAGTACCAAAGCTTGCACAGACAGAGCTTCGGCTTCGCTGAATTTTCCTTGGGAATGGTAGAGTTCTGCTAGGTTGTTGATGCTAATGGCAACAAGTGAATGTTCCTGTCCCAAACGCTTTTTAGTTACCTCTAGACACTGCTTATACCAGGGTAAAGCCTGGTCATACAATCCCTGACCTTCGTAAAATCGAGCGTTGCCGATGAATGACAAAAGTAAATCTTCATCGCTAACGTATTGAATGAGATTGTTCGCTACTTCTGCTAAGTGAGGTATGGCGAGGGTGACATCGTTGATTTGCTCAAGGGTAGGTGAGTGAGGAATATCTTTAGCAACTGCTATCATTACACGGCAAAAACTTCGCTTAAATTCCTCTGCTTGTTTTAAACCTGTAAGCTTATATTGAAAAAACTCTCTCAACAGTGGATGCAATTGATAGATTCCCTCACCTTTGCGCTGGAGTAAATGCAGATTCAGCAAGCTATCGTCTCTAATTTTTTCTAAATCTTCGACATCTTCCTCTGGTAAACACTGTTCTACCAACTTCCAGGGTATGGGTGCGGCAGCAAATAAACTCAATAAACAGCCCAATTGCTTATCATCGTCTTCTAGTTCTTGCCAACTCAACTCAAAGGCTGCTAACACACCTCGTTGTGCTGTCATGTCGGCTTCCGACTTACATTTAGACAGAGAACGCTCATCTAGTCGCTTGTTCTCCAACCGCCGCAACATTTGTGCTAAAGATAAATCCTGTTTCCGCGCCAGATAGCGCCCCACTAATTCCACACCCAAAGGTAAATATCCCAGCCACTTACACAACTGATTTGCTAAACCTAATTCTCGCTCAATTCGCTCTGGTGTTTCTTTGAGTAAAGACCTCAACAACTCCAGCGCCACGCCTGGTTGCAGCACATCTAAAGATAACTGTGCGATACGTCCCAAGTTTTGGCGTGTAGTCATCAACACTTTAAACCGAGAAGATGACGACGGTAGATAAGGCTTAAGTTGCTCGTAGTCGCTGACATCATCCAGCACTAGCAGCACCTCACCCTCACACCAACGCCGCCAACAATATTGCACTTGGGCGAGTATATCAAAATCTTCTGGTGGATTTAAATCAAGCTGCGTTCTGGCAAACTGCACAACTTGAATGCCYACATCCCCAGTTTTTGCCAGCAACCAGCAAAGCCCGCCGTTATATATTTCGCGCTTGTTGATGGCATATTGCAGGGCGAGTTCTGTTTTCCCAACTCCACCCATCCCAGCAATAGCTGCAATAGCTACTTGTTTATTATCTTGCAAAAGTTGGTGGAGATTTTGCAATTCTTTTTCACGTCCAACAAATTCCACCACCCCACTCRGGGGCAAATTTTGCGGTATTTCAGTAGAAAGATTTGACCTTACCCGTTCCCCTTCGGGCGGCTGTAGTCAGAAGTTAAAAGTTTGGGTTCGGTTGTCATGAGAAACATTCCCGACATTCCCGCCATAATTTTTATCAACTGTGTTTGTAAAATTCTGGATAATAGCGGGTTGAGATTTTACAGCATCCGCCACCGTCTCGACAGCTTGAGCAATTTCCGGGTCTTTGTTTGCCGCTTGTTCTACTTGCTCAACCAGATGCGCTTGACCATAATCTAAAGGTTGTGTTTGAGCCAGTTCTATTGCATTGGCTGTATTGGGTTGTTTGCGCTTCAAGAGTAATAATAACTTTTCACCTTCCTGCCAAGCCTTTTCGCCGATGGTTTCACCAGTTTTTTCAAAGGCTTTAGTGATGACCAAGGTGGCGATCGCAGCTGCTGTCAGTGATACTGGCTCCATAAATTCGCCAAAATATACGAAATTTTACTTATGGTTCTCAGTCTAACAGCCTCTAAACAAGTGATGAAGAACAACTAACAAAATAAATTATCAAAAAATCAAGGAACGACTCCCAACAAAACCTCTGCGTCCCTTTGCGCTTACTTCTGCCTCCCTACCCTGCGGGAAGGCGTTCGCGTAGCGTCTTGTAGAGAAGCGCCTATGCGTTAAAAAACCTAATCCCTGACTCTAAATTTAATTTCATAGATTCCCAGCAAACCTGCCGCAATTAGCAAAGGTAAAAAATAATATACACCACGATAAGCTAACAGCGAACCCAAAACCGCCGCTGCCGAAACTTTTGATGATAAAAACAGCAAAATTATAGTTTCAAATACTCCCAAACCCCCAGGAACATTACTAACAACACCTGCAAACATCGCTAGTAAGTAGATTCCCAAAAAGTCCAGATAGGACAAAGATATCTTAGGAAGCACAGCATAAAGAACTGCCGCCGCCAGAATCCAGTCCAGACTAGAAATTGCAATTTGAGCCAGGGATATTTTAAAACAAGGAAATAGAAATTCTTGACCACGAATTATTAATGGTTGTTTAATAACAATACTTCCAAGTAAATAAGCAGTAACTAATAACAGAAAAATTACACCGATAGGACGCACAGTGGCAAAAGGTAAATGTAATTGAGTAGGAATCTCCAGGGGGTTGATCAGAAATAACAAACCTGCAACAGCAAACATCCCCAACCAAAAAGTAAAATTAGCAAAAGCAATTATTTGAGCGATCGCCACTGCTGAGACTCCCCAATTAGCATAAAATCGATAACGGATAGCACTGCCAGTCAGTAAAGCAAAACCTATCGTATTGCTAAATGCAGAACTAATAAAGCTAGTGAAAGCAATTTTGTTCCAGTTCAGAGAACGATTAATGTAGTTAAAACCCAAAATATCATACCCAATCATCACTAGATAGCCCAAAGCTGTCAGCAAAATTGCCCAGCTTAAGCGACTCTTGGGAATTACTGCTAAAGAGTTGAGGATATCACGATAATTATACTCATGCAATTCGTGAGCGATCGCCCATAAAGAAAGCACCAGCAGCAGCAAGCCAAACAAAGAACTAAAATTAAGTCGCAGCTTTTTGAGCATCCTACTAAAGAAACTTATTCTAACTCTTGATTTTTAACTTACAACCAGTCGTACAGTTTCCATCGTGTTGACACAGCATTGACAAATTACTTGCATAAACTTTTGATTGCTAGCACTAACTGCCCAATGCACTTTAAAGATGAACTATAAACAATTGAAAATGTTCTTGTTACTTTCGGTATTAACTCTATTTAGCTGTAATTTATCCCAAAGTGTCGTCGCCAAACCACTGCTACAGCAAAACTTACAAACAACGCCTTCCCTTGTTCAATCCCAGCCGAATGCTAGCAACTTGGCAACTCCCCTCAGCTATAAAATTGAAACTTACAACAGTCAAGTCATGGGTGGAAGTCGTACCTACGGCGTTTCTTTACCCCCTGGTTATCAGCAAAACCCAAAACGAAGCTATCCTGTAATCTTTCTTCTCCACGGAGGCCATGGCGATCCCACTGCTTGGTTTGCTGAAAATAAAGGACAAGCTGTCAAAACTCTCCAAGAACTTTATACTACAGGGAAGTTGCCACCTAGCATAATTATTACACCAGATGGCAACGACAAACGCGGCTCTAGTCCCTATCGAGATCCTGAATATATCGATGGACCTAACGGTAAAGTCTCCACAGCCGTAGGCAATGAATTAGTAAAAGTTATACAAAGCCGTTATCGTACACTACAAAACCCAGATTTTTGGGCGATAGGTGGTTTATCTTCTGGTGGTTGGGGTGCAGTTAATGTAGGATTACACAATCTGAATAATTTCTCAATTTTATTTAGTCATAGTGGTTATTTTGAAGATAAAAGTGGCCCCACAAATAGCCCATTATTTTATATTAAAACTATTCCTCTACAAGCCCAAAAAAAGTTGAGAATCTATCTAGATTCTGGTAAATCAGATACAGAAGAAATCAAGGAAGCCGAAAAATTTTCTCAAGTACTAGACAAACTAAAAATTTACCATTCATTCCGTGAGTTTCCAGGCAGTCATACTTGGAAATATTGGCGGGAACATTTAGCTGATTCTTTGACATTTGTCGGTGAACAATTCAGATTGTCAGAGATAAAAATAGGACGTAAACAATAGGTAAAAAATTTTTATTGCTCCTACCATCTGGATTTTAGGCTAAAAAACACAAAATCACTCAGGGAAGCTGAGCAAAAATATTAGGTGCATCTTCATGGAGAGTTGGTATTAGAGGGTTAACAAACTACCAAGTTGGGTCACTAAACAAATTAATTGTTAATTCCTCGCGTGCTGGTATCACCGTGATACAAGCACGGATATTGTCTCCATTTTCTAATTCCACGCTGCAAGCGTAACAAGATCCCATCAGACAACCAGTGGGAATAAATACTCCAGCCCGGTCTGCTACATCCAAAAGGGCTTCTCCTACTTCGGCGTCTACTGTGACATCATCTGGTAGAAATCGGACACGAACAATCATCAATCTTACGCTTTTGATTTAGTGTTGTCATTTGTCATTTGTCTAAAGCAAATGACCAATGACATTTCAACGCATTTTAGCTTAAGACAAAAACGGAGTTAGATCTAAATGGCTTTCAACTTCAATGGCTAGGGAATCTAAAATCTGCTCTCGCTGTTCCCGGTAGTTAGCAACACCAGTGGGCAAAGATTTTAAACCCCGTTGTTGACGGAGGCGATTTAACCAAGCCCGTCGCCAAGGGCCGTTATCAAAAATCCCGTGAAGGTAAGTACCCCAAACTGATTGACAACTATCCACTAACCCTAAGTTAACATCGTCAAATAACGCATGGTAGGATTGGGCGTCTATTCCTTGCTGTTCAATACGCGATCGGCCTTGGTGGATTTCAAAGCCGTTGACTGGCAAGCCCATCTGAGGATAATTTGAGCTAACTTGGCGCTGACGGGCAATTTTCTGTCCTGTAATTACAGTTCTAATTGGTAAGAGATTTAACCCTTGATATCTGCCAGCTTGTCCCTCTATCCCTTCTGGGTCGGCTATGATTTGTCCAAGCATTTGATACCCACCGCAGATGCCTAAAACTGTTCCCCCAGAGGCAGCGTAATGTTGAATAGCTTCTGCCATACCGCTTTTTTGCAACAGTAGTAAATCAGGAATTGTGGTCTTTGTTCCTGGAATAATTACCGCATCAGGATGTCCTAAATCTTGCTTTGGGCTAAGATATTTTACTGAGACTGTGCTTTCTGATTCTAGAGGATCAAAGTCAGTGAAGTTAGCAATTCTAGGTAAGCGGATAACAGCAATGTTAAGGTCACTGTGAACTTTGGTTGATTGACGTTCTAGCAAATCGAGGGAATCTTCCGCCGGAAATACTTCTTGTAAGTAGGGTATAACACCAACAACAGGAATACCTATGCGTTCTTCTAACCATTTTATTCCTGGTTCTAGGAGCGATCGCTGTCCTCGAAATTTGTTAATTACGACACCTTTAATTAAAGCGCGTTCATCCGCATCTAATAACTCTAGAGTGCCTACTATATGAGCAAAAGCTCCACCTCGGTCAATATCAACTACTAGTATAGTTGGCGCATTCAAATATTTTGCTACCCGCATATTTGTTAAGTCGCGGTGTTTGAGGTTAATCTCTGCTGGACTACCAGCACCTTCACAAACCAACAAGTCAAATTCTGTTCCTAAATGCTGTAGCGATTCTTCAATTGTCCGCCACCCCAGTTCAAAATATTGCTCGTAGTAATCTGCGGCACTTACTTTGCCCACAGGTCTACCTTTAATAATTACTTGCGAAGTCATATCTCCTTGGGGTTTGAGTAAAATCGGGTTCATTTCTACCCAAGGTACGACTCCCGCAGCCCAGGCTTGTACTGCTTGGGCGTAGCCAATTTCTCCACCATTGGCAGTGACATAAGCATTTAAAGCCATATTTTGACCTTTAAAGGGAGCCACTCGCCAGCCGCGCCGAGATAAAATTCGACAAATAGCTGTAGTTAAAAGTGATTTCCCTGCGTGGGATGTTGTCCCCACCACCATAATTGATTTCATAGTTACTATCAGATTTTTAATATAAAGGGTAAAATTTTACGGGCATGGGGGATGAGGGGGCACACAGACAAAGGAAGCACTCCCAATGCCCAATGCCTCACCACATTGTAAAGACTTCATGAATGAATATGATGTTTCCGTATATTATTGTTCCCTTTGACTCGTTAATCCTAACTCTTTAGTTTTCCCTTCTAAAAAGGTAACCGCAACCAACGAATCAGCCCATTGTATAAACGATCGCGCCATGAAGGAGTACGCCAATTTTTTCCCTGATATTGTTCTATCAACTGGCGTCCTAAGGGAGTGAGGCGAAAACTATCTGTAATTCCCTGACCATCAACTTCTCGTCGCAATACGCCCACTTGAATCAGCCAACCCAAAGCGTCGTCAGATGCTAATTCTGATAAAGGGCGTTGAGTATAACCCTGCTTAAATCCATTTTCTAAGGCGATCGCACTCAATGATACACTCTGGTGTCGCATGGCTTCAAATAAAGATGGATTAAAAGGGGAACATATTAGCGAGCGATCGGCTCTTTCTATTGTGTTAGGAGGATAAACAAAAGTTTTTGGGTTTTGGGAATCAACAGAAGCCATTGTGTATAGGTAGAAATTTTTCTTTTAATAAAAATTAATTCAATAATATATTTTTTGTACCACTTACCTCATCTAAGCAAAATTTGGTTACCGAAAGTATATTTATGTTATTTTTTAGTAAATATATTTAATGATTATAAATTAATGTAAAATTTCAAGTGCATCAACAATCTGAAACAGGAAAGGTTAATTATGCCTCTAGCAGTTGGTACGGATGCACCTGCATTTACCGCCAAAGATACAAACGGCAACACGGTCTCTTTATCTGATTTTGCTGGCAAGACAGTTGTTTTGTATTTTTACCCCAAAGATGATACTCCTGGCTGCACTAAACAAGCCTGTAGTTTCCGGGACGCTCAATCTAAATATCAAGGTAAAGATGTCGTCATATTGGGAGTCAGTGCAGATGATGAAGTCTCTCATCAGGCATTTACCCAAAAATATAATTTGAATTTTCCTTTACTGGCTGACAGCGACAAATCTCTGATCAAATCTTTTGATGTGGATGGTGGCGGCTATGCCAAGCGCGTCACCTACGTAATTGGGCCTGACGGTAAAATTTCCCATGTTGATGCTGCTGTAAATACCAGCACTCATGCTGAAGATATTTTAGCTGCACTTGGGTTGTAGTTTTTTGCCCGATAATTAACGGATTTTTGACAAGTCTAACCCCAATTCCTTTAAGGATTGGGGTTATTTATTTGAATTCAGTTACCTGATGGTGGTATAACCAATGGTTGGGTAACTGAGGGTGATGTAACCGTTGGCAAACCAGGGGTTGTTTGTTGTTGACCTTGAATTAGTTTTTGTTGCCTTGCTTTAAAAGCTGCTGCTGCTGAGTCTAATTGTTGGTTTTGTTGGTCAGGATTCCAGTTGAGAGTCCCAAAATTCGCTCGGTGAATGAGATCAAACATGTTGAAATTATCTGAATTTGAGCGGGAGAAGGGATCGGTATTTTGGTCTGTTGTACTAGTACTGGGAAAAGGATCGGTTGGGCTGGCTATCTGAGCCGAACTAGGTTGAGCCAGCAGCAAGGAAGCGAAACTAATTCCTGCGACTGTAGCTACAAAGAGTCTAGGAATTTGTAAAAATGTTTTTTTCATAGATTTTGACCCTTAAATGGCTCTATTTTATCTTAAGCAAGAGTCCGACGCAGTTGGGGCTGAATGCTAACTAAGGCAACAAGGGCAAAGCCAAACAACACCAACAATGCTCCGCCAAAGGTAACATCGCCCCAAGGAGCTTGCATAACTACACTATCCAAAGCCCAACTACTGTGGAGATAGAGATAGCGAATCGGTTCGATCGCATAACTAAGAGGATTCAAGGTAGCCACAACCTGCAACCACCCAGGCATGAAAGATAGAGGAGCCAAAGCAGTACTAGCAAATAATAATGGTAGGTTAGTGACAAAAATTACTGCAATCAGTTCAATGTGACCGGGTAAGGCAAAAGCTAAGCCCAGAGAAATAGCTGTCACACCCAAGGCTAAAAGAAAAACAATTAAAGCGATCGCACCTAAACCAGCTGCATCAGGTAGTCCGGCACCTAAAAACGCTGCTGCTCCTACAATTACAGCTGCTTGGAGTAAACTTTGACTGATAATGAAGATTGCCGAAGCAAAGACAATGGAAAATCGTGATGCTAAAGGTGCTACCAGTAAACGATTTAAAAAACCGAACTCACGGTCAAACATTACAGGTAAACCAGCATTCAGCGCTCCAGCAAAAGCTGTAAATACAATTACGCCAGCAGCCAAAAATTGTCCGTAATTTGTCGTACTACCAAACAAGCCCTTGGGCGCATTTTGGAATAAAGCGCCAAACAGCACTAACCACATCACCGGCTGAATAATTCCAGCAACTAATGTCGAGGGACGCCGTTGCAACTGAATAAACAAGCGACGAGTTAAAGCCAGCGTCTCTTGTACCAATTCAGCAAAAAAATTAGGAGCAGCATTAGCAACAACTTGGGGTGATGCTATTGTTTGCCAATTGATATCAGATTTAGGGGTAACACTCATGAGAATTATGAATTTTGGATTTTGAATTTTGCATTAGGCTATGGGGAGTGAGGAGTTAACAGTTAAGAGTTAAGATTTCAGAATTATTCTCCCCACCTCCCCATTACCTCCTTATCCCCAGAGGGGGCCCCACCTTCCCCATCTCCCTATCTCATATTCTGCTTTTTCTCGGCTTTGGGATCGCGAGTAGCAATGGCTGCTAGTTCTGCATCCATCAATGTGCGTCCTGTAGCGGCGAGGTAAACATCATCAAGACTGGGGCGAGATTGGGCGATGCCAAATATGGGCAAGCCAGCAGTATTTAGCGTTTGCTGGATATTAATCAGAACGTCATTTTGGGGTGTGACTACCAAATTGAGAGAATTACCTTGAGCGCTGTTAACAATAACTTCTTGCACAAACGGCAAAGTTTGCAAGAGGTTTTTGGCTTTTTCCGCTTCTTCAATTGGGGAAAATTCTTGAATTCGTAAAGTGATGCGATCGCCCCCTAATCGGTCTTTCAATTGTGAAGGTGTGCCAACAGCAATTACAACGCCGCGATCAATAATTGCCACGCGATCGGCTAGGGCGTCAATCTCTTCTAAATAATGGCTGGTGATTACTACCGTTGTCCCAGAGGTGCGTAATTTTCTTAAGAATTCCCACACCACAAAACGGCTCTCTATGTCAAGTCCGACAGTTGGCTCATCCAAGACTAAAACATCCGGTGCATGGAGTAAGCCCGCGGCTAAATCTAAGCGCTTGCGTAAACCGCCAGAGTAAGTTCCGGTTTTTTTATTGGCGTATTCTTGTAAACCGAGTAAATCCAATACTGTCTCAATACGCTGTTTGGCTACTGCGCTTGGGAGGTGATAAAGTGCTGCTTGCAATTGCAGTAATTCTCGTCCAGTCAACACTTTATCTATAGCGACTTCCTGAGCTACATAGCCTAGTCGTTGTCTTGCCACTCTGGGATTATCTAATACAGAGATGCCAGATACTTCGATTTTGCCAGCATCCGGTGTGGTGAGTGTACACAAGGCACGCAAGGTAGTAGTTTTACCAGCACCGTTGGGGCCAAGTAAACCAAAGATTTCTCCTGACTCTACCTGAAAGGAAACATCCTTGACGGCAACTACCGTGCCGTAGGATTTTTGCAGATTTTGAATTAAAACGGCGGGAGCCATGACAGCTTTTCCCCAACTATACAAATCTCAACAAAGTCTATCCTTATTGTAGAAGGTAGGGACAAGGAAATAGCGCATGAGCGAAAATCTCTAAACAAGTTCGCTTCATGCGCTAAGCTGCCAAAAATTTCTGACTATTTTAGGGAAGTTAAAGACTTGCGTTTGTGGCGAAATACACCAAATACTACAGCAATTAATCCTAAACCTGGAACATTTGCAGGCTCTGGAACCTGAGTCTGAGTGGGAGGTTTAGTGTTGTTTGTGTAGTACTTAGTCGGCAGACTTGGCAGATCGCCATTAAACAGATAGTTGTGAGACTCACCATTTCCTGTTAGGGAAGCTACTACTACGTTACCGTTAACTTGACCGTTATTGAAGTTGAAATTAGCTAAAGGAGCAAGAATACTACCTTGGATACCAATACCACTGGCAGTTAGGTTAGTAGCTTCATAGAAGTTGTAAATCACTTTTTGTTTATCTGTGCCAAGAATGTTGAAACCAAAGTTTTGTAGCGACACATCCTTACCGCTAATATTGACAAGGATAGTCGAATTTGGGTCTCCCTTGATTTCAAAATAGTTTGTCTTGGAGACATCTGAGCCTGCAAGATTAAAAACATTCAAAGCAGTACCACTGCCACTCAGGTTAATAGCACCCCAAGATTGAACTGTTGTCTTACCAGTAGGAGTTAAGGTTGCAAAATATTGCGATAGCGATCGCAATTCTTCTCCTGCTGCTTTAAAGTCGATGGGATTAGCTTTACTAAGAGTTCCTTGAGGAAAACCCACATTATTGGAGACATTGGCGGTGGCTCCATAGACAGCATTTCCGTGGTAGACTTGACCGTTGCTCAGAGTTAAGTTTTGTCCGGCTACTACTACGTTGCCGCTATTATTAGAAAGTCTGCTTCCAAGTCCACCGACGAAATTCACATTCCCGCCAGCAGCAAGTTTTCCTTCTATATCTGTATATTTTTGAGAGATATCTCCCAAAACAAAGACATTGTAATCAGACGCAGCGCCTAACTCAACTGCATTTGCTTTTGCCGAGAAACCCAGTATTAAAGTCACTATAATCGGAACTGCTACTCGTCCGCAAATATAATAAGTTTTTAATTTCATCTTCTAGTTTAAGAATTATCGATATCATCCTAGAAATAAAAATTACAAATTGCATTAATTTAGTAGACTTTTTTATGAAAGTTTCATAGCTGCCATTACATCTGTATATTTTCCTATAAATTATCTGCTTAACCGCATATTTACTATTGACTAGACAAATAAAAATTTTATCAAAAATAATTTTCAAGTCAGAAAATAGAGGTCATAATGCCCGAAAAGTCAATTTTGGTAAGCTACTTGATTTTATGAAAGTTATGAAGTTGGGTTGAAAAATTTGATAAATTTACCGATTCTAAATTCTAAGTTTTGATAAAATTAGTAAGTGATTTCACCACCTTCAAAGTTTTGAGACTAGTGTCATTGCAACCGCTAATCAGTCCTCCCATCGCCTGAATTTGTTGCAAGTAGTCAAGAACGGGTTTGGTGATGAGTTCCCCTGGCATTAATACGGGAATTCCCGGAGGATAGGGACAGACAATTTCGGCACAAATGCGATCGCAAGTCTTTGCTAAGGGTAATGTTTCACTAGCAGCAAAAAAAGCTTCGCGGGGAGACAAATACAAATTAGTATCCAGTTTTGTCGGAAGATTCTGGCAAATATCATTTTTAATACTCACATTCGTTCGCCCATATTCTTTGGCAAGAATAGTAAAACCTTGAACTAATTGCTGAATATCGGCTGCTGTATTGCCCAAACTGATGATAAAAGTAAGGTGTTGCTGGGAGGGAAATTCAGCAGTAACGGCAAATTTGTCATCCAAAATTTCATCTGCTGCAAATCCGGTTAAACCTAACTTAGAGACAGTTACAGTTAATCGCGTTTTGTCTAAAGCCACAAAGCCAGGAGATCCCTCCAACCCCTCTTGACTAGGAATCTCTAAGACAGATAATCCAGGAATTTCGCTGATTTTGGTTATAGCTTCCTGTGCAAGTTGTAAAGTCTGAGACATCAGCATTTTTCCGTGGAGTGCCATTTGCTGACGCGCTGCATCTAGAGAAGCTAAAAGTAAATAACTAGGACTGGTAGATTGTACGAGTTGCAAAGCTTTACTAAGGCGATCGCTATCTATCCTGTTACCTTGAACGTGCAACATCGATGCCTGTGTCATCGCACCAAGTACTTTGTGGATGGATTGTACAGTTAAATCTGCACCTGCGGCTAAAGCTGAAGTGGGTAATTCGGGATGAAAGGCAAAGTGTGCGCCGTGTGCTTCGTCTACGACTAGAGGGATATCATATTGATGTGTGATGTTGGCGATCGCCCTCAAATCTCCACAAACGCCGTAATATGTAGGGTATACTGTCAAAACTGCTTTGGCATCGAGATGCTGCTGGAGTGCAGATTGTACAGCATTGGGTGTGATGCTATGGGCAATATCTAAAACTGGATCGTATTCAGGATTGAGAAAAATGGGTATAGCACCGGAGAGAATTAAACCAGCTACGGCAGAAGAATGCACATTTCGAGGCAAAATGATTTTATCGCCTGTGCCACAGGTAGCGACAATTGCCGCTTCAATTCCACAGGTAGAACCATTGACAAGGAACCATGTTTGTGAAGCGCCAAATGCTTCAGTGGCTAATTGTTGTGCTTCTTGAATAACGCCTTGGGGTGCAAAAAGATGATCTAAATCTGCTAATTCAGTTAAATCAGCGCCAAAGACGGCTTTGCCAAGTAAATCGGCTAAGGGTTGAGGAATTCCCTTGCCTTGTTTGTGTCCTGGGGTGTAAAAAGGAGCATGGGGGCGTGTTGCACTGGCTTTTAAGGCGTCTAATAAGGGTGTTTTGTTTTGATTGAGCATTACTGAATCAATGTTATGAAAAGCTCACGCAGAGGCGCAGGGGAAAGTCTGAGCAGAGGCTTCCGGCGAGCAGAACTTTCCAAGACAGAGGCGCAAAGAAAGAGAAGATGAGGCCTTATCATCAAATTCCGATTTTTGAATGTGGTGAACCGCTACTAGCGATTCCTTTAGAATTGTTTGCGGTGGAATCTCCCCATCCTTATGAAAAGTTAGGTGCGCCTTATGGCGATCGCTCTCCCTATTATCTCCGTCAAAGTGTGATTGAAAATTTGATTCAAGCACAAAATTATCTTGAATCATTGCATCCGAAGTGGCGAATTCAAATTTTTGATGGCTATCGCCCGATCGCAGTCCAGCAGTTTATGGTAGATTACAGCTTCGCGCAAGCAGTACAAGAAAGGGGACTGACTGAGGTAGAGTTATCACCAAACCAACGCCAAGAAATTTGGCAAGCGGTTTATGAAATTTGGGCTGTACCAAGTTTGGATGAAAAAACTCCCCCTCCTCACAGTACGGGCGCTGCGGTGGATGTGACGCTAGTAGATGATACTGGGAAAATAGTGAATATGGGTTCGCTGATTGATGAAATGTCAAGGCGATCGCATCCCAATTTTTATGCCGATAGCGATTCTCCAGAAGCAGAGAAATATCATGCTCGCCGTCAGCTATTATGGGATGTAATGTTAAAAGCAGGGTTTCAACGCAATCCTAGAGAATGGTGGCATTTTTCTTTTGGCGATCAAATGTGGGCTTGGCTGAATAATCAATCTAATCCAGCCAATCCTGTCAGCGCACGTTATGGGCGTCTTGTTTAAATGCGTTATTACACAAGAATTCAGCAGCAAAGCCAAAGACGCTGCGCCAAGGCCTCAGAATTGGTGAATTCTTCTTCAAGCATCTTGAGGATTTAATTCCTTTAACTCTTCTGTGGTGTAAGTCCCAATGGGAGTCCAAATTAGATAAGGAAGAAGTAATAGCGCTGCTAGTTGAGAAATCGCCAAAACGCAGATACCAAGGAAAACGGCACAAATTAAACCAAAGACACCGAGAATTTCCCCAGCTTTGAGACTGCGAAACCTCAGCATTACAGGTATGTAGGCGACGGTGATAATTTCCACCAAAAGATACAAAACCATCAACAGCCAAGTAATTATGCTTCCTAGATTTTTTTGCCAGACAATATTAGCTGAAACTGCACCACAAATAAAAATCACAGTCCAGATGAATGGAATCAGCGGCTCAAAAACTAGCCATCGAGGACGACTTAACTTTGCGAACCATTTAACATCACCCGGTGTAATGAAGAAACTCCCAAGGGCAACCAAAAAACTTACAGCCCCAATTATTATCCAAGATGGAATCATATTGCACTCTTGCTTGTGTATTTTGTCAAGTGATACACTGCAAGTTTGACAATTTAGAGGATATGTTAAATCATTCGCTGGTGCTAATCTTAGGCATCTTGAGGGTTGAGACTAGCCATCTGCCAAGTGGTATAAGTTCCAATGGGACTCCAGAGCAAATAAGGAACTAGTAACAGTGCTGCCCAACCAGAAACACTTAAGACTGCAAGTATCAATAAAATACTAATAATAAAACCTGCGCCACCGAGAATTGTGCCTACTTTTAGGCTGCGAAGCCTAAACATTACGGGTGTATAGGCAATGGTGATAATTTCTAACAGCAGATATAAACCCATGATTAACCAGGTTGGAGTGGTTCCTGGATTTTTTTCCCAGATAATGTAAGCCGACCAAGCACCGCAAATAAATATTACAGTCCAAATAAGTGGAATTGCGGCCTCAAAAGTTAGCCATCTTGGTCGTTGTAAGCGCTTGAACCACTGGCGATCGCTAGGTGTAATCACGTTAGCTGCTAGAGCAACTAAGAAAGTCACACCCCCAATCACCATCCAAGATTTAATCATGCTCCTTATCCTTCACAAGCGCTATCTACCGCTTAAATATCACTCTTTATAGAGTTATTTTGTCAATTTAATTGCTAAATACTCATCATCCTTGAGTTTGATAACTTCTCATCGTTTGGCAGGATTTTAATTATGGGCATTGGGAGTGTTGACTGATAACTGTTGACTGAGGAGTTATTATTCTAACCTCTGCCCCCCATCTCCTCATCTATTCCCCAAGATTACGAGCCGATTCTATCTGCAGGTGGGGGTATGGGGCAAACCACAGAAATATTGTGAGCAGTAAGGGGATAAGGCAATTAAACTCAATGGTGAATGAGATGCAAACTGAATCAGAAGTGCGTTCGATAGCATCAGAAACTCGAGGAATTGGTAATACTATTCGGATTACAGGCTGGATTAGTTTCTGGCTACAATTAGCAATTGGAGTGGTTTCTGTCCTTGCTTTGTTGTTTGCCTTGACTGGTCGTGGTTTGGTTCAGCAACAGAATACTGGTCTTGGAATTGGCATATTTTGGGCTGTATGCGGAATATTAGTGTTGTTATTCAGTCTCTATTGGAATTTTCGTTACACTCGCATCGGCAAAGCTTTAGAAAATCCCAATCTAGCTTTACATCCGAGTAAGCCAGATACAACTAAAATTCTGCGTTTAGGGATAGTTGTAGGTTTAGTAGGAATATTATTAACTCTTTTAGGTACTGGTTCAACCGTATTAGTGCTAGTGGCAAAATCTATATCTCAACCTCCAGGAGTAGCAATCACTGACCCTTACAGGATTATTCGACCAATGGATGTTTTTGTGGCTGTGGCTGATATCACAGGAATTGCTGCCCATTATGTGGGTACTGTCGCTTCATTATGGTTGCTAGAGCGAGTACATCAACACTAGTACCGCCGTGAAGTCAAAAGTATTATGGATTGGGCTTTTTAGAGATTTTAAATGATTGCTCGTCTTGCAAAGTTCTAATGCCTTGGGCAAGCCGCTCTTTGGGCGTTTACAGGGGGAACCGCCGCACCCTGCGGGAAGCCCTACGGGTTCGGGGGATCGCAATCGACGGAAACCGCCAAGACCGCGACCCCCTCACCACAGAAGCGTCTACAGACTTTGCGCTATTTATGACGTGACGTACTAAAGACTTCCTTTCTAAAAAATATCTCACTGTTCACACTCAACAGTCATCGCTCAACATTCAATCACGACTCATAATTGTAATCTTTCTGGAAAGGGGTTCGAGTCAGTTAAACTGAAAAAGAGACTACTTAATAAGTTGTAATAATTGTGTTATGAGTACGGGTTTACCAGCTAATTCTCCCGAAAAGTCTGAATCCACCTTAGCTAAGCGTTTGAGAAACTTCTTAATTGCAATTGTCGCGATCGCTTTGGCCATTGCTCTGTTCTTGGGATTGCGAACTGAAACAACTTCAGTTTCACTACCCAAGTTAAGTGATAGCTCCACACCCTTAGAAGTAGCAATGACCAACGGTAAACCATCTTTAGTGGAGTTTTATGCTGATTGGTGTACTGTCTGCCAAAAAATGGCGCCAGATATTGCCCAACTGGAAACACAATATGCTGACAAGCTGAATTTTGTGATGCTAAATGTGGATAATACCAAGTGGCTACCAGAAATGTTGAAATATCGCGTGGATGGGATTCCACATTTTGTGTTTTTGAAGCCAGGTGGAGAAACTATCGCCCAAGCGATCGGCGATCAACCCCGGACAATTCTGGCTAACAACTTAGAGGCTTTAGTTACTGGCTCACCTCTTCCCTATGGTCAATCTAGTGGGCAAGTTTCCAAATTTTCAGCCCCAGTAGCTCCAACGGCTACTCAAGATGACCCCCGCAGTCATGGGAGTCAAGTAGTAAATTAGCAAAAACAAATGGGCTTACTGAATTTAATTAATAGATTGGCGCTTGAGACGTTTGTGAGCGTACATTAACTCGTCAGATCTGGCAACCAGTTGTTCTAATGACATATTGCTTTCTGATGAGTAACGCTGTATTCCCATACTCATGGAAAGTAGATAACTACAGTTTTGCTGTTGATTGAAGTTGGTAATATTTGCTTGCAAATGTTCTTGTATGCCATCTGCATCTTTGAAGTAGCTGGAGATAAAAACAATAAATTCATCTCCACCCAAGCGAGCAACAATATCTGAGTTACGAAAACTTTGCTTGAGTAATCGACCAGCATTAATAATTAAGGCATCTCCGATGTCGTGACCAAGGGTATCGTTAATCTGTTTTAGACCATCTAAATCAATGAAGATCACCCAGCACAACAGTTTCATCCGGTGAGCAATTTTTAGTTGCTGTTCAGCCAGTAGGAAGAAACCACGCCGATTATGTAAACCTGTTAATTCATCGGTTAGTGATAACTGCCTTCCCTCGATTTCCGCTTGTTTGCGGTTACGAATTTGCTGGATGAGTTCCATCTGGGCAATGGTCTGACGACTTAGGCGGTACAGTGCATCTAACTGCTGGGAACTCAGCTGACGAGGAATCGTATCGATGACACACAATGTCCCTATGGCAAAACCGTTGGGTGTAACTAGCGACGCACCAGCATAAAAACGAATCTTAGGATTATTTGTAACTAAAGGATTGTTAACAAAACGCTCGTCTTTGATGGCGTTAGTAACTACCAATATCTCCTGTGGTTGCAAAATAGTATAGGAGCAAAAAGCCCAATCTCTAGGTATTTCCTTAGCTTTTAATCCTATTTTCGATTTAAACCATTGACGATCAGCATCAATTAAACTAATTAAAGCAATGGGAGTCTTACAAATGTAAGCAGCTAGAGCAGTCAGATCATCAAAACCTTGTTCAGGTAGGGTATCGACAATACTGTAATCTTCCAATGCTTTGAGCCTTTCTGCTTCATTTTCAGGTAGAGCAACAAGTTGTCTTTTCACAGATGAGAGTCTGAACTTTAGGCAAAAAAGTTTGCTCGGCTGAAAATTTTGCAATAACCGCAGGATTTTCTCTCGAGTGTCAAACCTATACGCTCGAAACATCTCTGCAACGGCAATCAACAGTCGGTTGAATCTTGTACAGAGATATTGTATTGCATTATCTTCTTCATGCCTTCGGCTTGCTCTGTTGTTCATTTAACTCTGACTTTCAGTGTGCAAATTCCCTGAATATGTAAATGCTTACAAGGTCTTGTGCCCAAAGCCAGGGTGAAAACGATCAAAATAAGCTAAAAATTATCAAAACTTATTAAATGATGAAAGTGCTTCGTCAAAAATTGATATTTTTTATACTGCCTACCTTTAATATCATATCTGGCAAATCACCTGCATAACAAACAGGGGGATGAATTTAGGCACATAGAGGGAGTAGGAGAAGAGATTTTATCATTTGCTAAATCATCCTGCTTTATCTGCAATGCCAACTTATTTCAGTTAAAAATTCAAAATTCAGAATTCTTATAGGACTCCAAAATCCCACTGCGAATAATTAGTTGCGGCCAGATTAACACAAAAAATACCATCCAGGTGACTATAGGGATAGAGACAAGAATTGTTAACCAAATAGTTTTAAATAATAACCAGCTACCACCAATCAGGATTACACCTGTGAGCAGTATAGACCAGGGTTGACACCACCAAGGTTTGTAGTTCCACGGATTTAAGGGCTTTTGCTGAGACATTACTTTTATTTGATCAATAAACAAATGTAGCTGAAACAAGTTGAAACTTAAAAAGTTTCAAATTAAATCTAAAAATAGTGCTGCACATAAATAAATTTAAATGACTTGCAACCATTTTATACTTAATTTATTTTACATTTTAAATTTCAACTTTTTACTTGTTCGTTATATTCTATTTGTCCATAATCAAGTTTGATAATTCGGTCTGCTAAATGAAAATAGCGATCATCGTGACTAATCACCAAGACTGTTTTACCGCGCGATCGCAGTTCTGGTAATAGTTGAGTATAAAATATTCCTTTAAATATTGGATCTTGATCGGCTGCCCACTCATCGAATAGATAAATTGGTCTATCTTCCAAGTATGCTGTAAGTAGAGCTAGGCGCTTACGTTGTCCTTGAGAAAGAGCAATGGTAGAAAGTTGTCCATTTTCAACTTTTACTTTATGGTCTAATTGCAGTTGTTTGAGATATTTTGCAGCTTGAGTATCTAATTTGAAATTTTTTAATCCCAAAAGCTCGTCGAATAAATAGAAATCAGAGAACACAACGGAAAAATGCTGGCGATACCATTCTCGATTTTGTTCGCTAATTAACTCGTTATCAAACCAAATTTCTCCTTTTTCTGGGATATAAAGTCCAGTAATTAGTTTAGCTAAGGTAGATTTACCACTACCATTGCCACCGACAATGAAGACTAATTCTTGAGGATACAATATTAGGTCTATGGGGCCAAAAATAAAGCTGTTGTCTTCTTGATTGGTGTAGTAAGTATGAGTCAAATTTTTAAAGTTTAAGCTGTGCCATGAAGATTTAATGGCAGTTGGCACAGTCGATACTTCAGAACTATTAGCTAAAGATAAACCCAGTGAATCTATTTTTTGCAGGGCAATGTTGGCTTTGCTTAATAAAGGAAGTTTACTGATGATGTTATCCATTGGCAACACCAAGTAAGTAAAAGTTAAAATGTAGCCAGAGAGGGTTTGCGAATCAATAGCAAGTAAATTAGGCAGCGCAAACAAGACAAAACCGATCGCAAAAAAGAATACGAGTTGACCCCAGCTAGAAGTTGTCGCAAAAAGAGTTAGACCGTTAACATTATGATGACGAAATTCGCTAGCAGTTGCTTGCAGTTTTTCTTCTAAAAAAACTTGACGCCGCTGATAATTAAGCTTGAGTTCCTTGACTCCTTCGGTAATCGTGCGAAAATGCTTAAACAGCCGATCTTCATCCTCACGAGCTAAGGCTAGCAACTTCGCTCCTCTAGTTAATAGCCACTGACAACTGGCGATCGCTACTATGGAAATAGCACAAACCATCAGCAGTACCAACCAAGAAAGCCAGGTAATATACGATATACAACCGAAAACGATCGCTAAATTAATAAACAAAAAAGGCATCTGATAAACAGCATTAGCAACTGCTTGAATATCCTCTGTTAGAGTTGCCAATAGTCGAGGGTTTCCCAAACGTTCCAAATGACTCAACTCAGAAGCAAGAATTTGCTTACTCAAACGCATCCGTAACTGCAAAACTGCATTCTGAGAAAGGCGAATCAGCATCACTTGGGAAATAATGCTAGTAATCAGTGCAACTATTGCCAGTCCCGCAAAAGCCCAAGCTATCGATGTGAAGCGCTCAGCACTACTGCTACTAGCAGCACGACTAATCAAAGCAATCAAGCCAGCACTACTACCGCCACTCAGGAATCCAGTGACGATCGCGATCGTTACCATAACCCAAGCAGAACGTAAAAGAAAGTAAGTCAAATTCAGGGTAACTGAAAGTTTCAAGATTTTAAAATACTTCATTTGTATGAAGGGTTAATAACATCAGGTTAGATGAATTATTTTACACAATTGAGCAAACAGAAGATTTACTACATCATGAAAGTTGATACTAATAATATTTTCACTGTTGTCTGTTTAGTATTTATGCTGGTTACTGGTATCTATCGGTTAGCACAAATAGAGGTTAATATTAATGCCAGAATCAGCAATGTACAAGCCAATCTTTTAATAGCTGTTTATTCTCTTAAAGATAACTTTGCTGATAGGTTATACATCAATGAAAAAAACTAGATATTCATCTGACTGAATATAATGAAAAGAAATTATTTTTTGAATATAGGCATTACGCGACGGATAACCTCGTCGAGCATAAATTTAACCATCTTCGATGCTTAATCAAGCAGCTTGCCGGATTCCTCAATCAAGAATTTGGCTTCATCCTCCGCGACGACGAGTATTAACTCACTGGGGATTCTCTAAAAAGCAGAGTTTCATCTACTTTGAAAATTTTTAAGTATAATTACTTAATATATATTACCAAGTTCCAAAAAGAAGCGATTTTTAGAATCTTTTTAGTTAGTTTATTTGGGGAGATACGCCAGTTCGCCTGAAGAGGTAACTCCGAAAAGTGACTGGCTCCCTAAGACGGCACTAGTTGCTCTTGACTCCTAAGTTCATTATTGTTAGGAAAGCCTAATTTAAAGTTGCTAAATTTAAAATGTCTTGATAAGCTGAAACACCAATATTATAAGCCTTCTGGCGGTTTTCCTGTCTTCACATTTCCCCAGCCGACGCAATATAGGAGTGTCTTTTAGTGAACGCATCTGAACAGGCAACTAACCTTCAACTCGCCAGCAAGATTGCTACAGTAGTTAATTTGTTTAAATTTGAGTTTCCTGATGCCAAATCTGACCTCAAACCCTGGAAGAATGACCCGGAAACTAGGGAGTTAGTCGATCCCGATTCTATAGATATTGGCTTTCACTTTCCTGGTATAAGCAAATCTTGGCAAAGTCGCAGTGTGTTGATTCAAATCCGATTTTATCAAGATCCCATCAATAATTCACGCCGAGCGATCGGTGTGGAGGTAGCTGGATTTGATCATCGTGGTGAGGCGTGGCGACTCTCTACGGTAGAAAATTGGAGTTTTGTTGGCGCATCTTTGCCTTCTGGTGAAATCGGAGATAAGCTCAAACAGATTTGCCGACAGATTTTAGAAGTATTTAATAGTTGAGTGTTGAGTGTGAACAGTGGGATATTTATTTATCAGTCCCTAAGTATGAAAGCTTAGCAGTCTTAGGTCGGGTTGAGCTTTACCGGGATTTCTCGCAAAGCCTGAAATATTAGATTTCGTTTTTCAACCCAACCTTGTATCTTAAAACAAGCACTAGACCCGAAAATCTTTTTGGGATTGTCGGGTCTTAAGTTATTGACAGGTGAGATAAAATCCCACAATGGATGCTTCAAGATTAACCTTCAGGTGCAGTAGCGTGAATTAAGTCTGGATTATCCTCAATAGGAGGACGGTTAATAGTTTGAGCTGAAGTGGGACGTTGATGGCGATCGCGAGTTTCTATCTTTACAGGTTGACCAATCTTAATTGACTCGTCAAGCGCTCGAATAATAGTAACATCGATTAATCCTTCAATTCCAGATGGTTCTGGGTCTTTATCTTCAAGAATACACTTGGAAAAGTAAGTAAATTCAGCTGCTAGTTGATCGTGAGGCTCAAAAGTACGTTCTTGGGTTTCACCATTGATGGTCAGATAATGCTTGAGTTCTCCTTCCCAAGCATAGGCAGGATCTACCCGCAAATCTCCCTTAGTACCGATAATTTGATAAGTTGAAACACTTGCTGCTCCAAAGCTACAGGTAAAGGTTGCCAATCGCTCATTGGGAAAGCGCAAGATGACACTGGTCATTTCTTCGACTTCGCTGAAGCGTTGTTCTCCCTTATTAGCAGCCACAGCAAATACTTCGATTGGTTCATCTTGAAATAAATAACGTGCGGCATTAATACAGTAAATGCCAACATCATCAAGCGTTCCACCACCAGTTACATCTCGTAAACGAATATTGCCCTCTTCTACTTGCTGAGTAAAAACTGAGTTGAAAATACGTGATTCACCAATTTGCTTTAAGCGGACAATTTCTACTGCTTGTAAATTTGCTTCTTCTAAATGTAAGCGGTAGGCAATCATCAGTTTTACATTGTTATCATTAGCTGCTTTAATCATTGCCTCACACTCTTGTTCTGTGATTGCCATTGGCTTTTCACATAACACGTGAATTGCCTGATTAGCAGCCCGTACCGTGTATTCACAATGTAAGTGATTGGGTAACGCAATATAAACTGCGTCAATCTCACCACTTGTCAGACACTCTTCATACTCATCATACGAATAAGTCCGCTTTAAACCGTACTTTTTGCTCAATTCTTCTCTTTTAGTGGGGTCATCAGAAACCAGTGCAACTAATTCTGAATTTTCACTATCAGCAAAAGAAGGTAATGCAGCTTCCTGGGCAAACCAACCTAAACCAACAACGGCGTAACGAATTTTTTGCTTACCATTTGTAGTAGTCATGCTCATAACCTCTTAGTCAACTCTTGGTATTTTAAATGCACTATTTACATGCAATTTTGAACTAGTTAGTCACGCAAAAACTTGGAAATTAAAGTTAACGTAAAAGGTGTTATGTGTTAGGTTTAAAGCTCCAAAAATAGGAAGTTTTTGCTTAAAATTGTGATATGTTGGAGCTATTTAATGTAGCTGTCTTAAAAAGATAATGCAGCTTCAACCTCTGGTTTTAATTCAGCTTTAGCTTTTTGATATTCTTCACCAAGTTCAGTTAGCTCTTGCTCATCCATACATTCACGGACAGCAGTAAAAATTTCACCTTCTTCTTGTTCTAAATGATACTGAGCTACTTCCTTTAATTCATTCATTTTTTCAGAAAATTCAGGGTTATTAGGTCTTAGTACCTTAATCTCTTCTAAAATGAATGAAATTTCTTCGTGTTCTTCTTCAGCTTCTTCTACATATTGTTCTGTCTCTTCGTATTCTTCTAAAGCTGGGTAGAAGATTAATTCTTCAGTTCTGCTATGTAAACTCAATATTTTATAGATTTGACTGAAGTATTCGTACAATTTGCTTCCCTTAGCTTTTTCAGCTTTCACAAAAAGCTGCTCAACTTGGCGATGCTCTGCTTCAATTAATGAGAGAATGTCTGTTGCTTTGGTTTTAGCCATTTTGTCCCCTCAGTAATAATCGATTTCTAGGGTTGAGAATTTGAAGTTGAATGCATGATATCTCGTATATTCTCAATAATTTTGGAAATTAAAACCTCATTCTTTTAGTAAGCTTTAGTTTAAACCTAAGGAATATTTATAGTATTGCAGCGTGACTGAAATTCATAACCTCAGCATGAGGGATGATATGTATGTAGCGTTAGCAGCATGAAAATTTGGCGCAGGCTCACAAACAAGTGGTGTGCGTCCTGAATATAACTAATACTGATTGTCTTTGATGTGACAACAGAAATGACAACAAGATACTTAGTATATATGGCAACTGACCTCTACAACCAGGGATTATTGCATCTGCGTCAAGCACTCGATAACTCCACAGCTGACTTTCGCCCCGGATAATGGGAAGCTATTGAAGAGTTACTCCAGGAGCGATCGCGTTTACTCGTGGTTCAACGCACAGGGTGGGGAAAAAGTCTAGTTTATTTTTTAGCAACTCGCTTGCTACAAAATCGAGGTGCTGGTTTTACTCTTTTAATTTCGCCACTACTAGCTTTGATGCGAAACCAAATTGCAGCAGCCCAACATATTGGGGTAAAAGCTAAAACAATTAATTCTACTAATACAGTTGAATGGCAATTAGTAGCAAGACAGTTAATAGCAAAAGAAGTAGATATTCTGCTTATTTCTCCCGAAAGACTAGGTAATGAAGAATTTAGAGAAAAAATTCTTTTACCAGTATCTCAACGTATAGGTTTATTTGTTGTTGACGAAGCCCATTTTATTTAGATGTTAGACAATCTCAAATGCAGGATTGGTTAAAAAGATCTGTGAATGAAGGTAAGGTGAAAAAAATTAATAGACCAGTCGCTTATGTTGTCAATAAACCAGCAACTCAACTTTCTTTATTATGATAGTGTCATAAGAAGTATTCAAAACCTGAAGCACAATTGATATACATAACACACAGTGTCTAATACAAATAATAGGAGCTTAACAAATCTATGGTGGAACAAATAGAATCAACATCTCAAACTTTATATAACCAAGATTATTACCTGTGGTTGAGAACAACTATAAATCAACTTCGCGCTAAACAGTTTTCTGCTGTTGATTTAGACAATTTGTTAGAAGAATTAGAAACTATGGGTAGAAGGGAGAAGCGAACAATTGAAAATTTATTAATTAAGCTTCTTGAACATTTATTAAAACTCAAGTGTTGGGATCAGGAACGCGAACGTAATCAAGGACATTGGAAAGGAGAAATTAGAACTTTTCGTAGAGAGATTAAAAAAGCTTTGAAAGATAATCCTAGCTTAAAACCTGACATTTTAGAAATATTTGATGAATGTTATCAAGATGCGAGAAAAGAAGCAAGCGATCGCTCTCAACTAACTATTGACATATTTCCTCTAATACCCATTGGCTCTTTAGAACAAATTTTAGATGAAAACTGGTTTCCTGAATATAACCACAATCATCACGGTAAACCCGATTAAAATGAATACGCAACTTGGGTTTCCATAGGAGTATGCAGCCGTGCAGCCGGACTTAATAGGTTTGGAAATTAGCAAGGGGGAACTGAGACGCTTGACTGGGTTCGACCCAGAAGACGTTTTCCGACCTTCTATTTTGCGAGATAGCAACAAGCGAATAGGATTTTTGCTCAATGAAATGGTGGTGACCTTAGCGCTAACACCAATCATTGTTGGCTTTATTTATGCGTTTATTATTCTGCCAACAATTGGATCTTCGATAAAATTTGGTATTCTTTTACTAATTCTAGTGCCAATTCCGATATTAGTTGGGCGAACCCTCTGGCGACAGTTGACTTTTCCTGAAGGACTGACAATACTTTTAGATGAAATTGATAAATATCATCACCTGATTAGCGCCATAGATATCAATGACCAGTTAGCAGCATCAGGGAACGTAGAAAGCAGTATCCATGACCGAGAGCGAGTCACCGCCGCCCTGCAACTGATTCGAGAAGATTTAGTCCGCGCTCTGAAAACGGAACGAATTTTGCGAGATAATAAAAATTTGCTTGCGAATAACCAAGAGTTATTTGTGAATAATTTAGCCCGTCTCCAAGCCTTACAAGTAAGTAGTCAAGCAGGAGAATACGCCCAACTTTTAAATCAATCATTGCAGATTGCGATCGATGTGCAAGCAGAAATCAGAAAACTGCACAAAGGCTAAGTGGAGTTTTCCTGTGCTGATGAATTTCTAAAAAACAATTGCCCGGTTGACTTAAATGAGCAACAAACCCAAAATAATTGTCCTAGATGACGATCCTACAGGTTCTCAAACAGTCCACAGTTGCTTGCTGCTAATGCACTGGGATGTGGACACTTTACGCAGTGGGTTGCAAGATGATTCACCAATTTTCTTTGTGCTGACTAATACTAGGGCGCTAACGCCAGAGTCAGCTGCATCTGTCACCACAGAAGTTTGCCAAAATCTGAAAATTGCTTTGCAGGCTGAAGGAATTAACGATTTTTTGATTGTCAGTCGTTCTGATTCTACTTTGCGGGGACATTATCCCATTGAAACAGATGCGATCGCTCAAGAACTCGGCCCGTTTGATGCTCATTTTCTCGTACCTGCATTTTTTGAGGGCGGACGCATCACCCTTGAAAGCGTGCATTATTTGATAATCGATGGTGTATCTACCCCAGTCCATGAAACCGAGTTTGCTCGTGATTCAGTCTTCAGCTACGATCACAGTTACTTACCCAAGTACGTCCAACAAAAGACTCAAGGAGAAATTCAGTCCGAAGCTGTGGAAAGGTTTCTTCTAGCTGATATTCGCGCTGGTAGTCTGGAACGCTTGCTGAAACTGACTAATAATCAGTGTGCTGTTGTCGATGCTGAAACTCAAGCCGACCTTAACCGCTTTGCACAAGACATATTAACAGCAGCAAGTCAAGGCAAACGCTTTTTGTTTCGCAGTGCCGCGAGTATTTTAACGGCTTTAGCCGCTTTACCTACCCAACCAATCGCCGCCGAAAACATGGCACAATATGTGCGTCAAGGTAAACCTGGTGCGGTGATTGTTGGTTCCCATGTGAAAAAAACTACTCAGCAGTTAGAGGCGCTATTGCAAATAGAGGGAACTGTAGGAATTGAAGTTAATGTAGCCCGATTACTTGATGAGCAGACTAATGAATCTGGTGCACTCTTAAGCGAAATTCAGGAAAGTACGCGGGTGGTACACGAAGCTGGTAAAACACCAGTGGTTTACACCAGTCGTGAAGAACTAAGTTTTAAGGATGTAAAGACAAGATTGGAGTTCGGGACAAAAGTTTCAGGCTTATTAATGGATATTGTGGGCGGTTTGCCATCTGATATCGGATTCTTAATTAGTAAAGGTGGCATTACCTCAAACGATGTCTTGAGTACTGGACTAGCTTTAAATTCAGCCCGCTTACTCGGTCAAATTTTAGCTGGTTGTTCAATGGTACTGACGCCATCTGACCATCCCCAGTTTCCTGATTTGCCTGTGGTGCTGTTTCCGGGTAATGTCGGTGATGCTGATGCTTTGGGAACAATTTATCAACGGTTGACTAAAACAGATTTAAGTGCGGAGTCAAGATCACAATAATTTTGAACTACTTAAGGCTTTTTTGTTTAATAGTAATTAGAAGAATGATTGCGACAGATAAAGCATCCAAAAGCTGATTTCATCGAACTTTATCTACCAGACGCCCTTGCTAGCTTGCTTTCAACTAGGAGTAGACAATCAAAAATATCAAATCCAAAGTTTTATAAGCATGTTGTTACATTTTGCAACTGATCTAATATTAGTAATTATTCAGAATGTTCCTTGTCTTTTGGCTAGTATTGCATGACTTCTGATTCCGCATTTACCAATCTCAAGTCAAATTCTGCACTTCCTGATGCAGAAACAAACTCTATTCATGCTCAGGTAGAGGTCAATCCTACTTCCGATCTAGAGTCAGATTCTATCCTGCCGGATGCTGAGTTAAATTCTGTGCTGCTGTATTTAAAATCAAATGCTAATGTCGATGTAGAGTCAATTCCTGCTGAACCTGATGTAGAGTCAATTCCTACTGAACCCGATGTAGAGCCATCCCTAAATTCTATCCTGACTGATTTAAATAGCAGTGACTCACCATTACCAGGACATCGGCTAAATCAGAATATTCAAGTTCAGCTGAAAAGTCAGGGAGGACAGTTGTTATTAATTTTACCCTCAGAATCTCAAGTACCTGCCTCCGAAGTCAGTTGGTCTAATATTTGGCAACAAATCAGACAGCGTTTGAATGCTAGCGATCGCTTCCGCATATCGAATACACCCGTGCATCTAATGGCACAAGACCGCCTAGTAGATGCCAGACAACTCCAAGAACTCGCCGAAGCTTTAAGTGAAGTTGAACTGCGATTAATATCCGTCTCGACTAGTCGCCGACAAACTGCGATCGCTGCTGTCACATCGGGTTATTCAGTAGAGCAACTACAACCCGTAACTTCCCTGAATACAGAGCCAAAAGCTACTGCCATACCCCAGGCAGATGCCCTTTATTTGGAAATGACTGTACGCTCTGGAGTAGAAATTCGTCATCCTGGCACAGTAATTCTCTTGGGAGATTTGAATCCAGGTGGTATTGTGGTTGCAGATGGAGATATTATCATCTGGGGTCGTCTACGTGGTATCGCTCATGCTGGGGCCGGAGGAAATGTTTCGTGTCTGATTATGGCCTTGCAAATGGAACCAACCCAATTGCGGATCGCAGATGCTGTAGCTAGGGCACCAGAAAAATTACCGATGCAGTTTTATCCAGAGGTGGCACATATTACGCCCCAAGGAATTCGCATCGCTAGGGCTACTGATTTTTCTAGAAATCAAGTGAGCAAGAACAATCAGCAACCCTGAATATTTACTTAAAGGATGAAGGATATGCAGAATAAAGTATAGCGATTTTCATGTAGATAGAATACACTACTCTAATCCCTAGACCTTTGCCGTAGCAAAGTGTATTGTAGATAACCAAAAAACGCTATAAAAAAATACTCATACCTGACTCTGGTCACAGAGAATCAGATATTTCTTCATACTTGATAAGATACTTCATAGCTTTATACTGCAATTTACTGTTTTATATTTCCTGAACCCTCATTGACCGCATTTCTATCATGACTCGCATTATTGTGATTACCTCCGGTAAAGGAGGAGTGGGTAAAACCACAGTTTCAGCAAATCTGGGCATGGCTTTAGCCAAAATAGGGCGTCAAGTTGCCTTGGTTGATGCGGATTTTGGTTTAAGAAATTTGGATTTGCTGCTAGGGCTGGAAAACCGCATTGTCTATACTGCGGTGGAAGTCTTAGCCAGAGAGTGTCGTTTAGAACAAGCCTTAGTCAAAGATAAGCGACAACCCAATCTTGTACTCTTGCCAGCAGCCCAAAATCGCTCCAAAGATGCAGTCACACCAGAACAGATGAAGTTATTAGTGAATGCACTAGCGCAAAAGTATCAATATGTAATTATTGATAGCCCTGCGGGGATTGAAAATGGATTTAAAAATGCGATCGGCCCAGCCAAAGAAGCGCTAGTTGTCAGCACACCAGAAATTTCCTCAGTTCGTGATGCTGACCGAGTAGTTGGGTTACTAGAAGCACAAGGAATTAAGCGTGTTCATTTAATAATTAACCGTATCAGACCCGCAATGGTGCAGGCAAATGATATGATGTCAGTGCAAGATGTTCAGGAACTTCTCGCCATCCCCTTGATCGGGGTAATCCCTGACGACGAGCGTGTTATTGTATCTACCAATCGCGGCGAACCTTTGGTATTAGGGGAAACTCCCTCTTTAGCTGCCACAGCCTTTGAGAACATTGCTCGTAGATTGGAAGGGGAAAGTGTCGAATTTCTTGATATCGACTCGTCCCAAGACAGCATCTTCGCGCGTCTTAGAAGGTTGTTGTGGACAAAGATTGTTTAACCTAATTTTCCAGTCTCCGCCCCAGACCTATTCGTAATGATTGAACTTCTAGAAAAACTTTTTTCTCGTGGTGCTGATAGCAGTCGAACTCAAGTGAAACGTCGCCTGCAATTGGTGATTGCTCACGATCGCGCTGATGTTGACCCTCAAACGTTGGAAAAAATGCGGCAAGAAATCCTAGATGTCGTCTGTCGCTATGTCGAAGTTGAGACAGAAGGCTTGGAGTTCTCTTTAGAAAGCAACCAACGAACTACAGCTTTAATTGCTAATTTACCCATCCGCAGGGTTAAAGGTGCCATACCTGAATGGGAAAGAGGTGATAAGCCTTTATAATCTTAATCCTAGTGTTGAAGTTTTATAAACTAGTCAAATTAATCACAATTATGATAAACCCTTCAAATTTGAGATTTTGAGGGAAGCCAAAGACTTTAAAAGCTTGGGCAAAGTCTGAGCAAGAATTTCCCCAATAAAATTAGAATTGCTATATTTTAGCAAATAAAGTGCGATCGCCTTAGTTTTGAGCATTACGCTTTAATCGGCTGTATTGTTTATTCATTAGTCTCCTCAATCAATTTTCAAATCAGTTAGGATGGGTAGATTTTGCCTTCACTGACTGCTATGACGAACGTTTGTGGGAGATAGTTGAGAGTGTCTTATATAGACTGAATAAATCAAAAATCTTGAAGATGATTCGCTAACTCAAGACTTGTTGTTGTGTCAACATTCTTAATCGAATCAAATTGGTCGCTAGAATCATCGACTGAATAATTTAGGCATAATGCTCCAATCATAAATTTATGATTGCTTAGTTAAACCTTCGTCGCAATTATTTAACAATCGGCATTGACAACTTGTTTTTCAATGGCTAATTCAGATGATGAATGAGTTCATTTGTTTAATTTTTCTAATGCCAATCCGAGGATTTCTATTTTTAAGCTGTTCAATATCAAAGTTGCACCTGGTTGGATTGTTGCTTAACTACTTAATTCTTCTCCCATCTCCTCATCAGCCAAAACACATGCAAACTTTCTGGTTTTTCAACTTACTGTGTCTAAAGTAATTGAAGAAGGTTAATTTACTTTTAGTTACAAAGTCTCGAATTAGCGATCGCATTGGTACGCATACGTGTTGAAAGTGCAGTTCCGATATCCGAGAAGATACTATTGCCGCGTGCCTAACAGTATTTTTTACAATACTATAAATTTTCGGTCACCAGTTCTAATGTATACAATATGTGATAATAGACTTCAAGCAAAAGTCACTATGTACTAAACTCTGTCTGTCAGAGTAAGGCAAAAGACAAAGCCTATTATTTGCAAGTCCATAAGTATATGGATGGAGTTTATCTCATTGCCATTTTCATGTGGAGATGAAATTATAAATTACATTTACTAGGTATCTATGCAAGAAGTCTGATACATTATTTAATTAAATTGTATTATTTGTGACTACAACAAAAATTACTCCTGGACAAACAGTTACTTCTACACAAAAAATCGGCTTAGATTTAGTTGCCGTTTTGGGTGGCGGACGAGATGTTGTCTTGGCCATTGATTTGACAGAAAGTGTGGGATTGAATGATGAAGGTCGCATCCGCTTACGTCAGATTATTACAGATAGTTTGAAACCTGGAGATACTGTATACGTTGTTCCTTTTGCTCAGGATATAGTTTTAAATGAAGTTAAATCGGATGTGAATCCGTTAGGCACAGCCATATATTTTAGTAGTAAAAATCAAGAAAATATTGACAAAATCTTAGCAAAAATACCTTCACCAGATCGGAAATTATATGGTACAGATATTCAGCAAGCCGAATTGACTATTTATCAAGGTCTTGCTCAGATTAATCAAAATCGCCTACAAACGAATCAAAATATTAAGCCACAATCAGTAGTTTGGATTAGTGATGCACCCTTATTTACGGAACCAGGAATTAGCTCTAATATTTGGATAGAAACGCCTGCTGGTAGTCATTTTCGCCAGGTAGATTCTCCCGAAAGTCAACAGCGACAAGCTTGGATTAAAGATTTGCCAATTAACAAGCGATCGCTATCAATTAAAACGCAGAATAATAAAGAATATAAACTTACAGTAGTAGACATTGCTCCCACAGTTCAGGAATTTTGTACGCCAGCCCCAGGGAATCAAGAAACTTGTTTAGTCACACCTTATTTAATTAAAAAGTTATGGTTGCCTGGATTAATTTCCATCTTATTACTAATCGGTTTATGTTTAACTGCATTAAAAGTATATCGGCTACAAAAAAAATGGGAATTAATAGTTGATTTTGAAGTCACAGCCAAACCAGAAGACCAAAAATGCAGCTTGCCAAACAATAAAAGAATTGCAATTGGTGAATACGATTCTACTTGTGTAGATTCTATTGACTGTCCAGGTGAAGAAGTTAGAGCCTATTTGGAGCGCAAAGGTGAGAAACTGTATTTGGTACCAACTAATTTGGCATCGATTTACTACAACGAGCGAGAAATTACTTCACGTACTCTCATTGATAAATCCAAATTCCGTCTCAATTGTCCACATCGCAAGCGCGACTACGAAATCATTATTAAATTAAAAAAATAGTAATTATTAAGTGCATATTATGAGTCAAGCAACTACAAATGAATTTCAATATCGGGGAATTAACCGCACAATTTGTATCGGCTTAGGCGGTACTGGACGCGATGTTTTAATGAGAATTCGACGATTAATAGTTGACCGCTATGGAGATTTAAGCAACCTGCCAATTGTAAGTTTTATCCACATTGACACAGATAAAGCCGCGACCCAAGTAACTGGTATTCGTACAGGAAGTACTTATCACGGCGTAGACCTCAGCTTCAAAGAAGCAGAAAAAGTCAGTGCTACAATGTCCTCCAACGAAGTTAGTATGTTTATCCAAGGATTGGAGCGACGTTCAGAATATACTCGTCATGGACCATATGACCATATTGGTAGATGGTTTCCCCCACAATTATTGCGAAATATTAAAGCAGTTGAAGAAGGTGCAAAAGGTATTCGACCTGTAGGTAGACTAGCTTTTTTCCACAATTACCAAAAGATTAAAACAGCAATTGAAAGCGCAGAAAGACGGACTAGAGGACATGATTCTTCATTACTAAAAACGGGTTTAAGAGTCGAACCTGGACTGAGCATTTTTGTTGTCGGTTCTCTTTGTGGCGGTACTGGTAGCGGCATGTTTTTGGATATTGCTTATAGTCTCAGGCATCTTTATGGCAACCAAAGTGCGAAAATTTTTAGCTATTTAATTATTAGCCCAGAATTATATGGCAATGCTCCTAGTATGAGCGCCAATACTTATGCTGCTCTCAAAGAATTAAATTATTACAGTACACCAGGTACAAAATTTGAAGCTTTTTATGATATTGCAAATTTAACTTTTATTCAAGAGCAGCGTCCACCATTTGACTACACCTATTTAGTATCTAGTCAAACCGGAGGGGAATATTCAATTCTCGTCCAAGGAAAGCTATGTAATGTCATTGCTCATAAAATTGCTCTCGATTTTTCTAGTGAATTAGCACCAGCAATTAAAGGTAGTAGAGACAATTTTCTTCAACACATGATTCAGTGGGATAAACACCCGCGTCCTAATAGTCAACGTTATTTAACATTTGGATTAGCGGCTATTTATTTTCCCCGCGATACTATTGTACAAATTGCTTTAAACCGTATTAGTTTGGAACTGATTAAATTTTGGTTAAACGGCAAAGGTCAAAGTCCAGATCCCCTAAAACTAATTGAACAATTTCTTATTCAACATCATTGGCACAACGACCCAGAAAATAAAGATAACTTTACTACTAAACTTGCAGAATCAGTTCAAGAAAATAATAAGAGTTTCCGTAATACTATCAGCGCTTGGAGAAATAAATTAGAACGGCAAATTTCCGAATGTCAAAAGCGTGAGAACCGCAATGATATTCGTGGACAATTGCCAAGAGAATTTAGAGAACAATTTCGCAAAGTTCAGCCTGGCGAAACTGAAAGTACTAGGGGAATTTGGCTGACAAGACTACTACAAATTTCTCCAAATATTACTAAAGAACTAAAAACTGATATTGATGATTATCTTGGTCAGTTACTCACACCAACAGATTCTAATTTCTCTATTAAAAGTAGTCGTGACTGGCTAGATGCTTTGCAACATGAATTGCATAATTATCAACTAAATCTACAAGAAAAAATCACTGATAATGGAGGAATGAAAATTTTAGAAGATTTAGAAAGAAAATGGCGAGATACTGAACAAATAATCGAGGAGATTGAACAAAAACCAGGTATTCCTCTATTGAATACTAAAAATAGCCAGTTCCAAGATGAAGCCAAAAAATCAGTACAAGAAGCGTGCAAAATTATTCAGCATAACTTTGATGTCACAGTTGTTCAAGAGGCACTAAAAATTGTTAATCACCTGCAAAAACGTGTTCAAGAAAGAACAACTCAAGTTGCTGCATTTAATAGCTTGTTAGAAGATTTACAAAGTTTCTACGAAAAGCAAGATAGAGACTTGAGACAATTGAATTTTGATGAAATGAGCGGTGAAGCAATATTTGATAGTGAGGATATTGATAGCTGTTATCAAACTATCTTACCTGTAGATGATTTACGTCGGCAGTTTGTGTTAGTTAGTTCCACAATTACAGAACAAACTGGTAGAGGACAATCTCTAGTAAGTTTTATAGACAAAGAACGCACAAGTTTAAACCAGTTGCAAAAAGAAATTGCTCTCAAAGTTGATAAATTATTTGCTTCTCGAAGTATTAATATTGTCAATTCTGTAATTAAACGCTTTATGCAAAACTACTCTTTAGCAGTGCGTTCAACTCGTTTAGCACAAGTGATGCAAGAAGCTGAACCCCTCTTGCGTTTGCATTTAACCGACCCCTATTTTCGTGAAGACCCTGCTAAAAGTAGTAAATTAGTCGGTTTTAAAGATACAGATGATTCAGAAGTACGACAGTTTAAAGCTTTACTTACACAAGATATCGGAGTCGAACCCAGTGTATTAAAAGCAACGCAAGCTGAAGATGAAATTTTAATCGTTAATGAGTATGCTGGGTTTCCTCTCAGACTAATTAGTGGTTTAGAGAGAATGAGAAACCCTTATCTACGCGAACAGTATTCTACTTCTTCTTTTCTACATAACGACTACAACGTTTCTTTTCCTGATATTATCCCACCAGATGCTAAAAAGATGGAAGAATTGGAAGATATTTTTTATCCTTGTCTAGCATTGGAATTATTAAAAAATAATCATGAGAGTAAACAGTTAGAATTCCAATATTATGACCAATTACGCGATAGTTATAATACTGCTGCTTTAAGTTTAGAGTGGAATCAAGCTTTAGAGGAACTTGCTAACCACCAAGATATGACTGAAGCCTTACGACAGCTTTTAGATCATGAAATTGCTATGATTACCAGACAACCTCAAGTTTGGGAAAGTACATATCTACCAAAACTAAGACAGTTTGTCCAACAGGTAGATGAATTACCAGAAGATAATCCTAATTTTCCCTATAAACCAGCATTAATTGGAACTTCTCCAAGTATCGATCCCACAGCTAAAGAGGGAATTATTAATCGCTTCCGTAGAAAGATGAATGAACAATTTAAAACTTTTCAAAATAGCAGCTTCGCACCAAGCAATAATACACTAAATCAACCAGCAATTACTGGCGAAATCATAATTGATTCTCCAGTAGATTCTAATAATAATCGAACAAAACGACGTTTAGCATTGGAGGAATTAAAACAAGACTTAGATAATGGATATATGAATAAAGAAGAATTTGAGCGCGAAAAACAAAAAATTTTTACTCAATACCCTTTATAGTTTATTTTTTAGGTTGGTATTTATCAACCTATTTTATATATATTTTGATACATTAAAAAATTACTTTCATGCCACCAATACCTCCTTTCTTAATTTTTATTACTCTTTTATTCGTAGTTGCACCATCTATAGCTACTATTTTTTATCGTTTAGCTCTTTATCAACATCTTATAACTTTGGAAGAAAAGGTAAGAAGATTAATTGATAGAGTCTCACCTGGACAACAACCAAAAATAGTAGAAAAATTAGAACAAAGATTTAAAGAAGCTAGTAGCAACTTAGACCAGGTTAATACAGCCGCATTAATAGACCAAGTTTATAGCCAAGAAAAAGTTTGGGGATTTACCTGCGAACAAATAGATTACTTTTGTCGGATTCTACCCAATTTACTTCTAGCCTTTGGCTTACTTGGTACTTTTTTAGGTATTACAATTAATTTATCAGCACTCAGTCAAACAATCAATCAAACTAATAGTGCCAATGTTAATAGTTTAATTGCTGAATTAAAAAAACCATTGGAAGGCATGAGTATTGCTTTTACTACAAGCTTAACGGGACTTTTTTTTAGTACTACATTAACATTATTTAATTGGTTAAAAAATACTAGTTTTGCAAAATACAGACTTATTAGTTCTCTTGAAGATTATCTAGATAACATTTATCATCCTCAAGTACAGGGTGATACTCGCCTCGATAAAATTGTTAATAGAATGGTATCCCAACAGCATGAGTTTTTAACTCGATTTGGTGATACAGTACGAGATGCAGTTGAGAAATCAATAGGAAGTGTAGCAAAACAAATTGCTAAAGGAAATGAAGAAGCTACTCAGTTAGCTAAGCAAGTTTATGAGAAATTTTATGAAGCTGCTGGTACTATATCTGGCGCTGCTGATGAATTTGAACGTGCTATCACTGAATTGAATAAAAAATCTGATGTATTTAAACAGTCTGCTGAAATTTTTGCTCAAAGTCAATTTCCGCAAAAATTATCGGCAGCAACAGCCGATTTGACTACGATGCAAGAAAGATTTTCACAATCTGCTATAAGTTTAGGCAAGACAACTAAATTTATTGAATCGGCAATATTAGAAGTTCAGCGTTGTAGTCAAGAATTAACGACTTTAGCTGTAGATATTAAAAATAGTAATCAAACTTCAAATCAAGTTTTAGAGTTACATAAAAATAATCAAAACTCCCTTGGTGAGATTATTCCTCAACTCAAACAGGGAGCTAATAGTTTTTCCAGAGCAATTAACAAACTTGAGAAATTAGAACAAGGAATTACTAATAAAGCTGAGACTTTTGCACAGTTGCTAGAACTCGTAAAAAACTATCCAGAACAAACTAATTTGGCAATTGAAGCTTTAGGCGATCGCCTAATTTTAAATTTATCACAGCGAATCGGTTCTAACAACCAACAAGTTCAAACTTTCATCACCAGTTTTGAGGAATTTGCTAATCAGTTCAATGTGAAGTTTGATATGTCTAAATCAGATTTTCTCGACATTATTCAAAATAATAACGAAAATTTTAATAGCGAATATAAAAATGTTAGCGCTATGATTATTAAAGGAATTATTCAGCAAACTGAAATAAATAAACAAGGGATAGAAATGTTAATTAGTAATGTTCAACAATTTAATAAAGATGTTAATTATATTAAAGATGAAATTTCCAAACTGAGACAGAGAATGGAAAAACAAGTAGAAAAATTTTAAATACGGATTATATTTAATGACTGATAAAAATAAATTTAAAATAAAAATATTAAATTATGGTTCGTCGATCGCGGCATAGTGACTACAATGAAGACTTAAATATTTGGCCTGCTTTTACAGATCTAATGTCTAATGCCTTCATGATATTACTGCTATTATTGTTACTAGCTAGCACCAAATATACAATATCACAAATAACTAATCCAGGAACGCCACCAATTTTACTTATTAAAGATGAGAATTCTCGATTCGATCCAGGTAGTGCAGTAATTCCACCAACAATGCTGGATTATATCAGAAATAAACTCGTACCTGATATCGAAAATACCACAAAGACTTACAATATTAATACAGTTGAAATTATCGGACATACTGATGAACAACCTATTGGCATTATCAATAGCAATTTAGACAATAATTTAGAAGTAGCAGCTAGTCAAAAAGGTTCAGTTAGTACACTTAAGCCTGGTTCTAACGCTGATTTAGGATTGATGCGTTCTCTAGCAGTCGTAAAAGAATTAATAAAAATCCAACAACAAAATAAGATGCCAGGAATTAGATTTCGTGCATATTCAGCAGCACAATTAATATTACCAAGTGGCGAATTTGCTCCCGTTCCCCAACCAAAGCGTCACTCGGAACCTAATCGGCGACGCATTGAAATTCGTTTTACACGCCTGGGTGAAGTGCGCGAAGTAAAATGAAAAGGAGTCATAATTCCAAATTTAATATTGAGAATACTGCTATAAAATAAATAATTAAATTTGGCAATAATTTGCTTGATTTCTACTTATTTTCTGAACTAAAGTATTTATCAACGCTAGGATTTTAGACAAAATCGTCCTAAGTTTTACTCTTATACGCTTCTTTTTGTGCTGCTTCACTATATTTTTTATATAGTTGAGTCCGAATCTTAGCTTCTTGATAACGGCTGTGCTTTGGTTGCACTGTACTCATTAAATCTGAAGCCTGTTGCCATCTAGCAGCTATTTCTAACCACTGGGTCGAAGTTGTGGCTACTTTTCCAGATGCAGAAGCTTGGTTAGCAATTCGCACTGCTGTTCCGAATGGGTCATTAGATGAGTTAGAAAGACTATTGTTAGGAGTAATAAGTGGTGTTTTGATTTTGCTTTCTTTAGTACTTTCTGTTTTTAAAGCTTTAGAAGTGTCTAGTTGTATAAGGTCTTGAATTTTATTACCTAATTTGGCATATACAACCCAACTAAGCAGTAGCAATGAGCAGAGACTAGCCACTGCTAATATCTTTGTTTGATGTTTATTTTTGTGTTTTTCTTTGTTAACTAGTACTAAAGAACGAGAAACCGGAGTTTTAGGAAAACTTGGTTTTCCTAGTTCAGCTTGGGCTTGTGATAAATCATTAATTAGTTGCTTTATTACATTAGGTTGAACTAATGTAATTTCTTGTGACCACAGCAATTGATTCTCGCGATCGCTAGATATTTCCTTTAACCAAAGTAACTGCTGTTCTCGAACTATTCTACTGTTGATATTGACTCGGCGGATATTACGCGGTGCAATCGACTCCAGAATTTGGTGGATTTGTTCTACTAGGGGAGATTGCTCGAGTTGCTCAATCTTAGCCGCTTCACATAAAAGTTGTAAGACACCACCAGAAAAAATGGCTCTGGTTCTAACGCCTGATTTAGCCAGCTTTTCGTTCAAAAGCTGAATAATCGCTGCAACGCTACCTTGATGAGCTTGCCAAGCGATATCGTTTATTCGGTCTATCATCTGGGATTGAGTGATAGCTCTTGCACCTTGAGTTATTGACGGATTCATTAATTTAGGGACTCTTTTCTACTGACCTTTACCTTGTCTTCGATTTTACGAGTAAAAACATGAGTTGCCAAATAAAATCACAAAATAAAGCCTCCTTTTGAGTTTGGCAAGGAGACTCTATCACCATTAGTTAGTCTAATTTAGCTCTGTAACAAAATGTATTATATTTTTGGATGTCTACACCCCTGTCAGGGAGAGACAAAATAGCAGTCTAGGGAACTCAAACAAATGAATTATTCCGTTTGAAGTTGCTGACTGTTGACTGCGAACAGTAGGATATTTTTTTATTTGTCAATCCCTTATGTAAAGGACTTTTCCAACATAGTAGCCATCTTATCTGGTTCAATAATGACGTAGAATTCCTGCTTGTTAGGACTGATTGTCATCTTATCTGTACGTAGGCTCAAAATCATTCTGGATTCTTTGACCAAGCAGGATGAGATAGTAAAGAAGCAAAAACCCGCACTCCCCGCAGTTGATTAGACAGAGGTAAGTGACCTCTAGGCGCGCTCAAATCCCAAGTAAATTCATGGGGGTAGCGAGTCCAATTATTACTTTGTTTCCAGCCAATCTTCGGCCAGAAATTCTCCCAGTTTTTGCCCAAACTCAACCAAATTTCTCGTTGCACTGAAAAGCCAAATTTGCCTTCAGAGTGGACTAACCATAGATTGTTAATAGTTTGTAAGTCAACAGCTGGGGAATTTTCTACTTMAGTAAAATACAACCATTTGCGTTGTACAGCCGTTGGCCCTGATAGTTCACACATTTTTCCAATGGTCATACGATCAGCAGCTTGAAAATCTTGGAGGGCGAGTAGCTGTTGCAAAGGATTGTAATTAATCCTGCACTCTGATTTTAGAGGTACAATTCCCTCAGGAAACCACGAGAGCAGAAATTCTTTGGCTTGAGGTGCATCAGACTTGTAGAGGACTTGGTAGGCTTTGCCATCAACCCAAGTTGCTGGGTTGTCACGGCGTTTGTGTAAAAATTCCATCAACACATCTAATCCCTCATTACCCAATTGAGCTAACTGTGAGATGATTTGTTGTTGGACTTGAAGAGACCCAGCGATTAATGGTTGTCGGAGGGAGTCGATGTCAGTAGCAGGGCCTGATAAAATCATTGGGTCTGTCATGCCATTACTCGTATTAGCAAAAGGGTGAAAAAGCAGTCAGCTATCAAGCATTCTTTAAAGTGAAGCACTGATAGCGAAAAGTAGTTTACTATTTTTGATCGTACAAAATTGCGATCGCTTCACCTAATCCCACACTTAATCGCCAAATTAATGTACAAGGAAAATAGGGGGAACATCTGCGCTTCATGGGATTGGGGATTGGGGACTAGAGACTGGGGACTAGAGACTGGGGAAAGTTGCAGTAAGTCTTTCTTTTCTATGCCTCTGTCCCTGTGCGCCAATCGCCAATTCCAACGGCCTATCTTTCTTAGGAGTGTTTAAAGTATGTACGAGAAGATTACCCCCCCCACAACTGGATCAAAAATCACCTTCAAAAATGGTGAACCGATTGTACCTGACAATCCAATTATCCCTTTTATTCGGGGCGATGGTACGGGTATAGATATCTGGCCTGCTACCCAAAAGGTGCTAGATGCTGCTGTAGCCAAAGCATACAAAGGTCAGCGTCAAATTAGTTGGTTTAAGGTTTACGCTGGAGATGAAGCTTGTGATTTATACGGTACTTATCAGTATTTACCTCAGGACACTCTCACAGCAATTGAAGAATATGGTGTAGCTATTAAAGGGCCTTTAACTACCCCCGTTGGTGGTGGGATTCGTTCTTTAAATGTGGCACTCCGACAAATTTTTGACTTGTATGCCTGCGTGCGCCCTTGCCGCTACTATGCAGGTACGCCCTCACCTCACAAAAATCCAGAAAAGCTGGATGTAATTGTTTATCGAGAGAATACAGAAGATATTTATTTGGGTATTGAGTGGCGACAAGGTAGCGAAATCGGCGATCGCTTAATTAAAATTCTCAATGAGGAACTTATTCCCGCCACCTCAGAACACGGGAAAAAACGAATTCCCCTCGATTCTGGCATCGGTATTAAACCCATCAGCAAAATCGGTTCCCAGCGCTTAGTTAGACGCGCCATTAAACACGCCTTGCAATTGCCCAAACACAAGCAACAAGTCACTTTGGTGCATAAGGGCAACATTATGAAATACACCGAAGGCGCTTTCCGCGATTGGGGTTATGAACTAGCAACCACCGAGTTTCGCGAAGAAACTGTCACTGAACGGGAATCTTGGATTTTAAGTAACAAGGAAAAAAATCCCAATATTTCCTTAGAAGAAAATGCCCGGCAAATCGATCCGGGGTTTGACTCTCTCACTGAAGAGAAAAAAGCGCAAATTGTCAAGGAAGTTGAAACAGTTCTTAACTCAATTTGGGCAACCCACGGTGATGGCAAATGGAAAGAGAAAGTTTTGGTGAATGACCGGATTGCTGACAGTATTTTCCAACAAATCCAAACCAGACCAGATGAGTATTCGATTCTGGCGACAATGAACTTAAACGGTGATTACTTATCTGATGCTGCTGCGGCAATCGTTGGTGGATTGGGAATGGGACCAGGGGCCAACATTGGCGATAGCAGTGCCATATTTGAAGCTACCCACGGCACAGCACCCAAACACGCCGGGTTAGATAAGATTAATCCGGGTTCAGTGATTTTGTCTGGAGTGATGATGCTGGAATATCTCGGTTGGCAAGAAGCCGCAGACCTAATCAAGAAAGGTTTAGGAGATGCGATCGCCAACAGTCAAGTCACTTATGATTTAGCACGGTTGCTAGAACCACCAGTTGAACCATTAAAATGTTCTGAATTTGCCGAAGCAATAATTCAACATTTTGGTTAATTAGTAATGGGTATGGGGCAAACAGGAAGTGTGGGAAGAAAAGGAGGTGTGGGAGGAAAAGAAGGTATGAGACCAGAGGGAAGAGGCCAAAAGCCAGAAGTATAAATTTTTTTTCCTCCCACACTCCCCACACTTCCCAATCTCCTCATCTCTCCCCACACTCCCGCATCTCCCTACTTCTCACAGACGCGATTAATGAGCCAGCGCCTTGCAGGGGTTCCCCCGTTGTAGCGACTGGCGTCGCGTCTCTACCTACTCCCAATTCCCTAATTTTTTGCAACCAGAATCTAAGAAAATGAGAACGACCAATTAATTGACATAGATTCGCTGCAAAAACTTATATGACTGTTAATCGACGCTATTTCTTGTTTTTACTCGCAGCAGGTGCGGGTGCTTTGACTTTGGATGCTTGTGCATCAGCAGAAAATTCTGTCCAGAGAAATGTTCCAACTCCCGACACAACACCAAACACAACATCAAACACAACATCAAACACTACTGGGGCTATCCAACTACCACCTTTACCTTACGCTTACGAAGCCCTAGAACCACACATTGATGCCAAAACAATGCAATTTCATCACGATAAACATCACGCAACTTATGTGAAAAATCTGAATACGGCATTAGAAAAACACCCAGAACTCAAAAGCAAAAGTGTTGAAGAACTGTTACAAAAACTTGACACAATACCAGAAGACATTCGCAAAACAGTACGCAATAACGGTGGTGGTCATGTGAACCATTCGATGTTCTGGAAAATTATGAAGTCGAAAGGTGGTGGAGAACCAACAGGAGATATAGCTTCGGCTATTAATCAAAGTTTTGGTAGTTTTGCGGCTTTCAAAAAACAGTTCAACGAAGCTGGCGCTGGTCGTTTTGGTAGTGGTTGGGTTTGGTTAGTGCGTAACAAAGATGGCAAGCTGGAAGTAGCGTCTACAGCTAATCAAGATAGTCCCCTTAGCGAAGGCAAGTACCCCATCCTGGGTAATGATGTATGGGAACACGCATATTATCTTAACTATCAAAACCGTCGTGCCGATTATTTAGAGGCTTGGTGGAACGTGGTTAACTGGGATGAGATTAACAAGCGGTTTGCAGACGCGAAAAAATTTAAATTTGCTTAAATAGCAACGCTCGAGAAAAAGTAAATCTTAACTAAAGTGCGTTAGGCCAAAGTCTAGCGCACCACTTTTTCAAAGAGGCTTTTGAGCAGGTACACCTGTAGTTCGGGGAAACTGAACTGGTGTAGTCGTTACCTTACGCAAATATATACAATGGCGGATACTCTTAGTTATAGGAGTGATGAATTTTTCGATTAATTCAATAACGCCACCCAATTGCTTAACAGCATTTTCCAAAGCTGTTGTCTCATCCTCTGTCCAATTACCACGATAAATTATTGCTAAACCTCCCTGTTTAACCAGTGGTAGAGTATATTCTGCACAAACGGAGGCTGTCCCTACAGCACGGATTAAGGCAATATCATAAGCTTGTCGGTGTTCGGTTTGCTGACCAATTTCTTCAGCCCTACCAACAAGAGTTTTGGCATTTATTAAAGCAAGTTCAGTTAAGACTTTTTCAATAAAATTAATTTTTTTACGAGTTGAATCCATCAAAGTTATTGGGCAATTAGGTGCAGTAATTGTCAGTGGAATACCTGGAAAACCCGCACCTGTACCAATATCGATCGCTGATGCACCTTCTTGGAAAGACGAAATAAATTGCCCGTGGGGCGCAATTCCCCGCAATGAATCCCAAAGATGTTTTTCCCAAAACTCTTGGGGGTCAGTAATGCGAGTTAAATTTAATTGACGGTTACCTTCTAGGATTAATTCATAAAGTCTCTGGAATTGCGCCTGTTGTTGGACACTTGGTTGCCAATTAACGGTTTGCTGCCAAATTTCTGCCATTTCCGGCAATAAGTTGATCATTAGTTATTAATTATTAGTTATTGCTCGTTGAGCGTAGGGCATTGGAACAAGCAAGGGAGCAGAGGGGAAGATATTCTTCCCTGCCCCCTGCTCCCTGCCCCTGTGCCTCCTCCACTCCCCAACTTATACTGCTGGCAGAGGCTCTTTAACTTTCACTTCAAGTGTCTTTGAGTCAACTGATTTTAGTTCACCGTGGTTGAGTGTCCAACAACAGTCTGCGATCGCTAACAAATCTCCAGCATCATGTGTCACTACCAACAGTGTCCAATCTTGTTTGAGTTTTGCTAATAAATTTATCACCTGCCGCCGCATCGACCAATCTAACCCAGCTGTCGGTTCATCCAATAACAGTAGATTTGGCTGGCGAATTAATTGCACTGCTAAAGCTAAACGCCGCTGCTGACCACCACTCAAAGCATGGGGGGCAGTGGAGAGCGATAAATGCTCTAATCCCACTTCACTCAAGGCGTGTCTGACTCGATCTGAGCCTAATTCAGGATGTCCTAAACGCAATTCTTCTAAAATCGAACTACCGCAAAAATGCCGCTCTGGAAACTGAAACACCAATCCAGCCAATTGTTGTAGCTGTTCAGGAATCAGTTCTTGTTCGCGCCAAAAGAGTCCGCCAGAGGTGGGTTCGGCTAGTCCGGATAAAATTTCTAGTAAAGTACTTTTACCAGAACCACTCGGGCCAATAATCAGACCTAGCTGCTGGGGTGCTAATTCTAAGTTGATCGATTTAAGAATAGCTGTTGGACACGCTGTGGGGTGATAAATTAGATTTCGGAGATAGAGCATTTGTTAAGATTACCAAAAAGTCAGCAAATTACTGATTAACTACACCGAGAGCAACTGGAAAATTCAGCAAAAAATTTCTAGTACATTACTTGCGTTAACACCTTAATCTAGCAGCAAGAATTATCCACCTTTTCTCCATTGTGGCAGACTTACCCTTATCAATAGACTTCTTGCATAAGTCGGAAAAAGGGGAAGGTGGGGGCCCCACGAAGTGGGGAGAAGGGGAAAAGTTCTGTATTGTCCCCTTCCCCTTTAACCTTTACCCTTTTCCCCCTCTTGCAACAGGTCTAATGGCTACAACATGCTTGGGAACATGAAAAAATTACCTAAGTCAATCTTGGTAGAAAATTTTGCCTAAAGCAGACACAATTTAAAATTAACCATTTTTTGCATTTTAAGTAACACATACAACTATTTCAACCGCAATTATTCTGAGGGTTAAAATGACTAAAAGGTTTTCTAGTTCTCAATTAGTCGTGTTTGCTAAGCTCAACTTAGTTGCTCAGCTGGCTTTTGGGACTGCGATCGCACTTCATCTTTTGATAAATCCTTCACTAGCTGGCGATCCCTTTCGCACTAAAGAACCTCATCAAATTGGCGATCAAACTCAAGCAGCTTTTGAAGCGATTTTCCAACAAGGTAACTATCCAGCAGCAGAGCGTTACCTCACTCAAGCGCTAACCAAAGAGCCAAATGAACCTCTAGCTTATGCTATGAAGGCATCTTTAGCATACGGAAATAAGGATTGGGCTAAGTTAGACACCTACACCCAGAAAACTTTGGAAAGCGCCCAAAAGTTGATTTCTACCGACCCTTTGCGTGGAAATTTATATACTGCTGTTGGTCATTTTTTTGAAGGCTCGCTAATTCTCATTCGTCAGGGTACAGCCAAAGGGGTGCCAGAGGCTTTCGGTCGGCTGCGGCAAGTTTATCAGTATTTAGACAAAGCTGAAGCGATTTCTGCTAACGATCCAGAGCTGAATTTAATCAAGGGTTATATGGATTTATTGTTAGCGGTTAATTTGCCTTTTGCCAATCCAGATCAAGCAATTGGACGCTTACAAGAAAATGCCGCTCCTGAATATCTCGTGGATCGAGGTATCGCTCTTGCCTACAGAGATTTAAAACGGTATCCTCAAGCACTAGAATATGTTGACCGAGCAATCAAAAGCGCACGCGAAAATCCAGAAATTTATTATCTCAAAGCTCAAATTCTTAAACGACAAGGAGAAAAGGATAAAAGTCAGCAGCTGATTCAGGAAGCGATCGCTAACTTTGACAAAGCATTGACTAAAAAATCCCAACTCCCAAGTAATTTAGTCAAACAAATCGAGACTGAGCGTAAAAATACTCTGAGCCTAAATAATTCAAGGTAATTGGGCATTGGGTATTGGGCAAGCAGGAAGTGTGGGAGGTGTGGGGAGAGAGGGGGGCAAGATTTCTTCTCCATCCTCCCGCCCGTCCCACACCTCCCCACTCTGATATGCTTATCTTCGGTAAAAATAATTAAAATATTTGACTAAAATGCAAATTCAATTCCGTGAATTTAATCCTTTTGATGTATGGATTTGGCTAAAATTCAGCACAATTCCTTCTGAGCGTGAAAAGCAGTATATCGAAGAAGCTTTTGATTCCTGGTTTTATCTGGGTAAATTGGGTGCATTTAATGCAGAAAATCTCCAGGTACAGGAAACTGGACTTGAACTCAGCTATATGAATTATGATTCCCAAGGGTACGACAAAAGCTTACTAGCCTTGATGCACAATATGGGTGAATTTGAATATCAAGGACAGTGGGCGCGTTGTTGGTTTGACTTGGGAACTAGTGATGCGATCGCCCTGGATATTTTAATCAACGCTCTCACGCAACTGGGTGAGGAATATGTCACTATCGAAGACTTATATATCGGCGGTGAAAATGAAGATTGGCCTGTTGAAGATAGTGAAAGTCGTTCTCACTCTATTTACGATAATTACGATAATTAATTTACAACAATGAAGAAACCTGGCGAAATTCGAGTGTTAGTCTTAGGACTGATTCGAGATGGCGAACGCATTTTTGTTTCTGAAGGCTACGATCCTGTAAAGCAAGAAACATTTTATCGTGCTTTAGGTGGTGGCATTGACTTTGGGGAAACTAGCCACGATGCGCTACAACGGGAGTTTCAAGAGGAAATTCAGGCAGAGTTAACAAATATTCGCTATTTAGGTTGTATAGAAAGTTTATTTATATTCAATGGTAGGCAAGGTCATGAGATTATTCAACTTTATCAATGTGACTTTGCTGAACCTAAGTTTTATCAGTTGGAAAGTTTAGTTTTTTTTGAGTCAGAAAAACATAAACATAGGGCACTGTGGATAGATATTTCTCGGTTTAAATCAGGAGAATTAAGATTAGTTCCAGAAGTATTTTTTGAGCATTTGTAAACATTTTATTATAGTATTATCAATCAAAAACTTCTCTATTTAGAATACAAAATTTAATTGATTCCTGTAATTAATATCATTCTTAGTGTTATGGGTTCTGTAATACATGACTGGAAGGTTTTGGTGCATTAGCTTACAGTATAAATAATATGTTCTACGTGTATTTATAAAGTCTTAAATATATAATATATAGCAGTATTAATACTGAACAAAATATCTGTTTACAGATATTTAAAAAAATGGTAAAAAAATGCTATTAAGCCCAGGCCTTTCAGAAATCCTCTTGAAGGAACTTGTAGCAATAACTGATTATCTTTAATATCACAGCTAATTTTAAAATCAAATTTATGCTAACTAAATTACCATTACCTATATTGATACTTTTATTAGGATTAGCTGTAACTCAAACCTTTAGAAGCACAAATCGTAACGATGATTCCGCGATCGCTCAAACTTCACCTCAGCCAACGCCCCAAGAAATCGTCCAACCAGGCAAAGTTCTGGCTTTACCAGGCAAGTTAGATACAATACCTGTCTTTAACAGCAATAGCCCAGAATGGATTAAAACTGAGGGTATTTTACTTTCTACCTTTCCCCCAAACGGTAAAAAAGTTCCCGCCGCGCATCTTAATTTCCCTTTCCAAGGACGCTTTGACTTATTCGCCCATCACTACACCCACACTCCCAAGGATTTACAAACGCTATACCTGGGTGTAATTGTGCATAACCCTGGGAAAAAACCCGTAACAGTAGATGTATTGCAAGCGGCAAGTTATTTAATGCAAGATGCGCCCTTTGTTACCCTAGCTCCTTACGTTGAAAATAACGATGGTAAGGCTTATTCAGGACCGGGCGATCGCGCTGCTGGCGATGTACTCAGAGGCATTCGACAAGCCGATTTTCCCGCCAAACTAATAATTCCTCCAGGACAAAGCCAGATGTTGCTAAATCATCCCATTCCTGTACGGAATTTGGAAAAACCAGTTAATGGTCGGTCTAGCTTTATGCGGTTGCGTAGTAGCGATCGAGTTTATGCAGCAAGTTTAGCAATGTTTGCCAAAAAAAATTCTGATGGTAGCGACCGCCCACCGACTCTGGCAGAATGGCAAGCTTTATTAGATACTGGTAACTTCGCTGGGCCGCGAGATAAAACACCAACTCCTCCAAATGCTACCAGTGGCGGACTGATTTATGGGCGTGTAGCTGGTGTATCTCAAGGTTCCCAATGGCAAGTAAAACTACTGGATAATCCTACAGCAACAAATCTGACCATTCCTGTACGTGGCAAAGCTATTTCTTATGCATTAGACACACTGCGGAGTGGTCGATTGGGTACCGAACAAATTCAAACAGCCAAAATGCTGGTACGTTATCCTGATACAGCATACGAAGCACACGGAAACTATGGTATAGAGTATAAACTTACTTTATCCTTAAGCAATAACACTGCCCAAAATCAAACAGTAGCTGTCACCTTAGAAACACCTCTAAAGGAAGATAAATTATCCCAAACTGGTCTGCGTTTCCGTAAACCATCCCTAGATTTTCCTTTCTTCCGTGGTACAGTGCGGCTACGTTACTTTGATGACCAAGGTGAACAAAAAACGCGCTACGTACATTTATGGCACAGAACTGGGCAGGTATTAGAACCATTAGTCCAACTTGTACTTTCGCCCTCGACTAAGCGCATGGTACAGGTAGATGTAATTTATCCACCAGATTCCACACCACCCCAAGTGTTGAGTGTCAAAACGTTAGAAAAGTGAGGATTCACTGGGGAGTGGCGAGTAGCGTAGTACCAGAAGCAGGGGGAGATATAAACTCCTAATTTCTAACTTTGCTTATTTGCCGGCGTAATAAAAAGCAATTTCTTTTTCTTTCAAGGGTGCGAAATCAGCATTTACAAGTAACTGATCGAGTTCAGCTTGGGCAATGTGTTTGGCACCGATGCGGACAATGCGCGATCGCATGGTATTAGATACACCACTGCGCTGTCTATTGCCCTCTAGCCCCATAACTTGGCGATAAAGTTCTAATTTGGCAGGCGGAATCGGAGAACCATCAAAATCAATTCCTTGGGCGATCGCTTCATCAACAGCATCGGCACCTGTAGTAGTTTGATTCCCTGGGTTAGTTTCAGTAGTCATGATGATTTGCTCTTGTTCGCTATGGGTAGATTTTACCAGCCTTGCTGAMATTAACGCTGCTGACAATAAATTTATCCATTACTTAATTTTGAGTTTCGCGCGTCACCAAACCACCAATAAACGCCCCTAAAACTGTACCTGTCCATAGTCCTGTTGTGCTACCTTGCCACATTCCTCCTAGCGTCGCCCCAGTATTGCATATTACTTTTAAACCCCAATATTGATTTTGACACTTCTGGTTGTGCAGCATAACGGTGATTTGTCCAGTGGTATAAGCACCAAAAAACCCAGATGATAGTGCTAAAAATGTACAAATTAAAATTCTGTTTTTAGTCATTAGTCATTAGTCATTGAGCATGTGGCATGGGGCATTTGAGATGAGTCTTTGATACTCACCCAAGAGTCTTTATAAGTCTACTCTTTTGCTCCCTCATCTCCCTATTCCCCATTGCCCCTAATCCCCACTTCGTAGGGGCCCCGAGTTCCCCAATGCCCCATTCCCAATCAACCTGTATTTCTCATCCCCGCAGCAATACCATTAATAGTTAACAATGCCCCTCGCAGTAATTCACCTTTACTATAACGGGAGTGAATTACTCCAGAAGTAGCAGTAGTATTTAAGGACTGGCGTAGGCGCTTGAGCAGCGAAACTTGGATAAATCCCAAAGGTACAATTGTGCCATTGCGTAACTGTACAGATCGTTGTAATACCGGATCGCCATCTAAGAGCCGATTGTGATTGGTGATTTTTAAGACTAAATCTCTAGTTAGATAGAACTCACTAGCAATTTGCTCAAAAACCTTAACAAAGCGCTCTTGATCTTCTGGTTTTGACAATTCTTGAACGTAGTGCTGTGCCATTTGCATATCTACTTTCGCCAAGGTCATTTCTGCTTTAGAAATCACCATTTTGAAGAAAGGCCACTTGATGTAAAAATAGCGCAGCAATTTTAAATGTTCTTCTGGTTCTGCGTTCAAGAATTCCTGTAAAGCGGTGCCGACGCCGTACCAAGAAGGCAGCAAGAAGCGGGTTTGTGTCCAACTGAATACCCAAGGAATAGCTCGTAGACTGCTTAAGTCTTTTTTGCCAGAGGGACGCCGCGCTGGACGAGAGCTAATTTGCAGTTGGCTAATTTCTTCAATTGGGGTTACTTGATGGAAAAAGTCGATAAAATCAGGTTGCTCGTAAATTAGGGCACGATAATGTTGACGCGATCGCGCCGCTAGTTCTTCCATAATCTCATTCCAGGGTTCAATATCATCAAACCCTGTTCGCAGCAAACTAGCTTGAATCACAGCAGTAGTGATGGTTTCCATGTGGTACAAAGCTAAGTCCAACAAGGAGTATTTGGAAGCTAAAACTTCCCCTTGTTCGGTAATCTTAATCCGTCCATTAATGCTGTTACCCGGTTGAGCCAAAATCGCTTCGTAAGCTGGGCCCCCTCCCCGGCCTACAGAACCACCACGTCCGTGGAAAATTCGCAAATTCACGCCGTAGCCTTCTGCTATTTGTTGCAGCGATTTTTGGGCTTTATGAATTTCCCAATTGCTGCTTAAAAAACCAGAGTCTTTGTTGCTGTCAGAATACCCTAGCATCACTTCTTGGAGGTTAGGAGTGAGTGTTGAGTCACTGTTTGCCTTTGGTCTTTCCCCTTGGGAGAAATTCTCTAGAGCTTCAGCTGCCGCTTTGACTTCTCGCCCAGTGTTTAGCGTTGAGGAGCTAGTTGTATGTGTATTTTCTCTGACTTCAGCAGACTGGTGTTGCAAAGTAGACTCAGCACTGGGTACTCGTTGCTTAGCACTGTTGTAGCCCCCAGCTAACAAAGCGCGATATAAAGGAAGTTCAAATAATTCTCGCATAACGCTTCTGGAGCGTTGCAAGTCTTCTACTGTTTCAAATAGGGGGATAACTTGAATAGTTCCTACAGCAATGGCGGGGTCAAAAAGTCTGGCTTCTTTGGCTAAGAGCAACACTTCCAGTACGTCGCTGACTTGGCGGCACATGCTGATAATGTAAGTTTGGCAGATGTTGACGCCAAATTCTTGTTGCAGCGATCGCAAGATCCGAAAGGTTTCAATCACATCATTGGTTTTTTCCGAAAATGGCAATTCTGCTGGAATTAATGGCCGCCGGGTTTGCAGTTCTTGGGTTAACCAAGTAACTCTTTCTGGCTCTGAGAGTTCGTCGTAAGGTCGGGGTAGTACTTGCAAGTATTCTAAAATTTCATTGAGCGCATCCGAGTGGCGCGATGATTCTTGGCGGATATCTAGCTGTGTCAAGTTAAAGCCAAAAATTTCTACTTGACAAATCAAATCTTCTAGCGCTCGGCAGTTTAAACCTGTTTCTGTCAAGTTGCGCTGAATTAACCGCAATTCTGCTAAAAACTCGGCTCCAGAACGGTAGAGGGGACTGTCTTGATTTTTTGGCGTTTCCCGATTGTATAAAGCTAAATTGCGATCGCGGGTATTTTCTAATCGTTTGAGGACATAAGCCAGTTTCAGCCGATATGGTTCTTGTCGATAACGCAGCGCTAGGGCGTCATATACTTCACTCAACTGGGACTGATCCAATTCCAGAGATTCCAGTAAATCTGGCAAAACATCACTCCAGTGCATCGACACGCTCAATAATTCAATCAGTTGTTTCACTGACTGGATATATCTTCCTAGCACCATTTTGCGCTGATAGCAAGCTGTCTTCCAGGTAATTTCTGGTGTGACTGAGGGGTTACCATCTCGATCTGAACCCACCCAAGAGCCAAACGAGCAGAAATTCTTACTCGGCGGTTCTAACCAAGGAAAAGTATTCGCTAGCGTGTATTTGAATCGCTTATAGAGTTGCGGAATACCATCAAATAATACTTCTTGGAAATAATGCAGAGCATAATCTACTTCATCGAGTACCGTGGGTTTGAACTGGTGAAGTTCGTCTGTGCGCCACCATAAACGAATTTCTTCGAGTAATTGTTCGCGGACATCTGCTGCTTCCCAAGGATATCCCACTCCTGTGCTAATGGAGCTATTTTCTAAGCCATCGAGTTTTTGCAACAGTTGTACTACTTGGCGCTGTTTATCGCGGATGGTATGACGCACAATTTCTGTTGGGTGCGCTGTGAAAACTAAGCGGACATCCAACTGGGCAATTAAACGTTGAATTTGCTGGGGGGGAACATTCAGTTTGAATAAATAGGGAAATAAGGCTGCAAAAGTGCCTTTTAGTTGGACTTGAGCTTTTTGGACATAATTCTTTGCCAGCAAGTCTGCTGCTAGTCCCTTGCTTACAGGTGCGTCCTCTTCTCTTTGATTCGAGGAATAATTAGCATTTGGTGGCGTTTGAGGGTCTGTTGCTTCTGTTTGGGCTTCATAGCGACTCAATTGCTGTCTTTGTTCGTATTCCTGCTCTATGATGTTAATCAACTGAAAATACAGAGCAAAAGCACGAGCTGCCCGGATTGCTTCATTGATATTCAATTGTTCGATCAACTTAACGGCTGAGGAAGCTTGGTCATTTGTTGTTTGTCCTTCCGGCGAACACAAATCCCGCAATTGCCGCAACAAATCTACCATGTTTTGGCCGCATTCTTGCCTCAGAACTGACTCCCACAATTCTTCTACTACCTGTAGACGATGACGCAAAAATAATTCCGACACCGGGTATATATTCGCAGTTGGCGATGAAGAGTATAAAAGGGAACTCATATTCTCGATGATTGTAAAGCCAATTACTGTTTACACTTGGAGGTTTTGCACTTAATGCTCACGATGTTCTTCCTGAGCAAATAATTGTTCGATGTATATTTTCTAAGTTTGTTCAGTTTCGTTATCATCTGGAAAGTCAAGGATGGGTAAGCGATCGCCTCGAAATAATTCTTCACTGGCTTCCCCTATAGCTTCTAGTGCCCTGACTGTAGTTTTTCCGGTAATCAGCAGCAGTACCATAGACGCTGTACCTATTTGTAAGAGGAACGATTGGGGAATGCTAAAAAAATCCAGACTGGATGGAGGATTAGCTGAGGGTTGTTGGTTAGCTGCTGTCATTGTTAATTCTTGGTTAGGGAAAAATGAGTCAAAACAAGTCAAAATTCAGAATTTAGGAGTTACGAGTCAGGATGACTTCACATATCAACACAAGGAGTTTAAATTGGATCCGATTGGTTGTTTGTTTAGCCCGCAAGGAGTATTAGCTTAGTCAGAGGCGATTGTGACTAGAAAAGACAATTTCTCAGTTAGTCACATAAAATTATTCTGACTTGTCAATTTACTAATTCTGACTCCTGACTTCTAACTTCTAAATTTTGACTCCCTGCGAGTAAAATAAACGCAAAACTCAACATTAGTCTGACTTGCAACCGTACAAGACTATCTTTGCTGATTTTGCAAGCTACAAAGGTAACAAAATTGTTAAAAAAAACCGTCAAAGTGTGATACACCTATGGTTCTAGTTTACAAGTGCAGGCACTATCCCCTAACAATCGCTGACTGTTAAAGTTAATTTCCCATGAAAACAGTATTACCAGACCGCCAGCAATCCTTAGTGCAATGGATCAGCCAAGCAACAGGGATTAACACTTTCGGGGTGAAAGTCCGATTACGGGGAAATGACCTTCATATTCTTTGTGAGGGGACAGAATGTCCGCAGCGTTGGCGTACTTTATCTGATTTGCTGCAAGCACTACAGCAAACAGATTTGGATACTCTGACAAACAACGAACAACCCTCAATATACCAAGTATTTGTCTATGGTCGAAGAAAAGGGGAACAGCGCCCCAAATGGTGTCATCGAGTTTATTTGAATCAAATTGAAAAGCATGTAGAGCAGGTACAGCAAGCTTTACTAGCAGATTCGGAAAAATCGAAACAAGTCGGGGGAGCGCTGATTGTCTCTAATGAAAGTTTGGCACGCCAAGGTAACCCAGATGCCATTGCTCGCTATTTGAGTGAAACTCTGAGTACGTTGGGTGTGTCAGTACAGGCAAAGATTAAGCTACATAAGTCCAAGAATTCTCAAGTTGAAGAAAATCGCCTCTGGATATTTTGCCAGTCAAGCTATAGTCCCGACCCATCATTGCTGGCTGAACCAATAGCCCAGAAATTACGTTATCTGAAGCTTTCGGGCTACCCAGATGCAGTCATTGTTTCTCAAGTAACTGGTGAAACTGCGGCTGATTGGCTGGTGCGAGTAGATCTAACGCCTCCAGAGGTGATGCTCAAAGAGTGGGCGCGTTGGGGGGATGTGCAAGCGATCGCCAGATTACTAACTGAGGTATTGTCAGAGTTAAAAGTTGCTGTTCATGCTTCTCTCAAGGAATCAACCCTGCATATTTTTTGTACCCCAGCTTATGACCCCCTGGGAACCGCTCCAATACCAGATAAAGTAGCGTGCTTAGAGGCAATTTTACCCCAGCTAGAAGCGATCGCTCCCCAAGGCATTCTCGCCGCCACCATCTACGGAGAAAAAGCAGGTGACAAGGAACCTAGCTGGATTGATTGGGTGGATTTACCTGCTAAAGAACATCCCGTATTTGCGACATCGCCACTGGATTTAGCCAATACAGGCGACCAACCAGCGATCGTTTTTTTATTAGAACGCTTACTCAATCCTGACCTCGATTGGCGTCTTTTGACGGGTGGAATTCGCGTTCTGCTGCTAATTAAAGGTGATTTATTGCACATTATGTGTGATGCACCTGTTTGTCCTGGACGAACGCAAGTAGCCAATAAAGTTACACAGTTTGTCCGCCAGTTAAAAATTCCTGGTATTAAAGGAGTCCGCGTCTACGGACGGCGGGCTGGGAATAAGGAACCTTTTTGGAATCATGGTATCGATTTAGAACATCGCCAACGTTTAGTACCAGAAGCAACCCCAGAATTTGCTGTTGCTTCTAAATATGTTAACGATTTGGTAACTGCTGAAACTAGCGAGCCAATTTTGCGCCCAGACTTAACTACACAAGAAGTTCAAAGTTTTGTTACAGAAATAGCGCTCAATTGGTTAGCAACAGCAAATGCAGCAGTAAAAAAATTCCTCTTAGCAACTCAGCTATTTACCGAAAGCCATCAGTCAGCACAGCTAAACCCTGATGCTCAAGGAGTTAAGATTGCTTTGGTTTGGGGAACACTCGGATTATTGCTCACCCTTCAAAGTGATTGGGTGTTAAGTCAAATTATTGCCCACGCTACGCCGAGTTCTCCAATGACTAATGTCTCACCTTCATCATCTTCTGAGCAAAAAGCATCATTGACCTCTGAAAAAAATCCGAACCAGCAAGCAAAATTTTTTCCTAGCACTGCCAAAACTAAATCTTCTCCAAACCAAAGTACTGTATTTAATGCTTCTCAATTTACCCAAACCGATGATACACAAAGCGGAAATTTAGCAGCCGCACCACTCAAAGAAAAAGCAACGGCGACTGCTATTCTTTTAGCAGCGCGATCGCAAATACCAAGTTTCAATGTTAGACAGTTAGACGAGCAATTAGCCCTCTACAAACAACGTCTGGCTAGAACTGGTAGTCCGCCAGATGTATTAATCATTGGTTCCTCGCGCGCCCTGAGAGGAGTTGACCCAGCAGCACTTTCTAAAGCTTTGGCAACTCAGGGTTATCCAAATATTGACGTGTTCAACTTTGGAATTAATGGTGCTACCGCGCAAGTTGTAGACTTTGTGATTCGCCAGGTTTTAGAACCGTCAGAATTGCCAAAATTAATTCTCTGGGCAGATGGCGCCCGTGCTTTCAATAGCGGACGTGAGGATATTACTTTTAAATCCGTTACTACATCATCTGGCTATAAGCAAGCCTTGCAAAAAATCTCTACAAGTTCAAGTAGCGGTAATTTGCCTGAAAATTCCAAGCAAGAAAAGACCAAAGAAGAAAAGCAAGAAATTAATGGTTATCAAGCTGTTGATGATTGGTTAAATCAGACTTTAGCATCTGTTTTTACTAGCTATCAAAACCGTGACCAAATTAAAAGTTTACTCCAAAAACAACTGCTCATATTTGGTCACAATCAGATAGTCACATCTCAAAAACAGCAAACAGATAGTAATTCAGAAGAAGATACTTCTAAGCAAGCAGTTGACTTTGATGGATTTCTAGCTTTATCTATTCGCTTTCATCCCGCTAGATATTATCAAAAACATTCTCGAGTTCCAGGAAATTATGATAACGACTATAAATCTTTCCAACTAGGAGGAGAGCAAGAGGTCGCCTTACAAGAAGTGCTTAATTTTACACAGGCTCACAAAATTTCTTTAGTGTTTATCAACATGCCTCTAACAGAGGATTATTTAGATCCAGTGCGTCAAAACTATGAGCAAGAATTTCAGCAATATATGTTGCGTTTAGCAACTAATCCCAACTTTATTTATCGCGATTTGAGCCAACAGTGGCTCAAAGTAAATGATTACTTTTCTGACCCTAGCCACCTCAATCGCTTTGGTGCCTACGAAGTCTCGAAAAAGTTGGCTAATGACCCGATGATTCCTTGGCCAGCTAAGTAGGAGATGAGGAGATGGGGAACTCGGGGCCCCCATGAAGTGGAGATTAGGGGCAATGGAGAACAGAGGGGCACAGGGAAGAATTCCAAACTGCTTAACTCCAATGACCAATGACCAATGACTAATGACCAATGACAAATGACTAAAAAATGAACTTTATCTCAATTTTCTATGGGCTATTCTTGTTAAGTGTACTCGGAATTTACTGGTCTTTAGCACAACAAAAATTACGATTGTTGACACTGCTAATTGCCAGTTTGGTTTTCTATGCGTCTTTGCATCTCCAATACATACCATTGCTATTAGCATTAACTTTTATTAATTTTCGCTTAGGAGTAGAAATTGGCAAAAATACATCATTAGGAAAACATTCTTCTGACTGGCGAATTTCTAATGAAGACTGGGAATTTGTAGAAAGTGATTGGAATTTACGTCGTCTTAAGCTTTTGTGGCTAGGTATAATTCTCAATGTTTTACTTTTATTAGTTTTTAAGTATCTTACTCCTTTATATAAGTTTGTTTTTCACATCCAAACAAACCCATCAGAGAATTCTTTTAAATTGATTGCACCCTTAGGAATTTCGTTTTTTACCTTTGAGTGTATTGCCTATTTAATAGATGTATATCGAGGTGCCCCGGCTACAGATAGTTTTCTAAAATTTGCCTCGTACAAATTATTTTTTGCAAAACTAATTTCTGGGCCAATTACGCGCTACCACAACTTAGTAAATCAATTTAATACTTTACACTTACCTACTACCAATAGGGTCGTAGAAGGATTGTGGTTAATTGCTAGAGGTGCAGTCAAGAAAGGTATTTTGGCAGACCACCTAGGAATTTTTGTCGATTTATGTTTTGGCAATATACAGCGAGCGGGTAGTACCGATCTGTGGTTAGCTACATTTGCCTATGGCTTGCAGTTATATCTAGATTTCAACGGTTATGTAGACATTGCCCGTGGTAGTGCTTTACTTTTCGGTTTAGTTCTACCTGAGAATTTTGATTTTCCTTACTTCACTACTAGTATTGCAGAATTTTGGCGGCGCTGGCACATGACTTTGGGCGATTGGCTACGTAACTATATTTACTTTCCTTTAGGTGGTTCACGTCAGGGTTTGACTCGCACTTGTGGGAATTTATTTATTGTGATGCTAATTGCTGGTATCTGGCACGGAGCTGCTTTAGGCTACGTAGTATGGGGCATACTTCACGGATTAGGATTGGTGGTTCATCGACTTACGGATGTAATTAGCGATCGCTTTGAAAAGCTAGAGCATTTCTGGCAAAATCCTCTGGGTATATTTGTAGCTTGGCTGTTGACTCAACTAATGGTTTTTACTTCTTGGATTTGGTTCCGCCTGCCTAACCTCCAAGACTCTTTTACGGTAACTCGACACCTTTGGGGCTATCCTGCGGACGCACAGTTTGCTGAGAAGGTTTATGTAGAAGCTTTAAATATTAGCCAATACCAACTTGCTTGGATACTAACAACTTTAGCTACTCTGATGGCTATCGTTTATGCCTTCAATCGGATGTTGAAGTTAGAGTTTAACTGGCCTGTAAAGCTTGTTTTCGTACCCTTATGCTTCTATGCAGTTTGGTTATTAGCTCCTGAAGGTAGCTTACCGTATATATATTTTGATTTTTAATCTAAGTTTTTTCTAAACAAGCAACTGTGGTGAAAGTGTTACTCAAGCATAAACTAGGCAGTACCTAAAAATCAGGATCAAGCAAAGATACTCCGCCTCTGGTAAGAATCGCTAGTAAATCATAATGTGGTATGACTGGTTAATTTTACTCAAATTCTCAAATTCATGTCTCCAAAAATTGTGAGTTTTAGATTCTCAATCCTTACAAGATATTTTTTATTAAAGAGTTTTAAGTTTATTTATTAAGAAATATAAAGCTAAGTAAATAAGGGATCAATTAGTTGAAATTGATTTGGTCTCCCAACTTCCTAACATCAAGCAAATCAAGGCTTTTGGTGGTTTTTATCACTGGTAAAAATCCGACGAAAAACTTTACAGTTAGATGAGCTTTTACAACGTAAATATTACAGAATGTTAAGCAAAATGTCAGGTTCAAGTAAATTCATGTAGACTTATTTTCAACAGGTGAAAAAGTTAGCCTGTTTCATATTTAACAAAACATAGCACTCATAAAACAATGACAACTACCTTACAACGGCGTTCTAACGCCAACGTATGGGATCGGTTTTGCGAGTGGATCACCAGCACTGATAACCGCATTTATGTAGGTTGGTTCGGTGTACTGATGGTTCCTACTCTGCTAGCCGCTACCGTCTGCTTCACAATTGCTTTCATCGCTGCTCCTCCTGTGGACATCGATGGTATCCGTGAACCAGTAGCAGGTTCTTTGATTTACGGAAACAACATCATCTCTGGTGCAGTTGTTCCTTCTTCTAACGCTATCGGTTTGCACTTCTACCCCATCTGGGAAGCTGCTTCCTTAGATGAGTGGTTGTACAACGGTGGTCCTTACCAGTTGGTAATTTTCCACTTCTTGCTCGGTTGCGCCTGCTACATGGGCCGTCAGTGGGAACTTTCTTACCGATTAGGAATGCGTCCTTGGATTTGCGTAGCTTACAGCGCACCTCTAGCTTCTGCTACCGCAGTATTCTTGATCTACCCAATCGGTCAAGGTTCTTTCTCTGATGGTATGCCTTTGGGTATCTCTGGAACCTTCAACTTCATGATTGTGTTCCAAGCGGAACATAACATTCTGATGCACCCCTTTCACATGTTAGGTGTGGCTGGTGTATTCGGCGGTTCCTTGTTCTCTGCAATGCACGGTTCTTTGGTAACCTCTTCCTTGGTTCGTGAAACCACCGAAACCGAATCTCAAAACTACGGTTACAAGTTCGGTCAAGAAGAAGAAACCTACAACATCGTTGCAGCCCACGGCTACTTCGGTCGCTTGATCTTCCAATACGCTTCATTCAACAACAGCCGTTCCTTGCACTTCTTCCTAGCTGCATGGCCTGTTGTTGGTATCTGGTTCACCGCTTTGGGTGTCAGCACAATGGCTTTCAACCTGAACGGTTTCAACTTCAACCAATCCATCATTGACTCTCAAGGTCGCGTTATCAGCACTTGGGCAGACGTAATCAACCGCGCTAACCTGGGTATGGAAGTAATGCACGAGCGTAACGCTCACAACTTCCCCTTAGACTTGGCTGCTGGTGATGTCGCCCCTGTAGCAATGACCGCTCCTGCAATCAACGGCTAATACTTCAGTAATAGCTGAATAAAAAGCGCCTCCTGGAAAGGGGGCGCTTTGTTTTTATTTAGGCATCTCCAAGAAATAATATCTTGTTTTTTGTGTAGAGCAAAAATAGAAAATAATAGATATATGGACAAACGCTATTTTTTAGAGGCTAGTGTAGTAATAGTCGGCACAGTCTTGTTATCAAGGTATATTAATTGGGGGTCAGAAGAAATGACAACTTCTAACAGTAGATTTGAAATTAGCAAACCTGAGGAAGAATGGCGCAGTGTTTTAACGCCAGAACAGTTTCGTGTATTGCGTAAACATGGAACTGAACCCGCTCACACCAGTCCACTCGATAAGCAATATGATGAAGGCACTTATTATTGTGCTGCGTGCGAACAGCCACTGTTTACATCTAATAGCAAATTTAATAGCGGTACTGGCTGGCCTAGCTTCTTTAAACCTATTGAAGGTGCGATCGCCACTACTGTAGATAAATCGCATTTTATGACCAGAACTGAAGTGCATTGTAGTCGCTGTGGTAGTCATCTGGGTCACGTCTTTGACGACGGCCCCGCACCAACTGGCGAACGTTACTGCATGAATGGTGTTTCGCTGAAGTTTGTACCTGCATAATTGAGATGCGATCACACTGCCAAGCTAAATCATTAGTGTTGCCACGGTGCGCCTGCTCATGTCTATTTTGTAGTAAAGTGCGCTAGATATTATTGGTCTAAGGCACTTTAACGCGAGTTCAATAGCTATAATTTGACAGCTTTGTTGGGTTTTCACATGATAAACCCAACTTCCTATTTTCTTAACTTTGTATTCGACCTCTTGCAAAAATATTTTATGGTGTGATATTGGGTTTTGTCGCTTGAATCAATCTACTTATGCGATACGAGCAAACAAAAAAGTTATCGAATCGGCAGTTCAAACGGTTGGAGTGCAACAACGCACGTTTAATGAATTATTGCTAAACCCTTACATGCTGTATTGATCAAAAGATTTTCTTGTTCTGGTTGCGTAATTTTCAAGCTTATCTATCTTCAAGTTAATAGAAGTTAATAAATATTTTTAGGTATTTGTTAAAAAAAATGAAATTATTTTCTTTTTCAATCTAACTATAACTTGTAATCTCCAACCTAAAGTTGATTTGCTTAATAAAACCCCATTGAAAAACGGGAGTATTTAAGCCTTAATATATATGAATTTTCAGAAAAACAACACTAAATATTTGTAGAATTAATCTAAATTCCCGGTAATTATATCGGAATAGGAGGCTTATAAATTGTCGATAAAATATCCCATTGACTCCTTAAAAATATAGAACTACTGTTAGAAGTAGTCCTGAAAAGGACAGCATTAATGCATCAATAAATCAAGAGGTATTTCCAATGATGATGATGATGGCTGAAACCATGACTTCCGAAATGCAAGCTTGTATGGAAGCTTGTATGGAGTGTCACAAAATGTGCATGGAAACTATGACTTACTGCATGAGCAAAGGTGGTAAGCAGATGGACAATAGCATGATGAGCATGATGACGATGATGCGCGATTGTGCAGAAATGTGCATGATGTGTATGAACATGATGATGGGCGGTTCTGAGTTCATGGGACGTACTTGTATGCTGTGTGCAGAAATGTGCGATCGCTGTGCTATGGCTTGTGAAATGATGAGCGACGATGCCAAAATGATGGAATGTGCTGCTGCTTGCCGCAAATGTGCAGAAACTTGCAGATCTATGCACATGATGCCTGCATAATTCTCCCACTTCGCAGAAGTTTGTCTGCAACCTAATATTCAAGCGCCGAGGCTCTTTGGGTCTGGGCGCTTGAAGTAAAAACCGTTTACGATATTTTAAAGTCAGTGAGCAAATAATTACTAATTCGTAATTCAAAGAAAGGTATAAGCCCTTTGATTTATCAATGGAGAAGTAAAACGATAAATCTTGGATGATTTGATGAATGTGTAGATTTAAACCAGTGCTATTAAGATAAACGCTAATTTTCTAAGCTCGTCCTGCTAGGTTTGCAACGAACAACGCTAATTGATCTGGCTCGACAGGTTTAGCAACGTGCATTTGAAACCCAGCCTCAATGCTCAGTTGTTGTGACTCACTTGCATAGGCAGTCAGCACAATGGCTGGAATTTGCCCTCCGGCTTCTGCACTCAGCGATCGCACTTGCCGAATCAACCAGTAGCCATCTTCCTCCGGCATTCCCAGATCGCAAATTAGCACATTAAACCAACTGGGGTTTTTACTTAGAACCGCTAGCACAACTCTTGCAGATGCCACACTCAGCACTTGGGCCCCGTAGTCTTCCAGCACAAATTTAACTATGTCACGGGCATCGGCTTGATCGTCAACCACTAAAATCTGTAAACCCGACAATGAGGGGACAGCATCGCTCGAAGGATCTGGGGCGACTTCTAACGCAGTAGGCTTTAAATCGCTCGACAGTGTAAACTCCCCTTGTAGATCCCTTTTTGGCAGCCTGACGGTGAACGTTGCTCCTTGTCCTGAACCCGGACTCTCTGCCTGAACTGTGCCACCATGCAGTTCAACCAGATACTGCGCGATCGATAGCCCCAGTCCCAGCCCTGGCTTCGCTTTCGTGGTGCTGGAATCTCCTTGACGAAATCGCTCAAAAATATACGGCAACAAGTCTGCCGAAATTCCTTGTCCTGTATCACTGACTTGAATTTGAGCGTGAGTTCTGTCAGACATGAGCCTAACTTCGACTCGTCCACCTTCGGGCGTAAATTTGATCGCATTCGATAAAAGATTATATAGGACTTGCTGTAAGCGCTCGGCATCGCCGACGATCATCTCAGAACTCAAGTTTGAAACGTTACAATTTGAAGGAGGCAACTACAAAATATGAAAATTATGCGCGAAACTTAGACAAAGAGGTATCAATTATTCGGGGATTAATCCTCAACGGCTTTGCTACAAATAGAGACATTGTAGAGTCAACTCAAGAACAGCAACAGTCAGGGGAGACTTGCTCACGTTGTGATAGCATCTGTGATACCAGTCGTCTCCTTTTCCCCTGCTCCCTGCCCCAGCAAAAACTGCCTTATCCCAACAATAATTAATTTACACCGACCTACTTACATCTGTGCGTTCTATTCCATCAAAATCAAGCGCAAGGGATCTAAACGCACATACCAAGGAAAAGGTTGGTCTTTGATACTCGCCCATTTTTCTTTAAAAACTTCAGCTTGCAAATGGTAATCTTGAGAATTATTGGCAGCAGAATGTAGTTTGACAAATAGTGTCATTCGATGGGGCGTTTCACTCGTCTGTGCTATCCAACAGGGAAAGGTGTTTTCAGGGGATGAGTCATTGGTAAAAAGAATTTGATGGGCACGAATACCAATATGAGACAATTCGCTGTTCATTGCTTCCACGACTCGGAGAGTACAACCCCAATCAATTGCTTCCACTTGTTGCGGTGACTGAAGAATAATCTGAGAAAAGTTTTTGCACCCAGTGATTTGGGCAACACCCACAGTGGTAGGACGCTCAAAAATATCGTATTTGCTACCATGATGAACGACTCTACCATGCTCCAGTACCAATAAATTCGGGCAAAGTCGATAAGCCTCTTCCATATTATGAGTGACAAATAAAGTCACACCTTGGTAATCTATTAGAGTTTCTATCATTTGCTGCTCTAATTGACTACGCAGATGGGTATCGAGTGCAGAAAAAGGTTCATCCAAAAGCAATGCTTCCGGTTGACTGGCTAATGCTCTTGCCAAAGCTACCCGTTGTTGTTGGCCTCCAGAAAGCTGGTGCGGATAGCGATCGCCTAATCCCTGCAACTGCATATTTAATAATAGTCCTTCTATCTGTACCTTAATACTCCCTGGTGATAATCCTTTGGGCAAACCAAAAGCGATGTTTTGCGCCACACTCATGTGGGGAAACAGAGCGTAATTCTGCACTAAAAAACCGATGCGGCGATCGCGACTGGGTAGATTAATTCCTTTTTCCGAGTCAAACAACACTCTGCCATTTAAAACTATGCGCCCTCTTGTCGGCGTTTCTATCCCCGCAATGCAGCGCAAAATCATGCTCTTACCCGCCCCCGAACTACCCAATAACCCCAAAGGCTGGTCATTAGTAGTAAAACTAACTTTCAAATCAAAGCTAGGAAGTATTTTTTCAATGTCTACAAACAATCCACGCAACTCAAAATTAGAGTCCGGCCGATAAAAAATTTCTCCCTCTGCCCCCTGCTCCCTGCCCCCTGCCCCCTGCTGTATGCTCCCTGCTCTCCTCTTCTCCCTCACTTCTTGCCAGAAGTTAACTCCAATAATTCCAGATAGAGAAATCACCATAATTGCGAGCGCCCAAAACCACGCTTCATCCATTGCTCCCGCTTCCACAGCAAAGTAAATCGCCATTGGGATTGTCTGCGTTTGTCCAGGAATATTACCAGCCAGCATCAATGTCGCCCCGAATTCTCCCAAAGCACGGGCAAAGGCCAGAGTTGTGGCAGCTAAAATACCAGGTAGTGCTAGGGGTAAACTAATACGCCAAAAGATTGTAGCTTCTCTTGCACCAAGGGTTCTGGCTACTCGCAGCAGATTTCTATCTATTTGTTCAAATGCTCCTAGTGCTGTTTTATACATTAAAGGAAAAGAAACGACTGTGGCGGCGATCGCTGCACCGTACCAAGTAAAGACAATAGAGAAGTCAAAAGTCTGCATGAATTTCCCTACAGGGCCATTTTTACCAAAAAATAGCAGCAATAAGAAACCTACAACTGTCGGCGGTAAAATTAGAGGAGCAATAAAGATACCCTCAATCAACGATTTCCCTTTGCCACGGTATCTTAGCATCCAGTAGGCAGCAGCAATGCCTAAGAAGAAAGTAATAAATGTAGCAAGTAATGAAGTTTTAAGTGATATCCAAAGGGGCGATAAATCCAATGGCATAGTTGCGTCAGGAGAAATTAGCTCAACTAATCCCTAATTTACCAACTTTAATTTCAAAAAGTTGGTACGACTTGGTAAATTACATCACAAACAATGAAGGAAATTAAGGAAATCCGAAAAACAGAATATCCTTATTGGGATATATGTCGGGAATATTACATATATCTTGTGTTATGCGGTCTAGAGCGGAGTTTTTAGCTCCACTCCCGACTAAAAAAATATGACACTTGGCGCCAGTCTTAAAAAAATTGTAAGAGGACATCAATATTATGGCTATTTATGGCACTTCTGGTAATGACAACTTAAACGGTACTGAATCCGCTGATATCTCCATTTTTGGCTATGCAGGCAACGATATTATTTATGGCCGAGGCGGAGGTGACATTATCGATGCTGGAGAGGGAGATGACTATGTTTATGGTGGTGAGGGCGGCGATACCATCCTCGGCCGCGCAGGCAAAGATTACCTTTTCGGAGACAACGGCAATGATGTTATTTTTGGTGAAGCTGGTGATGACTTTATCTGGGGTGGAGGAGGCACTGATACTTTATTGGGAGGAACAGGCAATGATACCTACCTCATTTCTGCATTGACAGGAGATACAGCAGATACTATTACTGAATTTAGTAACCAAGGTACTGACACGGTTTTATCTTATACTAGCTATATTCTCGGGGCTAACCTAGAAAATTTGACATTACTATATGCAGATACTGCTTACTATGGCTTCGGCAACACCCTCAACAATGAGATTACAGGAAATGATTACTCAAACTATCTGAGTGGTTTGGGAGGAAATGATTACCTCCAAGGTAAGGGCGGAAACGATTATATCTATGGTGGTGATGGCGTTGATAATCTCATCGGTGGGGCTGGTAATGACTCACTTTATGGTGGGACAGGTGGTGATATACTCTTCGGTGACGAAATTACCAATGGTAGCAGCACCCCTGCAAATGACTACCTAAGTGGTGAAGATGGTAACGATCTGCTGTACGGGGGACATGGAAATGACACAATGATTGGTGGTGCAGGCAATGATTTCTTCAGTGGCTACGGTGGTAGTAGTGGCGAAATCGACAGGTATACTGGCGGTGCTGGGGCAGATACATTTAGCCTTGGTTACAACGGGTCTTTTACTAACATCGACTATTTGGGCAGTGGATATGCCATCATTACAGACTTTAAATGGTCGGAAGGTGACAAGATTAGAGTTGGCGGTAGTATTAGTGATTACACTCTCCAAAAAACCTCGAATTTCAGCGGTAGTGCAGCCTTAGATACCTTGATCTACAGATATGGTGACCTAATTGCTGTTGTGCAAGATACTACGAACGTGTTTGCCTCTTTAGACTTTGTTGCCTAATTGATGTATTGTGCGGATTGCAAAGTTTGTCTGAACTGATTATTTGAAGAAGGCATCTTTGGCAATTCACAATTGGTGAATCAATAGACCTCTTGCAAAAAAGTTTTGTGGTATGGTGGAGGATTGAATTAAAGTCGCTATTTTTCAAGTCAGAGCATTTTCTAAATCAGCTTGTAAATCTTGTTGATGCTCAATTCCTACCGAAAGACGGACTAAATTATCTTTTATTCCCCGCTTGTGCCGTTCCGCTTCCGGTAGAGAACCGTGAGTCATTTTGCTGGGATAACAAAGCAGTGATTCTACTCCTCCTAAACTTTCAGCCAGCAAAAACAACTTGAGTCGGGCAGCAAATCTTTCAACCTCAGCAAAACCACCTTTTAATTCCAAACTAATCATCCCCCCAAAGCCAGACATTTGCTCTTTTGCTAGTTGATATTGTTCGTGACTAGGTAATCCTGGATAATAAATTCGCTCAACTTTAGGATGTTTTTCTAAAAATTTAGCCAAAAATAAAGCGTTTTTTTCATGTTCGCGCATTCTTACAGCTAGAGTTTTAATACCTCGCAGTACTAACCAACTATCAAAAGGACTAGGAATTGCCCCGATCGCATTTTGATAAAACTTCAGTTCAGTGTATACTTGCTCATTAGATGTAATAACTCCGCCACCAATAATATCGCTGTGTCCCCCAAGATATTTGGTAGTACTGTGAACCACAATATCAGCGCCTAAATCTAAGGGTCTTTGAAAATAAGGACTCGCAAAGGTGTTATCAACTACTAAGATGAGATTGTGTTTACGGGCAATACTTGCTAATGTTGCAATATCAATAATTTTTAACAAAGGATTGGTAGGAGTTTCAATCCAAATCAACTTCGTATTTGGTGTAATCGCAGTTTCAAAATCAGCAATATTATCAATATCTACATAGGTAGTTGTCACGCCCCAATTTTTTACAACCTTTTCTAGCAAACGATAAGTACCGCCATATAAGTCATCGCCAGCAACAATATGGTCACCACTTTTGAGCAGACTTAATACTGTGGTGGTTGCAGCCAAGCCAGAGGCAAATGCTAAACCAAATTTACCATTTTCCAGAGAAGCTAAAGCCTCTTCCAAAGCAGTGCGGGTAGGGTTACCCGTGCGAGAATATTCATATCCTTTGTGCTGACCTATAGCTTCTTGTTCATAGGTGGAAGTCAAGTAAATGGGGACAATTACCGCACCTGTTTGAGGGTCTGATTGCTGACCTTCATGAATTGCTCTAGTTTCAAATTCCATTGTTTTACCTTTATAAAGAAAGAATTCAGTATTCAAAAAAAATTATCTATGACTGGTTCAATTTAATGTTTCACGAAATATATATATTTAATCCAAAAGAATTAGGAGGTAGCCGGAAATTACATCCAATTGTCTTTAGTAAATTCCAGATTACAACTGATAATTTATGATTCCTGGGTTTGACTAATCCAATATCTAATTAAATCGGCTCTGGTAATTAATCCAACCGGAACATCACATCGCTTAATAATAATTCCTGTAGTTCCTGATAACAGCAGTCGATAAGCTTCGGAAATATCCACGTCTTCATCGAGAATTGGCAATGGTTTACCCATAACTGCCGAAACTTCTTGGTTAGAAAAGTTAATTCCATCATGAAGGAATTTCATTAAAGAGGCTTCGTTGACACTTCCTACTACATGATTGTTATCAATCACTGGTAACTGGGAGATATTTAACTTTTGCAGGTAATTTGTGGCTTTACTCAAGGTATCACGGGGACTAACAGCAACTAACGAAGGAAAATCTATTTTTTGAGCCAGAATTTCTCCAATTTTCGTGCTTCTGACTGTTGTACCTTCCCAAAAACCATTTTCCTGCATCCAGGCATCGGAGTAAATTTTATTAATGTAATTTCTTCCCGTATCTGGTAATAAAACTACAATATACTTTGGATCTGTTAATCTAGCTGCATACTTCAAGGCTGCGGCTACTGCTGTACCACATGAACCTCCTACCAATAAACCTTCTTCTCTTGCTAAACGACGAGCCATATTAAATGATTCTTTATCGCTAACTCGAACCATTTCATCCACTAATTGGCGATTAAAAGTTTTAGGAATAAAGTCTTCCCCAATTCCTTCAACTTTATAAGATTTAGGTGTGTCACCCGAAAGAATTGAACCTTCGGGATCTGCACCAACAATTACTATATTTTGATTTCGCTCTTTCAGATATTTGGCAACTCCGGAAATTGTACCGCCCGTGCCCATACCAGCAACAAATACATCTACTTTACCATGACTATCTGACCAAATTTCTGGGCCTGTAGTCAGGTAATGTGCTAAAGGATTATTCGGGTTTTCAAATTGATTTGGTCTGTAAGCTTTGGGTATTTCTTTAGCAAGTCTTTCTGCTACACCGTTATAACTTTCTGGTGAGTCAGGCGGTACAGATGTGGGAGTAACAACTACTTCTGCACCATAAGCTTTGAGTAAATTAATTTTATCCTGGCTCATTTTATCAGGCATGACGAATATGCAGCGATATTTTTTTACTGCTGCAATTAATGCTAGTCCTACACCAGTATTGCCTGCGGTAGCTTCAATAATAGTGCCGCCTGGTTGGAGTTGACCTGTTTTTTCTGCGGCTTCAATCATAGTCAGGGCAATTCTATCTTTGGTACTGCCACCAGGATTGAGATATTCTACTTTGACGTAAATCGTTGAGTGAATATCTTCAGCAATTTTATTAAGTCTGACTAATGGAGTTCTACCGATTGCTTCTAAAATATTGTCGTAATTAGTCATATAGCAACTCTAGATAATTTTTAAAATTGTTTATTTCTTACCTTTGCGTATTTTGTACCCTAGCCTACGGCAACAGCTTTGCTGAACGCAGTTGTTTAAAAAAGTAATTCTTGACAACTCAAATAGTATTGCTATAGTTGCTTTAATTGTAGAGTGGCTTGTAATTTTAGTAATCTGTCACTTGCTATTTGCAATGTCTCAGGTCTTTTACTGAAGCAGAATCTAATTAATGAATGTCCTTTTTGTGGTTGGCTGAAAAAGCTGGAACCAGGAACTACAGCAACACCAATATTTTTAATTAAGTGGTAAGTGAATTCTACATCGGTTTGATAGCCAAATTGAGAAATATCTGCAAGAATATAATAGGCTCCTTTGGGAAGGAAGTAGGGAATACCAACTCGATCTAGAATCTGTAAAATATTGTCTCGCTTCTGCTGATAAAGTTTGGCTAATTCTTGATAATAAGATGGGGGTAGTTGCATGGCGACAACTCCAGCTCGTTGCAATGGTGCGGGGGCACCTACTGTTAAGAAATCATGGACTTTGCGAATGGCTGCCGTCAATGTAGGATTTGCCAAAATATAGCCGACTCGCCATCCAGTAACGCTGTAAGTTTTGGATAGACCGTTAATGGTAACTGTGCGTTCTTCCATTCCCGGAAGGGTCGCTAAAGCGATATGTTGAGTGCCATCATAAAGAATGTGTTCGTAGATTTCGTCAGTGAAGGCTAGTACATCCCACTTTTGACAAAGTTCAGCAATTAGGATGAGTTCTTCACGGGTGAAGACTTTACCGGTGGGATTGTGGGGTGTGTTAATAATAATAGCTTTGGTATTAGCGTTGAAAGCTTGACGCAACTGTGTTTCATCAAATGTCCACTGGGGAGGATGTAATGTCACATAGCGGGGTGTGGCACCCGCTAAAATTGCATCGGGGCCGTAGTTTTCGTAATACGGCTCAAATACAATTACTTCATCTCCAGGATCGACTGTGGCTAACATCACTGCTGCCATCGCTTCTGTAGAACCGCATGTGACAGTAATTTGGGTTTCGGGATTGATGTCTAAGCCGAGATACCACTGGACTTTGTTAGCGATCGCTTCCCGAAATGGGCGATCGCCCCAAGTGATAGCATATTGGTTAATATCTGCTTTTATTGCTTCGTAGGCTGCCTGTTTTAACTCCTGAGGACAAGGAAAATCAGGGAATCCTTGGGCTAAATTCACTGCACTATGTTGCAGTGCCACCCTTGTCATTTCTCGAATCACCGACTCTGTAAACTGGTTTGCCTTGGCTGATATTTTTTGGCGTTGCATCTGAATTTACCCCCAGACCTTTGTCGATCTCCATTGCGGTTATGCGGGAATTTCTTTAAACCCGAATAAATACATAATATCGATAGATTTATCGTAGTATACTCAAATTTCAGATTCAGAGGGGAAGGATGGGGAGATACGGAGCAGAGGGGCACAGGGGAGAATTCCAAACTCTTAACTCCTAACTCTGCGCCTGGGCATTGGACACTCCCAATGACTAATGACTAATGACTAATGACCAATAACTAATCTCCAGTCACCTCATTATCTATATACTGAATTATTGAGATTAATAGTCAATTATTGAAGGTACTAATCCAGAATCATCATGAAATCATTGCACCGTCCCGATCTCTATAGCTGGTCTAATTTCAATCCGGCAAGAAATATTGATTTCAATGGGATTGCCTGGATTCGCCCAGATGGCAACATCTTGATTGACCCAGTAGCCCTATCAAACCATGATTGGAATCATCTGCAATCCCTCGGTGGTGTGGTTTGGATAGTGTTGACGAATTCTGAACATATCAGGGCAAGTAAAGAAATTGCCGATCAAACTTATGCTAAGATAGCTGGTCCTGTAGCGGAAAAAGATAGTTTTCCCATACATTGCGATCGCTGGCTGTCTGATGGTGAAGAATTTGTACCTGGACTAAAGGTGATTGAACTCCAAGGTTCTAAAACCCCCGGTGAACTGGCTCTACTACTGGAGGAAACGACTTTAATTACAGGAGATTTAGTACGGGCACGCAAAGCAGGCAGTTTGACAATTTTACCCGATGACAAGCTGCTGAATCGAGAGCAGGCTGTTGCTTCTGTGCAGAGGTTGGCTAAACTGGCTCAGGTAGAAGCAGTGTTAGTGGGGGATGGTTGGCCAGTCTTCCGGGATGGAGGCCATCGCTTAAAGGAACTTGTGGCGACGTTGTAAATCGGTGGGGCGAAGCTTACGGCAAAGGCTTAGCCCCATACCAAATTCATACTTTGCAGCAACTATTTTTGAGTGTTGAGATTGTCGCAGAGCTAGCGATCGCACTTCGAGGAAAACTTTGCAAGCTAGCGATCGCAGTCCTAAATCATTCATCAAAAGTTTGATCCCCGACTTTTGATAATAAGTCGAGGATCTAGTCACTAACTACAAACTTTTACCTAACCTAATAGTTTCTAAATTAATCCAATTGAGTGCTGTAAGCGCTAAAACCATAAGCCAAAGTTTCTTTTAAACTACCTGACGGGTTGAGACTTTTATTAATGGCTTTAGCAAACGGTACCGGAATTCCTTTAATAGTTTCCGGTAAAATTGCATATTCTGCTGTTGGTTCTACAATATACTCTGGACATTTTGTTTTCATTCCAGCAGTTGCTAACATTTCTTCTATTTCAGCAGATGAATATTGTTTCAAATAAACTGGATTTCTCACAAAGGGGTTCAACTTTCTCACAAAATTATGGATAATATGAGAAGGACAAGACTTGTTATGAAATGAATGATTAAAAACAAAAATTCCACCAGGTTTGAGTAGGCGAGATATCTCAGCTAATAAGTTTCTTAATTGTGCATCTGGTATATGCATAAAAACACAATTAGAAATTACCAAATCTATAGAATTATCTGCTAAAGGTAATATTTCAGCAGAATTACAAATCAAGTTAAACTCAGCTTCTGGAAAAAAATCATATTCTTGTTTAACCTTGATTAACCGCCGCAACAAAGGTTCAGAAATATCAATGCCATAATATTTTTCACATTTTAAATTCTTGGCTTTAGAGAGATGCAAAGGTGCGCGACCATAACCACAACCAATCTCCAGAATAGAATCCACAGATTTGTTCAACGGAAATTTATTCCAAGTACCTCCAGGTGTACCAGTTAGCAGAGTGTAATCTTGTTTAATGGGCGATTTATCAGCAACTTTTTCTATTTTCTGGGAGCCATAGTATGTTTTACCAATTTTATCCCAGGTTTTTTTGTGTTGAGTACTGTTCAACTGTTTGTAGTCACTAGGAAAATAAATACCATCTCGTAATTCATAGTCATCCAAGCTGAATTTTACATTTGCTAATTGAGTCATTAGGATTATTCCTCATAAATAACTAAATCTGTCTTCTGTTATACTCTTAAGCCAGCATTAACCGCAAGGAATTGTATTCAACCACTTCCTCTAATAAAATTTTAGATTTTAGATTCTAGATTCTGTATTCCTACCGAGAATCTACGCTATACATTAGTTGTTGGACTGGAAGAATCGGAGGCTAAGATGGTAAAAGGGTCACAACAAAAACGGGTGGTGGTCGTAGGTGCAGGTTGGGCAGGTTTGGGAGCAACCTACCATTTGGCAAAACAAGGCTATGATGTAACACTTTTAGAGGCAGGTTCTTATCCTGGTGGACTGGTGGCAGGTTGGCAAACAACAACCGGAAAATCACAAGAAGCTGGCATTCATGGCTTCTGGTATCCTTATAGAAATATTTTTTCTCTGATCAATGAATTAGAAATTAGTCCTTTTACTAGTTGGACTCGTTCTTCCCAATATTCGCCTGCGGGTTTAGAAGTTGAATCACCAATTTTTCAAGACTTACCAAGACTCCCTACTCCTTTGGGAACTTTTCTCTATACTCAGTTTAAACGATTGCCACTAATTGACCGTCTGAGCGCCCTACCTTTACTTTATTCTGTTATTGATTTTGATAATTCTGATGCAGCTTGGCGGCGCTATGATTTTGTCACTGCCCGTGAATTGTTTAAAAATTTTAATGTTTCTGCACGACTTTACCGCGAAGCTTTTGAACCAATGTTATTAGTGGGCTTATTTGCCCCAGGCGAACAATGTTCAGCCGCAGCAACTTTAGGGATGCTTTACTTTTTTATTTTGGCTCATCAATCAGATTTTGATGTGGTTTGGTGTCGGGGAACTGTGGGAGAAAAAATATTTCGTCCTTGGGTGGAACGTATTGAAAAAGCTGGGGCGCGAGTATTACCCAAGCGGCGGGTAACCGACTTAGTTGTTGATAGTAATTATCGAGTCAAGAGTGTGGTTTGCGGTGATGAAGTTTTTGATGCCGATGCCGTGATTTTTGCTGTAGGCATCACAGGTATGAAGAAAATTGTTTCAACTAGTCCGAGTTTGCAAAGTTGTGAAGAATTCCGGAATTTGAGCAATTTAGGAGCAATTGATGTTTTAGCAACTCGCTTATGGTTCGATCGCAAAGTTAATATTCCTCGTCCTTCTAATGCCTGCTTTGGATTCGACGCAACTACCGGTTGGACATTTTTTGATTTGAATGCTCTACATGATGAATATCGCTACGAGCCAGGAACAGTGGTTGAAGCTGATTTTTATCACGCAAATCAGTTTGTTAACTTAAGTGATGAGGAGATTTTACCAATAGTTCAGCGTTATTTAGCAACTTGTGTACCAACGTTTCGGGAGGCAAAGATTATTGATAGCAGTGTAATTCGGCTACCTCACGCGGTGACTCACTTTGCACCTGGTAGCTATCGTTATATGTTACCCGCTAAGACAAGTTTTGAGAATGTGTTTATGAGTGGAGATTGGATTGTGAACCGTCATGGTTCCTGGTCTCAAGAAAAGGCTTATGTTACTGGCTTAGAGGCGGCGAATTTGGTGGTGTCTTATTTAAAAGAAGGTCAACCATCTGAGATTTTACCTGTAGAAGAGGATGAAGCGCATATAAAAGTGGCGCGATCGCTCAACCAAACTCTGCGTGACTTCGGTAAATCTATCCTGCCTGAATTTTGGTTGCCGTAATCTGTAGGGATGCACTAGCTGTGCATTTCTAATTTTGGCAAATCATAGTGAATTATTAATTGTAATCTAAATTCGGTAAGCTAAAGAAAGTTATTGCGATAACATCCTTATAATGTAAATCAAATCACATAAGCTTATGGAGCCAGACTCTTTACAAACCGAGGTGATTCTCACTCATCCACGTGAGTCCCTCGGTAGAGTGCAACTTGATTGGACACCCCAACCGGGAAACTATCTCGATTTTCAAGGTAAAACCTACGCTGTTTTAGAACGCCGTCATCGATACCAACTTAAAGCAGGACGCTACCGTTTGAATAATATTGCCATTTACGTCCAGTCTGCCAAACGACCATCTGAGAAAAGTTTAGTACAAGGACGTTGGGTAATTGGTGATGCTACCTGCTGCTACAACGCTCATTCAGAACTCATTCGCTGTGCAGTCAACCCAGATGGTCCTTGCGAATCTTGCCGCTTTTATGAAAAGTTAGAAGTTATAAGTTAAAAGTTAGGAATGAGGAGTTAGGAGTTAAAAGTGATTCTCCATCATCCCCCTCAACTCCCCGCACCAAATACTTCCCCCACAGTTAACCGCGTACCATTAACAAAATCCCATCCGGACTGGGGACGTTTACCAGCTAGCTGAACTTCTCGCAACAGCAACAAACCTTCCCCAGTTTGGACAATCGCCCCAATTCCTTTGGCAATGCTCGTTACCTCTCCAGGCCTGTTTGATACGTTTGACAAATCAGGCAATTTATGTATTAATTTTTGTAATTGTGGTGGGAGATCGCGATCGCCTACCGTAACAAGGGGAGCAGAAGCAGTGATTTTTAGCAGGTTGTTACGAAAGTTAGCTGTACAATTAGGGTAAAAGCCTCTAATTTGATTATGTAATTGGATAGCGCTTTTTGACCAATCCAAACCATAATCTTGTTTTTGAATCAAAGGTGCATAAGTCGCTTCTAAATTATCTTGTGGTATTGGTTGAATTTCTTTACTTTCCAACTTCATTAAGGTTTCCACCAATAAATCTCCACCAATTACAGCCAATCTTTGGGCTACATCTTGAGCATTATCCAGCAATCCAATGGGTGTAGTGGCTATTTGCAATGTTGCGCCGGTATCCATCCCCACATCCATTAACATAGTCGCGATCCCCGTTTGGGTTTCACCGTTATATAAACACCACTGAATCGGCGCTGCACCACGATATTTGGGTAAGATCGAGCCATGCACATTAATACAACCCGACTTGGGCAGATTAAGAATTTTTGAGGATAAAATTTGTCCATAGGCGACAACAACAAACACATCTGCGTCTAATTGTTGGAGTTTGGTCAAAGTTTGGGTGTCTTTTTTCACCCGTTCTGGTTGCCATACTGGTAAATTGTGAGCAGTAGCGATCGCTTTTACGGGTGAAGGAGTAAGTTTATTTCCACGTTCCCGGCGTTTATCTGGTTGGGTAACAACTGCCAACACCTCAAATTTTGAATCATTTAATAACTTTTCTAAAGTTGGGACAGCAAATTCAGGAGTACCAAAAAATACGATTTTCATTAATAATTAGTTGTTAGTCGTTAGTAATTAGTTAATCCTAAATGCACTCCTAGTAAGTGACAACTTTTAATTTAGATATTTTATAGTTTGCTTGTTTGGTGGTACAATATTTTCGTATTGCTGAAACTATAGGCTGCTTGATTAAGTTGACTGTATAAGTTAGCAAGTAAAAAAGTTAGTATCAACTGCATCTTTCTCTAGTTACCCCAAACGGACTGTCTGTGCTTTTGAGTCGCTAGAGCATCTACCCAGAAAATATTGCTGCTTTTTTGATGATTTTCTCAATATTAGCATTCAGCGCAGTTGCTCTTTGTAAAAGAGCATTGCGTAATAAGTGTTTATATAATTTAGATTGCAATTTCTAACTTAGGGTTGCTGGCAACAATGTTTTCTGAGTATTATGTATTATGTGTCCGCTTTCCCAGCTTTTCAGGTAACGCCTCACGTTTACTATTATCGGGGTTTCCACTTTTATAGTGTGTGAACTAGCTTGCTGCATGTTAGCGATCCTAACGTGATTGTCATAATGMAGTTTGAGAGGGCCTTAGTTTGCACTCTCACTAGCCTGAACTATCAGCTTAATACCCCTTGAATATAAACGTGCTTTTGGTGTGGTTCATGCCTACACCAAAATTGGATTATATGTGTAGTAATTACTTAGTTATCAGCATAGTTACTATACTCGCATATATTTGTCAAAAAAACATCCAGTACTCCAAACAAAAAAGGTGTAATTAATAATGCTTATTTTTCTCATCCTCCAGAAATGAAGAAATTATTTAGTAAAAGTTTTTAGTTTCTTGTTATACATATAATTATCGCTTCCTCCATTGCTGCATAGGTATTGCTCCTCACATAAGCAACCGCCCCTCTAGAGAGTCTACAAATGCTTAAACCCCTTTTGCTGTCGGGATGGTTCCGCGCACAACCATTTCTGAATTATGTTGTTGTTGTAATATTGATCGCACCCTTGTTAGGGGCATCTGGTAACTCGGCTTCAGTAAAATCCGAAGTAGTTAAACACACTTCAGTTACCGAAGAATCTGAACCTGTATCAAACGAAATAGCCTTAGTTGAGAAACCTGAAATAGCTGACACATTAAAAGTAGATCGAGTCAACTCATCAACAGAAGAATTTGATCTATCAACACAAAGCAGTGCTATTCAGGAACCGCAAGTATTACCAGAGGATAAAATTGATTCTTTAGCTCAAGTAGATAGTTCTCTCTCAAGCAGCGATTTAAAGGTTCCTGATTCCTTGGCAGCAGTTCAACTCGCGCCATCAACAGATGTTCCTGTGAGTCAACTTAAATTAGTACAAAAACTAAAAGCAGCTAAGGTGAAATCTTTGAGAGAAGAAAAAAATTCTTTCTCTACACAGAAACCTTTTACCAAATCATTAGTAGCAGTCCAAGTAGCACCAACTCTTAGAGAATCACAACCAACTGCAACGACGACAGAAATACCTGTTAGTGAACCAGTTGATGAATCCCAAGCAGAACAAACAGATCCCATCGGCAGTCCTCATCCAATTCCTTGGAAATGGATTACAGCTACTCAAGAGGCTATTGGTTCTAAGGGTGGTTCTGGAGTGCGCCATTACCGCAGCGTACCGGTGGTTTCTCCTGATGGTAGATATGCTGTTTATAGTCGGGTGCAACTAGAGGTCAAACCAGAAATGTACAACAGCCGCGTTACCAGCGTTCTGTTTGTCCAAGATATGCAAACTAAGAAATTGTGGGTGATGGCTTCAACTACTCCTGTTAGCGATCCCCTATTAAAAACCAAAGCTATCAAGGCAGTGTCAGCAGAAGAAACTGACACAAATGGTCAGATTGGGGTGTTAGTTCCTGTTAGTTGGTCGGAAAAAGGCGATCGCTTTTTGGCACGCAAGTTTGAAGGCATATTTAACACAGGTGATTCCACAGATAGCGCAGTGATTTGGGATCGGCAAAACAATCATGCTAACGTTGTTGCTCCTGCTAATCAAGAAAATCAGGATGAGAAGATTGCGGTCTTGTTAGGTTGGAGTAAAAGTCAACCCGATCATGTGTTGTTTCGTGCAGGCGAACTAGGCGAGGAAAACTGGCCTTTGGTGAAAGTTGCTAACGATGGCAAGACTGTCACTACAACAGACGACGATCAGCCCATAACTTTTGGTAAACAGGTTAGAGAAATTTGGGCAGGGCCACAAGTTGCTTATCGATAATTAATATAAAATCTAATAAACTCCCGTTGCCAGTTGTGATGGCAACGGGAATTTTTTTTACTCAAAACTGCTATATTTACACTCTCCTGACGGATATAGCGGTTTTCAGTTTGTTACAAATACAGTCGCAACTCCAAAGAGGATTTGCTTTTGAGCAAACACTCCCCTAAAAGCTTGCTTTTAGGGGAAAAGGGTGGAGTTGAAGCGTATTTTATCTCAACGAGAACTGCTAGAAATTTTATCGAGTTACCTTACATAAAAAGTCTGATAATTTTTAGTTTTTTAACTCACCATTTGACAGACGAAAATTTTAACAAAATTGCATATTATCAAAATGTTCATTACTTCAAACGTTTTAAAAACAGTCAGAGCAATAAAATAACTTTGTAATAATCACATTAAAAATTTTCAGCAATAAGATAATATGGCTAATGAAAATTACGAACAGAAATACACTCATCCCGAACTACGTAACCAACTTAAGGAAGAAATTCTCAAATCCGATAAAGGTGGTAAGCCTGGTCAGTGGTCTGGCCGAAAGAGCCAACTGTTAGTTCGAGAATATAAAAAACAGGGTGGTGGCTACAAACAAAGTCAAAAAGACGAAGCAGCTAAATCATTGGAAGAATGGTCTGAGCAAGATTGGCAGACTCAAGAGGATGAAAATCGCGCCCGTGAAGGCGAAGTCACTAAGCGCTACCTGCCTGCATCAGTATGGGATAAGCTAAGCGACGAGGAAAAACAACAAGCCGAGCAAACAAAGGAAGAAGCTTCTAAGGAAGGTAAGCAGCATGTCGAGTGGACACCCACTATCAAGCGAGCCATGCATGAAGTTGAAGAAAAGTCTGAGCCATCAAAACGCGAGTTGTACGACCAAGCCAAAGCGCTGAATATCCAAGGTCGGAGCAAAATGAACAAAGACGAATTAGTTAAAGCAATTCGTCATGCTAAAAGCTAAATAATTTTTTCAAGTAGCGCAATCGCCTTAAAAAAAGTTGGGATGAGAAAAATATCTTCAAAATTCTATAAAACTGTCCGTCGCAACTCTGGAAAAACCTTAGATACCTTACTCAACAGATAATCACCATAGGTTCCGTGAAAATCGTGAACGCTAGTCCGATCCCAACGTTCCTTTTTGTCGTCATTTATCAATACCCCGTCCAATTCAATCAGCTTTACCTCAGCATTAAAATTTGGATCGAAGAAAAAGGGGAACGAAAGGCGATGTCTAGTGACAAGCCGCTTTGCGTCTACGCGTCCTGACAAATTCTGAACTCTATGAGGTGTAGAACGATACAAACCTCCTGTCATTCTGTCTAGCATATCGCCAATATTACATACAAAGGAATTAGGAATAGGAGATGCAGCAACCCAACCTGATTTTGATTTCACCTGCAATCCGCCCGAATCATCCTGCTTGAGAATCGTTAGGATACCGTAGTCAGTATGTTCGCCAACTCCCCACTTATCTTCAGAATCTGACGATGATGAATAGGCGGGGTAATTAAAAATACGGAATAATATTAGTGGGTCTGCTGTGTAACGGTCAGCAAAATAAGATTCTTCCAGTTCCAAACTCAGAGCAATACCAGCCATCAGCGTGTGCCCGAGCTGAGTCATTGCCTCCATATATTCAAGTACTGTCTCACAAAACAGTGGAATATTAGACGGGAAGAGGTTAGAACCATGCATAGGAGTATCATCTTGGACTAATGGATGTTCCTTTCCCAGTTCTGCACCAAAGTAAATACCTTCTTTTTGGTCTGGTTTACCCGAAGTCAATTCGCTACCGACGGGGAAATACCCCCGCCATGCTTTCCCACCCAAAGCCATGCGGATTTTCAATTTAGTTTCTAAATCCTGGGCGAAAAATTGTCGGCTCAGTAGTTCTAAGCGTTGCTGTAAATCCTCATCTATGCCATGTCCAACGATATAGAAAAACCCACACTCACAACATGCTTGGTATATTTCAGAAGCGACTGTGTGGCGTTCACCAGTTTTAGAAACCAAGGCGCTAATATCAATGATCGGAATCTGCGAAAACCGTTCATTCACAACTGGCAAGATTTTCACGTTATTATCCTCCTCGTTGTGTGCCGTTCCATGTTTAGACAAACACAATTATGATGGTAATTTAAACCTTCAGTTGATTATCCACAAATCGAGCGTCAGAATCTGGCAAATCAGAGAGCGGAAGATAAGCAGTGCAATGAGTTGTGATTTTACATTGTGGGTGCGTAGGCTAGCAAGCACCGCAGGCATCGCAGACTGATAGCATCATAATATTGATAATATCTATCCACCTCTGACTTTTTCTTGCGATAATTCCCAAGGTAGACGCAAACAGAAGGGACGCGAGGATGAGGGAACTGGGGAAGCAAGATCACAATAGTAACTCCTAACTTCCCACTCCATACTCTCCACTCACCACTGGGTACAGTAAAAGGGGGATAGATGACAATCAAGCGGTTGATTTTAACTTTTATAATGACGCCAATAGCAGTTCTGTTGGCAGTTTTGTCTTTATTCGGTAGTTGGCAAGAACCTCAGTTTCAAAGTCGCTTAGAACTGTACCAAACCAATATCGCTTTACAAGCCCAAGCTTGGCAATCAGAAGATAGTAGCGATGATAATCTCCAGGCGATTCGAGAAGCGATACTTGGCGACCAACCTCTAGAAAGTGCTACAAAGCAGTATCAGGAGGCGCGTCAATCTGTTCAAACTAATTTAGATAAAGTTAACAGCAAACTTGCACAGTTACGATCTCAACCGGAAATAACTGCTATACCTCCTAAACCTCTACCGGACGTTTCTCCTACTACAAAAACTTCTCAACAAACACAGCAGCAACAGTTACAGCAGTCCCTTAAAAAACTAGAAAAATTATTAGCTGAATTAGACTTGCGGTTGGGAATTTTACAAGCACAGCAAGGACAGACGGATGTAGCCCTGAAAACTTGGAATGAATTACAAAAGCGCTCAGATATCAATCCAGAATTTGGGCAAACTGCTGCTATATTGAGTGGACTGTGGAGCAATCCTCCCCGCCTGCTCCCCGAAGCTCAACAACCGATTCAAAAGAATTTAGAAGGTTGGTTTGGCTCTACTGCCTTGATTCGGCTATATCAACTTCAGCAACGACAACAAGCTTTATCAGCAGTTAAAGCTGCACAACAAGAAGCTGCTACGAGTGCAGTCTTAAAATTAGCAATTATCGGTACTATTCCCACTTTGGCAGCATTAATTGGTTTAATACTGCTGATTTTCTTATTTGCTCAACGTTTGCTCAAAGGAAAAGCCTCTTTATTAAGTCAAAATGCTGATTTACGTTGGTCAACGCCTTGGGATGGGGAAACGGTTTTACAGGTTTTTGTCGTCGGCTTTTTCTTCATGGGACAACTTTTTGTCCCCGCACTGCTATCGTTGCTCCCTATAGAACGTCCCGTGACTGATGTGCGACTTCAGGCTTTTTCAGTTTTAGTTAGTTACATACTGGTAGCATCAGGTGCGTTATTGGTGCTGTATTTCTCTATTAAACGCTTTTTTCCACTCCCAGAATTCTGGTTTCGCTTGCGCTTTCTAGATAACTGGTTTTTCTGGGGACTGGGGGGCTATTGCACTGCTTTACCTATAGTTGTAGTAGTATCTTTAATTAATCAACAACTCTGGCAAGGACAAGGTGGTAGCAATCCCCTATTGCAACTAGCCCTCGAAAGTCAAGATGGTGTAGCACTTGTCATATTTTTCTTTACAGCAGCGATCGCAGCTCCATTTTTTGAAGAACTTCTGTTTCGCGGCTTTTTGCTTCCCTCTCTTACCCGCTATTTACCCGTGTGGGCCTCAATTCTGGTCAGTAGTTTATTGTTTGCGATCGCTCACCTGAGCTTATCAGAAATTCTACCACTGACTGCATTGGGCGTTGTACTGGGGGTTGTGTACACGCGATCGCGCAATCTCCTTGCTCCTATGCTCCTCCACAGCCTTTGGAATAGCGGTACATTATTAAGTCTATTTATTTTAGGTAGCCATTAATACTATTTTTATACTGTTGCTAAAAATGGAAATATCTGATTTTATCTCCATAGATAGCAACAATTTACTAGTTATAATTGGTTGTAAATCTAAATACTTGCTAAAAGCCAAATAAACAATGGCAAAAGCAAATTAAATAATGCTTTGAACATAGACAACAAACTATTTAGCTAAGCATTTATTCTCATCGGAGTGACTTTAGCCATTTTCGAGATGTTAATTGCTTTACTAAGTTATTTGTGTCTGTAATTAATTTCGATTGCAAATCCTTTCGCACTCGTGTAAATAGTGATTGATAACTGAAAATAAGTCCCAATAGTATATTTATACTACTCAGACTACCAATACTGGTGATTGCTGCGATCAGAAAAAACTCCGGAAATAATACTGATGGAGTTGTAAAAAGTTGTGTGCATAGCAGTTGTTGCTGATGAGTGAGATTGATTATTCTCAAGATAAAAATCTTGGTTAAAAATCTGCACAATTGCCGCACCAGGATTGCGATCAAATCCATTAAAACCCTTAATGAACTAAAGATTTTTCGGTGATGTTGAAAGGCATTTTATGTCTCATATTATCAGCCTTACCCATACACTAAAAGCAGGCTGATTTTGGTCATATGTTTATGTGCTTATTCATACTAAAGAAATAAATTTGTTTTTCAAGTATATTTACTCACTTTTATTCCCATAAAGACTTTATTTTTATATCCCATTTATTAAGGAGTAGCATTTATATGGCAAATCTTAATCCCAGTCACCCTACTAAACAACTTTTAGCTGGTTACTGTGGCATTATTCTTGGAGGATTTGGCGTTCATAAGTTTATTCTCGGATATGCCTCAGAAGGCTTTATCATGTTGGTGATTTCTGTAATTGGAGGTTCTTTTACCTACGGTGTTGCCTTATTGATTATGCAACTTGTAGGTTTAATTGAAGGCATGATTTACTTGAATAAGTCTCCTGAAGAATTTGTAAACACCTACTTTGTGAATAAGCAGGGTTGGTTCTAGTACATTGTGGCAGAATGCCTAGATTAAATAAGGGGCTTAAGCCCCTTGCTTGAAAAGGTAGCTAAATTTACACCCTGCTTTACTAAGCTGATTTTCTATAGCAGTTATACAGCGCTTTTATATTTATTCTGATTGATATGGTTGTTGTTAAACCTAAACCGCTTAGCTGGACTATGTTTTTCTTGTTAGGCATAGGGTATTTCAGTATGATGTCTCATTTGGAAATCAACTATTTTTTGAGAAGCCTAATTATCGTTATGCCATTGCAGGTTGCAGCTATTATGTATGTAACTTATCTACGCTGGAGCCGTCGTGACGCTCAGCACGGTACGATAAATTAATAAATTTAATATAGTTGACATACAGTCGTAGTTCCATATTTCGCCTACGCTCGAATTAGAGACGCTTTTAGTCAAGCGTTGAATTTTCGTAGCGAATCTAAACATTTGCCATGCAACTTGTTCCCAAAACTAAGGTAGACCAAGAATCTGCTCCAATCCTAGAGAAAATTATTCTAGATGTTGGAGGTATGAAGTGTGCTGGGTGTGTGAACGCAGTAGAGCGACAGCTAACCCAACATCCAGGAGTCAAAAGTGCCAGCGTCAACCTGGCGACAGAAGTAGCAGTTGTAGAGTCACAAGCTGGTGTCGTAGATGCACAAGTACTGGCAAAGCATTTAACAGAAGTTGGATTCCCGACTCAACCCCGAAAAGCCAGTCTTACAGTAGCAGGCGAGATATCTCACTTAGCAGACCCAGCACAACGACAACGCCAACAAATGCGCTCCTCACTCAAGCAATTAGCGATCGCTGCTTTGTTGCTAGTGTTGTCGGCAAGTGGACATTTTGGTAATATCGGCAGCTCAGTGCTGCCCGTGTTAAATAACATTTGGTTCCACTGTGGACTAGCAACGATCGCTATATTAATTCCCGGTCGCCCGATTTTAGTAGATGGTTGGCTGGGGTGGCGGCGAAACGCACCTAACATGAACACGCTAGTGGGATTGGGAACTCTCACAGCTTACATTGCTAGTTTAGTAGCGCTACTATTTCCCCAAATGGGTTGGGAGTGCTTTTTTGACGAACCAGTAATGATGCTCGGCTTTATTTTATTAGGAAGGACACTAGAGCAACAAGCTAGAGGTCGCGCTGCTGCCGCATTTAGACAATTGTTGGCACTCCAACCACTCTTAGCGCGATTAATTGCCAACCCAGAGAAAACAGGAGTTGGATTTTCTATTGTAGAGATTCCTGCCGAACAGGTGCGGGTTGGAGAATGGTTACAGGTGCTGCCAGGCGATAAAATCCCTGTTGATGGCGAAGTGGTAGCTGGTCAAACAACGATTGATGAATCAATGCTGACTGGGGAAGCAGTACCAGTGAGTAAGCAGCCGGGAGATCTAGTGACAGGCGGGACGCTAAACCAGACAGGGGCGATCGCTATTCGAGCAACACGTGTCGGCAGCGATACAACTTTAGCTCAAATTGTTGCCCTAGTAGAAGCTGCCCAAACTCGCAAAGCCCCGGTACAAAAATTGGCAGATACAGTAGCAGGTTACTTTACCTACGGGGTACTAACAGCATCTATATTCACATTTATCTTTTGGTACTTTTTTGGCACTCACATCTGGAGTGATGTCACCATGTCTGGTGGCATGGAAATGGCTCACCACTCCTTACTCAATACAGACGCGATTAATGGTGTCTCTACCCACTCCCCACTCCTAGTTAGCTTAAAGTTAGCGATCGCTGTGATGGTAGTCGCCTGTCCCTGTGCTTTGGGACTTGCCACACCAACAGCCATTCTTGTCGGCACTGGTATGGGCGCAGAACGGGGTCTATTAATCAAAGGCGGCGACGTTTTAGAAAAAATACACCAGCTAAACACCGTAGTTTTTGATAAAACTGGTACATTGACTACAGGTAATCCCATCGTCACGGATTGCTTGTTAATTGAGGAACTGTTGACTACACAAGAAGCAGGGGAACAAGGATCTCTTAGCAAGAAACAAGAGTTTTCTCCTCTGCCCCCTGCATCCCACCCTTGTTCGTCTTCCCAATCCCTAATACAACTAGCTGCAGCTGTAGAAAGCGGTACTCATCATCCTCTAGCAAAAGCAATTCAGCAAGAAGCACACCGGCAGGAGTTATCGATTCCCGAAGCTGTAGACTTTCACACAGAACCAGGACTGGGGGTGTCCGCTGTAGTAGAGGGCAAAGTTGTGCTGTTGGGTAATTCAGACTGGTTGAGTTGGCATGGAATTGCCACGAGCGCAACTGTACAGCAAGTAGCGCAGGATTGGGCAACATCTGGTAAAACAGTGGTTTTTGTAGCAGTTGCAGGAACCTTAGCTGGAGTGATTGCTGTTTGCGATCCTCTTAGACCAGATGCCAAAAGCACCGTAGACAAGTTACGTCAGATGGGCTTACGGGTAATGCTGCTCAGTGGCGATCGCTCAGAAGCAGCCAACGCCATAGCCAAAGAATTAGGATTAGATAGCGCCGATGTGATCGCAGGTGTCCCTCCGGCTAAGAAAGCGGCTGCAATACAAGTCATTCAGTTAGAAGGGACGCGGGGACAAGGAGGCAAAGAAAACTCCTCACTCAGCACCCGGCACTCAGTAGTCGCAATGGTTGGTGATGGCATCAATGATGCTCCAGCTTTATCCCAAGCTGATGTCGGAATTGCTTTATACTCCGGGACTGATGTGGCAATGGAAACTGCTGAAATTGTCCTAATGCGCGATCGCTTAAACGATGTCGTCGAATCTATTCAACTTAGTCGCGCTACCTTCAACAAAATCCGCCAAAATCTCTTCTGGGCTTTTGCATATAATACAGTTGGTATTCCTTTAGCAGCAGGTGTTTTGTTCCCTAGTCTCGGTTTTGTGCTTAATCCATCGGGTGCTGCCGCATTAATGGCTTTTAGCTCTGTTAGCGTCGTCACAAACTCAATTTTATTGCGGCGCTTGGCTCATCACCCGTAAAAGGTTATTAGTCATTAGTGATCACTCATTAGTAATTAGTTTAAGTGCAAAGTCAAAAGCTCAAGGTTCCTGAGATTCGGACTTTGCACAGAGGACAAAAAACAAATGATTAATGACCAATCACTAATAACAAAGGATGAGTAGAAGGTCATGTTTTACTCTTTCAAGGTATTATGCAGTTTTAAAGCTGATTTAAATCATCACCACAAACTACGGTGCGTGAGAATGGCAAGATATGATACTAAACAAATCTTGATTAATCAATGTTCCACCGATTTTAGCAACGATTTGTCAATGGCAGCAGAAATCAATGAAAACCATCTACTGATTATTGAAGACGATCAAGGTCGCAAGGAATTTTCTTTGGAGCAGCCCGTCTATTCTATTGGTAGAGACCGCGAATGTAATATCCGTTTGATGTCGCAGTTTGTCTCCCGCCGCCACGCTACATTAGTGAGATTGCCACGAGAGCATAATACTCATAGCTACTATTATCGAATTGTAGATGGCGATGCTAAAGGAAAGCCTAGTTCCAACGGTTTGATGATTAATGGACGCAAGATGCCAGCCCACGATCTAAAAAATGAAGACGAGATCGTTTTTGGGCCTCAAGTGCGTGCCATTTATTATCTGTTAAGAAATAGTCAGCGTTTGGGGCAAACGGATTCGAGTGAGTATGACATTACATTAATAAACCCCGGTATGACCGAGGATTTAGAGGATTTAGTAGACTGAATTACAACTACTAAAGGAACTTTCAGTTTCAAAAATATCCCATTCTAGGGGCGCAAAGCCTTGCGCTCCTATAAATATATAAATAATTTGTCAGTCCGGAAAATGGAAAGCCTACTAATAAAAGTTTGGGAATCCTAGAATCCGATGCTGTGGGAACAGCAATATCACCATCAAAACTATCCTGCAAGACTTTCAATCAAATGCCAATGACGGCTAGTTTCGATCGCCTGCTTAATCGATTCAAACATTTGTCGGCAGTAATTATCCACTTGCAGTGGCAACTCTTCATTTTTAATTACAATACTCATCCGGGTTTCTGTTTCAGTACTTTTTGATTTATCAATCAGTACTTCCACTGTGACTAATTTAGAAAAAGAAACATTACCAGGAAACTCACGAGCGATAATGTAATCGCTTGTCTGGTATTGAATATCCAACTGATAGTCCTGTAGAAGTTCTACAAGTAACGGCTGAAGATGGTCACTAGGAACAGAAACAAGAAATGAACAGGTATAGCGACCCATAATAGCCCCACGCCTTGCAACACTCTGTCCATCCTATAATACCGAAGCATCTAAACAGAAACTCATTAAAAATGCAAAGTTTTTTCGTTTTCAGATTAATTACTACAAGATATACAATCACATCTGTTTTATATACAAGGAGAGTACCGTAAACTGAAAATTTGATCAAAAACTTTAAAATAAGGCTTTGGCAGAGGTAAAAAATGAAAGTAGCAGTTACAGGAGCAACAGGATTTGTTGGTAATCTTTTGGTACAACGACTCCACCAGGAAGGCCATAGAATACTGGTCTTAACTCGGAACACCGCTTTTGCTGAAAAAGTTTTTCCGTTTCAAGCTTTCCCTAATCTTGAAATTGTTGCTTATACGACTCAATCTGGTTCTTGGCAAAATGCGATCGCACTTTGTGATGGTGTAGTTAATCTGGCAGGAGAACCCATTAGTGAGGGACGCTGGACACCAGAACGCAAGCAAGAAATCCTCAATAGTCGCAAGCTAGGCACACAAAAAATTGTTCAAGCAATAGTCAACGCTAACCCTAAACCAACTGTGTTAGTAAATGCTTCGGCTATTGGCTACTACGGCACCAGTCAAACAGCTACCTTTGATGAAACCAGTTTATCTGGTAACGATTTTCTCGCCCAAGTTTGCCAAGCTTGGGAAGCAGAAGCTACAAAAGTAAAAGACGCTGGTGTGCGGCTAGTAATTTTGCGTTTTGGTATTATTTTAGGTAGTGGTGGTGCTTTAGCTAAAATGATTCCGCCATTTCAACTCTTTGCTGGTGGGCCCATTGGTAATGGTCGCCAGTGGTTTTCTTGGATTCACGTGGACGACTTAGTTAACCTGATTGTGGAAGCTTTAACTAAACCAGAAATCGAAGGTGTATATAATGCAACTGCGCCTAACCCAGTGCGGATGGCAGATTTAAGCCAAACTTTAGGACAAGTGATGCATCGTCCTTCCTGGTTACCCGTCCCTGGTTTTGCGATCGAAGCTCTATTAGGAGATGGGGCAATAGTAGTTTTAGAAGGTCAAAAAGTTTTGCCCAAGCGCACCCTAGAAACAGGTTTTGAGTACCGATATTCTAATTTACAATCGGCACTAACAGAAATTCTGACAAAGAGTTAAAGGAAGTGGGGATAAGGGGTAATGGGAAGTTGGGAGGATGGGAGAAAATAACTCTTAACTCCCAACTCAGCCCTTCCAATGCCCCAATTCCTTAACTATTGATTAGAAAAAAATTTTTTAGAAACCCAACTAATAATACCGCTAAGAATGGCACCACCCATGAGGATACCGATTGCTGGGTTGAATAAGGGTTGCCACAATTGATGCCACAAATCCAAACCCAGGTTTACTCCCGCAGCATCACCAATCGCAGCAATCGCTAGCCAACTAAAACCAAACAAAACTAAAAATACATCTGCGACTAAAACCACGTTTAGCCAATTTAACAACTTATCTTTCATGATGGGATGGGGACTGGGTACTAGGGAAGGTAGAGTTGCCTCTGAGGATAAGGGGTAATGGGGACTGGGTATGGGGCATGGGGCAAACAGGGAGTGTGGGAGGTGTGGGAGGTGTGGGAGGTGTGGGAAGAAATCTTGCCCCCCTCTCCCCACACACTCCCCAAACTTCCCTATCTCCTCATCTCCCTCATCTCCCCACTCTCCAGTCCCTACTCTTCAAACAGCCATTTTTTAACTTTTATCAAATTCTGCCAGTCTGGTTTCCTGGTTAAGCCGTCTTCAATACTATTTTTTATTTCGTCAGCCCATTCTTGGTTGACAAAAATTAACTGTTGTGCAAAGTCAATGTGTTCCCGCAAACCTTTTTGACCTGTTTCCAGCATTGCTAGGGCAAGATTAATTCTCCCTTGTGGGTCTTGTGGATTTAATTTGACTGCTTTATTCGCAGCTTTGTAAGCCAAGTTAGGTTTGTTATTGAGTAGATATAACCACGCCAAACAAATCCAAGCTGAACTAGTTCTAGGAGCGCGATCGCACACTTCTTTAAACACAGGGATTAAAGAATCTAGTGATTCTCCAGCTTTATAACGTTCTAAACCTGTATCAAACAGGGATTCAACTGTTTGAGTCATACTAAATTAGTCGATAGTCATTAATTATTTGGTCATTAGTCATTAATTATTTAGTCATTAGTCATTAGTCATTGGTCATTGGTCATTTGCTTTGGACAAATGACAAAGCGCAAAGTCAGGCGTCGGCTTAGGCCGATTTGACACCAGTTGGTTGACTGCCAATAGACTTTAGTCGGGCATTGGCTCAACGGCAGTTCCTTTAGATGGGGGAACCCCACCAACGGACTGCCTCAACTTTGCACCAGAGGACAACTGATAAATGACAACTAACAAACCACAATCTTACACCCCAAATGACTTACCGCAACCGCAAGTTTGGCTGGCGTTGGGGTTAGTAAACTGGAAGCCACCGCCAATCATTGCATCGCTATAATCAAGCATTAAGCCGTAAAGATATAATAGACTCTTGCGATCGCAAACAATTTGGAAGCCGTCGTAGTCGAAAACTTCATCCTGAGAACCGATTTTGCTGGCGTCTTCAAAGTCCATCATGTAAGACATCCCAGAGCAGCCACCCTGACGTACTCCTACTCGTAAGCATAAGTCTTTGCCTTGCCTGTCTTGGAGGAATTTTACCTGGCGCAATGCGGTTTCGCTCAACAGAATTCCGCGTTGTTGAAGCTCAGTTGCCTGTGTCATTTGCTTTTTCAACTCCTTAATTGGTCTAAGGTTACCCTGTGCAAGCTTGTTGTTGCCTTCAGGTTGCCTTGGTGTTTTTGTATCCATTCTAGCGGCATAGATGTCGCTAAATACCAAATTGTAAACACTCCGTCAAAAGCGCCCAAAGATTTTTATTCTAGAATTGAGAGACTCACTATATTTTATAGATTTGTCTTTTTGGAGTTCGAGTTTTTTGGCAGCCCACAGATGCAACCACCCTTCTGGTGCAGCCATGAAAATTTAATCCGAGGCTAGCCATCCCCAAAAGTTTACTTCCTAAATTGCTTGTTTTGATTAAGTTAGTTTATGACAAGTTTTAATCGCTCTACCAGTCGTCGGTTGAAGAAATTAACTCAAATTCCTTCTGTATGGGAGGGCGATCGTCGTCCGTTGTCATCACCAAACCAGCATTCAGACTCAGAGTCCAAAGGAGAATGCATTCTTTGGGTAGATTTCTCTCAAGGTATTGTCCGAGGAATGGACGTGGTAGCTTCAGATATCGGCCCGGAAGCAATAGTTCGCACCTTAATGCGAGCAATGGAACATCCCCACAGTCCAGCAAAACCTGCCAGACCCCAAAGAATTGTAGTCAAAGACCGCGAAATCCAATTTTACCTGCGAGGGGTGCTGCAAGATTTGGATATCGCCATTGACTACGCACCAGAACTACCTTTAATTGACGAATTGTTTCGCGGATTCGCTGATATCCTCGATAGTCAAACCCCTGATTTACCCCCACAGTACGCACAAATTTTGCGAGAGAAGGCATTTGCAATTTGGCAAGCGGCACCTTGGGAATTTTTGGAAGAACACCAAATTTTATCAATAGAAATTAATAAGTGGGATGTTGGTACACTCTATGCCTCCATTATGGGAATGCTGGGAATGGAGTATGGTATTTTGTTTTATCGTTCAGAAGAGTCTCTCAAGCGGTTTCGTGCCGCAGTTTTAAGAGATGAAGAATCAAAAGAGCGTTTAGAAGAAGCCTTCCTTAAGCAAGATTGTCTGTTTCTCACTTTTGAGAGTGCTGACGAAACCGACGAAGATGAAGATGATGCAAGTGATTTGGCTGATCTGCCACTTTCAGATATTGACCCCACTTTTGGTAATATCCACCCCTTAGAAGGACTGCGTTCTGTTTTATATGATGAGGAAGCACTGGTAATCTTTGTTGCGATCGAAAGCTTGAGCCGCTTTCTTCGCGACCACCGTCGCCAGCTGCATTCTGAAACCTTCCCCACCCTCAGCCGTCGCTATCGTATTTCTCCTCCACAGTCTGAAGAATCAACTAAATCTGTGTCTGTGACAGTCTCTACTATGCCGCAGTTAGCAGCAGAATTAGAGGAAATGGCTGGCTTTGGTATTGAGGATCGAGAGATTGACAATCTTGGCTCTGAGACTTTCCGCTCATTACAAGATGACTTGATACCAGAAGATTCTTTCCTGAGTTTAGGTGTAGTGTCCTGGGAAATGTTGGAGTATCTGCGTAAAGGTGTCAACTACCATAAGGCTGGTGAAATCAAACCAGTGGGTGACGGTTTACCAGTGATTTTAATTCAAACTTCCCGCCCTAAAGCTAAGACTGTAATTGAAAGAATTGAAGCAGCAGGTGGACTCAAAGCAATTTGCTTTAATCCAGGTGCCGACCCCTTTGATGGCGATCGCTATGACCTCGGTTTATTACAAAGTAAAAATGGCGAATTGTTCCTATTTGGTGAATTTTTAGATGAAGATCCCATCCATCTAGAAGCCCGGAAAAAATGGAATCAGCGGTGTAAAAATACTAAAGGCTACTGTGGTTTAATCATTGCCAAAGGACTCACCGGAGCTTCTCGAGGAAATCCCCAGTTACGAGATATGATGGTCTTGTTTGAAGCGCGATCGTTTTCACCTAAAGATTTAGGCATTGGTACTCTTCAACTCATGCCACAGCTCAAATTTGAATAGTTGCACTCCTCGCCGTAATCCTCAATGTCAAATTGCACCCATGAAAAATTAATATCTCTATAAGACTACACATATTGACGCAATTGCATTTTGGTAGGAAGAATGGAAAAAACTAAAATAGTTAAGTCTTTACTTTTTTCTATTCTTCATTAACATACCCATCAAGGTAGGGCACTTTGTAATCTCTACTTGGATAAATTTGCATGTTATTTGCATAATTTAGAAGTTTCTATTCCTGCTCCTTACTCGCCCAAACTGAAAGTTACGGTTTACCAGATTAATATTGTTATGATGTCCTAAAATAGGACAATTGGTTTCCCTCTTCCCCAAGTTTCTTCTCTTGTTGTCCTATTTTGGACAGGAGTTTTTCCTTCTTATGTCTAAGTTTTACTCCACCCTTGTTCTTTATGTGGTTAATGCCAAGAACGAATTTTACTATTGATTATAAGTTTACTTTACCTAAATTTCATGAAGTACCTATATTCTCAAATTTTCCAGTATTTTAATTTATTTAATTTTTAGTATTATTTATTACATTTATTTTAAACATTACCTTTTAATTAAACCTAACTTATGCTGCTAAATATTTCAATATTTGTTTAATAACTTTCTCCGTTCAATATTTTATTATGTGTCAATATTATTAAGCAAAAGCTCAAAAGTATATCTTCTGCTTCATAAATTTTTTATAAAGAGTGAAAAAATTGATCATTTGTGTCTAAATAAAGATTATTTAAAGTGCATATTTAGTGGTTATAATGAATACATTACCAAAAAATCTTTAAATATTCAATCATTATTTATCAGTATGCTTACTAATAAATAATGATTAAATATCAAATATCTTTTGGTAAATATTTATATTCTAGTTTAGCTCAATTCAAAAATTTTACTCTTAAATATGTAACCCAAGAATTATCTAAAAATAATTTCTATCACCTTCAGATAGATGAAGAAAATAAATAAAAAATAATTTATTGTCTTAACAATAAAGTATATCGCTGGAGGGAAGAGAAAAAATATCTAAAAAATCATCGTATCTTTACGGGGAGTTATTGTAAAAGCATGAGACAAAACTAAAATATTGTTCTAAGCAACACTCAATTAACATCACTTTTTTGATGAGATTCATCTGTGTAATATTACAGATAATGCTGTTAAATTTTACTGACGAATCTTAAATATTTACACTTCAGTTTTTCTAAGTGCAAGATTGATACAGGAAATAAATCTCTTTAATTAACAAAACCTAAAAGTTAGAACCGTTGAAATAACTCTTAGCTGATTGATTAGAGTAATGTGTGTACATAGTCTTTAGTCTAGAGCGATGCTTATTTACCTACTTTGAAGTGAGTGTTTACTAGTTATGTGTACCATTCCAACCCGTCATTGGGTCAGGATTTAACCTCAGGTGTTATACCATATGTTCTCTCCAAGAACGTTAGGTAAACTTGGCTAACAGACAACCTCACATGGTTTCCTGAGAAAATAGTTTTGGAAATCTTGATTGAGTCAACAGTAGGTGTCTCAAATTCACTCTTGAAAATTTAATTATCAGGGTTTACTCATGCTACTACTAAGGTTATTATTTTCACAAGCAAGTATCTGCTTTTTATCTGTCACAATGGTAACAAAAAGTATAGTTTTTTGATTTTTTTAGAAGATGATGAATCCTTTGACAAAACCAACAATCTTAATATTAATGGTATTACTTGTTTCCTGACACCAACTCTGATAATCTTATCGTTTTCCTCTTTAGTTAGACTTTTTCGATGATCTAAATGTATAGCAAATAGCATGATAATGACAAATAAAAAATGGGCTGTAAAACGTATAACTGTGAATCTCGCAACACAGGAAGCGGAAAAGCTAGAAAAATATTGTCAACAAACAGGTAGACCTGCAACCGATGTTATTCGCGAACTGATTAGAAGTTTGCCTGTGACTGATGATGGCAAAGATGTAAATAGGTAAGAAGATACTTTTATCACTTACCAGATAACTGCTTTACCACTAAAAAATAGCTGTGATACTTTTTTGAGTCCACTACAATAAACAAGAGTCTGTTTAATTGATACAGACGCCTTTTTCTCGCGTCTGGTCATTTGCTGAGACTAAAAGGAGTAATCAAAGACGTTTTAGTATTGACATTGCCCAGCCCTAATATACAGGGAAGTTGATATTAAGTAGCGAATTCCGACACCAATCCAGTTACAATCTGTAAAGAAACTGAAAAGGAACGACGGAATGCGTGTTGCAATTGTAGGTGCGGGATTGGCTGGGCTAGCAACCGCAGTAGATCTAGCTGATGCTGGTTGTGAAGTGCAGATTTTTGAGTCTCGTCCGTTTGTGGGTGGTAAAGTTGGCAGTTGGGTTGATGGAGATGGCAACCATCTAGAAATGGGGTTGCATGTATTTTTTGGGTGCTACTACCAATTATTTGACTTGATGAAGAAAGTGGGGGTGTTAGAAAACTTACGCCTCAAAGAACATACCCACACTTTTATTAATAAAGGAGGCCAGACTGGTGCTTTAGATTTTCGGTTTATTACAGGTGCGCCTTTTAATGGCTTAAAAGCATTTTTTACTACTTCTCAATTATCATTGCAGGATAAATTGCAAAATGCGATCGCTTTGGGTACTAGTCCGATAGTTCGCGGGTTAGTAGACTTTAACGGAGCGATGAAAATCATCCGCAATTTAGATAAAATCAGCTTTGCTGATTGGTTCCGCAGTCATGGTGGCAGCAATGGTAGCATTAAACGAATGTGGAACCCCATCGCCTACGCATTGGGATTTATTGATTGCGAAAATATGTCTGCCCGTTGTATGTTAACAATATTCCAGTTCTTTGCAGCTAGAACTGAAGCTTCAGTGCTGCGAATGCTGCAAGGTTCTCCCTATGAATATTTGCATAAGCCGATTCTGGAATATCTGGAAGTCCGAGGCACCAAAATTTATACTCGTCGCCAAGTGCGTGAAATTCAGTTTACATCAGACGAACAAACCCACGTCACTGGGATAATAGTAGCCCAAGGTGATACAGTAGAAACTGTTACTGCTGATGCTTATGTCTTTGCTTGTGATGTTCCAGGTATCCAGCGAATTTTACCCCAAGAGTGGCGTAAGTGGTCAGAATTTGACAATATTTATAAACTGAATGCAGTCCCAGTAGCAACAGTGCAATTACGCTTTGATGGTTGGGTGACAGAACTCAACGATGGAGAACAGCGTAAACAGCTAAATCAAGCGGCTGGAATAGATAATTTGCTGTATACAGCTGATGCTGACTTTTCTTGTTTTGCTGATTTAGCGTTGACTAGCCCTGCTGATTATTATCGCCCAGGACAGGGATCGTTGTTACAGCTAGTGCTGACGCCTGGAGATCCCTTTATTGCACAAAGTAATGAAGCGATCGCTCAGCACGTCCTCAAGCAAGTCCACGAACTCTTTCCTTCATCGCGGGAGTTAAATATGACTTGGTATAGCGTAGTGAAACTTGCTCAGTCTCTCTATCGAGAAGCCCCAGGAATGGATGTGTATCGTCCCAACCAAAAGACACCAGTGAATAATTTCTTCCTTGCAGGAAGTTATACTCAGCAAGACTATATTGACAGTATGGAGGGAGCGACCATTTCTGGACAACGTGCAGCAAAAGCGATTTTAGAGAGTTTAAAAAATTGACATAGACGCGCACTAACTTCTGTCAAAGGGACACCAAGGAAGAAAAAATAATGTCAGATTGGTTAGAGCATACTGTGCAAATAGAAGTAGAAGCTCCCATAGATTTAGTATGGAGCCTCTGGTCTGATTTAGAGCAAATGCCCCGATGGATGAAGTGGATTGATTCAGTAAAGGTTCCGCCAGATAATCCGGATATATCTCTTTGGAAATTGAGTAGTAACGGTCTAGAATTTACTTGGAAATCTCGAATTCTCAAAGTTATTCCTAACCAAATTATTCAATGGGAATCGATTGATGGTTTGCCAAACCAGGGAGCGATTCGCTTTTACGATCGCCACGGTAGTACTATAGTTAAAATGACTATTTCCTATGCCATTCCCGGTGTTATTGGCAAAATAATGGATAACTTATTCTTGGGGCGGATAGTAAAATCAACAATTCAAGCTGATTTGGAAAGGTTTAAACAATACGCACTGAATGTTAAAGGTAATTGATATATAGAAAAACAGGCAGTAGAAAACATTATGTAAAAGTTTCTTACTGCCTGATGGAAAACTATGGATTTTATAATAAATGGAAAAGATGCAAGCGTACTTACAAAGATTTGCTTTTCAAGTTTGACACTTGGACTTCGCTCAGTGTAAACGGTGAGCGAAGTCGAACTGTTGACTTTTGAGTTCCGCGTCAGGGTATTAGTTTCTATCTGCTGAGTTAGCAGGACTTTGGTAATAACCCTCTGGACTTTCATAAAATCCGCTATTATTGTCTACATCTCTGCTTTTTGTAGAATCAAAAAACTCTCTTGTAGCTCTAGGAGGTTTTTCATCCAAGTTGAGCTTTTCACGGACATTATCAATAGTGCCCTTTAATTTATTTTGAACATTTCCGATTTGGTTGTCGTTTCTAATTTCACCTTGGGAGTCTGGTGTGGCTTTATAATAAGTACCTTCTGGAGTTGTGACATCAGCTTGTGCTACATTACCGTAGCTAAAAGCTTGACCGAGTAAAAACATAAATCCTACCAGAAAAACCACAATTGTCTGGCGGATACGAATATTTTTTAGCCAAGAATTCAGTCGATTCATAAAGTCCTTAATTGCATTATGTTGAGCGTACAATCCACAACATTGAATAATTATTTGCCATTCAATGTTCAAGAACAACTTTAATCAAGTTGTTTTTCTTTCTTTTGGTCAAGAGGTAGAGCCACTATATCTGCATTTCCAGATGATTCATAGAAACGAGATTTTAAGAAAGTCTATTTCTCGTAGAGAAGCGCAGCTATGCTTCTCTACAAACCGTTATTTACATCGATACAGCAGCGCCTGTCGTCGGTTTAGGAGGCTGAATTTGAGCGGCTGTCCGCGCCCGATACAAATTTAGTAATTGCTGTTCGTATTTCAACAAATCTTGATAAATCTCTTTGAAAATAGCAGTTGCTACTGGGTCAGTATGCATTGCACACAAATTTCCAATATCGCCAATACCTGTTTGCACATCTCCTAAGGCAGAACGTAGTTGATATATGTCGTCACTTCCTATTAAAACACTTTTTACCTTGGCATATTGATTGGCGATATTTGCCCCTAGAGAAGGTTTTTCACCTAATACTTGAAGATATGTTTCTAGTTTTTCAATATGGGCTTGTTTATTGCCAATTATTTCTTGAAAAATAGATTTTACTTCACCATCTGATTCTTTTTCGAGGTATTTTTCTAAAGCTTCGAGCGAATAACGTTCGCCAGCAAGGGCAGTATTTAAACCTCTGCCAATTTCACTTTTTGTTGAGCCGCCCCAAGCATCGGCTAGCTTCCACCATTGGGCAGTTGTATCTTTTTCATCTGGCAATGCAGCATCTTTCCCACCATAACCCAAGCGACTCAAAATAGCTGTGGTAAAAATTGGCAAGTCTCCAGGTTCACGAGATGTAATCAAATTACCATCTACTACCAAGGGTTCATCTAAATAATTTGCACCTGCATTAGTGATGTCTTTGCTAATAGCACTAAAGCCAGTAACTTGTTTACCTTTAAGCAAATCGCCATCAATTAAAATCTGTGGACCATGGCAAACCGCAGCTACCAATTTTCCTTGCTGTATAGCTTCTTTTACAAAGCGTACTGTATTGGGATTGCGTCGCATTTTGTCAGGAGCCATTCCCCCGGGAATGACTACCGCATCGAATTCGGCTGCGATCGCTTCCGTTGTAGTACCATCAGCTTGTATGCTTAATTTACCGCGTTTACCTTTATATTTTTCATTCATCCGGGAACCAAGGACTACTACCTCAATTCCTGCTTGTTTTAGTCCATTATAAGGAACTGTAAATTCTACATCTTCTACTCCTTGCTCGATGAGGATAGCTACTTTTTTATTATCAGGATGATTGTTACTGTGAGCCATAGTATGGTATTACCTGTTTATTTCTAGTATTTAGCTAGCTAATATTTTCATCAATTCTTGTGCTTCGTCATCTCTTTAAGTGTTTCTAGCGTGGCACGGCTAGCACGTTCTGCGTCTTAACGGGAATCTGATTGAGCAAGACTTTGTACGTGTGTAATCAACTCATCGAATTCCACTTTCTACCTCCGCTGTTGAAAATTATTGAATGTCTTTTTTGGCATTCAGGCAGTTAACAACATTAATAAAATATTAAATCAATCAATTACAATTTTAGTTTTTAGCTAATAAAAAATAGTTAAGAGTGAGAAGTTGATGAGCGAATAATTTCGTTTGAGTAACTCCTAACTCATAACTAACAACTTCAAMTACAAGTCGCTTGACCATGAATTTATGTTTACAATGTTACGCAGCAATAGCTAATTTAGCTTCGTACTAAGGGGATAGATTATTTTATGACTAAAGCCATACATCTTTAGTAAGACAACTTGGCAACAATAAAAGGTTATTGTAAGATTGCAGAAAAGAGCTAATAATATGGCAGAAAAAAATCCTAATGACGAAATAAAAACCGATGATTTGCCGCAAGAAATAACTGAATCTTACGGTACTGGTGTGAAAGACTTGCCAGGGTATAATATTGGTGGGCGATCGCTACAAGACGAAAGACAGCAGTACACAGAAACTAGCCCGGAACTCACTGGTGGCGATGTTGATGCTTATTGGCAGGATGCAGATGCAGTTGGGGATGAAGCTGTTGGTGGTACGGCTCCCACTCCCGACCAAAGTGTAACTGAAGAAATAGAAGCAGCAGTAGGACTAGAAATGGATGATCGCACGTTTCTACGTACCAACGATATTTTAGAGGAACGTGACGATGCTCGCTGGGAATTAGATCCGATGTCTTCTGAAGATTATCAACAACGGCGAGAATAAACTGGAGATTGGGCATTAGGCATTGGGTGATAACACTAAAAATGTAGTAGTCAACACCAAACCTTAATGCGTGGAGTTTAGTACTGTTTGGTGATAGTCTGGTGAGTTTTGCGCCAGGAACAAGTCTAAACTCCAGTTCTAATTAGCTGCTTTTAAGTAATACCCTAATTGAGTGATCGCAGTATTATCTGTAGTTGAGTTCCTTCACATAAGTCGGCGTTTAGCATTGCTATTAATACAGCACAAAGTTAATCAATACATCAAAATATACTTTWTGACCTTTCCAACGAACAACTAAACAGTGATATTTGCGTTGCTCGTAAGCAAAATAGCATTTTGATAAAAATCGTGAATTACTCTAAGTAATAAGACGTAACACTACAAGCGATCGCTCTGTAACTGGTACAGTTTGAGAGCCGGAAACCCACTTTCCTGGATGCAGGAAACGAGGTTCATTAGTGTCAATCACTATTTCCCATCCTCTTTGGTTTAAACCGTAGGGTAGAGCAAACTCAATCATCTCGTAGTGAGCGTTAAAAAATAGCAGAAAACTCTCATCAATAATCCGCTCCCCCTGAGTTCCTGGAGTAACAATCCCTTCTCCATTCAAGAAAATTTCCATTACCTTGGCATAACTAATTAGCCACTGCCTTTCAGTCATTTCACTGCCATCGGCGTTAAACCAACCAATATCACTAATCCCAAAACCGCGAATCGGGCGACCTTGAAACCACTTACGTCGTCGAAATACTGGATGCTGATGGCGGAAATTAATCAGTTCGCGTGTAAAGTCCAATAGCTCCATATTTGCTTTTTGTAAGTCCCAGTTCCGCCAGGAAATTTCATTATCTTGACAGTAGGCATTATTGTTGCCCTTCTGACTACAACCAATTTCATCTCCCTCTAACAGCATTGGTATACCTTGAGACAGCATTAAGGTTGTTAGAAAGTTTCGCCTTTGACGTTCGCGCAAGCGCAATACTTCAGGGCTATCGGTTTCTCCTTCTGCATCACAATTCCAGGATCTGTTATGGCTTTCTCCGTCACGATTCTCTTCCCCGTTTGCCTCGTTGTGCTTTTGGTTATAACTGACTAAATCATTCAACGTGAAGCCATCGTGAGCAGTTATGAAATTAATACTTGCATTTGGATTGCGCCCATTTGCTTGATATAAGTCAGGGCTACCAGTAAAACAATAAGCAAATTGCCCAAGGCTATCATCTACACCGCGCCAAAAATCCCTTACAGTATCCCGATATCTGCCATTCCACTCAGACCAACGCAGCGGAAAATTACCTACTTGATAGCCTCCTTCTCCTAAATCCCAAGGTTCAGCAATTAGCTTGACATCTGCCAAAATTGGATCTTGATGAATAATGTCAAAGAAGGCTGATAGGTTATCTACCTCATATAATTCCCGTGCCAACGCCGAAGCTAAATCGAAGCGGAAGCCATCGACGTGCATTTGTGTTACCCAATAGCGCAGGCTATCCATAATTAACTTGAGGACTTGAGCATGGCGCACATTCAGAGAGTTACCGCAACCAGTAAAGTCCATATAGTAGCGGGGATTATCGTCAACCAAGCGGTAGTACACCGCATTATCAACACCTCGTAGGGATAGGGTTGGGCCTAAATGATTACCTTCACCAGTGTGGTTATAAACCACATCTAAAATCACCTCAATTCCCGCAAAGTGCAAAGCCTTGACCATTTGCTTGAATTCGATGGCCTGTTGTCCTAAAGTTCCACTAGCACTGTAGCCAGAGTAAGGTGCAAAATAATTGATCGAATCGTAGCCCCAGTAATTGGTTAGCCCTTTTGACTCTAAATGTCCTGGACGCGACAAAAAGTGATGTACAGGCATTAACTCAACTGCTGTAATTCCTAATTGCAGCAAGTGTTGAATTGCTGCTGGATGTGCTAGCCCAGCATAAGTACCACGCAATTCTTCTGGAACATCTGGATGCAGCTTGGTAAAGCCCTTGACGTGAGTTTCATAAATAATAGTTTCGTGCCAAGGTGTACGCAGCAGTTTATCATCTCCCCAATCAAATGATTCATCAATGACAACACACTTCGGCATTATTTTGGCATCATCTAGCTCGCAAAAAGCTAAGTCTTTTTCAGCAGCGTCCCATGAGTAACCAAAAATCGCCGCATCATTGCAAATTTCACTATCAATTGCCTTGGCATAAGGGTCAATCAGTAGTTTATTGGGGTTAAAGCGATGACCTACCTCTGGTGCCCAAGGCCCATGTACTCTAAACCCATACCGTTGTCCTGGCCCCACTCCTGGTAAATAACCGTGCCAAACAAAATTATTTTTTTCTTTTAAAGACAAGCGGAGTTCATCACTATCATCATCAAATAAACAGAGCTCTACACCTGTTGCATTCTCTGAAAATAAAGCAAAATTTGTACCTTTTCCATCCCAAGTAGCACCTAAAGGATATACGTTTCCCGGCCAGAGATTTACATACATACAGCACATTTCCAACAACTGACTTTTATAGCCTCTAACTAATCTTGATTGAGTTAAAGTAAGTATATTTAAATAGTTAAGTAGGAGCTGCAAGCAAGATTCAACTTATAAATTAGCACTCAATCATTAGATTATTTCTCTTTTAATTACTAGAGAAAGATTAGATATCAACACATATAATAGGCTATTTATATATCAGTTTTATATACAAGGATAATTTTAATCTTTATTAGTAAATTAATTAAAACTTATCGTATCATTTAAGCAATCTGAAATTTCTATATTTGATGATTTTCTATCTATAGATATAAATTTGTCATGCAATTTTGTTAATTTCAAGTTTTCAAATTCCATTAAAATCAAAATAATTATCAATTTACCTAACATTATATTTGAGCAAATGACGCTTACATCGAAGGTTTAGAGCTATATAAATTAAATCTACCAAGTAATTTCTCTTCAAATAAATAAGTATTTAACTTAAGAAAGATTGACTAAAAGACCAAAATATGCAATCTAATATTAGTTCCAGGAGATCAAAAGTGCGATTTTTTGCGAATGAATTACAGTAAAAGTCCCTAAATAATTTTATCAACCAAAACGACAAATGGTAACGGTTGAACTCTCGGTTTGAGACGGTACATACTGAATCCATTACTGTATATAAGATATTGGTAGGCGCGTTACCTTAAACTAATTAAGGAACAACAATTCAACAATATGTACGACTGCATCATTGTCGGTGCTGGGCCAGCCGGTGGAACAGCAGCATATCATTTAGCTAAGCAGGGTCGCTCAGTATTAGTTTTAGAAAAACAATCCTTGCCAAGATATAAACCTTGTGGTGGTGGTGTATCTCCAGTGATCGCTCAATGGTTTGACTTTGATTTTAGCCCAGCGATTTCTTTAAAAGCAGACTTGCTTCGCTTTACCTGGAAACTAGGCGACCCGGTGGAAGCGAAAATCAACACAAAAGAACCAATCTGGATGGTACGCCGAGATGTTTTTGACCATTTCTTAGTCCAGCAAGCCCAGAAACAAGGAGCTAAACTCCAAGATAATACTGAAGTAACTGGTATCGAATTTCAAAACGACTATTGGCAAGTTAACACAGCTAATGAGCCAGTTACAGGTCGCTACTTAATCGCAGCTGATGGTGCTAAAGGCTCGATGGCGAAATGGCTAGGTTTCAAAGAACGTAAACGGGTGTTAACAGCAGCTTTGGAAGCAGAAGTTCCTGGTATTGCAGAAAACCAACCCACAATTCATTTTGAGTTTGGTCTAGTCAAAAACGGCTATCTTTGGAACTTCCCCAAAGCTGATGGTTATTCAATAGGTGTGGGGGCATTTATTGGCCGTCAACCCCAGGACTTTAAAAAGATTTTAGATGAGTACGCCAAATCATTAAATTTAGACCTCAAAACTAGCAAGCAATATGGTCATCCCCTTTGTATTTGGGATGGTAATCAAAAGCTGCACGCTCAAAATGCACTTTTAGCTGGGGAAGCTGCTTGTGTAGTCGATCCGATGACAGCAGAAGGTATTCGCCCTTCAATTTTTAGCGGTTTGCTTGCAGCTGCAACTATAAATGAAGCACTAGCTGGCGATGCCAACGCTTTAGAAAAATACAGCCAAGCCATTAGCGAACAGTGGGGTACTGAGATGGCTTGGGCGCAAAAATTAGCTGGAGCATTCTATCGATTTCCCAACATTGGCTACAAAGTTGGTGTCAAGCACCCCTCTGCCCCCCAAGTCATGAGTAAGGTTATGTGCGGAGAAGTACGCTATAGCGATGTTACCACCCGTGCTTTAAAGCGTCTAATCCCTGGTTTTAGCAATTGAGAGTGTTAACAGTTGACAGTTGACAGTTGACTGTTAACTGAAGAGTTATTCTGCTTGTCCCTTATCTCCCCATCTCTCAGTCCCCATTACCCCTTATCCCCAGAGGGGTCCCCACCTTTCCCAGTCCCTACTCCATCTAATCTCCCAAATAAATACCCATACCCCGGGCGGTTTTAACTAAAGTACCATTGGGATCGACGGCGCTATATTGGGCGATCGCTTCTGTAATTGGTACGCTTAATACTTGGCGATTTTGCCAGGTTACCATGCGATCGTATTTACTCTCTGCAATCAGATTAACCGCTGCTACGCCGAAGGCTGTTGCAACTAATCTATCAAGTGGTGAAGCAGTCCCACCCCGTTGAATGTGTCCTAAAACGGTGACTCGCGTTTCTACACCGATGCACTGGATAATTTGATCCGCTAAATATTCACCAATTCCACCGTATCGAGATTGACCTAAGCGATTCGTAATCGTTACGTTTTCGCCATCTTGGGTACGAACTGCTTCCGAAACAATAATCAAACAGTAATTTTTGCCTTTCTCTTGGCGTTCTTTGATTTTGTGGCAAATGTGTTCGACTGTGTAGGGAATTTCGGGAATTAAAATTACATTTGCTCCGCCTGCAATTCCCGCAGCTATGGCTATGTGTCCTGCATCACGCCCCATCACTTCCAAAATCATAACTCGGCTATGACTTGCAGCAGTAAAATGTAACCGATCTAGTGCTTCCGTGGCAATATTTACTGCTGTATCAAAACCAATGGCATGTTCAGTAATACCAATATCATTGTCAATGGTTTTGGGAATTCCTACTAAGTTAATACCACCTTGTTGTGCAAGTCGGCGCAGAATTGCCAAACTACCATCGCCGCCAATACCAATCAAAGCGTCTAAACCTAGTTCATGGTAACCTGCGATGATTTCTTCGGAGCGATCGCATACACTTCCATCCGCTATTGGAAAAGCAAAAGGGTCGCCTTTATTAGTTGTCCCCAACATTGTGCCACCCGCAGTTAACAGCGAATCAACTCGATCAATTTCCAAGTTCGTGAACTGTGGCGGACGCGCCATTAATCCAACAGTCGCTTGGTGAATTCCTAAAACCTCCCAGCCGTAAGTATTCACAGCACAATTTACTACAGCCCTAATTGCAGCATTTAAGCCAGAACAATCTCCTCCACTTGTGAGAATTCCAATGCGTTTGGGTTCTCCCGTATCTTTTCTTGACATTTTGATCCAAATATATTTAGTAGTCGATTAAACTTCAGCTTGGGTTAGTAATAAATTAAACCTAAGCAAAAGCTTTCCCTATAAATGCCAAGGTAATTTTATGTTGGTTTTGTATCTAAAAAACTAAGTTTAAGAATTCATAACTTAGAATTGAGTATTCACAATTGAAAACAGGTAAATTTTTTATTAGATTTGGAAGCTTCAACTTCTTAATTTGGAGAAAATCAAGCACCCGTACCACCGTTGATTTTTCTACYATTCTGTCGCGTTGCTTACAAAGTCTCCACCGAGGCTCCTAAATTCTGACTCTTAAATTCTGACAACTAAGTTACCCCAGCTGTAAAATATGAGTGTGGAGCTAGTAGTAGATTAAACCTCAACAAAAGTAATCCCCGAAAATGTTAGGGTGATTCTATGTCTGTTTTCAGATTAAGAAAAAACCAAGTTATTCCAATTCTAAAATATGAAGGTGGAGCAAAAGGTGACTAGTATTGATGATTACACCTTCTCATTTTCAGGAGAAGTAACAATCCCTGAGGCTCCTCCTGAGTTTAAATCGGGTTTTATTGGCATTATAGGTCGTCCTAATGTCGGTAAATCTACTTTAATGAATCAATTGGTAGGACAAAAAATCGCCATTACATCACCAGTAGCGCAAACCACACGTAATCGTTTGCGAGGAATTTTAACTACATCAGAGGCGCAGTTAATTTTTGTAGATACACCAGGAATTCATAAGCCCCACCATCAATTAGGCGAAGTATTGGTGCAAAATGCAAAAATAGCCATTGAATCGGTAGATGTAGTGCTGTTTGTGGTAGACGGAGCAATAGCTTGTGGAGCAGGCGATCGCTACATTGCTGATTTGCTCAGTCGCAGCAAAACACCAGTAATTATAGGTGTGAACAAAATCGACCAACAACGCGATGATTCCCAGTTTTTAGATGATAGTTACACAGAGATGGCCAAGTCCTATGAATGGGAAATCGTCAAATTTTCAGCCAAGACGAGTGCAGGATTACCACAACTGCAAGAATTATTAATACAACATTTAGAAATAGGACCATTATATTATCCGCCCGATTTGGTAACCGACCAGCCAGAACGCTTTATTATGGGAGAGTTGATCCGAGAACAAATTATACTTTTGACTCGTGAAGAAGTACCCCATTCAGTAGCGATCGCCATAGACCAAGTAGAAGAAACTGCTAACATTACTCGTGTACTCGCTACCATCAACGTCGAGCGCGATTCCCAAAAAGGTATACTGATTGGTAAAGGCGGGTCGATGCTCAAAGCAATTGGTAGCGAAGCCCGCGAACAAATCCAAAAATTAATTGCTGGCAAAGTTTACCTAGAACTATTTGTGAAAGTCGAGCCAAAATGGCGACAATCGCGGGTGAGTCTAGCTGAATTAGGTTATCGGGTAGAAGAGTAGAAAAATTCTCATTAGTCATTAGTCATCAGTCATTGGTCATCAGTCATTAATTTTGCACAAACAATAAATGACTAATGACAAACAGCAAAGTAAAAAACTCAGCGAGCCTCCCTGAGATCAGACGCCACTGAAGGAGTCTGTAGAAGCGTGCAACGCAGTGGTTCCTTTAAGCAGCTAAACCCTGCCAACGAACTGCTTCAAGTTTCTCACAGAGGACAAATGACAAATGACAAATAATAAACTTATGTTAAAAGTATTAATTGTTGAAGACGATCCAATGATGCAACTCGGATTAGAGCAATCGTTAATGGCTCATCCCGATTTGGAGATTGTTGGACAAGCCGAAGATGGTTATTTGGGCGTGCAAGCTGCACTGCAACTAAAACCAGATGTTGTGGTTATGGATATTGGGTTACCGCGATTAGATGGAATTGCAGCAACACAACAAATTAAGGCATCTTTACCAGGAACTCATGTGGTAATGCTGACATCACATCAAACAGAGACAGAAATTATCGCCGCACTGTCTAGCGGTGCGGATGCATATTGTATCAAAGGCGCAAGTGTGGAACGATTGTTAAATGCGATCGCAGCCGCAGTTGATGGCGCAGCTTATCTTGATCCGCAAATTGCCCGACGAGTAATTGATAATCTTAAACCGTCCTCACCCACCAATAACACCGCCAACTTATCTGGACGTGAATTAGAAGTGTTGAAACTGATGGTAGACGGATTAAGCAACCCACAAATTGCCCAAAAACTCTATCTCAGTCCCAATACTGTCAAAACTCACGTCCGGGGCATTATGAATAAATTAGCAGTAGATGATCGCGTACAAGCAGCGGTAGTTGCATTGCGTTCAGGTTTAGTTTGATTACTAAAACTTATGCGTCGTAGATTACCACTTGAACAGTTCATTTGTTGACTAACAATAAAGGACAAGCAGAGGCTTTGTACAAGAAATATGGCTATCAAATCAAATAATAAATAATACTAATTTAAAAAAAGAATCTGACAAATAGATCATCTGTAGAGACCCGGTTCATCGCGTCTTGAACCAAGGATATATTGCAATCATTAATTGAATTGGTAGAATTTATATGACAAAACAGTTTTAAGTTGATGGACACAGATAAATATAATATGCTCTGTCATTGCGAGCAAAGCAATCACAAACTTTCTAGGATTGCTTCTCTACTAAACGCTGCGGAACGCTCGTGATAACATGTTAAAATTTAATCATAGCTATCTACTTAGAAATAACTGAAAACTATGTGTTAACTAACAAAATCGTAATTGAGATATCTTCACCCCATTGGCTAGAATCAATGGGGTGATTTATGAGAATATTCATCGATTTATTTAGTTTTAATGCCCGTGTTTAACGTCTTGTGGTATTGAAAGTTGAGGTGGATGATCAGCATCCAGCTGTTGTGTTTGAGATACCTCCTTGGTTTTTCCTTCCCRGGAATAGTTGCAAATTTTAGTACTAAGTATTAAACCTAGMGTTTTGTTAATCATAAAGGCAAAGCTATCGATAAAAATCAAGTCTAAAGTTCGACTAATCATAAATTACCTTTCAGGTTTATAATATCAACTAATAATTTTATACACGTGAGATAATGGAATTTCCAGAAATTTACTGTCTCAAAGTTGGAAAATTTTTACAAATAAAAATTGCTGTATTCTATCTCTCAAGATATAGATATAAGGGTATATAAGCCTGGATGATGTTATAATTGATTTACGTATTGGTCTTTAGTTAAAAGAATATCCTTTTTCTGATTGAGAGTTTTAAACATCCGTAAGCAAGATTGAAGAGAACTGAGCAGAACAAAAACCCATTGCTACGCTAAAAGTTTTTTAATTTGCACATTTACTATTATCTAAATAAACGCTTAATATTAACATTGATATAAAAACGGGACACGTAGAGATATGGAAAGTTATAAATTATAATTAATTGAACCGGACGTAGTATAACGTATATTACCAATTAAAAAGTATAATAAATCGCTAAACTAAAAGAAAACTTTTGGCTTTAAACTTCAAATCAATATTATAATAGAATTTAGTAAGTAAAGGCGTACACAAGTACGCCTCTATAGTAGATTCTATTAATTGCAAATTTTTTGAAAAAATGATTTACCTAAATGCATTTTAGTTAAAATAGGTTGAGAATTTATTCGGATCTAAATCAACAGGAAATAATAAAATTTCCTTAGCTTCTAATTTGGCTTTGTGGTATAACAAAATTGCCTTTTGCAAAGAACAATATTTAATTGGAACCCAGCCGTTGCTATAAAAGTAGACAGTTACTCGGCTCATTGCATACTCTTTTAACGGCAGTGGAAGATACCAGGACGAGTTCACAATTAGAACTTCACCTGTCGACTCCATGCTTTGAACCTCAATGACTAAAATCTATTTTTCTTGCCTATACCTTATATCCATTTTCACTGATTCCAATAAGTCTTAGTAACTATCATAAGTAATAAATTTGTCTTCAAGTTGCATCTTTAAGATATTAAAGGGAATGTAACGTATTCCCCACAACTTTATTTGTCTGTTTTTTATACTCTCTTATTACTTTGGAAAAGAAAAATACAGCAGAATTAGTAAATTCACTAGCAAAGCAAGGAAGCTTTGCCGAGGCATCAGGATTGGTGAATTATAATAAGTTTTGTACCATAGTTATTAAACGAAGATGTGTACTTCATGCTTATTGAAATCTGCTGTAATTGTAGCAACTATCTTAAAAGTTATGCGTTATACTGGGTAACTTTACAGCACCTTACACTGACCGTAATACCGTAATAAATGGTCGCATAACACTAATGCCACCATCGCTTCTACCATCGGAACTGCACGCGGTAATACACAAGGGTCGTGCCTTCCTTTTGCAGCTAAAACTGTTTCTTCCCCTTCACGAGTTACTGTTTTTTGCTCTTTCCTAATTGTTGCTGTTGGCTTAAAAGCAACTCGTAAAATAATATTTTCTCCGTTGGAAATTCCCCCTTGAATACCACCAGAACGGTTGGTTAAAGTGCGAATTTCGCCATTTTCATCAATAAAAAATTCGTCATTATGTTCAATTCCTGTTAACAGCGTTCCGCCAAAACCGGAACCAATTTCAAAACCTTTGCTAGCAGGCAAAGACATAACACCCTTAGCAATGTCAGCTTCCAATTTATCAAATACTGGTTCGCCTAAACCTTTAGGCACATTTCGTGCTACACATTCTACTACACCGCCAATAGAATCACCTTGTCTACCAATTTGCTCGATTAATTCAATCATTCGTTCCGCGCATTCAGCATCAGGACAGCGGACAATGTTGCTTTCTACTTCTTCTAGGGTAACAATATTTGGATCGACTATACCTTCCAAATCCTTAATCCGCTTGACATAAGCGATAATTTCTACATTGGCAACTTGGCGGAGAATTTTTTTAGCGATCGCACCTGCTGCTACTCTTCCAATTGTCTCACGCGCTGACGACCTACCGCCACCTTGCCAATTGCGAATGCCATATTTTGCATCATAAGTTGCATCTGCGTGGGAAGGACGATACTTTTCGGACATCTCGTCGTAGTCTTGGGGACGAGTGTCTTTGTTTCGCACCAAAATTGATATAGGTGTTCCCAGAGTTTTGCCCTCAAATACTCCTGATAAAATCTCGCAGATATCTGCTTCTTTCCGGGGAGTCGTAATTTTACTTTGTCCTGGACGCCTTCTATCTAGTTCTACTTGAATTTCTTGTGCCGAAATTTCTAGTTGTGGAGGACAACCATCAATTACAACTCCCACGCCACCGCCGTGAGACTCGCCAAAAGTAGCGATCCGAAATAAATGACCAAAAGTGTTGCCCATAATAGTCAGGAAAAAGGTGAGGCTTATGTATTTTAACGAGAGTTTTTCCAAAAGAAACTTTTTGAATAACCAAAATCCATAAAAACAAAAACGCCCCCTGTTAGCAGAGAGCGTTTTTAATTGAACTAAGCTTGATGATTAACCATTGATAGCAGGAGCAGTGATTGCGACAGGAGCGACCTCACCAGCAGCCAAGTCCAGAGGGAAGTTGTGAGCATTGCGCTCGTGCATTACTTCCATACCTAGGTTAGCGCGGTTGATGATATCAGCCCAGGTGTTGACTACGCGACCTTGAGAATCAATGATTGATTGGTTGAAGTTGAAACCGTTCAAGTTGAACGCCATTGTGCTTACACCCAATGCCGTAAACCAGATACCAATCACAGGCCAGGCAGCGAGGAAGAAGTGCAATGAACGGCTGTTGTTGAAGCTAGCATATTGGAAAATCAATCTGCCGAAGTAACCGTGTGCAGCAACGATGTTGTAGGTTTCTTCTTCTTGACCGAACTTGTAACCGTAGTTTTGAGATTCGTTTTCGCTGGTTTCACGAACTAAAGAAGAGGTTACCAAAGAACCGTGCATTGCAGAGAACAAGCTTCCGCCGAATACACCAGCCACACCTAACATGTGGAACGGGTGCATCAAAATGTTGTGTTCCGCTTGGAAGACAATCATGAAGTTGAAGGTTCCGGAAATACCTAAAGGCATACCGTCAGAGAATGAACCTTGTCCGATGGGGTAAATCAAGAATACTGCTGTAGCTGCTGCTACTGGTGCGGAGAATGCTAGGCAAATCCAAGGACGCATTCCTAAGCGGTAAGAAAGTTCCCACTCCCGACCTAAGTAGCAGAATACACCAATCAAAAAGTG
>NZ_SZNH01000064.1 GCF_005869855.1 Nostoc sp. PA-18-2419 | reverse complement strand
TCTTGAATAATATGATGTCTGGTTAATAAACCGAACACTACATCATTTAGGATTTCTATAAATTGGCTCAGTTTGTAATATAAAATTATCCGTTACTGCTCCTTGAAAATTAGCTCCTTGAAGATTAGTTCCTTGAAGATTAGCTCCTATAAGAAAAGCTCCTTGAAGAAAAGCTCCTTGAAGATTAGCTCCTTGAAGATTAGCTCCTTGAAGATTAGATCGCAACATATTAGCTTCCAACAATTTGGCATCTTGAAACTTAGCAAGCATCATATTAGTTAAAGATAGATATGCTTTTGATAGATTCGCTCTTGATAAATTTGCCGATAATAGGTTTGCTCCTCCTAAGAAAGCCTCTGAAAGATTAGCGTCTGAAAGATTAGCGTCTGAAAGATTAGCCCCTGGTAAGCTAGCCTTTGAAAGATTAGCTCCTGAAAGATTAGTTCCGGAAAAGAAGTTAGCCTGTGATAAGTTCGCCTTTGAAAGATTAGCTCCTGAAAGGTCAGTTCCACTAAAATTAGCTCCCCAAAAATTAACCCCTAAGAGATTAGCTTTTGAAAGATTAACCCCAACAAACTCAGTCCTTGAAAAGTTTGCCCCTAAAAGATTAGCCTTAGAAAAGTTAGCTCCTAAAAAGTAAGCCCTCGAAAAGTTAGCCCCTGAAAGGTCAGCTTCTGAAAAATTAGTTTTTGAAAGGTCAGAACCGAATAGTTTAACCTGTATAAGTTTAGTCTTTGAAAAGTTAGCCCCTGAGAGGTTAGTCCTTGAAAGATCAGTCCCTGAAAGGTTAACTCCTGAAAGGTTAACTCCTGATAAATCACATCCGACACATTCACGATTACCATTCAGCAACTGTTTTAGTTGACCCTGTTTTAGTTGACTCTGTTGAAGTTGACCTTGAGGAGGTTGATAGTATTGAAGAGTTACAGCATGAACAATAATCATTAGAATACAAATACTGATGACAAATAAAATTAAGCGGATACTTTTACGCATTTTTTATTTTGGCAATTTGGAAAATCATCTCACAAAATCATCTCACATTTGAAATTACCAACAAGCAGTACGAGAACCCCATCGTGTGATCAGCGACTCTTGCGAAGCGCGTGACAGCGAGAGAACCCTTGACCAACCCCCAAGGTAGTCGAGAGTTTTGGAGACGCGGGCGTTAGCCCGTCGTCGTGAGAGCGGCGTTAGCCGCCAGTCAGTCTACTTGTTCTCACGTTCACTCTTGCTTTTATCGGGTAAAACTTCGATACAAGCAATAGCCACTTTTGCAAAATCATCGCGAAAATCAGGGTGAATAACTGCTAGATAGCCAGAGAAAGACAAGACCGAAACGATTAATAACATTTTTATTTTTGTCATTTTTTTTTGTGATTAACTACTAGGTACTTTGTCAAATTTCAATAATTTCTCTGTGGTGTATCCACAAATGAGTAGAGACGCGATCGCCTGCCAACATCCCTATACAAGAGGATTAAGTAAGCAAGCAGGTCACGCTGACTATCCCTAAACAAGAGGGTTAAGCAATTTTATGACAAGAGGGTATGAATGCAGATATCCCTAAACAAGAGGAATTAAGTATGTCTATACCAGAGGTTGAGTATGCGGATATGCCTAAACAAGAGGGTTAAGTTATCCTATGACAAGAGGATACAAGTATAGATATCCCTAAACAAGAGGGTTAAACTATGCCATTACAAGAGGGTATGAATGCAGATATCCCTAGACAAGAGGATATAACATTACAAGAGGACTTGTATAGGTATATCTGCATTCATACCCTCTTGTCATAGGATAATCTAACCCTCTTGTTTAGGCATATCTGCATACTCAACCTCTGGTATAGACATACTTAATCCCTCTTGTCTAGGGATATCTGCATTCATACCCTCTTGTAATGCTATTTCTTAACCCTCTTGTTTAGGGATAGTCAGCGTGACTTATTACCTGCTATACCCTCTTGTATAGGGAGTGGGACAGGCGATGGTGTGACCGCCAAGAGCGATGGCTACGCCCGTCAAAGGCATCGCTAGCGGGTACATCATCGCCCCAATAGTTATGCTTTGTTAGTTTGGTCTGGCATAACTTCTAGGAGCGTGGCTTCTACCTGTTCCAGGGCTTGGATTGTCATCGCTTCCAGCCTTGGCGTAACTAATACTAAGAGTTTAAAAATGGAAAAACTTCTGAAATTTTAAAGTCTTTATTAATTTGTAAAATCTCAACTCTATGATTTAAAATTAGACTATTCCAAAAAGCTTTATCAAGTGCATCAGACAAATATAAATAACGACATATTTTTATTAAGCAATCTTGAATATCGGTGACATTCCATCTATTTTTATAATGTTCTTCTAAATCTTTAAATTTAATATCTTTTTCATCATTTCGTTTTTCATTTAAAAATAAATTTACCTCATTAACTTGGTTGTAACTAATACTATATATCTGAGAAAATGGATGAAGAGCTAATTTTTCCTTCTCATCACCAAAATTATCTAAAATCTCTTCTTCAAATATTGGATGTACTGATTTTCTTATAGCATAAACATAGGAATCAGGATAAATATTCTTAATTTGATTATTAAATTTAGCTTGAAGAACTAAATGTTTTCTTATTTCTGCTAAAGCTGATAATGTTGAATTATCCATTTTTTACCCTCTACAACTATATAAAAAATTGGATTTAACATTAGATAGTACAAAAATACTAAATAGTGGAACAATAATATATCGTGATTAATAAAAAAAGTCAAGCCTATATAAAAAGGCGCGACCGAGCAAGATGCTTGCTCAACACTGGCTCTTGAAAACCTTATCAATAAAGCGTTTTAGCTTGGTAAGCAAAAATTTTCTTAATTTTTTCTTACTTGCATGAATTATCAATAGATATTAATTATCATGACTACCAAAATACTAACGTGACTACCAAAAACCAAAATCCCCAATCTAAAATCTAGGCGTGACTACGGTCGCTCCCCTCCATCTGCGGAATTTCATAGGCTAGTTGGGCGATCGCTCCTCTCCCCCACCACAATCGCCTACAGCAATTTTCAGGTACATTCCCATCACCAATACCCTACAGCCGCCTAAAATCGCAAAATTAACCCCGCCTATGAGCAAGGCGGGGTATTGGGAAGACGGCAGTCGAGGCAGTGCCATCACAATTAAGACAGTATTGTTTCACGCTTGCTATTGCTGGTAAGGGCGAAGCTTTTTACCAGTAGTATGATTGAAAAAATCTTTGATATCAGCATCACTTAAAACACGCTCTGGTGAGCTTTCTAATGGTAAGGCTTCACCATGTTTTAGTTGCCAAAACCGCTCAAATTTCGGTCTAAAGAAGTCGCTCTTAATTAGCTCCTCGCGTGCCTGAGCATCAATAAATCTACGCCCGTTTTTAATCTCATTCTGAACTTCAGTTTTCAGTTCTCGGAAAACCCTTATAGCTTCATGCCTTTCGCCACTGCTTCTCATGTTGTAAAACTCCAAAAATATGCACAATTTTAATTTATGGTTGATGGGCTAAGACTTCGACAACGTTCTCTCTCCTGCCGTAATTGAAGTAGAAATTCATCTGGGCCAATGTCAAGCGCAATCAATCTTTCAGTCAAATCACTTGCCGTTAGTGGTTGCAGCTTTAGATGAAGCTCTACTAGCTTGGCAAGCCCACTAGCCAAACTTGGAAGAAGTCGCGGGTTATCAACGCTTTCATCAATCGCGGATTCAAAAACGAGTAACCCTTTCTGAACAATATTTAGAAGTCGTTTTTGGCTAAACTCGTCGAATTCTGCCAGAGCATTAGGATGTATTTTTTCTAATGCCTGGACAGGAATTACTGAGTGCTTAATTAACTTATCAGCGCGGCGGGCTTTCTGCTGATCGCGCTTTCTTCCCCAGCCGCGTTTCACTCCTTCCCTTTCCAAGGTGCTTACCCCAACTTGAAATCGCTCGGCTAAAGTGCTATAGGTTTCCGCGTGATTTTCGAGGTAAAGTTGCTCAATTTTGGACAGTAATTGCTCATCTAAACGTTTTGGCATCGCAAACCCTCAACCCTCAACTCATTAGTCCTAAGATTCCCAAAGGAAGCGCATTGAGCTTATTGAGGGGATAGAAATTTGACCCTCAATATCAGGCGATCGCTTCTACTGCCTCTAACCAATCGGAGGGTACAGACCTTAACCCATTGGGGAAGATAACAGGAATATGCCAGCAAGATAGGTAAGGGTTAAAAAATGGCTCATTTTCAGCTGTTCCAATCACCTGCCCAAATTTTTCTGACAATTCTCGGTAAAAATCACCCCAGATAAAACCGGCTACTTCTAAACCTTGTCGCAATCGCAGTTTTAATCCAGTCCACGCACTTTTTACACAATCCTTTGGCTTTTGTTCCATACCCTCGGAATTTTTATATATATAAGAGATATCAGTAGGGTGTGGAACGCCCTCAACTGCTGATTGTGACTGCGTTTCGAGCGTTTCATTTCTTGGTGCTATTTTACCCTCTACTAGGCTTTGTGGGTGTAGAACACTATCTTGGTTTGCTGCTGCTTGTGCTTTCTCTATCACCCCTGCCAAAGTTGGTGTATGGGGTTGTCTGTCCATGTGAGCGATAATCTCTTGCAGCATTTCCCAGTGTTGAAGATTGAGCTTGTAAATATTACCTTCTGTGCGAGTTTTTTTGCTTTCACGTTCGACACAAAGGGTATTAAGAATTGCTCCGACTATTGCGGAATTGCTTACTTTAAATGAGCCTTTCTTGTTTTTCTCCAGCGAAACTGTAAATCCTAGCAGACGTTTGATATCGACTCGAAGCTTTCGTGCTTTGTCTGCCATTGCCACAACTTCAGAAGAATCATTAGTGTAGCTCCATCCTTGTCCTAACTTATTCAAAATTTCGAGAACACCTAACTCACAAAGTAGCCGTCGCCTCGCCGCATAAAATTTTTGGTCATAGACATCTGGGTTGCGTTCTCGGTCTGTGAGGTCATAGGCTACAGATGTAGCCTCATCACCAAGCAATACCTTAAGGGTTTTTACTCCTTGTGTAAGTTTTTTGGTGCGCTGCAACTTGACAATAGGCTGTGTAATTTCTAAACCAGTATCACGATGTAACTGTGTTTTTTTAAGTCGTTCACGTTCCGATTTTTTCAGATTGCCACTGTTGATTATGGCTGATTGAAATTCTGGATCGCTCATAAGTTCAGCATCAGCGATCGCTTTGTCCTCAGCTGACTTAATTTCTTTTTTCTGTTCCTTGTGAATGTTGCCTTCATCCGTCGTTAGTGGTTCTTCGTGGTCATTACATTCAAGCTTTAAGGTGAAGCCAGCCTCAATCAATAAATCATGCAACGATTGGAACGGGTTAGCTTTACTGGCATTTGCACGAGCAATAATGCTTAGTTTGTGGTGAATCCAGGGCAGATCCTCAAGGCTAATTTCACCTTTAGCATTGAGTAAAATACCCTGTTCTATTAGCTCGTCTAATTGGTCAATCGATGCAATTAAAGCATCAGTTTCTTGAACCTTTTTTACCAAATTTTTAAGTAGAATATCAGGCTCAATTTCTAGTGTCTTGCGTCTGGGATTAATCCAAACTATGATGTCGCACTCAGGGCGATATCGGAAAAGCATTTGAGCTTGAGAATTTGCACTAAGAACGTCACCAGAGAAGAAAGCGTAACATTTCCCAAAATGTTGTTTCTCAAAACTCAATGCTGTTCCCATCGTCATCGTGTAGCCGATTATCTGATAGTCTGTATAAATTTCGTCAGCTTTCTCAATTAGCTCTTTAGTACCTGGCTCATTACTATTGTCACCATGAGCAAAAAACATAGATTTATCTGGTATTCCAGCCTCTAGTAGCTGTAGCTCAATAGCTAATAAATCTGATTTGTTTTCGCAAGGAATGATAATCTTTTCCCCAAGCTTTGCATCATTAATCAGTTGAGTGAGTACCTCATCCTTGCGTTTGTTAAAGTTAAACACTATTGCTTGGCGGTTAATCCCTTTTTTACCCGTATGATGAATAAGAAAAGCTTGATTATTATCGCCGCGTACTTGCTCAATGTAGTTGAGAGTTTCATCGCATAAATCGCGGTCGCTAGCAATAATATAAGTAGCATTTTTGATCAGCCACTCTAGCTTAATTCGTGCTTTTAAACGAAGCTTACCTTTGAGGTTGCTATTGGTTTGGATTGAATTTAAAGCTTGCTCAATTTCGTCAAGAATCAGTATAAATGCTTCACCCTTCGCCCATTTTTCCGGGTCGAACATTGCAGCTAAAGATATATCCGTAATAGATAATCTAGGTGCAGATGTTACACCTAACTGCATATCTTTTAATTCCCGATGATGAAAACAGTCAAATTTAGGAGCGGTATTACTCAGCAATGCGTTTAGGTGTGCGACCTGAATAATTTTATGTTTCCACTCTTTGCCCCATGAACTGATTAAAAAGCTTTTTCCTATCCCCCAATCGCCTTTAATCCCAATGATTCCAGGTTGAATAGCCTCAAGCTTGATAGATGGTAAAAACCCATCTTTGACAACTATTTGGGCGTTGCGGGTAAATTTAAAACCAGCTCTATCCTTACGCCTTAGCTCGTATGCTTCCTTCCAATCATTTAGGTCAGTTGGCTTAAAGGCTTCAGTTTTATCTGTACCTGTGTCAGGAGTGAGAACTAGCTTTAACTGTTGGTCAGCGATCGCAAAAAATTCTTTGGCAGAAATGTACTGTATTTTTGGATATTCAATGCAGTTAAGCTCATCGATATCGCAATCATTTTTTGTGAATTGACCCCACCAAGCAAATTGAAAATCCCATCCGAAATTATCCAATAATTCAGTAACGAGTTTCAATCGCGCAACGACTTGCCGATTTTGTACATCTCCAGCGTCGGGGAAAATGACAAGCTTTTTCTCTCCTCCAGTTTGAGCTAATGCCCTATCAAGATCATCTTTTAAAAGATTAGGACTGACAGCAAACTGACCACCAGCCGCGCCGATGGTCAATAAATTAAATCGCCTACTAGTTAGAAACGGTTTCGCACCTGTACCTTCTACAAAGGCAATTCCTTTAGGCTTGGCAGGATGAAATACAGCTAAGGGATTCTCTAAGCTGTCTCCCACTAAAAGAGGTAATGTTTGTTCTGAACTGCTTACCCATCGATAACGTCCACCGTCACCAGGATTGTACAGCCGCAGCTGTAACGCTACGATACGCCCGTCAAAATCTCGAATTGGACACAAGTAACCATCACCGCTAACAATTAGCTTGTTACCGGACTCTGTGACCCCTGGTAGGCGTTTATCGAACTCCCTTGGTAGTTGTTGATATCTGGTGACAGATTTAAACCCACAATTAGCAATTTCTTCTGGGGTGAAACCTCTTTGCTCTAACTCAGCAATTAATTTTTCATCTTGTGGCAGACCGTCTAAAATTTCCGAGTAAAGCTTATGGCGATCGCAATTACCTAATGCTTTCTCTCGCTTGTGTTGGTGTTGCTCTTGGGCCTGCTGGTGTAGATAAGCTTTGCGCTGCTCCCATTCCCGCCGCCGTTCTTCTGTCCATTCTTGAGAATTATCAGGTTTGAATGTGGCTGTATGTCCATTGCTAGGTTTTACACATACATAGCCATTAGCCTTTTCGCCTTTTCGGGCATCTGCCAGCCCGTGACAGAAAACTGTATCATCTGCAAAAACTCGGCAAGCTCCTGTGAGGTTCTCGCAGATTGGACAAGGATTATTTTTGTTCGTGGGGATTGGGCGACTACTAAGCATTTGTCACCCCCATCAATGCCTTAACGTTGGCTTTAACTTGGAGAAGTACAGATGCAACTTGACCTCCTGAAAAATTTTTCAGGAGGTGGCCATCTCTTAAATATCTGGTTTTCGTTCGGCGATCGCACGTCACCTTTAATCGAAATTCGCCGTTGCAAAACTGACAATTTTCTCTCACGCTTCCACCTCCAAAGTTTGAAAGTTAGCGAGAATAAAAATTGCTGTATCGCCTGTGTAGCCAGAGTTTTTGAGAATGGTTAGGCAGTCTGTGAGACTATAACAGTGGATCTGTTTGACTAGTTGTTTTTTAGTTAAAGTTTGTCGTAGAATAGTCTCACATGACCCCTGCTGTTCTTCAAAATTTATGAGGGGTTTTTTCATTTTTGGGCGCTTCTTTTTGTATCGTGTAGCGCCTCCCATCGAACGATTTCGAGTAATTCAGTGCAAACTGGAGTTTATTGATCTGGAGTTGACTAATATTACCTGAAATCGTAAGAGCTACAAGCAATACCAGTAAACGGTTTAGAGCAATTTGGTGGTACTTCAGGTGCAATAATATTACCTGTAATTACCCGAAATCGTTGAGAACCAACTTAAGATATTAGTAAGTAAAATTTTTGGCTTTCTGTCGGTTCTCGATGGGAGGCTTTTTCTTTTTCAATTTCTATTCATACCCTCTTATATAGTCATAACTTTACCTCTTGTATAGTCATTTATAAGCCCTCTTGTATAGGTATAGATAAACCCTCTTCTATTAGGTATATCTACATTCATACCCTCTTGTACTGTCATAACCTAGCAGGCAGTCACTTGCAAGGTATAAAAAACTGACTTCTAGCTTACAACATTTTCAACTGGTATGAGCGCAAAGTCTTACTGAGTAGGGTTTTTTGCAATATTTACTTGCAACTGAAAGTAGAGTTTTGTTACCTAAATTACTCTATTTGCTATATATAGGCGCTGTTTGATATCTAAGAGAATATAAACTACAAGTAGAATTCTGTTAATTTTTGCGATCGCCTTCACTTGACCTTATGAAAAATTTTTCATAAGGTACAGTACTCTCTTCACAAGCTACTTCCCCCTGAAGCGATCGCCCTTAGAATTAGTTCAACGGTAAATTTTTTCATGATGCCAGCCTTTTCCTAATCTCAGCCTCAAATTGTTCATTTGTTGCTGTAATTACTCGTCCTGGCTTTGCTCGCATGATGCTAAGGAAATGCTGAAATGCTTCTTCATCCTGTGGATGTGCGATTACATATTTCCTCAGTTCAGATTCATTCAAACTCATGTACTCGGTCATCCTGTTATTGTCTCCCCATTGCTAAGAATTTCTACTTGAATTGTTTCTCCAACCAGCATCACTATTCTGTTGGTGCGTTCATCGTAGCGGACAAGCTCTATGCTTTGAAGCAAGTTGCTGACTGTAACGCATTTGATGAAAAAGGCTTTTAGCTGTTCACTTGTAGGCATGGAAATATTAATATTCTGTCTGTTCGGCTAGTGACACACTCCACTACCCCCCGCCGCGATCGCCGCTTGGGAAGTGCCTCGGTCATGCTGGTTCCTTATCATCTTCTTTAATGTATTTCTCCATAAAAGCTGCAATAACATCACTCATGGTTTTACCTTGAGTGACGCATTTACCTTTAAATTTTTGACGTAATTCAGGGGGAACAAAAACTCTAATCTCGGCCATATCTTTTTTGCTCATCCAAAATATAACTCCTGTTTGTCCACTATATCCAGTACGTCAAACAAATAACCTATATAACAATCTTATCCTGTTGGACATTAACATAAGCATGTCAAATATGCCTACTAGTGGATATGGTGGATACAGTTGCTATACTCAGCTTAAAGAAGCAATCGATCGACAACCAGCCACTAATTAGCGTCCTACGAGTACCCCAAAGATTCATTACACAAGGGGTTTAGCGATTAGACGTTACATTTTGCTGCTTAATTTATCGATTGATAGCTAATTAACCATTAATTCACATTAATTACTGTAGTCAACCCATGAAACCTAGACGGAGCAAACATTCTACAGACTTAGACTCATTCCTTGATTTCCCCTCTACCAAAACATATTTAGCTGAGGTCTTGGGTGTGAGCCGCTCGACCTTGGTCACTTGGGAGAATTTAGCCTTCTGGAGAATTCCCAGTTTCAGAGATGCGTATCCCAAAACCCACGATGGCAGTTTTGACCGCGAGTCGCCTTTGTCGCCCTATCAAGCATGGGTTTTAGGCAGAGTAGGACGGCTAATGGCACAGCTACGACGTGGCGAACGGGTAAAGCAGTATATCGCCAAAAACCCCAACGATTTTTCTAGATACCGCTATCAGCAAGCATTCCAGCAATTACAGAAATTACAAAAAAGAGCGTAAATCATGGCAACACGGAAGAGAACCACAGCACCAACAGCAGACACAATCAGCATTCATGATGCTTGCCTAAAATACGTGACCACAGAGCAAGGACTAAGACTTGCTTTAAGCCATGTTCGCCCTGACGATTTCGACACTGTAAAGGCGATTTCAGAATTAGATTTAGAAGCCATCGCCCCATACTTTCAGCCAAAATTGCCAACTGAAACTCTCGAAACACCTATACAGCAAACATCTCAACCAACCACAGAACAGCCAGAAAATACCCTATCTCTACTAGGGCAACAGCAACATCTAACCACCAATACCCAATGCCCAAGCAATCACGCTCAACTCACTTTAATTGAGCAATTGGCAAAACAGTCCAGTGAAGAAATCGCCGCCGTCGATGCCATCGCCCAAGTTAAGAACCAACTCATCCTCAATAATTTGGCCGTTCGTCAGGCAGAACTAACAGAGGAATTAAATCAGCGCTGGCAAAATCAAAAGCAAGGATATTTGGGAGTGATTAGAGACTTGACTGGCCAAGCAGTGCAAAAGCCAGAAGTTACCCCAGATGAAACCGACCTTACCCAAGAAATTGAAGGCATCATCGCCGAACTGGGAAAAAAGTTAATCGTCTGAGATGGATCAACATTCTGCTGTCTCCTCTGGACTTCACTAACTCGTTACTAGAAAAAATATTCTCACCATGACCCAACAGCTTCAGCAACTACTCAATCAGGCTCACACACTTTTAGACCAAGTATTAAATGATCCGCAGTACCAAACGCTTTTAAAGCGAGGGTTTACGCCAGAAAGTACAATTTTCAATGCTCAGAGATTAATAGCTTCTCTCGATCTAGAAATCAAAGATTTCACTGAAAAATCTATGGTCGAGCAATTGGTAGATGTGATTGCCAACGCAAGACTCGAAGCCTCAGAAAAGATAGCTGAATACATAGTTTCTGAGACAGAAAGGCAAGATGTTAGCTTGTCTGATTTACTGTTTGGCTTTGCTCAAGTAGCTTTTAATCGCGGTCTGGAAGAATCTGCAAAATTTTTGGAGAATGCCAGTGAAAAATGCAGAGCATAAATCGAATGACCGAGTATCACTAATCCTACTGCTAGAAGAAGCCTTTGAAGTCCTGCACAAAATTGAAAAACATCCTAGCTATCAAGGGCTTTTACAGCAAGGCTATGCACCTGATTTAAACGTTGCCGATGCCAAGACTTCTCTTGAATATCTGTGGACTGAAATTGTACCGTTCGATTGCAGACAGATGCAGGCTGAAGAACCTAAAGATAGGACGATTGAGCTTATAAAGTTGCTGGTTTGGTTCATGAAAGAAACTAACCGCGCCAAGAAAGCCGACAGTAACTAGACGTGGAATTTATCACCGTTCTGCTCAAAGTCGGCAACGCTTTTCACTCCCAACATAAAGCGATCGCCGTACCGTCCAAAGTAAACGCGATCGCCCGGTCATAACCCTTTACAAAGTAATAACCAAATGAAATTCTACTCTCTCCTAACAGCCATGTCTCTTATGGTTGGATTTATCACGCCTATCCCTGCTATTTTCGCCAGCAATCCACATAAAGCAGTAGCCGCAACAGAACACTCTAACCCGCCGCCAGAACCCCACCACAGGGGGGAAGGCAGACGCTAATTAAACGGGTGTAAAAAAGCGGGGAATGATGGCATCCCCCGCGCACTTGTAAAATCCCATCCTGGGGATGTGTCTTAATTACTCATGAATTATCCCATATCCCTCTCGTACACAAAGGTTTATGGATGAATTAGATAATCAAATTCAAAGTGCAAAAACAGACGAAAAAGAGCTAAATCTTGTCCTGAAAAAATATGACTTAGATGAAGAGTTAGCACTTGAATTTAGCGAAATCGACAAGGCATTTAGGCAATTAGAAATTAAATACCAATCTTTACTCAGCGTTAGAAAATTTTTCAACAATGGCTAAAATTGACACTACAAAAGCAGCGGCTCAAGCTGTAGCAGAAAAGCTGGCAGGACGTAAACAAAACTCGACATCTAGCACTAATAATTCCACATCTGCCACATCTGCCACATCTACCACTGTCCCCATAGATAGCCGCATTCCTGGCTTGATGACGGTAACTCCTGATTTGATATCAGGAATGATGCCAGCTTTTAAGCCAGAAGATTACCGAATAAATGACCCTTTAAACCCGGACGTAACTCTCCCACAAGCAACTCAAAGCCAGTTTGATAAGGGAATGAAAATTTATGAGGGTTCTACACGAGCGCTCAAACTTACAGGTGCAGCGCTCGACCTGACACGCGAGAAATTTACTGTCATTGGTAAACACTCAAAAGCTTTTGGTGCTGGTATCCAAGCAGCAACCGAGATTGAGAAAGTCAAAGGTAATTATTTGGATTACCTTAATCAAAAAGAAGTGACTACCCAAAAATCAGTTGCTTTAGATGTCAGCCAAGTTAAGACCATTGCCGATACGAATATTTCCATTTATAGCAAAGATGAGCTTGACCAAAAACTATTGCAAGCACAGATTAAAGCTGAGGAATTGCGGCTAAAAACTGTTGAGTCACAAGGAAACCTGGCAAGCTTTAAAGCACAGTTGGGTGATTACCTAGAGGTAAAATCATGAAATTATCTCACGGCTTAGGGCTAAGTGCTTTTAGCTTGTGTTCGGTAATAGCGGTTGCTTCTGGAGGGTTCACCAACGATATAGCCAAACTAATCTCTATTCTGGGTGTAGGAGCATTGCCAGCAAGTTTTATTACTTACTTTATCGCGGATACTAAATCACAAAGACTATTAAACGATGCTGAAACCAAGAACAAACAAGCAGGCGAAACACTCCATAAAATAATCAGGGAATTTGAAAGGAGCAAGTCAAAGTTAGCCAACGCTACAAGCCTTCTAGAATCCTTGAAAGATGAGCTTAAGGAAGCTCGGAATACTATCAACTCACTAGGTCACAGCAAACTAGAAAACACGGGTTTAATCGCCCAACTGCAAGCCAGGTTAAATGAATTATCTACCCAATCTCAAAAAGATGCCCAACGCATTGAATATCTGGAAAGTGAGACTGAGCAATGGGAATTTAACTTTAAAACTCAAGTAGAAACAGAAGCTAACAAACGCTTTCAGGTTGCCAAGTCACACGAATTAGAAAAAATTTACACTGAACACGATTCTATTACCTCTGAAGCTATGCAGTTGTTTAGACGGCTGCAATCATGGTCGGAGAAAGTACACCACGGGCATCAAAGTAAAGCAGAAATTATCAAGAGTTTGGCAAGTAGCTACAACGAAAATTTAGACGAGGTAGTTGAGGCGATCGCACATGAGCGCCAAAACTACCTTCTTCAAATCGAGCTACTAAACGAGCGCGTAGGGCAGTTACAGCAACAATTACTTGGTGATTTAGTAGAACCCGTGTATGGTGACTTTGGCTTTGATATCAACGGGAAAATCGCCAATGAGATAGCGCGTATCTTGTTTACTGATATCAGGTTAGCTTTAAACGTTAAAGGCTTCCATGTGAAGCCTGACGGCGTTGTAGATGTGGGTTATGGGTATTCGCGCTCTGTTCACCCCAAAGCAATTGTAGAAGCTATCAGCAAGCATTCAGAAGTACTGGTTAAGAAACTGGGATTATTCAAAATTACCAGCGTTCGCAAGTTAGAAATAACCGACTGTATTGTGGTGAGTTACCGTGTAGAACCAGCTATCAAAGCAGATGAAATCAGGTTGATGCTTGGGACTGCTGACGAGTTTATTAATTACGTGGTCAGTCATCCAATTCGTTATCGGCTGATAGCAGATCCGGGCATGGGGAAAACTCCCACAAGCGCGGTGATGATTAGCGAAATTTTGAAAGCTGGTTGCACTCGCGGCAATACTGGCAAGGGTGAGAGAGTGCCACACACCTTAGTAAATGTGAGTTATCCCGGTGCTGTCGGTTCACTCAAAGATTCTAGTTATCCCCTTGATATTTTTCTTCAATATGGCGACACAACTGCCGCTATTAAATCTTTTGAAGATTGTCTAGACGATGGTAGATTCCGTATTCACAATCCCAATTTTGCAGCTAACTACTTTCAAATCTGGGTATGGGAAGAGTTAGACAATACCCTTAATTCTTCTAGTGAACCATACGAAACAGGCGAAAACTTCAAGAAAATTCTCAAACAGTTTGGTCATAATAACATTGGCTGGATTGTGTCGGGTCAATCAGTGATGACCAAACAAATCCCAGGTTTTACCAATGATGATCGGTCGCTGTTTACTGAAATTATCATTGGCATTCCCAAAATTAGACATTACCTAAATACCTACGGAAAGGGGAAAAACAGCGAGTCTAATTTGGCTAAGTTAACTCGTAATTTAGACGCTATCGAAGAATACATCGACCATAAAAACGAGTTAGTTACCGACGATGCCAGATTGTTAAGAGTAGCTTTAATAGTTGACTCTCGCTCACCCAAGCTTTACTTTTTACCCAATCTGGATAAGGTGAGTTTTAACTATCAAGAAATAGACCAGACAAAGCGACTGGCAAGGGTTGCCAAGTCCTCTGGCACGAGTGACACTTTTTTGGCACGTAGCACCTCAAATGCAAGCACAGTAAGCGCTGACACAATGGTAGGATTGCCACCAATTTCGACTATAGGGGGTAATCACCAATCTGGCACAAGTCCCCACTGTCCCCACTGTGGAAGCGCAAATTTGAAACGACAAAACGATAACAGATATCGCTGCTGTGAGTGCAAGAAACGCACAGTTAGCAATAAGATAGTCTGGAAATAAATATATGGACTTTGATGAAATCTCGACGATTATCTATCAGCCCAAAAATGACCATGAGCCGGGATTTATTTATTTAATGGAGGCAGAGGGGTATCACGGCTTAATCCCTGGTGCATGGTTGCGTAGATGTAAAATTGGATTATCCAGAAATCCCGAAGCTCGACTTGATAATTTTCATCGCAATCAACCGCCTTGTAATGTGAAAATCCTCAAGACTATTTACGTAGAGGATATGGCAGAGGTAGAGGGCGAATTACATCAACAATTTAGCCAATGCAATGTTGAGTTAATCAAAAGTCAAGAGTGGTTTGATTTTAATCCAGTGCAATTGATGATGGTTAATTGGGAGTTTGAGAAGCGATCGCTTCATGTTTTCAGCATTAGCGACTTGCCAATTAAGCTAATCATTTTCAGCATGATCGGGGTATTGTTCGTGGGGGCGATCGCTGGCAGATTGACAAATTCATCAGCTAACTCTGTGATACAGCCACAAGGACAATTGAAAAAGTAAGCAAAAATTAAGGCAGGTTGTTAGCCTCCCTTCAATTTATAGAACGGTGTATTGCCTATCCGGTTAACTTCGGTAGCAAAACACTTATCCCTATACAAGTCACAATGTATTGACATCTACTTATTCCTTGTTTACTATCTAAATATATAAATTTTCTCTAAAAGTAACCAAGGAATTAGGGAGATGTCTAGAGAACTAAAGGGTGTTGATGAATTAGAAAACACTTATATTGACGAGCGTGTAAGCTGGCTACTACCTCAGTTTGAAGCTTTGGCCCCATACAAGCTAACCCAGAGAAAGAAAGGTGTAGGTGATTTTTTGGGATGGGAGCGATTAGCAGTTATTGAAACCAAAAATTTAAAAATCAATTACCCGGACTCGCGCCCAGAAGACGAAAAAGAGTATGGCACGGCATTAAGGCAGATTACAGCATTGAAAAAAGCACTTCTTACTGCTGCAAAAACAGAATTGAAAGATCATGCTTTAATCAATCCAGTCAAAACAATCATTACTCATTTTGGCAATGCCCTTAGCTACCAATTCGCAAGCTATAAAGAGCGTCAAAACTCACGCTACAGAGAGACTGTAACAGAGCGTAGGGAAAAAATAAATAGGATTGAAATTGACCTTACAAACTCTCTCAAATATGCCCACAATGTTCTGACTGATATCAAAAATGGTCAGGATGCTAATTGGCTCGATGTCAGCTGTGCGGTCGCACTCGCAACAGGCCGCCGTATGGCAGAAGTGCATCTATCAGCCACCTTTGAAAAAATCGACACTTACAAACTTGCTTTTAAAGGTCAACTCAAAGGCAAAACCCGCAAGATAAGGCAGGGTGATAAGGCAGTCCATCTCAGAGATGTAATCTTTAAAATTCCTACACTAATAAGTGCTGAATTGGTCTGTTTTGCCTTGCAGTGGCTTGATGAAAAAGGTAAGCGTTTTCCGCAAGATGAAGACCCGGAACGAGTAAACCGACGCTTTTCTAAAACCTTAAACGAAGCTTGTAAATCCTGGGACATTTTCCCAACTGATGAGCGTACTTATCATAAGTTTCGCGCCGCATATCTAAGAGCCGCAATTGTGAATGATGGCAACGTTGACCCCTACGACTTCATCGACTTTGCAAAGCTTGTGCTAGGTGATGACGATGAAAGCACTATCAACGCCTACAAGCGTTATGAAATCAAGTCTGGAACGCTTACCCGTGTTTAATCAATCCCTATACATAACCTCTTGACAAAGCAATATAAGAGGGATAGTATAGGTATATTATATTTATAAACAAGAGGGTTAGTATAGGTATATGAAGAACACAACTACTGTAGACTCTATCAAAAAACAATCTGATGAAAGCCAACTGATGTATGGTCAAAGGCTTGGGCAAGAACTAGTAAAAAAGCTCAAAGGTAAAAAGGAAGAGTCTGTAATTCGTGAAATAACTTTGGAATATTGGCAAGCGATTATTGATGAAATTCCCAACGAAAACAGTATTAAACGACCTCGAACAGCTTTTAGGAATGCGATTGAACAAGCTTTTCCTTCCAGTGAGAACAATAAAGCAGGTTACTATCTCACCAAAGCTGGAAAAAATAAACCTGAACGTTATGAGCATCTTTCACTTTGGTATGTGACCACAAATCAAGATAGGTGGGATATCAAAAGCGATGACGAACGTTCTAAATATTTCGCTCAATGGGAAAAACCAAGCTCTGAACAGCTATCTGAAATTGAAACTGAAACTGAAACTAAAACTGAAACTAAAACTGAAACTAAAACTGAAACTGAAACTGAAACTGAAACTGAAACACGATTACAAATCACCCTTGATGATATAAATATTTCAAGTTTGCAACTGGATGTAGAGACGGCTCTTATGGTAGAAAGCGCTTTAGCTCACTCTGGTATAACACTTGCTGACTTTGTGCGCCGTGCAATCCATGTGTACGCAAAAACCATCACTGGTAAAGTTAAGCAATCTTCAGAAGACTTGACAGCAGTATCAACAGAAGATTTAAAAAGTGACTCTTACAAAACCCATCCTGGCAGAGCAGACGAATTAACTAGACGCGCCATATACGCTCTGGAAACACACAATAATAATTGCACCGAGAAAGCCCAAAAATGGCACATAAATCAAACTGCCATTCAATCTCTCACAGGAAGTAAACCAGCTACCATCAAGGCAATTTTAGAGAATTACCAAACTCGAATTGATGACCACAACCTCAAGCACGATTTAAACCCCTACGATAATCGTAAAGGGAATGGTCGCAAAATTGAATTAGAAATCGATTTAACTGCACTTGTACCAGATGGGCAAGATGTGACGTAGCGATACCGGGGCTACACCTGCTCAGTAGCCGCAATTTGTGTGATGTCGTCTAACAGATATTTCCCGACATCTCCCCCTACTGGGGAGAGCATCGACAACGCCGCCGCCGCCCCCAACACCTGCTCGTCAGTCACTTCCAAATATTTCTGCAACTGCTCTAAATTCCGATGCCCCGAAATTTCCTGAATAACTCTCAGTGGGATGCCAGCGTTACTCATCTGGGTGAGCGCGGTACGCCTGAAGCTATGGGTACTGACTCCAAAAATATCTACCTGCTGACAAGCTGTTTTCAGTATCCTAGCTGCTGAGTCATGGCTGATATGTCCGTTACTGCGACCGGGAAACAGATAATCATCCCCTGCCAATGGGTAGTATTCAACCAGTAAACGCCGTAGGTCTTCAATCACTGGTATGGCCCTAGTGGCAAGTTTCCCCTTGGTGTTTGACTTTCTAATGACAAACTGCGGTCTAACGTTTCCCTTGGGTGTGTAGATATCTTGAGTTTGTAGCGTACAGCATTCACGGATTCTACAGGCACTAAACAGGCAGACACCGAACAAAGTGCGATCGCGATCATTGTCTAAGCCATCACTGAAAATTAGCTGTATCTCTGACTGCGTTAGAACTTTGGCGCGTCCGTGTCGATTTATTTTCATTGGCAGACTGTAGACCCGGAACCCTTAGTCTACAACGATTTTACACATGATTTGCATAACTGTTTGACTAAGATTAGCTATCGCGCTGATATTCCCCACTTTCTTGAATAATATGATGTCTGGTTAATAAACCGAACACTACATCATTTAGGATTTCTATAAATTGGCTCAGTTTGTAATATAAAATTATCCGTTACTGCTCCTTGAAAATTAGCTCCTTGAAGATTAGTTCCTTGAAGATTAGCTCCTATAAGAAAAGCTCCTTGAAGAAAAGCTCCTTGAAGATTAGCTCCTTGAAGATTAGCTCCTTGAAGATTAGATCGCAACATATTAGCTTCCAACAATTTGGCATCTTGAAACTTAGCAAGCATCATATTAGTTAAAGATAGATATGCTTTT
>NZ_SZNH01000063.1 GCF_005869855.1 Nostoc sp. PA-18-2419 | reverse complement strand
CCGCTCTTGAGGATCAGCGATCCGCTCGACAAAGTTGCGTTGTACTAAGCGTTCTATGGTTGCTGATGCTGTGGCAGAGGTGACACCCAAATGCTCTGCCAAGTCAGATAATGAAGCACCAGGATTGCGGTTAATAAATGCCAGCGATCGCAACTGAGGTATAGATAAAAAAGCGGCGCTGTGGGCACGCATATCCGCTCGGATAAACCGCATTACTAATGGAACTGTTTCCATTACTCTGGCAGCACATTCTTCGGAAGTTGTACCTTGAGTAGGTTTATCCAAGGTCATGGGATTGTTGTTCTCCTGATTACATCGCCACCCGTGGATAAAGTCGTCCACTAATGATGGCTAAGATTATTAATGTTAATAAGAGAATTGTACAATCCAGACCAAAGCCATAGATGCTAGTGCCTCTGAGCAGCATGGTGCTCCGTAAGCCATCAACCTCATAAGTCAAAGGATTTAAATGGGAAAGGAATTTTAACCAATTGGGCATCAAGGAAATGGGATAGATGGCATTGCTAGCAAAAAACAAGGGCATCGTTAACAATTGCCCAATACCCGTCATTCGTTCTCGCGTTTTCACCAAACAGCCAATAATTAATGAAAAAAGACAAAAGCAAGCCGCCGCTAGCAACACCAACACTAGCACTTGCAGAATCGCTAGGGGATGGAGGTTGAGTTTAACACCTAATAAAAATGCTAATCCGTAAATGACTACTACCTGTGATAAGCACCGCACTCCACATGCCAGTGCTTTACCCAAAACCATCGCCATACGGGGTGTAGGACTAGCTAAAAATTTATGTACAATCCCTAAATCTCGCTCCCAAATCAACGTTATCCCACCTGTGAAAATTGCCACAAACAGGACACTCTGAGCCAGAATCCCAGCAGAGATGAAATCTAAATAAGGTACGTTTCCCGTAGGAATGGCGCGAGTCCGGGAGAAAACTTGCCCAAAAATTAGCAACCATAAAGCTGGTTGCACAGCTCGAACTATTAAATCAGTGGGATCGTGGCGTAGTTTACGTACTTCCAATTCAGCGATCGCTAAGGTTTTGGTAATTAGCTCGATAAATGCAGAGATGAAATTAGCTCGGCGAGTAGGTTGTACCTTAACCCAACCGTTGGGCAGTACGTCTGGTTCTTGCTGTGTCACGGTAGTTGACTCCTGATGTTAACTGGTCGCCTGTGTAGTGAATAAAGACATCATCCAAAGTTGCGTTAGGTTTACCCAAAGAGGCTTTTAAGTCCCTTGGTGCGCCTGTGGTCACGACTTCGCCTTGTTGCATAATCGCTACTCGGTTACAAAGACTATCCGCTTCTTCTAAAAAGTGGGTTGTTAAAAATATAGTTGTGCTGTAATCAGCACAAAGTTGTAGCACGAGTTGCCATACTTGAGTGCGGGCGATGGGGTCTAGTCCGACAGTCGGCTCATCTAGAAATAAAATTTGGGGTTGATGCAAAATCGATTGGGCAATTTCCAATTTGCGGATCATCCCACCAGAGTAGGTTCGTACTAAGCGCTTGGCTGCATCTTGCAAACCCATATACTCTAGAATTTCACGGATGCAGCGATCGCGTCTTTTGGCAGGTATTTCATAAAGCTTGGCGAAGATTAACAGATTTTCGTAACCCGTGAGGCTACCATCAGCAGATAGCGCTTGGGGTACATAGCCGATAGCGCGTCTGACAGGATCCGATTGACGAGTCACATCATAGCCAGCTAAAGTTGCTCTCCCTGCACTAATTGGCAGTAAAGTTGTCAACATTTTAATTACTGTACTTTTACCTGCCCCATTCGGACCCAGCAGCCCAAATACTTCACCTTGTTCCACAGATATGCTCAGGTTATTAACAGCAGTTAACTTGCCAAAACGGCGCGTCAGTCCCTGAGTTTCTAAAATCACTGATTTTGACTCGCTAGAAGGTTGCCAGAGATTAATTTTTCCTGTAAGTATTGTCACAAGTTTCGATGCACTCATTTATGTTAGATTAACTAACTATTAGCTTGTCAAAATATTATGGTTAAGTCAATACTTCGCTCACAGGAAAAATTGGCCAAATGCAAATAACTTACTGAGTATAAAATTAAAAAATATAGATTTATTACTTAAATACGTGAGTTTTCCCTACTCTGTGAAAACATGAATCAATTTATTGCTATTTTGAGGATGACTAGTAAAACTTATCTAATAATTGCATTTTGGACATTTAGGCACATTTCTATTTGCTCCAGACTCACCCAATCGCCGCGCTCTGAAGTTCCTTGCTTCAAGGAGTCCATGTCAATCAGCAGACAATAGATAGGGTAACAATCGGAACTTCTAACGGGCTAAATGCCCCGCTACCGCTAGCACCACTCAATACTCAATGCATTGCCATCATCATCTGGGACACTGGCATTGGCACTCCAGATGATAAATTAGAACAAATCTTTGAGTCTTTCTTTTGAGCAAATCGAAGGGTCTGCTGGTCAGCAGTATGGAGGGCACTCCACAGTTATTGAAAATAGTGTAAACTGTCACCAAACATAGTAAAGGGATTGCTCGTTTTTGACAATCTAACATCTGCAAATCCGAAATCGTCAAGAGCAATTACCAATAGAACTGGAGGTATATATGTTTAAAAAGATTTTAGTTGCATTAGATCGCTCGGAAATAAAGCAAAAGGTTTTTGACCAAGCATTGAGTTTAGCAAAGTTAACACAAGCTAACTTGATGCTATTGCATGTCCTATCACCAGAAGAAGATGGTAGCCCTTACATACCTTCAATGTCAAATTTTGACTATTACCCAGAATTGAGTACTCAAAACTTCGAATTATACCAGCAGCAGTGGGATACTGTTAAAAATCTAGGTATCGAGATGTTGCAATCTTTCTGTGCCGAAGGGAATACAGCAAATCTGACTACGGAATTTACTCAAAATATTGGCAATCCTGGTCGCCTTATTTGTGAGACAGCCCGTAGTTATGGGGCTGACTTAATTGTTATGGGGCGTCGCGGTCGGTCTGGGTTAACGGAATTATTTCTCGGTAGTGTGAGTAACTATGTCCTTCACCATGCTCCTTGTTCAGTACATATTGTGCATCTTTCAGTTATCGATAATAAAGATGAGCTTATTAAAGAAAATACAAGTACTTCAGGTTGAACTAAGTATCATCATTGTAGAAGTCATACCTAACTAAATTTAAAAACTTTTCTTTTATGTGAATTTAATTTTAACTATCACAAAACTTGTAGCATTTTATAAAGTAGTTAATAGAGATATAATATTGGTGTTTGATTTCATCAAAAATTCCACATATTTTAATTTTCCATAACTCTTTGACAAGAGTGCTTTTTCGCTATCACGCTATCTTCAATTGATTGTTTATAAAATATCATTGAGAGCGCAAGAAGTGGAGCGTACCACTTCCCTGCTGGGCGTAATTTATAATTCATAATTAATATAAGTTTCAAATTATTCTCTGCTGTAAGTAACAAAAAAGGGATTATTTATTATAGTTAATTGAGGGCAGATAATTTTAAATGTTTTGGCTTAGTTGGAAGGCAACACACATTTTTTATGATACCAACTTTATTATTAACTTCTTTCTTATTAACTGCTCAACTAGCTGATCCAGATAAAAAATTTATTGAGTTAAAAAATAAATTAGAAAAATTTGGATTTCAGATAATAATTAAACTACCACCAAAGCGAGGCGCTTATGGTTTATTACAAGAAGCTAGTAAAAAAATTTGGATTAATCCAGTAGTTTTTGAGCTAAACATCGGTACTCAGACCCTAACTCATGAAGCTGTTCATGCTGCACAAGTATGTGCGGGAAAAGGAAAAATAAAAACTTTAGGTTTAAATATTCAGCCTATCAATTATGCTCGACCATTTTTTATGCGCTATACCGATATCCATAGGCAAGATTTAGAAAGAGAAGCTTATGCAGTACAAACTCAACCTAATAGTTTTGAATTGGCTATGTCTCTTCTTGAACAACACTGTAAATAATATAGAATTATAGATAGTTTATTATATTTACATCCAGTTTAATTTTTATAATTATTTATTTAACTAATTATAACGATAATCTCTTGAGAAACTTAAAATAAGCGATACACTAAGAAAAATTCCTTGAGGAAATGTTGATGCCACGGTCAAACGGAGTTAAAAATGAAACTTCTGCACAGGAATTGCCTGCAATTTCAGATCAAGATACAGTAACAATTGAAGAGGAGCTTGAACCAGTAGAAGATGGCCAAGATATTGATGATATCTTGAACTCGTTAAAAACCTTACTAAGTTCTTTAGAAAAGCTCCAAAAAGTCCGCCAAGAAGTGGGCGACATCAAACCTTTGATTGGGCGGATGCTGGATGGAGAATTGATTAGTGGTGAAGAACTTGAGCAACTCAAGGCAGGTGTGAGCAGTCTTTCTCGCCTCGTTCGTGCATACAGTGACCATCAAGCAGCATTGACTAAAGCGCAACCTGCACGAAACTTACTAGACCAAGTACTTAAAGAGCGTAAAGCTAATTGATATTGGGCAAAGAAGGAGTGTCATAGAGGTGGGGAGATTTAAAAAGCTTCTCACCTCTTTACACTTTCCACACTCCCTCATCTCCCCTCACTCCTCACTTCAAATCATTATTTGTTGAAACTCCTATCAGACCAAATGCACGTCAAACAAGCTGGGATATTGTAAAGGCACTGTAATTTACATTGCCCCTGTTAACACAGGCAGTTTACGATAATTAGTATGCAAGAACGAAAACACTACTCACGCACCCCAATCACTGAAGCTTTGATTGATATACAAGTTCAACTTCCACAAGAAGTTAAACTTGATATTTTGGTGCAGGTATACTCAAGCATTTGCAAGATTATTTATGCGCGTTGTTTGCCATCTTCAATTCCACGTTTTTAGTAAGAGTAAAAATACTAATTTAATTAATTTGTAATTTATTAATGATGAACGTTGCACCCGCCATTGTAATACTAGGTCAAAATAGCGTAGCAGTAGCACACAAAATAATCAGCGTCCTACCAGGAACGACGTTATACGGTTTAGAGGGTCGCACGTCTGGAGTTGATGTCAGCTTTAAGAATTTTGGCGAGACGCTGCGGGAGTTATTTGCTCAGGGAACACCGTTGATTGGAATTTGTGCAGCTGGTATTTTGATTAGGACGCTAGCTCCGATGCTCTGTGATAAAGGACAAGAACCACCAGTGCTAGCTGTGGCTGAAGATGGTAGCGCTGTTGTTCCTCTGTTGGGCGGACTTGGTGGAGTAAATGATTTGGCACGCCGGATTGCTCAAGCGCTTGAGATAAAACCCGCAATTACCGCCACAGGCGATTTACGTTTGGGCACAGCGCTGTTATCTCCTCCCCCCGGATATCATTTAGCGAACCCAGACGATGCAAAAAAATTTATCTCAGATTTGCTAGCTGGGGCGCAAGTCAAGCTACAAGGTACAGCACCTTGGTTGAGCAATAGCAAACTGCCTATAGATGCAAATGGAGATTTGACCATTCAGGTTACAGAACGCTTAGTGACTTCTGCACCTAACTGCCTTGTCTATTATCCTGCAACTATAGCGATCGCCATTGATGCCATCATTGATGTAGACCAAACACTAGCCTTAATACACCAACTATTAGCTGATGCCGCACTAGCAACCGCATCAGTCGCAGGCATATTTGCACCCATTACCGCTGCTACCAATCCTGCCATCTACGCCGTAGCTAGCACCTTGAAAGTACCTGCTCGCTTTTTTACCTCAAATCAGCTAGAAAACTTACTTTCACAAGGTTATAGCCCCGCCCAAGCCGTAGTAATAGCAGCTACAGGCGCATTTCCCATATCTTTTTCTGGTCACATGGCGATCGCCATTGCCCAAAAGCCAATTGACCCCAATACCATTGGTCAACCACGCGGACGGTTAGCGATTATTGGTACAGGCCCCGGTGGTCAAGAGTGGATGTCTGGGGAAGTCAAGGAAATACTTAAATCGGCAACTGATTTGGTGGGTTACAAAACTTACTTAGATTTAATCGGTTCTTTCGGAGATGGGAAGCAACGGCATGAATCTGATAACCGCCAAGAAGAAGCACGGGCAAAGATGGCGCTTGATTTAGCTGCATCTGGGCGATATGTAGCTGTGGTTTCATCTGGTGACCCTGGTATCTATGCAATGGCAACAGCAGTTTTTGAAGTATGCGATCGCTATCCTAAACCGGAATGGGAGAGTATCGACATTCATGTAGCACCAGGCATCTCAGCCATGCAGGCAGCAGCAGCAGCTATTGGTGCGCCCCTTGGGCATGACTTCTGTGCAATTTCTCTTTCTGACATCTTAAAGCCTTGGTCGGCGATCACCCAACGAATTGCTGCTGCTGCCGAAGCTGATTTCGTAATTGCTTTCTACAACCCTGTTTCCAAAGAGCGTACTTGGCAACTGGCAGAAGCGAGAAATATTTTGTTGCAATATCGAACTTCGGATACACCAGTAGTCTTAGCACGAAATCTCGGCAGACCAGGACAAATTGTGAAAGTAATAACACTTGAGGAGTTAGCACCAGCTACCGCCGACATGCGGACAATTATTCTTGTCGGTTCCACAAAAACCCGAATTATTAACCGCTGCAACGGTAATGTTTGGGTTTATACACCGCGTCGCTATACTGAATAATCAGATGCCCAAGTTTGATATGAATTCCTAATTAGTAATACTCGCCTGTTTTTGGGATTGCTTCTCTTTGGTCATATTGACGGTTATTATAACGACCCATTTAATTAATCTAAAGCTCTCAAAATAATATGTTTTTTTAAGTCTAAATCAATTACACCTTGTTCTTGTAATTTGCCCATCAATCGAGTAATTGTAACTCTTGTAGTACAACAAGCACTAGCAATATCTTCATGAGTTAAACGAACACTCAAGCGAGTTCCATCTGGTACAGTTTCACCGATTTCTTGTTTCAAAAGTTCTAATAGATAGTGGAGCCGCTCTTGTACTCTTCTTCTGCCAGAAATGACTAAAAAAGATTCTGTTTGCTGTAATCGGTGATTGATTTTTGGTAAAAGAGTATGACTCAAAGTTGGCGAAGCTGCTACTTCTGCTACGTAAAGTGATACCAATTTAACATCAGAAAGAGCTATTGCTTGGTAAACATTTAGAGAAGTCAAACTAGTACCAAAAACCATTCCTGCTGTTGCTAATCCTAAGAGTACTTCTTCGCCTGTTTCGCAATAAGTACTTAACTTGACTAAACCCTGGTAAACATAGCAAATGACTAGTGGGTTAAGAGGAATAGTTTCTCCTTTAGAATGTTTATGCACAGGATACTCAGAAAACAGCTCGCTGCTATGATTCTTAACTACTGCTGATTCAAAAGATTGACGCTGAGAAATATTACGTAGCATCCAACGTAAAGAGGTGGCTTTCCCTTGCAGATTACGGACAACAAGCACTGTCAAAGCTGCATCAAACAACTCGCCATGACTTTGTTGCAAACGTATTAACAACTCTTTAGCTCTTCCTGATTGCGACAGTTGAATGAGTTCATCACAAACCTGTTGACGTTCTTCAAGAGGGACAAAATTAATTATTAATTTGCCCACAAGAAAATTCTTTGAAACATTAAACAATTTAGCTGCTGTGTGGTTAGCTTCTTGAATAATACCTTCTGTATTCGTTATTAAATAGCCGTCTGGTGCCAACTCGAATAAGTCTTGGTAGTGTTGGCGTTCTGCTTCTAGCCAATTCCGTGTTTGTATTAATTCCTCGTTTTGTTGATACAGTTCCTCTGCCGCTAACTGCACTATCTTTGAGGTGCTATAGAGTTCCTTAAAAGCGTCTGGCAGAAGATCTGATGGAATCCAAGGCAATACGCTAGCAGTTTGGTATAAATCTGCTAAACGCTTGTGCAATACTTCTGCGCGTTGGATAAACTTTTCTATATTCACCTTAAATTCCCGCTACTTACTTGCAGAGGTTGGGTAAAAAATCTACTTGGTAAAGACTTGGTATTGCAGCATCTCTGATTTTGTTGAGTGAAAAATTCGATTTTCATGAAGCTGCAATTGTTGTTAACTTGAATTGATAATAGTACCTTTATAAAGATTTTCTATTATCTATATACGACAAAACTATATATAATTCAGTTTTTAAATAATACATTTAGCAATTAAATTTAGATACTCAATGTAAATTGAATGTAGAAACTACTTAGTAAACACTGAATATTTTTGGTACGCTTATTACTTTTAAAAAAACAAGCTATAACATTTTGCTAAGTATTACTTCTACCTTTGGTTAGAGGATTTCCTAGCTCACATAAGTAGTAAGCCAAAGGATGCTGACTTGAGATTATACTAATGTACGAGCAACCCCAGCACCGAGCCAAATTTTGACTAGCAAATAAATTAGATTCGGTACGATACTCCAAAAATCCAGGATTTCAACCTTAAATTGTGATTGTTGTTTAATCCACTTTCTCACTCCTTCAATGATTGAGTACTAATAATAATTGTTTCTATTATTACCCAACTTCCATCACAAGAATTAAGACACTACTACTAAAGGTATACAATATAAGTTAAGTTTCTTTGTGTCTCTGGATACGTTTTATCTCAAAAATTATATCAATGGATATCTTTGTAATGTTGACAAAAATAAAGCTACAGAAAACAAGTAGTGGTCAAACTAATACATCTCAAATTGCAAAATATAATAATAACGGCAACATAAATGTATATAAAAATATATAAATATTTAACAATTCTCCGCTTCTTTAGTTAGAAGATAAATAAACTATTAAACTGGTGTATAACAATACATAACTGTTTATCAACGCATAATTTACCAGGAGTGATGCATAAAGTATTAATAATATCAAATTCCGTCATCAGTTTTTATTTACTTAATACTTATAAACCTAAAAATTCTCTTAATTTGCAACAATTACAAACTATAAATACCCTAGTTTTGATATAACTTAGAAATTTTGTTTTTTATGAATGATTGAGAGTGCTAGGGTTAAAATTATTCCTAATTTGATTCTTTAATAATTTATTATTCAATAAAAAAAGACCACCTGACCTTTGACTTTTTTTGACCATATAAAACTTATATTTGATTGGATGAAATATACTTAGTGGCGTGGCAAACCTTAAATGTTGCAATAAAATTTCTTGTGGGGTGGGCATCCTGCCCGCCTCGGACGGGCGAGACGCCCATCCCACGAGAGTCACGCTTAGAGGCTATTTCAGCTTTGCCACACCAGTAGGGTATGTTATATTATGGGCTAACGCACCAAAACCTTGATGTGGTGCTGTACTCTCGCCGATAACACACCCTTATATCTTAGGTTTTTTCAAAAATAAAATCTGATTGCTATAGGTAAAACGGTGTAAAAAAACAAAACTATATTAATAAAAATTAGATAAGCTTAAACCTTGTTTAATCGTGCTAATTGTCTCCTGCCTTGTGTTCGACACGCTACGCGAACTGCCTCATCAGAACAATAAATATTCACACCAACTATTCAGAGTATTAAGAGTTAGCAATTACTGAAACTTTGTGATATCGTTTGTTTTTAAACATGTTAACCACCAAAGTTCAATGATTTATTGTCCTAAATTGCCAAAATATCTAGTATTTTTGTTTTTATCAGTTACATTAGCTGCTGACTTTCCAATCCTGCAAGTCTTTGCCCAAAGTAGTGTACAGTCATCTATCGGTAAAGGTGTGACATTTACATGCAATGACACAGAGACAACTATCAAAAGTAAAAATGGCCCGAAAGTAACTGTGGGGCAAACAACTATTTACATTGGTTATCAGCAAGTATCATCTCAAAACAAAGACCCTCGAATCGTCAGTTTTCAGAATGGTCTCAAGAAATGGTGTCGCACTGATTACGAAACAACGAATGATGATGGTACAGGCTACGGACTACTTTGGAATGGAGGAAACGTTTTGTATGGTGTTTTCTCATCCACAGGTAGCCAGCCTGGTAATGATTTTCGACGCTTTGCTACTGGTCGTTGGCTACCTAGTTATGGAAGTGGTGGCGGGCCAAAAGTTGCAATTTTAGCAAAAATTAATCCAGACAATGGTAGCGTTTACTATGCCACATTTCTGACTGCCAAAAAGGCTGATGATGGTAAAACGAACTCATTAGTTGTCACCGGATTATTATGGAATGGCATCAATTTGACAGTGAACGCAGATTCGTGGTGGACTCCCCGTCGTGCTAATACAAATCCGATGACTTGTTCTGGTTCATCACCTTATAAATATACAGGCATATTCATTGGAGATTTAACTAGAGTTAACTCAGCTTCAGCAATTAGCTGTAGTTAAAATAATTAGTAACGCTATGGGTAATTCGTAATTCATAATTACTGTTGCATTAGAGTTTTAGACATTTTGAATGGATGGCGTGATTTAGCCGCCCTGTGCTAGAACAATTATTTGGCGATCGCATTTGTTAATACTTATCTTATGATTAGGTAATTACCTTGATGTTTAGCGAGAGAAAGTACACGCAAAAACCCTCCATCTCCCGCCAAAATCACCCAAAGGTTGACAAAAAAATACTTTTAGCGTTTAATGTCTTCGGCAAAATATGAATAATTTGCAATCAGGTCGGCTGAGAATAATTATTATTTAGTATAAATTTATACTTATGTCAACCCAAACTACTACAATAAAATACGCTTTATCACTACACACTACGACTCCTGAATTAGGTATAGCAATTAGTAATTTTGCAGGTGAGACTCGCTCTCAAATTTGGAATTTAGGACGCGATTTATCTAGTTTAATACATCAATATTTAATTGAATTTATCAAACCACAAACTTGGACAGATTTGTCTTTGATTGCAGTTGCAAAAGGCCCTGGTGGCTTTACTGGCACTAGAATTGGTGTCGTTACTGCCCGAACGTTGGGGCAACAATTAGATATTCCTGTATTTGCAATTTCAACTTTGGCAGCCGTAGCTTGGTCACAAGCAAGCAAAAGTCAGAATCCCAAAACTCTCGCTGTCCAAATGCCAGGACAACGAGGCCAAATTTTTACTGCTATTTATCAGCTGATGCCAGATGCTTCTGGGCTAATAGCTTTATTACCAGATACAGTTATGACACCAGAAGCATGGCAAGAAACTTTAGCCAATTGGAATACTAGCTATCAGTTGATTCAAGCCGAATCTGGATTAGCCCAAACGGTAATAAGTATTTTGGAACTAGCTGAAATTGATTGGCAACAAGGCAAATCTCCTAACTGGTCAGAGGCTTTGCCTTATTATGGACAACATCCGGTTGAAGTTTAACTCAACTAGCTGCACTGAACTGCGATCGCTATAAGTCTACGTTTTTGATTTTATGGTGTTGATATTTTCTCAAGTTAAAGTAAAAAATTCGGCGTTCCTGAATCAAGGAATGAAAATTAGAAATTCAATCTCTCAAACTCTTACTCTCTGCGCCTTTGTCATGGAAAGTTCTTATTGGAGGAAACCTCCGCTCAGACTTTCCCCTGCGTCTGTGCGTGAGACAAAAATCATCCCACTGATCAGCAATGCCAAAAATTCAATCATCCAACAAACTCATCAACGCTTGTAATTCTAGGTCAGGTGAGTCTGATAACTGATCCTCTAACTCTAAGAGTTGAGTTTGTAATGCTGTAACTACATTTACCATGTCAGATTCTTGTGCAATTTTTAGCTGACTTTCTTTGATTCTGATTTTTCTCAGCAGTTCGTTTACAGTAGAAATTGAATCATAATTTGGAGAAATCATAGCCTTACACCTACTATAAATTACAGGAGTAAAGTTAAACTTGCTACTCACACATTGTCTCGCATCGTTTAAATTTTAAGTAAAAATTGTACATGCTATTGGCATCAACTTGTCATCGCAATAATTTTTTTATTCAAAAGAGTGCAGGACAAAAATAAATAACGCTATTGGCATATGACTTAATAGCCATTAAGCTATGATAATTGTCTATAATTGCTATTTGCCATCGCACCACTGCTTACAAAATTCTCAACAATTGGTTAAGCATCATCTAACATGTCTATTAGTGTTTTATTTAAACTTTGAATTTGTAATATAAAACAATACAAATTCAGATGATATATTTAAGTATATTTATTTAGGAATACCTTTTTAATGTAATACTAAGACCACACAATTAAGTTATATCTAACTTTCAGACAACGATTGAACAGCACAGCAAGGTTATCTTTAGGACTGGTAATGGCATCTCTATAACCATTTTCTTTAATTTCCTGCTTGCAAAAAAATTAGTCGAATGAAAATTAAGTACTGAATTCTCAGGAGGAGTGAAATGGGACTCAGCGACGAACTTTTGAACCCAAACAAAAAAGCTATGGTCGTAGAAGATTGTTGCAAGATGATCGAAACACAAGTTGCGTCTAAGTCAGGTATCAGCGGTATAGCTCTGAAAGCTGCCTTCGGTGCCTTAAAGGGAGTCAAGCCTGGATACATTGCTTATGGCGTTGAACAGCTTTTGCCCCAGTGCTTGACGGCGCTCGATCCCATTTGGAATGAAGGCGTGGGAAAGGGCGACCCGGTAGGGTATGTGATTGCAAATTCCTCATCTACAGCAGACGCGCTCTTAAGCGTAACTGACGCGAAGCTGAAAACTGTCAAACGCCAAATCGTCCGAGGAACATATGAAAAACTGCGTGGTTCAGCCAAAAAACACGTTGAAGAGGCGGTGCCAGACTTAGCTAATATTATTGACAAATATACTAAGGGATGAGGTAGTTGGGGAGTATAGGGAGATGAGGAGATGGGGAGCAGGGGGCAGAGGGGAAAATTCTTAGCTCTTAGGTAAGGACTTAAGACTCCTTAGTCAACGAGAGCCAGTGTGTTGAGCGCCTCTGCCGACTTGTTCGTGTAGCGTCTCCGACAGGGTAAGCAACTGGCGTTCATTACTCTCTACTCCCCACTGCTACCAATTAAAGTAGCAATTGCCATGATTAATTCCTCTGGTTCGACGGGTTTGGATATATGCTTTTGAAACCCGGATTCGAGTGCTAGTTGCTGGTTAATTTCTCCTGCATAAGCAGTAAGAGCGATCGCCACAATCTGTGTCCCTTGCTCTGCCTGCAATGCTCTAACTTGACGCATCAGCATGTAACCATCTGTTTGTGGCATCCCGATATCACTCACTAAAATATCTGGTTTTGATTGTGCCAAGGCTTCTAATGCTTCCAAAGCCGAAGACACAGAGGTGACATTTGCTCCGGCTTGTTCTAGGACGAATGTGTGGAATTCACGGGTATCTACGTCATCGTCCACAACTAAGATTTGAATGCCAGTAAGAATTTCAATCGCAGGACAAGCATCTAAATCAGTAGTATTGATGTCTTGTTTTACGGCTAAATCTTTTTTGATTATCGGTAGCCTGAGTGTAAAACTAGCTCCTTGCCCTTCACCTAAACTTTCTGCCCAAATCGTTCCCCCATGTAGTTCTACTAGATGACGGACAATTGCTAACCCTAACCCCAAGCCACCAAACTTGCGGGTTGTTGTGCTATCAGCTTGACGAAAATATTCAAACACGTAAGGCAGGAATTCGGAACCGATTCCCTTGCCTGTATCACTCACAAAAATTTCAGCATGATTGTCAATACGCTGAAGTTGAATTTCAATTTTTCCACCTTCAGGAGTGAATTTAACAGCATTCGATAACAAATTCCAGATTACTTGTTGTAAACGGCTGGAATCACCCAGAATTTGCTCTACAGAAGCATCTAAAATTTTCTGAATTTGAATATTTTTAGCCTCTGCTGCCAGACGCACTGTCTCTAATGCTGCATCAATCACAAACACTAGGTTGACAGGAAGCATGTTGAGGCCGAGTTTGCCTTGTAAGATGCGAGAAACATCAAGTAAATCTTCAATCAGTTGAGCTTGTAATTTAGCATTACGCTCAATCGTGGCAATAGCTTTTTTGAGTGCGGCTTGGTCAAACTCACGCGTCAGTAACAGATTTGCCCAACCGAGAATCGGATTGAGTGGCGATCGCAATTCATGGGACAGTACTGCTAAAAACTCATCCTTGATCCGGTTGGCTCTTTCGGCTTCGGTTCTKGCAGCTTGCTCAAGTTGCAACAGGCGATCGCGTTCTGACTCTGCTGCCTTGCGTTCGCTAATATCAATACACGAGCCGATGTACCCTAAAAAGTCTCCTTCGGGAGTAAACCTGGGTACACCAACATCAAAAATCCAGCGGTATTCGCCATCAAAGCGTCTAAGTCGATATTCCATTTCCAACCTTTGACGGGCATCAAAGGCGTTTGCATAAGTATTTAAGCAATATTGCAGATCCTCAGGATGCACTCCTTGAGTCCAACCATTGCCCATTTCTTGCTCTATGGTTCGCCCAGTGAAGTCCAACCAGGAATTGTTAAAATAATTACATATTTTATCGATACCAGACATCCAAATCAATGTTGGTGCTGAATCTGCCATTAGCCGAAAGCGTTCCTCACTCTCTCGAAGTGCTTCTTGTGCTTGTTTGCGTAAGCGCAGTTCTTCGTATATATCACTAATATCTGTAGTAAATATAGATACTCCTTCTGCAAAGGGATAAATGCGATTCTCAAACCAGCGATTCCATTTAGGATAGAAGTATTCAAAACGAACAACGGTCTGTTGGGCGATCGCTCGATGAACCTGGATATCAAACTCGCTCGCTACAATATCTGGAAACACTTCCCAAATGCTCCTACCTAGTAATTCTTCCTTTGAAAGACCAAGAACTTCTGTTACTCGCTGATTAACAAAGGTGTAGCGCCACTCGCAATCCAGCACAAAGAACTGGTCTTGAATACCAGCTAAAACTGTCTCCAGGTGTGCTTTTGCGACCTCAGTCTCAATGCGTAACTCTTGTTCGCGTTCCATTGCCTGCTGTCTCAGACGAGCCATTTTTATGGCTGCTTCTACTCGCACTAATAATTCACGGGCAGAGAACGGTTTAATTAGGTAATCATCAGCTCCAGCTTCTAAACCTCCCGCCCATGCCTCTTCTCCTGCCCGTGCCGACAACAGAATAATCGGAACTTTTCTCGTCTGCGGATCGGCGCGTAATGCTTGTAACAATCCAAAACCATCCAACAAAGGCATCATCACATCTGTCAGTACCAAGTCTGGCAGACGCCGCCGTACAGAATCCAAAGCAGCTAAACCATCTGGCACTGCTTCCACTTCATAGTGCTGACTTAACAATCGCTTGACATAATCACGCATATCAGCATTGTCGTCAGCTAGAAGAATCCGGGATATTGAGGAAGGTGAAGCCTTTGAAGAGGATAAGGGGTAATCAGGATTAGAGATTAGAGATTGGGAAAACTCTTCTCTTGTTCCCTTGTCCCCAGTGTTCTCTTCGGGTAACCAACGCAGAGCTTCTTCTAAATAGGGTGCTGCACCTAATGCAGTTGAAGTTAAGCTGCGAGTCGCACCAATCCGGTCTGGAGGCAAATGAGTGTATCCTGTGGGAATTGACACAGTAAAGCAACTACCTGCTCCTAAAACACTGGTTACTTGGACTGTTCCACCATGCATTTTCACCAATTCTTGCACTAGTGACAAGCCAATTCCTGAGCCTTCAAAAGTTCGTCCTTGCGCTCCTTTGACGCGGTGAAATCGTTCAAACAGATGGGGAATTTCTATTGCTGGAATACCAATTCCTGTATCTTGCACTGACAATTCTACGAATGCAGACGCGTCATTTTCTACCCAGTGCAAATTCACCAAAATTTCTCCTGCTAAAGTGAATTTGAATGCATTAGACAGCAGGTTAAAAACAATTTTTTCCCACATCTGACGATCTACATACACTGGTGCCGGTAAAGGAGGACAATTAACTGATAACTGCATTCCTGCCCGTTCGATCGCTGAACGAAAAACACTAGCTAGTTCGGCGGTGAAAATGGTTAAGTCTGTGGGTTCATATGAAGCTTGAACCCGTCCAACTTCAATCCGCGAGAAGTCTAGCAGGCTGTTGACTAGTTTCAATAAACGCATTCCGTTGCGTTGCACCATTTTTAACTGCTCTTGTTCATTGGCTGGTAGCAGGTTGGCACAATTGGCTAAGGTTTCTTCTAACGGCCCCAACATTAAAGTTAATGGGGTACGAAACTCGTGGCTGACGTTGCTAAAGAAGACAGTTTTGGCGCGATCAATTTCTGCTAGAGCTTCGGCACGTTTGCGCTCTTGTTCGTAAGCTTGGGCGTTGGCAATGCTAGCTGCAATTTGAGCGGCAATTAGTTCGATGAATCCTCTATAATTGTCGTCGAATACCCTGAAGGGATTTAAGCCAGCAATTAAGATGGCAGCTTTACCGCTTTGACCGGATGGTGGGATGGGTACAGCCACTGCTTGATGTGGTGATCGCTGCCATACACCAGAAGGCAAGCTGCCAAAATCTGCTTCGAAAATTTCAACCAACCTTGTTTGATGGGTTGTGATGACTTCCGCAAAAGGCCAAACTGTATCAGAATTGAGCGCAACTGTTTGTGGAGCTGCGATTTGGTTTGGCTGAATGCGGCATGTTCTGGCAAGAAAAACTTGCTCTTGATCTGGATCGACCAAATAAATCATCGCAAAGGGTAAGTCGTAGGGATTGGTTTCCAAACAACTCGCACTCAGCGTACAGGCGGCATCGAATGTCCGTGCGTCTGCTGTTCTAGTTGCTAACTCTCGTAACAGTTTCAACTGACGCTCACTAATGATGCGTTGTGTATCATCTGTGTTGGCGCAGATAATCCCACCTGTGTCGCCCTCGTCATTGGGAACTGGGCTATAAGAAAAAGTATAATAGGTTTCCTCTGGGTAGCCGTTACGCTCCATAATCAGTAACAGCGCTTCGTCGTAAGTGCCCTCATTCTTAAGCATCGCTGATTCTGCTCTCGGCCTAACCTGATCCCAAATCTCTCGCCACACGTAGGAAGCTGGCTGGCCGAGTGCATCTGGGTGTTTGCCGCCAATAATAGCTTTGTAAGGGTCGTTGTAAAGGTTAATCAGTTCGTCGCCCCACCAGACAAACATCGGTTGGCGAGAAGTGAGCATAATCCGCACCGCAGTTTTTAAACTCTGCGGCCAATGCTGTATTGGTCCTAGAGAGGTTTTCGACCAATCGAATTCTCGCATCCGCGCACCCATTTCACCCCCACCGAGAAGGAAATTGCCGTCGGCCTTAGTTGGTGGCGTTGACTTGTTTTTCATTAGTTCCTCTCGATTAGTCATGGGTCGGGTACAAAGCTACAGTTGTAGTCATCTACTCCTGAAAATTCTCTTTTCGTTTATAACTTACTAAAACATTACTGAGTGCCGATTTGAAGGAGCTATTCAGCATCAGACAAAAAGCTTACTCTTGTTGTCTAAAGTTATGTTGCTTGAAGAATTTTACCTTGATCGCCCAACTCCAACTCATTGAGTAAGGTACTAATACACTGCATTGCCGAAGCAGAAGTATCACACGTCGATTTTTCCAACGGTTGATTGTTGGGATAACGCCATCGGCGGCAAACTTTTGTTGAGATAGATTTAATTCTGGCCGCAGGGCACACAGTAGTTTGCCAATATTGAGTTGTTTTGCTACAAGTAGGCCTCTACTCTGAGGCATATCGATTAAAGTTTATAAAACTCTATATATTTTATTTTCTATGGTAAAGATTGTTTTACGTCTATTATTCTTGAGATAGAGATTGTGATTTCAGGAGTTTTTTCCATTAGCTAGGATAGATGAGTTGGTGTTGGGCGATCGCTCCCCAAAATTAGAGCGCAAAACTAATCAACAAGCGAATACGAAAGAACTAGTGAATTATCCGAGCGAAAATTAGAAGTAAAACAAGCTTTATCTCTGGCATGAAGATTTAGTTTATATACTTCACTTTCCTTAAGATTTGCTGTCAATCTAAATCTGTATTTGGCAAAATATTCAATTAGCTTACCATTAATTTAAGTTATGCTTTTAAAAAATAAGAATATTTGATTATTATTTCAAAGTTATTTATCATCTAATTAGTAAATATTCAAACTTTAACAAAATATTTGCCTGTTAATTTATTTAATACCTAGAAATAAGCAAGTTTTCCAAACTAACAACAACTGTGACAAAAAAGCTGAAACCAAGCTTAAATCAGATTTCTCAAGTAAATTAATGCTAAATGAGTTAAAGAATATTTATGAGCTATAGCAATGCAATTTTATTTTTGAAAAAATCTAAGTATATATAGGGTGTGTTACCCAAGTTGTAACACACCACATTAGGGTTTTGGCGCGTTAGCCTACGATAGAACACACGTTACATATATTTCACGCAATTAAATATCAGTCGTATATGTGTAACTTAAAAATCAGCTTTAAGAAAGTAAACCAACTATATCAAGCTCTTATATAGATAGCACACCAGCTTGATTGAGAAATTTACTAAATGTAATGGATATGAAATTCTTCCAAATTACTATAGTGTTATTACTAATTGTGTTCAACTTAGTAATTGCTTCTCCCACTTGGGCAAAAACAACACCTTCCTTAACTACCAATCCTGACTATTTTGAAGTAGGGCAAAAAGTCATTTGGCTTTATAAAGCTCGTGGTGATTCTACTAATATCCAGAGAATTCCCGCAGAAATCATCAAGTTAGGTTCTAAGGAAGTGCAAATCAAGATACACAAAAATAAAAACGAATTTTTAAATCGTTGGGTGAATCCAAATAAGCTGGAAAATTCGCCAAAATAGAGCGAACAGAGAAACTTGAAAAGAATTTTTTATCACATGTAAGGGTGCTATAACTTAATATAAGCCTCAAAAACTACTTACAGCAGTTTTCAAATGAATAGACCACAGTGGGCAAACCAACCCCAAGCATCATCAGAGGAAATTTGCTGATTCACAATCTGAGTTAAAAGTTGATTTAGTGCCTCATGTGTTGTAACTTTTGCTGCTCGCAAACAGTGCTTCAGTTTTGACCAGCATAATTCAATTGGAGATAAGTCAGGTGAGTAAGGAGGTAAAAAGACAAGACGTGCGCCAACTGCTTCAATTGAGTCTTGAATCACCGCAGCAGTATGTACTGATAAATTATCCATCACCACAATTGCTCCAATCCATAA
>NZ_SZNH01000013.1 GCF_005869855.1 Nostoc sp. PA-18-2419 | reverse complement strand
ACCTTGATTTTTGACTTGATAGCTGACTTGAATGCTACCACCCACTGACCCAACACTGGGATTGACGGCATTTTGAATAATTAAATCAGCTTTATTAATGGTTATCGCTTTGGCAAAAACATTGTTAGTTTCATTACTTTCGACAATATCCCCATCGCCATCAGCTTGATACAGTAGGTAATAATTACCTGTGGCAATGCTATTGCTGATGCTGAGTGTGGTGGACTCAGAACTATAAGCACCCGCAGCAATGCCACTGATGTATTCATAACCTAAATAAGTGTCTTCATCACTGAGGGTTGTATTTTTTGACAGAAAAAACTTAGTTTGTTGATAGCCAGCACTACCTGTACCTTGATTYTTRACTTGATAGCTGACTTGAATGCTACCACCCACTGACCCAACACTGGGATTGACGGCATTTTGGATTATTAGGTCTGGTTGAACAGCACCAGCAACAGCGTTCGTCCTTGACGTTGCTGGAGGCATCGCTTGTGTAACACTTTTGTTGCTTTCATTACTGTTATTAACATAGTTATACGTTTTATTTTTTACTTCATAAGTAGAATTTTTTTGAGAATTATAATTACTGCGATCGCTGGCTTTAAAAGTATTGCCACTACTCAAACTAGAACTATAGTAATTATTAGCATCATCAAAAATATTAGAGGTTTTTGATAATATTAAATTAACTTTTATATCAGTAGTTTTATTAATTGAGTTCTGGTCTTTGGTAAAAAGCATGAGTAATTTCACCTCTTAGTATTCAAGTAAATTTGCACAATAACAAGTACTCAACTCATAGAGATATAAGAATTGAGCTAAAATATATTTAGTTGTAATATAGTGCTGCAAATATACTTAACTATAAAATCATTCAATTAGCAAGCAATATTACAGTTTTGTACACACTTATAAAAAATTGTTTTATACCAGACTATTTTCTGCTATTGTTTTTTGGAAAAATCATTAGCAGTCTTACCTCACATATTCAAGAAAATTTACATTATTTAACTACTCGAATCCTTTTATTTTAAGAACTTTAAACTGAAAAGTGTATTAGTACAAAACAGTTACTACAAATACATTTGACTATAAAATAATATAACTTTGTTATTAATATCGCAGGTTACTAAATTCATGATTCAGATTAAAATTGGGGGTAAAACTCAATTAAGAACGGCTTTTAGTATTTCTGGGTTTAGACCGACGCTTAGGACGACTTGTAACTTGACGCTTCTTAATTTTGGTGGTGGGAAGCAACCCACGAATTCCCTGTTTTTGAAACCGTTTGTATGCCGAACCGCTCCAATCGCTAAGAGAATGACTCATGGCGCCGAGTTCTAAACCCAAGTAAAGAGCAACATATTCACTATCGTAATCAATGAGCGATCGCCCCACAGTTCTCCCCAAATCTTGCCAAGTGAAACTAAGATTGCAGAGCTTTTGGGCAATTGCCAAAGTGAAAATTGCCAAAATAGCTAACAAGCATCCCAAATAAAGCACGCGTAGCGTCGTACCAATAATCGGCCCGTGGGATAAAAAAGAGCGATGACGCAGACTTTTTTGATAAGGTAACCAAATCCAGCGTAAGAAACCCCAACGTTGGTATTGCACAGAATAAATATCTAAATCCGGGCCAAACATCAATCCGCCGAAGAGAAAGCCGCCTGCAACCAACAAAGTCGCATTGCTACTGCCAGTCTGCCAAAAAGTTATACCCGCCACGAACGGCAGAGCATATAGAGTAATGCGATCGTGCGTCCGACCAGAGGGCATTTTGAGTCCTGTTAACGATAGCGGCGCGTTGAGCCAGTGCTGAATACTGAGAGATTATAAGCTAATACTGTTGGGTTAAACATTTTTGCTTTTGTGCGTATCCTCTAACTTGAAAATAAAAACTGAAGACAAGGCAGACAAAGAACATGCAAAAAACCATTACAGCAGTTTTCGTCTATTTAGACTACATACTTATCTTCCTCTGTGTGACTTTGTCTTAGAAAGTTCTGCTCGAAGGAAACCTCTGCTCAGACTTTCCGCTGCACCTGGAGCGTGATCAAAAAAGCCGTGGTTGATTTACCTGAAAATAGCTGTAAATATTATCTTTGTGTATCCGTGTCATCTTTTCTATGCTCTTGTCATGTGATTTATCATATCAGTGTCTAGTTTGAAAACTTTTAATACTTGCGGTAAGGCGCAAAGCGTTGATATAAAAAAATATTTTTTTTAAACACTAGCCCAATCAGAAATCTTTTGCTATACTAAATAATTGTGAGACAAAAGGGCGGTTAGCTCAGTTGGTAGAGCGCCTGCCTTACAAGCAGGATGTCATCAGTTCGAGTCTGGTACTGCCCATATATCAAAAAACACGGAAAGCTGTCTTAAGTAGGCGGCTTTTTTAATGGAGCTGTAACCAGCGTAAAATGAAATTTTAAGTACTGGCTACAATGCCGTAAGCAGTATCGAGTACTGCTATCAACAGAAAGTGAATACATCTAGCCCCACTAGTCAAGATAAAAAGCAAGACCTTTTCTTAGTGTGCGGACTCACAAGTTTAGGGCAACATTGTGTTGAAGTCTTGAAGGAGTATGATGTTAAAGTCAGCGCTATTGACAATGTGCAGCCTGAATATTGGGAAGTCCCAGAATTACCTAGCTTATTAGAAAAGTTAATTATCGGAGACTGCCGCCAGCCAAATATTTTAGAACAAGCAGATATTCGCCAGTGTCGGTCAATACTGATAGTCACTAGAAATGAACGATTGAATATAGAAGCCGCCTTCGCAGCACGGCGTCTGAATCCGCAGGTTCGCTTGATTGTACGTTCTGACAAACAAAATTTGAACGAACTGTTATACGAAAATCTCGGTAATTTTGTTGCTTTTGAGCCTACCCATCTCTCGGCTTATGCCTTTGCGCTCACAGCTCTCGGTTCTGAAGCGATTGGATATTTTAGCTTAGAGGGGCACTTGTTGCGAGTAATTCAGCATCAGGTACAACAGAAGGATAGTTGGTGCAATGGCAAAGCAGTACATAGACTGAATTTAACAACTCGCCGCGTCTTGAGTCACATAGCTGCTTCATCTCAAGCGCCAAAAGAATTTTATGAGTGGAATCCAGAGGCAATTGTGCAGACAGGAGACACACTTGTTTACATTGAAGTTGCTCAAGACCTAGCTTTATCTGAGGAATATACCAGCGAATCTCAGGACTCTTGGTGGCAATGGCAAGAGTTTCTGCAAGCGATCGCCCCGAAGAATCTCAAGCAGAAAATTATCCGATTTTGGCAATCTTACTACCAAAGCCAAAATCAAATCCGGCGAATTGCCACAATTTATGCAATTACCGTACTTCTACTCTGGCTAGTTGGTATTATTCTTTTTTGCTTGTACTATCCTCACATTACTGTCCAAGAAGCCTTCTATGCCACAGCAGTCTTGCTCTTGGGAGGATACGGAGATTTATTTGGCGGCGTTAAGTTTGCATCGCAACCACAACCCTCAGACAATATATCTTGGTGGTTGCGGTTATTCAGCTTGGGACTGACATTAACAGGTCAAGCTTTTGTAGGAATATTATATGCATTGCTGACTGATGCTCTTGTTACTTCTAAATTTCAGTTTTTCAAAAGACATCCTGCTGTACCACAAGAAAACCATGTGGTACTTATTGGCTTAAATCGTCTGGGGCAAAGAGTGGCTGCTGTTTTGCAAGAACTCAATCAGCCGTTCGTGGGAGTTCATACTACCACTATCGACGATCGCCTTTTACCCAAGATGCCTCTGATTATTGACAATCCTACCGAAGCACTAGCTGTGGTAAATCTCTCCCATGCTAAAAGTATCGTTTTAGTCGGGGACGATCAGATGGAAAATTTGGAAATTGGTCTGATGGCTCATACCATTAACCCTGCCAGTCGCTTAATTATCCGCTCTCAAGACCGCCAGTTTAGTGAGAATATCGCCTCTCTATTTCCCTACGCTCAAGTTCTGTGTGGGGCGGCTTTGTCAGCAGAAGTTTTTGCTTGTGCTGCCTTTGGGGAAAACGTTTTGAGCTTGTTTCATTTGAACGCTCAAATAGTCATGGTCACAGAATACAAAATTGAAGCAGGCGATACACTCAATGGCTCGCTTTTATCGGAAATCGCTCATGGCTACGGCGTCGTGCCGATTCTGTATCAGAAAGCTCACCAAGATAATTATTTGTTAATGCCTTGGAATGATATTAATCTTTGTGCTGGCGATCGCTTGATTGTTTTAGCTGCTAGCAGCAGTTTGCAGCGCATTGAATGGGGTGAAATGTTACCTCGTCTTTGGCAAGTACAAATTGAAAAAGCTCCGCTCAAAAGTGCAATTGCTCAAGCCACACAGAAAATTGCTTTGATTACAGGATGTAGTTTGACCGATGCTAAGCAATTAATGAATAATTTACCCAGCTTGCTGCCAACACCACTTTATAAACATCAAGCTCAGGGTCTTGTCCGCGAACTCAAAAAATTACAAGTTTTGGCAACTGTTATCTTTATCGGACAATCGTCAAATAGCTAGGGGCATTGAGCAGGGGGTAATACCAATTCAAAATTCACGCATTAAGAAAGCCAGACAGAACAAAAGTATGTCCTGTATCTATCTGTCTGTTTTTTCAAATTGGTATAAGTTCTGAGGTTTATTAATGGAGTTGCAACACTCATTAATGAGTATCTAAGACTGATTAATGGAGTTCCAAGGCTTATTAATGGAGTTCCAAAGCTCATTAATGGAGTTATAAGACTCATTAATGGAGTTCCAAGACTGATTAATGGAGTTCTAAAGCTCATTAATGGAGTTCCAAGACTGATTAATGGAGTTCTAAAGCTCATTAATGGAGTTCCAAGGCTCATTAATGGAGTTCCAAGGCTCATTAACGGAGTTCCAAGGCTCATTCTTACTTCTAAAATATATCTCTCCTGCCCCCTGCCTCCTATGGTCAATAAATCGTATAGAAAAAGTATGACTTTTTTTTGATACCATGAGAAATCTGACTCATTAAACACCGATTGACGTATGAGCAAAGGTACCTTATTCGATAAAGTTTGGGACTTACACACCGTTGGTACACTTCCCTCAGGACTGACACAACTCTTTATTGGACTTCACCTCGTTCATGAAGTTACCAGTCCCCAAGCCTTTGCTATGTTACGTGAGAGAAATTTAAAAGTACTTTTTCCTGAGCGTACCGTCGCCACCGTAGACCACATTGTACCTACAGAAAATCAGGCGCGTCCTTTTGTCGATCCCTTGGCAGAGGAAATGATTAAGGCGTTAGAGCAGAATTGTCAAGAAAATAACATAACTTTTTACAATATTGGTTCTGGCAGTCAAGGTATAGTTCATGTGATCGCCCCCGAACAGGGACTGACCCAGCCAGGAATGACGATCGCTTGTGGAGATAGCCACACATCAAGTCATGGTGCATTTGGGGCGATCGCATTTGGTATTGGTACTAGCCAAGTCCGGGATGTTCTCGCTTCTCAAACCCTGGCCCTCTCGAAACTAAAAGTCCGCAAAATCGAAGTTAACGGCACTCTCAACTCTGGCGTTTACGCCAAAGATGTGATTTTACATATCATTCATACCCTTGGTGTTAAAGGTGGTGTGGGCTATGCCTACGAATTTGCAGGTACTACCTTTGAACAAATGAACATGGAAGAACGGATGACAGTCTGCAATATGGCGATCGAAGGTGGTGCCAGATGCGGCTACGTCAATCCGGATCGAGTCACGTACGATTACTTGCAAGGTAGAGATTTTGCCCCCAAAGGTGCAGATTGGGACGAAGCAGTGGCTTGGTGGGAATCTATCAAAAGTGATGCTGATGCCCAATACGACGATGTAGTTGTATTTGAGGCTGCCCAAATTCCTCCCACCGTCACCTGGGGAATTACTCCCGGTCAAGGTATTGGTGTTAACCAGTTTGTTCCTCAGCCAGAAGAACTGCCGGAAGAAGATCGCTTTGTTGCCGAAGAAGCTTACCGCTACATGGATTTATACCCCGGTCAACCCATCAAAGGCACGAAAATCGATGTCTGCTTCATTGGCAGTTGCACCAACGGCAGAATTAGCGATTTGCGGGAAGCTGCTAAAATCGCTCAGGGTCGCCACGTTGCCGAGGGTGTGAAAGCTTTTGTTGTTCCTGGTTCGGAACGGGTGAAGCAAGAAGCGGAAGCTGAAGGACTAGACAAAATCTTCACCGAAGCCGGATTTGAATGGCGCGAACCTGGATGTTCCATGTGTCTGGCAATGAACCCCGACAAATTACAGGGAAGACAAATCAGCGCCTCTTCTTCTAACCGCAACTTTAAAGGAAGGCAAGGTTCCTCTTCCGGTCGCACATTATTGATGAGTCCGGCGATGGTAGTTAGCGCTGCCATTAAAGGCGAAGTCTCTGACGTGCGTGAGTTGTTGTAATTTGGGAAATTGGGTATGGGGCATTGGGTATTGGAGAGACGCGATTTATCGCGTCTGTACAAGAATTAAGAGTTATTATTCTCTTCACCCGATTATCCAGTTTCCATTACCCAGTCCCCATTACCCAGTCCCCAGTTCCCAATCCCCAATCACTAATATGGTAAGTGAAGTTAAAACAGTTTCAGGGCGCGGTATACCTTTAGTAGGCAATGATATAGATACCGATCGCATTATTCCCGCACGATATTTGAAAGCCGTTACCTTTGATGGGTTAGGCGAAGGCGCGTTTATCGACGACAGGACAGCACTTAAAGGCGAACATCCCTTTGATCAACCCCAGTACCAAGGCGCGAATATTTTAATAGTCAATAGAAACTTTGGTTGCGGTTCATCACGAGAACACGCACCACAAGCGATCGCTAAATGGGGAATTCAAGCTTTAATAGGTGAAAGCTTTGCCGAAATCTTTTTCGGGAACTGTGTGGCGATGGGGATACCTTGTGTGACAGCCGATGCTGCTAAAGTTAAACAATTGCAAGAGTTAGTAACTGCCGATCCACAAGCAACTGTAACAGTGAACTTAGAAGCTTTGCAAGTGCAAATTGCTAATTACACTACCCCAGTTTTCATTGGTGAAGGTACAAGAAGCGCTTTCATTTCTGGGACTTGGGATGCTTGCGGTCAGTTAGTAGCTAACGCTGACCAAGTTCGGGCAACGGCTGCAAAATTACCTTACGTGAGTTGGGGAAATTTAGCTGCAAGTTAATATTTTCTCGTTCCCTGGCTCTGCTGGGGAATGTTAATTTATAGATTTTATCTACATTATTTCAGATTTGGCATAGTAGGCATATAGCTCAGTAATTCTAGACTATGCCATTAATAAACCCTCCTCTCACTAAAGAAGATTTTATTAACTCTCGCTGGCAGGACGTGGTTAATAGCAGCGAGAGAAAAGAGTGTAGTGCTTATAACAGAGTCTTCTGGAATAAGGCACAGGAAGCAAAAGAGGCAGGAAATCTCAGAGAACAGTCTCTTTTTAAGATTCTGGTGTTAGTGACTGGTAATGGAATCAAGCCAAAATTAACAGAAGAGTTGTTGGCTAAATTTGTACATAGTCTGACAGATGAAGATCTAGATTTTTTGGCTGAGATTGTGAGTGAAGTCTTGGACCTAGAGCTTCAAGCACGAATTGCAGATATTCTCTGGACTAGCAAACATTGAAATTGGGTAGATGCAATGCCAACTCTTCTAGTTTACGTCCTAACCTTGATGGCTATAGCTATATGTCTTGAAGATTGGACTATGGATGAGTATTCTTAAAAACTGAATCAAGTTATATTAATTACAACAAATGGATTCACTATATCAAGATTTGATCGAGGTTATTCCCAATCTAAAATCCCAAATTGTATAAGTTTAATCTTGAGTTTTTTGTTGACAACTTCCATTAAAGTTAAAATCTCGACATTCTTTGCTTTCCAGCAATTGCCTGACTGTAATACCAGGCTGACAACTCATCAAAGTTGCCCCTAAAGTAGCTAGGGCGATCGCAGTAGCAATTCCCAGTATAGTAGCTCGTTTTGAAGGTTTAATTATCCTGACTAAATTTTCTATTCCTGTATCACTATTAACAACCTCAATTGGCTTAAGTGCTGCCAAAGCAATAGTCGCATTGGCATAGCGACGTTTGTGATTGCGTTCCACCATTTTCATTAACCACGACTCAAAACGCGGACTGATTTGAGGCACTAATTTTTGAAAATTAAAGCGATATTTATCATTAATTAACTTTCCAATATCAACAGAACGAGTATTAGTAAGTAAGCAAATCAACGTTACTCCTAAACTATATAAGTCTGAGGCTTCAGTTAGCAGATGACCAAATTGTTCTTCTGGTGGCATGAAGCCTGGAGTTCCCGTTACAAAGCTGCTAAGAATTATTTTTGTATCCTGTATCTTAGCTAATCCGAAATCAACTAGGTAAGCATTTAATTGCTCATCAATTAAAATATTCTCTGGTTTGATATCCCGATGGATAATTGGTGGAACTTGCTTTTGCAGGTAAACCAAAATTTCTAATATTGATAGAGCAATTTGCTTAATTTTTTCCGGATGAAAGCTGCGTTTTGAACTTAAGGACGGGGCATTTTTATATTCCTGTACTAGATAAAAAATCCCAGGGATTTCAAACGAATCTAGATACCGAGGGATGCGCGAGTGATTCAGTTGTTGCAAGATTTCAATTTCGCGCTCATAGGCTTTCACACCCGACCAGTCAGCACTCACATTAGCGAAACAAAACTCTTTAATTACGACTTGTTGATTAGAGTTGAGAACTTTAGCTAAGTAAGTAACGCGTCCCCCTTGTGTGTTGCGTCCTAATTCCCTGATAACTTGATAACCTTGTTTGGAAAAATCTGGATGGTGACTTAAGGGAATTAACTGTTTATGTCCATTACACACATCAAGCTCCATTACATTTACCAAATGAGTTTGATTTTGTCAAGGTTAAATTTAAAATAAAAAGTGACTCACCCAGATTGTTAACCGGATTTCTAGGCTACTTGCCCTGCATAGACACAAACTGATTGTTGGTGATGAATAAATACTTTGCCCTATCTTGATAATGCCAGGTGTTTCTATTTTGGGAAAGCTAGTAAGGCAGTAGCTTGTCTATGGGCGAAGTGACTAAATTTGCCCTAACCAATCGACAACCTGGGCGTTAACAATATCTGGAACTTCATCGTGGGGACAATGACCGGCATTGGGAATGGGAACTATTTTGATGTCTTTGCCATTCTGACGCGCCTTTTCGTAAATCTTTGCCCCACTAATTGGTGTCCAGGGATCGTCAGCACCCCAAATTATCAATAGAGGACGTTCCACTTTGGGTAATAGTTCCTCTGGACCTGGGCCAGGTGGTGCTGTGAGAATAGAGGCGAAAACTTGTTGCGCTCCGGGATCGCAAGAAGGAGTATAAAGTAAATCGACTAATTCATCGGTGACAGCTTGGCGATCGCGGTAAACTTGGTAAAGCGTACGGCGAATTTGCGCTTTTTGGCGGATACGATTGTAAACATATTTGCCTGTAATTGGCGATCGCACAACCCGATTAAAAGCTGCCATTACAATTCGTAGCGGCGGATTTAATTCGTGGGGACGATGACTCAACCCACCCGCAGAGTTAATTAAAACACCGCCAGCAGCAATTTGTGGATGTTCTACCAGTGCTATCAAACTCAATAGTGCGCCAATGGAGTTACCAATAAATACAGCAGGTTCGTGGATGTGTGCTTTGCAAAAATCTTTGAGTAGTTCTACCCAAATTTCCACATTGTAATCAATCGGCGCTTTATCGGAACCACCAAAACCCAAAAGGTCTAAAGCAAAAACTTGGTAGCCAGCATTTGCTAAAACTGGGATATTTTTCCGCCAGTGTCCAATGGAAGCACCAAAGCCATGAACTAATACCAAAGGGCGTCCTGTACCCATGACGGTATACTGAATTTTATAGCCCTGCCAAGTCCAAAAGAATTTTTCTAATGTAGTAGTTGTTACTTGCTGTGCATTTTCAGTCATTAGAAATATTTATAAACTACTCTTAAATATAGTAATGTTCTCTGGCATCACATCTTGCACCTTGCCAACAGAATTTATGGCAGAGAGATGATATTTGATTTTTGCTCTTGCTAGGTATAACTTAAACCTTCATGTTACTTATTGCTTGCTAAATCAAATCCATTCTTTCAAATCAAAGCGGATTCCTAGATAAAAAATTTGAGATGTTAGTTTTATCTGTTCCCAGGGATTAATAAGCCAAAGGATATCAAATACTCTTTGGCTTATAGACGAATGGTAGTGTGAGATGAAATACATCAATCAAAGTAAGTTTACTCTTTTGAGCAAATTTGTAATTGCTGCAAGTTCTGTAGCAATATTTTCACCGATAGCTTCTGCCTACGTAACTTTAGGATTTTCTCCCATCATCTCTCAAACATATGATAATTCCAGAGAACAGCAAATTTTAGTTGATAATCAAGTACAAATAAAAACTCATACTACTATTCAACAGCAAAATATAACTAGAAAAAACCGTACTCAAGTAAATACTAGTAGTGTTTCATTAAAAGCGCAAAAAATAGGTTTAAGTCTGGCAATTTGGGAACCATCTGGTAATTTGTCACAAGTAATTGCCCGTGTTTCTATTAAGAGTAAACGTGAGAATGACTATTTAAAAGAGCGGTTTGTGGGTGATTACAAGTATAAAATTAAGCAAAAAGCAAAATTTGTTAAAGGGTTAAAAGCTAGCGATCGCATTGTTGTACGATTATACGATTTGCAAAACCGCTTTCTTGGCTATAGTGAATTTGAATGTTTATCAAAAAATACCGCAGTTAACCTGATTCTGTCAGGTAAGCCTCTGGAATATCGAGTCCTCCGCACTGTTTATGGTATTGATGCTAACCAAGATGGTGCGATTGATGCACGTACTACTACTTACGACTACTTTACCCAAGTCAGCAAGCAAGGGGTTATTTTTTTAAGTGGTTCCCAAACCTTCCAAGCTAATCAATTTCAAGTAGAAGGTTTGTCAAAAGTTCCAGCAACTAGTGTTTATCCTGCATCTTTCACCCAAGGTGAATTCGCCTTGGTGCGCCAGTCGTTCATTACCGTCTTTAGTTCCGACTTACCAAAGGTTTTGCAAGTTACTCCTGGTAGTTTGGTACAGGTAACTCAAATCAGCGATAACTCTAGCTACGATATCAGCCAACGCGATTAGTTGCGTCTCTAGCTTGTTCGAGTGTCAAATTAACTTTCTGACCATCATAAATTTCCAAGATGTGACCATCTGAGTCTCAAAGATAAGCCCAGTAACCCCTCAGTCATTGTATAGACTCGAAGTGAGTTGTCGGAAGTACCTGCAAGAAAGCTGACACCATTGATAATGAAGATAGGCGTCATCTTCATAAAATTTTATGTTCTTAACTTGGTTCGACAGCAATAGTTGGCTCTTGGAAATCGGTGGTAAACGGATATTAATCGACCCTTGGCTAGTTGATTCCTTAATTTTCAGTAATTTGGATTGGTTTTTTAAAGGGTCGCGATCGCAAAATCGCCCAATACCTGAGAATATCGATTTAATTGTGCTATCTCAGGGTTTAGAAGACCATGCTCATCCACCAACGCTCAAGCAGATCGACCATAATATCAAGGTTGTAGCTTCTCCCAACGCAGCCAAGGTAGTAGAGCAATTAGGTTATACCCAAGTAACCACTCTTGCTCATGGTGAAAGTTTCACCTTAAATAATCAAATTGAAATCAAAGCCCTTCCTGGTTCACCCATCGGCCCGACTTTGGTGGAAAATAGTTATCTAATTAAAGAATTACCAACTGGCTTAAGTTTATACTACGAGCCTCACGGTTATCATTCTCCAGAAGTTAAGCAAGCTGCACCAATTGATGTAGTAATTACACCATTTGTTGATATGACATTACTTTTGCTTGGGCCGATTATTAAAGGAAAAAATAGTGCTTTAGAAATTGTAAAGTCATTAAAACCTCAAGTAATATTACCCACAGCTGCTGGTGGTGATGTAATATTTGAGGGATTACTGATGAAATTGATTCAGACGAAAGGAACTGCTGCGGAATTTAGTTCGCTGTTAGAGAAAAACAATCTTTCGACGCAGGTAATTCAACCGACACCAGGCGATCGCTTTGAATTACCATTAGAAAAGCGAGCATTAGTAATTTAACTCTCATACCCATTTGGGATTTTAAATTTTGGATTTTGGCTAGACTCAGTTGAAGGATTTTAGATTCAAGGTGTTTATACAATTTCCTATCCCAATTTGCTATTAAATGTAACAAAAAATGCCCTGTTGTCACCAATTACTTAGAGGATATTTGAAAAGTTCTCTTGTTGGTATCAAAAGTTTTAGAACCCTCTAAATCTCTCTTAAAAAGGGACATTTTAATTCCGGTTTCCCCTTTTTAAAGAGGGTTAAGGGGAATCTAAAAGTTTCTCAAGTGATAGCGAAACACTTTTAAAACAACCTCTTACAGGGGTTGATGTCTTTTTATTTCACTTGTTACCTGTGTTTCTCCCTTTGCTACAAAACACCTGTCTTTGCAAGAGTTAATCTGAATTTAAGGCAGAATTTTCATTGATATCAGATTGCACATAAACTTCTTTGATGGGAAAAGGAATTATAATCCCTACTTCCTGATAGCGTTTATGCAATTTTTTTATAAATACATGTTTGCCAATTCGCTGATCAAAAAATTCACTGACTCGCATATAAAGTGTGAAATCTATACTAAAATTTCCAAACGTGTGAAATCTAATATATGGTTCATTGGTAATTAACTTTGGTGCAATTTCTTGCATCACTTCTTTAGCAACTTCCACAGTTACTCTTTCAACTTCATCCAAGTCACTATCATAACTAACACCGACATTCATTGTTAAAGTTATTTCTTTGGCGGGTAAATGATAGTTGGTAAAAATTGCTGATGCTAATTTAGAATTTGGGACAATGACAACGTTATTGGAAATTTCTTTAATTGTCGTATTGCGCCATGTGATGTCTGTAACGTAACCTTCATGTCCAGCATCTAATTTTACATAGTCTCCAGTTCTGACTTGCTTAGAAATAATTAAGTAAAAACCAGAAAATAAATTCGCTAGAGTGTCTTGAAGCGCCAAACCAACTGCTAAACCACCAATGCCTAAAGTTGTAACTATTGGCGTAATTTGCACGCCGACAGTTTGCAATAAAATTAATGTTCCTAAAACTAAAACAACAGCTTTAGCAAGATTAGAAACTAGTGAAGTGGGAACTCCTTCTGTTCTGCGAACCAATAAGTTAACAAAACCAGCAGCTAGTCTTGCCAAGACTAAAGTCACTGAATACAGAAATGCGATGGTGAGAATTTTGTGTAGTACATTAACAACATCTGGTCTCAGCGGAGAACTAAGGACTGCCCAAAAAAAACCGCCAATGACAAACCAAATAAAGGTCATGCGGTGCAGGGCACGAAATATAATACCACCCCCAGCAATGCGTTTCTTATGAACAAATCTTTCGATTTTTTTAACGATAACTTTTTCACCAATAATTCCAGCTAGAAAACCAGCTAAAATAAAGGCGATCGGCAGAATCCATTGCATCATAATAAGTTTCATTTTTTCATTCTTAATGAAATTAATTTACAGTTTTTCTCAGTATAATTAAATTTATATGTATTTTTTAAACATAGTTGTATTCATATATTGCTAACCTTTTACTAATTTAATATTGTTAGTGATTGACGAAAATAAAAAATCTCAAATCTGTTTACTTTATTAGTTGCAAAATTAGCGATTAAAAGTTTTATAATTACATGATATTTTTAACTTATACCGATTGCATCATTTTCTGGAAATTGAGAATGTAGTTTTTAGTAAATGAATTTTTTGGGTACTCAGGGTTGATTATGAAAATTGTCTCATAAAATCTGAAAATTCAATAAACTGGGATAACAAATTATTCGGTGTTGGCAAATAATTTGTTGACCGTTGAATTTTTCTGCCCACCATTAGTCGATGGGACAAAATAATTGGGATTTTCTCTATTGCTGTGACGTTGTTGCCAGAAAATTTTCATAACTGCTAAGTAAGTACCGTTTAGCTGCATTTAAACTACTTTTAAATGAATATTATTACATAAATATAGTGTAATAATTAGTGTAAAAAATTCTAAGTGTATTTAGTAGCCGACTATGGTTCAAAATTAATAATATGGACTTACCAATTATTTACCACTCAGATTACGTTGCGCCATTGCCTGAAGGGCATCGCTTCCCGATGTTCAAATTCCGGCAACTCTACGAATTGTTATTAGGTGATGGTGTCGCAAATCAAGAACAATTTTATACGCCTGAACATCCCCTCACAGAGTTAATAGAGTTAGTCCACACCTCAAACTACGTTCAAGCTTATTGTCAAGGCACTCTAGAACCCAAAGTACAGCGTCGCATTGGTTTGCCTTGGAGTCCAGCACTAGCAAATCGTACTTGTGTAGCGGTTGGTGGTACAATCCTCACAGCTAAATTGGCACTGAGGCAGGGTTTAGCTTGTAATACCGCTGGTGGAACTCATCATGCCTTTCCCAGTTATGGATCTGGTTTTTGTATTTTCAATGATTTAGCGATCGCTTGTCGCGTTTTACAAAAATTCGGACTTGTACAAAAAATTCTGATTGTAGATTTAGATGTGCATCAAGGAGACGGTACCGCTTTTATCTTTCAAGACGATGAGAGTGTTTTTACTTTCTCTATGCACTGCGAAGTCAATTTCCCAGGCACTAAACAAAACAGCGATTTGGATGTTCCTTTAGCCATAGGAATGGAAGATGACGCTTATTTGCAAACTTTAGCAAATTACTTACCAGATTTATTATCTCAAGTCAAGCCAGATATAGTATTTTATGATGCAGGTGTAGATCCTCATGTAGGCGATCGCTTAGGAAAATTAGCTTTAACAGATACTGGCATTTTCCGCCGAGAAATGCAAGTTTTAGGTACTTGTATGAGTGGTGGCTATCCTGTCGCTTGCGTCATTGGTGGAGGCTATGCTGATGATATGAAATCCCTCGTTTGGCGACACTCCTTACTGCATCGTGCTGCAAGTCAAGTTTATCAACAGTACAGACTTTAATGCAGCCTCTTGATAAAAATTTTGTGTGCAAAGGCAGCAGTGGATGAACAAAGTAAAACTCAGAATCTACGAATTATCAAAAGAATTAAATTTAGATAGTAAAAAGCTATTAGCAATTTGTGAAAAACTCGAAATTGTAGTTAAAAATCATACAAGTTCCATATCTGAATCTGAAGCAGAACGCATTCGTTTAGCGGTAAATAAACTAATAGCAAAATCCTCAAAAACTAAAATATCCTCCGAAGATTGGGGTTATACATTCGTAGGTTCAACAATTGATAGATTAATTCGCAATCTTGAAGGAGAAAGTGCCCTACAAGCATATCCAGAATTTCGGCAACGACGCGAACACGCCAATGAGTTAATGTTTGAATGCATCGGTAAAAAGCCTTGTCTGTTTTATGTACGTCGTAAAGGTACAGGCAAAGAGGCAGGAGAAGAAATTTGGGATTTAACAATAGCAACAGACTCGGATCAATTTAAATTACCTGCAAGACTCGAAAACCTAAAAAAAACATTAGGATTTACAGTAGCTGTACAAAAAGATGGACGCGATGGTTTAAAGATACTTTCGGCTCAGTTATTACAACTATCACGAGGGAATGCTGATAGTTATTCTGTAGCTTGCTGCTTGCGTTTGTTACCTAATCATCAGCATCACCTTAACATTCTATCGGCAACATTGACACGTATTAAAGCCACCCCAGTTTGCGGCGATAATGTACCTACAGAAGAACAATTGAAAGCTTGGAAAGCATTTTTACAAATTGAGGAAAAAATTGCTAAAGCACGTCAATTTTGCGTGCGTTATGTAAGTCATAAGTATAACTTCAAAAGGCTGATTAATTTTGAAATTGATGTAACCTCAGCGACCCTTGACGGCTTTTATCAAAATTCCCTGGACTTAGAGAATTTTTGGCAACGAGCAAAACAAGCAAAAAACGAAGATTTAAAACTTTTTGAAACTGCTCCCATCGGTAAAAATTGGCTTAGCGGTCGCCAATTAGGGACTCTTGAAGAAGTTGATCCCAACCGTTGCCTTATCAGCGTCAGATTAGAACGTGACTTAGCTGAATATATGGTAACAGAGCGTTATAAGTTACCAGCTACCGGGTTTTTGTGTTTTGAAGCAGTAGGTGATATTCAGCAAATTCAGCGTAAGAAAAAAGCTTTAGACGATTTGAATAATGGTTACACTCAAAATCAATATTTGGGTAACTTTTTATTCGATGCTTCCCAGGCTAAAAAAATCAAAACAGCTATCGAACTGCAACCACAAGATTTGTTATTATCTGCTGCTAATCCAGGTCAAAAAGCCGCAGTTGAAAAGGTACTTGCTGCCAAGGATCTTGTTTTGATTCAAGGGCCACCAGGTACAGGAAAAACTACCGTAATTGCCGAAATTTGCTATCAAATTGCCCTGCGTGGTGGACGCACTTTAATCGCTTCTCAAGCCAATTTAGCAGTAGATAACGCCTTGAGTCGATTGGTTCATAATCCTGTGATTCGGGCTGTACGCAAGGGAAAAGCAGAAAAAGTTGGGGAGGAAGGACAGCCATTTTTAGAAGACCAGGTAATTGAGAGATGGCTGAATAATACTGCAAGTTATTGTGAAAATAATCTCAATCAACGAACCAGAAATATTCAATTTTTTTATAAAATACTCTCATCATCACAAAGATTTATAACTTACCTAAAAGTAGAAGAAGAATTCCAACAACAACAAAGCAAATTCTCTAAAAATAAGTTAAAGCTAGAGATAAACTCTAAAAATCAAGAAAAGTCTTACAATAATTCATTACTACAGCAAAATGAGGTTATATCTTTAATTTCTGAATTAGATAACTTACTTAGTACTGCTCCTGATATCAACTGGGAATCTTCAGAAATTACAAATTTTTTATCACTTCTTAAGCCTTACACAGAAGGTAATAGTTTAGTAGAAGAATTTTTAGTAAATGTTCGTAAATCTATCAAATATAGTGATGAGCTTGGTTTTGTGTGTCCAGCGCTTGGTGCTTTTGGCTTAGCAGTTTGGTTGCGTGAAACTGTATCAACTGAAATTTTGGGATTTAAAGCTCCTTTGAACTCTGCTCAAAATGCTAGTGAAATCATGTCAGCAGTTGCAGCCTTAGCACAGACTATTAAACAGAATTTTGACTCGTTAAATCAGCTGCAACTAGATTCTCAAAAGTTTATTACTAAGCAACAAAACATACAGCAGACAATCCAGATATGGCAAAATCGTCAGAGAGAAATTGATTATATTATTTCAGCAGTCAAAGAATGGAAGTCTACAGCATATTCTCATCTTTATCAAACTTTGAAAGATTGCCAGCAATCAGGTTTACCATTAACAGATAATTTAGTAGACCTACCACTAGGTTTATTAATGTTTGCTAATACATTAAAATTATCAATATTACCAAAAAATTATAAAATTAGCTTACCAGATTGGGACTTATTGACAAAAGCGATCGCTTATGAAATAGACGGTAACTTTACTGATCGCCGAGGCAAACAGCATAATTTTAGTTATTTTTTACAACAAAATTTTAGTCAGATTCCAATGGTGTTGTCACAAAGCGATCGCACTCAATGGCAAGAAACTTATCAACAATTTAATAATTATCAATTACTTAACCCAAAACAGCGAAAGTTACTAGTTGAAAATACCCAGTTTTTCTTAATAAGAATCCAAAAAACTTATGGCATATCCTGGGAATGGGATAATATCGACTCGACTCTTACTCGAATTACACAAGAATTACTAGATACTATCCTGGCAAATGCACGTCAATGCGTTTTAAAAGTCAAAACTGAAGCAGAACAACAGCTTCATCATCTACGCCAACAATTAAATGAACTGCAAAAAAGTGAAATCATCCAACAGCAAGTCTCTACTACTCAATATCAGTTACAAAAAATGCAGCAAGATGCTAATTCTCAATTTGGACAAGTTATTAATATCTTGCAAGAACTTAACCGACAGCCAAATGCACCTACTCAATTACGCATTTTAGTTGAACAATATCTCACAACACAATCAAAGATTTGGGAACAACCCCAACAATTCGCAAAGCAAGTACATTCCTGGATAAATTGTATCAATCAGCTTGAAACTTTGATTTCATTAATAGAACCTTTTGCTGTGCTAGAGGTAATTAAAACTTCTCTAGATGAACATTTAGCAAAATTAAAACAAGAAACTGAAACTTCTCTACAGCAATTTCAAAAATTACAAATTAATCTTAATAAATTGGAACAACAATTACAACCACAGCCATCAGAAAGTTTAATAAAAGAAAGAAACTGGTGGTTCACAGAATGGGAAACAATACCTGAGAAATTTAAGCCAGTAAATTTTACTGGTGATTTATTGAATATAGAGTTTTTGCAGAGTTTAAATATTCAATTTGAATCTTGGCAGCAGCAACTACAGAGAGAAGAAGCCTATCTGAAAAAATATCAGAATTTTGTGCAAGATTGGATAGAAAAAATCAGACAGCCAACGGAAAGCGATAGCGACGATTTAAGACGTATATATTTAGATAATGCCAACGTCGTTGGTATCACCTGCGTTCAAGCTGCAAACAGAGGTTTTTCTGAAGAATTTAAATCTTTTGATATCGTTATCATTGACGAAGTTAGTAAGTGTACTCCACCAGAGTTACTAATCCCAGCTTTAAAAGCTAAAAAGTTAGTCCTGGTAGGTGACCATCGACAATTACCACCCATGCTTGATACTAACACTTTAGAAGAAGTTGCTCAAACAATTGGAAATACGCGAGATGAACTTCAATTTTTAGAAGAATCACTATTTAAAAGTCAGTTTGAATCTGCTGATGAAAGCATTAAGGAAATGCTGACTATACAGTATCGAATGCACCCTTATATTATGGGCGCAATCAATCAGTTTTATGAAGGCAAACTAGAATCTGGTATTTTAGAACCTGATAAAAAACGCGCACATAATTTAACAGGCGAAATTATCCAAGAATCTCACCATATTTTATGGGTAAAAACACCTATGGAGAAGAAATTTTTAGAAGAACGTAGTGGAACTTCTTATTTTAATACTTCAGAAATTGATGTGATTGAGCGTTTATGTCAGCAGTTTGAGAAGACTTGGGCTTCTCAAGTTGCCAATGGTGAACTAAAAAAAGAAATTGCTGTAATTACATTTTATGGCGCTCAATTAAGAAAAATTGACGAACGCTTGCAATCTGAACTTTTCCCTTCGCTAGAAATTCGTACTGGTACGGTAGACAGATTTCAAGGAATGGAAAGACCCATTGTAATTGTAAGTATGGTTCGCAACAATAATAAAGGAGATGTGGGATTTGCTAAGAAATCAGAACGGGTAAATGTTGCGTTTTCTCGCGCTCAAGAACTCCTGATAATTGTCGGTTGTCATGATTTATTTACCCATCAACCGGGTAAAGTTGGAAGTATGTATTCTGAAGTTTCAAATATTGTTAATCTTCATAGAGGATTTGTTGATGTTTCTCGTATCTTTTGTTAAACCTATTGATGACCGAATAAAATAAAGATACAAGCCCTATTATTTATTTATAGAGAAGAAAAAAGTGAAACAATATTAATTCAATCTCCCGCAACTTCTGTGGTGTGATGAATTTTGAATGCAAAAATTTTGAGATAAGTCATAGCGTTGGTTTTTACTGCTCTGAACTTCGGTAATTTTGAATTTGGAGCGTACTTTTTTGGAGAAATAACGTGACAATCTCAAAAATTTTGTAGAGAAAGTTGAAGATATTGTTATTTGTCAGTATTAGGTAATATTAGAGAGTCTTTCAGTAGTGCTGGATGGTTTGGCTGAAGTTCCTATTTGTACCTTATAGCAAAGCGGGAAATTGAAATAAGAACTGGAGATAAAGTATCTTCGGCTTTGTACATTATTTTAAAAAACTACAGCTAAGGAAGCCTTGGCTATAATTTTCTGCTTTTTCTTATACTATATATCTCAAAACAAATATTTGTTAAATTTTCATAAATAAACAATAGTAATTTAAACCTTATTGTGCTGAGAGTTTAGTCATTTTTAACTTAGTACTTATGCAAGAGTAGTATTTTGGTCAAGCAATATAGAGACGCTTGATTGAGGAATAAATTTATTGAGTAGCTTGTACATTTTAAAATCTGCAATTGAACATCAAAAATAGTTTTTTTATTTTTTATAAAAAAAAATTGATTAATATAATTTAACCAAAAATTACCTCAAATCTTAAACTTACTTCATTGTTAATCTGCATAAAAACCTACATACTATTTGAAACTACAAGTATAAGACAGCTTGTTTTAACAGATAGATTTCCTGTATGCACTAGTCTGTTTGTGTGTTATGGGTCTCTGTTTTAACTGCTTGTTTAGCCATCTTGCAAAAATCTGTATTGGTGTATTTGCAAAATTTATAGCAAGCAGATAACCAAAAAATTTGACACACTCAGGAGGAATTAAATGCAAGTATTTGTTAGACAGTCATTAGCTATTGTCTCGACTGGATTGCTACTTAGCTTACAAAGTTATGCAGCGAGCGCTCAAAATCGGTCTTCAACTGTCTCATCTGATCGCGCTAATCAATCATATAGAACAGGGCAATTCAATACTTTACCTGAAAGCCAGCTAAAATCGCGGATGCCAAGAGATTCAGTTAAAGCTTCAGCCAACGCTGCTTTGAGCGCGAGTATTATCAGTGGTACGCCGGGTGCAGTCAGGTCTTCAAATGGTAACTCCAACAAAAATGAGCAATTAGATTTACCAATAGATTCCCCATTATCTTTTGGAACTTCTAAAGTACCTTACTCTACTTCCCGTGTTTTAGGCGGCAATACTAATCCTGCCCAGGCCGATACATACCGTCGAGCCGGAAAGTTGTATATGGCTTTTGGGGGAACCACTTACAACTTTATTTGTTCAGCCTCAATGATTGGTAAAAGTCTTCTGATTACGGCTGCACACTGTGTCCATGATTATGGAAAAGGAGACAATGGCTGGGCGACAAAGGTGAAGTTTGTTCCTGCAAAAAACAACTCTAGTGAACCCTATCTATCATTTGAAAGCACGCTGTTCTTGATTCCTAACGTCTACTTTAACGGAACTGATACCTGCACACAAACCGGCGTTGTTTGCAACAACGATATTGCGCTTGTGGCGCTAAACAATAATAGTTCAGGCCAACAGGCAGGCGATGTTGCCGGCTACTTTGGTTATGCCTGGAATGGCTATAGTTACGCTATTCCAAGCTCATCCTATCAAGGCGTCTTCGGCAATAAGCTATTTGCATCTATTACTCAGCTGGGATATCCCGGCTCTTTTGACTCAGGTTTGAGGATGCAAATCAACACTGCATATGGCGCATACTACGCTACCGGCAATCTCAAGAATACTTGGTTAGGCTCAGCTATGACTGGCGGATCTAGCGGCGGTCCCTGGCTTATCAACTTTGGCCAGGATGCCTCAGGAGGAAGCTATGGCTCTGATAATCTTCGTAATCTTGTTATCGGAGTCACAAGCTATGGTAGTAGTGACCAGCGAATGGGTTCGTCTTGGTTCGGACAAAACAAAGAATTTCCCGACGCTGCTTATGGGAATCGTGGGGCAGGCAACATTGGCAAACTTGTCTATGACGCTTGCGATAACTCTGCACTCACCGCTTGGAAGCTTCAAAGTAAGGGGCGTTGCAGATAAGTAATTAGGCTATCGTTGTTAACAAGAATAGAAAGCTAACTCAAGTTGTAGCAGATAAAGCTATTTCCGCCTTGATGTCTGAGTGGTGAATAAATAATTTTTTTATTATTAAGGCACAAAGGCATCAAGGTAAATCGATTTCTAAAAAGCTATCAATTACTGAGTGGAAAACTCAACAGACGCAAGCCAACAAGCACTCAATTATGCAAACACTGCAATAGTTAATTTATTTTTTATAATAATGTTCATAATACTTCCGATCCATCTAAAGTAAGTGGTTAAAAATTATGCAAACAAAGATGGTGTCGCTTAAAGTTATCTTGATTCAGGTGGGTTTTATTTCAAGTATTATGGGGGTTGCCCTAACCTTCAGTCTTGCTTTATTAGCTTGTACAAAGTCTTCTTCAACTCAATTACCTACTACTATGTCCTCCGAACGCCCTCCACAATCTCGTATTGCTCTGGAAAATTCTTCTTGGCGGCTTGAGCGTTGGGAGCGTAAAGGCTCTACTGTTGCACTTGTACCGCAAACAGAGTTGTCTGTGGATTTTAAGGGCAATCAGGTGAATGGATCTGGGGGGTGTAATCGTTTCAGTGGCTACTTTAAGCTAGTTGATGATCGACTTTCCTTGGGAACATTGGATGCAACTCAAAAGGGTTGCGATCCAGTTGTGATGAATCAGGAAGTTCAATTCTTATCCGCCCTCCAATTAGTATCTCGCATTGGCTCAGATGCTTCTGGTCGTCTGGTATTGTTTTATGCAGTGAATGCAGATGAGGGAGTACTGTACTTTGTCCCTACAGAATAGACTCGCGACACTTTAATTGGCATTTGTCACAAGTATTGGGATCGCTATGCCCACCGTAGGCATCGCATTCATCACCTTTACTTAGCAACCCTTGAGGCGTTTCACTATGAAAACGTTTCCAGTAGTGAAACACGTCAAAGGAATCGATTTGGATTTGTTGCTACGCTGTATTAATATGGTGAATCATGCAATACCTCTTGGTTAATGGGAAAAGGTGAAAGGGAAAAGGGATGAAAACCAAGCTATTTCTCCTTTGCCCTTTACCCGTTGCCCTTTAACCGAAAAGTATTGGTGCATGTTGATGTCATTAAAACTTTTCAGCAAGCGGTTCAGAAATAGCGTTTCTAAAATCGTCCGTCCACATAGAGGTTTTGTTGATGTCTCTTACTTCTTCTACTAAACCAATTGATGATAACCTGAAAAATTTGGTCGAGGAAATTGAAGTACAAAGCCCTAATTTATCAGTTTTAGCAGCACGCCAATTTCGCTATACCTTGCTTCAAACTCTAGTAGAAGTAAACATTAAAGAACCCCGTCCATTTAACGTACTCGAAGAATTTATCATCCGTGCTGCGATTGAATTCCAACCTCCACCAACAGAAGACGAATTAGCCTCTGTACTTGGGCTTGATTCTGTGTTTATCCGCAGTACTACTGCAAATCTCCGCTCATTACAAACTCTCTCAGCAACATCGCCACTAACAGTTACTCCTGAAGGACGTTCATTTTATGAAAAAGGGTCTGTACCACAACCCGCATATCCAGTACAGCTTAACGCTATTACAGATCCTTTGAGCAACAAGCTAACCTTTCAGTTTGAATCGTTAAATGAAACAGTAATAAATTTACCTGATATCGCAGATTTTATAACTATTGATAACATAATTGATATTTCTCTGTTACCGTTGGAGGAAATCCAAAAAACTATTCAGGCTTCAGATTTAGCACTTCATGTACCACAACAAGGAAAAATCGTTACTTCCTTGAAGGTGCTAGCTTCAACTCAAAAAATTTGGCAAAAGATATCACTTTTCGTTATTTTTGATGCAATTGAAGATAAGTTGAGTCTTCAAATCAGAAGTGGTAAGCAAATTTTAGAGTCAGCTTCAAGTTTATTAGAAGTTTTACATACTGAAAATAAAATTAACTTCCAAGGATTATGTAATTTGTCAGCCGAAGCTATCAATTTTGAATGTGAAGCGATTCTGAAGCAAAAAACATCGAAAAATTTACCAAGTGATTGAAATTAATTTTTTATAAGCCGCTGGCATAATAGGGTCTAGATATTTAACCATACAAGTACTCCAAGATCTAATAAGTGCTAAGGGCAAACCGAATGCTTTTAGCTACTCCGTCAATCATTTGAAATCTAAACCAGAAATAGCGTAAAGTTAGTGACGCGATCGCATTAACCATCCTCAGCAATTCCTGTATAGACGCCGATTATCGCGTCTGTTGCCTTAATTAAATTCAAACGAGCGCGGCAGGACTCGAACCTGCGACCGATTGCTTAGAAGGCAATTGCTCTATCCACTGAGCTACGCGCCCAAAACAAAATAGTGGCTCCCAAAAGGAGTCATCTAAATTATTATATCGTTTTGTGCGACCAAGAAGCAATCGAAAATTGCAGATTTATCACTAGCAAGGCTAAGATCCAAGTCGCTAGTTATCAATCTACCCTAAAAACGAAACAGATGGCGTATTGGTTAGATATATTGTGTTCTCAAGGGGTTGTTTACCCTCAGCCAAGTCCTTTTAGGCAGCTTAGTCTGATGAAGTATGTAATAATCGCTCGGTTTCTACCCATTTTTACAGCACACTAGGTAATTTCAGCCTTGGCGATGCTGCCAAATGCCATCATATATTCCATATTAAAAATGCCCCTGTGAGGAGTTATTTGCGAGTGCCATGTTTATTCTCAAACGGCAGGATGTTGAAATATCAAGCATTCAGCACCCAAAACGGGATCAGCAGGTGCCGATCCTAGATTATCAAGGGCAAACTTTTCGCTTGATTAGTGTCTTTAAAGCTAGTCAAGAAGAAGAAGCTAGAGCCTTATGGAGAGAATTAACGGATAACCGGGGTAAAGCCTGTGTCTTGCTCGAAGAACCGGAACGTTTTACTGTTTGGGGTAAAATCCGTTTAGAACAGTTGGGGAATGACACAGGTGGTAGTCATGGCAAGACGGGGATTTTGATCCAAGCAAGTATTTTACTGCTGCAAGGTGTTTATATCGACATTGAAGAGTTTTTGGGTGCTAGGCAAGCTGCATTATTTGAGAAAGATGTTGCGGAGGTATTCCAGCAAAAGCAATTTCCCTCAGCATCCCCTTCAGATACAGTTAAATCTTTGGTATCTACTAACCCTTTGCTTGCAGCCAAACTGCCTCCTTGGCAAGAAAATCACGTAGTTATCCTTTTGCAAGAATTGCATCGATTAGGAAAGGCGCATTTTGGCAATGCCAACTTTACTAAACAAGTAATTTATAAGTTAGAAGATATGCCACAAGCCGAGCGATCGCTGTTTATCACTTGGCTAAATCAATCAGCAGTGGCTAAACTATGGCAGTAGTCTGGATTTTTCAAAAATTTCTTACTTTTGGTACTTGCTTTTGGTGTTTAATTGTGTGTTATTTGCTAGATAAACTGCTAATCATACAATCTTTTAACTCAAAATACTGCCAGAGTGCATCTACATAGTCAAGCCTTATGAATAACTCTTACAACAATTCCTTGGTTTTTAAATCTATTTTCACCACTCAGAACATAGTTTTGGCTAATATTGGTTGGGGCGTACTGGCACTGTTATACTTTTTATTGTTTAGTGCCAAAATTCCCGCAGCAGATGGCATAGAAAGTCGAGCCGAGTGGTATGTGATTGGCACAAATATTTTTGAAGCCATAGCTTATTTGAGTGCCGGTATCTTATGCTTGAGGAACTGGCTGAGTCCACAAATCGTTAGTGGTCGGAATGTTTGGCTCTCAATTGGCTTAGGTATGCTTTCCTATTTCCTGGGAGGGATAATTTTTGGGTATACCGAAATCGTTTTAAAAGAAGAACCGGATGTGTCTTTAGGCGATATATTTTTTGTATTGACTTATCTATTCCTTGGCACAGGCATGATTTTAGCTGTGGCTTCCAGGCGAATCAATCTAGAGAAATGGCAGTGGCTAATTGTGTTAGCAATTGCTCTATTCGGTAGTTTGTTGGCATGGTGGATTTCTATGCAACAGGAAACGCCCTCAGAACTGTTAGTCGCTATTTTGAATTGGTTTTACGTAGTTAGCGATGTAGTTTTGTTAATTATTGCTACCACTCTGCTGTTAGCCTTTTGGGGAGGAAGAGTTTCCCAATCTTGGAGAATGATTGCCGCAGCGGCCTTTTCGCTCTACATTGCAGATATGTGGTTTAAATACGCCCAAGGTCCAAATTATCAAAGTGGGGAAATACTAGAAGTGTTTTGGGTATTTAGTGGAATGTTATTTGGTATGGGCGCTGCCCTTGAATATGACGCTTCACTGAGACGAACGCGGCGTACCAGCACACGAAAACGAGCTTAGCAAAGATTTTTGGTATCTACCGTGAGAAAATTAACAGATTCTGACAAACAAGAAATTCTCAAATTATATCGAGAAAGTGCCGAAACTACCTCAACTTTGGCAGACCGCTATGGTGTGAGTAACTCGACAATAAGTCGTTTACTCAAAAGCACTTTACCAGAAGATGAGTATGAATACTTAGTATCTTTAAAGCGGGCTGCAAGAACTCCTGAGGGTAGGGCACAGGTAAGCTATGAGCAGTTACCACTGCTGAGTCAACCACAGCCAGAAATCGAAATTCCACCTAGCGATAGCCAGCCCAAAGTGGTAGAGATTGAGCCACAGGTGCAGCGTGTAGTAGAGGAAGAGGAACAACCCTACTCCGAAGACACGGGCGAGTCAACTGCTGCTAGCAGATGGGTGCGGCGACGTTCCTCAGCCACGGAAAAACCGAAGCTACGAGTCACAGAGAAATCAGAAACTCCAGAACCAAAGCCGGTGGAAATAGCGAGTATCCCTAGTCCGATACTCAAGGATGAACGTCCAGAAGCGACTGTCATAGCACAGATGCTAGGAGAAGACTTGCTAGACGAATCAGAGGATTTGGACGACTTAGAAGATGACGATTTAGAAGATGACGATTTTGAAGAGGAAGATGACGATTTAGAAGATGACTTTGATGAGCCAAGACCTTTAGTCACAAGACGTAGACCAGGTGAAGCATCAGTTCAAGTTTTACCACTATCAGCAGCCCATTTGCCAAAAACTTGCTACTTAGTAATTGACCGTTCCTCGGAATTAATTACGCGACCTCTAAAGGACTTTGGAGACTTAGGACAAATTCCCAACCTGGAAACCCAGCAAAGAACTCTACCAGTGTTTGATAATCATCGTATAGCCAAGCGTTTCTCAACAAAACGCGATCGCGTGATTAAAGTCCCCGATAGTAAAATGCTCCATAAAGCCCGTACTCATCTCCAAGCCAAGGGAATCACACGACTGTTAATTGATGGTCAAGTCTACTCTTTATCCACTGTTTAATGGGTATGGGGAAACAGGGAGTGTCGAAGTTGTGCGAGGTGTGGGAGGATGGGGAAGAAATCTTGCCCCCCTCTGTCTCTACAATCCCCATCTTCCCACTCCCTTCAACTATAAACAGCCCTGCTAAAACGCTCTGCCAAGTAAACAATGTCCTGTTTGCGGGCAATTAGATTCATCCATTGTCGGGGAATATTTTCCACACCGTAGTAAATTCCTGCTAACCCACCGGTAACGGCGGCGGTTGTATCTGTATCTCCGCCTAAGTTAATAGCTTTCAGTACTGCTTCAGAGTAAGACGAGCTATTTAATAAACACCACAGGGATGACTCTAAAGTATCAATCACGTAGCCACCAGAATTAATCTCTTCTACTGGTAATTTGGCAATCTCGCCACTGAAAACTCTACCAAAATGGGGCTTTTCTAACAAAAATTCCCGCAGCGAATAAATTGTTTGGGTTTGGATATCTTGTAATCCTTGGAGATAAGCGGTTTGGGGGTCAGCACCTTCGAGCAAGGACACTGCAATACTAATATAAATGGCACAGGCCATTTGCGATCGCGCATGGGCATGAGTAATCGCGGAAACATCATGCACTCGTGCTAGCAATTCGCCTAAAGTTAAGTTTCTGTGACAATAAGCCATCGGCAAGATTCGCATCAATGAACCATTGCCATTACTATTTTCAACTTTGCCACCCGCCTGATGGGGTACAACTCCCTGTTTCAGGCGCATTAATGCTGTATGAGTAGTTTGACCAATATCAAATACATCACCACGGGGAGTCCAATAAGCTTCCTTGTACCACCGCCAAAAGGAATTAGCTATGGCCTCCAGTSAATACCCTCTACAAAGACTTTCTGCCAAGCAAAAGCTCAACGAACTGTCATCTGACCAAGTTCCTGGCGGTTGATTCCATGTGCCATAACCTAACATTGTTGTCACTGGAGATTTTATTCGTTCTGCGCGGCTAGTAAACTCCACTGGCACACCCAATGCATCACCGACACATAAACCCATCAAACCAGACAACGTTTTTGCAGCGGTTAGCATTATTCAATCTCCAAGAATTGCTAAAGATTAACTTTATAGATTTACTTGATAGCTTGTTGCCACAGATGCTACAGGCTACTTTTTTATCCTATGTAAAATGCATAGTTAGACTCAGTTAACTGTGTATTGTTGGATCAGATTTAGACTTATTTTTAGTTCCCCTAACTATGCCACTTTCATAAGCGTCTCTATTTTTAGCTAAAAAACTCTTGATTCAAAAAATGTAAGTCTAATTATAACACTTTTTAAAATTTCGAGTTCCTTGATCTGATTTTTTCTGCATTAATCACAACAACTAATAAAGAAAATTCCAGAATCAATCGGAACATTTTTACTGAGTTTTCGACTGAGAGTATAACAGTAAAAAATACAAAACTTGGTTAAAATTATGCAACGTTTGCTTAAATCTTTTCTGACAATTTCTGCATTATCTTCTTTAATAGTTGCTCCTATTTTTCTATCAAATGGTCAAGCTTATGCGGAAACCCAAAAGGGTACTGATGCTAGTTATGTCGGTGCTGGTATTGCAGCTGGCGTTACCAGCGGTGGACAAGGCATCAACGATGATGCCACATTTGGTGGTAATGTCACAGGTCGCTTGAAATTAGGAAATACACCGTTTTCTGCACGCGGTAATGTTCTTTGGAGTGATAAAACTAGTGCTATTATCCCAGAACTTTCTTTCGATGTACCCATCGCTAATAGAACTAATGCTTATTTAACTGGTGGTTATTCTTTTGTAGAAAAAGATGGTTCACCAACTCCTATAGGCAACAAAGATGCAGTAGTAGTAGGTGCTGGTGTTGAATCAGAAATTGCTAACAATTTTCTTCTCTATACTAATACCAAAGTAGGAATTAGTGCTTATCAAAATAGCAATACTCCTGCTGTTAGTATCAATGCTGGTATTGGCTACAGTTTTAAATAAAAGATGAGCAAAAAAATTATGAGTTTCCCAAGTTGAGATTTGAGAAAATCTTAGCTACGAATTATGGCTGAGTGCAGAATCAAAAAACTTTCTTAGAGTCAAATATTGAGAGTGCAAGGTAGGGTGACACAGCAGTGCAACCCTACTTTTTGTGCGTACTTCAGGCAATTTAAAAGCACTATAGTTGTAGATAAAAATTCCTTATTTAGTTGAATTAATTAATTTTAATCATTGACTCGAACTTAGGAGTCTTGACTCGCTCTATACTTTACTCAACACTAAGCACTCTCAAGAACTGATTTTGAAGTGTTAGATCACTGAGAAAGCCTGGTTTTGCCGTGTTAAAATTAAAAAATTCCTCATTATTCCGGCCGGATTACCGGGGATCTAATAGCCGAAAAGATATTTACATCTTTTTACTTCGGCGTCCACGAATGCTTTATTGAGAACACTATAACAACTCTCATGGTTAAATCTGCTCCTCCCCCCATCGCTAGCCGTAAGCCTTCTAAAGTAGAAGTAATCAAAGAAAATAGTAATTTTTTGCGTGAGCCTGTAGCAACTGAGATTCTTGAAGATACTACTCATTTTACTGAAAATGCTGTGCAACTGTTGAAGTTTCACGGCTCTTATCAACAGGATAACCGCGACAACCGCGCCAAGGGACAGGAGAAAGATTACCAGTTTATGCTGCGGACAAAAAATCCGGGTGGTTTGGTGCCACCCCAGCTGTATCTGGCTCTAGATAAATTGGCAGATGAGTATGGTAACCACACATTACGAGCAACTACCCGTCAAGGTTTCCAACTGCACGGAATTTTAAAGAAGAATCTGAAGATAGCAATTGCTACCATTGTCAACAACTTGGGTTCGACTCTCGGAGCTTGCGGCGACATCAACCGCAATGTGATGGCACCACCAGCGCCGTTTAAAAATCGCCCAGAGTACCAGTATGCTTGGGAATATGCCCAGAATATTGCTGACTTGCTTTCACCACAAACAGGCGCTTATTACGAAATTTGGTTAGATGGTGAAAAGGCAATTAGCGGGGAAGAAAATCCAGAGGTAACAGCAGCACGATCGCGCAATGGTAATGGCACAATCATTCATAACAACCAAGAACCGATTTACGGCACGCACTATATGCCGCGCAAGTTCAAAGTTTGCGTGACGATACCAGGAGATAATTCTGTTGATTTATATTCCCAAGACCTGACGTTAGTGGTAATTACCAATAAGAAACAAGAATTAGAAGGATTTAATCTCTTTGCTGGTGGTGGTTTAGGTAGAACACACAATAAAGAAGAAACTTTCGCTCGGTTAGCAGATCCAATTTGTTATGTAGCCAAAGAAGATGTTTACGACATAGTAAAAGCGATTGTAGCTACCCAACGAGATTATGGCGATCGCACTGACCGCCGTCACGCCAGATTAAAATATCTCATCAACGATTGGGGTGTAGATAAATTTCGTACCCAAGTTGAGGAATACTTTGGCAAACCAGTTGCACCCTTCAAACCACTGCCAGAGTTTAAATATTACGACTTCCTTGGCTGGAACGAACAAGGCGATGGCAAGCTATTTTTAGGAATTTCCATTGACAACGGTCGGATTAAAGATGAAGGTTCTCTGCAACTGAAAACAGCTTTGCGAGAAATTGTCGAGCAATTTAACTTGCACATCCGTTTAACACCTAATCATAACCTGATTTTTTACGATATCGAACCAGATAGCAAACAAGCTATTCAAGAAATTCTCAATCGTTACGGTGTCGTTTCTGACCCTAATCAAATTGAACCTTTAGAACGGTATGCAATGGCTTGTCCTGCTTTGCCTACCTGCGGCTTAGCAATTACTGAATCAGAACGGGCAATACCGGGGATTTTGGAGCGAATTCGCGCTTTATTGGATAAATTAGGTTTACAAAAGGACCATTTTGTGATCAGGATGACAGGTTGTCCTAACGGCTGCGCTCGTCCTTACATGGCGGAATTAGGCTTTGTGGGTAGCGCTCCAGAAAGTTACCAATTATGGTTAGGGGGTTCACCAAATCAGACACGATTGGCGCAACCTTACATTGATAAGCTGCACCATAATGACTTAGAAAGCTTCCTAGAGCCAATTTTTGTTTACTTTAAGAAATCAAAGAAATCTAAAGAAAGCTTTGGTGATTTTTGTGATCGCGTTGGTTTTGATGCCATCCGCGAATTTAGCGCCACCTATGAACCTGGCACAGCTAATGGTGCAAACAAATCACGCCATCGGGTAAATTTGAAAGCTGAGATCTACGGCAAGTTGAAGGAAGTATCCGAAAGCCAAGGTAAGCCAATGACTCAGTTGGTGACCGAAGCCTTAGAAATTTACTTCCAGAATCTTTCCTAAGCTGGAAAATTGAAGATAATGAAATCAAATAGAGACACAGATAAATTCATCTGTGTCTTTGTTGTGTACTCCTAATACTCAACTATGGTAACCACAGCAAAATTTGCAGAAACTAGGGATATGCTGCAAAACATTAGCTGGCAAACATTCAAAGCTATGCTGGCAGATATGGGATGCGAGCGGAATAAAAGGCTAGCTTATGACAACGGAATAGTAGAAATTATGACGCCGTTGATGCCACACGAGAACTCAAACCGTCTAATTGAGGGTTTTATTCTTGTGCTATGTGAAGAATTTGATTTAGAAGTTAAAAGTGCTGATTCGTTGACTATGACGCGCGATGATTTGGAGCAAGGAGCCGAGCCGGACAGTAGTTACTATATTCAAAACGAATTTTGGCGTTGCTGAATTGAAGTATGAAATTTGAAAACTCAATATCTCAAACTCTTGCTCTGTGCGCCTCTGTCTTGGAAAGTTCTGAAGCCTGCGGCAAGCCCTACGGGTTCGGGGGATCGCAATCGACGGAAACCGCCAAGACTGCGACCCCCTCACCGCAAAGCGTCTACGCCGGAAGCCTCCGTTCAGACTTTCCGCTGCGTCTGTGCGTGAAATAAATTCATACCTGAATTCAACAACGCCTAGAAAAATGTCTCAACTGCAAAGAATTGCGATCGCACCCTCTCAACTCCAGCAACAGCAAATTTTGCTCAGCAAAGAACAGCAACATTATCTAGTGCGAGTTTTGCGCTTGCATGAAGGCGATCGCTTTATTGCAATGGACGGTAAAGGAAAATCTTGGTTAGTACAGCTTGCAGGAGAACAAGCGCAAGTTTTAGAACCCATCTCAGTAGAAACTGAATTACCTGTAACAATTACGCTGATAGTGGCGTTACCCAAAGGCAATGGATTCGATGAAGTCGTGCGTTGTTGTACGGAATTGGGAGTAACTAGTATTGCGCCAGTATTGAGCGATCGCGCTTTGCTTCATCCTAGTCCCCAAAAACTCGAACGCTGGCGGCGCATCGCAGCAGAAGCTGCCGAGCAATCAGAACGCTCATTCGTACCCACAATTTTAGAACCTGTTACTTTTAACACGGGTTTGTCATCAGTCATTGATCCTTTGTCATTGGCGAATAGCCAACAATATATTTGTGTGGCGCGTGGTGAGTTCCCCCATTTAAGAGATTGCTTACACTATAAGGAGCAAGAAACAATTGTCATCGCCACTGGTCCAGAAGGCGGATGGACAAAACAAGAAATTGAAAATGCGATCGCAGTTGGATTTCAACCTGTTTCCCTTGGTCGTCGCATCCTCAGAGCAGTGACAGCGCCAGTAGTAGCATTATCCCTGATTACCGCAGCTTGTGAAGTATAAATGAGTTATGGCTCACGCAGAGGCGTGAGATATTTCTTAGCGTGGATTGAAACATGATTGAGCAAGTTGCGATCGCCTTTGACAATAAAGACTATCAAAAAGCTGCTAAATTACTCAAACAGCTGCAAAAAGAATCACCAGAACATCCTTGGGTACAATTTTATCTGGCTCGGCTGCATGAAGTATCTCAAAAGTATCAAGATGCAGAAAAAATTTATCGGCACCTGCTGCGAGATACGAGGAATAGTAGAATAGTGACGCTAGCACGGCAAGGTTTAGCACGGTTGCAAGAAATTGAGCAAGAACAAAGACAACGAGCTATTGCTAAAGCAACATCACAACCTAGTAACACTGAACTTGGCGTACTAATCTTAGAACCTTTGAGTAACGAACTCAAAACAGAAGTATCTCGAAAATTTGCCCAGATAATGCAAATAGATCCCTACAGTGCACGGCTAACGCTACCGAGTCGTGGCTGGAGACTATATCGCACCGGACAAGTAGGAGAACTAAAATTTTACGGAGAACAACTACAACAAGCTAATATTCCCTGTTTCTGGACAACAATAACTGCCATTCAAGAAATTCAAGTTTTTCAAGTCAAGTATTTTTCTGAATCTCAACTAAAAGCTACCGTTGTTTGCCGCAACCAAGCGAACCAACTCGGTTCTTTAACTTTTGATTGGTCAGAAGTCACAGCACGAGTAGTAGGACTTTTGCCGATTTTTGAACAAGTTGTAGATATTGACGCTCATCGGAAACTGGAACGGAAAACTCAAACACAAGACTATGCTCAGTTTTGTGATTTACACCTACCTGGTAGACGTTGTATTCTACGACTTTCTGATAATAGCTATGAATTTCAGCAAGGTTTAGAAATTATTGCTCAAGCTAGCCAAAATACAATCAGAATTAATTGGAATAGTTTATCAAAYTGGATTAACCAGCAACTACCTCATGTCAAAAATTGGTCAGATTTCACACCCTTTGCAGATACAGCATTAGAGCAAACAGAAATGCTGGGTAAAATTCAATCTCATATTTACCTATTTCGTAGGGAACAAACTAATTGGGATTCAGCTTTTCATTTGTACAGTGGATTAGTGTTTGTTAAATAATTGGTAAAAAAGTATAAAATGACACATCAGATAACGTTCCCGATGACAGCAGCCCTAGCTTTTCGACAGCCTCTACAGCCGTTTGCTGATTCTCTGAGCCGCCAAAGACCGATGAGGCAAAAGCTAGAAGAATCAGTCTCAGCCAGCAACAATCAGTTAGAAATCATCAGCACCACTGGCTTGGATGAAGCAGCAATTACCGAACTAACCCAACACTTAGAATAAATAAGCTTACCTTCAAGCTTTGGTGGTGAAATCGTCTTCGAGTTCACTATTAAAAAAGATCGGGTAGCAGCAATAATGATTAGATGAAGAAGCCTCAACTCAAAAAGATGCAGCTGTAGTGGAGAAAATTAAGCGATCACTCCTAACTTGGAGACTTCCCCAATCTACAACTGCTAAAGTAGTCTTGATATTGTGTATTCAGACTTAATTTGTAGAGACCATATTATGGTCTCTTGAGATTTAATTACGAGTTTTAACTTGGCGTGCCATGTCTAAATAAGCACTCATATTCGCTCCTGGACGCCGACGCCCATTAGAGATATTACTCGAAGGAGCAAGATACTTGGGTGCAAAGGTGGTTTCGGTTGGCTGCTCTTTTAGGACTTTTGCTGCCGCAGCTTTTTCATTATTGCCAGGTTGAACTTTTAGACCCTCAGCAGTTTGGACTAACTCAACATCAGCTGGTTTTGGATTTTTAGATGATTTTGCTTCTTTAGTTGATTTAGTTGATTTTGCTTTACCATTATTTGTCTCGGCTTTTGCTCCGTTCAATGAAGCTGGCTTGGATGCATCTGGTGTATCTGATGTAATTGCTTCTGTTACTTTTTTCGCGCTGGATGCAACCGTCTCTACTACTTTGATCGCATTCGACGCTACCTCTTTAGCTGCCTCTTTAGCAGTATCCTTAGCCTCGTCCAATTCTAAGAAGTAGCCGTTGCTTTTTTTCTTCCCTGGTAACAAGCTCGTCACAAAACCTAAAATACCGCCAACAAAACCTTGAATACCTGAAATCAACTTTTTGATAAAATCCATTACAATTACTCCTGCCTTTTATATTTGAAATTCGACCGTAATTGTTAATAATTACGATAAAATGTTACATTTTTTTGCTTTGCGTCACCCTATTCTGGTAACAACCCTTATAGGTTTGTGTTTAATGAACATTGTAGTAAAACGACAGGATAAATGCTTTATTGCAAGTATCTGCCAAGCTATATACCGAGAACTAATTATTAAATTTTACTGTAACTTAGAGCAAGATTCTGAAAGCCAGCTTCATAAAAATTAATATTTCTTAGTTTAATAATTTAGGCAAGCTCTTTGGTTTCAACTAGTAAAAGGAGTGTCATAGCCTGTCAGCAGATAGCTACGATATTAAGTTACATTTATTACAAGCTTGCTCCTAAAGTATCTGAAGTTTTGCTAAGATATCTCAATCAAAAATCCGAAAAGCAAGAACTTGAGTTTGTAGAGCAGTATGTACTTACAAAAGTTAAATACACCACCTAAATTTAGCTAGATTTTGTAAATGAACATTGAAAATCAGCAACGCAATCCCGTTTTATTAATACACGGAATTGACGATACAGAGGCAGTTTTTCGGAAGATGAGACCGTATCTTATACAACAATGTCTTCCCGTACATGCCCTGAATTTAGTACCTAATAATGGCGATTTGGGTCTTGATGAGTTGGCAAAGCAAGTAGCCGATTATATCACAACTAACTTTGGCTGGGAACAACCACTGGATTTGGTAGGCTTCAGCATGGGAGGAATTGTCAGCCGTTACTATGTCCAGCGGTTAGGAGGAATTAACCGCGTGCAGAGGTTTATTACAATCGCTTCGCCCCATCATGGAACTGTAGTTGCTTACGGTTCTCGGCGTCCAGGTTGCATACAAATGCGCCCCGATAGCCTTTTTCTCAAGGATTTAAATTCTGATGCTGTAATGTTGAAGCAACTAAATTTTACATCTATCTGGACACCTTATGATTTAATGATTGTCCCTGCAAATAGTTCGCAAATGCCCGTTGGACAGCAAGTAATAGTACCAGTTGCTCTACACCCTTGGATGCTGACAGACTCCGGAAGTTTAGCAGCAGTAACAGCAGCTTTAGCACAGCCTATTAAGCTACCCCTACTGAAGAAAAAATCCAGTCAGTAATTAGCACACTTGCCAAGCTTGATTTATTTTTAATTACGAATTATGAGTTGCATATTTTGCTTCTCGCCAAAAGCAAGTATTAGGAATTATTTAAGTTCTATCCCCAATTTGGGCATGTTCGTAACTTCCAAAAATCGCTTCTGGATAACGATAATACTTAAACTCCATTAGGTTATAAAAAGGATCTTCTAAAAAGAAAGTGCGATGCTCAAGTAGAGAATTGACAAAGCGACTTTTACTTTCTTCGCGAAAAATTAGCTGTTGCTGTTGCGCCCTTTCTAGTAAGTCCTCCCAGTCACGTTCTTGGGTAAAAATTAGTCCAAAGTGTCTGGGATATATGGTCTGTTGGGCTGTCAAAAGTTCTTTGGTGACATGAGCTACTAATTGATGACCGTAGAGATTGAGAATTAGGGCATGGCGGTTTTCACGACCGGGAATACAGCCCAAACCATCTACATAATATGTTTTTGTCTGGGCAATGTTAGTTACAGGAAAAGCAAGATGGAATAAAGTTTGACTCATAGCTTGTATAAAAAACTAATAGTTGATGATATTTACAATTTCTGCTGTCAAGTTTTGATTGTGGTCAACTGGAACACAGTTTTAATTGACATTAACTTATATCCTTTGTTCTATAGTAATCTGCTTTGATTTTTGAACTTATTTGCTACACAGGGGGTAGCGAATAGGAAATCAGCCTTTTTGAGGTGAGAGCGAGTTTTTTGTTGCAATCAAATAGGAGTTTTCTAATACAAATATATTACTTGGTCTGGAAAGGTGTCATAAATAAAACAGTAAATGAAAGAAATTGGTTATCCTATTGATATTCAGATAAAAATGACTCTTGATTAATTACTGATGTCACCCTCAATTGATTCTGTAAATCCCTGGTTGGTGGGAATAGGATTAAACACAATTTTATTGGGTTTAGCTGGGATTGCACCGAAAAAGCTGCTCACAAGAACTGGATTATTCCACGCCTGGTTACTGGCCATAATAATTTGGGGAACTTTAGGCTGGCAAGGTTATGCAGTAGTAATGTTCTATTTTCTAGTTGGTTCTGGCGTTACTCGCATTGGAATGGCACAGAAGGAGGCAGAAGGAATTGCCGAAAAGCGTTCTGGGGCAAGAGGCCCAGAAAACGTCTGGGGTTCTGCTTTGACTGGGGCGCTGTGTGCTTTGGCAGTAGGGCTACTCAATTCGGGATTGATTATACCATTACCCCAATCCCTAGTCCCCAGTCCCCAGTCCCTTTTATTATTAGGCTATGTAGCGAGTTTTAGTACCAAGCTTGCTGACACCACTGCCAGCGAAGTTGGTAAAGCATACGGTAAAAGCACCTTTTTAATTACCACCTTCCAACCAGTGCCCCGTGGCACCGAAGGAGCGGTAAGCTTAGAGGGAACTTTAGCTGGTGTTGTGGCTTCTGTAGCGATCGCCCTTGTTGGTTGGGGAGTTGGTTTAATTGATATATTGGGCATAGCTTGGTGTGTGCTAGCAGCATTTATTGCCACCAATTTAGAAAGTGTAATTGGGGCAACACTGCAATCAAAATATACCTGGATGACCAATGAAGTGGTAAATATTTTTAATACATTAATTGGTGCGATCGCAGCTGTAATATTTGCTTGGGTATGGGTAATTTGGCATTGATAAACCAAGACTTTGCTTAATTGAAGCAAGTAGTCCAGAGAATAAGCGATGAATTATTTTTCAGCTTTTTTGGTTGATTTTACTTAATTATCTAATTATTTGTCCAAATTTATCCAGTCTTTTTCAGAGAATTTGCTTCGGCTTGCTTGTGGGCGATCGCTGAAATTTTCAATCCTGTTTTATCTTCCCAAGAGCGTATAACTATATTGTGGAAAGCTATATTATCAAAAAGGCGTTCTGATACAAACAGAATTTTCAATCGCTTTCTCACCTCAGACCTTCTCCTCTTCAATTAGCAGTTATATATTTTTTGGTAATTTCCATGCAAGTAAGTTGGCACAATAAAACTAAACTGTGTCAATAAAAGTAAATAACGGCTCAAACGCTTTTCCTGCCTACTAAACAGTCCCTTATTTTCTGCTTTATACAAACAATAATTATTTATGCCGACATACTAGATTAATTTATAAAATCTTTATCATAATAATTCATCAATGACAAGATGATTTCTATATGATTTAATTTGAAAGTCCTATGAGTGTTTAACCATTTTTACATAATTAGTTCATGGAATCTTTACCATTTTTGACAGTCAATGACCAACCTATTTCTATTGAGGAAGCAGTAAAATATCTGCAAGCCTCAGGAAAATTGGGACAGTACATTGGGGATATTCTCCGCCAGCACGTAATTGAGCAAGAAATACGAACGCGAGATGATATCCAGATTGGTACAGCAATCACAGAGCAGGCAATTATTGACTTTAGACTCAATAATCAATTGACTGACCCCCAAAGCTTTCAAGAATGGTTAAAGAGGAATAACACAGATTACATAACATTTCATACATCTGTTACTTTTGGTTACAAGCTAGAAAAACTCAAAGCCGTAGTGACAGAATCAAAACTTCCAGAATATTTTATTGAACGCAAAATTTTTTTAGACCGAATGGTACTTTCTCGGATTGTTGTTGATAATCGGGAACTGGCAGATGAACTACAAATCCAAATTGAAGAAGGAGGTAGCTTTGAGCAACTAGCTAGAGAGTATTCACTTGCAGATGACCGACTTTTGAACGGCATGATGGGAATAATTAGCCGAGGAAGTCTGCCAGATCCACTACGGGCAGCTATTGATGTAGCAAGTCCCGGACAAGTCGTAGGACCAATAGAAATGGTTGGCGGAACCTCCTTGCAAGGAGAAGTACCTTATGGTTTGTTTCGAGTAGAACAATTTCTGCCAGCATCTTTAGAAGATACTCAACTAAAGCAAGCACTACAAAATGAATTGTTTGAGAAATGGCTAGCAGAGAAAATTCAAAAACTGACAGTCAAATTACAAGTGAGTTAAAAATTCTGGATAATGAATCTCTACGATTAGAAGTGCTAGCTTCTTTACCTTGGAATCAACCGCCCCTATGTTGGTTGACTCCCGAACAACAATCCAGATTGCAAGATGAATCTCAAGCCCGTCAGTATCGTTTAGGAGATAAAATCTGGTCAAGCGATATCGGCGGTTACCAATTCTTGATTGTCACTGGGAAAGTGCGTTTGCGAGATGGCAGAACAAACCCATCTAAGGGGCTGTCTCAAGAACGTGTTGGTAAACCTATACCTGCACTAGGTGCAGGGGATTGGTTTGGCGATTTACAAAAGCTGCCTGGGGATTTTAAAGCTGTAGCTGCTAGCAAAGAAGTGATAGTAGTGTGTTGGGCTACAGCACTATGGGCAGAATTTTATCACCCACAAATTCACGAGTTTTGGCAAGCATTACCAGTGGAGAGGGAAGTAGAAAAAGAGACATTTTCTTTTTCTTCCACAACAATTCCCCTACCCCCAGCTGCGGAGGATACTCCCCCACTCCAACTGCAAAAAGGACTTCCAGCCGCCAATCTAATTATTCCGAATTATCCTTTTGTTGGCAGTTGGAATACTGCTGCTGCATGTTTAACCATGGTGGCGCAACAATTAGAAAATTCTGTGCAACTAGAATGGGTGCAACGCCAACTCAGAGGACAACGCCCTAAAAATGTTGTAGAAGCAGCAGAAAAAATGGGTTTAGTGTTGCGGCGCTTACGTGTGAGTTGGGGTGAGTTGCGGCAAATATCATTTCCAGCTTTATTGTTGTGGAATTCCGACTTACCTCAGAGTCCCTCTTGGGTGGTAGCCTATGGAGTTAGAGGCGATCGCCTGATTATCGCTAATCCTCTAAATCCGGATCGTGTTTGTGAAGGCTTACCCCAGTCAGTGGTTGAAGCGTCTTGGGATGGACAACTCTGGCAAGTAGAACTAATATCCCGACAAGAAAAATTTAACCTTAGTTGGTTTACCCCAGCAGTTTGGAAGTATAAGAAACTGCTGGGCGAAGTATTGTTAGCATCTTTTACCTTGCAGCTTTTAGGGTTAACAACACCCTTAATTACGCAAGTCGTTATTGATAAAGTGATGGTGCAGGAGAGTTTGCCGACTCTTGATGTCATGGCGCTGGCGCTGTTTTTCGTCGCCATATTTGAGTCTATACTCGGTATTTTGCGCTTATTTATCTTTACTCATACAGCTCGCCGCTTAGATTTGAGTTTATCAGCACAACTGTTTCGCCATCTGATGCGTTTGCCTTTGGCTTATTTTGAGTCGCGGCGTGTAGGAGACACAGTAGCACGAGTCCAAGAACTCGAACAAATCCGGCAGTTTCTCACAGGTACAGCATTAACTGTGATTTTAGATAGCATCTTTGCTGTGGTCTACCTAGCATTGATGTTTTACTATAGTATCCCGCTCACCTTTGTGGCATTAGCTGTATTGCCACTATTTGCTACATTGACAATAGTTGCAACACCAATTCTGCGTAACTGGCTCAATGAAACTTTTAACCGGAGTGCTGATAGTCAATCCTTTTTAGTCGAGACAGTAACGGGGATTCACTCCGTTAAAGCTCATGCAGCCGAACCAGTAGCACGCGATCGTTGGGAAGGCTTATTTGCTCGCTTTATCCGCACAGGTTTTAAAGCCTCTACTACCTCTAATATCAGTAGCAATATTGGTGACTTTCTCACCAATTTTTCCACCTTGCTGATTCTCTGGTTTGGAGCCAAGTTAGTCATCGAACAAAAGCTCACAGTTGGACAGCTTGTCGCCTTTCAAATGTTGTCCGGTAGAGTCACAGGGCCGCTTTTGCGCTTAGTACAATTGTGGCAAAACCTCCAACAAGTCCTACTTTCCGTAGACCGTATTGGTGACATTCTCAACGTCTCTCCAGAAGCCGAACAGGGAACTGGGTTAGTTTTACCACCCCTCAAAGGTCAAGTCAGCTTCGAGCAAGTATTTTTTCGCTACCGACCGAACTTTGAACCAGTTTTGCGGGGAATATCTTTCAATGCCGAACCAGGGCAATTTGTCGGCATTGTTGGACGCAGCGGTTCTGGTAAAAGTACCCTTTCAAAGCTATTGCAACGCCTCTATCAAATTGAATCAGGACGCATCCTGATCGATGGTTTTGATATTAAAAGTTCTGATTTAGCATCACTGCGGCAACAAATTAGTGTAGTTCTCCAAGAAGACTTTTTATTTAACGGTTCTATTTTGGAAAATATCACTCTCGGCAATCCTGACATTAGTGCAGAGCAAGTGGTAGAGGCAGCAAGACTAGCCGTAGCACACGACTTCATCAGTCAATTACCCTACGGTTACGAAACCAATGTGGGCGAACGTGGCACCGCTTTATCTGGTGGACAGAGACAACGCATTGCCCTAGCAAGGTTATTCCTTTCCCAAGCGCCGATTTTAGTTTTGGATGAAGCTACCAGTGCTTTAGATAGTGAAACTGAACAACAAGTACTACAAAACCTACAAAGAATTTCTGCTAATCGTACCGTCTTTTTGATTGCTCACCGCTTTGCTCCCCTCAAACGTGCCGATTTGATTTTAGTGTTAGAGCAAGGTGTGATTGCCGAACGTGGTACTCACTCACAGTTATTGCAACAAAAAGGTTTGTACTGGTCACTATATCAACGGCAGCAAGCAAATATATAGTAGATTAAATTAGTTCAAAGCTTGTAGCTAGATAAAATATAAACGCTTCGAGAGTAGCTTAAAGATATTTTTGGCGAATGGAGTTATGCTCTATTCGCCTTTTGAATTTGGTTACAAACTCGGATGACAAAGCCAGACGCTCTTTACAAGAAGCAAGCTACGCAAAACTTCTGTGTCGGAGTATGCTGACTAGGCTTAGCTTTGCTACTAAAATCTAAAATCCCAAATGGTAAGCTATTCCACATTTAACTTGCATAATTAGAGCGGGCAAGATGCCCACTCCACAAGAGTTATATAAACTTTAGATATGCAAACTAGATGTGGTTTAGCTTATTAGCTGATATAGTGTCAGCCTGGAAAAATGAGAAAGCTCTAAACTGTAGTAAAGAAATGCAATTGCTGGGGTAAAAATTTACACTGCATGTTTAATCATTTATATCAAGAATAATTTTGATAAATTAACTTATGAAATTAAATCAAAAGCATAGTGATACTTTGGCGGCGTTAGAAGAATTAATCGAGGTGGTAGCGAAATTGCGATCGCCTGATGGTGGTTGTCCTTGGGATTTGGCACAAACTCCCCAAACGCTGACACCATATGTCATCGAAGAAGCTTATGAAGTAGTAGATGCAATTAAAAGTGGAGATCAGGAAGCGATCGCTGAAGAGTTAGGCGATTTATTATTACAAGTGGTATTGCAAGCCCAAATTGCCAGCGAATCTGGGCAATTTTCTCTTAAAGAAATCACTCAAGGTATTTCTCAAAAATTGATTCGTCGCCATCCCCATGTGTTTGGTGATGTGTCAGTCCAAAGTGTGGATGAGGTACGGCAAAACTGGGAACAAATTAAAGCTGCGGAAAAAGGCGAATCGTCCCCAGAAACCCAAAAACTCACTACAAAACTCAGTCGTTACCGACGCACTCTTCCACCGTTAACAGCAGCAATGAAGATTTCCCAAAAAGCGGCGGCTGTGGGGTTTGAATGGGAAAACATTGATGGAGTTTGGAACAAATTTTATGAAGAATTAGCAGAATTTCGAGAGGCTTTAGCCAAGGAAACACCAGCACGACAACAAGCAGAATTAGGTGATTTACTATTTGCAGTAATTCAGCTAGCGCGTTGGCATCAGCTTGACCCCAGCGATGCTTTGGAAGGCACAAATCAGCGATTTGTCCAACGGTTAGAAAAAATGGAGGCAGTTGTTGACCGTCCTCTAAGTGATTACAGTTTGGATGAGTTAGAAAAATTGTGGCAACGGGCAAAAGCCCAACTTGCCGAAGAAACTAGTGGAGAGTAAGAGTAAGGAGTTAGGAGTTATTTTACCTGTGCCTTCCCTGCTTCCTCATCTCCCTCATTCTCCACCTCCTTCTTCAAAATTCTTTAACATCAAACCATTTATCATATAACGATTGATAAGTGCCGTTTTCCTTAAGGCTCAGCAGGGCTTTATTAACTGGTTTGCGGTAGGGACTGTTATTGGGTAGAACGATACCGTAACTTTCTTCGCGCAAAATACTGCCAACAACTTGTACCTTGCCTTTGCCTTCATTGGCAGCATAAAAGAGGAGTACAGGTGCATCAAATACCACAGCATCAGCTTTCTTTGTCGTCAGGGCATTGTAAGCTTGCTCAATTTTCGCAACTTCTAGAACTGAAATATGATGTTCTCGCAGGTATGTGGCTGCTGTGCTACCTGCAGTTGTGGCTACTAGCTTACCGGGTAAATCGTCGATACTCTTGATATCGCCTTGAAGTTGCTGGACTGTCAATGAGGTAGTAGCGGTAGCTGTAAAGTAGGCAGCAAAAAGTACTCCAATGAACATCCAGACAATACCTACTAGACGCCCTACTACTCCCTTGGGCATCTCATCAGCTTGAGTAGCTAATGTGGCAGCTGCCCACCAACAAGCTTTGAAAATCCCAGGAAAGTATGATTGGGAAACTATCCCTTGTTGATGATGGCGTTCAGATAACCAAATAATGTGGGCTGCAATGGCAATTAACACTAGGGCAATGCCTATTACTTGCAAGAGGCTAGTGGAAAAAAACAATTGTAAAATATTTGGAAAGGTACTACTGTTGCTCTCTGGGTTTCTGACCAAAATTTGCAGCCCTCCGGCAAAAATTGGTAACGAAAAGTCAAAGTTCTGCTCGCGTTCGGCTGTAATAGAGATAGCTGCAATTCCTAAGTTGGCTTTATTGCCTCGAATGGCAGAAAGCAGTTCCGGTACAGTGGAATATTGAATAAATTTAAACTCTACACCTATTTCGTTAGCGATGCTTTGCCAGAGGTCAATACTGAATCCCGATAGCTGACCTTTGTCTGCTAGCACAAAGGGTGGTATCACTCGAGTAGCTACTAATAATGGTTGTTGAGTTAGTGGTTTTTGCGCTAGTCCTGAGGAAGCGATTAACGACAATGCCAGAATTGTACTTAGTAATCCTATACAGATATACAGTGCAAAGGAACACCTAGTTTGGTTTTTGCAGTAATGTCTGTAAAAATAGACAATCGGGCTTTTCCTCCCAGCCATTATTTGGCGAAATCTAATAGCGATCGCATTTATCATCAGAGTTTTCTTGGGGTTGTGTGCTATGTCTATTTATCATGCCCACCCCATATTAAATATCAAGTTGTTCATCGCCAAACACCGTTTTTTTCAGATTTCGGGGAATTAACAACACTTAAACTAGACTACAGTACATAGCTGCAAGCCATATTCACCGAGTTTTTGAGCAATACCCGATTAGTTGAATTACTGAAGGAAGCAGCATCAAATACGTCGTAGTCGTGAAGACGCTACGGACTACTTATGCTAATTTATTCACATCTGTAGCGTTTTATTGTGGAGACTTCGTAGATGACCTCGTCTGTAGTTGGATTAATTGCTGCAAATTGGCGATCGTTGATACTGTCTAGCTACTCATTGTTAATCAGCAGTCGGGTTGACCTAATTTTGACCTGTTGTCCAGGTACTATTGCTGTGACCATCAGGTCTGATTAAGCTTTCAAAAAATTTGCTTAAATTTGCTTAAATATAATTATATTTGTTACTATGTAGCCATTTCCTAAGTTTACTTAGAAAATTTTTGGCTTTGCTTTACAATATATTTAGATTTAAATGTTATACCAATTTGAAATAAGAGTGCGACATCTCTATGAGTAGGGGTGTACAACTGTACGCTCTTAAAGCCGATTATTTGTTGCAAACATTTTTCTAAATGGTATTACATACCTATTTGAAAACTCAAATTTCAGATGGTAAATATATAGAAAAAATCTTTTAAAAAAAGATTTTTTCAGCGAGTTAGTGTGTTCAATCGATGGCTAGTTTCAGTTGTTTATGATTTTTCAGCAATGACAAATTTAACTTAATTAAGAATTTCTTAGGGGAATACGCTAGATGTCCGACCCTGCCTTATTGGATACCAACTCCTTGAGCTTGTTACCTATTGAACCTGTTGTCAATTCTCATACTGTTATTTGTAGCGGAATGGCAGATTTAGATTTATTATCTACTTTGACAACACCACAATCCCAATCTCTCAATTACGGCTTCGATGTTCATGCCATTGACCAAGCACTAGATGCCTTGAGTTCTCAGAATATTTCTGCTCAAACATACAATGCAATAGTAGGAATTGATTCTTTAACTGGACTTCCAAAAGACTATCTTAGCCCTTCAAGTATTAGTAGTTTGAGTACAGAGTCCGTTTCTGACTCTATGACTTCAGCAAGTGTTTCTGTTGCCAGCAGTTTTATAAATGGACAGTGGGCAACTGCACAAGGTGAATTTGAAAATGAGCAAAAATGGTTAGCTGGTGATTTCAATGGCGATGGGCGAGACGATCTAGCAAAAGTTTTTAATGACGCTGGTCGAAGCAGTATTGATGTTTATCTCTCTAGTKGTAGTGGCTTTACAGTTGAGCGATGGGCAACTACACAAGGTGGATTTTGGAATAATCAAAAATGGGTAGTTGGTGACTTTAATGGCGATGGACGAGACGATTTAGCAAAAGTCTTCAATGGCGCTAATCAAGCCAATATTGATGTTCATCTTTCTACTGGTAGCAGCTTTAATATTCAGCGGTGGGCAACTACACAAGGTGGATTTAACAATGACCAAAAATGGGTAGTTGGTGACTTCAATGGCGATGGACGAGATGATTTGGCCAATGTCTTCAATGATGCCAATCAAGCCAGTATTGATGTTCATCTCTCCAGTGGTAGCAGCTTTAATATTCAGCGGTGGGCAACTGCACAAGGTGGATTTGCCAATGAGCAAAAATGGTTAGCTGGTGATTTTAATGGCGATGGACGAGATGATTTGGTCAATGTTTTCAATGATGCCAATCAAGCCAGTATTGATGTTCATCTCTCCAGTGGTAGCAGCTTCACAAATGGGCGGTGGGCAACTGCACAAGGTGGATTTGCCAATGAGCAAAAATGGTTAACTGGTGATTTCAATGACGATGGGCGAGATGATTTAGCCAATGTCTTCAATGATGCCAATCAAGCCAGTGTTGATGTTTATCTCTCCAGTGGTAGCAGCTTCACAAATGGACGGTGGGCAACTGCACAAGGTGGATTTGCCAATGAGCAAAAATGGTTAGCTGGTGACTTTAATGGCGACGGGGAAGATGATTTGGCTAATGTCTTCAATGAGGCTAATCAAGCCAGCATTGATGTTCATTCTGCCAACAGCTTACCGAATTATAGCTCTATCGATGGTTACGGCTTAGTCAATGCTTCTGCTGCTGTCGCTAAAGCTATTGGTCAACCTACCTTTTCAGGAATTCCTGATTTAGGTGGTAATAATTGGGGAGCAGATTTGATCAAAGCTCCAGAAGTCTGGACGAAAGGCTATACAGGTCAAGGAGTTGTTGTTGCTGTATTAGATACTGGCGTTGACCATAATCACCCAGATTTAAGCACAAATATCTGGACAAATAGCCGAGAAATTCCTGACAATGGCATCGATGATGATGGTAATGGATACATTGATGATTTCTACGGCTGGAACTTTATTAATAACAATAACAATACTTTAGATGTTTATGGTCACGGAACTCATGTGGCTGGTACGATCGCAGGAGTTAACAATGATTTTGGCGTTACAGGTATTGCTTATAATGCCAAAATCATGCCTGTAAAAGTTTTGGGTGATGATAATCAAGGCACTTATCCTGCTATTACTCAAGGAGTTTACTACGCTGTCAACAACGGGGCGAAAGTCATCAACATGAGTATATCTGCAACAGTTGGTGACACTGACTTAGAAACAGCGATTCAATACGCTACCAGTCATGGTGTGATTGTAGTCATGGCAGCAGCTAATTCAGGAGATTCAACCCCCTTATATCCGGCTTACTACGCTCTCAACTGGGGTTTAGCTGCTGGAGCTGTTGATAGCAATAACAATTTAGCTGATTTCTCTAACCGAGCAGGCAGTGATTCCAACATGGCTTATGTGACAGCACCAGGTGTTAGTGTTTACTCTACGCTACCGAATGGAACCTACGGTTATTATAATGGCACTTCTATGGCTGCTCCCCATGTAGCAGGAGTAGCTGCTTTAATGCTTAGTGCCAATAGCAGTTTAACTGCTAGTCAAGTGCGGGAAATTATCACTCAAACTGCGGTTAACGTTTAGGGAGATGGGGAGATGGGGTAGGGAGAAAGGGGGGTAAGATTTGTTGCCCATGCTCCCACCCCTCCCAATACCCAATCACCATTGTTGATAGGATCAGGAAAAGGTAAAGTTCTTTTGTAATATGACTATTTTTCAGGTTGCTTCTCCCCTAATTACGATCGCAGCACAAACCCGTCAAGCTGCAAGTAAGCTGGCGATTCTCTCGACTGAAGCAAAAAATCAAGCAATTGCTGCGATCGCAGAAGCTTTAGAATTAGCTCAAGATGAAATTCTCGAAGCAAACATTGCTGATTGTGAAGCGGCTACTGCGGCTGGAATTGCTAAACCGCTTTATAAGCGCTTGCAATTAGATGAACATAAATTAAGAGATGCGATCGCTGGGGTACGAGATGTTGGTAAACTAGCCGATCCAGTCGGGAAAGTACAGATTCACCGCGAACTCGACACTGGTTTAATTCTCAAGCGGATTACTTGTCCTTTGGGTGTTTTGGGAATTATTTTTGAAGCCCGTCCAGAGGCAGCAATTCAGATTGTTTCTTTAGCGATTAAATCTGGAAACGGCGTTATCCTTAAAGGCGGAAAAGAAGCTGTACTATCTTGCGAAGCGATAGTTAAAGCAATTAAACAAGGATTATCGCATACTGCTGTTAACCCTGATGCAGTACAGTTGCTCACAACAAGAGAGCAAACTCTAGAACTTTTAAAGTTAGATAAATATGTAGATTTAATTATTCCCAGAGGTTCTAATTCTTTTGTCAGGTTTGTGCAAGAAAATACGCGCATTCCAGTACTAGGTCACGCTGATGGAATTTGTCATTTATATATAGATAAAGCTGCTGATATTTCTGTTGCAGTTCCTATTACAGTGGATGCCAAAGCCCAATATCCTGCTGTTTGTAATGCGATTGAAACTTTACTGGTTCACTCGGCGATTGCTAAAGAGTTTTTACCAAAAGTAGCTCAGGCTTTAGCAGAACGTCATGTAGAATTAAGAGGTGATGCAAGTACTTTAGAAATTTTACCTCATATTAAAACTGCAACAGAAATTGATTGGGAAACAGAATATAGCGATTTTATTTTGTCTATTAAGATTGTAGAATCTATAGAAGATGCGATCGCTCATATTAACGAATATGGTTCTCGCCATACAGATGCAATTATTTCTGAAGATTTAGTGGCAGTAGAAACTTTCTTCGGGCTAGTGAATTCAGCTAATTTATTCCACAATTGTTCCACTAGATTTGCTGATGGTTTCCGCTATGGTTTCGGTGCAGAAGTCGGAATTAGTACTCAACAAATGCCTCCGCGTGGCCCTGTTGGCTTAGAAGGATTGGTAACATATAAATATCAAATGACTGGTGATGGTCATATTGTCGCTACATATACTGGTGCAAATGCAAAACCCTTTACTCATCGGGATTTAGGATAAACTTCCTAAGTAAATAGCTTTAAACTAATGCTTTCAACAAAGCCTGAAGTTTAAGTTGCACTTCTGCAAATTCCTTCTCAGGATCGGAGCCAGCCACAATACCAGCACCAGCATACAATCTTGCGCGATCGCCATCTATCAATGCCGAACGAATTCCCACAATAAACTCGCAGTTTCCCTGGGAATCTATCCAACCCAAAGGCGCAGCATATAAACCTCTTTCAAAGCTTTCATAACGACGAATTTCGGCACAAGCAATATCTCGTGCTGCACCGGCAACAGCTGGTGTAGGATGCAATTGGGCAACAATTTTTAATGGATGAATGTTAGCTGGAACTATAGCACTAATTGGTGTCCATAAATGCTGGATATTGGATAATTGTCGCAGACGAGGTGCTAATATTTGCGGTAACAAACCTAGCTGGCATAAGCGTTGAGTTATAAAATTGAGTACCAGCGAATGTTCGTGTCTTTCTTTTTCACTATTAAGTAACTGATTGGCATTAGCCGCATCTTCAGCAGGAGTTTTACCTCTTGGTGCAGAACCAGCTAAAGCATCAGTGATTAACTGCTGATTATTAATACTAATTAATCGTTCCGGACTGGCACCAATAAAGTTTTGCCCTTTGCCATTGCTTGTAGAGAAAATATAACAATTAGGATGTATTTTTCTAAGATTATTTAATGATTTAACTAAATCGAAACGATTGCTGGACTTGACATCTAGTACATCTGCTAAAACAATTTTACTTAGATGACTAGACTGGATTTTTTCTAAGGCAGAAGCCACTGAATATTTAAATTTATCGGCATTTGTAAGAGATTTCTGATAATATTTTGTCGAAAAATCGATATTTGGAGAATAATGTTTTAAAGATTGGAGAAATTCAATTTTTGTTTGGACAGTGTGCAACAACTTTTGAATATTGACATCAGCATTTAGCGCAACATTTGTTACTAATATACAACTCTGATTTTTTACAGCTACTTGCCAACGGGGCAAAAAAATGGTAGCTGATGGAAATGGATAATCTACTTCGGAATTTTTCTCAAAAAAGCTGAAATAACAAAAAAAATGAGGCCCAGAAAAAGGTTGGTCAGAGTCACCAAAATTAATTATATTTTTTAGACAAGATTTGATAAAATACTCAGCTTTAGTAAAACGAGCTGTGCCATCAATTTGTAATTTTGCGACAGCATCAATCGCGGCGATCGCTTCTCCTTTGCCTTTATCCTCAAAGTAAAAATTTATTTCATTTGCTTGTGTAAATTGATCCAATACAAGTAAAGGGTCAACTAAATCGATTTCTTGGGAGATACTAACAATTTGCTTACAATTATTTTTAATGCACTTTTTTTGCACTGTTAAGAGAAATTGATATAAATCTTTGTGCTGTACAAACAAGTTGCTACGACATGGTAAAACTGTCATGGATCTATCGATAGTAAATTTTTTTTAAGTTAACTTCCTAAAGTGTAATTAATCGTGGTCGTATTTTTACAGGTAACATATTAAGTTGTCATTTCACCAGCGTAAGATTAGCCTAATGGTGGTGTTCCTAGATCCTGAGAAGCTAGTTGTAGTCTAGACTGCAACTTTAGTATCAGAGTTATGAAGTCCAACCCAACGACCAAAAACTAAGAATTTAGCACCCAACAATCAAAAGTCAGAATTTATCAGGAGCCTAGTATGATTAGTATATTCATTGATGAAATGTTTTTCTGAATTTGAGAAAATTGACAATAAAAATCTTTTGTGTAATTGAGATTTTGAGAATTTAATTAATCACGACTGATGACTACCAAGCAGATTTTATATCCCAACACTAAGTTATGGATGGCAGCGATTAAACCGCCGATGTATAGCGTTGCCATTATGCCAATTTGGATAGGAACAGCAGTAGCATATGCCCAAACAAAAGTTTTCAATGGGGCAATATTTTCTATTTTTGTAGCTGCGGCAATATTGATTCTTGCCTGGGAAAATATCAGTAATGATGTCTTTGATTCAGAAACAGGTATCGATAAAAACAAACAGCATTCTCTGGTGAATTTAACTGGCAATAAACCATTAATATTTTGGTTAGGAAATTTGTCTTTAGGCTTGGGATTGCTGGGGATAGTAGCGATCGCTCTTTGGCAACAAGACCTAACTGTTATCGGTATAATTCTGCTGTGCTGTGGTTTGGGCTATATGTACCAAGGGCCTCCCTTTCGCTTAGGATATCAGGGTTTAGGGGAAATTATTTGCTTTTTTGCCTTTGGTCCCTTAGCAGTGGAAGCAGCATACTACAGCCAAACTCAAACTTGGTCAATGACGAGTTTAGCAGCCTCAGTCATTGTTGGTATTGCCACAACCTTAATTTTGTTCTGTTCGCACTTTCACCAAGTTAAAGATGACATAGCGGCAGGGAAGCGATCGCCTATCGTTCGTCTTGGAACTGAAAAAGGTGCCCAACTTCTAGTTTGGTTTACTGGCAGTATTTATCCCCTCACCTTATTGTTTGTACTGTGGGGAATTTTTCCAGCTTGGACACTGCTGAGTTGGCTGAGTTTACCCTTTGCCGTCAAATTATGTCGCCATGTTCTAGAAAATCACCATCAGCCAGACAAAGTTAGTAACTGTAAATTTATCGCCGTCGCCGTGCATTTCTGGAGTTGCTTGCTGTTGGGCTTGGGATTTGTGTTTTAGTCATTAGTCACTTGTCCTTTGGAAATGACTAATGACAACTCTGATGGAGTTTAATTTTCCGATAGTGATTTACAGATTCAAATTTCGTCCTTATCGGCGAAGATTTGTGCGAACAGTTACTACCAATCATGGTAAATGGGATATTCGGGATGGGATTATTCTGCGTCTTGGCGACGAATCAGGAAGAGTTGGCTGGGGAGAAGTCGCGCCCATTAGCTGGTTTGGTTCGGAAACCATAGAACAAGCTTTAGATTTTTGTCGCCAACTCCCAGCAGAAATCACAGAGGAAACGATTTTCTCCATTCCAGATGAGTTACCTGCTTGTCAATTTGGCTTTGAGTCCGCGTGGGAGATGTGTAAAAAGGACGCGAAAAATGAAATCGATGAATTTCCCGCGTCCTTTTCTCCGTCCTACAGCGCCTTACTATCTGCTGGAGAAGCAGCTTTAAATCAATGGCAAAGTTTATGGCAGCAGGGATATCGCACATTTAAATGGAAAATCGGTGTAGATGCGATCGCCCATGAACTCAAAATTTTTGAGTTATTGACACACACATTACCAACTCAAGGCAAACTGCGATTAGATGCCAACGGTGGACTCAGCTATGAAGAAGCTAATTTATGGCTATGGACTTGCGACAATCTTAAAGCAAATCGAGAACTAACTCCAGAAATTGAATTTATCGAACAACCTTTACCCGTTGAACAATTTCAGGGGATGTTGGAATTGAGTATGTTTTATGCAACTGCGATCGCTTTAGATGAATCTGTCGCCACACTAAGGCAATTGATTGCTTGTTATCAACAAGGTTGGCGAGGAATTTTTGTGATTAAACCTGGAATAATCGGCTTCCCATCTCGGCTGAGAAAATTTTGCCAACAGCATAATATTGATACTGTATTTTCATCAGTTTTTGAAACTGACATTGGTAAACAAACAGCACTCCAACTAGCAGCTGAATTATCTCAAAATAACAGAGCAGTTGGTTTTGGTATCGACCATTTTTTTGAACAAGAAGACACCTGGCTTCAAAGTCTATGGAAAAACCTTTAGACTACGTTAATCACCTAACTGCAAATGATTGGTTAATTGCTTCCGACAGCCATCAATTTAACCAAATAGCTCAAGAATTGTATTTAGAGCTAACACAATTATCAGCCTGTACAAGACCACCAAAAATTATCTTAGCTGAACGCGAACCAGTCAAGTTTTTAGCAAGTTTTCTTGCCGCTTGTGCAGCTAATTGTCCAGTTTTTCTTTGTAACCCCGACTGGGGAACACAAGAATGGCAACAAGTCTTTAATTTAGTACAGCCAGATATTATTTTGGGAGTAATCAAAGAAGACACAGAGACAAGGAGACGCGGAGACACGGAGACAAGGAAAATTTCTAAATTTTATTCATCGCCTCACCCTACCCTTGAGGAACGCTTTCCGTCATCGCGTCTCGCCGACTCTCCACTAATCATGATTCCCACTGGTGGTTCATCAGGACAAATTAAATTTGCTATCCACACTTGGGAAACTCTCATAGCATCTGTACAAGGATTTACAAAATACTTTCAACTAAACCAAGTTAATTCGTTTTGTGTATTGCCGCTATATCACGTCAGTGGTTTAATGCAATTTATGCGCTCTTTCACCAGTGCAGGAAAACTAGTTATTCAACCATTCAAAGCTTTAGAATCTGGCCAAATATTGAATATTCAACCTTCAGAATTTTTTATATCTTTAGTACCAACTCAATTACAAAGACTTCTACAAAACCCTGAATTAACAGAATGGCTAACTCAATTTCATACTGTACTTTTGGGAGGTGCGCCTGCATGGAGCGAACTATTAGAAAAAGCTATATTTCATCGTATCCGATTAGCACCAACCTATGGCATGACAGAAACCGCCTCTCAAATTGCTACCCTCAAACCAGATGATTTTCTAAATGGTAAAATTAGTAGCGGTCAAATTCTTCCCCATGCCCAGGTAACTATTCATAATCAGCAAGGCGAAATTTTAAATTCCAATCAAATAGGAAATATCACCATTCAAGCTCAATCTCTAGCGCTTGGTTATTATCCGATAACTAAAGAAAGTCAGAATAATTTCCAAGTAGATGATTTAGGCTTTTTAGATGACCAAGGTTATTTAAATATTGTCGGACGAAACAGCGATAAAATTATTACAGGTGGAGAAAATATTTACCCGGCAGAAATCGAATCAGCCATCCGAGCAACTCAAATGGTTACTGATATTTGCGTGATTGGCATTCCAGATCAACACTGGGGACAAGCCTTAGCAGCAATTTATATTCCCCAAAAATCAAATACTTCTACCTTAAAAATTCAAACTTTACTCAAAGACAAACTCAGCAAATTTAAAATCCCTAAATATTGGATTCCCAAACCAAACCTACCCCGTAACTCCCAAGGTAAAATTAACCGCCAACAGCTACAACAAATAGCCATTGAATTCCTACAAAATACCCTCAAATAACTTCTCTCGACCTTCTTCTTTCTGCATTTTCTGCACCTCTGCGGTTTGTTTCCAACCACTGAATTATCTCATCGGGTAATTCCTGCTTAATTCTACTACTCACATCAATACAAACATGCCGAGTAATAGCCTTAGCAACTATTACCTCACCTACAGTAATTTCATAAGTAATTTCAAACTTATCAACAGTTAGTTTTTGGGGAATTAAACTAATCAACAACCTATCCCCCACAAACATAGGACGTAAAAAATCCACACTAGCGTGAACTATTGGGAAAGCCACAGATGGATTATTAAAAAAATCTTTGAGATTAATACTCGATGCTTCTAGAGATTCTTCATAAGTTTCATGACAAATCCCCAAGACATTAGCAAAATAAACAACTCCAGCAGCATCAGTATCTTGAAAGCGAACCGTGCGGTTATAAGTAAAAGACATTGTTAATAATTTGATATTCAAAAAGAAAAACACTAGCCAATAAGCCTGCTTTGCTTAATTTGGCGATCGCTTCTATATTAACCGCAACTATGGAACCTGAAAATCATTAAACAGGCACAAATTATAAGACGAAGTACTTAAAGCTTTCACCAGCTTACCGTCGAGAGTTAGCAAAGTAGCACCTACCTGCTGTGAAAGTGCGACATAAGAACCATCGTAGGCAGAGATTTTATCAGTCAAGGCAATACAACAGCATCGGCCGATGCAAGTAAGGAGAGACTTTAGCTGTTGACTATTAACCGTCAACAGTCAATAGTCAACAGTTATCTATTTATTGAGTGTTTCAATCGCTTCTTGAATTAATTGCTTAGTCTTATGAAGATTTAGCAGCCTAGTTTGATCGTAGCGTTCAGGCAGAGGAAGTAATTTACCCTCTAGCGTTGCCCGAATTAGCGCAGCTTGTTCATCAGTAGGTTCTCCCATTTCATAAAGCATCGTGCCCAGCGCTTCAGTACTTCTCCAACTAGGATTCCTTAAACCCATTTTGTGGTCTTGGAACTGCCTAATAGCTTGCACAGCAAAAGCCAATAACGGAGTAATCCAGCTTGTTTTATACCCTGGATTCCCTACTGGCTTGACTCCGTACCGTGCAGCTAAATCTTTCAATTCTTTAAGGGTTTTGCTTTCAAGTTCAGAACGTGTAAACATAGAAATGCCTAATTTTGTAATTGGGTTTGGCAGCTACTCTAACTTGCGAGGTCTGGCTAGCTGCCAATTAAATTATCGCATGAAGTCTAGCGATAATATAATATGCAAGAAAATATTTTTATGCCTAATTACGAAGAAAAACCTTATTTAAAAAAGCATCAATTTACTACTAACAGGGAAGAACCATTGACCGCAAAAATAACTCTCAGACTTCCCCCATCGATGCTAGAAAAATTAAAAAGTCTAGATAACTACCCAGAATTTATCAGACAAGCAATTTCGGATGCGTTAAATAAGCTAGAAAATTTAAACGATGCTAAAGAAGATTGATTATCTATAACAATCCTGCATGATTTGTAAAAAGTACTTTTTTAACGTACCGCATTTTGCGAAGCAGTTGCCGCAGGCTATGACGCAAATAATATGTTCCGCAAAGCCATTCCCCAGAAGTAGCAGATAGATATAGAAAATTTGACAAATAGTTTGGGCTACTTTGAAAATATGTGTGTTATATAAACACAAGATACAGTTTCCGTCTTGTAAATATAAAATGCTTACTAGCTAATGAGGAAGTAGTCTATGGCATTCGACTATGTATTGCTAGGTAAAAAACTACGAGAAGCACGTGAAACTTTATTAATTAATACTCAAGAAGCAGCAGCTAGACTTCAAATGAGTGTTGAAGATTATTTAAAGTTGGAATTAGGACACAAGAAAATAACCGGAGATCAACTTGTCATACTAGCATCTCTATATCAACGCGATTTTCGCTATTTTGTTACAGGTGATTATCCTTCAGCAGAATCCCAAATACAAGAAATGTTCCGTCTCAATTCATCACTTTCTAAAAATGATCGAATAGCAATTCAACAGTTTATAAGATTATGCGAATATGAAAGTTTTTTGGAACAAGAAGTTTTACAAAGGAGTTATAAACATCTTCCAAATTATAGTCAATACCAATTTAATCATAATAATTTCAAGAGACAAGGTACACAAGCTGCTTGGTTTGAAAGAGAGCGTATGAATATAGAGACCTTACCAATTTTAGATATCTTCGAGTTAATGCGAAGTCAAGGCATTCATGTGTTTAAACGTCAATTAGAAGACCGCAATATTTCAGGTTTATACATACATCATCCCACTGTAGGTCATTGCATATTAATTAACTATCTTGATGACTTATACCGACAGAATTTTTCTGCTGCTCATGAATACTGCCATGCTTTGTTTGATTCATCTGTTGGTCAGGAAATTACTTATTTCAATAAAAATAATAATGGATGTGAATGGCGAGCAAATAGCTTTGCAGGTAATTTTTTGGTTCCTCAAAAATGGATATAAAAAAATATACAAATAACAGATAATACTAATTTAGTAGATATAATTCGCACCGTTGCTGAACAATTTAAAGTTAATTCACAAGTTGTAATTATTCGTCTTCTTGAAATGAATCGGATTAGTGAAGAATTATATAATAATCTAAAGAATGATAAGAGGTTGATTATTAAATCAAAAGAAAAATTTGATCCTGAACTCCCACCAAGTTTATCTAGAGGACAAAAAGAAAGATTAACACAAGTGATTCGTCATGGTCTTTCTTGGTATTTTATTGAGTTATGTACAGAAGCATATAGGCAAGGAGGAATAACTTACCACAGATTATTAAAAATGTTGTTATTACCATTAGAGCAAGGATACGAAATATTAAATGATTTTAGAACATTTTTAAAGGTGGTTGCGCTGTGAAATTTAACATTGCTATTGATACCTGTGCGATTATTCACTTGATGTATATTAAGCGCTTCTATCTTCTTAAAGAACTTGGTTATTCTGTTTTAACCACTATCTATGTACAATTAGAATTTGAAAAAGGACATTTTAATAGCAAGGAATATTTTTTCAACTTGCTTAATAAAGGTGAAATTTACTGTTATCCTTTGGAGATTGATGACCTAGTTGAAATGGCAAATATTCCTCAATCAAGACAAGCAAGTGATGCAGAACTCTCTTGTTTTGTACTAGCAAAACGTCTTGGAGGGAAGGCTATGACTGATGATGGAAATGCTATTGATTATATTCAACGTTATTTTTCAATGCCCCCAGAAAGTGTAATTACTTTGTTTGATGTTTTGTTTGAAGCATATTTAACTTATTGGTTATTAGATCATGAGCTTCGATCTATACAGTCAACCCTGGGAGACAAAAAATTTAACTTTCAATACGAAGATTTAGCAAGCGAGTGTGCAAGAAGACGGTTGATGATAAAAGCTTGATGTTTAACAGCCAAATAAGCTGACAGCCAGCTTGTAAGTTGGGTCGAACAAAGTGACATTTAACATTACTCATTTTCAGAATTCAATTTAATTTGCTGTGAACCATGTACCACAGCTAGTACTTCAATTTGTTCAGGTTTAATATTAATAAATAATTCTATATGAACCTTCAATCACTTCTCTGATTTGCTCAGTTTCAAACTCGGATACAATTCGACCTGACAAAGGAAAATTCGTAATTTGTTCAGAACGTCTAGTTATACGGTCAACTATCCTCACTGCATATTGTGGAGAAGTTTGGGCAATATAAGTATAAATTGCAGAGAAATTTTCTACTGCTGTTTCTGTCCAGTAAACTTTCACTCTGGTATTGCAAACTTTTTCCGCACTTCTTGTACAGAAATCACATTACTAGCTTTGCTATCTGCTAGGCCAGCTTCAACAGTTTGCCGAACATAAATTTGATACATCAAATCATCCCATGTGGAATTCTCTGGCAATCTATCAATTAATTTATGGGCTTCTTCTTTAATGTTGAGATTTTTCATTACTTGCTAAGTAAATATTTTTTCATCCATTTGAATATATTGTAGATGCAAAAAATCTAGTTAGATTTTATAACAACATTTATCCAACGGAGARGGGGAGATTCGAACTCCCGGAACCTTTCGGTTCATCCGATTTCAAGTCGGACGCAATCGACCACTCTGCCASCTCTCCAATAAACTGTCGAGCTAGTAGCTAACCACATTTATTGGTTAGCACCAAAGCTGACAGATCATACTATATCTTATCACTAGGCAGGTTGCACTACTGAAGGCGATCGCTGGTACAAAATTTCCTCTGAAGCCACTTGGAAATCATTGCCTACCCAAACTAAGGAAGCTTGCGTGACTACACCCGCCTCTAAAGAAACTAAGGAAAAATTACGCAACTTCTGTCCGTCATTCTCCACAATCCTTGGCACAGTGGCTGCATTTAAGTAAATAATCCCCTCTGGACTTTTAAAAATACGCTTTCGCAGCACCTTGGTGTGCCTTAAAGCATGGTGCATATGACCGAATGTCACCAGGGGAATATTTTTCCCAGCTGCGATCGTCCGAGAAATCGCCTCACCAAAATCTGGGTCGCCAAAGTCGCCGCCAATTGGATGCCAATCTTTGCCGCAGGGGTCTTCTGGCCGATCGCCTAATCCACTAGGCCCGTTATGACCGAGAAAAATAATCGTCTGGTAAGCGGCGCTTTTCACTGCTTTGACGATGCGATCGGCAGATTCTTCCAAATCTGTGACACCGTAACGTTGTTTACAGATTTCCGCAAATTTCCATTCCGGGCCACCCCAAGTAAAGGGACGACCCCCGACTACAGTTAATTCCCAAGCCGGAAAATCCAATTTGCCGTAACCAACATGGGCAGGCCCTAATAAATCGAGTTGTTCCTGTACCCAATCTTCCTGGGAGCGATCGTAGGGACACTTTTTACGTCCCCATTCGGTGGCACTATACCAAGCATCGTGGTTGCCCATTACTGCTGCTTTGGGAATATCAACAGAAGCGATCGCTTTTACCACTTCTACGGACTCGTTGCCAAAATCGCCAACAAACAGCACTAAATCAACACCCAGATGCTTAAGTGCAATGCCATCTTCTAGTTCCCATTGGTCGTGAACATCTCCAACTACAGCAATTTTGAGGGTTTTCGAATGAGTTTTCTGACTGGTCATGCCACTTTCCTTGCCGCCTATCTCCAGGATAGGAAACTCAGCCCGATTTGGACATAATCTATAGAAAATCAACTGCCCACTATTTTTGGTAAAAACTACTATAATTAATCAACAAGATAAAAAATTGCAATTTAGAGCAACCCCTAACTGTGTTTACGACTGCACTAGCTCAACGAGAAAAAACCCAACCGGGCGAACTACCATTGGATTTGTTTACTGCGATTGAGAGTCTAAAAAAAGAACTTAACGCAGTGATTCTGGCACATTACTATCAAGAGCCAGATATACAAGATATTGCAGACTTTATTGGCGATTCATTACAACTAGCGAAAGCAGCTCAAAACACCAGTGCAGATGTGATCGTCTTTGCTGGTGTTCACTTCATGGCAGAAACAGCAAAAATACTTAATCCCGATAAATTAGTACTTTTACCAGATTTGAATGCTGGTTGTTCTTTAGCAGATAGTTGTCCGCCTGAAACATTTGCAGCTTTTAAGGCGGCGCATCCAGACCATTTGGTGGTATCTTACATCAACTGCTCTGCTGAGATAAAGGCAATGAGCGATATTATTTGCACTAGTTCTAATGCTGTGAAGATAGTGCAGCAAATACCCAAAGAGCAACCGATTATTTTTGCGCCAGATCGGAATTTGGGGCGCTATGTCATGGAACAGACTGGGCGAGATTTGCTGCTGTGGCAAGGTAGCTGTATTGTTCATGAAACCTTTTCTGAAAAGAAAATTGTCGAGTTAAAAATTGCCCACCCACAAGCAGAGGCGATCGCCCACCCAGAATGTGAAACTAGTGTGTTGCGCCATGCCAGCTTTATTGGTTCTACAGCAGCTTTACTCAAACACTGTCAAAACAGCAACGCCAAAGAATTTATCGTCGCAACTGAGCCTGGGATTATTCACCAAATGCAAAAACTAGCTCCCCAAAAGCGCTTTATTCCGGCTCCACCGATGAATAACTGTGCTTGCAACGAGTGTCCATTTATGCGGTTAAATACCCTAGAAAAACTCTATTGGGCAATGAAAAATCGCACTCCCGAAATCACCATGTCAGAAGATATTCGCCTTGCTGCACTGCGACCAATGCAACGAATGCTCGAGATGAGTGTGTAATTAGGGACTGACAAATAAAAAAATATCCCATTGCTTTTAGGGCAGGGGGCTCTTAGCAGTAGGGAGAGAAAGTCGTTTTGATGGGCGTGATAATTGGATAATTTATTTCTTGGAAGTCCCTTAGAACAAATTTGTCCAACTAACTTGTAGAGACGCAACTTTCTTGCGTCTTTACCAATTTATTTTTTATAAGCACTTGAATTCTATAAAATCTAATGCTATTATTTAAAATCGTGAGACAAATGGGTCGGTGTCCGAGTGGTTAATGGRGACGGACTGTAAATCCGTTGGCTAGCGCCTACGCTGGTTCAAATCCAGCCCGGCCCACCACTTACGAAGCAGAAAGTTATAATGTCTGGGTGATAGAAAAACTGCCCAGCATTGTAACTCAAAAAGAAAAAATATCTTTTGCCCGTGTGGCTCAGTGGTAGAGCACACCCTTGGTAAGGGTGAGGTCACGAGTTCAATCCTCGTCACGGGCTTTATGTTTTAAATTTGAAATTGCTGATTGATAATTTATGACTATTGATTGTGAACGGTAAGATATTTTTTATTGGAAGTTCATAATATTAAGCCCCATAGTTTGAGATGTGTTTGGTCTTAACTAATTAATTGAATTGATACTCCCCACTCTAAAGAGACGGGGATTCTGATTTTACTCTAGATACTTGCGCTAACAAGTTTTCACCAATTAGCGTAGAGGTTGTTAGTCCATTAGCGTTACTTCGGGACTGCCCATCCCTAGCTTTTGCAAGATTCAACATATTAATAGCTGCATTAATATCTCTGTCTAACTCACATCCACAGCTACAAACGTGTGTGCGAGTCGATAGAGATTTTTTTACAATCGCATTGCAGCTACTACACTTTTGACTTGTATAGTGAGGTGCTACAGCAATAGCTTGTTTACCAAATTTACTAGTAAAATACTCTAGCCATTGTCGAAACAATGACCAGCTAACATCACTAATTGATTTAGCCAAATAATGATTTTTAAGCAGATTACGCACTTATAGATTTTCATAGGCTACTAAGTCATTAGACTTGTTTAAGTTACGTGCTAGTCTCTTAGCGTGTTCATTTCTTTGCCTACTTATTATTAAATGCTTTCTAGAATATCTAGAACGTGCTGTTTTTCTACCTGTAGAACCTTTAACTTTTTTGTAAATTAATTTTTGAGCGTGTTTAACTGACTTTTCAGCTTTTTTAAAAAACCTAGGATTGGGTTCTTGATACCCATTTGAAGCAGTATAAAAGCTTTCTATTCCAACATCTAGACCTATTTGATTACCTGTTGCTGGATGAACGTCTAAAATCTTATTGAAGAATTAAGAAATCAGAATTCAGTAGTAAAGTTGGAGATAATCCGCCGAGGCATGAAAATCAAGCAGTAGGTTAAAGAGACTCACTATCTAGAAGCATCACAAAATCGGAGATTTATAGGGGGTCTTAAACCCGTCAATTCATCCGCAAGTTATACATAATTCATGCTCAATTCTGACTTTTGAGTCCACATATTGCTGTTTGTATAATCTTTCGGCTCACAACCCAGAAACCTGTCATCCTGATTTCGGATGAATTAGCACTTGAATGATTCCAACCTTTAATTAACTTAAAGATAGAGCGATAGAGTTCGTCTAATTCGATACAATTTATAGGCAGAGAGAGCCAAGGAGAACAAGGTGGTCTTATTAAAAGGCTTTGAGATTGAAATGTATACCGGCACACCTCAAGGTGAAATCGTTGGTCTCTCGGATAAGATTGTTGCAGCTTTGGATGGATTTGTTCGAGAGCCAGATAGCCGCAACGTGGAATACATCACTCAGCCATCAACCAGATACGAGAATTTATTATGTGCCCTACTGCGTCCGAGACGGATGTTGCGAAATTACCTCAATCAGTTGGGCAATTACACTTTGATACCCGGGAGTACTCTGTCTTTGGGTGGAAGTGATCGCTTTATGCGTTCTGATCCAACTAACACATATCATGACTACATTGAGCAAACCTATGGTACCAAAGTAGTTACTGCTAGCGTACATATCAATATAGGCATTAGCGACCCAGAAATATTAATGCGGGCATGTCGGGTGATTCGTTTAGAAGCACCTTTATTTTTAGCCCTAAGTGCCTCATCTCCCTTCTTAGATGGCAAAACAACTGGTTATCACTCCACGCGCTGGGGTTTGTTCCCGCAAACCCCTAGCCATGTGCCGTTATTTGCCAGTCACGCCCATCATATCCAGTGGGTGGAAAATCAACTAGCTGCTGGGACAATGCAAAATGTGCGCCATTTATGGGTATCGGTGCGACCAAATGGCGATCGCCGTCCCTATGACTTAAATCGGCTAGAACTGAGAATTTGCGATTTAGTCACAGATCCTATTTCCTTACTAGCCATTACCGCCTTATTAGAAGCGCGTTTGTTACAAATAATCGAAAATCCCAGCATCGATCCATTAACCCAAAGTACTTTTTCTGCCGAAGAACTCATCACTTTGACTGCTGATAACGAGATTGCTGCTGCGACTACTAGTCTTGATGCTCAGCTAACCCATTGGCAAGATGGCAGAAGCATCACAGCCAGAGATTGGATTAATGAAATTTACCACGACATTTGGGCGATCGCTAAAAAACAAGGCTTTAGCTGTTTCCTTTCACCTTTGCACAAAATCCTCCGCGAAGGTAATGAAGCTCAACAGTGGTTGCAGTTACATGCAGTCGGTGTTGACAGCCAACGCGTCATTACCCAAGTTATTACTGCTACTCAAGAACGGGAAATCGAACTCGAAAATAAATTGTGCTCATCTATGCTGTATTAGCCCAAGAAGCTACAGTCTAGAGGGGTAGAGAAGGATGAGGGAGTGTGGGGAGATGATAAAAAAGTTTCCTGCACTCTATATTTTGCTGATGACTAATTGTCTTCAAACAAAAGGTAGATTTTTGTAGAGACAATACTCAGTTCAAAAGACACAACTAACTACCTCGTCTATATAAAACTTAATATTTCCTGATTTTCGCCTAGTATGGTCTCAGACAATATTCTGAGATGATCTGGGCTTCGTTTTAAATATCTAATCGATGGTGAATGCTTGATTATTATTAAGAAAACCTATGAATAGCTTCTACCTTTTGGTAGATTTTACATGAGCTATAGATTATTTTATACAATACGTAAATTATACGGACAATGCCTCAGGTAGTTTTAGTTAGCCCGCAAATTCCTCCTAATACAGGTAACATTGCTCGTACTTGTGCAGCTACAGATACAGAGTTACATTTAGTGGGCCCTTTAGGGTTTGAAATTAGCGATCGCTACCTCAAAAGAGCTGGCTTAGATTATTGGCCTTATGTCAAGCTGCACTATCACGAATCGTTAGAAGCCTTTAAAAACGTACATCATGAGCGCGGAGGCAGATGGTTGGGTTATAGCGTTGGCGGAAATATTAATTATGTCAGCTTTCAGTTTCAAGCCGATGATTGGTTGCTATTTGGTAGTGAAACTACTGGCTTACCACCAACAGTTCTGTCAGATTGTGATGCTACTCTGTATATTCCGATGAGCCAACCTGGGGTTCGCAGCTTGAATCTGTCAGTGAGTGTGGCAATCGGTTTATTTGAAACCCGTCGTCAGTTAGGCTATTTACAATAGTTGTTTAGTTAAATTATTATAAGTAGATATACTTAAGTTTTTTGCCAGACCAATCAGATGAATGATTTGGGATAGCAAAAATTTGTGAAGTCAGATAAAAATCATGTTAAAAAATACACCTAATAATATGTTTTTGAGCAAATTGTAGTGGAAGATACTTACAAGAGGGACCAGGTTATTATAAGAAATTTGTATATTAAATCTGGGATAATGCCAAATTTGAATGATAGATTTTGATGAATTTGCAGCATTCCATGGTTGGAAGACAAAAGGGTTAAAACTCAGTCAATTAGAGCATTTGAGCTATTTTGACTCTGATGACCCTGAGATTACTCTCCAAACTAGCCGATAGTTAATACGGTTGTTTTTTAGGGAATAATCAACGTAAAGTCTCGTGTTAGGAATACGGATTATGTAGAAATTTCTTGAAGATATCTACAGTAGGGGCCATCGCTTTTCCAGAAGTCGCAGCAATTTAATTCTCGGTAGCGGCTATGGACTTGACAAACTATTTGCCATTAGCGCGATTGACGCAAGACAGGCTCGCTAATGTCAAAAAGGAAAACGTCCTAAATGGTGGGTGTGAGGAGTGGTTAAGACAAGTAAACATCGCAAGTTTTAAATTTTGTTAAAACATGTGAACTTGTCTAAATCAGAGAAGCAGGTTAATCTTGCGTAAGCATCTCTGGTGAATGCGATCTCGATCTATCGTTCGTTGCGATCTAAATCATTGACTGGTATCCAACTGAAAAATCGAGGTCAGTTAAGCGCTAGCGATCGTTAAGGAGGTCGTGTTTGAAACGAGCATTGAAAAAGAGAGTAAAAGCTGTGTTGAAAAATAACCCCAGCAGCGATGATGCCCCGGTAGAACAGCTAAATCAGATGAATCCAAAAGTTGACCGTCGGGTGCGGACAAAAGCCGCCATGATTGGCCTGGCAATCTCTATGGGAGCAACCAGTCTTTTGGTGACTCGACAAAGCGATCAAGCCCAAGCAGCGGTACCTGTAGGCAGCCAAAAGGCAACCTCAACTATTCCTGCTGTTCGTGATACTGAGATGAAATTCGCCCCCACCAAGCCGGAGTCCCAAGCAGTCTCATTACCGAGCGTGCTAGAAAATCCTGTGATCGTGGAACCAACAGCAGTTTCACAGTTGCCAGGGTTTGAGGCTAAATGGCAAGTTGCCGCCAGTAGAACGTCTTTGCAATTTCCTGCATCACAAACCTTTTCCCAAGCAACACCAGTTGATAAAAATGTCACTGAATCGAAGCCCCAGGTGGCAGAGGGGTTGAACAAAACTTTAGCTGAGACTAGTTTCCCAACAGTCAACAAGCTATCTGATCCTAGTGCTGAAGGTGTTTATGACAGTACAAACCTGTTGCCCTCCGTCGTACCACAAACAGTGGCAACATCTGGGACAGCAAACACTGAAATAAATGCACAACTTAAGGCGCAACAAGAGTTTGCCCTCAATCGCTTACAAGAAAAATCAAATCGTTTAAGAAACAGTCTGGCACAATTGCGCTCTGGGGAGAGCAAAAATTTATCAGAAATTGGTATTGGCAATACTGTAGTTGAGAAGACAGTATTAGCACAGTTAGCGACTTCTAGCGATGCTAGCAAAGCCAAGCTGAGATCGAGATTAAAGCAGAAGACACAGAGCAATGGAGTGGCATCAGCTAAACCAACAACATTGATTGCGTCCTCGACTAAAGCAGCCTACGAAGTCAAGCCAGGAGATACGCTAGCTGCGATCGCTAGCAAATACAATACATCAGTATCAGAATTAGTTAAGGTAAATAACCTTAGTAATCCCAATCAACTGCAAATTAGTCAAAAACTGATTATTCCAGTAGCTCAAACTCAGGCAACTGTAGCAATAAAACCCAGTTTTGTAGACTCAATTAATACTCCCAAAGCCACCTCTTCTGTGAGCATTGGTAGTGCTAACTCATATTTACCTAGTTCACCGCCAACTATTGCTGACAACAGTAGCGTTACTGTCCCTACACCAGTAATTGCGAACAATCAGATTCAAGTAAATAGTGCAACTGACTTACAAACAGCTCCTATTACTCCTAGAGCTTATGGCGTGGGTGGTGAAATTCCAGTACCAACAGCTTTTGCCGAAATCCAGCAACCTAAAAAACCAACAAATAGGGTAGCAAGGGTAAGCAATAACAATAATGACCGTTTGCGGGGCTTACAAGCAGAAATCCAGAGGTTACAGCAGAAATATCGTGCTCAACAGTCTGGCAATTTAGTAATGTCAGCCACAACTACTCAAACTGATAGTGCTGCAACACTGACTCCTGTTTCTATCCCCAATAATATTACTGTACGTAAGTCGGTGTCTCAAGCGAGTAACGTCGCCATTCCAATTGCGGTTCCGACACCTATTAGAGCTAATTATAACGCTCAACTAATTAAGCCTCAATTGCGTGCGACTGTACCTGCTGACGAACCAATAAATCCAGAGTTCTTACCAAATTTAGGAACTGCTAGTCAGTGGACTCCTCCTCGCAATCCATCTGGCATAAAAGTTGCAACACCTTTAAGAGGTGTAAATGCTTCGGATTCCTTAGGAAAGATGCGGGGAACCACAGTTTCTCCACAGGCAATACCACCTTTAGCAGCAGTAGATCAATATCTGCCCAGAGCAATTGATGAAACTACACCTCCTCCGTCTACTTCAACCTTAGCTTATATCTGGCCGACAAAGGGCACTCTCACTTCTGGCTTTGGTATGCGCTGGGGAAGACCGCACAAGGGGATTGATATTGCTAACTCTACTGGTACGCCAGTTACGGCTTCAGCTGAAGGTACGGTAGAAAAAGCTGGCTGGAACAGCGGCGGCTACGGTAATGTTGTCGATATTCGCCATCCGGATGGCAGCCTGACTCGCTATGCTCATAACAGCAAGGTTCTGGTGCAACCTGGTCAGCAGGTGAATCAGGGAGAAACAATTGCTCTAATGGGTAGCACTGGTCACAGTACTGGTCCACACAGCCACTTTGAAATTCATCCATCAGGCAAGGGTGCTGTTAACCCAATAGCTTTCCTACCAGCACGTCTGTAATTCTTGGCTATCTGTAACTAAATCATTGCCTTTTTATTTGAGGGAGTTTATCTCCCTCTTTTGCTTTTTATTTAAAAACTGCTTTATTAGTACATTAATACTATCTAGTGTCTTAATAAATGCGAGTTCGATAGATTCTGAAAAACCGCTCGCCAAGCGTCTATCCGTTTCGGGTAGACGCTTAAAAATTCTATTCTTTGTACCAAGTTGGAGATTTTTTGTCCCAACCTTACAAGGGTTAAGGTTTGAAGTCACTGGTGGTCGTAATAACATCTTTAATGTCAACGACCTTACAGGAACCGGAGTTGATGCAGTACAGTTTACTGATGATCCTGGCAAGACTTGCTTGATGGTAGTGGCACATAAAATTTACCTGACTACAGATGGCTTGTAACTATACACCCATTTGTGAAAATCATTATTGAGCGTCATTTGCTGCTGCTGTGTATGGTTAGAAGATGTAAAGTCGTCGTAGTAGCGTATCTCACCCACAGCACTACGAGCCTGGATGAGTTTTGTGCGCTCAATACGGCGCTGTTCATAGCTAGTTAAGGCTGCTTCAATAGTAGCTGAGTCGGAAAAACACTCAGCCAGTTCGTAGGCATCTTCAAAAGTAGTATTAGCTCCTTGTCCCATTGCAGGTGCCATTGGATGGGCAGCATCACCTAATAGACTAACTCTGGCTTGGCTCCAGTGGGTTAAAGGTGGACGATCGCAAATTGGCCCTTCCCAAATTTGCTCGGCTGGTGTCGCTTCCACCACTGCTCGAAAGGATTTGTCCCAATCGGCTAATTCTTGAAGAATGCGAGATTTGACCTCATCGGCGTTTTGAGAAAGAGAGTAATCCGGCGAAAACTTGCGACTAATCCAACTGGTATAGCCACCTCCCACATTCAGAATGTACATGAACTGTTTATCACCTTTGACGAAAACGAGTTGATAGTCATTAAAAAGCTCGTGGTGATACTCGATTACGGCACGCCAGCACATACTACCAATATAATTAGGCTGACCCTCGCCAAATAAAGTTTCTCTGATGACAGAGTTGACACCATCAGCCCCAATTAGCAAATCTGCATGTACTGGTTTTTGACCATCAAAATACACTTCCACACCGTTTTCATCTTGGTGAAAGCCGATGCAGCGATGATTCAGGTGAATAATCTCAGATGGCAATCTGGATGCCAAGACTTGCTGCAAACGATACCACCAAACAGTCAATAATGGCTGTCCGTATTGCTCTAAATATTTAGTTTGATTAGTGCGGATTGTTTCTCCCTGAATATTCTTTAAAACCGTGTGGTTAACTTCGCATCCTGAGCTTTTAAGGGTTTCGACTATTCCCGGTACGATCGCATTTAAAGCATTTAGGCCATTAGGAGCTAGTCCTAGTCCAGTTCCAGCCGGACGAAATTGTTGTGCCCTCTCGTACACTTGAACGTCAACACCCTGACTTTTGAGTGCAATGGCAGTAGCCAAACCACCTGGGCCAGCACCGATGATCGCAACTTTCTTTATTATCGGTTTAGATAATTTCTGAGTTAGATTTTTGTTCATATATTATTAAGTCAGAATTCAAAATTTAAAATATCCCCACCGATAAGTCTGGTGCTGTGCAAGCTTCACGTTTGAGCCAGACCTACAGTCGTTAATTCTGACTCTTGAGTATTTTTTAGTCAATCTTCCTGAAGAATCAACCTTGAATTAGTGTTTTAGCAGGTTGTCATCAACCCTGCGGTTACAGGTGGTAAGAAAAACTGACATTTGAAGATTTTTCCCATACGTGCGTCGTTTCAGCAGTAAATTCCCCAACTTCGACTTTCATTACTCAAAAAGCCTAATATTTAGCTACAAAATTTGGTGTAATATGTTTGTGTTCCAAAAAGGTTATAAATAGGAGTTTGTATGAAATTGAAGCCGGCTTTCATATAAGCTAATCTGCTTTTAAATTGCATGATTTTTTGCCTCAGAAAGACACTTTGATGTAAATTGATTGATTATTAGTTTACTATATATAATTGACAAGCAAAAATCTAAAATCTAAAATTCTGTAATTATGTAATTATTAGTATTTGGATAAAAAATGGAAGAAAATTCATTAGCTGTAATCACTTCAAACTCTCTTAGCCAGGAATTGAAAATATTGAGTTCACAGGAAGCAGAGTTATCATTGAATGTGAATAATGTATCTTACTCACTCAAGCTAGAACCTCGTGTGACTTTACTTGATGCTTTACGGGAAAAGCTGGGTTTGATGGGTACTAAAAAAGCTTGCGATCGCGGTGAATGTGGTGCATGTACTGTATTAGTTAATAATCGGCGAATTAATTCCTGTATGACTTTAGCTGTAATGCACGTTGGGGCTGCAATTACTACCATTGAGGGATTAGCAGCAGATGACAAACTCCACCCTCTACAAACAGCTTTTATTACTCACGATGCTTTTCAATGTGGATACTGCACATCTGGACAAATTGTATCTGCTGTAGGGATGATATTGGAAGAAATACCAAAATCGGAAGCAGAAATTCGCGAAAAAATGAGTGGCAACCTTTGTCGCTGTGGAGCGTATCCTAATATTATTGCCGCGATTCAAGATGTCCTAGAGGAAAGGGAAGATGCAGCCATTTAGTTATGCTAAAGTTACTTCTCAAGAAGTTGCGATCGCTACAATTGAGGAAGATAAAAATGCGGCATTTATTGCAGGTGGAACTGATTTATTGGGATTGATGAAGGATGGGGTACAACTAGCGAATACATTAATAGATATTAATAGTTTACCCCTAGCAGATATTGAATTAAAAAGTAATGGAATTCGTATCGGTGCAATTTCCCGAATGAGCGATGTAGCTTTTCATCCCCAAGTTAAAGAGTGTTATCCAGTAATTAGTCAGGCTTTGCTCCAAAGTGCTTCCCCACAGCTGCGAAATATGGCAACTGTGGCTGGTAATTTATTGCAACGAGTCCGTTGTGGGTACTTTCGCGACCCGGTTTTTCCTTGTAATAAACGCATTCCAGGTATAGGTTGTGCCGCAATTACAGGTCACAATCGGATGCACGCAATTTTTGGAGGTAGCAAAGATTGTATTGCCGTTCATCCATCAGATTTAGCTGTAGCTTTGACTGCATTAGATGCGATCATTTGCATTCAAAGTGCAGAAAAAACACGGCGAATTTCAATTCATGGTTTTTATCTATTACCAGATGAAACACCAGAAAAAGAAACTTTATTAGAACCGGGAGAATTAATAGTCGCTATTGAAATTCCCGATTTTGCATATAAATCTCATTATTTAAAAGTTAGAGATAGAGCTAGTTATGAATTCGCTCTGGTTTCCGTAGCTATTGCTTTAGAAATAGAAGAAAATATTATCAAATCAGCACGCATTGCTTTTGGAGGAGTAGCGCCTAAACCTTGGCGTGGATGGGAAGTTGAGGAATTCCTCAAAGGAAAAGCAATTAATCCAACTACATTTGCGACCGCCGCCGAACTTGCGATCAAAGAAGCGAAACCGCAAACACATAATGAATTCAAAATTGAATTAGTCAAACGCGTTTTAATCCGCGCCCTCTCAGTTGTGGCAGAAAAATTATGAATAAAATTATTGGTAAACCAGTAGATCGCGTTGATGGTAAGGTGAAAGTAACGGGACAAGCAGCATATACAGCCGATGTGCCCATAGAGAATTTGACTTATGGCGTGATTTTTCAAAGTGCGATCACCAGTGGGAAAATTATTGAAATAGACACATCAAAAGCTGCGGCAGCCCCTGGTGTAGTAGATATCATTACTTATGACCAGACACCATCTTTAGTTAAAGTACCATCCTTTTCTCGCCCCCAAACTCAACCAAGCGAGAAAGATGACAACATCTACTATAATGGTCAACACCTGGGGATTGTAATTGCCCAAACTTTAGAACAAGCCCAAACCGCCGCTGCTTTAGTCAAAGTTATCTTTGAAGAAGCACCGCCAACAATGACAATGGCACAGGCAGAAATATTTGAGCCAGAAACAATATATTTTGGCATGATGCCAGGTAAAATCACTAGAGGCAATATCGAAGCTGGCAAAGCAGAAGCAGATATTCTTGTGGAACAAGTTTATTCCACGCCAATGGAACATCATAATCCCCTAGAACCTTCTGGAACCATAGCGATATGGGAGGGGGATAATTTGACATTGTATGAAACTACCCAAGGGGTTTCTGCAACCCAGCGAAACATCGCATCTGTTTTAAACATTCCTCAACAAAATGTCCGCGTCATCTCCAAATATTTAGGCGGAGGATTTGGTTGTAAAGCACTGCTTAGGTCTCATACTATTCTCTGTGCGATCGCTGCCAAACGAGTCAAGCGACCGGTGAAAGTTGTATTAACGCGATCGCAAATGTACACTAGCTGCGGCTACCGTTCCCAAACTCACCAGCATTTAACACTAGGTGCAACCAAGCAAGGGAAGCTAACCCTGATCGATCACATTGGTACATCTTTAACTTCCTTGTTTGATGACTTTGTGGAACCCGTGGGTACAGCCACAACAATGATGTACGCCTGTGAGAATTTGCAAATCAAATATCGTTTGGCACGTATCAACGCTGGGACGCCAACCTTTATGCGCGGCCCCGGAGAAGCAACAGGGATGTTTGCCCTAGAATCAGCAATCGATGAACTCGCCTTTGCCTTAAATATTGACCCCATTGAACTGAGACTGAAAAATCATGCAGATGTCGATCCCCATACAGGATTGCCTTGGTCGAGTAAATCCCTCAAACAATGTTACCAAAAAGGGGCAGAGATTTTTGGCTGGTCAAAACGCAACCCAGTTCCTTGTTCGATGCAAGAAGGTGATTTTTTGATTGGTTGGGGAATGGCAAGTGCGACATTTCCCAGCAACTCTGGTTCAGCATCAGTGAAAGTGGAAATTTTTGCCACTGGAGAGGTAAAAGTCCAAACTGGTACTCAAGACATCGGTACAGGAACTTATACAGTAATGACTCAAGTAGCTGCTGAGGTATTAGGCTTACCAGTGCAGTTTGAACTAGGTGATAGTAATTTTCCTCAAGCCCCGATTACCGGCAATTCAATTACAGTCGGCAGTGTTTCTCCGGCAGTGCATAAAGCAGCCAGTGCCGCACGAGGTAGAATAATTGAAATGGCGATCGCTGATCTAAATTCCCCTGTTTATGGATCTCAAGTAGAAGATATTACAGTCGAGTCAGGGCAAATATTCTTAAAACAAAACCCATCCCAGCGAGATATCTACAGCGATATTCTGCGCCGTCAGGGGTTAGAAAGTCTAGAAGTTACAGAACAAACCTCACCCAATCCAGAGAGTAAAAACTATGCCAAACACTCTTTTGGTGCCATCTTTGTGGAAGTCGCCGTTGATGAACTTTTAGGAGAAATTAAAGTCAGACGTTGCGTAGGCGTTTATGATGCAGGACGAATTCTCAACTTGAAGACAGCACGCAGTCAAGTTGTTGGTGGGATTACTTGGGGAATCGGCATGGCATTGATGGAAAAAACCGTAATGGATGCTAATCAAGGCAGAATAGTTGGTGCCAATCTTTCAGACTACTTGATTCCCGTTCATGCAGATATTCCAAATATGGAAGTGCAATTTGTTGAAGAACAAGATTCTTATGTGAATGCACTAGGAACTAAGAGCCTGGGAGAACTTCCCATCGTTGGCGTAGCTGCTGCCATATCTAATGCAGTTTATCATGCCACAGGTAAACGAATTCGTGACCTGCCAATTACACCAGATAAGTTGTTGTAATATTAAGTCCAGCTAAGTTAGTTATAATTTCTGAATTTATGTAGATAAGCAATAGAAACCCCTCCCCAAAGTATTGCGAGGGTGCGCGACAGCGCGGGTGAGGTATTTTATATGCCTTACCAACTTGAAATCTAATATAAATTCTAAAAAGAAACTACCAGAAAAAATCAAGATAATCTGTAAAAAATAATCATAGTTGCTCATATTATATCCGGTTAAACACTTATTAGTGCGTACTCATTTGGAGAACCCGTAGAGTACGAAGTGAAGCAATCACAAGACCTCTATGATTAGGCTAGTAAACTTCAATTACCCGATTACCTTTTATGACAACTCAGTTTTCATGGACTAAGCAGTGGTATCCAATTAGTCCGTTAAGCTATTTGGATATTTATAATCTCACCCCGGTCACTATTCTAGGGAAAAAGTTAGTGATTTGGAGAGACAAAAATCAAAAATGGATAGTAATGAATGATGTTTGTCCTCACAAGTTGGCGCGGCTATCTATGGGAAGTATCACTGAAGATGGAACCGTGATGTGTAGACATCATGGTTGGTGTTTTGATGGGGACGGAAAATGCACTCTTATTCCCATGTTGGCTGGTAATGAAGCAGAAATAACTGCTTGCAATAGTTTAAGATCGAGAATTACTACATATCCCACACAAATAATCCAAGGATTACTTTGGGTCTGGCCAGATGATAGTTCTACAGCCTTTGAAGATTGTAATTTCAAGCAACCTGCTACCATACCTGAGTGCGAACTAGATATATCTTCCACGCCCTGGCACATGACAGAAGTTCCAGTTGGATATACGGTGTCTGTTGAAAGTACCTTTGACCCTTCTCATGCAGAATTTCTTCATCAAGGAATAGGTTTATTTTCACCTCAAACAGCTCTGCCTATGAAAGATTTTGAAGCTATTGGAGAAATATCGGCTGAAGGAGGTTTTACTCTTAAACATCAAGGTTACAATCTTTTCAACATGGATATGGAAGCTATGCGGAAGTTTACTCCACCTTGCTGTAACACTACAATATACCGCTATCCTAACGGGAAAACTAATTTATTTCAGTTGTATTTTGTACCCGTACAACCAGGGGTTTGTAGGTACATTGGCAAGTTTATTTCTGATGTAAATTCCCTAAAAAAGAACTTTTTATTTGAGATTCTGCCCAAGGATTTACAAACTGGATTACAGCACTTATCTACATACAAGTTAAATGATCAAGATTTATCAGCTATGTACTCCCAAGAAGTAAATCAGTCATCATTAGACAAAAAATGGCAACGGGCATACTTTATGCCTTCTCCTGCTGATATAGGCATTATAACTTTTAGAAAATGGCTAGATGAATTTGCTGGAGGTAATCCTGCATGGCAAGGGTGTGTAGAAGGGAGTGTAAAACAATTAAATGATGAACAACTATACGATCGATGGCATAGACATACAAAGCATTGTCCTAGTTGTCGCAATTCTATGATTTTTATTGAAAAAGTCCGAAATTTTTGTAATATTTGCAGTCTAATATTTACGCTTTTAACATTGGTCTTTATCTTAGTAAGTTTTCCTCTGAAACTGGTACTGATATCAACAATTATTGGAGTCTTGAGTTCTTTGTTATCCTATATGTCAGACGAGAGCAGGCAACTTTTTATTAGCAGTATTCCAAAAAGAGGTTTACCTTTGGTCAAACTTTATGGAAACAAAGCAAAGAAGTGAAATAAAGTGTCTTATTATAGTTTGAGTAAATGTTGAAGGTATTTGAATGATTGCTACCAAAACACTTCTATATCGAAATTCAAGACTTGATTTTATGCGACCTTCTTGTTCTGTATTGGTTTGACAGATCTTTTGCAAAAGTTACTTAGGTAAATTTGGTTTAGGGGAAATCAAGCTTGTAATTGTAGAGAGCGGTATTCTCCAAAGGCGGAGCGTCTCCACCTGCACTCGAATATTCTAGTGTGATTAACAATTGGTCTTCCAAGCTTGATTTACCTAGTCGTCCTATTTTTTGTTTCAGCTGATTGTGCGATCGCACTATCTCTAACATCTCGTTAAAAGTCTCTGTAAGTACACTACACAAGCGTTTAAAATCTTCTGATTTCAGGCTCTTTACCTGGAAATTAGGTCATTTATGCTACCCAACTCTAACCTACTTGTCCCACGCATCTAGGACTTTTGCAAGAGGTCTATTGAATAGAATTGTTGTTATAAAAACTTGGGTATCTTTACTGTCAATTTACAGTCAAGAAAATACAGAGTAAATAACTGTTAGAAAATAATGTGGTTTTAACTACGTTATTGAGTTGAATTAGTAAGATAAACTTGTCGAATGAATTTCATCAATGTACGGAATATTATTTAGTAACAAAAAAGGATAACCAATGAGTAGAGAAGTAGTCAAAGTAATTTTATGGGAACAAAATCAAAAAGATTTTCTAAAAAAGTTCTATGATTTACAATTTGTTCCCAGAATAGGTGAGGAAATTTACCTAAAAAAGGAGAAATGGAAAGTAATTAAAGTTGAACATGATTTAGAAGTAAATGAGATTAATATCTCCATAGAATTAATCAAAAAAGTGAAGCAGGATAAACCATCTAATTTATAGATATAGCAGGAGGTAGGGGGCAGTTCTTGCTGAAGGCAGGAGGTAAAAACATTACTCTTGCTGACATTCACGCTTGTTATTATGTCCTAACCTATATAACTACAGCTATAAAATTGACGTTAGACACGAGAATCACGTCTTTGCACTCTATAATTTTGTCAAAAAACTTAGCCTAACTGTGTTGACACAGCTAGCTGTACTACCCTATGGGAAATCTATATTTATCAAGATTTTCGTAAACTGGTATCAGTCTTAACGAAAAGTCTTCGAGCAAACCTGATATGACTTCTAAATATTACTGTATTTAAAAGTCATATCAAAGTTTATATTTCTACTTCTAAACGCTAGTTTTTATTTTTCAAACTCCCAACTTCACACCCCGAATCGAATAATCCAGCAATTCCATCGGGTGAATAACTGAAATCTTCTTTCCCTGCAACTGCAAATGCTTAGTAATTTGCAAAGTACACCCCGGATTAGCAGAAGCAATTAATTCAGCACCAGTATTCAACAAATTCTCTACTTTTTGCTGACCTAATTCCTCAGAAACCTCTGGTTGCAACATATTATAAACCCCAGCACTGCCACAACACAAAGCCGCATCTATGGGTTCTCTCAACTTCACCCCTGGAATTTGCCGCAACAACTGACGCGGTTGCACGCTAATTTTTTGTCCATGCAATAAATGACAAGCATCTTGATAAACTAAATTCAGAGTTTTATCAGTTAACGGTGAAAGTTTCGCTGTTAATCCAACAGTTGCTAAAAACTCTTGAGCATCTTTCACCTTAGCTGCAAAATCCTTTGCCTTTTCTCGATATTCTGAGTCATCTTCTAAAATATGACCATACTCTTTTAAAGTATGACCACAACCAGCAGCATTAATAATTACAAAATCTACATCACTCTTAGCAAAACTATCAATCATCTGCCTTGCTAAAGCCTTTGCCTGTTCTGTTTGTCCTTGGTGTTCAGGAAGCGCCGCACAACAACCTTGAGATTTGGGAATAACGACTTCACAACCATTCGCCGTTAAAACACGCACTGTCGCTTCATTTACTGGAGAGAAAAATAATCGTTGTACGCATCCCAAAATTACCCCAACCCGGTAGCGCTTTTCACCTTTAGCACGAATCACAGTAGGCAAATTATCTTGAAAAGATTTGAGAGTAATTTCTGGCAGAACAGATTCCATTGCTGCCAAACGAGGAGATATTTTCTTGAGTATACCTGTAACCCGGACTAACTTACTAAAACCCAACTTTTGATAAGCTAATAACGGCACTAATAAAACCCGTAAAAGATGAGGATAAGGAAACAGAGAAAATATTAATTGACGAAATAACTTATCTGGTAAACTGCGGGGATAATTGCGTTCAACTTGGTGACGAGTTGCCGAAATCAACTTATCATACTGTACGCCAGAAGGACAAGTAGTCACACAAGCAAGACAGCCCAAACAAGAATCAAAATGTTCTACTGTTGCCGTATTGAGAGGAATTTTACCTTCATTAATTGCATCCATTAAATAGACACGTCCTCTAGGAGAATCCATCTCCTTACCCAATACCCGATAACTCGGACAAGTCGAAAGACAAAATCCACAATGAACACAACTATCAATCAGCTTTGGTTCAGGTGGGTGATTAACATCAAACCCCTGCAAATTATTTAAACTAGCCGGATGATTAATAGAATTTTCTGAAACTTGCATAATTATTTTTTCTCCCCTCTTCTTTTGTGTTCTCGGTGGTAGCCGATGGCAAGCCTCTGTCTACGTTTTCTGCCAATTAAATCCCACCCACAAACCGACCAGGACTTAAAATATTCTTACTATCAAACTGTTCCTTAATACGACGCATCAACGGCAAACCATTGCCCGTATAACCCCAAACATCTATTTGTTCTTTAACCGCCACTGGTGCTTCCAGAATTGTTAAAAAACCACTATGAGCTTGAGTGCGTAAGCGCAGCCCGCCGTAGGCATCGCTTCCACCGGAGCGTAGCCCATCGCGCATTTGCAAAACCTGATTTTTATCCTCTAATTGTAACAAACCCAAACCACTACTAAGATGAATTAGACCCAACTCCACCTTAGATAAAATCTCTACCGCAGCAGTAGGTAACACTCCTATTTTGCAAGTAATTACAGATTCTTTAACAGGATAATGTATTCGTTGTTGCAATCTTTTCCATAAATTAGCTTCATCGCTATCTATATAAATTGTCCCAACCAAACTCAACTTTTGCCCTACTTCCAAAACTCGGTTTGACTGTTCCTTAACACTTTCACTAATACTTTGAAAGCGCGCAATTAAGCCCAACCCTTCACCCAAACCTAAGCTAGACACCAATTTAGTTGATAGCAAATCAGCCTGGACTGGTGTTAACGCCGAACCTCGCAAAGTATCAGCTGCTTGAGATACAGCCTCAACTTTCCCAGTCAGTACCACCGTTGCCGATGCCTCTTGTAACGGGTAGAGTCGAAAAGTTACTTGACTAATAACTCCTAATGTGCCGTAAGACCCAGTAAACAACTTCATCAAATCATATCCGGCAACATTTTTGACTACTCTTCCCCCAGCTTTGGCGATTTCTCCGTCAGCACGCACAAAAGTAATACCTAGTAACTGGTCGCGCACACTACCATAGCGTTGTCGAAGAGAACCTGTATCACCCGTGGCGACGATACCGCCGATAGTTGCTGATTGTGGCGCTGTAGGGTCAAGGGCGAGAAATTGCCGTGAGTTTGCCAAAAGTGCTTCCAGCTTTGAAAACTTCATCCCAGCTTCGACAGTGACAGTCAAATCACCCACAGCGTGTTCAATCAATCGGTTGATGCGTTCTGTACTGACTACAACATCAACGCCTTTGGCTAAACCACCCCAAGAGAGTTTACTACCACTACCACAGGGGAGGACGCGCCAACTGTTTTTAGCAGCTGTGGCGATGACTGCGGCTAGCTGTTCTTGGGTATGGGGATAAACGATACAACTAGGAAGCTTTCCAGGAACTATGGCCTGTTGAATACCTTTTTGCTGAGCTAGTTCGATATTTTGCCAAAGGCAAACAGCATTTTCTTCGCCAACGATAGATGTAAGAGCAGAAGCGCAGACGCCTTGCGGCTTGTCGTTAGACATCGCTTTCATTAAGTTTATTTTTTTACGCCCTACATTTAATTTACTGGGTAAGCTGACCAAAAAAGTGCATTGTCATTAATAGATGGTGGCTAATTCAATAGCGAGTTTCTCTTCATACGTCTTTTTATCGGCGCTGGAGATTTAATCTCTTAGCTTGACTTAAAATAGAGTATACAGCAAATATCAGGTTTATTAGATATGCAACCTCACTCTCAAAGTTAAGCATAGAGCTTGTTTTACTTTCGAGTTCTGACGTTTGGACAAGTATCTCACCTCGAGCGAACCAATGTCCTATTCAACGAGCTTGCTGGCAATACACTCCTGGCTGACAAGGGATAGAATGCTGATAAGTGTGGCAAGAGAGCGACTTGAACAACAGGGTAAACGCTACTATAAATAATTGCAGATTATATATTATTTATAGGTAGTGTCACTTTCTAGTTGTATTCTGGCAGTCATTTTTTCTAGTTCTTTGAGGTGTTGTACATTCACAAGCCAGCCCTCTTCATAATTAGATTTATCAGTATTATATTGACTGTGTTGCTCTTTTAAAGTTGCAATCTCATAATTAATTATTGATAATGCTTTCCCTTGAATAATTATTTTTTTTAGCAACTCAAACCGTAATGTTTCATCCATTTGAAGCAAGAGTTGTGAAATGCAACGACTGATGATAACTTCATTGCCAAAATTAAGAATACCATTAGATTCATCATCTCGAGACAGTAAAAGTTCCTCACTAACATCAAACAAAGCTTCCACAATTGAAGGTATGTAATCCAGAGGGATTTCTTGTTTATTTGAATTTTCTAGTTGTTCTAGAAATACCCTAACTTGTGTTGTACCGCCTGGAAGTTTTTGTTTAGCAAGTTCTGTGAGATGGGTTTTAAATTTGTCTGTGTCTCCAATCAAATCAAAGATAAGTTTTCTCGGAGTGTTGGATAATTCACCTACTAAGAACGACAAACGAAAGTAAATAGGAAATATTTTTAAACTACACACACGTAGTTGTTCGCGCCATTCTAACTCTTTATTTTCATCTAGATAGCTATCACCCAAAATATATTTTAACTTAGGAAAAAGGTGCATGAGTAGATTTTTAATAGGCTGCTTATCTTCATCTTGTAGTTGAGCAATCCAGGTATTAAGCAGACTTTTGAGTTCATCTATTGAAGAGTTTAACTCCCCCACAAAAATATTAGGATTTTGAGAGACTATCCGATATATTTTTGGAGAAAACACTCGCAATGATTCAATAGCAATGAAATCAACTGGGTTGACTTCATCTTTTACTGCTGGATAGGTTACTGTTAAAGTATTAATTAAACGAACAATATCGCGGTTGCTATTAATGAAGCAATCTATTCCTTGAAAGTAGATCTCAGCCCAACGAGCTTGGTTTATTTGTTGCTTTTGTGTTTCAAAAAATATATTGTTAAGCTTTGCAAAAAGCAGCCTACGAAGTGACGTCTTCTGAGGAATAGGTAGCTGAAAACTCATTTGAATAATTTTTTCTAAATCTACTTCTCCAGATATTTGTTCTGATTCTGCAATTGTTTTGATTACAACTTCTTTATCAAAAACTAGAAGATAGACAACGTCAGTAAAATTCCGCATTGCTTTGAAAATACGAAATAGCTGCTTGATATCGTCAGCAGGCAATCGGTCGATATCGTCAATTGTTATGACTATTCGCCGCTGCTGCTGTAGTAGCTTGTCTTCCACTTCCTCTTTAAATTCCACAGCTTCTTTGTCCCTGTCGTCTAATAATGTTGCTAATGCCTTGCCAGTTTGAGCATAAGGTAGAGGAATGTCTGAAATAACGTTGGCAAAATCAGCTAGTCTTTCTTTCAAACCTTTTGAGACAGATGATTTTTGAGTTAAAACGTTTTGTAATTGCTCAAAAAAGCGTCTTGTAATATTTTGGTGTCCAGACAATAGCCAAGGATTAAAAGGAACGATGATTGGTTGCTCCTCGTCTGGCTTTTGCTGAAGATAGTGAACTACAAAGTTTAATAGTGTGGATTTGCCAGAGTTCCAAGAACCGTAAACTGCAATAACAAAACCTTCAGGAGAAGTCATTTTGCAAATGCTATCTGCTAAATACTTGGCGAAACCCGCGTGTCCTAGCAGGTCTTTTTCAGGATCGACTAAGGAACTATCTACTGATATATCTTTAATTTCTGTCTGTTGCATAAAATCAACATTTGTTCGCTGCTTAGAAACAGAGTATCTCACATATTACACATTTTAAAATACTGATAAGCTGTAAAACATCTAGTTTGCATGTGTTTTAGCTGATGAGGAGACGGGGAGATTAGGAAATGGGGAGAGTAATTGAGCAATTAAGCAACAATCCAATCAGGTGCAAGTTAAATGTGGAACAGCCTACGACTAGCTAGAAACTTTTTAATAAACCTCCACTGACGTTAGGAATCCAATATGCAAATTTAATATCTATGTTTTTACACTTCTTGTATGTGATATGAGCCTGTCAGTTATCTGTTAGGGTTTAAAGATGCTACTGAGAAAAAATCAGATTGCTGATTTAGAGAATTTTAGATTTATTAACTAATAACAATTCGGAAAATTTATTATATATAATTGCAACATAAAAATTTCAGCAAAAAAGTAGTAGATTAGTGAATTTTAATAATCTACTACAGGTATAGTTAGGAGATAATTTTAATATTTGTAGTATTTTTTATTGGTGAATGTTATAACTTAAAATCTTTAATATATTATCTATTAATTTAAATTTTACAATAAAATTGCAATTATGACATTAAATTTATTTTAGTAGGATTAAATTTTAGAAAAAGGTAGCAGATGGGTATGAATTATCCCACTGCTACAAAAAACGGAGGTATAAACTTGATTATTTAATTGGCATGAACCAATTCTTGAGGGGCTGCCGCATCATATTCTACAGCTTTGACAAATTCCTTAATAACGTCTTTGAGTCTTTGGTCAATTTCCTCATCTAACAGAACACTATTATCAGGTTGTCGTTGAATTTGTTTATCTACTGCATAAACAGTAGCTAAAATATGCCGCGCTCCTAATTCAGATAACACAGGTTTGAGAGCATATTCTATTGCCAATAAATGAGCGATCGTCCCACCAAGGGCAATTGGTAATACAGGTTTACCTGTTAATGATTTTTGCGGCAGCAAATCGAGAAATGTTTTGAGTACTCCTGTATAAGCAGCTTTATAAATTGGGGTGGCAATAATCACACCATTTGCGTTTGCTAATAAAGCTTTTGACTGTTCTAAAGCGGGGCTGTCATACCGTCCAAAAACTAAATCTTCAGCAGGCAAATCCCGAACTGAAATGATATCTACATGCAAGCCTTCTTGTTGTAAAAGCTTGGTGGTGTATTCGACAAAACCGTAAGTTCTAGATGGATGGGTTGGACTACCAGCGATCGCTAGAATATTTGTCATTAAATTAAACTCCTAATGTATTAATGGGGAATCAGGGATTGGATATTGGGGATTGGGTTAGGAAAACTCTCCCCTAGTCACTAGTTCCTAGTCTCCAGTCCCCAGTCCCTAATTACTAGGATATGGATGTAGCTTTCTGTTTTTGCTGCTGCCCAGGAAAATCTTCATTTGCTATAATCTCACCAAACGGACTCAAGACATGTTGCTTCTCTACTGTGGGTAGATTTTCCAAAGGCAAATGGGGAAAGACAAGTTCTGCGACTCGATAAGCTTCCTCTAGATGGGGATAGCCAGAAAGGATAAAGGATTCAATACCCAAATCAGCGTATTCCAATATCCTGGCTGCTACGGTTTGCGGATCGCCTACTAGGGCTGTTCCAGCACCACCCCGTACCAAACCAACTCCTGCCCACAGGTTCGGACTAATCTCTAATGCCTCCTGACTACCGTGGTGTAGTTGAGTCATCCGCCGCTGTCCAACTGAATCCATGCGTGCGTAAGCTTTTTGGGCTTTAGCGATCGCTTCCTCATCTACATATTTAATTAATTGATTTGCTGCATCCCAAGCTTCGCTCTCGGTTTCTCGCACAATCACATGTAGGCGAATGCCAAACCGCAAAGTTCTTCCTTGAGCCTCTGCTAGTTTACGAACTGATGCAATCTTTTCGGCTACTTGCGCCGGTGGTTCGCCCCAAGTTAAATAAACATCTACGTGCTTGGCAGCAATTTTTTGAGCAATCTCAGAGGAACCGCCAAACCACAAGGGCGGATATGGCTTTTGTACTGGTGGAAACAGCAGTTTGCCATCTTGAATGTTGAAATAATCGCCTTCAAAATTGGCTTGTTCGCTGCTAGCGATCGCTCGCCATACTGTCAAAAATTCATCTGTTAATTCATAACGCTGGTCGTGACCCAAATGCAAGCCATCTCCCGCTAACTCTACCGGATCGCCCCCTGTGACTACATTAATCAGCAAGCGTCCACCAGAAAGGCGATCAAAGGTCGCCGCCATCCTGGCTGCTACTCCAGGTGATACCAAGCCAGGACGAATCGCCACTAAAAAACGCATCTGCCGCGTCAGTGATACCAGTGTTGATGCTACAATCCAAGCGTCTTCGCAAGAGCGACCCGTCGGTAGCAAAGCCCCTGTGTAGCCTAGGTCATCCACCGCTTGGGCAATCTGCCGCAGATAGGCAAAGCTAACTGCCCTTGAGCCTGTAGCAGTTGCAAGATACCGTCCGTCGCCGTGGGTTGGGATGAACCATAGTAGCTGCATGAATTCTGTCCTTTTAAAATACGGTAAGTTGATATTAATACCGTACTTTGCTTACAGCTTTAGAGTATTACATATTCAAATTAACTAAGCAAGAAGTTTTTTAATAAACATCTGAAGTTATGTTTCATATCAAACTGTGACTTAACATTGAGGACTTGACTATAAAACAGAGTTATGCTATTTGTGCTAAATCAAGTGGATTAACAAGCGATCGCATCTCAATTTCTATAAAGATTCTTGTCATGGGTAAATGACATTTGTATCCATCGTTTAATCTGATTTTTCCATCACCTTTATACTGAATCTTATTTTGAAAGCTACTCTCACCTGAAGATAGACGATTTTCAAGGACTATTGTCATTAGTAAATTGCTGAATCAGGAACTAAAACAAAAAGTACCTTTGGGTCATTGGCAAAACTGTTGCAGGTTCACAAATTAGCAACTGACCATCTGCCCTGACTTCATAGGTTTCTGGGTCAACTTCTATATGGGGTAGTGCATCATTCAATTTCATATCCTGCTTAGTTAATTGGCGCGTCCGAGAAACTGCAACTGCTGTCTTTCCTAAACCAAGCTGCGTAGGAATTTCTTTTTCCAAAGCTGCTTGGGAAACAAAAGTTAATGATGTGGCATGACGCGCCCCTGCAAAACTACCAAACATCGGTCGCATATGTACTGGTTGGGGTGTGGGAATACTAGCGTTAGCATCGCCCATTTGCGACCATGCAATCATTCCGCCTTTAATGACTATTTCTGGCTTGACGCCAAAAAATGCCGGACGCCATAAGCACAAGTCTGCTAGTTTTCCCTGTTCAACTGAACCCACATAATCAGCAATTCCGTGAGCGATCGCCGGATTGATAGTATATTTAGCAACATATCTTTTTGCACGAAAATTATCTGCTGGTTGGTCAGTTCCTTGTGGGTTAATAATTCCTCGTTGTACCTTCATTTTGTGAGATGTCTGCCAAGTGCGAATTATCACTTCGCCTACTCGTCCCATTGCCTGGGAATCGGAAGAAATCATGCTAAATGCCCCTAAGTCGTGCAAAATGTCTTCAGCAGCAATAGTTTCCCGGCGAATGCGGGACTCAGCAAAAGCGACATCTTCGGCGATCGCCGGATCGAGGTGATGGCATACCATCAACATATCTAAGTGTTCATCTAAGGTGTTGAGGGTGTAAGGACGTGTGGGGTTGGTGGAAGACGGTAAGACATTGGCTTGGCCGCAAACTTTGATAATATCTGGTGCGTGTCCGCCGCCTGCACCTTCGGTGTGGTAAGTGTGGATGACACGGTTTTTGAAAGCGGCGATGGTATCTTCCACAAATCCAGCTTCGTTCAGAGTATCAGTATGAATCGCTACTTGCACATCATATTCATCGGCAACGCTAAGGCAAGTATCAATTGCTGCGGGGGTAGTTCCCCAGTCTTCATGTAGTTTTAACCCCATTGCGCCAGCGGCTACTTGTTCTACAAGTCCTTGGGGTTGACTGGCATTACCTTTACCCAAAAATCCTAAGTTGACGGGAAAGGCATCAGCGGCTTGCAACATCCGATAAATATTCCAAGGCCCTGGGGTGCAGGTAGTAGCATTTGTACCCGTAGCCGGGCCAGTACCGCCGCCAATCATCGTGGTGATACCAGAAGCGATCGCCACTTCAATTTGTTGGGGACAAATAAAATGAATATGGGCATCGATACCGCCAGCAGTGAGAATCATTCCTTCACCGGCTAAGGCTTCGGTTCCGGGGCCGATAATAATATCTACATTATTTTGAATATAAGGATTTCCGGCTTTCCCAATTTTGAAAATCTTACCATCTTTAATGCCGATATCTGCTTTGACAACACCCCACCAATCAAGGATTAAAGCATTAGTAATTACTAAATCTACAGCACCATCAGCGTTAGAAATGGGAGATTGTCCCATACCATCTCTGATAACTTTACCGCCACCAAATTTCACTTCATCGCCGTAGGTAGTGAAATCTTGTTCAACTTCAATAAATAATTCTGTATCTGCAAGTCGGACTTTATCTCCGACAGTGGGGCCGAAAGTTTCAGCGTAGGCGCGGCGGGACATTCTGTAAGGCATAACTTATTAGTAATCGAGGTTAAAATTGAGTTTAAACGCAAAGGAGAGGCAGCGCGTTGCGGGGGTTCCCCCGTTGTAGCGACTGCCGTCGCGCAAAGGTAAGCGCAGGGGTTCGCAGAGGATGGATGAGAATAATTTGAGTGGGGTGATAATTGGCTGTGGGATGCGAGTGCATACAGCGTTAGGGCCGGGTTTGTTAGAGTCAGCTTATGAGAAGTGTTTGTATTACGAATTGAGAAAGAAGGGATTAAATGTTGGAAAACAAGTTCCATTACCGCTTATTTACGAAGAGGTGAAATTAGATTACGTTTATCAATTAGACTTAATAGTTGAAAATCAAGTAATTATTGAAGTTAAATCTGTAGAATCCATCAACCCAATTCATTCCGTACAACTTTTAACTTATCTGAAATTAACTAATTGCAAATTAGGTCTTATTCTCAACTTTAACGTTCTCCACCTCAGAGAAGGCATTAAACGTGTGGCAAACAAACTCTAACTCAGCGTACCTCAGCGTCCCTTTGCGCTAAAAAATAAATATACCGTACATTTTTAATATTTGAATGGGCAAAATACAGAGTGACACTGAGGTTTTCTAAAGGTTTGCATTAATTTTACCGTTGAAACCATGGACTTGACGGCTACCAACCAAAGGCACTAAAATCACTTCTTTATCATCGCCTGGTTCAAAGCGGACTGCGGTGCCTGCGGGGATATCGAGGCGCATTCCTCGTGCTTGTTCTCTGTCAAAATTTAAGGCAGTGTTAACTTCATAAAAGTGAAAATGAGAACCAACTTGTATGGGGCGATCGCCTGTATTTGACACTCGCAATCTGATAGTTGAACGACCAGTATTTAGTTCAATTTCACCTTCTGATGTAATAATTTCTCCAGGAATCATATTCTCCTTTTTACGCTCCTATAAATATAGACAAAGTATTTCGAGAGTTACTACCGATTGGAAGTTTAGTAAAATTCTGTGATGGATAAATCTGTTTTAAAATACTTTCTAATTTATTTGCTTCTTCCTCTTCGTTTCCTAAATCATATCGAATTTCGTAACCCTTAGGCTTTCCTAATCGATTAAAAGATGAATTAACGAATTGGATTATGTACAGTCACTAACTTTGTACCATCAGGAAAAGTTGCTTCTACTTGCACTTCATGTACCATTTCTGGTATTCCTTCCATGACATCATCCCGTGTTAATAGAGTTGTTCCGTAACTCATCAACTCGGCTACAGTTTGCCCATCTCTTGCACCTTCTAAAATAGCAGCAGAAATATAGGCAACTGCTTCGGGATAATTTAATTTTAAACCTCTTTCTCTACGTCTTTCTGCTAATAAAGCAGCAGTAAAAATTAATAGTTTATCTTTTTCTTGCGGTGTCAATTGCATTCTTGTCTCTACTCTTAACGGTTCAAACCTGCCACACTCTTGGTATACAATTACCACAATTTAAAAAAGAAACTCGCAGCAGCTGCCAGATATCAGTAAACCAGTTTCTCACCTCAGATGTAGAATCACCGCGATATCGACACAATAATCCATGTTGCAATCGGCTAACACCTGTTTCACCAACACCATTGCCTAAAATTCGGATTTTTTCCACAATTTCTGCTGAAACTGCATCACCAAGCCAAACTAGACTACCTGTTATTGGTTTTCCAGCCAAGCCGTAGGGACTGTGGAAAATTTCTTCGCTAGCTGGTAACCATTGCCGATCAATCCATAAAGGAACACCTTGTTGCCAAATTTCAGTATGCGATCGCCATTCTCCTTGTAAAAATTTCTCTCCCCTAGCACTGCGACCAAAACGGGTAATTTCCCAGCCTAAGAAGCTAGCCCCGGTTGTTAATTCTACCCGTAAATCTTGTTGATAAATTGCACTGTTAAATAAAATTGTTTCTTGGGGTAACCATTCTAAACAAGCACCAGCATCAACTTGTATTTGGAGGGTTTGTCTAGCTTGCAAGCCATTACTGCGATATATCTTAGTAGCGGCTGCTGTAGTGATTAAGGCGTGTGTATGGGGTTGGAGGTGGATATTAGAGGATAAGCGATCGCCCCCCACAACTCCCCCAGCCGTGTGTAAAATTACGCTATGGCAAACTTTTTGCCCTTCTGGATAAAATGGTCGTTGCACCTTCAACGGTGCTTGTTGGTGGCTGTAAATTAATTGCGTTGTGTTGTGGCGATCGGCGTAAACTAAATTCAGTTTGCCATGCCAACCTTCTGTAGTTTCTGAGTTGCAAGTCATTTAATTAATTGGTTCGGCAAGGTGTACGCTAGTGCGGTAGACCAAGTACACAAAACCATTCTCATCACAAAAACGCTGATACAATTCTTGAAAATTATCAATAAGTTTTTTGTCAGCTAAACCTTCACTAGGTAGATAAGAAACACTTTTTGCTCGTCCAATAAGCCCAGTTAAATCTAACTGTTGTCTATAAGTAAAAGTGTATTCACGGATATTAATAAAATTAGGAGTAGCTAAAAGTGGCTCTACTGACTGCATCCTTGATTCTGCTGGGTGATTGTTAGATGCTTCACGGACTATTCGACTATATTCTGCTGTTAAATCATCTTTTTTATCTCGATTATTCCATACTACAGCTAAGCGTCCTGACGGTTTTAAAATCCGATGAAATTCTGATAACGCTGGTTCTGGATTGAACCAATGGAAAGCTTGAAAACAAGTAACTAAATCAATAGATTTATCCCCAAATTTAGTAAATTCTGCTGTTCCTTCACGAAACTCTACTAAAGGATGCCCTTGGGCAGCTTCTCTCATCGCCAAATTTGGTTCTATGGCGATGACATTAACTCCGCGTTCAGCTAATAGTCTTGAACTAATTCCTGTACCAGCACCAATATCTGCTGCTACAATTTGTGAATTTTTATCTAATCCTTCCAAAATAATATCAATTACAGCTGCGGGGTAGCTTGGTCGGTATTTAACGTAATCTTCTGCTTTATCGGAAAATCGGTTGAGTGGGTTTAGGGTATGTAGGAGAGTGGTTTCAGAATTAGATTGACTCATCAATTTTTATCGAAAAGTAAAAAAATTAGTTAACTATTTCTATTTTGAATAGAATAGTTAGAAAGCTGCATTTTATAAAAGCGATACTATATAAATTAAACTAGACATAATAACCGTGTACAACAATATAAAAATTGCTGAATATCCACATTGATAAATTATCAGAAGGTATTTATTTGGCAACATCTGATAAACTTCAAGGTTTAGTTGCTCAAGGACGGGCGGTTGCTGAAACTTTAGAAATTGCACAAAAATAAAGTATTAACATTCAATATTTTTGCCCAATTTTGGATACATATGTCCAAAAAAAGTATTGTTCTTTGCACTTCAGCATGTATATAGGGAGTTATTGATAGTTGTTATCTAAACTTAATTGTAATAGATGTTAATTCACACGCATTACTATATCTTAAATAAATAAGCTAATCTTTTATCATTAACAACTGCATCAACAAAATCTTCTAGTCTTTGAGTCATATCTTTATTAAGATAACTTGCTTGTGTTTTTAATATGTAATTCATATCAAATCTCCTTAAATATATAGTGTTATAACTGTTTTTTCTATACTGTTTATCCACTACAAGAATATTTGTACTATTATTTCTGCATCATTTGTGTCTTACCATGCAGAAGCAGTTTAGACGAAAAATAGCCGCCTCCACAAGGGAAGCAGCTATTTTTACAAATATACGGACTAGAGAATATTAGTAATCGAAGTCGCCACCAGCACCAGCACCAGCAGCAGGAGCACCGTCTTTCGGCTCAGGCTTGTCAACTACGATACATTCGGTTGTCAACACCATACCAGCGATGGAAGCAGCGTTTTGCAGAGCAGAACGAGTCACTTTGGCAGGGTCAACAATCCCAGCACTTAACAAATCGACAAATTCGTTAGTTGCAGCATTGTAACCAACGCTAAATTCCTTCTCTTTGACGCGCTCAGCAATCACAGCACCATTTTGACCAGCGTTTTCAGCAATTCGCTTCAAAGGCGCAGGTAAAGCACGAGCAACAATCAACGCACCAATCAACTCTTCACCAGTAAGGTTGCCGTTTGCCCAAGTTTCTAAATCAGGAGCTAGGTGAGCTAGGGTTGTACCACCGCCAGGAACAATACCTTCTTCCACAGCAGCTTTGGTAGCGTTGATAGCGTCTTCTAAGCGCAATTTCTTGTCTTTCATTTCGGTTTCTGTGGCTGCACCCACTTTCACCACGGCGACACCGCCGGAGAGTTTAGCAAGACGCTCTTGCAGTTTTTCTTTGTCGTAGGAAGATTCAGTTTCTTCGATTTGACGACGAATTTGTTCTACACGACCCTTAACCGCAGCTTCGTTACCTTCGGCAACAATTGTAGTGTTGTCCTTGGTGATGGTGATACGGCGAGCTTTACCCAGGCTATCGAGCTTGGTGTTATCGAGCTTCAAACCAGCATCTTCAGTGATTAATTGACCGCCAGTCAAAACGGCGATATCTTCTAGCATAGCTTTGCGGCGATCGCCAAAGCCAGGAGCCTTGACTGCAGCAACGTTTAGTACACCGCGCAAACGATTGACTACTAAGGTTGCCAAAGCTTCTTTTTCAATATCTTCGGCAATAATCACTAAAGGACGACCAGCACGAGCTACTTGCTCTAAAACTGGTACAAGGTCTTGTACCAGAGCAATTTTCTTATCGGTTAGCAGCAGGAAAGGCTCATCAAAAACCGCTTCCATCCGCTCAGGGTCGGTGGCAAAATAAGGAGAGATGTAGCCTTTATCAAAGCGCATCCCTTCAGTAATTTCCAACTCGGTGAACATAGATTTCCCTTCTTCTAAGGAAATTACGCCTTCCTTGCCCACCTTATCCATAGCTTGAGCAATCATTTGACCGACTTCTTCGTCATTACCAGCGGAGATTGCACCAACTTGGGCAATAGCTTTGGAATCTTCCACCTGACGAGCATGTTCGGCAATTTTATCTACCAGGAAGCTGGTAGCTTTGTCAATACCACGCTTCAACAAAATCGCGTTAGCACCAGCTGCAACGTTCCGCAAGCCTTCTTTGACAATTGCATGAGCTAAAACGGTAGCAGTAGTGGTGCCATCGCCTGCAGCGTCGTTGGTCTTAGAAGCAGCTTGACGAATCAGAGCTACACCAGTGTTTTCAATGTGGTCTTCTAATTCGATTTCTTTGGCGATGGTTACACCATCATTGACGATTTGCGGTGCGCCAAATTTCTTTTCTAGGACTACGTTACGACCTTTGGGACCAAGGGTAACAGCTACAGCCTCAGCCAGAATGTCCATGCCTCGCTCTAGGGCACGACGGGCGTTCTCGTTGTAGATAATGCGCTTTGCCATAAATGTCTAAATTCAGTCTAAATTCAAGGAGTAAGTCAGTTTTTTTCAATTGGGCATTGGCTAAACAGGGCACTGGGCATGGGAAAAACTCTTTATTTTTCTTACTCCCGATTCCCCATTTCCAACTAAATAACAACTGCTAAAATATCTTTTTCAGAAAGCAGTACAAATTCTTCAGTCCCAAGTTTGATATCAGTACCAGCGTACTTAGAGTACAGCACCTTATCACCGACTTTAATTTCCAATTCTTGACGGCTACCGTCATCATTACGCTTGCCAGGACCAAGGGCAACTACTTCCCCTACCTGGGGTTTTTCCTTAGCGGTATCGGGCAAATACAGACCACCTGCGGTCTTTTCTTCAGAGGCGCTCACTTTCACGAAAACGCGATCGCCTAATGGTTTTACTGTAGAAACGGTTAGAGATATTGCTGCCATATCATTTTCTCCAGAGTTTAGCACTCTCAACTCCTGAGTGCTAATCTATCGAAAAGGAGCATCTAATGGCAAGAATTTCTTAAGTACGGGTTCCCGAACTAGAATCTCTTCGGTGTACTTAAGTATAAATGCCTAATTATTTTTACTTTTCAGGTTTCGTTCCGGAAGTTACGAATATTTTTATAGGAACTGGGGAAGGTGGGGTCCCCTGTGGGGATAACGGGTAATGGAGACTGGAGATTGGGAACTAGGAAAGAGTTTTTCTAACCTTATCCGCAATACTTAATCCCTAATGCTCAATACCTAATACCCAATCCTCAGTCCCTATTGCCCTTCTCAGTAAACTTTATTTGCAAAGCTTAGAAATTGTTATAGAACTGTAATCAGGGAGCCGCTCGATGAGTAACAATAAGGTGATCCAGACAAGCTATCAAATCCCCAAAACCACAAAGTCTCTTGAATATAAAGCCCTGAGTAATTGTGTTAAAAGTTTAGGATTGGCAAAAATTCAGCCACATATTTTTATTTGTGCTGATCAAACAATTGCTAACTGCTGCTCAAAACGAGCTAGTCTGGAATCTTGGGAATACTTAAAAAAGCGACTTCAAGAGTTCAAACTCCCTAAGCTGCAAGAAAGTCATCCCATTTGCGTCTTTAAAACTAAAGCCAATTGCTTGCAGGTTTATTGTTCTAGACCCATAATGGTGGTCTACCGTGATGGAGTCTGGTATCGCCAAGCAAACCCGGAAGTTATTGAGCAGCTCGTCCAAGAACACTCAATAGGCAATAAGGTGATAGAAAAATATGCATTTTTAACCCATCCTTTGCCAGAAACTTCCCTGGTTTCTTGTGAACATCTCATAGAGGCTTAACAACCGAAGGATATGTTATGGCAGTAAGCTTTATGAAAGTGCGGGTTGGTTTTGAGGTAGGGTCATCTTTAAGCCGATACTTAACTAGTGAGTCAGAAGGATTATTATTTAATCAGTGTTTTTTAACTCGCCACTTTCAAAGCGATATATAATAGCGCATTATAGATACTACTGCTATACGTATCCTTGCTGGACTTTTGCTATCGAGCTAGTAGTCTCTTGAAAGTGCTCGGCATTTTTGAGACTTTGAGACAGCAAAGGCAAGTTAAGTAGGAAAAAGGACACATCTCACATTACCCACCATAGAGGATAAATATTCAAGACCTTGATAGACCGAAGCGCGACAAGTGCCACTGCTATGAAAGAGCCCAGCATGAAAGATCACAAACGACTTCTATTGATTGATGATGACCCTAACCTCATCTTGCTGGTGAAGGATTACTTAGAATTCCGGGGATACGAAGTCATCACCGCCGAAAATGGACGTGAAGCTCTGGAAATTTTAGAGCAAGATGTTCCAGACATGATTATCTGCGATGTGATGATGCCGGAAATGGACGGATATACTTTTGTGGAACAAGTCCGGCAAAACGAACGCACCAGCTGGATTCCGGTTCTTTTCCTTTCAGCTAAGGGACAAAGTGCAGACCGAGTTAAGGGTCTGAATAAAGGAGCTGATGTTTATATGGTCAAGCCCTTTGAACCAGAAGAACTCGTAGCGCAAGTTGAATCCTCACTGAAACAAACTATCCGTTGGAAAGAACACCAAGCAAAAGGAGGCGAAAACGGTTCCCGTATCCAGGTTCCCTTCGATGTGCAGTTAACCCCAACCGAACTCAAAGTAGTCCAGTTTGTAGCTAGGGGTTTAGCTAACCGAGAAATTGCTGAAGAACTAAACGTTAGTCAGCGCACGGTTGAAAGCCATGTGTCCAATATGTTGGGCAAAACCAATCTCCATAACCGCACTGAACTAGCGCGGTGGGCAATTGAAAATCAAATGGCTTAAATCCAGTTAGGAGTTAAAAGTTAAGAGTTATGAATTTTTTAACTCCTAACTCATAACTAAATTTAACAACCATCTTCTTCAAGATTGGATTGCTACAAAACTTCTAAATCCAGTTCATTCGGGTAGGTTAAAGCGTTTTCAATCTGAGAAGTTGTTTTTCTAGTTCCAAGTTTAAACAGCTATATTCTGACACATTTACGCTTACCAGAGCATCAGTAATGATGGCCGTGACAAATAGTAACAAACCAGTCATTTCATGACTGGTTCTTTATGTAAATCTTTGGGAATGCGAACCTAAATAGAAGTTGGGGTGCATCTATTATTTAAACTATCTGTAATTGCCATGTAAGTTTCTATTTGATACTCAATGCAAACCAGGAATTTAGATAAAGATGAAGAATTGTCTATAATCTAGTAGCAACTAGGTAAATAGTTATTTTATATTCATTTTAAATCTAGTTAAATATAAACAATCTTGAGGGGTACAACGATGAGTGTGCCTCTACTTTTTTATATAGATTTGGGAACTGATAAATTTTCTTTCCAAACTTTAAAATATCAAATGTAAAGTGTTTGGGGGTGATAGTTCAGTTACCTTACCAGTTATAGATATTGTATTTTTTTCAATATCATTACTCCTTTGTTGCAACTGATTCTGCGACCATCTATTTCAACTCAATTAATTAAGATTAAAGTTTATGTGCTATACAAGCAAAACCCGCATTTGCGGGTTTCAAAGTTTTTATTAGTCCATCTAAACGGACTTTGTTCGTGTAGAAACAATTATAATCACCTTGGTTTTCAACTCAAACTAAAACTCAGCACTTTGTGGTGTACGCGGGAAGGGTATTACATCACGAATATTTGTCATTCCGGTGATGAATTGCACGAGTCGTTCAAAACCCAAACCGAAACCAGCGTGAGGAACAGTACCGTAACGACGCAAATCGAGATACCACCATAAATCCTCTGGCTTCATTCCTTGCGCTATTACGCGACGTTCTAGAACTTCTAAACGTTCTTCGCGCTGGGAACCACCAATAATTTCGCCAATTTTTGGTGCAAGAATATCCATTGCACGGACAGTTTTTTCATCGTCGTTTAACCGCATATAAAAAGCTTTAATTTTCGCTGGATAATCTGTGACGATTACTGGCTTTTTAAATAGTTGTTCAGCCAGGTAACGTTCGTGTTCTGATTGTAAATCCAAGCCCCAGGTTACAGGATATTCAAATTTGACATCGGCTTTTTCTAAAAGTGCGATCGCTTCTGTATAAGTTAAGCGTTCAAATTGATTATTAATAATATTATCGGCAGTTGCCAGCACAGAATTATCTATGCGCTGATTAAAAAATTCCATATCTTCCGGACAAGTTTCCAACACATATTTAAAAATATGTTTGAGAAACGCCTCAGCTAAATCCATATCACCTTCTAAATTACAAAAAGCCATTTCTGGCTCAACCATCCAAAACTCTGCTAGGTGACGCGAAGTATTGGAATTTTCTGCACGGAAGGTAGGGCCAAATGTGTAGACATTGCTAAACGCCATCGCCATGATTTCCGCTTCCAACTGACCGCTAACTGTTAAGTATGTCGGTTTAGCAAAAAAGTCTTGGCTGTAATCTACTGCTTGGTTTTCTGTGCGCGGAATATTTTTTAAATCAAAACTTGTAACGCTAAAAAGTTCGCCTGCGCCTTCACAGTCGCTAGCAGTAATAATGGGTGTGTGTACCCATAAAAAACCTCTCTGTTGAAAGAATTGGTGAATTGCTGTTGAGCAAGCATTTCTCACGCGGAAAACGGCACCAAAAGAATTAGTACGCGCTCGCAAATGTCCAATAGTTCGCAAAAACTCAAAGGAATGACGCTTCTTTTGCAGGGGATACGTATCCGGATCGGCTTCTCCGTAAACTTCTAGTGTCTCGGCTTTCAACTCAATTCGCTGTCCTTTGCCAAGAGAAGCTACCAGTATCCCTGTCACTTCAACAGCAGCACCCGTATTCAATTTTTTTAATATAGTCTCGTAATCTGGCAAATCCTGATTGATGACGACTTGCAAATTAGCTAACGATGAGCCGTCATTAACTTCAATAAAAGCAAACCCTTTCGATTCACGCTTTGTCCGTACCCAGCCTTGCACTTCGAGGGACTCATCAGGTTGACCACTTCGCAATATTTCTCCAATCCGTCGATTTACCATATTTACCCAGCATAAGACTTTAATATCCAGCCTATGATAACGCCCATTCCACCAAAGCGTACGACTTGCCAGAAAGGTTTTTTGAGGCTACGCCAAGAAAATAATTGGCTTTCTAATTTCAGTTCTAGCATTTCTAACTGCTGTTGAATTTGCTTTAACTCTGCTTTGATTTCGGCTGTCTGAGATTTATTGTGCTTGAGTCGATCCCGGCGCTGTTGCCATTGTGCCTGTTGTTGGCGATCGCCTTCCACTTGATGGTAACGTTCTTTTAATGATAAGAGCGATCGCTCTACTTGTTCGATTTCTTGTGACAAATCTGGTTCGGGATTTTCCCCTGATGGTTGCGATTTTTGATCCGGCTTCATTTACAAGTAGTAAACTAAGATTAAAAGTCAATTGTCATTTGTCATTGGTCATTTGTCATTAGTCAATTAGCAAATGACAAAGCTAACAAAGCACAAAATCTCTTGCCAGCTTTGGGACTATCAAAGGTTACTCAAGGGGCAGAAAGACTTTAGTCGAGCAGTGGCTCAACGGCAGTTCCTTTAACTAGGCGAAAAGAGCCAACCCACTGCCTCAACTTTGTAAAATCGGATAAATGACAATTTATAAAGGACAAAGGACTTCAAATTATGTCTCAATCTACCCAGCTGCCGAAAACCACTCAACTGAATGATTTTAGTACTTTAGAACTAGCCCAAGCCCTAATGCAAAGACTGAGTATCTCTCCTGACGATTGGCATCGCCTCAAGTCTAACCGGAATTCTCGCGCCAATGAACAAATAGCAGCAGCTCTTGTTTATCTTTTGAACAATCAGCCACAAGAAGCTCAACCTAGATTAGAACAAGCAGTTGGTTGGCTAGATCGTTCTATTTCTGCTCCTCCATGTCCAACTCACGGTAACAATAAATGAAGAAGACGCACTGATGGGGAGACATAGGGACGCGGGGAATGTCCTTAACAATTTTTTGCGTCTTCTATTGTTTGCCTCAGAGCGTCTTTTTTCAACGTCGCAGAGATAGTCCTCGACGATTTTCCATTTGTTTACAAAGCCTTAATTCTGTGCCCTTGCGATTCCACTCTACCTGATCAAAAATTTGATGGAGAAGACATAAACCCCGGCCACTTTCTGCTTCATCTGGTGGCAAATAGTCAGTTGGTTCTTCATCGCTAATCTGTGAGGGAGTAAAGCCGCTACCCTGGTCTGAAATTATCCACCAATATTGATTATCTATTAAGGAAAAACGGACTATAACCGTTTTACTCGGATCAAGATTATTGCCATGCTTAGCTGCATTCACTAAGGCTTCTTGAAGCCCTAAACGTAGTTCTGATTGTAGCTTTGCTGGAATTTCTGCCAACAATAAATCTAATATTGGACAAAGATAGAGGGTTGAGGCAAAACTAATGGTGCCCCAATAACGTCCAACTGGACGGAGCGAAATTGTAATCACTAGAGAAACCCCATAGCTTTTAGTTAGCTAGACATCAGTTTGGTGTCACAGGCACCCTGATAAAAATTGAGGTGGTCATGCTGCCTTCAAACTTGCGTCTTTAAAACTAAATTTTGAAAATGCTAGGGAGCATTGACTCTATAAATGAGTTAGGATTGCTTGGATATATAATGGCCAAAATAGATTTGCTAATGGAATTAGCAACTTAAAAAGCTGCTATGAATTTTATAGAATATTAGGATACTCTAAATTTATTGCCGATTTTTAATTTACACAATCCCATTCATATTTTTAAGAGCCTATGCAACTTGAATTTCTTTAAACAAAATCAATTTCTATTTTTATCCTAATTCGATTTTAGCATTGTTAATATGCACTAAACTACAAATTTCAAATTTCAGTTTTTTTAAAGGAGTCAGCATTCTTAGTCCAAATGCGATCGCACAAGAAAGGCGGCAGCTTCCACATGAGCAGTCTGAGGAAAAAAATCAGCAGGTTGTACCCGTGCTATTTTATATTGCCCATCTTGAGAAAGTAATTTCAGGTCGCGGGCGAGGGTGGCTACTTTACAGCTGACGTAAACAATCCGAGATGGTTTCAACTGCCGTAAAGTGTCTATAACAGCGCGAGCACATCCTTTACGTGGCGGATCGAGTATTACGACTTCCGGTATTGTGCCCATTTTCGGCAGCAATTTCTCAACTGCGCCGACTTGGAATGTCACATTGTTAATTTCATTGCGCTGGGCATTGAAAATAGCTTGTTCCACGGCTGCTTGTTGCACTTCTAAACCTATAGCTTGTCGTACTTGTTTGGCGAGGGGCAAAGTTAAAGTGCCGATACCACAGTAGGCATCAACTAAGAATTCATCCCCTTGAAGATTGAGTTCTGATTGAATTACCTGCAATAGTGCCTCTGCTGTTTGTGTATAAACTTGGAAAAATGTATCTGGGCGGACTTGAAATTCCAGTCCAGCAAATTTTTCACGCAGGTGGGGGACTCCAGCGATGCAACGGGTTTCTAATCCAAAGATAGCATTTGTGCGATCAGAGTTGCGATTCAAACAGACTCCCATTAGCTGGGGATAACGGTTTAACCATTCGTGGGCTTGGCTTTCAATTCCTGGTAAATTCCAATCCTTGACCACCAAAGTCAGCAACATTTCTCCAGTGTGGCGGCCAATGCGTAAACTTAAATGGCGAATTTGCCCAAGGTGGCGCTGTTCGTTATAAATTTGCCAACTTCGCTGTTGAATATCTTGCTTAACTTCGGCAAGCATGGGATTTAAGCGCGGGTCTTGGACTGGACATTGATTTAAGTTAATTAATTGATGACTACCTTTTTGGTAGTAACCAGCTTGTACCTGTCCTGTTGCCGATTTGCCCAGAGGATAGGTAGATTTATTCCGATAGCCAAAAACAGAAGCAGCAGCCAGTACCGGATCTACTGGTGGTTGGGTAAAACCACCAATGCGTTCCAAAGCTTGGATAACTTGATTTTGCTTAGCTGTTAGCTGGTAATCATAATTAATGTGCTGCCATTGGCAACCACCACATTTATCCGCCACAATACAACCAGGGCGGATGCGATGGGGAGATGGTTGCAATAGCTGCTGGAGCTTAGCATAGGCATATTTTGATTTAACGTGTACTAAGCGGACAAGAGCGCGATCGCCTGGTACAGTATCAGGGACAAACACTACACGTTCGTTACCACGTCCCACACCATCGCCAGTATCAGTTAAATCAGCGATGGTCACTTCAATTAATTCACCTTGTTGCCAAATTATTTTCGTCATTTGTCACTTGTACTGAACGTTCGCGTAGTATCTCGTAGAGAAGCCATTGGCGCAGCCTCTGGTAGAGAAGTATCTGTTATTGGTCATTGATCTGTTAGTTATTTTCCCTATCTCCCCATCTTTCCACACTCCTCATCTCCCTCATCCTTTACCCAAACGTGTAAATTCAATACATAACTAGCTCCCATCCCTTCACTTGTGTACCTCAGACTCGCTAAACTAGCAAATAATATTTAAGTTGATTTCAATCATCATGACTGTAATTAGCCAAGTTATTCTCAGAGCCGACGACGAACTGCGTTATCCCAGCAGTGGCGAACTTAAAAATATCAAAGACTTTTTTCAAACAGGTGTCCAACGGACACGCATTGCTGCTACCTTAGCTGAAAATGAAAAAAAAATAGTTCAGGAAGCAACCAAACAACTTTGGCAAAAGCGTCCTGACTTTATTTCTCCCGGTGGTAATGCTTATGGGGAACGTCAACGTTCTCTGTGTATCCGTGATTTTGGCTGGTACTTACGCCTAATCACTTATGGTGTACTTGCTGGTGACAAAGAGCCAATTGAAAAAATCGGTTTGATTGGTGTGCGGGAAATGTACAACTCATTGGGCGTTCCTGTACCTGGAATGGTAGAAGCGATTAATTCGCTTAAAACAGCCGCTCTTGACTTACTGAGTGCAGAAGATGTGACTCAAGCTTCACCATACTTTGATTACATCATTCAAGCGATGTCTTAGTACAAAGTACGTGCTAATTCTATGAGTATACTTTTGCTCTACTAGGGTGAGTGTCAAGTTTTAGCACTCAATAGGTATAAGATTATCAACTCGATCTTAACTTCCCCACATTTTGATAGTGACTATGGCTAAATCTTTGTCAAGTTACTAACCAGTTGTGGGGAAATTTTATTTGGACATCAGGTATGGAAAGATGAAGTAAAAAACTAATGCCCAATGACCAACGACAAAAAACCGACAGTCCTTGATGAAGGCTGTCGGTAACTAGTGTGTTCCCTATTAATGACTCGGCTAGAGTTCAGTTGTCTTTAATTATGCCAACCTGGCACTTGCAGCKAGACGATCTTAATCATACGTAAGTGTGATTGTCGTCACTTGATTGTTAGAGCTAAACTGCATATATCCGAATAATCTCTGAGCTCCAGTAAATTTATGCAAGTTAGTAGCTAAGAGTATATGTTCTGGTAAATCCTTTTTCAGCTTAAGAGCAAACAACAGCAATTAGACACTCAGGGTTTAAAACACGAGATCAAAGAATTAACAAACCTATGCCTCGTTTGCCAAAGTGCTGTAGCACAAAGAGCTATCTGCAAAGATAAATTTCTCAAAGCCAGTGGTAGACAAGCTAATGGAGTTTCCATTGTTGTTGAAAGTGATATTGGCAGATTTTAGGGCATTGCCAGAAACAACACTAGACACTATGAGTTGAGAGCGCTTGAAAGCCCTGAGATCGAGGGTGTCAAAACCGTCCCCGCCATCAACAGTTGCTTCCCCGAAACCTTTGAAGTAATCATCTCCACAGCCCAGAGCAATGTTGATACCGCCACCAATAGAGACTTTCTGTTGAACTCCATCTAGGGTACTGGTGGCGATAATTTTGTCATTGCCATTGCCAGTCTTAATGATTCCTTGTCCATAAATGCCATAAGCAGTACCACCAATTGTTGCAGTAGCCTGTCCAGTAAGGATATCAGAACCCTTGTCAGTATCAATCACTCCATCGTTGACGATGCCATAGGCGGTGGAGTTTGTTGCAGAACTGTTCCCATAACCGATAATCGTGTCGTTGCCGCATCTTGTAGTAATGGTGGCATTTTTAGTATTTTGGATGCCGATTCCAGCACCACCATCGCCGAGGCCACTAGGACTGATGCCACTATTGCCGCCGTTCCCTGTGCCGATGATCGTGTCGTTTGCGTCTCCTGTATTCAAGCTACCACTATTGGCGATGCCTGTCCCAGTACCACCGTTGGCGCCATTGCCGAATTCCTCATTATTGCCCTTTTCGCCACCGCTGCCGCCAGTACCGATGCCAGTGATCGTGTCTTCTCCGTCTCCAGTATCCAGTTTCTTACTGTTAGTGATACCAGTTCCAGTACCGCCATCACCGCCGTTGAAAAATCCTCTGCCGCCTTCGCCGCCCTTTCCTATGCCAGTGATCGCGTCTTTTCCGGAGCCTGTATTAATACTGCCACTGTTAGCGATGCCGATTCCAGTAGCGCCGTTCCTGCCGCCCTCGCCAGCGGCACCGMTGCCGCCAGTACCTGTGCCAGTGATCGTGTCATCTCCGTCTCCAGTATCCAGTTGCTTACTGTTAGTGATACCAGTTCCAATACCGGTACCGCCGCCGTCTCTGCCGCCGTCGCCGCCCTTTCCTGTGCCAGTGATCGTGTCTTTTCCTGAGCCTGTATTAATATTGCTACTGTTAACGATGCCTGTCCCAGTACCACCATCACCGCCCACGTAACCCCCACCACCTGTGCCAGCGTTGCCTGTGCCGGCGATCGCGTCGTTTCCATCTCCTACATTAATATTGCCAGTGTTAGCGATACCGATTGCATTACCGCCATTGCCGCCGAAGTCACCCGAACCACCTGTACCACCGTTGCCTGTGCCAGCGATCGCGTCGTTTCCATTTCCTGCATTAATATTGCCACTGTTAGCGATGCCTGTCCCTAAAGCACCATTGCCGCTGTCGTTGAGACCGCCACTGCCACTGCCACCGTTACCTGTGCCAGCGATCGCATCGTTTCCGTCTCCTGCATTAATACTGCCACTGTTAGCAATGCCTGTCCCAGAAGCACCGTCGCTGCTCTCTTCAGGGCCGTTATCGCCAGTAGCGATGCCAGCGATCGTGTCTATTCCCGAAAGTGTACGAATGTAACCTCCAGTTAAAATATCAATACCAATTGCGGGTGATGTATTTAACTGTTCTCCGATTAAAGTATCGGCATTGGCGGTGCCAATGAAATTAGGTGGAACGGTAAGTCTAGGCATGATTAAAATTCTTGCAACTAAGTTAGTATGGTCGGTTTTATGCACGTTACAAGAAAAGAAAATTTTCTTACTTTATAAGTAACAGCACACAAATAAGGGCATACTAGCAGCATTTGAGAATTTCTCATCTAGATTTTAGATGTTTACAATACTTATTTAAGTAAGTAGATTTATTTAGCTCAACTGTACCGTATAGCCATGAACTATCCTAAAGTTGCGCCCACAGGTTAAGTAAATCGATAGAATAATGCTCTGTACAATTGGTGCATTATTTCCATGACTGCCACATCTCCTGCTCCCTTTTCCCCCGAAGAAATTACTGCTGAAGGTATAAAGCCAGAAGAATACGCAGAAATTGTCCGTCGTTTAGGACGTCATCCCAACAAAGCCGAACTGGGAATGTTTGGGGTAATGTGGTCGGAGCATTGCTGTTATAAAAATTCTCGACCTTTGCTCAAACAGTTTCCTACCGAAGGCGATCGCATTCTCGTGGGGCCTGGTGAAAATGCTGGTGTTGTAGATTTGGGTGACGGACTGCAACTAGCCTTTAAGATTGAATCCCACAATCACCCTTCAGCTGTCGAACCCTTTCAGGGAGCTGCTACAGGAGTAGGAGGTATTCTCAGGGATATTTTTACAATGGGTGCGCGTCCCATTGCCATCTTAAACTCGCTGCGCTTTGGTTCCCTAGAAGATGCCAAAACTCAAAGGTTATTTACTGGTGTAGTAGCAGGAATCTCTCATTATGGTAATTGTGTAGGAGTACCCACTGTTGGCGGCGAAGTTTACTTTGACCCTGCTTACTCTGGTAATCCCTTGGTGAATGTCATGGCGCTGGGGTTGATGGAAACGCCAGAAATTGTCAAATCAGGGGCATCTGGTTTAGGAAATCCTGTATTGTATGTTGGTTCGACCACCGGGCGCGATGGTATGGGAGGTGCGAGTTTTGCCAGTGCAGAATTGACCCAACAGTCAATGGATGACCGTCCTGCGGTGCAAGTGGGCGATCCCTTTTTGGAAAAGTCGTTAATTGAAGCTTGTTTGGAGGCTTTTAAAACAGGTGCAGTTGTCGCCGCCCAGGATATGGGAGCAGCCGGAATCACTTGTTCGACATCAGAGATGGCGGCAAAAGGTGGTGTAGGAATTGAACTAGATTTAGATAAAATTCCTGTACGGGAGCTAGGAATGGTTCCCTATGAATACCTACTTTCAGAATCTCAAGAACGGATGCTGTTCGTTGCCCACAAGGGGCGTGAGCAGGAGTTAATCAACATTTTTCATCGCTGGGGACTTCATGCTGTTGTCGCTGGTTCAGTGATTGCTCAACCCATCGTGCGGATTCTTTTCCAGGGTAAAATAGCAGCAGAGATTCCGGCTGAGGCTTTGGCGGAAAATACCCCGCTTTATCAGCGGGACTTGTTAACAGAACCACCGGAATATGCCCGTCAAGCTTGGGAATGGACTGCTGATTCCTTACCTAGTTGTACAATTGCTGGCATCGAACTCCAAGGAAACCTACAAAGTTGGAATGATATTTTGTTAACTTTGCTCGATACACCAGCGATCGCTTCTAAAAGCTGGGTATATCGTCAATATGACCATCAAGTACAAAACAATACCGTAATTCTACCAGGTGGTGCAGATGCGGCAGTAGTACGCTTACGCCCACTCGAAGAAATCCTCAATCCAAAATTCCCAAACCCAAATCTTAAATCAGCAGTTGCAGCTACTGTAGATTGCAATTCTCGTTATGTTTATCTTGATCCCTATGAAGGAGCTAAGGCAGTGGTGGCAGAAGCCGCACGCAATCTTAGCTGTGTAGGTGCAGAACCTCTAGCAGTAACAGATAACCTAAATTTTGGCTCTCCAGAAAAACCAATTGGTTACTGGCAATTGGCACAAGCTTGTCGCGGCTTAGCAGAAGGTTGTCGAGAATTGGCAACACCAGTCACAGGTGGAAATGTCTCTCTATATAATGAAACCCTTGATTCCCAAGGTACTCCCCAACCAATTTATCCTACTCCTGTTGTTGGTATGGTGGGCTTGATTCCCGATTTCACTAAAGTTTGTGGTCAAGCTTGGCAAACAGCAGGCGATGTCATTTATCTTCTCGGATTGCCTTTAGGATCACAACTGAGTTTGGGAGCATCGGAGTATTTAGCTACTATTCACGGTACTGTTGCTGGAAAACCACCACAGGTAGATTTTGACTTGGAACGTCGCGTACAGCTAGTTTGTCGTCAGGGAATTCGTAATGGTTGGGTACGTTCTGCCCATGATTGTGCTGAGGGGGGGATAGTGATCGCACTATCAGAATGTTGCATTGCTGGCAATCGTGGTGCCCAAATCAATTTAGAAATTACACCAACACAGTTAAACCGACTAGATGAGGTGCTGTTTGCTGAAGGTGGTGCCAGAATCGTAGTTTCTATCGCACCAGAACAACAAGAAATTTGGGAATCCTACTTACAGGAACATCTGGCTCAACATTGGCAAAAACTGGGTATAGTTGGTAACTCCAACACTGATTTGGGGGTTTTAACTACTGACAACCAAGCCTTAATAAAAGTTAATATTGAACAGATGAAAGCTCGTTATTCTCAGGCGATCGTCAGGCGTCTCTCCCTCAAAACTACTACTCCTAGTTGAGAAGTGAGGAGTTGAGAGTCACAAGTTAAGAATCAAGAGGATAACTCCTCACTCCTGACTTTGAAATTATTAAACTTTGTGAACAAAATTACGGTACTGTTTTAATAGACGGTTAAAGATTTATTAAGAATTCTGCGACTATCTATCGATATAATCCCAGTGACTCGACCACCAAATTCTAGATTTTGGATTTGAGATTTTGCATCAAGTTTGAGCCTCAGTTTCTGGCAAACAGAACTTTCCAAGACGGATTGAGGGTACTTTTTCTGGTTCATGTACCATCCGTCTTTAGCAGGTTAAACAAATCTCAAATTATCAAGCCGCATTCGTTCTAGGGTGCGGTCAATCCAAAAGACACTTGCAGTCCGACTAACGCTACGCGATCAGAAATCTAAAATCCAAAATTGATTGACCCCCCACCAGGAGCAAAGCTAGCATGATTTCTATTCATTCTGTCACTTCGGATGAATACCCCAACCAGACCAACAACCCAATTGATAGTTATGAAAATCATCCAGACAAGCCAGAAGAAGCCTGCGGCGTTTTTGGTGTTTATGCACCAGGAGAAAACGTTGCGAAACTAAGCTATTTTGGATTGTATGCCCTCCAGCACCGGGGTCAAGAATCAGCTGGTATTGCTACCTTCGAGGGTACGAAAGTCCACCTCCACAAAGATATGGGCTTAGTATCTCAAGTCTTTAACGAATCGATTTTGGAACAGTTGCCTGGTAGTCTTGCTGTTGGTCATACTCGTTATTCCACTACTGGTTCTAGCCGCAAAGTTAATGCTCAACCTGCTGTGATYGAAACTCGCTTAGGTTCATTAGCATTAGCACATAATGGTAATTTAGTCAATACGGTGCAATTGCGTCAAGAGTTGTTGGAGAATAAATGCAACTTAATCACCACAACAGATTCAGAAATGATCGCTTTTGCGATCGCCCAAGCTATCAGTGCAGGTGCAGATTGGCTAGAAGGTGCGATTAAGGCGTTTCATCGTTGCCAAGGAGCCTTTAGTTTAGTTATCGGCACACCCAATGGTCTAATGGGTGTCCGTGACTCCAACGGTATTCGCCCTTTAGTCATCGGCACTTTGCCTGGTAATCCCATACGTTACGTTTTGGCTTCCGAGACTTGTGGTTTAGACATAATTGGAGCTGAATACCTGCGGGATGTAGAACCTGGTGAATTAGTTTGGATTACCGAAGAAGGTTTGGCTTCCTATCACTGGAGTCAACACCCCCAACGCAAATTGTGCGTCTTTGAAATGATTTACTTTGCCCGCCCTGATAGCATTATGCACAACGAGAGTTTGTATAGCTACCGGATGCGATTAGGGCGGCAACTAGCTAAAGAATCCTTTGTAGATGCCGATATAGTCTTTGGTGTTCCTGATTCAGGTATCCCTGCTGCCATTGGATTTTCTCAAGCTTCTGGTGTCACCTACATGGAAGGACTGATTAAAAATCGCTACGTCGGGCGAACCTTTATTCAACCAACTCAAACCATGCGTGAATCGGGCATCCGCATGAAACTTAACCCTCTTAAAGATGTGCTACGTGGTAAAAGAGCGATCATCGTAGACGACTCGATTGTGCGCGGTACTACTAGCCGGAAACTGGTGAAAACTTTGCGTGAGGCGGGTGCTGCGGAAGTACATATGCGAATTTCTTCTCCGCCAGTGACTCACCCATGTTTTTATGGTATCGATACCGATTCTCAAGACCAGCTAATTGCTGCCACCAAATCAGTAGAAGAAATTGCCAAGCAACTCGAAGTAGATAGCCTTGCTTATCTCAGTTGGGAGGGAATGCTAATAGCCACAGGAGAAGATACTAACAGTTTTTGTTCCGCCTGCTTTACTGGAGATTATCCAGTGACGATTCCCGAACAAGTGAAGCGTTCTAAGTTGATTTTGGAAAAAGAAAAGGTAGTGGTGTAGGGAGATGAGGTAATGGGGAGATGAGGGCACAGCAGGAGAACAACTCTTAACTCAGTCTGCACACTCCCAATGCCCCATACCCACTCTGGCTAAAATAGGTAAATACATTAACAAATAATAATTTATGAACCAGCCGATATCTGAGAGAGTGTGCTGGACTACCGCTGACTTAGAGTTATTTGCGGATAACGGGAACCGTTATGAAATTATTGACGGGGAATTATTTGTGACTAGAGCGCTTCACTGGAATCATCAAAAAGCCTCTGCAAGAATTATTGCTCTTTTGGATACCTGATCACAAGTTACTTCATTGGGACAGGTTGTACCTGCTCCAGGAGTGATTTTTGGGGAGAATGATAATGTGATTCCTAATGTTGTCTGGGTTAGTAATGAGAGATTGCCTCTAATTTTAGACGAGGTGGGGCATTTAACTGGTGCGCCAGAACTAGTGGTAGAGGTGCTATCTCTTAGTAATGAGAACTAAAAGCGGGACAAGGAACTTAAACTGAAGCTCTACTCTTTACGGGGGGTAAAAGAATATTGGGTTGTGGATTGGCACAAACAACAAGTAGAAGTTTATCGGCGCGAACAAGGAAGTTTGAAGTTAGTTGCTACCTTGTTCAATGGTGATGAGTTAAGTTCACCCATATTGCCTAATTTTAGTTGTGCGATCGCACCCTTATTTACTTAATATATTCCTTCTTTTTTCTGACATTCAGCGTCCAAAGGTGACTATACAAAAAACTCCCGTTTATGCTGATGGACAGATTGCAGCGCTCGCAAAAATTAATCCTCTGATTTTAGAAAAAATATTTCAACCTATACCAATTTTCTAGAACTTGAACTGAGTAACTAGTTTTCCTCAAGATGGAAGAACTCGTTTTCAATTATGTTTTCAATTATGGTGTAAAAACTCGACTTTGGGCACTAACGGGTCAGTTACAATGCCCACACCAGTAAAACCCCAACGTTTGAGCAAACTTCCTAACTGTGTACCAGGAATCAATTCTATAGCAAACCGATTTGCTACTTCTGCTGCATGGGTGTTGAGATAACTAAGAGCATCAAAGTTTTCCCGAAACAATAACAGATAACTTGATGCATCTACATTGGGATGAGCTGTCAGGTAACGACCATCACTTTTTGAGCGCACCAGATAATAGACTTCGGACAACATGGGAGGAGTGGGGGATGAGGAAGATGTGATTCGACTTCTCTAGGAGACGCTACCCCCAGCCTTGTTTAAGAGCAGGGGTACGTTCATCAACTGGGAAATGAGGAAGCGTGGAAAGACAAGGTGAGATAAGGACAACTTGGAACAAGTCTTTTCCCTTATCCTCAATTCTCCCTGTCCCCCATCGTCTTAACATACTCAATGCTCACCCGATGACAAATTACCAATGACTAATAACTAATTCAGATTTTCCAAACGAATACGCGGATCGGCAACTTTAAGCATTAAGTCAGCAATTAAATTACCAATAATTAGCAAAACTGCACTCATTACTAAACTGGCCATGACTAAATATAAATCTTGAGCCATTACAGCTTGTAAAGTCAATCTTCCCAAACCAGGCCAGTTGAAGAATTGTTCGGCAATGAATGCACCGCCTAATAAACTAGCTAACTCGAAACCCAATAGAGTAATTAGAGGGTTGATGGCGTTGCGGAGAGCATGAACATATATTACTCGGTTTTCTGGTAATCCTTTAGCACGAGCTGTTTGGATGTAATCTTGGCGCAGGACATCTAATAATTCGCCGCGAGTGATGCGTTGTAAACCAGCAAAACTAGTAATCGAGAGAGCTATGGTTGGTAAAATCATGTGCCAGGCAATATCAAGGATTTTACCAAACCAATTGAGTTCTGAGTGATTGATACTAGTCATATCACCTACTGGGAATAGTGGCGAGGTGACTTGAGCAAAAAAAAGCAGCACTAAAACGGTGATGAAACTGGGAAATCCTTGCCCAGCGTAACTAATAACTTGTAAAATCCGGTCAACCGAACGATTTTGCTTGATGGCGGCGATAATTCCTAAGGGAATAGCGATCGCCCACGTTACAATCAAAGAAGCGATCGCTAAAAGTAAGGTTGCTGGAACACGTTCCCACAACAGCGATACTACTGAGCGTTTATAGGAAAAACTTGGGCCAAAATCGCCTTTCGACACAATATTCCACAACCAAAACCAATATTGTTCTACCCACGATTTATCCAAGCCCCAAAATTTCCGTAAGGCGTTAATTTGGTCTCTAGATTTTTTTGGATCTGCTTCTAATTGGGTGACAAAATCTCCTGGAGCAAGTTGCATAACTAAAAACGATAGCGCTGAAGCTAAAAATAAAGTTAGCAACGCCTGCAACAACCGCTTGATTACGTATATAAAAGTTTCACTCGTGACTAGCCTAATCAGCCAATCCCAACCCGTTGCTAAAGAAATTTTTGTTGTAGTTGTCATCATATTTTGCTAGTTATTCGTTGTCAGTTGGATTATTCTTTATGGTCACTGACAAAAGAAGCAGGGGAGCTAGAGAAAGATGAGGGAGAGAAGCACAAGGCGTAGGGAGAGAAATAATCAATGACAAACGACAAATAACTTAATATTCAACTAAAGTGATAATCGGCACATTTGGTAAATGCTTGCGCCCTTCTAAATCCCGTAACTCGATAATAAACGCAAATCCTACTAGATTGCAGCCAATCTTCTGCACCAAGTTTGCTGTTGCACTTGCAGTTCCACCGGTGGCAATCAAATCGTCCACAATTAAAACTCGGCTACCTTCATCTAAAGCATCTTGATGTACTTCTAGGCAGTCTATACCATACTCTAGTTGATACTCAACTGAGTGAACTGCTGATGGTAACTTACCTTTTTTGCGAACGGGAATAAAACCGACTCCTAATTTATAAGCTAGAGGTGAGCCAAAAATAAATCCCCTCGACTCCATACCAATGACATAATCCACCCTCATCTCAGCTTCAATGCATTTTTGTGTTAAAAAGTCAATAGTATAGCGTAGTCCTTCAGGGTCGCGCAGCAGCGTTGTAATATCCCGAAATAAAATTCCAGGTTTGGGGAAATCTGGGATGTCACGAATCAGAGACTTCAAATCCATAAAATGGGTTAAGGGGTTAGGAATTAGAGATTAGGGATTGGGGATTAGGAAAGTAAGGAGTTGAAACTGAGAAGTTATGAATTTAAATTTCTAGCTATCCCAGTCCCTAGTCCCCAGTCCCCAATACCAGATACCTGAAAAATCGTACACTATAATGTCATACGCCGAGGTGGAGACTGAAGCTTGACCCTTGATTGACGATAATTAGAATCTAAATCAAGCTAGAAAAGGTATAGCACTAATAAAAAAGGTGAATTAAGTTATGTTTTAAACTTTTGAATTTAATATAGGGAATCCTTTGAGTAGAAAGAGTTAAGTAATGTATATATCAGGTAGTCATAACTGCTGTTATAAGTCTAATGTTCTTGTCTTGCTACTGATCTGAAATTTGTTTTATCTAGTCTGTGACAAGCGCACAAGGTATTTATAGAATGAATGTTTCCGCAAGTTTAACGCCGTTGAAAAGTCCAATTCAAGATTCATTGCCGATGATTCTGGACACTTTGCCAGATCCAGCGATCACCGGACAAACATGTCCTCGCAGAACCCGGTTGCAAATTGACCTCATTTTACTCGCTATTGAAGCTTTAGAGCTTGGTGGTTCTGAAGCAATCTTGGCTTTCGCTCAAGAGTTGGATCTCAAAGGAATTGTCAAAGATCGAGTGAATTTATGGCGGATGCGTAGCTCTAACCCGCTACGCAGAGCACACATGCGCCGCCCTCTAACTGTTATGGAAGCCAAAGCTTTGGTAGTCATTGCTTGTTATATAGCACGGCGTTTAACTGTGGTCATCCGCCAATTATTAATGATATGCCAACAAATGGAAGAAAAGCAGATTCCCTTAGAACAAAATTTACGCTTATCTAATTACCTAGAGCGGTTTAGAGCGCATTTTAAGAGCCGGATGAATGCTCGACGTTCTGGGTCACTAGCATTAAGTTCCGATCAAAAGTTAGATGAACTAGCGATAAATTTGTTAGGACAATTACTATTTTGTACTGGTACAGCTGGAATGCAGCGGTTCTGGATTAGTCTTTTTGACGGTGAGGTGGAATGAATATTCAACGTAAGTACAGTTTACCCAATTGTACACTGCTTTTAGAAGGGTTAAGTGATGTCACTAGGGCTGCACAGTTTCAAGAACTGCGACCGGAATTATCAATATTGGTAAATGCAGAATGCTATATATCTGGATATAATCAGCCTTTAACCGGAGGGCGGGAGTTTTTTGAAAGTTTAGTCAGGGCGGTTAGTGGCTATGCTCAAGAATTTTTAAGTAATGTACCTAACCCTCAGGCCCACAACCACGAGTCGGAACTAGTAGAGTTTCAAAAAGTTGACAGCAACCGACATAAATTAATTGTGCATTCAGAAGGCGCACCAGAGGGTTTCGAGTCTCGCTCAAGCAATTCTAAACGTCCACCGATTGAAATAGATTTAAGTACTGTGCAGTTGTTTGATTTGGTGGAAGCAGTGGATCAGTTTTTTGCTGATACTCAGACTTTACCAGAACTTTCCTTAGAACTACAACCAGTTACCAGACGCTATGGCGGTGCTAGTCAAGCGTTGATTAATCAGACAGTTCCCGCAGCTATAGGAGTATCTAGTTTAGCAGTAGCGGCGATCGCCTTTAACTTGATTCCACCTCCACAAATACGTCCACCGCAGCCCAAGCCAAACGAGCAAACTACCTCAACAATTCAAAACCTCACTCCACCATCAACTGCTGCAATTCCCACATCGGCTGCAACACCAATAACTGCTGCAACTCCCATCCCAACACCTACAACTAATAGCAAGCCAGCAGTTAAAGATTTAGAAGCACTTTTAAATACAGTTCCAGAAATTACTGACCCATCCCAGCTACGTGCATTAAATCGCCAAGTATACAATCAAATTCATCCAGCTTGGACTAATCGCTCAGGATTGCAACAGGATTTGATCTATCGTTTAGGTGTAGCTGCCGATGGAGCGATCGTTGGTTATAAAGCGGTGAATAAAGAAGCGAATGAGGGAGTAGGGCAAACTCCTCTACCTAACGTACTTTACAATCCAGCTAATCGCGCTCCCATCTCCAATGAACCGATCGCTCAATTCCGAGTAGTATTTACTACAGGAGGTGTACTACAAGTTAGCCCTTGGCGGGGATATGCCAGAACACCAGAGGTAGTAGGAGCAAAAATTACTGACTCTAATATAATTAAAGGTTTAAATCAGAAACTTTATAATACAGTTGGTCAAGCTTGGAGTACCACCCCCACTTTTACACGAGATTTGAAATATCGGGTAGCAGTCAACAAAGATGCTGTAATTGCTGACTATGAACCACTTAATCAAGTTGCCTTTGACTATTTCCGGGAAACACCCCTTCCCCAGATGTTCAATTCTATCTACGGTTCCAATGTCGCAGCTCCCAATAACAAAGAACCCCTTGCTCACTTTCAAGTGATATTTAAACCTAATCACAAATTAGAAATCACTCCTTGGCAGGGATATCAGTAATTGGGGGCTAGGGATTGGAGACTGAGGACTGGGTATTAGGTATTGAGGATTAGATATGGGACATAAATAAGAGGTAGAGGGCAAACGGGCAAACCGGCAAAGGGAAAAGACTGCTCTGCGCTTCCCAGTCCCCATTACCCCTTATCCTCAGAGGGGGCCCCACCTTCCCCAGTCCCCAGTCCGCAATTCACCTTGTAATCCGCCCCATATAATTTCCCCACAGTTGAGCTGCTTGAGCGCTACTACCAGATGTAGGGGAATTGTTGTCGTTTCCCAACCAAATGCCAGTTACCAGCCGCCGACTGGGAATGAAACCTATAAACCACAAGTCAACGTTTTTATTAGTAGTGCCTGTTTTACCAGCTTCTCCTAGTCCAATGGCGGCACTACGACCAGTACCTCTGCTGATTACACCGCGCATTAAACTAGTCATTTCATCGGCGACACCATTTGATAATACTCGTTTGTTGCCGTCTGGGTCTTGGTCGAAGGAGTAAATGACGCGGCAAGTTTTGAGATCGTTGCGGTCTTTGCAATCTCCACTGTCTAAAATCCGATTAATCGCATGGGGAGGATTCCATACGCCGCGATTGCCAATGGCGCCAAAAGCACCAGTCATTTCTAAAACATTAACTACACTTTGACCTAGTACCAACCCAGGAACCGGATCTAGTGAGGACTTTACCCCCAAACGCTGGGCCATAGAGACTACTTTATCCAGCCCAATTTCTCTAGCAACTCGCAAAGCGATGGGATTTTCCGAAAGCGCCAGCCCAGTGGCAATATCGAAAGTAGTATCTGCACCTGCACGACAGGGTTTGTAAGTAAACCCTTGCCAAGTTAAAGGAGCACAAGAATAAGTTTTTGATGCTGGAATCCCCTGTTGGATAGCGGCAGTGTAAGCAAAGATTTTGAAGGTGGAACCTGGTTGTCTTTTAGCTTGAGTAACCCGATTGAACTGACTTTTTTTATAATCAGTTCCCCCCACCATTGCCAAGATACTACCAGTACTAGAGTCAAGGGTGACCACTGCCCCTTGAGAAAAGTTAAAACTTCTACCACTACCATTTACTGAATTACGCAATGCAGCTTCTGCTTGGCTTTGGATGCCTGGATCAAGCTTGGTTTCAATAATATAGTTTCCTTCTCTTGCTGCTCCTTCCCCCAAGATTGATTCCAACTCAGAGAAAACGTAATTGTAAAAATAAGGAGCGATGGTTTTAGCTTGTTGTTCGCAGACTTTTGGACTAACTTGTACTGTGGAACGTCTGGCTCGGTTGGCATCTTCGGGTTTGATTTTGCCCATCTCCAGCAGCCGCTTAATTACACGATTGCGGTATTCAGCAGTTTCTAGCTTATTTGGCCCGTCTCCACAATAATCAAAACCATTGGGAGCTGGTAAAATTCCCACCAATGTTGCAGCTTCTGCCAGACTTAAATCTTTAACTGGCTTTTCAAAATAATACTTAGCTGCATCCTCAAACCCAGAGGTGTCCCCTCCCAAAAAAACTCGATTTAAATACATCAGCAAAATATCATCTTTGCTGTAAAACGTTTCTAGCTTTAAGGCGACAACTGCCTCCCGCAATTTACGTCCCAAAGTGTCTTGTCTGCCTACATAATCGCGGAACAAACTGCGGGCAACTTGCTGGGTAACAGTGCTAGCTCCTTGTTGCACATCTCCGGTGCGGCTATTAATTAATACGGCTCGTAAGATTCCCAACGGATCGACCCCAAAGTGCCAATAATAACGGCTATCTTCGGAAGCAACCACGGCAGCAGGCAAATAAGGACCAAAGTCCTCTAGTCGCTTCAAGTCTACGTGAGAGGTAGTCCGAGGCTCTCTTAAGGGGGTGGCTCCATCGCGGGCATAAACAACAACTGGGGCGCGTGTCGCTGTGGGTAAGGGTCTAACTGAAAATTTTAGCCATTCAACGCCAATCACTAATGCAAATAAGGCGCTGACACCACCAATGCCATAACCTGTCCAAGTCGCGGCATTGATATACCAAGGTGGCGGATCGACGTATTGCAATCGTACAGAAGCAGCGAGTTCTGGTGGCCCCAAGGTGAGAATATCCCCATGACGTAGTTCCAGAGAATTGACACGACGCTTGCCACGATAAATGCCATTAGTAGAGTTTTCGTCTTTGATGATGAAAACAGGTGTGCGCTGAGTAGAATTGCGCGATAACGACAAGTGAATTTGGCTGACAACAGGGTTACGGATGACGATATCGCAGGACTTGGAGCTACGACCTAGAATATAGCGATCGCCCAACAGTGGATATACCTCTGCTTTATCCGCCCCCGCATCCTGCACCCAAAGTTCTGGTACTTTGGCATTAGGCTTGAGCGCCAATTTAGAAAAATCGACCCTAGCTTGAACTGTTTGTACTGCTTGAGTCAGTTGACCTAGTAACGTTTGTGGCTTGTGAGGGGGTTGGGGAGAACTCATCGGCTATTTACATCACAGTTTTTAGTGAATAATCGGGCGAACTACAATTTAGATGTTAATCTTCCATCATTTTACTCATAAGCCAAGGCATAAATTGGTTTTATGGTTTTTGTGATTTATTTTATACTTTCTTCTTGAGGTGGCAAATAATTACTTGTTACTTTTAATACCTTGTTTATCGAAAGCTAATTTCATTTTCCTATTGTCAAATGACTGTTATATCTAACTTTTTTTAGTTCATAACTATAACTAATAATTTAATGTTTGCATTTTCTTATACTAGTAATTATTAATATATAGATTCAATTTATACCATTTTTACATATTCACATATTTTGAAACAAAGCTAAATATCTTCATTTAGGAAGATTTTTTAAATCTTATTATCTGTTTTAATGAGTCGAGTGTTCCGTTGAGGTTAATTTCAGAATGATGGGAAAATCTCTGACCCTGATTGGTACAGCTTTATGTTTGGCATTCACCACTAATATTGCCGTAGCCCAATCCAGTAAATCCCCCATAGCGCAATCCAGTAGTAACTCCTCCACTAGTTCACCAACGGAAATCAAGATGTCGCCAGAAGGTATGAAAATTCTGTGCGAATATTTCCCGCTTAACTCCCGCTGTCCTGGTGGTACAGCAGTCACGCCTACCACTCCTAGCAGCACTACAACTCCTGATACAACGACTCCATCGAGTACCACTACTCCTGATACAACCGCACCATCAGGCACTACTCCACCTCCAGCTAACACCCCGAGTGACAGCACGACTCCAGCACCAGGAGGAACTATGACTACTCCTGATTCTGGCGCTCCTAATAATATAACTCCAGCACCGGGAAGCATTACCCCTTCTGAACCTGGCGCTCCTAGTAATATAACTCCAGCACCGGGAAGCATTACCCCTTCTGAACCTAGTACCCCTGGCAGCACTACCGAACCAGGAAGCATTACCCCACCTGAGTCTGGCACTCCTGGTAGCAGCACTGAACCAACTCCTGTTACTCCTGCGTCGCCAAAAACTCCTTCCACAGGTAATTAAATTCAAAGCTTTGGCACAATCTGAATATCAATTTGCCATTGGTGATCGCTGTGTATCTTGACATCCTGCACCAGTTATACTTAAAGGTGTAGGATAAAAATCTAAATGGCTTGAACATACAAAGCGAGTTGTCGGATATTATCTATTCAAAAAAGCTTTGAGCAACCAATAGCCTGGGATAATTCATCCCAGGCTTAATAGTTTAATGCCTACTACCAGTTGAAGTCGGTGCTTTTTGCAACGAGGCAATTAGCAGGCAGACAATACCGATACTAATAAATGAATCTGCCACATTAAATACAGCAAAGTTAATCAGGCGAAAATCTAGAAAATCAACGACATAGCCTAAAATAAAGCGATCAATACCATTCCCCATTGCTCCACCTAAAATCAAACCATAACCTAGCTGATCCCACAGATTTAACGTTGGGCCAAACAGTGCTACTGCTATCAATACTAAACTCACTCCTAAAGATAACCAGCGCAACCATTCTACTTTCCCACTTAACAGGCTAAAAGCTGCACCAGTGTTAGTGACATAAGTCAGGTGAAATATTCCAGGTAAGAGTGGTCGCGTTTGTTCCAAGCTGAAGGTTTGCACCACCCAATATTTTGTTATTTGGTCTAGGAAAAAAGCTATAAAGGCAGCAATCCAAAAAAGGCGATTTTTTAAACGCATAGCGAATTTGTCATTGGTCATTGGTCATTGGTCATTGGTCATTAGTCATGAGTTTTTGACAAATGACAATAAACTAAGTAGGTCGGTGTGAATATTTACGGTTGGGATGAGGCAGTTCGCGTAGCGTGTGGAAGACAAGATAGCTATGCTGGAGGGAAGAGGGTTTAAGTCTATTTAATTTTTCTTAACATAGTTTTGTTTTCCACACTGTTCTACTTAATAAAACATTAAGTGACGCAATACATATGCTATTACAGTAACGGCACAGACTACAGTTAGTTGCCCTGGTAGTGCAAACCAAGAATATCTGAGAATTGCTTGCATCAAAGGTAGATTTTCTGTGCCTTTCCATTGAAGAAGATAACTAATAATCAAATAAGTAATACCGCATAGGTGGAGAGTTAACAAGCCACAAACGCAACTAAAGGCTAGGGTTTCTAGTCGAGGTCTAGCTTTAAAGGCAAATAAGCCACAAATCCAAGCTCCGGGAATAAAGCCTAGCAAATAGCCAAATTGAGATAACTTGACATAACCAATACCACCACCATCGGTAAATACTGGTAATAAGGTTAATCCCATGACTAAATAGGCTATTTGCGAGAGCGCACCGGCATTTTTGCCCCCTAAACAACCCACCAAGAGTACTGCACCTGTTTGAAAATTTACACCTAAAGAAAAGGTCTGAATTCCATGCTTACTCCAACTCCAAGGTGAAGTTATACCATAAGCTTCTAGGAAAGCGCCACCGATTGTCAGGAGTAAGCCAATCATTGACCATAGTAATTGGTTGGAAGCAGCAAACATTTATCAGGCAACTAAAGAAAGGCAAAAGGAAAACCAATAGCAACCAGTATAGACATTAATATTAAAATCAAATCTGTATTGACACTTAAAGAACTAGCATATTTTCTTTTGCCTTTTGAGTATGTAATTTTTCAGCTGTGCAAATTGTAGCTTAGGCATCTATTGTCTAATTTACTTAATTGTGGTTTGGTTTGATTATGACTAGTATTTGATTTAGATTTTGGTCAAATTAATATCAAATAGTCTAGTATTTATACTGTTTTTTCTAATTTTTTAGATAATTATTGTTTAAATAAGTTTTTTAGCGATCGCCTGCCCTATTTTGCATACATAGGCAATCTACTTTTACTCTGACTCTGCTTTCTCAAAGAAGAATTTTCCGGTTTAAATCTTTTCTTCACTAGCCTCCGGTTGTAAAGCTAGAGAGCATAAACAGTTTTTTCTTATATAAAAATATTAAGTTTATTAAATTACCATATTCTTTTACATATTTAAATATTTTTTCTGAGTTGAGTAACAACAATACACGAGCAATTGATTTCTGCTACAACATGTAACGAAGATACGCTCAGATTATCTTAAAAACATAGGTATAAAATTTATCAACCATCATTTTAAACAAGTATTTGCTATTTGTCTAAAAAAAACATTAGATTTTTCTGTTTGTTAACCTATTGTTTACCTAGAGCTTCACCTTTTAAGGGTATGTTAGAAGCGCTCACCTGGAAAGTTACTAAAAATTGATAGCAATGCTTTCACGTATTAGTGTAGAAAACAGTCACAAAATTACAGGTTTAATTTCAGTATTAGCACTGGCTATCAGCTTAACAGGCTGTGGCGGCCAGCAAACCTCAGATAATACAACCACCAAAGATAGTCCTTCTGGTACTGCTACAGATACTACTGCTTCTAGCCCAGCTAAACTTGACCTTGGTGGAAATGTCAAGTTAACAGGGGCTGGTGCGTCTTTTCCAGCACCACTGTATGACACCTGGTTCACAGATTTGAACAAAAAATATCCAAATCTGCAAGTTGACTATGCATCAGTTGGTAGCGGTGCTGGAGTTGAGCAATTTATCAAAGGCACTGTAGACTTTGGTGCTAGCGATGTTGCAATGAAGGATGAAGAAATCAAGAAGGTGCCACAGGATAAGGGCGTTATTTTACTGCCCATGACTGCTGGGAGCATCGTGCTAGCTTATAACTTGCCAGATGTTGCCGAACTAAAGTTACCACGGGCTGTTTACGCTGATATTTTATTAGGCAAAATCAAGTCTTGGGATGACGCACAAATTGCCAAGGCTAATCCAGGTGTCAAACTTCCGCAACAGCCAATTACAGTTGTTTATCGTTCTGATGGTAGCGGTACCACTGGTGTATTTACAAAACACCTCAGTGCTATCAGCCCAGAATGGAAGAGCAAAGTTGGCGAAGGTAAAACTGTTAACTGGCCTACGGGAGTTGGTGCTAAGGGGAATGAGGGTGTTACAGCCCAAATTCAACAAACTCAAGGTTCTGTTGGTTATGTCGAGTACGGCTATGCCAAACAAAATAGTCTCAAGTTTGCTGCTTTGGAAAACAAAAGCGGTAAATTTATTGTACCTAGTGATGAGTCAGCCGCTAAAACCCTAGAATCAGTAACTCTACCACCAGATTTGCGCGCCTTTATTTCTGACCCCCAAGGAGCTGATTCCTATCCGATTGTTACCTACACCTGGCTATTAGCTTACAAGAAATATGCTAATCCGGCAAAAGCTAAGGCTATAGAAGCTGCGATCGAATATGCTTTAACTGACGGTCAAAAGCAGGCTACTGCACTAGGTTATGTTCCTCTACCCCAAAATGTAATCACCAAGGTAGCTGCTGTTGCTGACCAAATTAGTCCAGAGTATAAAATCGCTGTTGGTAGTGGTGCCAGTGCTAGCAAGTAGCTACATCCTCGCTCAAAAATCGAGCGCCTGCCCGCTAGACTGATGATTCTATAGCGATTCGATGTCTTAGTTTTAAAAAATTATGAGGCGACAATTATTCTCAATCTGGTTGCCTCGCACATTTTTCTCTGATTTAATTGTAACAGTCGGTATTCATGACTACAAAATCTCCAAGTCTGTCATCAGGGATTAAAAATCGCTCTGATACAGAAAAATCTCTAGATCGGAGTTTTATTTGGCTAACTCGCGTTTTCGCATTTGGGGTTGCTGCCACCTTATTATGCATTGGGTTACAGGTTGCAATTGGCGCTTGGCCTGCTATCCAAAAATTTGGTGTTAGTTTTTTAGCTAACAGCACTTGGAACCCAGTTAATGATAACTACGGAGTGCTACCTCAAGTTTATGGAACTCTCATAAGTTCTTTCATTGGTCTGCTAATAGCTGTACCAATTGGGGTTGGCACAGCTATTGTACTGAGCGAGGATTTTCTGCCTGCAAAGGTGAGGCTGGTACTGGTTTTTGCGATAGAACTGCTCGCAGCTATTCCCAGTGTTGTCTACGGCGTCTGGGGTATTTTTGTTTTGGTGCCCATTTTAACCAACTTGGGAAAATGGTTAAATAGTTATTTTGGCTGGTTACCATTTTTTAGCACCTCACCCACAGGGCCAKGAATGCTACCGGCAGGAGTCATATTAGCAATTATGACTTTGCCGATTATCACAGCTTTATCGCGCGATGCCTTAATTTCTATACCTCCCAGTTTGCGCCAAGCTGCGGTAGGACTAGGAGCAACGCGCTGGGAAACGATTTTGCAAGTCCTGATCCCAGCAGCCTTTTCGGGCATAGTTAGTGCTGTGATGTTAGCACTCGGTCGGGCTATGGGAGAAACAATGGCTGTAACCATGTTAATTGGCAACTCCAACAATATTAGTCTTTCTCTGCTAGCACCAGCCAACACAATTTCTTCTTTGCTAGCAAATCAATTTTCTGAAGCTAGTGGTTTGCAAGTTGCGGCTTTAATGTACGCTGCTTTAGTTCTATTCTTTTTGACTTTGGCTGTCAATATCCTGGCAGAGTTAATCCTTGTGAGAGTCAAACGACTGTAGCGTGGTTTTGGATTGAATTATGACTTCTAGTTTTCCAGAGCGCAGTTTAACTCGCTCTCCCATGTCTAAAAGAACACTGTTTAATAGTGTAATGACGGTAATAGCATTTATCTGCGGCATATTGGCGCTTGTGCCTTTACTAGCAGTGCTTTCTTACGTCATTATTCAAGGTTTTAGCAGTTTGAATCCCAGTATTTTTGTTGAACTGCCACCCAAAGCTTTACAAAAAGGAGGAGGCTTTGGTAATGCAATTTTGGGCACACTATTAATGGTAGGAATTGCCGCCGCGATTAGTATCCCATTTGGTGTTTTAGGGGCAATTTACATCACAGAATTTAGTTCGATTAAAGTAGCCAGATGGGTGCGTTTTGCGGCTAACGTCCTGAGTGGAGTTCCCTCAATTATTGCTGGGGTATTTGCTTATGGGATTGTAGTTTTAACGTTAGTAAAGCTGAACTTAGGCTCATATTCAGCTCTTGGTGGAGGAGTAGCGCTGGCAATTTTAATGTTGCCAATTATTGTCCGAACCACTGATGAAGCTTTACAGCTAGTATCACAAGATTTGCGACAAGCATCTGTAGGGTTAGGAGCAACTAACTTTCAAACAGTTACACAAGTAGTTTTACCAGCAGCCCTACCAGCAATTGTAACTGGAGCAACGCTAGCGATCGCCAGAGCAGCTGGAGAAACCGCACCCTTACTGTTTACCGCTCTGTTTTCCAACTTTTGGCCTGATAGCTTATTCCAACCCACGGCTTCCTTAGCTGTTTTAGTTTATAAGTATGCCATTTCTCCGTTTAAAAATTGGCAGTCCCTAGCTTGGGCAGCGTCTTTAATTTTGGTATTGATGGTTTTGATCGCAAGTATTATCGCTCGCTGGGCAACTCGCAAAAAAGCTTAATCCAATAGCATCTCCAGAGCAAATTCTCATCAGTAAAATATATATCACACTGAATTTATGGCTAGTAACATTAGCACAGCTAATAACACTGAAACTGTTTTACGCACCGAAAACCTCAATATTTATTATGGCAAGTTTTTAGCCTTGCAGAATATCTGGCTAGATATACCCAAAAATAAAGTGACAGCCTTCATTGGGCCTTCTGGTTGTGGTAAAAGTACGCTGCTGCGATGCTACAATCGGCTTAATGACCTGATTGAATCATTTCGGGCAGAAGGTAAAATATTATTCTACGATAAAAACTTGTATGCCTCCGACATCGATCCTGTAGAAGTGCGTCGGAGAATTGGAATGGTGTTTCAAAGACCAAACCCATTTCCGAAATCAATTTATGACAACATTGCTTTTGGAGCCAAAATCAACGGCTACAAAGGTAATATGGATGAATTAGTAGAAAGAAGTCTGCGGCAAGCAGCTTTATGGGATGAAGTCAAAGATAAACTCAGGCAAAGTGGCTCATCCTTATCAGGTGGACAGCAACAACGGTTGTGTATTGCCAGAGCGATCGCCGTTCAACCTGAGATTATATTGATGGATGAACCTTGCTCCGCCCTTGACCCAATTTCTACCTTGCGGGTTGAAGAACTGATTCACCAACTTAAAGAGCAATATACCATTGTCATAGTTACCCATAACATGCAGCAAGCTGCGCGGGTTTCTGATAAAACAGCCTTCTTTAATGTCCGCACTGGTGAGACAGGAGGTCGCAGTGGCTATATGGTAGAGTTTGATGCCACAGAAGTAATATTTAATAATCCTAGACAGGAAGATACTAGAGATTACGTCAGCGGCAGATTTGGATAAATATTTATTTCGACTCCTTGATTCGGGAATATCGTTTAGGATGGTAACTTCATCTTTAAAAATTAACTACGTTAGTACAACAAGGCAAAAGTAAAAAGTGAGCCAGTGCGCTGGACGGGTTAAGAGTCATAAAGAGAAACAACAGTTATGCTGTAAGCTTTTGACTTATTTCAGGTGGTAGCTTTATTTGAGTCGCGTTGTACTAGTAGTTTATCAAGCGGAAATTGCTGAGTTATGGCCGATGCAATCAAAAGTATCGCCAAGTTCTAAATAGTGCCGAAAGTAACACCCTGCTGTTTGAGCCACTTACGGTATGCAATAGAATAGCGATCGCTTGGTAAATGTACTTCAGCTTGCAAATCCAAAGGTAAGCGTCGGGGTTGTTGAGACTCGACAATGGCAATATCTTGACTAGCAACTTGATTTTGAATATCTAGATAGAGTTCTACTGGAACTTTACCGGAGTTGTTTACCATTAACCAATATTGCGCTACGCACTCATCTTCATCGACTGGCGTAATAGTGTAAAAGATATTTAAACGATGCTCTCCAGGTCCAAGTTTAAAGTATGCTACTAACGGGCGGAAAATACGGTAATCGTAGGTATTGAAAATTAGTGGTGCTTGGTGAGGATTACCCGAATTAAAATCTAATTCCCACAAACCACATTTGAAACTAATCCCATCTGTAACAGATTCTAATTCATAGTGCGTCAACTCAGGACGACTGGCGTGGGCAAATAATCCCGAATGCATAATTGGGAAGTGTGCCGGATCGATGAAATTTTCCAGCGCCCGCAGAGGGCTAGAGTGATAGTAATAAGGACCACAGAAAATCTTGCAATAAATCGGATCGTTCCACTCAGAAAACGGAGCTATGTCTTGTTTTGGTGTCCCTAAACAAACCCAGAGCAGATCGTAACGCTCTTGAACTTGATAAGTTTTAACACAAGCTTTTGTGGGGGGCGATTGGTCTGGATTAGCCGGAACTAGTACACATTTGCCTTCGCTATTAAAGGCCAAGCCGTGATAAGGACAAACAAGATTCTCTTTGTTGACATATCCTAGAGAAAGACGAGCACCACGATGCGGGCAAAGGTCTTGCCAAGCTAAGACTTTATCGCCATTGTGCCAAAGCACTATTTCTTCACCTAATAAACGCTTTCGTAGGACTGTTCCAGGTTGGAGGTCTTGCAAGCGCGCTATTACATGCCAATCATTCAGCAAAATCTGGTCTTGTACCATGAGTATTGACACCCATTAGGTCAAATACTTACATCTTAATCATCCAACAAAAAAAGCCATCAAAGCAGTTTTGGGATTTGTTACTAGATTTTAAGACGTATCACAAGTTAAGCATCTAATATCAAGTTCGGCTAATTACTTACAAAGGAGTTAGTCTTTTTGGTAATAGGTAATAGGTAATTGGTAATTGGTAATGGGTAATAGGGAAAAAGGTAATTGGGAAGAGGTGAACAGTTATGTTTTTCTCCCCCATCACCCATCACTCATCACCCATCACCCATTACCGACCCTCACAGATATCATAAGTATTTACCGGACATGATATAACTCGTCTGTTGTTTGACTTTATTAAGTATGCTGTATTCTTTAGTTCAGCGAGAAATTGCTTTTTGAATAAATGCTTAATTTTATTTCTTATTTGTTTTTGGCTCAAGTAGCGCCATCTATTCCACCTGCTCCTCAGGAAGTCTTCATTCCCCAACAAGCAAGACCTTTAACAGGCCTTCTTGATGAAGTACCAGTATTTAACAGTAATAACCCAGAAGTAGTTCAAAGTGAAGGAATTCTGCTGTCTACATTTCCTCCTCAAGGCAAAAGAGTGCCCAGCGCACACCTGAACTTTCCATTTCAGGGACGGTTTGATTTATTTTCTCACCACATTGCTAGAGCGATTGAGACTCCAAATGATTTGCGGACTCTTTATTTGGGGGTGATTATTTACAATCCAAACGATCAGACTGCAACTATCAACATATTGCAAGCAGCCAGTTATATTAGTCAACCTGATGCACCTTTTATTAAACTTCCCCCTATGCAGTCAAATAATTCCGGAAACATTTATGCTGGGCCTGGCGATCGCGTGATGAATGATGTGCTACAAGGAAAACGACAGTTAGGGTGGCCAGCACAGTTAATAATTCCACCAAAACAAAGCCGGATGTTAATGAATCATCCAATCCCAGTGCGGACTTTAATACCGCCATTGAATGGACGTTCTACTTTGTTGCGTTTAAATAGCGATCGCCCAGTCTATATGGCGAACCTGGCGATGTTTGCCAAACCCAATCCAGATGGTAGCGAACGAGCGCCCACTTTAGAAGAATGGAAGAACTTATTAGAAAATGGTAATTTAGCTGGGCCGCGCGAACCTGCCCCCAGCCCTCCAAATAACCTCAAAGGGGCAGCAGAAATTTACGGACGGGTAGCGGGGGTAGCTATTGGCTCTCGTTGGCAAACACAAGTTACCAACTCGAATAGTTCATATTTGGCAATTCCTGAATCAGGACAAGCTTTTTCCTACGGTTTAAGTACCCTTTTAGCGGGTAAAATGGGTACTGGACAAAACCAAACTGCCAAACTAGTGGCACGTTATCCTGGTACTGCTTACGAGGCTCACGGTAACTACGGCATTGAATACAACGTATCTCTACCATTAATCAACAATACTGGTAAGCCGCAAACTGTAAATGTGCTTTTCCAAACACCTATCAAAGAAGATGAGTTAAGTAAACCAGGGCTTCGCTTTTTTTCACCACCTCAACCGTCCGTCTTTTTCCGAGGTACAGTTCGTATTCGCTACAATGACGATAATGGCTTGCCCAGAACCCAATACTGGCATTTAGTTCAACAACGGGGACAGATGGGAGAACCGCTTGCTCAATTAAAAATATCTCCTGGTCAGCTGCGACTGGTAGAAGTGGATTTTCTCTACCCACCTGATGCTACACCCCCTCAAATGCTAACAATTCAAACTCTAGACCAAAGATAAGGCAAAGGATACATTTGTAATATCATGTCCATTACTTCGCTTAACTCCGTTTTGCTGGTAATGACATTTCACGTTTAATTAAGTTGACCTATTTAATAAATAAAGCAATCATATTCTACCAGCCAAGTTCATTAACTGTTTGAAGTTTATAAGATAAATAATGTTATTGGCGCTGTCAATATTAATCCACCCTTTTTCATCTAGCTTTTCCATAATTTTGGTAGTTTCTTCAGCGCCGATTTCTGTTACCTCTGCTAAATCTTTAAAGGGAATGTTAAAAATTTCTCTTCCCTGGTTTAATTCCTGACCATAGCTTTCACCTAAAGTCACTAAGGTATGAGCGAGTTTTACTGCTGGTGGTGAAAACCGCATTTGCAAGCGCAGGTTAATTTGCCGTAATCGTCGCACCATGAGTTGCAACATTCGATGATGTAATTGAGGGTCTTTAAACAGTATTTGAATAAAACGCTCTCTGGAAATGCTAAGTAATTTTACTGGTGAAAGAGCAATGACATCAGTTGAACGCGGAGATTCATCTAAAATTGCCATTTCTCCAAAAAAATCCCCACGACCAAAAATTGCCAGAGCCACTGAATCGTCCGCAACGGTACGTCGGACTTTCACCCAACCAGAAACTACTAAATAAACGGCATTACCCCAAGCATCTTCCATGACAACAGCTCGCCCAGCCGGGTATTCATGTTCAATAGCAACGTTGAGCAGCCATTCCAAAGTCTGGGGGTTGGCCGTACTCATTAAGGGGAAAAGTTCACTAAAAACCTCTGTTTGCATGAAATATTTGCAAGAATAAGGATTCAAGAGCGAAAAATTAAATTGCTACTATTAAGTTAATCTCAACCGTAATCTTACATAGAATACAGAGGTAAGATTTATATTTATTTGTTCTAACCTTTTTAAATCGATGGCTGAAAGTTCGATTACAACATAACAATTATGTATTGCGATCGAAATCAGCGGTTTCACTGATAGACTTATGATTTACTGTTTGTTGGTGGATTGCTATCCAATACTAGTGTTTTGAGCTGTTGGTCTAAATTTTTTACTATTTGATTTAAAGTAACTAAAGCCTCTAATTTCTCAGAGTCAAGGCCGGGATTTAGAAAAAGCCGTTCTTGTAGTTCGTGCAACTTGAAGCTTAATTGTTGAGAAATTCCCAAAGCATCGCGGCTCAAACGCGTTAACTGTTGTTGTTGATAGAACTTTAATGCTGCTCCTCGCAAGACTTGGAGTGTAGCTTCTTCACCATAGATTCCTGGCATAACTCGCAAGCGTAATAATAAACGGTTTTTTTGATACAAGCATTCTTTCTCTACCTGTTTTGGTTCTCCAACCTTGGTAATAGGTAGGGAAGCAAACCGCTTTAACTCATTAAGTACTCCTTGAAAAACAGAAAGCGGTAGTTTATCTAACACAGACTGCAAGACTCCGTTGTCACTCCAAAGTATCTTGCCTTCATAAGGTTGTCTTTCTAAATATAACCGACCAATTCCTCCTGCTAAAATTCGCCCTAGTAATTCTTCTAGTAATCTCTTGGGTGGTAGTGTTGCCAGTACTTCAATAGGACTAAATAGTTTAGGAACTTCCACTGGTAGAATAGATAAATTTTCTACTAGCGCGGCTTCGGAAGTATCCCCTTGACCTCTATTTCCGGAGGTCAAGAAGGTGCTAATTTGAGAGGGATTATCTGGATTTGGGGCTGGCAAATCTATCTGCTGCCAAGAATGATCATTAGTCTGTGTCTCAGGTGCTATGAATGGGGGTAGGTGCTGTGATTCAGAGTAAGTATCCGTAGAGACAGCTATGGTAACTGTTATTTGCTGATCCGCTTGTTGAGCATCTAATTGGGATCTATTTTTGTGGTTGAGATAGGCTGAGAGTATTCTCCGATGAGCCTCAGCGGCGATCGCCTCAGTAGTCAGCGTGCAACTGATATAAGATACAATGCGACCAACATAATCTAGTGCTTCAGTGTCTTGTGGATGAACCATACCGAGTAAAAGCTTTTTGTCTTTTAACCAAAAAGGCAAAATCTGGTGGTAAAGACAAGCTTCAAAGGACAAAAAACTATCCATTAACTGGAATATTTGCTCGCGTTCGCGTTCTTGCTCCCAATTAACTTGTGTAGCATTTAGCACTTGTTGTCTGTTGACTGTGGTATTTGTGAGTTCGCCCTCTGAAGACAACATAGATTTGATTACTTGGTGATTGCTTATATAATATTTTGCCTCTAATTTAGTAAGTAGTTAATAAAGATACTTTGTTTTATTCTTAAAAATTTAATTATCTATTACATAAGTAGACGTAAGTAAAAGATAAATTTTCGATTCAGGTACTAGGGGAAAATACTGGTAATTGGGGCATAAGCGTATAGGGGAAAGACTTACTTTAACTTCCCCTGTACTTTTGTGCTTCGCATCTCTCACTAAAGCTTACTCTTGGGTTCTTAAAGCTTGGGCTACAAGATAGACTTTTGTCCATTCACCTAATACTTGATGAGTTTTGAGTTTTAATTGTTGGGCTATCTCTTCTATTGATTTACCTGCTCTCCGCAAATCTAGGATCTGCCGCATCACAGGAGTGAGTTTTTCCTCTAATTGCTGCCATTGATTTGGTGTTAGCCCTAAGTTATGTTCTTGCAAGGAAATTGAGAGCCAATTATCTACCAGTTCTGGTTCACCTTTGAGGGCGAAGACGCGCACAGCGTGGTAACTAATTTTTTCTCGGAGTCGGTATACTTCCCGAGTCGGCTTATTCATTCTCTTGGCAATCTCTTCTTGGGATTTACCTTGGAGATACAGTCGCAGCCAGTCCACTGCTTCGGTTCCCAGATTTTCTTGTAAATAATTTTCAAATTCTCTTTGTACGGACTGACGTAACGCCTGTTGTTCTTCTAGTTGTTGTGCTTGTTGATATTCTGCGATTGCTTGACTATCGACTAAGTTAACTCGATTGTCACTGTCGTCTGTGAGAACTTCTTCTGACACTAGTTTAACCAAATCGCGGCTTGGTACTTGGGTTAAGCCTCCACGCTGAGTACGACGCAAGTAATTTACAAAACGGTAAGCCAATAGTGGTTGATTGCGTACTGGTCGCAAACAATATTCTTCTACACTGGCAAACAGTAGAGCATCCGCCAATCGTCGATCGCTTGTATATTTGGCAATATCAGCCATTTGTTGTTGCATGTAAGTATCATTTTGCAGTAATTCTTGTATTACTTCTTGCAACACATCGATGACAGTACGTTGGCGATCGCGGCTAAGGGCAACCCAAGTTTGAATTTTATTCCGTAATGTTGCTAAACTCCCTAGTCGGGTTATCAAGTTGCGATAGGCACGTTCTCGCCCTAACCCTAAATAGCGTTGACGTAAAATTCTCCAACGATATTCCATTGCTTGCTTGGCAACCTCAAGTTCTTTTGAGTTAAACAGATCGAACCGTTTTGAGTCAGATCCAAGCAGCCAGAGAACAATACTTTGTCTAGCAGGTTCAGTTTGTTCTGAACATTCTACACTCAAGCGCTTTTGCCAATCTAGAGCCAGTTTTTCCACGTCTGTTGTCATAGCGAGATTGCGCTCCTCGAAACTCAATTTTGAAGTTTGCATCACAACCCCCATTTGTCCCACATAACCTAATTGTTTAACTGGCATCTGCCCCGGATTTCATGAGTTTCATGAAAACATCTCAGTGATTCCACTTTTATTACGTCTCAATTCACTAACTTTATGCAGAAATTTCTGTATTGATGTTTTTACAGGAAACTCAAACTGCCCCAAACCAATGTATATGAAGCATTTCCGTCAATTCTGATAATTTAAACTTTTTATTAAGTTATGTTTTGAAACTGAGAACACTAAATCTACTAGAGTAGTTGGGGAAATCTGACCTTTGTGAACCTAACCGAGGAACGAATATAATTTAACTCAAGATCGGACGTTATTTCACCCGTATAAGTTTCAACTTTCTGCAATGCTTTACGTACTACAATACTTAGTGATAATTAAATTTATTAAAAATTCAATTCAGTGTATGTATGGAAATTAATGGAAATTAGCAGTTAATAATAAGAGGGTTAAAATTTTAATGCTACAAATATAGAGAAAAATTCATCGGTCAATTTAAAAACAGCAAATTTTAAATAAGTAGATCGGTGCGAATATTTATTGTTGAGATGAGCCAGGAGGCGGGATGCAGAGGGCAGGAGCAAAAAGGGTTTAAGCTTATTTAATTTTTATTAACATAGTTTTGTTTTTCCACACCATTATACTTAGATTCTGTCAGTATAATGAAGAATGAATCTAAGTATGGCAAATGGCGATCGCTATTCTAGATAGTACAGCTAAATATCAAGACTGTTCGTTTTGATTTTTCAGTAAAGCCAAAGACGCTTAACTTCTAAAGAAGCATCAGCCGTTGGTTTGGGGCAATAGCGTAGCGTTAGCGAGCCTGCAAACGTCTGACTCCGCCAACGCCAAAAGGGGAAAGAACGGGGCGTAATTTGGAATTCCGAAAAAGGGTTGACTTTATCGCCCGTTCGGCGATCTCACAATTGGGTTTTCTACAGATTCTCGATATTGTTGCACTTCTTCTGTATAAGCAATTGGCAGAATAGTTTCAACGTTTTCATGGGGACGAGGAATAATCACCCAAGATTCGAGGGTACCACCATAAACATTTTCTGCGGCTTCAATACCAGCAGCCATAGCTGTCTTGACCTCAGAAACATCACCACGAATATTAACTGTAAAACGAGCGCTACCGACTCGAATGTAACCAACGAGAGTGACTCGACCAGCTTTTACCATAGCGTCTGCTGCGGCTAGCACAGCAGGAAAACCTTTAGTTTCCAGCGAACCAACTGCCTGGAGTGACATTAGTAATCTCCTGTATGAATAAACGATATGTGGCGCTACAAATTAATTCTACGAAGCTTCCTTACAGATTTTTATCGCAAAGCTGCTTAGAAGATGCGGAAAGGTTCTGATTTTTCAGTGAAATGGATTGGTAATATGGTCTCCACATTTTTTGGAGGATTGGGAACTATATAGTGGGTAATTACTGTTTCAGCCTTTACTTGCTCTCCAGCATTAATACCTTCTTGAACAGCTCTTTTTACTTCAGCAACTTGTCCCCGAACGGCAACTACAAAGCGACCACTCTCGGCTAGACCATAGTACACCAGCGTGACCGCAGCAGATTTCACCATTGCATCTGCTGCGGCTAAGACACTAGGAAAACCTAAAGTTTCAATTACGCCAACCGCCATTGGCATGGCATTAGCTCCTGAGTCAAGAATAAGTGATATTTATTGTACGAGGCTTTAGTCCCAATTTTGACATTTTAAAAAACTTTCTTTAATTGAGTGGGCAGTTAGGAGCTAGGAGTTAGAATATTTTGCTAGCAGCTGGATTATGTTTTACATATCACAAGTAATCCTTGAGAATATTTAGTTGTGTAATTTGTGATTTAACAAAAAATCAGTGATGCGTGGAAGTGAGCTAGTACGATAAACTGAAGTTTATGTTTCCGAATTTTCTTCCTACAGCAGTTGGGCAATTGACAGAACCAGCTTCGATCGCCTTAGCTCGGAGTATTCAAACAACTGCGATCACTACTCCTTTAACTAATCAACCAATTACCACAACCTATACCCAGCAAGGAAGTGGTGGAACTCCTATTTTATTAATTCACGGCTTTGATAGTTCTGTATTAGAATTTCGTCGGCTTTTACCACTGCTTGCTGAAAATAATCAAACGTGGGCGGTGGATTTGTTGGGTTTTGGGTTTACAGATAGACTCTCAGGAATTGCTTATAGTCCGACAGCAATTAAAACTCATCTTTATTATTTTTGGAAAAGCCTGATTAACCAACCTGTAATTTTGGTGGGGGCTTCAATGGGTGGTGCGACGGCAATTGATTTGGCGCTGACTTACCCAGAAGTCGTCAAAAAGCTAGTATTAATTGATAGTGCGGGGTTAGCGGGTGGTTCACCGTTAAGTAAATTAATGTTTCCCCCATTGGATTATTTAGCAACTCAGTTTTTGAGTAATATGAAGGTGCGCGATCGCGTTTCCCGGATTGGATATAAAAATCAAAGTCTTGCCTCTTTGGATGCTCTATATTGTGGCGCATTACACCTACAAATGCCGAGTTGGCATCAAGCTTTAATTGCTTTCACTAAGAGTGGTGGTTATAGTGCTTTTAAATTGAAAACTCTATCACAAATAGTGCAACAGACACTCATTTTATGGGGCGATTCAGATAAAATTTTAGGTACTAAAGATGCCATAAGATTTAAAACAGCAATTCCCAAAAGTACCCTCGTTTGGATTCAAGATTGCGGACATTTGCCTCACTTAGAACAACCACAAATCACTGCCGAGCATATTTTAAAGTTTTCTGCTGAGTGACATTAAATCTGTAGGTCAGCACAACTATGCTAACCTACTCAATCTCTGGACAAACGGTCAAAGCTTTTAATTGAAATTGTGACAATTGAGATATTTTATGTTCTTCTCTTAGCGGATTTTACCATATTTTTGAGTTTGCAAATAATTGTACCTAACAGTGTTAATCATACAGCCAAGTATTCTCTGCAAAATCATCATTTGTTACTGTTTGTTGTTCTGCTAACTTCTCAGATGAACGATGTGATTTTTTATAAGTAAGTGGATTGTAGCTTTCCTTAACTGGTCTTATAGCACTAGTTGGTTTAGCCGTAATTTGAGAAGTAGTTTTTGCTGATTGTTTTAAGACATTAATTTCTTCTATAAGTTGAGAATTGGCTTCTGCAAGTTGTAATGCTGTTTTTTTAGCATCATTAAGTTCTTTGGTTAGCTGTTCTGCTAAAGTTTTTTGTTCAGAAGCTAATGTTTTTTGTCGAGATAAGTTTAATTTCAAATCAGCAATTTCCTGTTCTAAGACAGCTTCTTTTTTATGACTTTTTTCTAAATCACTTGTCAACTCTTTGATAGTCACCTCTAAATCAGCTTTAGTGGGATTTGCGCGCCTAGTAGTAGTTGGTTCAGGTGTTTGTGGCGAGGATTCTTCATCAGTTGAAGCTTGTTCTTGGGCAATTTCTTGTACGGGAATTTCAATCGCAGAGTCATCTTCTGGTGATGTAATTTTTTGCGCCTCTTGTTGTAGTAAATCCGATAGACTTTGTTTCTTAGCCATTATTTTCTCCAATCACGCTGTAGTTCGTCAGCTGCGCGGCGATAGTCTAACTCCGCCTCCCGTGCGTTTCCTCCTCGCCATTGAGTAATTGCTACACCTTCAAGCGCAGCTCGCTCGTGAGCTTTATAGGTACGGATGAGGGTATCAAAAGCAGGAATACCTAACTGAGTCAGAGTTTTTTTTGCTTCTAGCGCTTCCCCGATGCTGCGCGTATCGACTTTAGTGAGCAATACCCGATGGGGGGTTCCCAAAGGGATAACGGCTTCCTTGACTGTTTCCACGAGGACAGCTAAATCCATTGCAGACGGGGGTGTAGGCAAAACTAGGTAATCTGCGATCGCAACTACTGCCACTAATGCTTCAGAGCGCAGTGCGGGAGGCGTATCCACCACTACTAAATCGTAACCTTTTATCTTTGTTAAATCACCTAAAAGTGTTGGATCGGTTTCTTGAGATAAATCAAATCCCATTCCCTGCTGACTCCGCCCAAACCACCAGCTAGCAGAACCTTGAATATCTGCATCAATCAGCAACACCTTTTTTTTCTTGGCAAAATTTGCAGCCAGATTGATTGCGGTAGTCGTTTTACCGACTCCTCCTTTACCGTTGAGAATAGCGATGATTTTTGGCACTGCTTTAGGTAGAAAAAGGGAGTGGGAAAAGTGGGGTCCCCTCTGGGGATAAGGGGTAATGGGGAGATGAGGGGGAAAACGCCTCGTTGGCGCAGCCTCTCATAGACAATAAACCTAACAGCACTTAGCACTCCTAAGTCAACAGTCAACAGTTAACAGTCAACACCCAGTAATGCCCTATGCCCCAATGATGAATATACCGCTTTGTGTGTCCCTCAATCACATAAAAACTAGTAACAATAAAATTTAGAAGCTATCAATTCCACAAATTTCTATGACAACAAATTACAACCTACCTGACGGGCCTCTATTACCGCGCTGGCTGCGGATGGTCAAGTTTATTAGTCAGCCAATAAAATATGTGGATGATTTTGCCAAAATCTATGGTGACACTTTCACAATCAAGAGTAATCGCTCAGATAATGCTCTTGTCTACTTTAGTAAACCGGAAGCACTTGAGCAAATTTTTACAGCTGATTCGAGTTATTTCGAGGTTGGTAGAGGAAACACTGGGCTGGGATTTTTACTTGGCGATCGCTCTTTTATGTTAACCGATGGCGACCGCCATCAACGGCAACGGCAATTATTAGCTCCTCCTTTTCATGGCGAAAGAATGCGGGCTTACGGCGAGGATATCCGTAAAATAACACGACAGGTGAGTCATGATTGGCAAATTGACAAGCCTTTTAAGATCCGTGAGTCGATGCAAGAAATAACTTTGTGTGTTATCCTGCGGGTTGTGTTTGGTTTGGAAGCAGGAGAGCGGTTTGAGGAATTAAGGCGATCGCTAAGTGATTTATTAGACTTCATGACTTCGCCTTTAATGTCTAGTGCCTTCTTTTTCCGGTTCATGCAAAAAGATTTTGGTACTTGGAGTCCCTGGGGTTGGATTCTCCAACAACGACAAAAAATTGACCGACTGATTTATGCTTTGATTCGAGAACGTCGGGCTGAATCTGATAAAAATCGCCAAGATATCCTGAGTTTGATGATGGCTGCTCGTTATGACGATGGTCAAGGAATGTCAGATGAAGAATTACACGACGAGTTAATGACACTGCTAGTGGCAGGACATGAAACTACTGCTTCGGCGTTGACATGGGCATTTTACTGGATTGATTCTTTACCTGAAGTGCGTGAAAAATTGCTACGAGAACTTGAGACTTTTAGTGTTAACTCAGATTTAAGTATCATTGCTAAATTGCCTTACTTGACAGCAGTTTGCCAAGAAACATTGCGAATCTACCCAATTGCGATGAATGCTTTCTTGCGGATTGTGAAAACCCCAATTGAAATTATGGGCTATAAATTGCCCCAGGGCACGGTAATTCTTCCCAGTATTTATTTAGCACATCATCGCCAAGAAGTTTACCCACAACCCAAACAATTCAAACCAGAACGATTTTTAGGTAGACAATATTCACCATACGAATATTTACCATTTGGTGGCGGTAATCGTCGCTGTATTGGCATGGCATTTGCTCAGTATGAAATGAAAATTGTCTTGGCAACTGTTATGTCAGAATTTCAATTATCCCTAGTGAACAAACGTCCCGTGCGTCCTGTGCGCCGTGGGTTAACTATTGCCGCACCGGCTGGAATGCGGATGATTGCAACGCCTCAAGTTAAGCGTGCGAATACCCCAGCGTTGGTTTAACTGATATCTTGCACCATTGTTAACAATCGCCTCAGAATCAATTCTGAGGCAAAGAATTACTTTCTTGCTGAGAAGCGAGTTGTTGATAATGTTCTTTGTCGCGGTATTTAATTATTCTCATCGGTTGATTGCCAACAATTGCTAAAGGTTCAACATTAGCAGTGACAACGGTACCAGCTGCTACAATTGCTCCATCTCCAATAGAAACTCCTGGAATAATTAGGACATTTCCGCCAATCCAAACATTGCGACCGATGACAACAGGTTTATGAATATAAACATTGTGTTCGTAGGGCAAATCATTACTTTGATAGTCGTGATTTGCAGACAAAATCACAACGTTAAATCCAAGTGTTGTGTTATCACCAATAGTGATGCCGCCACGTCCATCTAATATGACATCTTGTCCAATGTAGACTTTATTTCCTAAAGATACATTTTGCGGGTGTTGAATTCTCAAGTCTCGCTTGAATCGTAGACCTAAGCCACAAAATTTTAACTTACTTTTCAGTTGTTGATGTTTATATCGCCTGATTTTGGTTTCTACGTATTCTCCCCACTCAACTAGATGAGGTACTAACCGTTGTTCAAATAGTCGCTCTAATTTATTTATAATTTTCTGTTTGATTTGTTTCATAAAACCTCACGGCAGTTTAGCAAAGCTTGAGTGTTTAACGTAACGGCGATTTTTCTGGCTATCATGCCTATTTTCTGGCACTGAGGTTTTAGCTAAGTTCCCAGAATGCAGTCTCAGCGATGCAATTGTAGAACAACAAATGACAAAGCAGCACCTTGATTTAAGCAGTGTATAGAAATCATCAAAAAACACTTGCCACAAGAACATCGATTTGTCGCACAAAGCCTCAAAAACCTAGCAGAACCTACAGTGAACAAGACAGATACAGCGAAGCCAAATCTCTTTACATCCATGCTTTAAACATTTGTCAGCGACAGTTAGGAGTGGGTCATCCAAATACTGTAACTGTGCGTAAAAATTTAGCAAATCTGCGCGTAGGCGTTCGCGCGGCGTCTCGTAGAGAAGCCCGCCGTAGGCATCACTTCACCTCAGAACAGTAAAATTCAAGTTCCCAACCTCATCAATCAAGCTTTTATCTGCAAGTTTCGCATTTAAAACGAGAACATTCTTGTTTGAAGTGAAAATGTTCTTGTTCCAAATGAGAACGTTTCTATTTAAAGTAAGAATATTCTTATTTCAAACGAAAATATTCTTGTTTTAAGATTTAAGGCGATCGCTTGGCTTAAAATTGTAAAATTATGTGTTAATTAAACCACATAATCCCTAAACGCACACAAACGAGTAAAATCTTTTCTCTGTGTTTCTTTGCGCTTACCTTTGCGTCCCTTTGCGTTAAAAAACAATCTCCTCACTCATTCTCTGTTCCAACAATTCCAACAACCCATCTACATCCTTACCAGCTTCCTCAAAACAAATCGGCGGCGCAGGTTCCGGTCCAAACTGAATTAACTTAATTTCCCCCTTGCCAATCCCAATCATTACAACTTCCACTTCCGGCTTATGATTTTCCACAATTCCTAAAATTTCTTGCAGCCGATTTTCAACTTTATCATTTAACTTTTCTATTTGTTCTTTCGGACAATAAACAAAATGGGGTGTTGGCTGCAAATCAATGCCAACAGTACCCTGGCTGTCACTATTTGCTAACCATAACCCCCAAAACAACGCCGCCAATTCTTTTTGATTTGCTTTGACAAACTTATCTAACTGGCGACGCCACTTGTTATCTCCTGTTTCCGGCTGGGTACTACCAAACATCATAATTAATTCGTAATTAAGGGCAAAGAATGGGTGATATTTATTTCAACCCACTTTGTACGCGCCAGAGACTAGAATAAATTCTATCTTTCTCCAACAATTCCTCATGGGTTCCTGATTCTACTAATTTCCCATGTTCCATGACATAAATGCAATCGGCATTGCGGATAGTGGAAAGACGATGAGCGATCGCAATTGTAGTTCTATCGACTGTAATTCGTTCGAGCGATCGCTGGATTGCGGCTTCTGTTTCATTATCCACGGCTGAGGTCGCTTCGTCTAAAATCAAGATGGGGGGATTCTTTAAGACTGCACGGGCGATCGCAATCCGTTGTCTTTGTCCACCAGATAACTTTTGTCCTCTTTCCCCCACAATCGTCTCATAACCTTCGGGCAAGTTAATAATAAATTCGTGCGCTTCCGCTATCTTCGCTGCCGTGATAATTTCTTGCTCTGTGGCATCAAAGCTACCATAAGCAATATTCTCCGCTACAGTGCCGTGAAATAGAAAAACATCTTGACTCACCAAACCAATGCAGCGGCGTAAATCTCGCAAATTCAAACTTTGCAAATCAATACCATCCACAGTAATACTTCCCGTTTGCACTTCGTACAACCGTAATAAAAGTTTGACTAAAGTGCTTTTACCAGAACCGGTGGAACCGACAATTGCAATAGTTTTCCCGGCTGGAATCTTCAAAGACAGATTTTTAATCACTGGAAATCTATCTTTATAAGCAAAATAAACATTATTAAATTGTACTTCTCCACGCACTTCTTCCACAGGTAACGCCATATTTCCTGTATGAATAGCAATGGGAGTATCTAACAAATTCATAATTCGATTAGTAGAAGCCATTGCCCGTTGATATTGGTCAAATGTTTCGCCTAATCTGGTTAAGGGCCACAGCAAACGTTGAATTAAAAACACCAATACACTATAAGTGCCGACAGACATTTTTCCCGAAACTGCTGCCATCCCGCCATATAAAAGTAATGCGGTGAACCCCACTAAAATCAGCATCCGAATTAACGGTACAAAAGCCGCAGAAAGGGCAATTGCTTTGGCATTACTGCGACGATAAGCTTCACTATCTACTTCTAAACGATACGCTTCATAAACTTCAGCAGTAAAACTTTTAATAGTAGTAATGCCGCTAATATTATTTACTAAACGCGAGTTGATAAAACCTACCTTTTCCCGCACATCGGCGTAGCGCGGTGCAAGTAATCGTTGATAAGCAAACGAACCCCAAAGAATAAATGGCATCGGCGACAGAGCCATCCAGGCTACACTAGGAGCCAAAATAAAAAAAGCACCGCCAATAATTAAAACTGTTGTGGCAACTTGGATAATATCATTTGCTCCGACATCCAAAAATCGCTCTAATTGGTTAATATCATCACTGAGGACAGACATTAAACCGCCAGTGCTGCGTTCTTCAAAGTAAGCTAATTCTAATTCTTGTAAATGTTTATATGCATCTAAACGCAAGTCATGCTGAATCTTCTGTGCCAAATTACGCCAAAGTCGAGCGTAGGCATACTCAAAAACCGATTCTAGTACCCAAATGATTACAGTCAGGAAAGAAATAATCAAAAATTGTCCAAAGACATCGCGTACCCCTAACTGTGCAATTATGGAATCCTGTTGTTTGACTACAACATCCACTGCAACACCAATTAAACCTGGTGGCGCCAAATCGAAAAACTTATTGAGGATAGAATAAGTAGTCGCTAGCCAAACTTGTTTACGGTACCGATGTCCATAGTCAAACAAGCGCTGGAGAGGATGCGTAGAATGTTTACGCCTTCTTGATGCCCGATGAGATTTTAATACAGTAGCCACGGCTTTTTGCAGTTGCGTGCAACTGATATTAACACGGAATCAAGTTTTCAATCCCCACCCGAAGATTGGGGAATGCGGAGATGGGGAGATAATTTTTCATTCCCAATTCTTGTACAGACGTGATTTATCGCGTCTTTCACTCATAAGGAGAGAGGAAATTGAAAAGTCAGCAATTTGGCAATTTGCAAACCACAGTTTTGGGTATTGTGTTAGCAATATTAGTGATTATTGGACTAAATTCCTTTATCATTATCAACCCAGGACAAGCAGGAGTGATTAGCATTTTGGGTAAAGCGAGAGATGGCGCTTTATTGGAAGGCATTCACCTCAAACCACCTTTTATTTCTGTAATAGATGTGTATGATTTGACAGTGCAAAAATTTGAAGTACCAGCGGAAAGTTCTACTAAAGATTTGCAAAATTTATCTGCAAGATTTGCGATTAACTTTCGCCTCGATCCCATACAGGTAGTTGAGGTGAGAAGAAAACAAGGAAGCTTAGAAAATATTGTCTCGAAAATTATTGCCCCTCAAACACAAGAAGCATTTAAAATTGCAGCAGCTAGAAGAACAGTAGAAGAAGCAATTACTAAAAGAAGTGAATTGAAAGAAGACTTTGATAATGCATTGGGCGATCGCTTAGATAAATATGGGATAATTGTCTTAGATACTAGCGTAGTTGACTTGACATTTTCACCAGAATTCGCTAGAGCAGTTGAAGAAAAACAAATTGCCGAACAACGCGCCCAAAGAGCAGTTTATGTAGCGCGAGAAGCCGAACAAGAAGCACAAGCAGAAGTTAATCGTGCCAAAGGTAAAGCAGAAGCCCAAAGACTCTTAGCAGAGACACTCAAAGCCCAAGGAGGGCAATTAGTTCTGCAAAAAGAAGCAATTGAAGCTTGGAAAACTGGTGGCTCTCAAATGCCAAAAGTCCTCGTCATGGGTAGTGACTCGAAAAGCGGCGTACCCTTCATGTTCAACCTGGGGAATGTAGAAAATCAACCGTAAAAGTGACTGGGGAGTGGGTGAACTTTCAATTATCAATTACCAATTACTAATTTAATCCCATATACCCAATCCCCAAGAAAAAATCTCAAATGGTATGGGGCTAGCCCTAACTGAAATACTAAAAAATAATCAACAATATAATAAACGAAATTTATGTCAACTCCTGATCGTCTCTCTCTTGAAGAAGCAAAAAAAGTTCTGAATAAATTCAACTGTCTAGACATAGCACCCGTCCTCAAGCCATCAGAAAAAGCTGTAATTCGAGATGCCTTAATTTTGCTCGCTAGCCTTGCTGACTATGAAATTTTAGGAATTTGTGCTGATACAGCAGAAGAAGGAATATTAGCCATGAAAACTTATTCTTTAGCCTTTGGTTATCAACCGCCAAGCAATTTACCGACACCAGAAGGGCCAGTTTATATCAAATTAAACGGTAAAAATGGCTTATGTTATCTCGATTCCTATCCCGGACATCATCGTGGCGTATTAGTCTCTTGCCAATCTTTCAATGAAGACGGAATTAACGAAATGTATGGACATCTACCTTTGGATCTATTCGTCTAAAATTCATTAACCGTCGATTTAGCCATACACCTTACTTATCCCCTCCTTCTCTTCGTTTGCATTTCTGCGCCTTTGCATGAGAAAAAATCTATATATTATTGAATCCTATGAGTATCATTACCCTGCAATCAGTCCAAAAAGACTTTGGCATCAAAGAAATTTTAAAAGATGCCAGTTTTAGCCTCGATACTAGCGATAAAGTTGGTTTAATTGGTACTAACGGTTCAGGCAAATCAACCCTACTAAAAATCATCGCTGATTTAGAACCCATTGATAGCGGTCAAATTTTAATTAACTCTGGTTCTAAAATTATCTACTTACCCCAACAGCCAGACTTAGATGAAAATCGCACAGTTTTAGAGCAAGTTTTTGCCGACAGTGGCGAACACATGACTTTAGTGCAGGAGTATGAAGAACTCTCCGATAAATTGGCTCACTATCCAGATGATAATCAATTGATGTCCCGCCTTTCTGCGGTGATGCAACGGATGGATACAAGTAACGCTTGGGAACTAGAAACCAACGCCAAAATCATCCTCACCAAGTTAGGAATTTCTAACTTTGACGCCAAAATCGGCACTTTATCTGGAGGTTATCGCAAACGCATTGCCTTAGCAACAGCATTGTTAGCAGAACCAGATGTTTTACTCATGGATGAGCCAACAAACCACCTCGATGCTCTTTCTGTAGAATGGTTACAAAGTTATTTAAATCGCTATCGCGGCGCACTTTTTCTGATTACTCACGATCGCTATTTTTTAGATCGCGTCACTAATCGGATTATCGAAATAGACCGAGGTGACATTTACACTTACACAGGTAACTATTCATACTACCTGGAAAAGAAAGCTTTAGCGGAAGAATCTGCAATTAGCACTCAACGCAAACATCAAGGCATATTGCGGCGCGAGTTGGAATGGCTCAAAAAAGGCCCGAAAGCCAGAAGTACCAAACAAAAAGCGAGAATTGACCGCGCTCACGCTCTGCGAGATACTGAGTTTAAACAAGTTCAGGGTAAAGTTGATATTTCGACAGTTGKTCGTCGCATTGGGAAAAAAGTTATTGCATTAGATCACATTTCTAAAGCATACAATGGACGCACCCTAATTAAAGATTTTACCTACGAATTTAGTCCAGAAGACCGCATCGGTATCATCGGCGCTAACGGTGCAGGAAAATCCACTTTAATGGATATCATTACTGGTCAAATTCAGCCTGATTCTGGCAATGCAGAAATTGGTACTACAATTCACATCGGTTATTTTGACCAGCATTCTGAAGAATTGCTCACAGCATTAAATGAAAATCAGCGCGTGATTGACTACATCAAAGAAGAAGGAGAATTCATCAAAATTACCGATGGTACTCAAATTACTGCTTCCCAAATGTTGGAGCGATTTCTATTTCCTGGTAATCAACAATATGCCCCAATTCATAAACTTTCTGGTGGCGAAAAACGCCGTTTATTTCTGTTACGGGTGCTGATGAGTGCGCCCAATGTTTTGATTTTAGACGAACCGACAAATGATTTAGATGTCCAAACATTGGCAGTACTAGAAGATTATTTAGAAGATTTTGTCGGGTGTGTAATTGTAGTTTCTCACGATCGCTATTTTCTTGACCGCACCATCGACACAATTTTTTCCTTTGAAGAGGGCGGGAACCTGCGACAATATCCAGGCAATTACTCTGTTTATCTGGACTACAAAAAAGCCGAAGAAGCAGCACAGCAACAAACTGCTAATACAAAAGAGAAGCCGAAAAATGTCGAAGTTCAAAATGGCGCATCTTCACCCAAAAATGCCGAAAATCAAAAGCGGCGGAGATTATCGAATTGGGAGAAGCGAGAATTTGAGCAGTTGGAAGGTAAAATAGCCCAGTTAGAAGCCGATAAGGCAGAAACCGAGAAAAAACTGGCGAATGTGCCTCCAGGGAATTATAGCCAAGTGCAGAAACTATATGAAGATGTGGAATCTTTGAAGCAGGCGATCGATGTAGCGACTGAAAGGTGGTTAGAATTGGCGGAGATGGAATCTTGATGCCTGAATATGGTGCGTTAAGCTAAAGCGATAAACATAGCTTGAAATATTATCGCTAACTTATTTAAGAACTTCTAAAGTGTGATTGAGCTATCAAAGAATCGCACTTTGGAATTTCCTTAGTTGCTCAGGCTAATTTATAGATAAAAACTCCTAAATTTACGTAATTATCAACCTTACTCTTGATTTATTTACAGTAGACCTCTTGCATAAATATTTTTTTCTCACGCAGAGGCACAGAGACGCAGAGAAGAGAACGCAAAGAAGGACTTTTGCAAGAGGTCTGGTAAACTGAGCTTAATCTGAAATTCTTGTTTTCAACATTACCAAATTCCCACTATGGCAAATAGATCAGACATCAAACTCACAATTACCTTCATTGGTCAAGACTTAGATGCAGAGGAAAAAGACGAAGAAGCCAAAAAACTATTGACTCAAATGAAAGAACTCGATGAGGTAGAAGAAGTTAATCGAGTAGCTGAAATTGAAATATCAGAGGGAAGCAAGTCAATCACAGGTTATGTTGTCGGTCAAGTAATTGCTTTTGTGAAATCAGAAAGTATCAAGCAAGTTTGGAGCTTTCTCCTGATCGCTTAGGTAACAAACCCATTGAAATAGAATTAGAAGTAACTAAAGACAGTAAAAAAGTCAAAGTCAAAGCTAGCAGTCGCAAAGAATTAGAAGCAGCAGTTAATGCTATAGAAGAAATTTCAAAGGTGTAGATAGGTACATGGCAAAGGTAGCATTACTGATTGGAATTAGTAACTACGAACCTGGGTTAAATGCTTTACTTTCGGCTGTGCAAGATGTAAAAGCAATGCAGAGAGTCTTACAGCATTCAGAAATGGGCGATTTTGCGGCTGCTGATATTACACTACTGGAAAATCCCCCACGCCAGTTAATGGAAGAAGCAATTGAAACCTTGTTCTCTGGTCGTGAAAAGGATGACCTAGTGCTGTTGTATTTTTCAGGACACGGTATCACAGATGAGTCTGGCAGATTATATTTAGCAACTAGCCAAACTCGTAAGAACAATAAGGGTAAACTCATTCAAACTACCGCTACTGCTGCCAGCCTCATACATGGGATGATGGAAAATAGCCGTTCTCGGCGACAGGTAATTATTCTTGACTGTTGCTTTAGCGGTGCTTTTGCTGAAGGAATGAAGGCGAAAGACGATAACAAAGTAGACATCAAAAATCAACTGGGAGGAGAAGGACGGGTGGTACTAACTTCTTCTACGTCTACTCAACGTTCATTTGAACAACAAGGGGCAGACTTATCAGTTTACACCCGCTACCTTGTCGAAGGGATTGAGAAAGGTGCGGCTGACACTGATAATGATGGCATGATTTCTGTAGATGAATTGCATGAATATGCTCGTAAAAAAGTGCAGGAAGCAGCCCCAGCCATGAAGCCAGAAATTTATGCTGTTAGGGAAGGCTTTAAAATTAAGCTAGCGAAAGCTCGTGTAGGCGATCGTCAATTAGAGTACCGTAAAGAAGTAGAGCGATGGGCTGGAAACGGTAATATTTCATCTGTGAGTCGCCGCATTCTCAAGCGTCGGCAAAATGAATTGAGTTTGTCAATTGAGATAGTAACCCAAATAGAAAACGAAGTTTTAGAACCTTATCGCAAGTATCAAGAAAATCTCAAAGAATACGAAGAAGCTCTGTTTGAGGCTCTGGCTGAGACAATACACGATGAATGGACTTTAAGTCACCATATACGGAAAGAATTAAAGCACTTACAGCAACTTTTGCAACTCACAGATGAGGATATTGTGGTCATTGAGGCGCGAGTTATCCCACTCAGCAAGCGAGTGAGTGAGCAAGAAGAGGGAAAAGATTTTAACACTGAGGGTGCAAAAAATATTACCTCGAAATCGCCTACAAAGGAAGATGACCTCAGTTCAGAGAAAAACATAGACTATGTTAAGCTGCGCGACTTGCTAGCAGCAGGGAACTGGAAAGACGCTGATTCTGAAACCTATGTGATAATGCTTCAAGTAGTAGGGTGTCAGAAAAATGACTGGATTAGGGATGAAGAACTATTAAACTTTCCCTGTACTGACCTCAGGACAATTGACCGCCTATGGGTAAAATATAGCAATGGACACTTTGGCTTAAGCGTTCAAAAGGAAATTTACTTAAGCGTTGGTGGTAAGCTAGACGGGAAGTATTACGAAGAAGCCTGGAATAAATTTGGCGAGCGCGTTGGATGGAAAGTAGAAAAAAGTTGGATAAGTTACACTAGCGTCACTTATAATATCTCAGCCACAAGAGGACACCTCCCGATTACTGCGACATCAGTCCGTTTTGCTAAATCCTCAATCACAATATTTGGTGTGGGGTTATTTGAACATCTCTTCTCTCGCATTGAGACTTGTAAAGTGTAACATTTAAAGCTACCAATCCGGATGTGGTACTCATTATCAAAACTCTTTAACTTGACAATTCCATCGGGACGCGGTTCCAAAGCAAGATTTTAGATTTTCTCAATCACACGCTCAATAATATCATTGGGTAAGTTATTAATCTGTTTTTGCACCAACTTTGAAATAACGACTGTATAACTCATTATCTCTGATACGATCGTTTAGCAAGATATTCATCAATAGTTATAGATTCACCATCTCTATACTCAGCGCGAATTGCTCGAATTTCTGGCTATGTTTGTGCATCCTCTGTGTACAATGCTTTTTCATCTGCAAAAATTTGTTGCTCAATTAGCTTTTGAAGTTGACGTTTTTCTGTTAAATCAAGGGAAGTTATTGCTTCTGCTAAAACTTCTAAGGAGAGTTGTAGTTTAACAATGGCTGGCATTTATTCTCCTGTTGGGTGTATTTTTTTCGCTTTGACACCATCATGCCATTGGGCATTGGGCACGAGGTACTCGTTATTAATTCTTGCTCAGTGGCTCATCTAGTCCTTTTACCTAGCGCAGCAATTGAATTTGCCTGACTTGCAAACTGCKATCGCTATTCCCTAACCTATATTTTTATCTCAAAAAGCTTGTGAAAATCAGAATCATTTTTAGCCAACTTTCTGAGCCGCAATAATCTATAAGAGAACACAGCTTTTTTCATCAATTTATCAGTTACTTTTCGCACGATTGAACGATTTTGGTATTCAATATTTTCGTGGATATCGAAGTAAATTTGTTTTTCTTCTAAATTAGATTGTCCTTTTTTGATTCTTACTCGCTCTATATTGTCTTTAAAAAATGGAAATTTATCTTCGCGGTCATATCGAATTGTCATTCCCACTTTAGCGGCAGCTAATCCCATCGCATAACCTTCACCATGATAGATTCCTCGCATCTCAAACAAGTAAGAAATAGTTTGCCAAAGCTGAAAAAAGTTTGTATCCAATCCTGCTTGTCTGCCCATAGCAAACATGAATTCATGCAACCACTGCACTTGTTGAATATCGATATTTAGTTTTTCAGCTACTTCTTCTATAACTTGAATTTCTTTAGGATTTTTGATTTGTACCATGTGTTGCCGTAAATCACAACCTGTTCTAGCTGTGATTCCGGGAAGCCAATTCATTTCTCCGACTACACCACCAAGAATTCGGACATCAGAATCTAAAAACATGCAACTCTCAAATAGTGAAAGAGCCTTTTCCAGGACGAAGCGTTTATCATGATACCCTTTGACACTTTGAAGGCTGTGCTTGAATGCCAGAACGTGAGGAAATTCCTGAAAATACTCTGGCTTATCAGTCAGAACGCATAGAGCTGTAGCGTGTGTGTGTTGCTGAATATCTTTAGCTAGCATTTGTGCGTGAGTACGATATCTATCACCCACAGCCAAGGTACAAAAGCAGAATTTGTCAGATGTGTTCATATTAGGATGTCAGTACTTTATTATCATCCTTTTCCTATGTTACAGGTCAAAATTTAGTTTCAAAATTTGGTGAAGCTTTAATTTTGAGTTAATTGCTGTCAACACTTAAGTAGTCAGTATCATCAGCACCTAGTTGTGTTTTACTACGCCATAATCCAAGCGGCTACTGTCAAGTCTGTAGTGGCTGCTGCCAAATCTGTAGCGGCTACTGCCAAATCTGTAGTGGCTACTAACAAATCTGTAGCGGCTACTAACAAATCTGTAGCGGCTACTGCCAAGTCTGTAGCGGCTGCTGCCAAGTCTGTAGCGGCTTGTGGCGAGTCTGTAGTGGCTACTGCCAAGTCTGTAGCGGCTATTGGCAAATCTGTAGCGGCTTCCCTTATAGCTATTCTCTAAAATACCGAAATCTTACTGGTATAACCGGAAAATTTGATGATAAAAAATTGCGATTTTTGCTGAACCGGAATCTAGTTTAATTGAGGCAAGCTAGCGTTAGAAGTATCTTAAAGGAGCAAATTTATGTCTCGTAAAAAGCGCACATCCCGCGTTCTAGAAAAAGCTGAGTTAAGATCTGCTGGAATGAAATTAATTCTTCCCAGCATTAAATTTGATGAAGATTATAACCTAGAAAAACTGATTGAGTCAATCGATGATTTACGTAATGAACTTAATATTCATAATAACGCTTTGGCTGTAGTTGATTCTTCACTAACTAAAGTTGAACAAATGGAAAAAAATTTAAATCAGCTTTCTGAAAAAATGCTAATGTTAGTTGCTATCAAGTATGGCAAAGATAGCGCTGAATATGAAATGGCAGGTGGTATTCGGGATAGCGATCGCATCCGCAAAATGAGATCCAGCCGCTTGAAAAATGCTGCACAACAAGCATTAGAGAAGAATGGTAAAACTGCATAGTCGGGTCTGTCATCCCTAAGGCTAACACAGCGTTTTCACCATCTATTGTGGTGCGTTATAGTATTAGCCTAACGCATCCAACTGGGTTGGCGATCGCAAATCAAAATTAGTGCGCGAATTTCAGTAAAATATAGATAGATAATATATATTTACCGTAGGGTAGCATAGCTGTGCTACCCTACCAACGTATTTATATCCAAGTAATAATCTAAAATCTAAAATCGACTTATGCCACCGAATAACCAAGCTGCCGTCGAATTCCGCGATGTCACCTTTAGCCGCAATCATCGCCCTTTGGTGTCAAATCTCAATTTTACGATTCATCAAGGAGAAGCACTAGTTTTACTTGGACGCAGTGGTAGCGGCAAAACTACAACAATGAAGTTAATTAATCGCCTATTTACACCGACACAAGGCGAAGTTTTATTTGATGGAATTCCTACAACTAAATGGGATGAAATTAAACTGCGGCGAAAAATTGGTTATGTGATTCAAGAAACTGGTTTATTTCCCCATTTTACTGTGGAAAAGAACGTCGGTTTAGTTCCTTCTTTAGAAGGTTGGCAACCGAAACAAATTAAAACGCGGGTTTATGAATTGTTGCAATTAGTAGGTTTAGAACCCGCCCAATTCGCAGGGCGTTACCCGCACGAACTTTCAGGAGGACAAAGGCAAAGAGTCGGTGTAGCTAGGGCTTTAGCAGCAGATCCACCAGTGTTGTTGATGGATGAGCCTTTTGGCGCACTCGATCCGATTACGCGGCTAGAAATTCAACAAGAGTTTCGACATTTGCAACAAGAATTAGGCAAAACAATTGTTTTTGTCACCCACGATATTCAAGAAGCCTTTATTTTGGCATCCAGAATTGGTTTAATGTATGGTGGGGAATTGGTAGTATTGAGGACAACAGATGAATTTCTCAAGTCCCAACATCCAGAAAGTCTTGCTTTTTTGGCATGTTTGCCTTCTTTAAATTGTTGAAAGCCGCTATTGATATTTTTACAACTCAAATAGGATTGCTATGGACTATTTTTAATTTTGAATTCTGAATTTAAAATTCTGTATTCTGACTCTTGTTTATGAAAGATTTCTTCCTCATTAAGTATGCTCCTGAAATTCTTGAGCATACTCTAGAACACTTTTTCTTAGTCGGTATTGCCATTGGAATTGCCATACTTGTAGGCATTCCATTAGGTATTTTAATTACACGTAAAAATTATCTTCGTCAACCAATTCTTGGTATAGCAAATATTCTCCAAACTATTCCTAGCTTGGCGCTATTTGGCTTACTMATTCCCATTGCCGGAATTGGTGTATTACCAGCAATCGCAGTATTAACTTTATATTCTTTTTTACCAATAATTCGCAACACTTACACAGGTATCACTGGCGTCAATCCAGCAATTCGAGAAGCTGGCAGAGGTATGGGAATGACAGATAGACAATTACTATTACAAGTTGAAATTCCCTTAGCAATGGGAGTGATTCTGGCGGGGGTACGAGTAGCAACTGTAATTGCTGTTGGTATTGCCACTATTGCAGCCGCAATTGGGGCTGGTGGTTTAGGAGTATTTATTTTTCGTGGGATATCACTAGTCAACAGTGAGTTAATTTTAGCTGGGGCAGTTCCGGCAGCGGTAATTGCATTAATGGCTGATTTTGCAATTGGTTGGATAGAGAGTCAATTAAAAATCAAAAGTTAGTCAAAGATGTATATTCTTGAATACACAACTTGATAGTTTTTCCAATCTCCCAAAAGCTTCAACACTGCCCCAGGTGGCAACTAGATTCTTTCTTGTGTAATTACGGTATCAATAATTACCTTACATTTTAGATATTGGAATAGATGCGTACTCTTGCAGAGAAGCAAGCTAGCAAGAGCGTCTCGTAGAGAAGCGGCTTGTCGCCAGACATCGCATTACATGGAGGATAACGATTAAACAACCACAAAATTGTTATTCGTTAGTGACAGCCCAGCAGATAATCCTGCAAATTGTACCTGAGTAAATGCGCCTGCACTACCATCCTGGTCAAAGAACAATGCACCTGTAGTGGAGTTATAAATAAATCGCTGGCTGCTAGTGGTTGCAAATTCTCCAACTGTAAACTGACTTGCCTGAAGTACACCTGCTGATAAACCGCCACCAAAACCAGCAGCTGATACCTGAATTAGTTCATTCGGTTCATTATTGGCACCGAAGTCACGTATCAAATTGAGACCTTTATCGAAACTATTGAAAACAAAGGTGTCATTACCCTTGCCACCGATGAGGATATCATTACCATTGAAAGAATCATAATCATTGCCAACGATGAGGGTATCATCACCATTGCCACCTTCGAGGGTGTTATTACCACCGAAACCAGAGTCTATCAGGGAATCATTACCATCACCACCGTTAAGGGTATTATTAGCTGAGTCATAAGAGACTATCAGAGAATCATTACCAACACCACCGTTGAGTGTATTATTTGAGTCATAAGAAGAGGCTATCAGAGAATCATTACCATCGCCCCCATTTACTATGGTGGCATTTAAACCGCTAATATCGAATGTATCGTCACCAACACCACCGTTGAGTGTAGTATTTGAGCCAGAATAGGCATAGAGAAAATCATTACCATCGCCCCCATCTAATATGTTGGCACTTGAACCGTAAACGTTCAATGTATCGTCACCAACACCACCGTTGAGTGTGGCATTACCTGAGTTATTAATAGAGGCTTTCACAAAATCATTACCATCACCCCCATCTAACAGATTGTTGCCTGTTAAACCCCTAATATCCAATTTATCGTCACCAACACCACCGTTGAGGGTGTTATCACCAGAGATGCTACCATAAACGCGATTTCCGAATTCGTCGTAACTGTAATTCGACCCCCATAAATAATCATCGCCATCGCCTCCATTGAGCAGGTGATTTCCTGTTGAAAGACTAATATCTAAGAAATCTTCACCAGCGCCGCCATCTATTGTATCGTTGCCATTGCCTGAACGAAGCGTATCATTACTATTGCTTCCCAGAAGATAATCATCGTAGTCTGTACCTGTGATATTTAATTGTTCGATATTCTTGTAGCTAAACACTGTTGTGTCCGGTGTCGTCGAAATTACTACAGTGTTAGTAGTCGGATTGAAAGTCGAAGTAATTCCGGTGGTAGCACTGCTATAACTCAAAGACAAGCTGTCGTTACCTGTTCCCCCATCTACTGTTTGAGTCACTAACGTAGATAGAGAGGGGAAATTAAAGGAATCATCGCCATTGCCACCATTGAGGGTGTTATTGCCAGTACCACCATTGAGAGTATCATTGCCATCGCCACCATTGAGGGTGTTATTGCCAGTATCACCATTGAGAGTATCATTGCCATCGCCACCATTAAGAGTATCATTGCCATCACTACCCCTCAAAATGTCATTGCCACTTAAGCCTTCAATAATGTCATCACCCCCTTGACCATTGATGACATCATTTGAATTGTCAAATCCACTAACATTGTTGTCGAGGTCGTTTAGGAAGGTGACTGTGTTTTTTTTAAAGACAGTGCTTTGGGTGGAGTTAGCATCAAAAACATCAAAACTGTCGGTGATGGTAGTTTGCCCATAAAACAAAATATTGCCCAAATCTACAGTCGCTCCGGTGGATAAGCTGAGGTTATCAAGGTTGGATAGGGCAAAGTTTTCTAGGATGAATCTGGTATCACCATACCCTTGAAAGCTGATTTCCAGATTGTTGCCATTTTGGGTAAGAAGCAAATTGTCGGCAGTGAAGCCACTATTGTCCTGGAATATCAGAGTATCGACTTCGGCAATGACTGGTGCTGTGGGGTTTATTCCTTCACCTACTCCAGTAAAATCGGCGATAGTAGTAGTACCATTATTAATCGTCTCGCTGCTCTCATTATTAGTGGTGTTATTGCTTAAGCCTTTGTAAACAAATTTATCCTTACCACCGCCGCCTATGAGGCTATCCTTACCACCACCGCCTGTAAGGCTATCATCGCCATTACCACCGTTGAGGGTGTTATTACCAGTGGCACCAAAAGCTGTTAGAGTATCATTGCCATTGCCCCCAAAAAGGAGGTTTTTGCTAGATGAGCCAGAGTCGAAGTAGAAGTAGTCAGATTGGTAATCATAGCCAGAGATATTTAGAAAATCATCGCCATTACCACCGTTGAGGGTGTTATTACCAGTGGCACCAGAAGCTGTTAGAGTATCATTGCCATCGCCCCCAAAAAGGAGGTTCTTGCCAGATGAGCCAGAGTCGAAGTTGATGCTTTCAGCTAGGTAAATATAGCCAGAGATATCTAGAAAATCATTGCCATCACCACCATTAAGCTGGTTATCACCATTTGAACCACTAGCGCTTAAGGTATCATCACCAGCACCACCGTTGAGGATGTTATCGCCATCTGAGCGAGAGTTAGACGCTGTGAAATCCCCAATTCTTCGACTCCCAGAGATGGAGAGAGAATCATTGCCATCACCTCCATCTAAGAGGTTATTACCTAATGAACCGCTAGCGCTTAAGGTATCATCACCAGCACCACCGTTGAGGGTATTATTGCCTAAAGAGCGATCGTCGTAGTCTGGTGCGTTGTAGGTGTCTTCGTCGCTGCCAGAGATGGAGATAAAATCATTGCCATTACCACCATTAAGCAGATTATTGCTTGAGGGGAAGTCAACATCCAATGTATCGTTACCAGCACCACCGTTAAGAGTATTATTGCCCGCGCCACCCCTCAAAAGGTCATTGCCACTTAAACCTTCAATAATGTCATTACCTCCCTGACCATTGATGACATCATTTGAATTGTCAAATCCACTAACATTGTTGTCGAGGTCGTTTAGGAAGGTGACTGTGTTTTTTTTAAAGACAGTGCTTTGGGTGGAGTTAGCATCAAAAACATCAAAACTGTCGGTGATGGTAGTTTGCCCATAAAACAAAATATTGCCCAAATCTACAGTCGCTCCGGTGGATAAGCTGAGGTTATCAAGGTTGGATAGGGCAAAGTTTTCTAGGATGAATCTGGTATCACCATACCCTTGAAAGCTGATTTCCAGATTGTTGCCATTTTGGGCAAGGAGCAAGTTTTGCACAGTGAAGCCACTATTGTTCTGGAAACTTAGGGTATCCACTTCGGCAATGATTGCTGCTGTTGGGTTTGTTCCTTTACCTACTCCACCGAAATCGGCGATCGTATTAATGTAGTTTGAGTCGCTGTTAAAAAATATATCGTTACCACCGCCACCAGTTAGGGTGTCGTAGTAATCCTCGTAATCTAAAGTGCCCTGTAGGGTGTCGTTACCGCTGGTTCCAATGATAATTGCCATAAGTTTTTCCTGATTTAATCGGTTTTTGGAGTAACTTCAGTTGTCAATAATCCAGTTAGTGCTGTTTTATGGCACACATAATCTGCCAAAAGTTCAAGCTTTCGGCATACCTTATTCAGTCTTTAGATAGACGCGCAAATTGTTCATCAAAGATTTCCTCTTTAATTCACTTGCAAACACTATTTATCTTGGTATCAAGCACTATCTAAGTCTTAAGCACTGTACAAAATTTAGTTGGTTTGTCAATGCATAAGTCTTACCCTGTTCAAAATAGGGAACACTTGAGACAGCATAAAACGGGAAATCTTTATGCATTCGTTGTCGGCATTGCCCTTGAATTTCTATCTGGAAAATAGAAAATATCAAAATAACTTAACAATAACTGAATACCGAATATTTACTTAGATGTCTATCTTTTATAAAAATCTTTGCATACTCTTCATATTTATAATCCTTCAAGTGGGGGTAGGAGAGCAATGCCTATGGCAGCAAGCTACGCAAAAAATGGTAATCAAAATCTGATAAATTAAGTACACCAAAATGCTAAAAAAAGATACTAAAAATGTATAAGATTTTATGAGTAATGGTATAAAAAAGCTTACTGTCACTAAAGCCAAGTCAGTTGTGATACCTGCGGCGCGCGTAGCCATTACAGTCTTTTGTTTCACCCTCCTTGTTTATAGCCAAGTAGCATCAGCGGCTTTAACTTTACCTTTACGCAGCAAAAAGGGAATGGTGGTTTCAGCGCACCCTTTAGCCAGTGAAGCGGGAATTTCCATGTTGCGTAAGGGTGGTAATGCAGTAGATGCAGCTGTAGCCACAGCCTTGGCAATTTCTGTAGTTGAACCTTTTTCGGCAGGAATTGGCGGCGGTGGATTTTTGCTGATGCATTCTGAGAAAACAGGCGAGATGAAAGCCTTAGATTTTCGCGAACGCGCACCCCTAAAGGCTACAAGAAATATGTATTTAGACGCCCAAGGTAAGGTGCGTCCCAATGCAAGTACTAATGGTTATTTAGCAGTGGCGACACCAGGAACGGTGGCGGGACTTTATGAAGTGCATCACCGCTATGGTAAGCTTTCTTGGCAAGAGGTAGTAAAACCTGCGATCGCACTTGCTAAAGATGGCTTTATTATTGGCGATGCACCAACTTGGCGTTCTCTGCAAACAAGCCAGTCTAGCAAACGAGCAATTCTCAACAATCCAGCAGCGCGGGAAATTTTCACTCATAACGGCGAATTTTATAAACCAGGAGACAGGCTGGTACAGCGCGATTTAAGCGAGACTTTAACAGCAATTGCGGAAAATCCCCAAAGTTTTTACACTGAAAAAATTGCCCAAGCGATCGCTGCTGATATGGCAAAAAATAACGGTTTAATTACTCTAGAAGACTTAAAAGCTTATAAACCAATTTGGCGGACTCCAGTTTGTGGAAATTTCCGCCAAGCTAAAATTTGCTCAATGCCACCACCCTCATCTGGAGGGGTTCACCTATTAGAGATTTTAAATATTATTGGTGACACAAATTTAAAATCTTTAGGATGGCATCATCCTGACGCCTTACATTTAATGGTAGAAGCAATGAAGATTGCTTACAGCGATCGCTCGCAATATTTAGGCGACCCAGATTTTGTTAAAGTCCCCGTACAACAAATAATCAGTCTAGCTTACGCCAAAAAACGTCGCCAAGAAATTAACATGCAAAAGGCCAGACCTTCCACTGAGGTCAAGCCAGGAAATTTGAATTTTCAAGTCCAAATTCCAAATTCTAAATGTCTCCCCATTGCCCCTAATCCCCACTCGGCTCCGCCCCGCTTTGCTAACGTGGGGGCCCCGAGTTCCCCATCCCCCTGTTTGAGCTACGAATCTCCCGAAACCACTCACCTTACAGTTGTCGATGAACAACGCAATGCTGTAAGTTTGACTTTCACGATTAACCTTGTTTTTGGTGCTGGTGTAGTGACACCGGGAACTGGAATTGTCCTCAATAATGAGATGGATGATTTTGCAGCTGCGCCAGGAGTGCCTAATGCCTTTGGTTTAGTTGGGAACGATGCCAACAGCATTGCACCCCGTAAAACTCCTTTATCCAGTATGACTCCCACAATTGTCACAGAAAATGGACATTTTCGCATGGCAGCAGGCGCGCCTGGTGGTAGCACCATCATCACTCAAGTGTTGCAACTGATTTTGAATGTACTGGAATACAACATGGATGTTGGTGCGGCTGTTTCTGTGCCACGCATACATCATCAATGGCTTCCCGATGAGTTGCGCGTCGAGTCTTGGGGCTTGGATGCTTTGACTTTACAAGATTTACGCCGTCGAGGACACAAAATTATAGAAACTGCACCTTGGGGAAATGGTAACGCGATCGCAGTTACGACTGATGGAACTCTAGAAGGGGCGGCGGATCCTCGCGGTGAAGGTTCCCCAAGAGGATTGTGAGGGATAGGGGGATAGGGGGAGATCAGGAGATAGGGAAGTGTGGGGAGTGGGGAGAGAGGGGGGAACCTCCTCTATCAACAGTCATCAATCAGCAACTTCAAGTGGTTGTTTTTATTTCTTGGAGAATCTGAGCTTTCGCAATCTTTGCCTTTGCTCCTAACTCAGCACTTGCAATCCCGTTATTGATTTTCGATTGTTTTTTTCAATTCAAAATTGCTTGACTCTGCATAGCTACTGCTACCAAACTCGTTTGCGCGTGCACTAGGTACTAGCGTCCAACCTGCTTTGAGAAGTTTTTGATAAGTTGCCCAACCTTTAGAACCGCCTGGTATTCGATAATCTGGGACTGCAAAATGTCCAAAAGCTGTGTAAGGACGCCAAGGTTGACTAGGTTCTGTCTGCAAATACAAGATTTTCTCTCCGTCGCCACCAGATTTAGATAACCAACACATTTGTCGGTGCATTACAAACTCCTTTACTTGTAGTTGAAAATGCATAATGGCAAAATCTTGTCAAGCCATACCTCAACCTTCTGGGGTACTTTGCCTAATACTCTAGACAAAATCTAATTAATTTCTATGCACTACAGGATAATTACTTAGAAATTCCTACCCATGAGGGAAGCTGCTAGGGCGATCAAATATCAACAGCTTTCCCTCATCTCTCCAGGATGAAGTTTTTCTAATGTTATCCGCGTTTTTTAGGCTTGTATGTAACCAGAACTACTATTTTATTTAGGGTGCGTCGTCATGCAGTGTAATGTAGCGTGAACAATTCAATGTCAGTTTGACGGTGATAGCGCGATACACCATATATCTATGAGATTATTTAGATTAATTGCTTTGGTGCGTGACGGCAACCTACAATTTTTTGCTGTGTCCAATCTTCTATTTAAATATTCTCTATCTTTTAGAATTAGCCACATTTGCCGTCACTAAAATCTATTTTTACGAGTGCAGCTAAGGAAATAGACCTCATTAGAATTCATTTTCAAAGGATATAAACAACCGCATAAGATGCCGAAAATTTTATGTGAATATCCTTGAAAATTAATTACTCCAACAATACCCTATGTTTTGATATAAATCAAAAATGCCGTGAGACGCAACCAATCAAGATCGCAAAATTCTTCAGTAGCGATTTAGAGAATAAATGAATTGAGCAAGTTTAATTGCTAAATTCATTATTATGCTACTACAAGTCGCACTTGGCTTGAAATAATAAATTGGTATTTGATAATCCGTAACTTGGATTATTAAAAGGAAGGGGCATACAATTTATCACCAACAATCCCGCGAATTGTCTCTACTAGTTGGGTATATCCAAAGTCAGATAAAACTGGTTTTGCTCCTTCTAATTCAATTGGTTGGTCTAAATCAATCCATGATTTACACCCACCGTATTTAGCATAATAGGCAATCTCTTGCTCTTGGGGTAGTTTATAAGTTCGTAGCAGAAGAATATATAGGGGTTGACGTGGTTTCCATTTGAGGCGATCGCTAATAAAATGCTCGTTCCAAATATGAAAGGGAAGTAAGGCGCTAACAATAGACTCGTCACTAACTGGCAAAATATCTGTAATTTCAGCCCAACTACCAATACGAATTGTTTCTGGATGCCAGCCTGATGTTACTGGATAAACATCATCGGCATACTCAGATTTGAGCATGAAAGCTTGTTGATGTTCATAAGTAGGGTAAAGCAAAATTTGCTTGTGGGCAACTTGGAAATGTCCATTTCGTTCGTGGATACCGCCTTTGCGGAGCAACATAATTGTTTTGCCAGTTTCCAAGGCATTTACGGCGACTGCCCATTCTTTAAGAGCATGAAAAGTTGTAGTCAATTCCATCACATCTACTGTAACTCTGATTTAAATTCAAGCTAAAACCTATAAAGTATGAAACTATCTAGAGAAATGAATTAAGAAGTAATTATGGAAAAGCGATCGCTAGGTACTTCTGATGTGCAAATCACACCCATTTTAATGGGAACTTGGCAAGCAGGTAAAAAAATGTGGGTGGGAATTGAGGATGCTGACTCGATTAAAGCAATTCGAGCAGCATTTGAGGCTGGTATCACAACAATTGATACTGCTGAAGCTTATGGTCAAGGACATTCTGAAAAGATTGTAGCTGAAGCTTTACCTGATGTGCGCCATCAGGTAGAGTATGCCACAAAAGTTTCTGTTAGCCATCTTAAGTATGAACAAGTAATTGAAGCTTGTGAGCGTTCCCTAACAAACTTAAGAACTGATTACATTGACCTTTACCAAATTCATTGGCCTTCCGGCAATTTCAATAGTGAAATAGTACCTATCGAAGAAACTATGAGCGCTCTCAATTTGCTCAAAGAGCAGGGTAAAATCCGAGCGATCGGTGTTTCCAATTTCTCTGGCGCCCAATTGGCAGAAGCCGCAAGTTTTGGACGTATTGATAGTTTACAACCACCCTATTCTCTATTCTGGAGGCAGGTAGAACAGGATACCCTGCCTTATTGTATCGAACACAATATTTCTGTCCTTGCTTATTCGTCTTTAGCACAGGGATTGTTAACAGGGAAATTTGAGAGGGGTCATCAATTTGACCCAACAGATAACCGTGCTAATAATAAACTCTTTCAAGGTGAAAACTTTGAACGCGCTCAACAAGCACTAGAAAAATTGCGTCCTATAGCCTCTATTCATAATTGTACCCTTGCTCAGTTAGCTTTGGCGTGGTTAATTGCTCAACCTCAAACAAATGCCATAGCTGGGGCGCGATATCCCCAACAAGCACAAGACAACGCCAAAGCCGCTAAAATACAACTTTCTACCACCGAATTAGCACAAATTGATGGCATTGGACGCATTGTTACCGATCCCATTGATAACAATCCAATTATGTGGGATTTTTGACAATATAGTTTAATTGAGCAACCTGAACTCTGCAAAATCCCTTCAACTCTCTTCAAAAGAGGGTTAGGGATCAAATTTATTTCCCCAGATTGCAAAATCTAACAAAACGTCAACTTTAGTAAACTAAGAGTTGCAACTAATCAAGTTAGTGATAACTTAAATAGTAGGACACCAAAGAAAGAAAAACTAAACAAAAAGGGTAATGACTAGTGTCCCCTGTCATCAACCCAAGTAAACTTCCGTATATCAAGATACAAGTGGTAAAAAGTCTATTAAAAGACAAAGCCAAATCCCAAAGCGGAAAAACGTAGAAATGCGAAGTTTGCCAGCTATTCAGTCCACCTTAGTTATTAACCTCTCAGTTAGTTAATTAGTTTAACAATTTGAAACCTGTAAACTCGATAAAACCTGGTTAACCTCGACCAGGTTTTTGGATTTTTATAATTAGAAAATTTTACTCACCTTATATACACGAACAAGCCCGCATCAGTGGGCTTATTTTGTGTAGTCTATCAAATAAAACTCTTGGTAATTTTCCAGCAACGAATAAAATAAAACAGCAACATATCCTGCTGTGAATTAATGAAAAACTATAGCTTTTTGAAGAATATTATTACAGCTGTCATCATAGCCGCTGTCTCTTTTTCCTGCGAATCTAAAATTACCAGAAAAACCGAACAAGCAAAAGCGACTGACAAACCGAAGTCACAACCAAATATTGTTTATAGTGATTTAATTATTAAAGAGCTATCGGATTATCTGATGATTCCAGTTAATCTTCCAGAGGATAATCAAGAAAAAGAAAGCAATTTAAATCTTTCGCGTTCTTATCAAAGAAATAATCCATTGTATAACATGATATTTTATCGTAAGCAAGATGGCGAAACTCATCTTTTATTAGATAAAAAAGCTATTATTAACTCCTTTGATTTATTAGAAGTCAAAGCGGCAAATAAACCAATTACAAGAGTTTGGTTGTATAGAATTATTGATCAAGATACAAATGCAGATCGAAAACTCAATACCGAAGATGCCATTATTGGTTATATTTCTGATTTATCGGGTAAGAATCTCCAGCAAATTACTCCAAATAATACAAAAATTATTAATTGGGTGGTTGTTCCCGGTCAAAACGCAATTTTTCTGAAAATTCTCAAAGATTCCAATAATGATAAAAAATTTACTGAAGAAGACAAGACAAATTTTGTAAGAGTAAATTTAGATAAACCTGGTATCGGAACTGAAATTATTAGCGACCAAATAGAACAGGAAATTAAATCTTATGTTTTTAAATAATTTAAAAATTATCTCTTAAACTCAAATCTACTCATTCTACATTAACCATTTAGTATTTATGTATTAAATATAGCGATCGCATTTTCGAGTAGTGTGTGGCAGTTGCGTAAGTTCTGATTTAAATTAAAGCTCAAAAATTTCTTTCCTCATACTACACAAATGTGAAGCGATAAGCGCTCGGTGCAAACGCACGGTCAACTGTAACAGTTATGTTAGTTCTGTCATTTTTCAACTCAATAGTTTAGAGACGCGATTTCTCGCATCTCTACTCAGTATTTCATAGCGAAATTTCATATCACTAAGAAATAGACAAAACCCAATCGCGAAAAAGTTGGTTTACTCTATCCGGCACTTCGTCATGAGGACAATGACCGGCCGTTAGAAAATATTCTGCAAGTTGAGGATAATATTGACGAAACTTTTGAGAACGTTCTCTAGCATTCATCCAAGGATCTGCTTCTCCCCATAGCAGCAATAAAGGACAAGTTAATTGCTTTAGTAGTACATCAACTTTTTCTCCTTGAGGCGTACTAAAAACTGAAACAAACACATCCATTGCTCCAGGATCGTAAGCTGGACGATAAATTTCTTCTACTAATTGGTCTGTAATCGCACTCTTATCAAGATAAACTTTCTCTAGAGTTTGGCGAATTACCCAACGTTGTCGCACGTATTGAAATAATAGAAATTGAGCTAAAGGTTGTTGAAAAATCCACTTAACCGAGTCACCTAAGAGTGTTTGTAAAGAAGGTTGTTTGGGAGGCTGAATTTCTGATTGTAAAGCTTCAGGTTCAGGTGTCGCCTGGCTTTCGCTAAAGGGGCCGGCGCTATTGAGTAATACTAAACCAGCCGCACTCTCAGGACGTTGTGCTGCAACACACAAGCTAGCATAGCCACCAAGAGAATTACCTGCCAAAATTGCTTTTTGACCGATCGCTTCACTGATAAAATCGTGAAGTTGGTCGCGCCATAAGTCACCACTGTACTGCAATTTCGGTTTTGCCGATCGCCCAAACCCCAAAAGGTCAATCGCAAATACTTCAAAATCTTCACACAATCCTGTGATATTCTTGCGCCAGTGGTCTGTTGAAGCTCCAAATCCATGTACCAAAAGCAAAGGCGGACGTTGCGGTTGCTTCTCTCCCGCACGCACATAGTAAATGTTGTGCCCGCGCCACTGCCAATATTTACCAGGAATTGGAGTTGTAGAGGGGGCTGTAGTTGCCTGCATGATTCAAAGAAGTGTTAAGGAGCTTTTAATAATTGTAGGGTAAGTCCGCGAGCAGGTGGGCACAAGGGAGAGGGGCAGGGAGCAGGGAAGTAGGGGAGAAATAACCAATGACTAAATTAATAACAGGTAAAACTAAACTCTTAGGAGTAATTGGATATCCGGTGGAACATTCGCTGTCGCCAGTGATGCATAATGCAGCAATCGCTCATTTAGGATTAGATTATGTTTATCTGCCTTTTCCCATTGCACCAGAAAATTTGGAGATAGCGATCGCAGGTTTCGCCGCTATTGATGTTGTTGGTTTTAATGTGACAATACCTCATAAACAGGCGATCGTGCCTCTACTTTCAGAAATTACCCCTATTGCCCAAGCTATAGGCGCAGTGAATACTGTGAGTCGCCAAAATAATCAATGGGTGGGAACAAATACAGATATAGAAGGATTTATTGCTCCTTTACAGACAACCTATAACCAAGATTGGAGTCAAAAAGTAGCAGTGATTTTGGGCAATGGTGGCGCAGCCAGGGCAGTTGTCGCAGGTTGTCATCAACTAGGTTTTGCCAAAATTTATGTGTTGGGGCGCAATGAGCAGAAATTACAAGCATTTTGCGATAGTTGGAATAATTCATCTATAGATGAGAATTTGCAAGTCGGTACATGGCATGAATTAGCAAAATTGATTCCTCAAACAGATTTGTTAGTAAACACAACCCCTATTGGGATGTATCCTAAAGTTGATGAATCACCTTTGAGTGCAGCAGAAATAGCACAATTGCCCCAAGGTGCGATCGCCTATGACTTAATATATATTCCTAAACCAACGCAATTTCTCCAATTAGCAGAAAAACAAGGTGCAATTGCAATCAATGGATTAGAAATGTTAGTTCAACAAGGCGCAGCAGCCTTAAAAATCTGGTTGCAGCAGGAAATCCCTGTAGAAGTCATGCGCCAAGCTTTACAAAATCACCTGGGTTTAAAAAATAGCTAAATACTAAAGCAACTCCAACAAATAAATTATCGTGTTAGAAGTTGCTGAGTGTTAATTGTTGACTGTGAACAGTGGGACATTTTTATATTTGTTAGTCCTAAGGATAAAGACCCCTGTCAGTCAGTGCTTGAGCAACTCTACCTACCCCTAACGTATAAGCTGCTAACCTCAGAGAAACTTGCCGCTTCTGCGACTGCTGAATCACTTGTTGATAAGCCTGCACCATCAAATGTTCCATTTCGTGGTTGACGCGTTCCTCGTCCCAAAATAGGTAAGAAAGACCCTGCACCCACTCCAAATAACTCACCACTACACCGCCAGCATTCGCCAAAATATCTGGTAGCACTGTCACACCCCGCGCCTCTAACGACAAGCTAGCCTCAAGAGTCACCGGACCATTAGCTGCTTCTGCGACAATCTGCGCTTGCACCTGATTGACATTTTTTTCAGTAATTTGGTTCTCCAAAGCTGCTGGTATCAGGACATCGCAAGGCAAAGTCAATAAATCTGCATTACTAATTGCTACTGCTTGCGAAAAACCCACAACACTCTTGCGATTCTCAGCAGCGTAGGCTTTCAATTTGGGAATATCAAGACCAGCTTCGGAAAATACTCCTCCTGCACCCGTAGAAACAGCGATAATTTTCGCTCCCGCTTCGTATAGTAATTCAGCTGTGGCAGCGCCAACATTTCCAAAACCTTGAATCACTACTCGCACTCCTGCCAAGGATTTACCTTGGTCTGCTAGCGCCTCACGTACAATAATCATCACCCCACGTCCGGTTGCCATTTCCCGTCCCCTGGAACCACCAATAGAAATCGGCTTCCCAGTCACAACTCCTGGTACAGCATGACCGACATTCACAGAGTAAGTATCCATCATCCAAGCCATTTCCCGGGCAGAAGTACCCATGTCTGGTGCAGGAATATCTACGGAAGGCCCAATATCTTTAATTAACTCACTGATATAACGACGGCTGATGCGTTCTAGTTCGCTGAGACTATAACGTTTTGGATCTAAGGCAATACCACCCTTAGCACCACCGTAAGGAATACCCAACAGCGCACATTTCCAAGTCATTAGCATTGCTAAAGCCGAAACTTCCCGCAATGTCACAGCCGGGTGATAACGAATTCCACCTTTGTAAGGGCCTAAAACATCAGAGTGCTGCACCCGATGTCCAGCGAGAACTTGTATTTCTCCATTATCTAATTTCACAGGAACCGAAACCGTTACCACTTTGCGTGGATGGCTGAGAATTTCTATCAATCCCTGATCTAATCTTAATTCCTTAGCCGCTGCCTCTAAGTAGCTACAGGCTTGGTCGAATGGACAAATATACGCTGGAGAAGCAGCTTCCAACGGCAACACAGATGTTAAACTCATAAAATTTTCTCCTAGTCGCGGTTTGTTCCCCAACCAGATCTCATATATTGCCTAGCTTATCGTTTTTTTTGAGGAAATAACAATTTTGTAGTTCTTGTTACAGTTTTATTGCATAAGTCGTGAGTCATTAGACAAATAACAAACTATTTTCCCAAGGCGATCACTGCATTCTGTCCCCCAAAGCCAAAACTCAAACATAGTACGCGGTCAATTTTACCCAGACGTACTGCTGTAACCAAATCTAAATCAAACTCTGGCTGCTGCAATCCCACACAGGGAGGTAAAATTTGATGCTTTAATGCCATCAAAGAAAAAGCTACGCCTAAAGCGCCAGATGCTCCAAGGGTATGACCTGAGCTTCCTTTGGTAGAACTAACTGCCACGCCTTGGGGAAACAAACGCTGGATTACCATACTCTCCATCTGATCATTTAACTGGGTAGCTGTACCATGAGCATGAATGTAATCGATATCAGCTGACGATAAAAAGCTACGTTCTAGACATTGTTTAATAGCAGCGATCGCACTTTTTCCCTCAGGTTGGGGTGAATTAGTATGATACGCATCGTTGGTTAAGCCGAAACCAAGAATTTCACCATAGACTTTTGCTTGACGCTGCTTTGCCAACTCTGCTGACTCCAAGACAAACACAGCCGCACCTTCGCCCAAAACTAAGCCTTCCCGGTGCAAATCAAAAGGATAAGCCCCAGTTTTTGCCAAAGCACCCATCTGCTGAAATCCTGCCAAAGTCAAAGGTGTAATTGGTGTTTCCACTGCGCCGGCAATCGCTTGTTGACATTGCCCAGTTTCTATAAGTAAAGCCGCTTGGGCAATAGACAAAATTCCAGTAGCACAAGCTGCCATTGGTGCTAAAACTATCCCAGATGCACCAATTTGTCGCGCAGTTGCGATCGCGTTCATCTGAGGTAATGTATCCAGCCAATTTTCTAAATAGGATGGTTTAAAGGGGAGACGCAAAGAGGAAGAGAAATTCTTTGCCTCTTTTTCAGTAGCCGCGTCTTCATAGAACTGCTGTGCCAAGACTTCCCAAGATGCTTGATGAGAGCGACTTGAGCCAATAACTACAGCACAATCAGCTAAAGGTGGAATTAATCCAGCATCTTGCAAAGCAGAATTGACAACCTGCTGAGTTAGCACTGTTAATTGAGTTGGTTGTCGTTCGATTAAAGCTAGAGGAAAAGGTCTAAGTTCTGGGAATGGTTGATGTAATCGAATTCCAGATTTACCTGCAAGCAAACTTTGCCAACTATCTTCTAAATTTCCACCTAAGGCAGAAATTAGACCAATACCAGTAACAACAACCTTCACCAATTTAGAAATCCTAAGTCAGAAGTCTTGCATCAGAGCCTCTCCTGAAGTTCTAATCGGTGGCTTTTGCCGATCTGACTTCTGTGTGTATCTTCTTTTACTGCGCTGGTACTTTCAGATTTTCTGCACCTTGGGTAACTTTAGCAGAGTCAATGCGATCGCCTCGCTGAATTTTGTTGACTACATCGAACCCTTGAGTAACATTACCAAACACGGCGTATCTACCATCTAAAAATCCTATATCCGCTAAAGCAAAGTAAAACTGGGAAGAAGCGGAGTCTGGTGGTTCGGAGCGTGCCATTGCTACCGCACCTTGCTTATGGGACAATACAACGGGTTGAGCGGTAGCATCAAATGTTTTGTTATAAATCGGTGTATCTGAACCTTTTGGCTTAATTTCTAAAGGTATGTAGCGGATATTTCCTGTTTTTGGGTCAATATAACTACCCGTTCCCAATTGTTCTAGGGGAAATTTTGGGTCTTTGCTTTGGGGATCGCCACCTTGAACTACAAACGGCTGCGGTTTGTCCTCAGTTCCGCGCTCGACTCTATGGAAAGCTAAGCCATTGTAGACACCCTTTTGCACTAAATCTACAAAGTTGCCCGCTGTAATTGGGGCATCAGTACCATCTACTTCGATAGTAATCGGCGAGCCTTTGACTGTAAGCACTACAGTAGCCTTGCCTTCGAGCCTTGGTAAATTTTCAATTCCTGGGACACTCTCATTAGTACTTTGAGATACAGACGTTGCTTCAGTAGTTGTGTTATTACTTGCCTGACTTGTGGTCGAGGTAACTGTCGATGTTGGAGAAGAACTATTAGAAGCGACTTGCTGTGTAGAGCATCCTCCCAGCATTAAGGCACTGACGATCGCCGCACCAAGCAAAAATTTGGAAATTTTCAACCGCATTGCTAGTTACTGATTTAACTAAGGTATCTTATCCTTTTAAAGGAGAATTGGGGATTAGGAATGTTAAGTGTTAACTGTTGAGCAAAGCCGGAGACTCCGAAGCTCCGGTTAGAAATTATTTTCTTTGTCTTTTCTTCCCATTCTCCCTACCTCCCTATCTCCTCATCTCTCTAATCCCTAGACTTTTAAAGTCCTTCTAGTGATACTCCTAAAAACCGAGCTAGCTTTGCACCTTCTGTTTCCAATTCTGTCAAGGATAAGGGTTGTCCAACCCGTGTTAAGGGTATATCTCGCCGACCTTTAACACGGAGATACAGTGAGCGACGGGGATTAATACCTTCTTTAACGGCTATTCGCACAGATTGCACATCTTCTATGCGTCCGTCAATTTCAATTCGACGGTTTTTGCCAGGAAATCCCCAACGAAATATTTTGATCGTACCAGTTTCCTGATCAAATTCGTTATAACCGCCTCCCACATCCCATAAAATCACTAACCAGAGGTATGTGGCTAGTAGTAAGCCAGCAGTGCCATATAATGCCATTACCAATCCTTGAGGAAGGAATAAAAGTTCAGTAGGATCGGTAACTATAAGTAAATTAATCTTTAGATAACTGGATATGCCAGCCAGTAAAAAGCCTGTTGCTCCCAAGGTAACGATAGTTGCCCACCAGTAGTTACTGAACCGCCGAGAACCGAGAAGGTTTTGATGCAGCAGGCGATCGCCTTTGTTAATCGTTGTTGATGCTGTCATTGAACTACCATTGCCTGTGAGATACTCTCTTTAAAAGTCTGCCATTTAATCGGGATACATTGCAACTGGATTGGGGCAGGGAGCAGGGAGCAGAGGGGAAAATCTTCTCCCCCTGCCCCTTTGACTCTTTCTCATGCCCCAATCAAATTGTTTAGATTTCTGAGAAAACTTGTGTCAAATTGTTAAAATTCTGATATTCATATTATTAATATAGTTTCGTGTTAAATACCTGATTCGCTTGCGTATGTCTGGCCAAAACCGAACTAATATGATAAGTTAAGAATCATTAAGTTACCACAAGCTAAGTTACTAGCCAGTGGTACGTGTAATGGCATAGACCTGAGAAATGCTGACTTCACTAGACAGCTAACTCTCAGAATCTCAGTTGCTTTAAGGCTGTTGAGATTGTCAAAAAACGTTAATTCCTCACGGCAGTCGCCCAATAAAGCAAAGCTTTAAAGCGGCGCTGGTTCAAAAACGTTGCAATTTTAGTAAAAAAAGAGGATTTTAGTCCGATGACCATCGCAGTTGGACGCGCCCCGAGTAGAAGAGGGTGGTTTGACGTAGTAGACGACTGGCTCAAGCGCGATCGCTTTGTATTCGTAGGTTGGTCAGGATTACTACTATTCCCTTGCGCTTACCTAGCACTAGGCGGTTGGCTGACAGGCACAACGTTCGTCACCTCTTGGTATACCCACGGTTTAGCCTCCTCCTACCTGGAAGGCTGTAACTTCTTAACAGTTGCAGTATCGACACCAGCAGACAGTTTAGGACATTCGCTATTGCTGTTATGGGGGCCA